>DDIU01000021.1 GCA_002338655.1 Flammeovirgaceae bacterium UBA1842 | reverse complement strand
GTAGCGCAGTCCGGTTAGCGTACCTGGTTTGGGACCAGGGGGTCGCAGGTTCGAATCCTGCCGCCCCGACACAAAAAGGCCTCTGAAAAGAGGCCTTTTTTTATATACCAATGCCAACTTATTACACTTATATCCTTCGATCAGAGAAGACTGGCAGATTATATATTGGTCAGACCAATAATCTAGAAGACCGTCTTCATCGCCATAATTCTGGTCAGTCAAAAAGCACTAAAGCAGGGATACCATATGATTTACTTCATTGTAAAGAATTCAAATCGAGAACAGAGGCTGTTTTATTGGAGCGTAAATTAAAAAGCTGGAAAAGCCCTTCGAAAGTATTGGAATGGATTGTTAGGCAGTCCGGTTAGCGTATCCCGACTTAGGTCGGGAGGGCCGCAGGTTCGAATCACTGCCAAGCTGCCTCTCCAAAGAATCATTATCGGTTTTTTAGCTTCATTCTACATTAATCCCAATCATTTTAGTGCTGATTGGTTACACTATTTGATTTCGTAGGATTATATAATAAATATGCTATTAATTGATTATTTTTAACAATTGATTTAAAATAATTTTTATGGAAATCAAACCAAACTGGCCTTGAAAAATTCAATAGTTTTATTCCTTATAGTTTTGTCAACTGCCGTTTATGGGCAGGATAGAATGGAGTTTTACCGACACGTAGAATCATTGATTGACAATGATCAGTTAGAAGAAATTGTAGAATTGGAACCTCAAGTAAAGGCTAATACTACTTTAGTAGATACATTATCTTCAGACATTTTTTCGTTGTATGGAGAGACATATTTGGGTTTAGGTGAATATGAAAGATCCAAAGATTATTTTAAAAAGGCTCAAAATATAAGCGAACAACTTATACCATTAGAATCAAAGGGTTATAGTAATGTACTATATAATCTTACAATGGTTTATCTCGAGCTCGGTTTGTTTAAAGAGTCTAAAAACACAGCAGATAAATTGTTAGCAGTTGATTTAAAATTGTACGGTAATAAATCAAATGAATATTTTGAATCAGTCTTATATTATAAGGATATTTTAGTTGAACAAGGGCAGTATAAGGAGGCGCTAGTACTTTTAAATTCTCAAGGAAAGAAAATTTCAGATGATGAATTCAGTCAGGCTGAATTACAGGCGAGTAAGGGAGATGTGCTTTCGTTCTTGGGTAACTATGATCAATCTAAAGAATTATTCGAAAGTGCCAGTGTTACTTTTGGTGAGATGTTAGATACCTTAGGTTTTATCAGAACACAGTCAAATCTGGGCTTGAATTACATCAATCAGGGCAAATACCCCAAAGCAGAGAGAATTTTTTTGCAGTGTAAAGAAAATTTAATTTCTGTAAATAATACTGAAGGATTAATTGATATTGTTAACAATAACTTAGGTCTCGCAGCTATGGCACTAGGCAGATCTGTTGAAGCTATAAAAATCTACAAGCAATTACTTTCTAGTGATTCAACAATCTATGGAATCGAACATCCAAATTATTTAACATCCCTACTCAATTTAGGAACTGCGTACGATGATGCAAAGGATTTTGCTAAAGCAGAATCAACTTTTACAAAAGCTTTATCGATATGTCCGAAAATATACGGTGAAAACAGTGAAGTAGAAGGTACTATTTTGAATAACCTGGCCAATGTTTACCGAAATCAAGGTAAACTGGATTTAGCAATACAAACATTTGATAAAGCAAAGGTATTATTTGTAAAAACGGTGGGTAAAAAAAGTGATCTATATGCCACTGTAATATTTAATACAGGTAAAACATTATTATTAAAAAGATCAGACAAAGCCGAGGGCCAATTCCTAGAAGCACTGAAATTACGTAAAAGTATTTTAGGAACATCACACCCGAAATATGCTGAAGTGACTAACTATTTGGCGGTATATTATTGGCAGAAAGGTGATATTAAGAAATCAAGAAAATACTTTGAAGAGACATTTGAAAATTTCTTCGAGCAAATAAGATTATTTTTCCCATCTCTAAGTGAAGAAGAGAAAACCAAGTTCTACTTGGAAAAGCTGAAACCTGCATTTGAACAATTTAACTCATTGGCTGAACTAGCGATTGCCACTGACCCTACCATAGCCATTCAATTATACAATTATCAGCTTCGTACTAAGGGAATAATAATGGTGGCTACAGAGCGATTAAGAAAGAATATTTATAATAGTAAAGACTCATCATTGATCAAAGATTATGAGACTTGGAAAACTACGAAGGAACGTTTGTCAAAGCTGTATTCCAACAATGATCCCAGACAAGAACTCGTGGACTCGTTAGATAATTATGCCAATAAAATTGAGAAGAGCCTTGTAAGTCGGTCTTCACAATTCGCAAAGATATACAGCAGTGAAATCCCTAATTGGGAGCAAGTAAAAGAGGCATTGAAGGAAGATGAGTCTGCTGTTGAAATTATAAGATATCGTGTGGCTGACCCTAATCTTGGGGGAGCGTTTACAAATACTATACATTATTTAGCACTGGTAATTGACAAGAAATCTGAATACCCCAGAGTAGTTTTATTGACCCGTGGAAATTTAATGGAGGGAAGGTACTTGAACAATTATAGAAATTCGATCAGATATCAAATATCTGATAAGTTCACTTATGAGGAACTATGGAAGCCATTGGAAGATCAATTTAAAGGTTATAAAAAAGTGTTTATCTCTCCAGATGGCGTTTACAATCAGATAAACATGAGTACATTGATCAACCCTGAAACCAATGAATATTTGATTAAGGAAATGGAGATTCAAGAGGTGACAAGTACAAGGGATTTACTAACTAAATCCAAAACTTCTAAGACATCCTCCTCAAAATATTTGTTTGGATTCCCAACCTATACTACAGTCAAAAAAGTACAGACCGAAGATGTAAAAGTCAGAGGATTAAGGGGAGTTGATTTCTCAGAAACACGTGGATTACGCGGTGGTTTATTAAGGTATATGCGTAGTGGTGAAGGAATTTCTGAATTACCTGGAACAAAAACAGAAGTAGAAGAAATTTCAAATATTTTTAAAATAGCCGGGCAGAGAGTGACTACACTGACTAACAGTGAGGCAAGTGAATCAGAGATTAAGTCGGTAAGTGATCCTGGTATCTTACACATTGCAACACACGGATACTTTTTGGAAAACCCTCCAGCCCCTGACTTTGGAGAATCGAACAGGTATTACCAAAATCCACTACTAAGAGCTGGTATAATATTGGCCGGTGCTGAGGATTTTTTATTGACAGGTACTAATTCAATAGACAATGAAGATGGTATTTTAACCGCTTACGAAGCAATGAACATGGATTTGAACGGTACCGAGTTGGTGGTACTTTCTGCATGTGAAACTGGTTTGGGAGAGGTGTCAAATGGAGAAGGGGTTTACGGCTTGCAACGGGCTTTTAAAATAGCAGGTGCTAGATATATTGTGATGAGTATGTGGAATGTTGATGATGACGCTACGCAAAGGCTCATGACGTTGTTTTATGAAAACCTTTCTATAGGAAAAGATAAATATGACGCCTTTAGGAGTGCTCAAATAATGCTCATGGACGAGTATAAAACACCTTTTTATTGGGGGGCATTCAAAATCGTAGGTGATTAATTTTTACAATGACTTCATAATAAAGTAGGTGTAGGTAAAATTAATGCCTTAATTTTACCTACAAATACAAAAACCCATTAGATATGAGATCAATTATTGTTTTAGGAATAGTTCTACTTTCAACTTATGCGATAGCCCAGGACACGTTTTATGGAAATCAAATAAACAAGGAGGGTATCCAGAGCAGCTCTTTGATTAAAGCATCTTTAGAAAATAAGGACGTTGCTAGTTTAAAGTTGAAGGGGGAGATATTAGCTACTTGTGCTAAAAAAGGATGTTGGATGAAAGTAAAATTTGATAATGGGGAAGAAATGCGTGTAACATTTAAAGATTATGGATTTTTCGTACCAACCACAGGAATGGAGGGTAATTCAACAATAATTGAAGGGGAAGTAAAGAAGGAAGTGACAGATGTTGAAACCTTAAAGCATTATGCGGAAGATGCCGGTAAGAGCGAGGAAGAGATAGCATTAATTACCAACCCTAAGGAAGAATATACATTTGTAGCCAATGGTGTGATTATCGAAGAGAAGGGTAAATAATTTAATCAAACCAATTATTTATTCTGTAGATCATGGACATCCTAAATGGTATTGCACCGAATATTATTGAGAAAGCAAAAAACATCAAAGCCATTATTTTTGATGTGGATGGTGTACTGACCGATGGCGCTATTACTTATACAAATAGTGGTGATGAGATTAAATCATTTAATGTAAAAGATGGACAGATAATAAGCCACCTAAAAAAAGCAGGTATAGTGGTAGGGGCGGTAACAGGCCGAAGTTCAGAGCTTGTCAAAAGAAGATGTGAAGAGTTAAAGCTAGATTTTTGTGAGCAAGGTGTAAGTGACAAATTTCAATTGATAAGTCTGTTGGTGGTTAAGTTTAACTTGACATTAAATGAGGTGGCCTATATTGGAGATGATATTATTGACCTACGGGTTATAAAACATGTTGGGTTAAGTGCTGCACCAAATGATGCCCTTTCATACGTTAAAGATGAGGCAGACTTGATTACAAAATTAGATGGAGGAAGAGGCGTGTTGAGAGAAGTGGCTGATATTGTTTTAGCAGCGCAGGGAATATTGGGGAGCATTATAGAAGACTCTAAGTAGTATGGCTAAAATTTTAGTGACTGGTGCGGCCGGATTTATTGGGTTTCATTTATGTAAGACACTTTCAGAGAGGGGTGATACAATTGTTGGTCTGGATAATATATCAGGTTATTATGATATATCTTTAAAACTGGCACGATTAAAAGAGCTAGGCATAAACCAACATGAAATCTCTGAAGGCGTAAAATCCAAAAGCAATAATTTTAAGAACTTTTCTTTTATAAAAGCGGATATCAAGGACAAGAATGTAATTGATAAACTTTTTGAAAACGAAAAATTTGATAGCGTTGCAAACCTTGCCGCTCAGGCAGGGGTGCGATATTCAGTTGAAAACCCTCAAGTTTATATTGATGCCAATATTCAAGGGTTTATCAACATACTTGAGGCGTGCCGGAATCATCCAGTTAAACATTTAGTATTTGCATCTTCTAGCTCAGTTTACGGAGCAAATACAAAAATGCCATTTTCCGTCACCCATAATGTGGATCATCCATTATCATTGTATGCTGCAACTAAGAAAAGCAATGAATTAATGGCTCATGCCTACAGCCATTTATTTAATATCCCTGTTACAGGACTGAGGTTCTTTACCGTTTATGGGCCCTGGGGGAGGCCTGATATGGCTCTTTTCTTATTTTCAGACGCTATTGCCAATGACAAACCAATAAAAGTATTCAATAAGGGTGATATGGCTCGGGATTTTACCTATATCGATGATATTGTAGATGGAGTTATAAAAGTATTGGACAAACCGGCAGCTCCTGATTTAAATTGGGACTCTGAAAATCCAAATCCAGCAACATCTAAAGCACCATATAGGATTTATAATATTGGAAAAAATAAGCCAGTGAAGCTTATGGATTTCATCCAAACATTGGAAAATGAATTTGGGAAGGTAGCGAAAAAGGATTTTTTACCTATACAGGCCGGAGATGTACCTAGCACTTTTGCTAATGTAAATGAGCTAATTGAAGATCTTGATTTCCAGCCTGTTACTGACATTAAAAAGGGTATAAAAGCTTTTGTTGAGTGGTATAATCTATATTATAATTTATCTTAGTCACTTAATTGAGAATTTTTTAATGGAGAAATATAAACAGAAGGCAATAATCACAGACAACATCTCACTGGGAGGTGAAAAGCTCGTGTTGTTTGCTGGGCCATGTGCCGCGGAGAGCCTTGACTTATGCTTAGAGGTGGGTACTGCAATGAAAGCCATTTGTAGTAAGCTTGGTATAGACTACGTCTTTAAGGCCTCTTTTGATAAGGCAAACAGAACTTCTGTCAATTCTTATAGAGGTATTGGTATGGAAAAGGGAATTAAATTGCTTTCGGATGTAAAATCACATCTCAAGGTGCCTATCGTTACCGATATTCACGAAAGTTACCAAGCCAAGGAAGTGGCCACAGTAGCAGATGTGTTACAAATTCCAGCTTTTCTGTGTAGACAAACAGATCTACTTATTGCAGCAGCAGAGACTGGTAAAATGGTGAAAGTAAAACGTGGCCAGTTTATGGCACCGGAAGATATGCAATATGCTGTAGCTAAGGTAAAAGACTCTGGCAATCCAAATGTGTGTTTAACGGAACGAGGAGTAAGTTTTGGCTATCATAACTTAGTGGTGGATATGCGTGCTTTGCCTACTATGCGCCAATATGCACCTGTCGTTTTCGATGTCACGCATAGCGTACAACAACCAGGGGGCATGGGTGGCACATCCGGGGGGCAACGTCAATTTGCACCCTATTTAGCAAGAGCAGCCGCGTCAGTTGGGGTGGATGGATTTTTTATAGAAACACATCCAAATCCTGATAAAGCATTGAGTGATGGGCCAAATATGATCCCCTTGGATGAGATGGAGGATTTTTTAGAGATGCTAAAAATAGTGTGGACAAGTTCTAAATTGTATTGATGAAGAATAGAATAAGTAATGGCTTTATATTATTGCTAATTGCAATTATTGCCTCGTCATGTGTATACAAAAGGCAAATTGTGTACTTACAAGATAAAAATTATGACTTGGAACATTCCTTTCCAAAAGACTCCATTGTGAAATCAGTTGGAGTAAAGTCATTTGAATATAAATTGGAAGTCAATGACATAGTGTCAATAGAGGTAAGTAGTTTAAGCCCATCAGAATACAATGTATTTACTAATCCAGATAGCCAAAATAAGAGCCCATTATTATCAGGTTATATTCTAGCTAGAGATGGAACAGTTGAGCTACCTGTAATAGGCAAAGTTAAATTGGAGGGACTTACTGTAAATGCCGCACAAGTACTAGTACAGCAAGAGATAGACAAATACCTAGAGTCGCCAATCGTGAATTTGAAGCTACTCAGTTTTAAAGTCACAATACTTGGTGAAGTAAAGCAACCAGGTACCTATAACTCCTATACCAATACAATGAATGTGTTTGACGTTGTTGGTATGGCGGGAGATCTAACAGATGTTGCTGATAGGGCCAATATTAAATTAATAAGGCAGGAGAATGATTCAGCCAAAGTTATTTACTTAAATTTATTGGATGATCAAGTGCTGGCTTCTAATTATTTTCATTTATTACCAAATGATATCCTAGTAATACCACCTCTAAAAGTCAAAAATTTCCGACAATATCAACTGCAGAATTTTGGCCTAATACTTTCTACTTTAACCGTTATTAGTTTGTTAATTATTCGTTTCTAAATATTATTATAGTTGCATCAACAAGACAATTTACAAGATTTAAGAAAATTTATTAAGAAGCTACTTTCAAGGTGGTATATTATTATATTATCAACTTTAGTGGCCTTGATTATTGCTTTTCTTATCAATCGTTACACTGTACCCGTTTATGTAGTAAGTGCTTCTATATTTGTATCCGAACCGAAGGATGCGAGTAATTCTGTCTCCGAATTACTCTATGGCAACGAATTGTTTAGGAACTCTGATAATTTAACTAATGATATTATCTTATTAAAGTCGTTTGCGCATGTTTATTCCACTTTAAGTGATCTGCCTTATTTTCGGGTTTTCTACTTTGCCGAAGGGAATATACTTACTAAAGAACTATATAAATCATCTCCGATTGAAGTGCAAATTGACTCAATGTCAGTTAATGAAAAATTTGAAGAAACACCCATAGTGTGTAAAATTCTTGATGAGAAACACTACGCATTGATAACTGAAGATAGAGAAAGTCTGTTGGATGGGAAAAATAAGTTTGAATTTAAAAAGTGGTATGATATTGAGGGATTTAAATTCAATATTAGTTATAATAATAATGACCGTTTTGATGAGGTTAAATTCATAGTTAACAATCGAGAAAAACAAACAAGAAAAAATATAAGAAAACTGAATATTGCGCCAATTGATAGGGAAGCCTCAATATTGAAATTATCAGTAGAAGGTGAGACGCCTCAAAGAGACATTGATTTTCTCAATAGCCTTATTCACAATTATATTGCCAACGGGTTAGAAGAGAAGAATTTAAATGCGGTGAAGACCATTGATTTTATCAATGAACAACTGAACCAAATAAGTGATTCGTTAGATAATATAGAGATTAGGTTAGAAAATTTTAAGATGGCAAATTCTGACATCAATTTGTCTAACGAGAATAGTGATTTATTCAATAATTTGAGGACTTTGGATATGGAAAAATCCAACCTGAATGTGAAACAAAGTTATTATAAGTATTTAGAAAAATACATTAGTGATGAGGATTTTTCAGCAGGTATAGTAGTCCCTTCAATTTATGGTATTGACGATCCTATACTCAATAAATTGGTATTGGATTTTGTACAACTCCAACAGGAAATAAAACTCATACATTCTAGAGTAGGGGATAGTCACCCTTTGATAACTTCTAAAAAGGAGAAAAGGAAAGAACTATCTGATAATATCTTGGAGCTGATAAAAAACATAAAAGCTTCTAATAACATAAAGATTTCAGAACTTCAGAAAAGGATTACTGAGCGGGAAAAGTCACTAAAAATGCTTCCTGGATTGGAAAGACAATATATTAAAATTCAGCGAATGAATAGCTTAAGCGAAAGTTTATATCTATTTCTGATGGAAAAAAGAGCTGAAGCGGGAATAGCTAAATCTTCAAATACACCGGACGTAAAATTGGTAGATGCCGCGATGGTGGAAGGGCCTCCAATAAAGCCTCAGCCATTGAAAAATTATATGGTGGGTCTTTTTGTTGGCATGGTGGTGCCAGTATTGCTCATATTGCTGTTTGAATACTTTAATGATAAGATAGTTTACAAGGAAGACCTGAAAGAAATCACTACCATTCCATTTCTAGGGCTGGTAGGTCATGAGCCTAAGGACATAAATATAGTGGTAGTAAATAACCCTAAATCGGGGGTGGCCGAGTCATTCAGGACTATAAGATCCAATATTCACTACCTATCTGTAGATCAAGAGAAGAAAGTCTTTGTGCTGACTTCTTCAATCAGTGGTGAAGGTAAAACCTTTTGTTCTATTAATCTTGCAGGTGTGTTTGCGCAAGCTGGAAAGAAAACCTTATTAATCAGTGCTGACCTTAGGAGACCTAAGGTGTATGCTGATTTTGAAATAAATCAAGATTTAGGATTAACCAGTTATTTATCTAATAACGCTACTCCAGAAGAAATCAAACAAAAAACCGACATAGAAAACCTCGATATAATAACCTGTGGTATTATTCCTCCAAATCCTTCAGAATTGCTATTAAGCGAAAAGATGAAAATTTTGGTGGAACAGTTGAGAGAACAATACGATTATATTATTATAGATTCTCCACCAGTTGGCCTGGTTACTGATGCTTTGATTTTGATGAACTATGCTGACCACGGCATTTATATAGTAAGGCAGAACTATACCCCAAAGCCATTGATTGAGAACATGCAAGAAATGTATCTATCAGGGAAATTGAAGGATGTCAGTATTTTATTCAATGATGTAAAGGTGACTAAATACGGATACAGCTATGGCTACGGTTACGGCTATGGTTACGGTTATGGGTACTATTCTGATGATAAGAAAATAAGCCTGCTTTCGAAATTCCTTAGAAAATCATAAAAGCTTTCAAACTCCTTTTCAAAACTAGATATTTAGAATGTCAAATTTAAGTAAAGGTTTTAAGTATTTACTTGGTGGATCAGCTCTTCAATCGTTTTTTAGAATTGGAATTACAGCCATCTTGGCTAGAATTTTAACGCCTGAAGATTTTGGATTACTTGCAACTGCAATGATCGTTACAGGTTTTGCTGATTTATTTGTTCAATTTGGATTTGGGCAAGGGTTGGTTCAAAAAAAAGAAATTGATCAATCAGATATTGGAACGGCTTATACAAGCTCTCTAATTCTGGGTGTTATCTTTTGTATACTAGTATTAGTATTAAGCCATCCTTTGGCTCTGTATTTTAAACAGCCAGATTTGGAAAGAATACTATGGTTACTATCCATAATATTCCCAATCAAAAGTTTCAGTCAAGTTCAATTTAGTTTATTACAAAAAAACAAAAAATTTAAAGTGCTTGCGGGAAGAGATGCATTTTCGTTCGTACTTGGATACGGACTCATTAGCCTGGTTTTGGCGTATTTTGGATATGGAGTGTACTCCTTAGTTTGGGGAATAATTGCACAGTCAATTATATATAGTATTCTATTATCAATTGGACAAAACCAGTATCCTCTGAAATTTACTTTTTCAAAGGAAAAATTCAATTCGTTATTCAATTTCGGAAAGAATCTGACATATGCCAAAATAGCTAACTATTTTGCATTAAAAGGGGACTATTTCGTAGTTAGTAGGATCATGGGAGCGGAGAATTTAGGATATTATAGCAGAGCCTATGGGTTAATGAACTTCCCACACAGCATAATTGGTAACGTATTAAATACACTGCTATTTGTGGAATTTAGTGATTCTCAAGATAACAAAGAGAAATTGACAAGTATGGTAAGGGATTATTTAGCCTTACTATTTTTTATTACAGGTCCAGTTAGTCTATTTGCATTTATATTGGCACCAGAAATAATTTCCATTTTACTTGGAGATCAATGGACAAATACGATTATACCATTTAGAATTTTAGCTTTAGTGATAGTATTTAAAATAGGATATAAAATTACAGGAACGCTAATAAAAGGTATAGCTAAATTAGAACGCTACGCAAAAATCCAAGTTATTTATTGTTTTTCAGTCTTACTCGGTGCTTATTTTGGATCATACTATGGCCTAGCTGGAGTAGCTTTAGGAACTAATATTGCATTGATTATCATGTTTTCATTGCTGTTACAAATGGTGATTGAGAACACTAACTATAAATGGATTGATTTTTTTAAACTTGTATTTAATTCCACTATTTACACTTTTATAGTAGGTATTATTCCAGTGATAATCTATTTTACTTTTAGTTTTATACCTCTAAATGAATTTTCAAGACTTATTCTTATTTCAATAATTGGAGGGATTTCATTTTTTGGGGTAACTCTAAATAAGCGATTAGCAGAATTGCTAAAATTCAGATTGCTTTATAATACTTTGAAATCAATAATGAGTAATCTGAAACTAAAAAATAAAAATGTTAGGTAGAATCAAAATGAAAATAAAATCAATGAAACTCAAATGGAGAGTTTTTAGAATGCGTTCGAAAGGTGCAAATATTGGAAAGGGGGTAAAGATTTATGGCAAAATTACTACTTATGGAAGATTGTCGAATTTGAAGATTGGAAATGGCTGTACAATTAATAATAATGTTTCTTTAGGCGTGAGGGGAGGAATACAAATAGGAAATGATGTTAGGATATCACCTAATGTAATAATAATATCTTCAGGTTTAAATTTAAATGAAAAACCTAGGAAGCACTTTGAAGCACCAATAGTTATCGAGAATAATGTGTGGATTGCAGTTGGTGCAATTATAAGTGCAGGAGTAAAGATAGGAGAGAATAGTGTAATTGGTGCTGGTTCAGTTATTGTGAAAGACGTCCCAAAAAATTCCTTTTATGGTGGTATACCAGGTAGATTGATTAAATCAATTGAAAATTAATCTATGTCAATTATTTGGGACCCATATCAAAAGTTTTGGAACGATTCTTTGTTGTCAATCCTAAAGAAGATTTTTCCAAAGAGATTGCACGGACATATTAGATTGTTTATTCGTGGAATAGACACGATTATATTATCATTTACGTCAAAAAGGAGAATCAATAAACGTACTATAAAATACACACTGGATGAATTAAACAGTATTAATATCAATTATTTTGATATTGGCACACATAAAAAAGCCTCAGAACTAAAATGGATTACTAACGAATTGTTTGCACCATACAAGCTTAACTATAAAGCTTTTGCCTTTGAAGCTATGCCAGAATTTGCCGTAGAGGCAGGTGCGGTATTTGAAAAAAACCACAAGATTAAATTTTACAATTTAGCGTTGAGCGATGAAATACCAACCAACGGTACCATTAAATTTTATGTGGGAGGTGACGGACTGGGCAATTCCTTTTATAAGAATCAGCAGACTCAAGTTATAAATGTGCCTGTGTCTAAATTGTCAGATATCATAATGAATGAAGGTATTAAGCTCAAGGGCAGTATTAATATTTTACGGATGAACATAGAGGGTGCAGAATACAATGTAATGATGGATTTAATCAATAGTAATCTTTGTAATTACTTTAGTGGTTTTTATGGAATGTGGGATGACGTAAAAAAAATGCCTGGCAATAAAGAAAAAGCTTTCAGATTGCTATTAAAGGATAATAATATTGAGCATTTGACTTTTAATGGAAGAGATATGAAATCGTCCAAAAGAAAACGTTTAATTCTAAATGATATTAAAAGTGTATTAATGGCCGGGCCAAAAATTGAAATGGAATAGTAATGTTATGATTTACAATAAAAATTGGACTGGAATCAGAAATTATTTCTTGCAATGGCGTAAAATATTAAAATCATCTACACTTGGCACTGGAGTATGCTTCCATTCAATACACTCCAAGCAACCAGAATTCAATACCAACATTCATACTCTCTTGTTTGATGATTTCCAAAAGTTAATATTACGGATAAATAGAGTTTCAAAGATCCTTCCGGCTGATGAGTATTTGGAAGCAGTTTCAAAGGGAAAAAAAAGGATTACTACAATATGTTTTGATGATGCATATGCCAGTATAAAGGAACAGGCCATTCCATTTATGTTGGAACACCAATTGCCAATTACAATATTTGTTAATTCATCAACATTACAAGGAAATTTACTTTGGAGAGATAGGATAAGAATAATATATCACGAAAAACTGGAATCAGATTTCGTTCAATTTATAAAATCAAAGAATGTATTTATTGAAAGGAATCTTTATAAGGAAAGTAAGCAACCTCAAATAAATTCCGGTTTAATTGATAGTGTTTTAAGTCAATTTTTAGAATTAAGAAATATTAAGACTCCAACTAATTTATATTTAAGTCAATCCGACTTAGTCTTAATTAATGAATCAAATAACGTAGTATTTGGAAACCATACCCATAACCATTATTTGTTATCTTCACTAACTAGAGAAGAACAAAAAAAGGAAATACAAAAATGCCATGAAGCTTTAACTAAACTCAATATTAAATTGTCGAATGTTTTTGCCGCTCCATTTGGTGGGTACAATAGTGTAAACGCAACAACTTTTGGTATTTTGGAAGAATTGGGTTATCTGGGTATATTATTAACCAATGGATTGTCTAAAGTAAATAGGGATCAAATACCAAATAAGTTTAAAATTAAGGTTGCGAACAGATTTCTGCCTTAATAAAGTATAGTTATTTTATGATTGAAAAGTTATTCAAGCCTAAACCTAGGAAATATCTGTTTAATGAAATGGATACTGATGCCATAAGCCTAAACAGTTACATTTTTTGTGTAGGAATGGGAAGAAGTGGCACACATTTTATGGCCGAACTATTAGGATTTAGCAATGATGTAGCTTCCTATCATTTGGATGAAATTGGGAATCCTGTAGGCGACAGTTATTATCAATATGCCAAGTGGTATGGAATAAATGTGGATCCAACCCCCATGTTTACTCCAAGAATTCATTTAGGTAATCAGGCAATGGTGCAGAAAAAAGTTTATTGTGAGGCTAATCCCTATCTAAGCTTGCATGTACCTGAGTTGCTCAATAAATTTAAAAGTCAAGTGATCGTCCTTTTTAGAGATCCTAAAAAAGTAGTTGAATCACATTACAACAAAGGATGGTATCATCACTATAATCCTCAATTTGATTCATCTAAATATGAAGTACCGGGGTTTGAATACAGTTTGGAAAAAGCACATTATTTTTTCGGACGGTTTTTCCCTAAAGATCCTCAAGGGTTTGAAGTGTGGTCAAAATATACAACAGTTGGTAAGATTGCCTGGATGTGGTCGACCATTTATACTGAACTACTGAAGGTCTTAAAGAATAACGACAATTGTAAACTCGTGGAAATTCAAAAATTTAATTATACTAGTTATAGTCAGCTAACAAGTTATCTAGCCGTTGATAAAATTAGTGAAAAGGGCTTTTTAAAAATACTTAATAATAAACCAGGGAAAGGAACCTATACCAAAAGACCCGAGTGGAATAAAAAAGAACAAGAAGAATTTAATATTTTAACCAATCAAGTTTATACGGATTTGTTAAACCAATCTTGGATTTAGTGCTATGAAGTGGGTTTATTTAGCCGATTCAATTATTCCTTCACGTGCAGCCAACAGTATTCATGTAATGAAAATGTGCAATGCTTTGGCCAATATTGGTTACGAGGTGACTTTGGTTGCTCCAAAATATACACTTATAAAACAAGAAGATTTTGTAAGAGATATTTTTGAATTCTATGGGGTAGAACCTAATTTTTCCATTCAATTTATATCCTTTCCAAACATACGTGGCAATGTTTTTTGGAGAGCAATAAAAAGTGCGAGATTAGCAAAGAAAATAGCACCGGAGATTGTTTATAGTCGTGATTTGTGGGGATCTATTTTCTCTACCAGATTTGGACTTTCAGTTGCTCATGAATTTCATGGTACTCCCAAAAAGTACTTTTGGATCAAGGGCTTTCTTGTTGATCGATTTCACAAAAGTAAAAGGCTGACTAAAAGTGTGGTGATCTCGCAGGCTTTAAAAAACATATTTATAAAGGAGGGGTTTGAGGCTAAGAATTTGATGGTGGCTCATGATGCTGCAGATGAAAATATAGGTCCACCTGCCTCTCTTGGCGCTGGATTTCATGTGGGTTATGTAGGACATCTTTACAAAGGTAGAGGAGTAGATTTTATATTAGAAATGGCCAAAAGACTACCAAATGTCATCTTTCATCTTATTGGTGGTACTGAGAAGGATATTGCTTACTTCAAAAGTAAATCAGTTGGCAATAACGTTGTTTTTCATGGGTTTCTTCGGCCGGCAGATGTTGGAGCTTATCGAATGGCCATGGATATTCTAATAGCACCCTATCAAAAGGTTGTGGGTATTTGGGGTGGAGCACGAGATACATCAGCTTATATGAGTCCGTTAAAAATATTTGAATATATGTCAGCGGGAAAAGCAATAATATCTTCAGATCTTCCGGTATTACGTGAGGTATTGAATGAAAATAATGCAATTTTGTGCCCTCCAGACAATCTTGACCGCTGGGTGGAGTCCATTAATCAACTTGCAATTGATTCGGAAAAAAGATTGAAGCTGGGTAAAGCATGTTATGCTGACTATGTGAACAAGTATACGTGGGAAATTCGGGCGCGTAACATTGCGACAAAATTGATATGAAACTACCTAAGCCGATAAGAAAACTAATTGCACCAATACGGAATAGATTAAAAATGGCCATGCTCTATTTTCGTAAATCGGACTTTTCTTCAAAAATATTTTGCATTGGATATAATAAAACTGGAACCTCTTCTTTAGGTACAGCACTATCAGGTTTTGGATTTAAACATTCCTCATTCAATAGAATAATTTACCGCAACTTTTACCTGAAAAAAAAATATGATAAAATTATATGGTATACTTCAAAATTTGAGTCATTTGATGATCTGCCTTGGTTAAAAGAGGATATGATCCCCAAATTAGACAAAGCTTTTCCAAGTAGTAAGTTCATTTATTTGCATCGGGAAGAAGAAGATTGGATAAAGTCATTTGAAAGTTACTCATTAAAGAAAAAAGGAATCCGACCTAATATGAAAAAAGAACTGTTGAGTTATAAAAAACATGAACGGTTTGTGAGGGAATATTTTAAAAATTGGCCTGAAAATAGATTTATAGAATTAAATATTAAAGATGACTTAGGGGCTAAAAAACTGTCGAAATTTTTGTCTGTAAAAAAGCCAATTGAAAGCTTTCCACATAAAAACAAAACGGCTGATTTTAAACGTAATTAATACTAATCCATTGAGCACAAAAAAAATACTATTTATTCTATTTCAATCTTCCAATAGTGCGAATGGAGGAGTGGAGAGTATATCTCAAATAATTAAAAACCTTAGATCCTTTGAAAAAATAATTGTCACACAACTTGATACAAAAAAAAATACACAATGGATTGAACAGGGTATCCCCGTGTTTACTTGGCGCCTTTCATTGGGTCAAATTATCTCCATTCTGTTTTTTAATTACCGTGTATTTAAATTATGTCTTAGAACCAAGAATCTGGCATGTGTCCACTGTAATGATATAAATGCCATGTTATATGGAAGTATTGGAGCAAGGTTGGCGGGAAAGAGAGTTGTTTTTAATGTGAGAGACATTAAAAGTAACTCCAAAGATTATGGGGTAAAATGGCGTTGGGCTTCAAAAATTGCTAATAAAATAGTAGTGTTATCCAAGGACATGGAAAGGTTACTAAAGCGTAACTTATCTTTGAGACCTAAAAAAGTAACTTATATTTATAGTATAGTTGATTTTGATAAATTTCAAATAAAATCGACAGAAAAGCCAATTCAACTTGACAGTCGGGGATTTGTGGTAGGTGTGGTGGCGGCTGTATTTGTAAAGAAGCAGCAATTGCAATTTTTGCAATTGGCAGGATCGATAGTAAAAGAATGGCGGGATATTTCCATTTATTTTATTGGTGATTTTAAACCGGAAACTGAAGAATATGCAAAACTATGTCAGGAGGAACTAAACAAACAGAATTTGTCTGACAGGGTACACTTTGTTGGATATCAACCCAATATGGAGGAGTGGTACCAAACCCTTGATGTAAATCTTGTTATATCTGAGCGTGAGGGACTTGCCAGAGGTATGATTGAGAGTTTGTCTGTAGGCACTCCAGTTATTTCATTTGACGTACCGTCAGCAAGAGAAATTCTTGAAAATCATGAATGTGGTATAGTGGTGAATCAAGGTGATTATAAAGCATTAGCTGAGGCTATAGTCAACTTAAAAAACAATCCTGATGTCATTAAACTAATGTCTGATAATGCCACCCAGGTAACTAGGCAGTTGTTTAATGCCAATTCGGTAATTGAACAGTATGAAAAAATATATCTCAATTGATAAAGTACCCTACTATAATTCTCGGTGGTGCACCAAAATGTGGCACTAGTTCACTATTTAATTGGCTCATACAACATCCAAATATTTCAGGATCTAACCCAAAAGAGACCTTTTATATCATGGATGAAGAAAACCCACTTTCTAATACCATTTTAAATGTGCATAACGATAAATGGCAAAATTATAGTACGTTTTATAAGACTAGCGGCAAACAGATGTTACTCGAGGCAACAACACATGTCATTTATCAAAAAACTGCACCTTTTATTTTGAATAACTTACCTACAATACCATCGATAATATTTGTATTGAGGAACCCAGTTGATAGGTTTTTTTCCTCTTTTGTCTATTCAAAAAATAATTTAGCATCAATCCCTGCCAATTTGTCCTTTGACAAAGTGGCTAAAGCTCAATTATACGGTGATTTTAAACCGCTGAGCGAGAACCCAAGTGGTTACGTTGTAGGACAAGACCTTTTATTAGGCAATTATGCTAAATACATTGCACATTGGCTTAATCTCTATCCAAATGGAAAAGTTGGGATATTCTTTTTTGAAGAGCTAATTAAATCACCAGAGATGTTTTTAAAAGAAGTTCTGGAATTTATAGGCCAGAGTTTGCCCGAAGACCAAATTGATTTTAGCTCAAAAAATAAAACTAAAACAGTAAAAAATAAACAATTACATTCTAAGCTGAGAAGTATTGCTTCATATTTTCCCAATGGCAAGTTTACAAAAACGGTTAAAGAACTATACTTTAGGCTACAAAAAGGACAGCCAGAGACAATAAGTTGCGAAATCAAAGCTGAATTATCAAATTACTATAAGGATTCAAATCAGGAATTATCAGAATTGATTGGAAAAAAGTTGCCATGGTAATAATGTAGAATGGTTTGATATTATATTGAGCAGTTTAATCTTACCATGTTCTGTTGATCTACTGCTTGAAGCATAAAGTTATCTAATATGAGAAATAAGCTTATTTTTTTTGCGTCAAGTTTAGGTGGCGGTGGAGCGGAAATGCATATGCTGAGACTTGCAAATTATTTATCTAAAGAGCATGAAATAATTATTGCGGTAGCCCGGCCTTATGGTAAATATGAATATAAATTAAAATCAAATATTAGGTTAGTTTATTTGACAAAAAATATAAACTCCTCAACATTATCCCTCATTGTCGCTTTATTTCAATTAAGAAAATTAATAATCTCAATTAAGCCAAAATCAGTTCACTCTTTTATGGAAGGCCCAAATATTATTCTGTTGTTGAGCATTTTTGATAGACTGGCTAAAGTTAAGACTGTAGTAAATGTGCAAGTTTCACCTTTGCAAAATTATAATGGTATTGGGGGCAAAATTATTTTGTTAATGATGAGATATTTGTACCCTAAAGCATGGAAAGTGGTAGCCATCTCAAAAGCAGTAGGAAATGAAGTCGAACTCATATGCAAGGGTAAAATTAAGTGTTTGATTGTTTATAATATAGGTGTCACAGAAGTAGAAAAATTTGAACATCCTAAAAATAATCAAGAAACTTTTAAGTTGGTTGCTTGTGGAAGATTAACAGAGCAAAAAGGCTTTGATATTTTACTAAAAAGTATTTATAAGTTAAATAATAAGTTCAACCTACATTTGACAATAATAGGTGAAGGACCAGACAAACATAAGCTTGAGAACATATGTAAAAAACTTAATTTGACCAATGTTCAATTTACTGGCTACCTTGAGAATCCGATTGAAGAGTTTAAAAAACACGATCTGTTTGTTTTGTCTTCTCGATGGGAGGGATTTGGAAATGTAATTGTTGAAGCTATGTCAGTGGGGATTCCTGTTTTATCAACAAATTGCCCACATGGACCTAATGAAATAATAACTAATAACGTCAGTGGTAAATTAGTACCTGTAGGTGATATTGAAGCCCTTGCAAATGGCATATATTCTCTGAAAACAGACAAATTACTATTGGAAAGTATAGGGAAAGGAGGTTATCAAAGATCTTTGGATTTTACAGATGCAAAAATAGGATCAATATATAATAAGTTGTTAGTTTAGAAATATGTGTGGGATATTGGGAAGTGTTGGTCGCATTGAGGTGGGTCGTTTTAAAGTGGCATTGGAAAAACAAGCTTACAGAGGCCCTGATGCTGAAGGATATTATCAGAATGACATTGTTCAACTAGGACATAGAAGACTGAGTATAATAGATCTTCACGATAGGTCAAATCAACCAATGTTATCTGCTAATAAATCTACTGTCATTGTTTTTAATGGTGAAATATATAATCACAAAGAACTCCGATCAAGATTAAATCAACCTTTTTGCACAAATTCTGATACCGAGGTCATATTAGCAGCATATGAAAGCTGGGGAATAGAAAAGACCCTCCAAAAATTAAGAGGGATGTTTGCTTTTGCCATCTATGATTTACAAAAGGGACTAATATTTCTCGCAAGAGATCATGTTGGTAAAAAGCCCTTATATATTGGTGAAAATGATAACGGATTTCATTTCTCGAGTACATTTAATTCGCTTTTTTGTTTTTTTGACGCCAAACCAACTATAAGGCAATCTTCTGTCCATGATTTTTTTGTTCGGTCTTACATAGCTGCTCCTCAAACTATTTACAATGAGATTCAAGCAATTCAACCTGGTAACTTATTGACATACTCAGTCAATTCGAATAAAATAATAAATGTAAAAAGATTTTGGCAACTCCAAAGACAGCCCATTCAGGAAAGAGTGAAAAAGAAAGTTTTACTTTCTCGTCTTAAAGAACTTTTGATTGAAGTTGTAAAAAAAAGGTTGTTGGCCGATGTACCAATTGGTCTCTTTTTAAGTGGAGGAATAGACTCCAGTCTTGTTGCAGCCATTTGTACTAAAGAATTAAACTATCCTCTTAAGACTTATAGCATGGGGTTCAGTAATCCTCAATTGGACGAGTCTGGTACTGCTAAAAGAATTGCCAGTATTCTAGGAACGGACCACACCACCATATCAACTCAAGAACATGGGTTTAAGGAGATTAAGTGGATTGTAAACAAATTCGGACAACCTTTTGGTGATCACTCTGCAATTCCAACTTCAATTATGGCGAGCAAGGCCAGTAATCATATTAAAGTAGCGCTCACAGGAGATGGTGGCGATGAGGGATTTGGGGGTTATCATACTCATCTTGCTTTGAAGGTTGCTCAGCGAATGGGTAAAACTTTCGTTTACAAGCATGGTAGGCTGATTTTCAGGCAATTGGAACCATGGAATAAAAAGGTTAAATGGATAAATCTAATTAACTCATCAAATAAGGGGTATTATGTCTCTGACCTTATGGGAAGGAAGGGGTTTAGAAATCAATTGCAAAACTTATTTAATAATTCACCGGATATTCTTCAAATTGATAAGACAGAATTAGATTATTGGAATTCATTGGAGGGTATTTCTTGGCTAAACAAAGGTATTTTACTCGATTTTGAAACGATTTTACCTAACGCATTACTTGTTAAAACTGATGTTTCTACAATGGCTCATGGGTTAGAGGCTAGAAGTCCATTCCTAGACATTGATCTCTTGCAATTTGGATTGAACACTCCAGATGATTTAAAAATCAATGGTGTAACAACCAAATATATATTAAGAACTCTGCTTGCAGAATACCTTCCTTCCGATATAATCAAATTACCTAAAAAAGGGTTTTCGTTTGATTTAAAAAAATTTATACATGAAAACTTCAATCAATTAAGAACCTTTATCTTAGATCAAAATTGGAAAAATGTTGAAATGTTAAATAAGCAATACGTTGAAAATACGTTCTTAAATTTTCCAAGCGTAAATTCTATGTCATTTAACCAAATATGGTTGATATTAGTATTTTTTATCTGGAAAGAGCAATATGATAATGAAATCTAAGTGTACAATATGTCAGCAGAGTAATACTGTAAAACAATTTCATTTTGGTAAATTGGTAGTTCTTAAATGCATGAATTGTTCACATGCTTTTGTTGAAAGTGAGGGACTTACAAAAATATCATTGGCAGATATCTATAAATCAGATTATAAAGGATTTATTCATGACATCTATTTTCAAAATAAGTTAAGACTTGAGATTGAAAATAATTTTGTAAAATTAATTCCTAAAAGTGGTAAAATACTTGATATTGGATGTGGAAATGGAGATTTCTTGATGGTGAGCAAAGAAATGAATTATGAAACTAAGGGGCTAGATATCTCTAAAGAAGCTGTAAAATATTGTAATGATGCCGGCTATGATGCTCAATTATTTGATCAATTTAAGGACGAAGAAGAATCATATGATATGGTTACTATGTGGGACGTAATCGAACATGTTGAAAATCCTGTTGAATTAGTTTCATTTGCAAGAAAATATCTAAAGCATGAAGGAATCCTTATTATCAAAACCCCACTGCATAAATCAATTACTTTAAAACTGGTAAAGTTAATGCCGAAATTGGCCCGGTCTATTTTGCAAGTTCCAGCACATATTCAATTTTATTCTGACCAAAGTATGAGAACCCTTTTGCAAAGTTCTAAATTTAAAATTGTTAAATATGATCATCTAAAATCAATGCGAAAAACAAAAAAAACAATAAGCTATCAAAAAAGAATTAAGAGGTTTATTAAGCAAATTATTAAAATGATAACAAGGGATACAAATATCTACTTATACGCCAAAAAGTATTAATTGTGCGCACTAAATAAAAGTCAGATTGAATCAAATGCTTAACAAAAATGGGCTAATTAATGAATATCCTTTTATTCCTATTTCTTTAGGGTTTAGGTTGGTTTTTATAATTTACTTCTTCATTTTTATTTTTCTTCAAAACTTACTAATAGTATTTCTTCAAAATGATATTTCTTTAATTATTCATTTTCTAGATATCATCTATTTTAGTCTAATTTTTATTCCAATTTTTTTTTACCGAAAGAATTATGGGTGGTTGCATCCATTAATATTTCCTGCATTGTTCAGTTTAGCTAAGAGCATAGCTTCAGATCCAGTGGCGATGTTTAACTTATTCTTTATTAATCAGAACGAAACTTCATTTCAAATATCTCACGTTCTTTTAAATGATATATCTGATACTGAGATTAGATATATACATATAAAAGGGCAGCTTATGAATATACTAGCACTATTAAGCTATTATTTCGGTTTTTTCTTTTTTTCAGGTATTGGAATGATGAAGCTTACTTATACCCTACCAAAGTCAAATTTTAAGACTAAATTGTTCTTAATTTATACTCTAAGCATTATTATTTTTATAATTTATGTGCAATTTAGAGGAGGGATAAATGCCCATATACTTTCATGGTCTAGTGGTAGATTTAATGCACTAGCTGGCGATGGCCCTGTATTTGTTGCTGTTAAGGTAGCTGCACTAGCCGCCTTAATTTGGTTTACCTTTGATTTTAAAGGTGCACGCACTTCTCCAATTTTCTGGTTCATGGTTATCACCTCAATTCCAATTCAATTTTTATTGACGGGCTCTCGTTCTGACGGAGTATACATGTCTATTTGGTTTTTACTTGTTAATATGATTCAATCCAAGAGAATTCCAGGACTTCAGATTGGAGTGTTAGGTTTTTTGGCCGCAATCCTTATATCTTCTTTGGGTTTGATAAGAAACAGTACTTATCAAGGCAAAGTTGCATGGAATAAAACCATCAATGAGTTTGATATAGGACAAGCTTTGTCACAAACGCAGGAAGAATTTGAAAAAAGGAAAGGGGAAGTAAATGGCTATCTGCCCGTTATGGCCATGGTTCCGGATCAGGTAGATTATTTATATGGAGAATCTTATATTGGTGCGGTTTTATTCTTTGTCCCACGGTATTTTTGGCCATCAAAACCACGTGGAGCGGGCGCAATGGTTGGCGAGTTGATTTTTGGTCGCAATAGTGGGGCTGGAGTCCCACCTGGTCCTACTGGGGAAGCCTATTGGAATTTCGGCATATTTGGTGTCATTGCTATTTTTTTGATATTTGGCAGAATACATAAAACCCTCGAATATTATTACCTCAATAATTACAAAAAAAAGGGTTATCAATTAATTTATGTTATAACCTTGTTTATGTTAGCACCAACTTCCATAAAAATTGTAGCTTATTTTCAAACAATAATTCCTGCCTTGGTTATACTTTGGTGGATAGGAGCACTGTCAATAGGAAAAAATAAAAGCTTGATTGATGAACACCAGTAAAATTGAAAGCATTGGATTAGGAGGTAGTATACAAGTCAACAATCTGACGGTAGGGGCTAATGTGCAAATAGGTAATAGGGTTAAAATTAAATGTGACCACTTGATTATTGGTGATAACGTACAAATTCTTGATGACGTAGAAATTGTGGCTTACGAAGCTGAATTGGGCTTCAATGTAAAAATTGAAGAAAGAGTTAAAATTATTAGAGAGGGGGCCTATTTTTCTGTAGGTGAAAACACATTCATTGGACATGATTGCAAGTTTACTGTACCCAGACTATTAATTGGCGAATATGCTACAATTAATAACCATTGTATGTTTAGTGGTAATGAACCACTGCTCTTAGGTCATAATGCTTGGATTGGTCAAAACTGTGTTTTAAACTCACAACAAAAACTTACCATTGGGAATAACTTTGGTTTGGGGATGTACTCCTGTGTTTACACACATGGTTATTTTGGTGAATTACTGGAAGGATGTAATATTCATAAGGAAGAAGAAGTAAATATTGCGGATGATGTTTGGGTACTGGGTCAGTTTAATATGATCTCTCCTGGAGTAAATATTGAGAATAAAGCATTAATTCTAAATGGAACGAATGTTACTTCCAATGTTAAATCTAATAGTACTGTAGGTGGAAATCCATCTAAAGATTTAACTGATAAACTTGTTCCTTATAAGGAAATCAAAATTAGTGATAAACTGAATTTGATGAGAAAGTTCATATCTGAATGGTTAAAAAAAAATTACAATATTACAACTCATTTTGATAATGAAATTGATATCAAAGACATTGGCAGAATTGTAATTATTGACAAACCAACAACTGAATTTTCACCCTCAACCGTCATAATTTGTACAAGTCATTTAGATTATATCAAAAATGCACCAAATAACGTGTCCATATTTGACCTTAATACAAAGGTGTATTATAAAACCAGGTCAAAAATCGAAATTGATTTCATTCGATTTATGAAATCATATAGAGCCAGGTTTGTTCCAAATGATAATTCAAGAATATTATTGAAATGATAACAGTATTAAGGACTGCCGCTGGATCGCCAGTAGCACCGTTCATTATTAAAGAATTGAAAAATATCGGTTGTAGGGTAATTGCTGCTGATATCGACAGATACTCTTGTGGATTCCCCTTTGCAGATAAATCCTATTCTGTTTCAACTGTTCGTTCAGATAGTTATTTAAACGAAATTTTAGATATCTGTTTAAAAGAAAAGGTAGATATTTTTTTTCCGGATCTTGATGAGGAATTACTTTTAATGGCGAGGAATCATTCAAAGTTTGAAAAAATAGGCACAAAATTACTTTTGTCGGAATTGGGTCAAATTGAAATATGCGTGGATAAGTGGAAAACATATAATTTTCTACGTGAATGTGAGGTTCCAGTTCCTTATTCCTGGGATTTAGATGTGAGTCAGGATATTGATAAATTTCCATTATTATTAAAACCAAAATATGGTCGTGGTAGCAAGGGGATCGTGAAGATTATTGATCCAACTGAATTGAAGAATTTCAATATAAGTGGGTACATAGCACAAGAGTTTCTAGAAGGAACAGAGTATACAATAGATGTGCTTAGTGATTTTAAAGGTAACTATCTTTATTCATCGATACGAGAGCGGATGGCTACAGATTCTGGTATTTCTGTAAAAGGTCGAACTATTGAAAATAGTGAAATCACAGGCTATGTAAAAACGGCCTGTAATGTATTGAAATTGAAAGGACCTACATGTTTTCAATGTATTGTAACCTTTACTGGTAAAATTGGTTTCATAGAGATAAATCCTAGAATAGCTGGTACTGTTGCGCTTTCGGTTATGGCAGGTGCTCCAATAGTATCTGATTCCATTAAAACAGCAATGAATGAGAAAGTTGAGAAACCTATTAATTATCATTTCAATGTAGTAATGGCACGTTATTGGGAAGAGGTAAAATTGGATGTATTGTGAAGGTATTTTTTTTTGTTTCTGAATATGACCGTTATAATGGGGGACAGCGTAGTTTAAAGCAACTTTTGATTGGTTTACCAGCTGAAGGAATTGAACCTACAGTGATCTTCCCATCAGCAGGAAGGTGTAGTCAAGCATTTGAGGATGCAGGTATTAATAGCAAAGTACTTATCGCACCAGATAGATTACTTCAATTCGGACAACATTTAATGCACACCTCTTTATGGCGTAAAATGTTTGATTTTATCGTCTACATTTTGCCTTACAGTTTAAAAGTATATCGATTAATGTTGGCAAATAATGTCAATATATTGCACTGTAATACAAGTAGATCCTTATTACTGGCTTCTCCAATCCCCTTTTTATTCAGAAAGAAAATCATCTGGCATGTTCGTGGAGAGTTAAATGGCTTAAGCAAGAGTTTAAAATCAATTTGTGAAGGTTTAGCTACTTCAATTTGGTTGGTCGCAGCCAAGCTAAAAAATCAATTGAGCAAACATGCTGCTAAAAAGCTATTTGTTATTTATAATGGGATAGATGCAAGTTCGTTCTCAACAATTAATGCTAAACACAAGTCATTTGATGGAAATAATGTAACCATATGTACTTTTGCTGCAGTTACTCCTTTTAAAGGATATCATCATTTAATTGATGCAGCGATAATCGTAAATAATCATTATTATGATAAAAAAATAAAATTTTTGGCAGTTGGTGATCTATTTGATCAAGAATACTTGGAATTTTTAAATAATAAAATTTCAGGGTCGAAATTAAACAATATGGAATTCCTTGGATGGAAGGATAATCCATTGGAATACTATAATATGGCAGATATCGTAGTTCTTCCAACTGTAAATTCTGAAACTTTAGTTCTAAATGGAAAGTCATTAAAAATTCAAACAGGTGAAGGGCTGCCTAGAACAGTTTTGGAAGCAATGTTTCTAAATAAAGTTGTAGTGGCTACAATAGTAGCCGGTAGCCCAGAACAAATTGTTGATGGTGAAAGTGGATTTTTAGTCAACCCCAGTAATAAGAGACATTTAGCCGAAACTATCATTAAGGCGATTGATATGCCTTTTGAGTTACGAGATAAAATGCAGAAAGCTGCTGGAATTAGGGCGAGAGAAGTGTTCGGAGCGAAAAAATTGACTGCTATTGCCGCACAAAAACTTAAGACACTTAAATGAAAAAAATTGCTCATTTAGTGAATTATGATAGGGGTGTGACAGTTTTTCTGATGCCCCAATTAAAAGCGTTACAAAACAGAGGATTTGAGGTGCATGCCATATTTCCATTTGGAGATCAATTGGAAAATATTAAAGCGCAAGGGATAACCCCACACCATGTAAACATATGTAGGGATATATCACCTTTAGCCGACTTAAAATTATTGCTGAGCCTAATAAGAATAATGAGAAAGGAAAAATTTTATCTGGTTCATGCCCATACAGCTAAATTGGAGTTTTTCGGTCAATTAGCGGCCTTTATCTCAAGAGTACCCAAAATTGTATACACAAATCATGGTGTAATTTTTCGTTCAAATATGGGTGGTTTAAAAAAGAAGATTCTTATGGTCATGGCTAATGTATCTGGTAAAATATCAGACCTCATATTTTCACAAAGTAGGGAGGATATAGATTATTTATTGGCACATAATATCTATAGTCCATCAAAAGTATTTTATTTAGGGAATGGTATCAATACTGAAGTTTTTAATCCCTCAAGATTTAATAGTTCTTTTAAGACAAATAAAAGAATGGAGCTAGACATTTCAATGAAATCTAAGGTGATTGGCATAGTTGGTCGCTTTGTTTATGAGAAAGGTTATTATGAATTTATTGATGCAGCCATTAAGGTTAATAAATTAAATAAAGACACCCATTTTTTATGTGTAGGTAATCAAATTGGCAATGAAAGAGATCCTGTATGTTTTGACCACCTAATTCCATTTGAATTAAAAGCAAACTTCACTATTCTTAGCTCCCGGGATGACATGGAAGAGTTGTATGCAATTATGGATATAATGGTACTCCCATCTCACAGGGAAGGTTTTCCAAGAGCTTTAATGGAAGGTGCTGCCTCTGGTAAGGCATTAATAGCAACAGATATTAGTGGATGTAGAGAAGTGGTAGTCGATGGCTATAATGGACATTTATTTAAATTGGGAGATATTGATCAGTTGACTTCCTTAATAATGAGACTAGTAAATGATGATGAATTAAGAATTGTACTTGGTAATAACGGCAGAATAATGGCAGAAGCCGAATTTGACCAGAATAGTGTAGTTGAACGCCTGCTGAAAGGATTGAAAACAATTGATATTAATGTATAAAGAATTAATTAAAAGACCCTTAGATATTATTGTTTCTACCTTGTTGTTGGTAGTACTGAGCCCATTATTATTCTTAATTGCCATTGTTATTTATGTAGAGTCAGGTAAGCCGATAATTTTTAGGCAAACAAGAATTGGTAAAGACAAGAAATCCTTCAGAATTTATAAATTCAGAACCATGGTTGTGGACAGTAAACCTTTTGTGAGGGCAGATGGAACTTATATATCACGGACAGATGATAAACGTGTTACTCGAATAGGTAGGTATTTACGTATTGGATTTGATGAACTCCCACAATTAATTAATATTATAAAAGGAGAAATGAGCCTAGTTGGACCTAGGCCGGATTTACCTATAGCTTTAGATATGTTGACTGAAACACAACATGTCAAGTATAATGTAAGGCCTGGATTAACTAATTTACCTGCAATTAGCGGTCGAAATTCTTTGACTTTTCAAGAACGGGTCAACTTGGATATAATATATATAAATTCAATAAGCTTCTTGAAAGATTTAACAATATTATTTAAAACGCTACTTGTGATTTCTGGCATAAAGACTAATTTCAATGAAAGGCAAAATTAAAGCAATTATTTTTGATCTTGATTATACCCTTTATGATATGGATCAGTACTTAGATCAAGCTTATCCATTTGTTGCCAAAAGTGTTTGTGAATTAAATAAGGTAGAATATCAAAAATGCCTAGAGTGTCTTACTACTTGCTGTAGTAAATATGGGAGATTACATGATAAACTATTCAATTTTTGGTTAGGGTCAATGGACTTGTTATCGGATGAAAACCTTGAAAATGCTATCGAAGCATTTCATGGTTTTCAAATTAATAAATTATACCCCTATGATGGATTGATTTCAACACTGCAAAATCTTAAACAAAAATATAAATTAGGTATTATAACGGATGGAAAGGTACAAACTCAAAAAAACAAAGTTAAATGCCTGGACCTGATAAAGTACTTTGATCAGATTACCTATACCGACCTTTTAAATACAAGTAAGCCAGATCCCTACTGTTTCACCTATACCCTTGGAAAAATGGCAGTGTCCCCCAAAGAAGTTATATTTGTTGGTGATCACCCGATTAAGGATATAAAAGGTGCAGTTGAGAGTAATTTAAGGGCAATTAGGATTGTTAATGGGGCATTTTCAAAAATGGCAGATGAAGTCGGTTGTGAGCCAGAAACTAGAATTGATCAGATAGAAGAACTGTTAATGTACGTATGAATATATTAGTAATTGGAGCTCATCCGGACGATGAAGTACTTGGATTGGGAGGGACGTTGTTAAAGCATGTGGATAATGGTGACAATGTATATTGTCATCTTTTAACCAATGGGGAAAGTTCAAGATCCGTAAATAATCAAAAAGGGGCTATTGCAAATCGAATAAATGCAGCTATGGAAGTGGCAAAAATAATGGGTTTCATGGATATTTTTTTTGATGAATTCTCGGATCAAGCCCTAGATACTTTACCTATAACACAAATAGTTAAGTCTATCGAGAGTTATTCAAATAAAATAAATCCTGATGTGGTTTATTTTCATCACGGTGGAGATTTGAATTTTGATCACCAAATAGTATACCAAGCTGCAATTACAGCTTTCAGACCTGTTGGTAATTACCCTCATACTTTGTTGAGTTACTCGACTCCATCTTCCACAGAATGGGGTGGTATACATAAATCCTTTGTCCCAAATTATTTCGTTGATATTACGGAATATTTCGATCGTAAAATTAGGGCAATTGAATGTTATAAAATGGAATTAAGGGATTTTCCTCATCCGCGCTCAGTTGAAATGATAAAAGCAGATGCTTTAAAACAGGGTTCTGTTGTAGCTAAAACCATGGCAGAGGCATTTATGTTAATCAGGAAAGTGGGTTAAAAAACGGTTACTTTTTGCTATTTTAGTACATTAAAGATTGCTTCTAAACAATTAATGTCATGAAAAATATCTACAAGTGGGTAAGTATTGTTTTACTTCTTACTTTTCAAAATATAGTAGGGTATTCACAATGTGATACACCAACAGGCCAAATGACCGCTAATATCACTACAACCAGTGCTGATGTTAGTTGGACTGCGGTGGCTGGTGCAGATCATTATAGGGTACGTCATCGAATTGGGAATGAATCTTGGACTTATTCCACTTCGGGGACAAATAGTTTTTCTCTTTTAGGGCTAAATTCTTCTACAAATTATAGATGGGAAGTACGGACATTTTGCACAGCAAATGAACTTGTTAAATCAGACTGGTCATCCTCATTATTTTTTCAAACTCTAGGAGCAGGTGGGTGTGATACTCCTACTAACCCAATGTCTGCTAATTTAACCGTATCCACTGTTGATCTTTCATGGGATTCGGAGCCAAATGCACTGTTTTATAGAATAAGATATAAAGATGGAAACTTTTGGACTTATATTGACGAACCAACAACATCGGTAAATTTAACGAACCTCAATGTTAATTCGACTTACAGATGGCAGGTAAGGGCAGTTTGTTCTGCTGATGAAGTATCAAAATCACAATGGTCTGGTAATCAATACTTTACCACTAATCAATGTTTGAACACGGTTAGTAATTTAGTTTCATCTAATGTAATGGACGATGAAGCAACGTTGGACTGGGATGCGGTCGCAGGTGATGGATATGAGATTGCGCTAACAGTTCAAGGGAGTCAGGTATGGGATACTATTTTTGTGGCAACAAATTCTTATAATCCAACGGGATTATATACAGGAACTGATTATAGATGGGAAGTAGCTGTTGTTTGTGATTTAAGTAATGATATTGTTTCACCATTCACCATTTCAACTCCCTCGGATAATCATGAATTCACTACAACTGGTTCCCCAGCTTGTCCTCCACCTATTGGTTTGAATAATGGTACACCGGGCAACACCACAGTAGGCCTTTCTTGGACAAGTGAAGGAGCTGCGTTTGGTTATGATGTGCAATACCGGGTTGTAGGAGCAAAAAACTGGATTGAAATTCCAAATTCTGATACAGATATTACATTAACTGACCTTTATACAGGTATGCCTTATGAGGCTCGTGTAAGATCAGTATGTACCGCAAATCATTCTTTGGTAGGAAGGTTCTCTGCCAAAATCAAATTTAATACCACTGGGCCTATTCAATGTGAAACACCGACCAATATGAGTACAACGGGAATTGGAAACAATCAGGCAACCACTAATTGGGATGATGTTTCAGGTGGACTTGTTTATAATGTAAGATATAGACCTGACAATTCAAACCAATGGATTACGGTTGGCTCAGATGATAACTCAGAATTATTGTCTTCACTATCATCGGGCGTCCAATACAGATGGCAAGTTAGGGCAATATGTGCCGCAGATACTTCTTTGATATCTGTATCTTCTGACTTTACTTTTTTCACAACTTCCGGAGTGTCGTCATGCGATACCCCTACAAACTTATCAACGGATGCAACAACCGGTTCAACAGCGGATTTGTCTTGGCAAGCAGTGGTAGGTGCAGTTAGTTATTCTATAAGATATAAAAACGGTAATAACAATTGGAATTATGTAACCTCTGGAACCGCAAGTACTCAGTTATCTGAATTGTCAACAGGTGTACTATACGATTGGCAGGTGAAGGCAGTCTGTTCCGGTGACGGCTTACTTCAATCTGATTGGTCTTCTAATAGTACTTTTACCACCACGGGAGCTACTGCCTGTGAAAATCCAACAGGATTAAATGTGACGTCTATTACTGCTTCTCAAGTAACAGCTAATTGGACGGAGTCTTTAACCGCAAATAGAGGATATAGTGTAAGGTTTAAGCCGTCTGGGGGAACGTATACATATTTAACAACCACAGCATCATCTTCAGACAATTCAATATTATTGCCTGGTTTAACAGCTTCAACCTCCTATGTTTGGGGAGTACGGTCTTTATGTGCAACAACTTTAGAGTCAGACTGGATACATTCTACATTTGTAACATCTGATCCTCCATTGGCTAGAAAAGCCAAAAATAATTCTCAGGAAAAGTCGCATCAAGAGAGGATTGTAGAAAAGAAGCCACTAGATTTTAATTTTGTTCCAGATAATACAAATCTAAATATTGAAGTCGAAACAAGGGATAATCCTTTTGACTTAGAAGTATATGATTTTAGTGGCCAATTGCTATATCAAAGTAAAGGAAATCTAAATAAAACAGTAATTATTAATAAAGAACTGTTGAATTCTAATAGATTAATTATTGTGAGGATAATTTCTGAAACAGGTATTTCAGCAAAAAAATATTTGTTAGATTAATTTACTAGATTCTCAATTTTGATAAAAATCTATGAAAATCCCTTTTTCACCACCTTACATAACAGATGGTATTATAAATGAGGTAGTGGACACTCTACGATCCGGTTGGATAACTACAGGACCAAAGACAAAGTTATTAGAAGAGGGAATATGTGAGTTTACAGGGGCTAAAAGATGTCATTGTGTTAATTCTGCTACTTCCGGATTATTACTAGCACTAAAGTGGTATGGGATAGGCGTAGGTGACGAAGTAATTATCCCAGCTTATACATATAGTGCTACAGCCCTAGCTGTTATTCATTGCGGAGCTAAACCTGTTATGGTTGATATCAACGAAGAAGATTTTAATATATCAGTAAATGCAATTGAGAAAGCTATTACCTCTAATACAAAGGCTATAATACCAGTAGATATTGGAGGTCTACCCTGTGATTACGATCAAATATTTGAATTGGTAAGTAAAGTAGAAATAAAGAAATCTTTTACTCCTAGTAATGAGAAACAAAATAAGCTTGGTAGAATACTTGTTGTGTCAGATGCAGCCCATTCATTTGGAGCACTATATACTAATAATAAAATAGGCAGCCTTCCTGATTTTTCAATATTTTCATTTCACGCAGTTAAGAACCTCACTACTGGAGAAGGGGGGGCAATATGTATGAATTTCTTTGATTTCGACAATGATGAAGTTCATCAGGAATTATCACTTATGAGCCTAAATGGACAGACAAAAAGTGCACTTAGCAAGTCTGAAGGAGGTGGATGGAAATACGATATAGTATTGCCGGGGTATAAAGCTAATATGCCTGACATTTGTGCTTCAATTGGTTTGGCTCAATTAAGGATTTATGAGAGTATTTTGCTTAAAAGAGAGTTTGTATTTGATTTGTATATCAAATTACTGTCTCAATACGATTGGGCAATTCTTCCTAATAGAACATATGAAAATAAAAAATCGTCATGCCATCTATTTCAATTGAGAATTAGAAATATTACTGAAAGTCAGCGAGATTTAATAATTAAAGAGATTTCTGACAATAATGTGGGAGTTAATGTTCACTTTATTCCTCTTCCAATTTTAACTTTGTTTCAAAGTGATTATAACATTATAGATTTCCCATACACGTATGAAAAATACAAAAATGAGATTTCACTGCCCATTTACCCACAATTGTCAGAAAATGAAATAGTACATGTTGTGGAGGTTTTAGCCAATGCTTATAAAGCTATTGTAGATGAGAAAAAGTTACAAATTAGCTAAAAGAGCAATTGATGTTGGGTTAAGTTTGATCATACTTATTTCAATAAGCCCTATTATGGTAATTATATTATTAATAAACCAATTAGGTTTTAATAGAATATTCTTTCTTCAGAAGCGGGTTGGGCAACATGGAAAAAGTTTTACAATAATAAAGCTATGTACTATGGATGGAAAGGGTCATATTGGCCCATTTCATGGTTTTTTAAGACATACGGGAATCGATGAAATCCCACAATTGGTTAATATATTGAAAGGCGAAATGAGTTTAGTTGGCCCTAGGCCAATTTTGATAGAATACATTAACCATCTAAATCAAGATGAAAAGAATCGGTTTTTGGTAAAACCGGGTATTACTGGCTATGCTCAAATAATGGGTAGGAATAAGTTGAGTTGGAAGCAGAAATTTGTTTATGATTTGGAATATGTAAATAATCAATCGCTGTTCAACGACTTAATGATATTAATAAAAACGCCTTATAAAATTTTTAAATCAGGCAACATACAAGCTCAATCTTTAATCGATGAGAGAAATTAATTCATTAGGTATATCGGCTGAGATGTTAGGGCAAATTTACAAAAAAAGTGATTTGTATGAGGCTTCTAGTGCCTTTGCAGAGCACATGGGACATCCGATGCTTTCTCAAAGGACCTTCGAAGAAGGATTGTCTGTGATTGTTGAAAATTCTAATGTTTTGGCAACTAATTCAGGAACATCGGCACTTCATTTAGCATTGAGGGTTCTGGGAATAGGTCAAGGTGATGAAGTGATTTGCCCTACATTTACATTTGTTGCGGTGGCCAATGCCATTAGATATGTTAATGCCCGGCCAGTTTTTGTTGGAATAGAAGAAAATTCTTTAAATATATCAGTTGAGCATATAAAGGATGTAATCAACAATCGATTAAAACGCAATAAACCTTTACCGAAGGCCATCATTGCAGTCCACGCATTTGGAATACCGTTTAATGTTAAGGAAATAGTTGATTTATGTAATTTGTACAATATTCATTTAATAGAAGATGCTGCTGGCGCACTTGGTTCTAGATATGAAGGCAAGCACGTTGGAAATTATGGACATATTGGTATTTTTTCTTTTAACTACAATAAGATCATTACTACTGCAGGAGGAGGGGCTTTAATTTCTAATACATTAAATTATGTTGATAAAGCCAGAGCCTTGGCATCACAGGCAAAAATTACTGGTTCAAATTACGTCCACTTTGATTTGGGATATAACTACATAATGCATCCAATGGCCGCTGAATTAGGTAGTGTTATGTTAAAGAAATTCTATGAAATATTGAACTTAAAACAAGATCTGTACGAGTTCTATAGAAGCGAACTCAATGGGAAGGGACTTGAATTTTTTGATGATGCTCATAATTACCGTTCAAACAAATGGTTAATCCCAGTCACTATTGCTCATACAAACATTGGGAGGGAAAGATTCTCAGAATTTACTCGAATGTGGTATCCATTACATGCTCAGAAGATTTTCAATGAGTTCGACTACTTCGGGAATGACAGGGCCTTAGATATTTTTAATAAAGGGTTTTGCCTACCAAATTATTCCTACATATCGGAAGATGAAGTATGGGATACGATTTCAAATATTAAAAACATATTAGCTGATGAATAAATTTATTTCAAGTCTGAAAATATTACCAAGATGGATAATAATAATTTTGGATTTGTGCATCATTGCTACGTCCGTTTTATTGGCCTATTTTTTACGGTTCAATTTTGACTTGGAATTGATAATGACATCCAATACTGTTTTTGGAGTTGTTACATTTTCTATCACAGGGTTTATCGCCATTTTAATTACTCAGAGCTATTCAGGCATTGTAAGGTATACAACACTTAAAGATGCAATGAGAATTTCGCAGGTTGTGCTTATTTCCACCCTACTAACTCTAATTATAAGCTTAGTCAGTTTTAATTTTTTTAATAATAGGCCAATACCGCTGTCAGTAATTATCATTACTTCTTTTGAAGCCACAGTATTTTTGTTTTTGTATAGGGTGTTAGTGAAAAACATGTTTTCCTTTTATACCTCTCGTGTTTTTAACAAGAAGAATATTATAATTTTCGGTGCGGGGGTTAGTGGATCAATTACTAAGCAAGTTATCGAAAACGATACTGCCTCAAGTGTTAGAATAGTTGGTTTTTTGGAGGATGATGTCCACAAAATTGATAAGGAAATAGGGGGCGTTAAAATCTATAATGCCAACGAAAACTTATCAGACATTTTTAAAGAGTTAAGGGTTGATGAGCTAATTATTTCTATTCAAAATCTTGATGTAAAGCGAAAAAACTACATAGTTGATCAATGTATATCAAATGGTGTAAAAATCAGGACTGTTCCCTCAGTTGATAAATGGATAAGTGGTGAACTAAGTCCAAAACAAATAAGAAATGTCAGAATCGAAGACTTACTTGGAAGAGAATCCATTATTATGAAAAATGAACTCATTAAAAATGAGTTAAAGGATAAAGTGGTTTTTGTTACTGGTGCTGCCGGGTCCATCGGTAGTGAAATTGTAAGACAAGTTTTAACTTATGATCCATCGGATATTGTACTGATTGATCAAGCGGAGTCGTCACTTTATGAGTTGGAGAGAGAATTTGAGAATATTAATGGTACTAGTAAAATACACTCAATAATTGCTGATATTACCAATAAGTCGTATTTGGAGTATTTGTTTGATGAATATAAGCCCACGATGTTGTATCATGCTGCCGCTTATAAACATGTGCCAATGATGGAAAAGAATACACATGAGGCAATTAGGACAAATGTGTTTGGAACCAAGAATCTAGTAGATTTATCATTGAAGTACGGTGTCAATAAATTTGTAATGATTAGTACAGATAAGGCCGTAAACCCAACAAATATTATGGGATGTTCTAAGCGAATCGCAGAAATGTATGTACAGTCAATTAATGGAAAATCACAAAGTAATGCTAAACATAATACAATATTTGTTATCACCAGATTTGGTAATGTGCTTGGATCGAATGGATCTGTAATTCCTTTTTTCAAGAAGCAATTGGAAGAGGGTGGCCCATTAACTGTAACACACCCTGAAATCACTAGGTATTTCATGACTATTCAGGAAGCATGTCAATTGGTTTTGGAAGCAGGTACTATGGGTAAGGGTGGTGAGATTTTTATTTTTGATATGGGGGAATCAATAAAAATAGTTGATTTAGCTAAAAAAATGATCAGTTTATCGGGATTAGAATTAGGCAAGGATATTGAAATAATTTTTACAGGGTTGAGAGAAGGTGAAAAACTATATGAAGAGTTGCTCACAGATTTAGAAAATACTACTACGACTTATCATAATAAAATCATGATTACTAGTGCAGGCGAGCAATATGAATTTGTTAACGCGGACTTAATCGAATTGAAAAATTGTTTGGAGAATATTAATGAGATGCAGCTTGTCAGTCATATGAAAAAAATGGTACCTGAATACAAGAGTCAATATTCGAGATATGAGGTATTGGATGATATTAGTTAGATCATTTACCTTCTTCTTTTTCTTTTCATGGGTCCTTTTCTTCCTTTGTTAAATTTAAAAGAACTCAAAATTTGAGGGGGTAAATAAAACTCTAGTTTAATATTCATTATAAAATAGCTGTCATTGGTGGATGGATTCCCACGTAAAGTCCCTGCTTCATTTGGACTACGACCAATTTCAGGGCTCCTATCTGCTAAACTTGCATGTATTGGGTTAGAAAATGAGCTATTGTCAACATATGTGGAACTAACATCATCCAAATAATCAGTGAAGGTTTGCCTGAAACCACCTTCTAATCCTATGTTGAAAAAAGGATTTAATTTATATTTTATACCTATTCCATACGGAATGACAATTGCGAATCTACTATAACTTACACCTTCCGTTTGAATTGGTTGGAGGGCGTATTTTTTTCCATTAAGTTCTGCTTTAGGATTAAAGTATAAAAATCCAATACCGACAAAACCATAAACGTTGAATGGAGATCTTTGATAGTACTTGACCCCATTGGGGAAGGCTTGTACTATTCCTACAACGTTTAATTCAAAATTGTTAGAAATAAATGACAGGTTCCTTTTGAATTTACCTCCCTCATTTGTTTTTGCATCATCTCCACCTATTTTAAACCAGGTGGCTTCCATTCTTGCTCCAACTCTTGGTGAAAAGAAGTATTGTAAACCAATGTTTAAGTTTGGGCGTGGATCAAAATAGTCACCATCATCTTTTAATTCTCCAAAATAAGTACTATACCCTGTTCCTAAATTGGCAATTACATCCCTTCCTCGCTTGTATTTATAGAAGCTTTGAGCCGCTAATTCGCCAGCTATTGCGATGAATATAAATAGGATCAGGATTCGCTTCATAATTTAACTACAATCAAGCTCAATTTAACAAGAATGTAACTTAATTAAAAGTTGATCCTTGTTATATGACATTATTTTATAAAAGTACAATAATTATAGTCATTAAAAAACCCTCCCTGATAATTCAGGGAGGGTTTTTAGTGTGCATCCGGAAGGATTCGAACCCTCAACCCCCAGAGCCGAAATCTGGTATTCTATCCAGTTGAACTACGGATGCATTTATTATTTATTAAAACTTAAACCTTTTTAATACATGTATCTAAGGTAGAAATCTGGCATTACCTGCCTACGGACAGGCAAGTGCCATTTTAACTACGAATACACAAGCCTCTTATTATGCTAGTACCTCGCTTACTAAAGTAGCAGCATCTTTTAGTACAATAGCAGAATATACTTTAAGCCCAGATTCTTGAATTATTTTAGCTCCTTCTTCTGCATTTGTACCCTGCAACCTTACAATTATCGGAACTTCAATATTACCAATCTTTTTGTAAGCCTCCACTACACCATTGGCCACTCTGTCGCATCTTACAATACCTCCAAAGATGTTAATCAAAATAGCCTTTACGTTAGGGTCTTTTAAAATTATTCTAAACCCTGCTTCTACTGTTTCTGCATTGGCACCACCCCCTACATCCAAAAAGTTAGCAGGCTCACCACCAGAAAGTTTGATGATATCCATAGTTGCCATTGCCAATCCAGCACCATTCACCATACATCCTACGTTGCCATCCAACTTCACATAGCTGAGTCCAGATTTTCCAGCTTCAATTTCAGCAGGATCTTCTTCGCTTAAATCCCTTAATTCCACTAGGTCTTTATGACGATAAAGTGCATTGTCATCCAAATTTACTTTGGCATCCACTGCTAATATTCTATCATCAGATGTTTTCAATACAGGGTTTATTTCAAACATAGATGAATCGGTCGCTTCATAAGCTCTATAAAGTGAATGGATGAACTTTACCATTTCCTTAAAGGCATTGCCCTCTAGGCCAAGTGCGAAAGCCAGTTTCCTTGTTTGAAAAGCCTGCAACCCTACTGAAGGGTCTATCCATTCCTTTATGATTTTTTCAGGGGTGTTGGCAGCCACTTCTTCAATATCCATACCACCCTCGGTAGATACCATTATCACATTACAACCTTTACCTCTATCGAGCAATATACTTACGTAAAATTCTTTCACTTCTGATGCTCCAGGGTAGTACACATCTTCAGCTATTAAAACTTTATTTACTTTCTTTCCTTCAGGGCCAGTTTGGTGTGTTACCAATGTGCCGTTGATTATACCCTTTGATTTTTCTATGACCTCATCCAAGGACTTCGCCAGAACTACTCCATGAGAGCCAGTTTCATTTACAGTCCCTTTTCCTCTACCACCAGCATGAATCTGTGCTTTGATTACGTACCAGCTTGTTCCAGTATCCTTATTTAGTTCCTTAGCTGCTGCTAAGGCTTTCTCAGGGTTATCAGCGACAATACCTCTTTGGATATTTACGCCATGTTTTTTGAGTATCTCTTTGGCTTGATATTCGTGTATGTTCATGCTATGGAATTTTTGCACGAAAGTAGCTTATTTGACCTTATATTTCAAGATATAACCTATATTAATAATAGGTTTTAGTAAGTTTGAAACTGCCTTAATACAAGAATCTTATGTTAAAAGCCACTGACATTGTAAAATCATATAATGACCTAAAAGTTCTTAAAGGAATAAACCTTGAAGTAGCAAAATCAGAGGTGATTTCAATTGTTGGCGCTTCTGGAGCAGGAAAAAGTACCTTACTACATATTTTAGGTACGCTTGATACACCAGATGGGGGGCATGTTTATTTGAATAACAACAATGTTGTAAAATTAGGGAACAGCGAAAGGGGGAAATTTAGAAATAGAAATATTGGTTTCATTTTCCAATTTCATAATCTGTTACCAGAATTTACAGCTATTGAAAATGTTTGTATTCCCGGGTTTATTAGTAAATCAAATTCTTCAGAAGTAAGGAAGCGAGCGCACGAACTTTTGAGTATTCTTGGAGTGAGCCAAAGGGAAGACCATAAACCTTCGCAACTTTCTGGAGGTGAGCAACAGCGTGTGGCAGTGGCCCGTGCCTTAATAAATAATCCTTCCATTGTATTTGCTGATGAACCAAGTGGCAACTTAGATTCAAACAATGCTAGGGAATTACACCAATTGTTTTTTAAACTGAGAGAGGACTTTGGGCAGACGTTTGTGATAGCCACTCACAATGAAGAACTAGCCAATATGGCGGATAGAAAGATGGAAATGAAAGATGGGTTATTTGTATGATTTGTTAGCCAGAAGGTCAATCATTACCTTTATATGTTTATCATAGCCAAAAAGATTTTCAAATACCCCAGCTATTCTGTGCTCTTTATCTAACAAGTAGGTTACCCGTTTTGATATTTTCACAAAAGGGAGCAAGGCATCATATAACTTGGAGACTTTGCCTCCTTTGTCAGAAAGTAATTCAAAGGGAAGGTTGTGCTTCTCTTTGAACCTTAAATGCTTTTTGACGGAATCCGTGCTAATGCCTATTACTTTTACATTGGCCTGCCTAAATACGTCAAAGTTATCCCTAAAGGAACAGGCCTCTTTGGTACATCCAGGGGTGAAATCAAGAGGATAAAAGTAAATGATAAGTGGCTCACCTAGGTATTCAGATAGTCTAAACTCTGTTCCGTTGGTTGATGGAAGCTTAAAATCAGGTGCTATTTCCCCCTTGGTCAAAGCCATTAATGAGTGACCGTTTCCATTATTTCTTCTGCAAGAACGTGACCATTGGCCTGTAGGGATGAAAGTAAAATGGGCTTGATTTCATTAATCAATACGGGATCATATTTTGCAGCAACTCTTATATAGTTCTCAGTATAGCCGTGCATCATGCCATCCTCTATATCTTCTTCAAATAATACAGATTCTGTTTTGCCCAATTGTTGTTCGTAAAAATACCTTCTTTTCTTTTCTGACAATGACCTGAGCATTTTTGAGCGCTTATTTCGCTCTTTCATAGGCACGGCATTGTCCATTTCTGTAGCAGGTGTGTTGGCCCGCTCGGAGTAGGTAAAAACGTGGAGATAAGCAATGTTTAGCTCGTTAAGATAATTGTAAGTGGCAATAAAGTCCTCCTCAGTTTCTCCTGGAAATCCAACGATGACATCAACACCTATACAGCAATCGGGCATGACAGACTTTATCTTTGTAACTCTTGCCGTATATAAATCTGTAAGGTATCGCCTTTTCATACGTTTTAGCACGTTATCAGATCCTGATTGCAACGGAATATGAAAATGAGGCACGAACTTTTTAGAACCGGCAACAAAATCAATAATTTCATCCGTCAATAAGTTGGGTTCTATCGATGAAATCCTGATCCTGTTCAGTCCTTCTACTTTGTCAAGGGTAGAAATGAGATCCATAAAACGATCTTCTCTTTTTCCATTTCTTATGCCAAAATCACCAGTATTGACTCCCGTAAGCACGATTTCCTTTACTCCAGAGGCAACTATTTCTTCTGCACTTTTCACAATATTTTCAATCGTATCACTACGGCTGTTTCCACGTGCTAAGGGTATGGTGCAAAACGTGCAACTATAGTCGCAACCGTCCTGAACCTTTAAAAATGTCCTTGTTCGGTCATTCAGAGAATAGGCATTGTTAAAGGACGTGGCCGCTTCAATATCTGAAGCTAGTACTTTTGGATTTTCAGTCCGTACAAACCCATCAAGCAGGTCTATCAACTGGAATTTTTCAGCAGCACCGAGTACAGCATCCACTCCGGGTATTTCAGAGATTTCTTTCGGCTTTAGCTGTGCATAGCAACCGATAATAGTGACATAGGCGTTTGGAGAAATTTTACGTGCTTCATGTACGATTTTCTTGCACTTTTTGTCAGCGTTTTCAGTAACGGAACAGGTATTAATAATAAATATATCTGGTGTTTCGGTAAACTCCACTTTTCTATAACCTCTCTCTTCAAACATTCTTGAGATTGAAGATGTTTCGGAGAAGTTTAGCTTACAGCCAAGCGTATAGAAGGCAACTTTTTTCATTGGGCTGCAAAATTAGTTAATTTAATGTATTCTAAGAACTAATTAAGTATCCTTCTTAGATAGTTGATTTGGCCCAGGTGATAGTGCATATGAGCGTGTAAATGAAGAAGAAACTCGTAGGCTGTATAACTATTTCCACCAATTTCTTTCGGGTAAATTGCATTTAAATCTGCTTCAGTCAATTTTTTTATTGTACTTAAAACCATTTCTTCAGTATCGTTTATCTTGGCCAGCAATTCATCAACGGAGAACCCTATGGCTGAAAATTCTTCTGGTCTGTTTCTTTCATACCCCGAATGACCCAATATAGCACCTATGAAGTGCTTGAGATTGCCACACAAATGAAGGCATAGGTTACCTGATGTATTTGTTACTCCATCTGTCAAATCCCATAAACTGTCCTCATTCTCCTTGAATAGGCTGATTTCATTTTTTAACTGTGTGAAGCTCTTTTGATATGACTTGATTAAGCCATTGGTTATTAATTGGAGTTCCATAATAGTTTATGATTTAATTAGCTAAGGTTAAGATCAGCTTCAATCTTCAATAGTAATCTATCTAAATTGTCTGAAGTCGTATCATATTCTTCTACTGAATTTAGTAAAGTATTGGCACTTAAGTAAAACTTGATTTTTGGCTCGGTTCCCGAGGGTCTTACTGAAATCTTATAACCATCTTCGGTATAAAACTGAAGCACATTGGAAACAGGGAAATCTATATCTAGCAACTCATTGGTCTCAACCATCAGGGCTTTGCCACTTTGATAATCCGTAACCTTCTCTACTTTTGATTCAGCGAAGCTTTTTGGAGGATTATCCCTAAATCCAGTCATCATATTGGCAATCTCACTTTCCCCTTTGATCCCTTTTTTGGTTATCGAGATCAATTTTTCTTTATAAAAACCAAACTTAATATACATTTCGATCATCAGGTCATACAGTGATTGATCATGAGTGGCCGCATGGGCACACATTTCTGCAATCATGGCGCAAGATGAAACTGCATCTTTGTCACGTACAAAATCGCCTACCATATAGCCATAACTTTCTTCACCTCCAATGATAAACTTTTCTTTCCCTTCAAGTTCTTTTATTAAAGCAGCTATATATTTAAAACCTGTGAGGGTATTATAACATTTAACCCCATAATGTTCGGCAATATCATAAATGAGCCCGGTGGTTACAATGGTTTTTATCACACATTCATTACCCCTATATTTTTGCAGTTGTTTCCACCTTTGAAGGGTGTAATAGACCATCAAACTTCCAGTTTGATTTCCATTGAGGAGTATATATTTTCCTTTATTGTCTTTTATGGCAATCCCTACCCGGTCAGCATCAGGATCAGTGGCCAAAACCAAATCAGCATTTATTTCTTCCGCCTTTTTTAGAGCCAATGATAGGGCTTCTTTTTCTTCTGGGTTGGGGTAAATAACCGTTGGGAAGTTTCCGTTCGGTTCACTTTGGGATTCCAGGACGTGTACGTTGGTAAAACCAAAGATATTCAAACATTTAGGCACTAATTTATACCCAGTCCCATGTATTGGGGTATATACAATCTTAATATCGCCTTTTTTCTTGATTGATTCGGGGGATAGGGACAGGGACTTGATTTTCTCTAAATAGAGTTGATCGATATCTGTTCCAATTAACTCAATAAATGCCTCATTACGTTCAAACTTTATTTGATCAAGATTGGTAATGGCTTTTACTTCATTTATTACATTTTTATCATGTGGAGTCAACAGTTGTGCCCCGTCATTCCAATAGGCTTTGTAGCCGTTATATTCTTTAGGGTTGTGTGATGCAGTAATTACCACCCCTGTATGACACCCCAAGTGTTTTATAGCAAATGAAAGCTCTGGAGTTGGTCTTAAAGCATCAAAAAGGAATACCTTAAATCCATTCGCAGAGAACACATCAGCAGTTGTTTGAGCAAAAAATTGACTGTTATTTCTGCTGTCATAAGCCACTACTGCCTTGAGTTGCTCATTTGGATAGACTTTATTAATGTAGTTAGCCAAACCCTGAGTTGATTTGCCAATGGTGTATTTGTTGATCCTATTGGAACCAATACCCATTATTCCCCGCAAACCACCAGTACCGAATTCGAGATCTTTATAAAATGCTTCGGTTAAGGCCTCAGTATCGTCAAGTAATTTAGTGATCTCATCCTTTGCCCCCTGGTCAATATTACTATTGATCCAACTGAGTGCTTCAGCCCTTACGTCTCTCATGCTATTACAAATTACCGCGAAGCTCTTGCTCTCTTTCTATCGCTTCAAAAAGAGCTTTAAAATTTCCCTTTCCAAATGATTTTGCACCTTTTCTTTGGATGATTTCATAGAATAAGGTGGGCCTGTCTTGTACTGGTTTGGTGAAGATTTGAAGTAGATAGCCTTCATCATCCCGGTCAACAAGGATGTTAAGGTCTTTTAAGGGCTGTAAATCTTCGTCTATTTCACCTACACGATCCAGTAAATCATCATAATATGATCCAGGAACTACTAAGAACTCAACTCCTCGAGACCGGAGCTCTGATACCGTGTGAATAATATCGTCAGTGGCTATGGCAATGTGTTGTACGCCTGCTCCTTGGTAGAAATCAATATATTCTTCTATTTGAGATTTCTTTTTCCCTTTGGCTGGCTCGTTGATTGGAAATTTAATATAACCATTACCATTAGAAACCACTTTTGACATCAGGGCAGTATATTCAGTACTTATATCATTGTCGTCAAATGTGATGAGCAGTTTAAAGCCCATTACATTTTCATAAAACTCTACCCATTTGTTCATTTCGCCCCAACCCACATTACCAACACAATGGTCAATATATTTAAGCCCAACCGGCTTAACCTCCATTTCACTTGACCTGGCCTGAAAACCCGGTAGGAACGGGCCATTATAATTTTTTCTTTCAACGAAGGTGTGAATGGTATCCCCGTAGGTTTTAATTGAAGCCACCACCACTTCTCCATTATCATCTTTTAAAGTTTTAGGCTCGCTTACAGACTCAGCACCACGCTTCGTAGTTTCCTCATAGGCCTTTTTGGCATCATCTACCCACAAAGCTAAAACCTTCACCCCGTCACCATGTTTTTTTACATGTTCCGTTATCATCGAATTTTCAACTAGTGAAGAAGTTAAAACCAGCCGAACCTTATCTTGCGTAAGTACATAGCTCGCACGGTCCTTGACGCCAGTTTCTGGGCCTGCGTAGGCAGTTAATTTATATCCAAAGGCATTTTGATAATACATTGCCGATTGCTTGGCATTACCTACATAAAATTCTACATGGTCAGTACCCTTCAGAGGGAGAAAATCTTCTTGCATGATGTTTACAATTTTTAAAAATCAAAATTAGTGTTTTAGCTGTCCATACAAAAATATTTCTGACGTTCTTCCAATATATAAATGGATAATTTTGCATGTATAATAAATACTAATGAGTTTTACAGTTACTAAAATTTTAGAAATGGAATTAGCACAATTAAATAGTCACTTGGCAGATATTTTAGATCATAAAGTGAAATTGTCCAAACTGGACTATAGCAGTGAGGAGTATGATGAAATAGAAGAGGGGTTGCATAATTTGGAGGACGAATTCATTGAGAAATATGGTGATTATCTGGAAGATGCCCTCCACGAAGTGCATGATGAATTCTGCCCGGACACCGATGTACTGTTACCAACTGCCTATTTGCCTAGATTTGCTTTAGTTAGTAATGGCAGTTTTGACGCCAAATATGATGATGGCGTTTATGTGGAAGTAGACGACTATCCGGGCAAAGAAACTAAACTCGTGTTGTTGCCCGACCCAGTGAGAATAGTACTGAACATTGATCAAAACACAAGAGAGGTTGTTTGGGAAGCAAATTAATAGCCTAGTTTGTTCCTTACTTTATTTAATACGGTGCGGGCTATTACCCTAGCCTTTTCTTCACCTTCTTTTAGTTTATTGTCAAGTTCTTCCGGGTGATCCATATAGTGATTGAAGATAGACCTTGGTTCTTTATATTTATCAATAATCAAATCAAAAAGAGCTTGTTTAGCATGGCCATAGCCAAAATTACCGGCTAAATATTTACTTCTAAGGTCAGCGACCTGATCATCAGCTCCAATAAGTCTGTATAAATTGAAAACATTGCAAGTATCAGGATCTTTCGGCTCTTCGAGTGGCGTACTATCTGTTTGAATCGTCTTAATTTGCTTTAGCAATGACTTGTCATCAAGAAAAATATTAATGGTATTGCCATATGACTTACTCATTTTTTGCCCGTCAGTTCCGGGGATGGTCATTACAGATTCGTCAATTTTTGGCTCAGGCAACACAAAAGTCTCTCCAAATTGATTATTAAATGTACTTGCGATGTCGCGTGCTATTTCCAAATGTTGTTTTTGATCCTTTCCCACAGGCACAAAATTAGCATCGTACATAATGATATCAGCAGCCATTAATACTGGGTAGGTAAATAGACCGGCATTTACATCGGCCAACTTATCTGATTTTTCTTTGAAAGAATGGGCATTGGCCAACATAGGATAAGGAGTAATGCAGCTTAGGTACCAGGTCAACTCACAGACTTCAGGTATTCTTGACTGTCTGTAGAATATATCCTTAGAGGTATCAAAACCAAAAGCCAACCAAGCAGCAGCAGTCGCATTGATATTGTCCCGTCTAAGCTCAGCATCTTTAATGGTAGTCAACGAATGTAAATCAGCAATAAAGAACAGTGACTCATTCTTACTGTCTCTAGAAAGCTCTATAGCCGGTATAATTGCGCCCAATAAATTACCTAAATGTGGACGACCACTACTTTGAATGCCTGTTAATATTCTAGCCATAATTATGTTTTGTGCAAATAAAGATAAATAGTGCCACAATGATAAATAAATTGATTGTTTTAGGTTGATATATAGTGCTATTCATTATATATGCGATATGGTTTTTATAAATTTAGGGCTCAAAATATTCAAAGGCATGAGTGTGAAATTCAGAATAATTCTAGTGTTTATTTTCTTATCGGGGCAATCGTTTGCCCAACAAGTGGAGTCCATTTCCTTTTTAGAAACCACTTATGATTTCGGGAAGGTAAACGAGGCTGATGGCCCCATTATTCATGAATTTTCGTTTAAAAATAACAGTGAAGAACCCATTCAGATAGTGGGGGTACAAGCCTCATGTGGGTGCACTACACCCTCATGGACAAAAGTGCCTATTTTGCCTGGCGAAATGGGGCAAATTCAAGCGCAATATAACCCAGCTAACCGTCCTGGAGCTTTTAATAAGAGCCTGACAGTTACTACTAACCTTAAAGAACCGATCAAGTTATACATACGCGGTGAGGTGATTCCTAAAACGAAATCCATTGCTGAAGAATTGGGCACGGAAATAGGAGCTTTAAGATTGAAATACGCTACATTTAACATGGGCAAAGTATATATCAATAAAGAGGCATCACAGCAAGGCTTTAGGGTTTATATTCAGTCAGATAAGCCAGTCACATTTTTGGACAAATATGATGCTCCCAACTATATTCGGTTAACATTTGAACCTAAAATATTGGCTCCTAAATCGGAAGGGGTAATTAAAGTCATTTATGATGGAAGCCTAAAAAATGATTATGGCTATATGAATGACGGGATTACTTTTTATACCAATGAAGCAGGCGAATCTGCCGCAAAACAAGTTTCTGTTTTCGCCACTATACTTGAATATTTTGGTGCTATGAGTCAGGAAGAAGTTTTAAATGCCCCCCGTGTGAGTATTAATGAAGATACACATGATTTTGGAAGGGTGAGGCAAGGAAATGTTGTTACCAAAGAATTTATTATTACCAATACTGGGCTTTCTGATCTGGTTATTCATAAAGTGAGCCCTAATTGCACCTGTTTAAAGGGTATATTAGACTCGGAAAAAATTAAATCCGGTAAGAGTGCCACTTTAAAAGTATCCTTTGATCCTGAGGATAGGAGAGGGAATCAGCAAAAATCCATTACCCTTTATTCAAACGATCCTAGATCCTCAACACTTCGTGTTACTGTGAAGGCTTATTTGGAGGAGTAGTGAATTGATTTTTGTAATTGATGATGTGTTTGATTGATTTCTAGTGAAAATGTTGATTATCAGTATGTTAGATGAAGACACCTAGCAGTAGTTTGGTAGTTCCTATTTAGCTCCATTGCACAAAAAAAAGCCAGGTTATTTTTAATAACCTGGCTTTTTTTATAATCTCAGTTTATTTACTGAAAAGCAGGTATCCCTGTAATCTCGGCTCCTAATATCAACAAATGAATGTCATGAGTTCCTTCATAAGTAACTACCGATTCTAAGTTCATCATGTGGCGCATCATCGGGTATTCACCTGTAATGCCCATACCACCGTGCATTTGTCGTGCTTCACGGGCTATTTTCAAGGCCATTTCCACAGCGTTTCTTTTTGCCATTGATATTTGGGGTGTAGTGGCTTTCCCTTCATCCATCATTTTACCCAATTTCCAGTTCAATAACTGTGCTTTGGTAATCTCGGTTAGCATTTCAGCTAATTTTTTCTGCATTAATTGAAACGAGCCAATAGGTTTTCCAAATTGGATCCTTTCAGCAGCATACCTTCTTGCTGATTCATAACAATCCATTGCTGCTCCAATAGCTCCCCAGGCAATGCCATAACGGGCAGAATCAAGGCACATCATCGGTGCGCCCAAACCACTTTTGCCAGGAAGTAGATTCTCTTTAGGCACTTTTACGTTATCAAAAACCAACTCACCAGTACAACTTGCACGAAGTGACCATTTACCATGTGTTTCTGGTGCGGTAAAGCCTTCCATTCCGCGTTCAACAATCAAACCATGGATTCGACCTTCCTCATTCTTGGCCCATACTACCGCTATATCTGACTTGGGTGAATTGGAAATCCACATCTTCGCACCATTAAGCAGGTAATGATCCCCCATGTCTTTGTAGTTGGTCACCATTCCACTTGGGTTAGACCCGTGGTCAGGCTCTGTCAGCCCAAAACATCCTAAAAACTCGCCAGAAGCCAGCTTTGGCAAATATTTCTTTCTTTGCTCTTCGCTACCAAATTTATAGATTGGGTACATTACCAAAGAGCCTTGAACGGAAGCTGTAGAACGCATACCTGAGTCCCCTCGCTCAATTTCTTGCATGATAAGGCCGTATGAAATATAATCTAATCCACCACCTCCATACTCTAAGGGAATAGTGGGGCCAAATGCTCCCACATCACCAAATTTCTTAACAATCTCATAAGGGAAATGTGCATTTTGACACCATTCTTCAATGGAAGGAGTTATCTCCTTCTTTACAAAATCCCTGATAGAACTCCTAATAAGGATATGCTCTTCTGTCAGTAAGTCATCTAGATTATAAAAGTCAGGAGATTCAAATAAATCATTACTTGACTTTTTATTCGATTTGGTTGTGGCTGTTGTAGACATCTATATTTGGGTTATTCGTATTAAAAATTCAAATTTACGCAAGGTTAAACATATATTGTAAAACACCCATGCATAAGTCAGAAATTGACCCCAAAATAGTAGAGCAAATTAAAAAACTGGAGCAAAAATATGAGGTGATGGGTCAAGACCTGTCTTCTTACCTTGATGGGCTTCTTCATAGCGATTTCCTCACTTATTGGGATTATATACATTTAGATACCTTACTCAGTCTTCAAAACCCAAAAACGGGCCTTAAAGATGAAATGATTTTTATCACCTATCATCAACATACTGAGCTGTTTTTTAAACTTATTCTCCATGAGATAGATCAAATCTGTACAGAAGACAAAGTAATAGACCCTGCATTTTTTATTACTAGAATGAAGCGGATCAACGGCTATTTCAAAGTGCTCGAAAGTTCTTTTGCCATAATGGTGGACGGCATGGACAAAGATCAATTTTTGAAGTTTAGAATGTCCTTATTGCCAGCAAGTGGATTCCAATCCGGACAATATAGATTAATAGAAATAAGTGCTACCAACCTGATAAACCTAGTTGACCCACAATCGAGAAGCCAACTAAAGGCAGATGATCCCATTGAAAAGTTAATTGATAAAATATATTGGAGAAGTGGCGCGACAGAGCTTTCAAGTGGCAAAAAAACATTAACACTTCGTCAGTTTGAAGAGAAATACAACGATGATTTTTTGGAGCGAGCTACCAAATTCAAAGACAAAAACCTGCTTAAAATTTATCAAAAGCATTTTAGCAAAACTAAAAATGATGAAGTGATTGAGGTACTCCGGTCATTTGATGCTTATGTAAATGTACAATGGCCTTTGGTTCATTATAAATCGGCAGTCCGATATCTACAAAAGGATCCTGAAGATATAGCGGCTACCGGTGGTACTAACTGGCAAAAATACCTACCTCCGAGATTTCAAAAAATCATCTTTTTCCCAGAGTTATGGACTGCTCAAGAGCAGGAGGAGTGGGGTAAAAGCTGGGTGATGAAAGAGATTTTACATAAATAAAAAAGAGCCTAATAAGCTAATAATGAGTATATTTAACTCTTGTTTATGACAAAGAGGCTCTTATATATCATTTTTTTTATCACACCTGCCCTCCATGGTCAGGTTTTGCGATATGTCTATCACGATGAAGACAAGAGCAAGCTGAAAGAGATGTATTATGTAAAAGATACAATCTCCAATATTTTAGAAGGCAAATATCTGTCTTACTATCTCAACGGTCACACCGAATCTGAAGGGCAATTTAGCAATAATGAAACTTTTGGGGAGTGGAATTTCTACTATGAAACCGGTAAGCAAAAAATGCGCGGAGTGGTGAAGCGCAATTCAAGCGATGGGTACTGGGAATACTTTTTTGAAAATGGTCAAAAGAGTATGGAAGGTGAGATCAGCAATCAGAAAAGACGGGGGGAGTGGAAGATTTATTACGAAAGTGGCAAACTTAAAGAGAAAGGCGTATTTGTAAATAACAAACGGGAAGGCCAATGGACTGAGTATTATGAGGACGGGAATGTGAAAGGGGACATAGATTATACTTATGATAAAGGCCGGTATACAGAATATTATTCTACCGGGGAGAAAAAAGCCCAGGGGCCCAAATCAGGGGCTCAAAATGTGGGCTTGTGGAAATACTACTACCCAAGTGGTAAAAAACAGGCTGAGGGGCTGTTTCATAATGGTAAACGAATTGACAACTGGCGGTTTTATTATGAAAACGGTCAGGAATCTGCGCAAGGGAATTATAAAAATGGTGCTTCCAATGGCGAATGGATTTATTATTATGAAAATGGTCAAATCAGCTCGAAAGGGGAGTTTCTTGATGGGAAAAAAGCAGGATATTGGGGACTATTTTATGAGGATGGCACTAATAAAGGTGAAGCTGATTTTGATGCGGGCACAGGTGAGTATAAGGAGTATTTCAAGAGTGGCAAACTTCGGCTGACAGGGACTATTCAAGACGAGAAAAGTGAAGGTATTTGGAAATATTTTTATGAAAATGGTCAACTGGAAGGAGAGTGTAAATTTACAAATGGCCGTGGTGTGTATTATGGCTATTATCCTGATGGCACACTGCAGACCAAAGGTGTCATCGATAACGGTCAGAAAGTGGGAAGATGGGAATTGTATAAAAATGATGGCACCTTATCTGGGTATTATAAGCCTATTTATGATGAGCCCATCGAGAAACCTGAAGTGGTAAAAAAGCCAAGGACAACCCGACAATATGGTGTTGGTGCATATAAATTCAAAAAGAACCGTTTCCGTTATTTTGAATCCAAAATCAACGAGTTTCAGGGCCTGATCATTAGTGTAAACCCATTGGCTACCTTTATTGGAAGACTACCAGTGGGCATGGAGTTTTATATGCAAGAACGGCTCGGCCATGAATTTGAGTTTGAAGGTATTCGCGACCCATTTTTTTCCAATGACTATGAGATTCCGTTAAATGACGTTTTCACTCAAGGATATAGCATCAGTATAAGGCAAAAGTTTTACAACAAGACCAATAACGACATTTCATTGTGGTATTTTGGTCATGAGATCAGGTTTACCAACGAAAGTCATTTTGCGAATGTCCCCATTACGATGTCCCCGGATAATGTGATTCGCACCAGTGCCTCCGAACAGCGCATTGAGTATATGATACTTCTGGGTTACAGGCTTATGCAAGACACACATTCCAAAGGTTTTACAATCGATGCCTTTATTGGTGCAGGCTCTGGGTACAGAAATTTTGATTATGATGAAAGATATGGTAATGCTTTTGATAAACTAGATCAAGGAGATGTTACCTTTGCATTTACATTCGGGGTCAACTTTGGACATATATTCACCTTTGGCGCACGCAGATAACATTTAAGGATAAAAACCTTACCACTTTGAAAAGAACCGTACAACTACGATTGCGCCCGGAAGAGGCATTTTCTGATCAGTTAGAAAAAATAATTATCAAAAAATCCGGACTTGGAGAGGCCTCTGAGGTGCAGATCCAGAAACGATCGATAGACGCACGTAAGTCTAATGTTTTGGTAAATATTACTGCAGAAGTTTATCATCACGAATCGGTTCCTGCCAATCCATTTGAAAATTTTGAATACCCAAATGTAAGTTCTGGCCCTCAGGTTATTGTGGTGGGTAGTGGGCCTGCAGGACTATTTGCTGCATTGCGGTTAATTGAATATGGGGTAAAACCCATTGTACTTGAGAGAGGCAAGGATGTAAAACAGAGAAGGAGGGACCTGGCAGCCATTAATAAAGAGCACATTGTAAATCCAGATTCCAATTATTGTTTTGGTGAAGGTGGAGCAGGTACTTATTCTGATGGTAAATTGTACACAAGATCAAAAAAACGAGGTGACCTGCACCGGATTTTAGAGATTTTTGTTGCCCATGGTTCACGGAAGGAAATATTATATGATGCCCATCCCCACATTGGCACTAACAAGCTGCCCAAAATAGTTGAAGCATTGCGGGAAACCATAAGAGCAGCGGGCGGTGAAGTTCGATTTGACTCTAAAGTGGTCGATTTTAATATTAATAGTGACGAACTAAAAGGTGTTGTCCTTGATAATGGGGAAAAAATCAATGGAGAGGCAGTAATCTTAGCTACTGGGCATTCAGCAAGGGACATTTTTGAGCTTTTGCAAAAGAAGGAAATTACTATTGAGGCTAAACCATTTGCACTTGGGGTTAGGGTAGAGCACCAACAGTCTTTAATTGACAAAATACAATATAGTTGTAAAGGAGACCGGGGCGACTATTTACCGGCTTCATCCTATTCATTGGTAAGGCAAACGATGTATGAAGGTGAAAAACGCGGTGTATTCTCCTTTTGCATGTGCCCTGGAGGATTTATAGTGCCTTCCGCTACTGCTCCTGGCGAAATTGTGGTCAATGGCATGAGCCCGTCCAGGCGAGACAGTCAATTTGCGAATTCAGGTATAGTAGTGGCTATAGAACCGGAAGACTTTAAGCATTATAGTCAATATGGAGAATTGGCGGCCATGCACATGCAAAGAGAGGTAGAGCAATTGGCCTGCAAAATAGCTGGTGGGGATCAGACGGCCCCAGCACAACGATTGGTGGATTTTGTCAATAAAAAACAGTCTTCTTCATTGCTTGATACCTCCTATCAACCAGGATTGGCTTCGGTAAACATGGACGAACTGCTTTCTGAATCTATTACCACCCGCTTACGGCAGGCTTTTAGGGCTTTTGGGAAAACCATGAATGGTTATCTGACGAATGATGCTCAAATAGTAGGGGTAGAAAGCAGGACCTCATCGCCCGTGAGGATACCAAGGAACAATATGACGCTTGAACACGTTAAGCTGCAGCGGCTGTACCCATGTGGGGAAGGTGCCGGCTATGCAGGTGGCATTGTGTCTGCTGCCATGGACGGAGAACGATGCGCTGAGGCAGTAATTAAACAGTATTTAAGCAAACATTGGAAAGAATGAAAACAGTTATCATTGGGGCAACTACCAACCCTACGCGCTATGCCTATTTGGCCGCTCAAATGTTAGTGGAAAATGGACACGAAATAGTTCCTATAGGAATTAAGTCCGGAAAAGTACAAGGGGTAGCTATTTTGAACCTACGGGAAAAACCAGCTGTAGATAATGTACACACTGTTACGCTTTATATAGGGCCTCAAAATCAGCCTGAATGGTACGACTATATATTAAGTTTAAAGCCGAAGCGCATATTGTTTAATCCGGGAACAGAAAATCAGGAATTTCAGAAAAAGGCCCAAGAGGAGGGGATAGATACTGAGGAGGCCTGTACCCTTGTTCTCTTAAGAACGGGGGCTTATTCACTATAATTTACAATAACTCCCCGCTCCCTGAAAGCGTTGACAATCTCGTTGAGATGAATATTCTTTCTGCTTTTTTTATCTATCGGATTTTGTTGAAAATAAAGTAAATCAAGTTGGGTCAACTGTTGTATTTCTAGTGGTATGGTAGTGACCTGATTATTAGAAAAATCGAGATTCTTCAAACTTCTAAGTTCAAACAATTCCTGCGAAAGACTACTGAAGAAATTGTCGTTAATCCGTAAAACCTCAAGGTGCTGTAATTTATTTATGGTGTTTGGAAGGTAGCTTAATCTGTTGTGATGTATATAAAGTCTTTTCAGGTTTATTAATTCACCAATTTCATCAGGCAACGAATAAAGCAAATTGTTAGAAAGATAGAGTACTTCCAGATTTACCAGTTTTTTAATATCAGGATTTACAATCTCAATCTTGTTGTAATATAAATCCACCTGTTTGAGGTTATATAAATCGAACAACCCATCTGGCAATTGGCTCAGTTGATTTTTATAAAGCATTAGCCCCTCCAATTTTTCAAGTTTACTGATACTGTTTGGAAGTGTCCGAATGTTGTTTTCTGCCAGTTGCAGATCTGTTAAATTTACCAAATCAAAAAAGGAGGGTGGCAATGAATCAATACCACAGGTATTCAACCTAAGTTTTGAAATGCCAGTAAGCCTTTTGTAACGCTGATTTAAAAGTGAAATTTTGTTCTTACTAAGCTTTAAGGCATCTAAATCCTTATTTCTTTTGAGGCGTTTGGGGAACTTGCTAAAGTTGTTATCGGCAAGATTTAATTCTTTTAACATTTTTAGCCTTTTCACTTGCCTGGGTAATCTTGTCAAACCATTATTTTCCAGATTAAGCCTTTCGATATTTTTATTCTTCTTGATTTTTAAACGTCTTGTTGCCAGATGGTTATCTATTAAAATAATAGATTTCAATTCCTTTAATTCATTTAATCTGGAAGGGAGTGATGTAATATTATTATGGGATAGATCGAGGCTTTTAAGATTTGGATAAGAATAGACAAAGGATGGGATTTCATCCAAATTGGCATTGGATAAATTTAATAAGCGAATAGAATCAGCACCTTCTAATGTGGCATATTTAACCAATCTTTTTTGAGCTATTTCCTGATTATGGATTAAGTTGGCCCTTTTTAAAGAATCCCTATTATATGGCCTTCTTACGGTTTGACAATTGGCATCAAACGCAAAGCAAATTATAGCTGTAAATACTATCAAACTGGGATTATATCGCATATCTGTAAACTAAAGAATTAGTTGATAATATTACAAGGGAAAAGACGTGAAAAACAGCTCATAAAAGTGTAGTTTTGAGAGATTTTGAAACTTGATTATGGCAGAAAATAAAGAAACAAAAAAGAATGAATATTCAGCAGGTAATATTCAGGTTCTTGAAGGGTTAGAAGCAGTAAGGAAAAGACCTGCGATGTACATTGGGGATGTTGGAATTAAAGGTCTTCACCACCTTATTTGGGAAGTGGTCGATAACTCTATTGATGAGGCAATGGCAGGACATTGTGATACCATAGGAGTAACTATCAATAAAGATAATTCCATTACAGTTACAGATAATGGACGTGGAATCCCAACTGATTTTCATGAAAAAGAACAACGATCAGCATTGGAAGTAGTGATGACAGTACTCCATGCTGGTGGTAAATTTGATAAAGATACCTACAAAGTATCTGGTGGGTTACATGGTGTTGGTGTTTCATGTGTGAATGCACTTTCTATCATGCTTCGTGCTACGGTAGAAAGAAACGGAAAAATATTTGAGCAAGAATACAGCAAAGGTGTCCCTCAGTATCCTGTTAGGGAGATCGGTAAATCCGACAAGCACGGCACTACCATTGAATTCAGGCCTGATGATAGTATATTCAGTGTTTCTGAATTTAATTATGAGACGGTTGCTTCCCGTTTAAGGGAACTCTCTTTTCTAAATGCAGGGATTACCCTCTTTTTGGAAGATTTAAGGGAACTGGATGATGATGGACAAACCCGTAAGGATACTTTTCATTCTGAAGGTGGTCTAAAGGAGTTTGTTGAATACCTGGACAGTACTAGAGAAAAGTTAATTCCCGAACCCATTTATATGAATCGTGATACTGGTGATACGCCAGTACAGGTAGCGCTTAATTATAATACTTCTTATTCTGAGAATGTGGTGTCCTATGTGAATAACATTAACACGATCGAAGGCGGTACTCATGTTGCAGGTTTCAGAAGGGCTTTAACGAGAACATTAAAATCATATGCTGATAAGTCCGGATTGCTTGAAAAAGCGAAAGTAGAAATAACAGGTGACGACTTTAGAGAAGGGCTTACTGCGGTAATTTCAGTGAAGGTGCAAGAGCCACAATTTGAGGGTCAAACAAAGACGAAACTAGGCAACTCAGATGTAAGTGGTGCTGTGGACGTAGTGGTGGGGGAGATGTTGAATAACTATCTCGAAGAAAACCCAAAGGAAGCAAGAATTATAGTTCAGAAAGTAATTTTGGCAGCTCAAGCCCGTTTTGCAGCACGTAAAGCACGTGAGATGGTACAGCGTAAAAATGTACTAGGTGGCACGGGCTTACCAGGTAAACTGGCCGACTGTTCAAACAATGATCCTGCTGTATGTGAATTGTACCTTGTAGAGGGTGATTCTGCTGGTGGATCTGCCAAACAAGGCAGAGATAGAAATTTCCAAGCAATTCTACCATTAAGGGGTAAAATCCTTAACGTAGAAAAGGCGCAGGAACACCGGATTTATGAAAATGAGGAAATCAAGAACATGATTACCGCACTGGGGGTAAGTTTTGGTACAGAAGAGGATGATAAGGCGCTTAATTTGGAAAAACTGCGTTATCACAAAATTGTGATCATGACGGATGCGGACGTTGATGGAAGTCATATTAGAACGTTGATACTGACCTTCTTCTTTAGATACATGCATGAGCTCATCGAAAAAGGCTATGTATACATTGCATTGCCACCACTATACCTCTTGAAAAAAGGAAAAGAAGAACGCTACTGTTGGAATGAAATGCAGCGTGAACAGTTTACGAAAGAAATGGCCAATGGTAAAGAAGATTCAGTTAGTGTGCAGCGCTACAAAGGTTTGGGTGAGATGAACCCAGAACAGCTTTGGACAACTACTATGAATCCGGAAAGCAGAAGCTTGAAAAAAGTAACTATTGAATCAGCTGCGGAAGCAGGACTGTTATTCTCCATGTTGATGGGAGATGAAGTAGCCCCCCGTAGGGAGTTCATCGAAAAGAATGCTAAATATGCCAATGTTGATATTTGATCTTAGATCTTAAACTTCTTCATTGGAAAATAAAGGCCACCAAAATAGGTAAGCTGATATATACAGTAGTTCTTGAATAAGACTTAGGTCTTCGACAAGCTCAAGTCTGAGCCTGTCGAAGACCTTTTTTAGTTTATGCGCTTCCTATGTCTTATTATTTAGTCGAAGATTTAGAACTACGCCCCGAAGCACTTTTCGCTATTTAATGTTGTTTCTGTATTTTAGATGAAAACCTTAATTTTTTTATAACGATGGTCATTCCTGAAAGATTTAAAAAGGAAATAGCACAGAGTAATTACATCAGCCGTGATCTGAGTTGGTTGACATTCAATCATCGTGTGTTGGATCAGGCCAAAGATGAAAATAAGAGCCTGATAGAAAGGCTCAAATTTCTAGCTATAACCAGCTCTAATCTTGACGAATTTTTCACCATTAGGGTAGGGAGTTTATATAATTATTTAGACTACGGTAAGCAACGATTTGACTACTCAGGCCTTCGTGAAACCCCTTTTAAGCAAGTATTATTATCAAAAGCGAAGCAATTCAGTGATGATCAGCAAGTGCTTTTTATGAAACAATTGTCATCGCAGTTTGAAAGTAATGGATTTGCTATCACGGGCTATAAAAAGTTAAAACAGGAAGATAAGCATAAGGTCAATCAATACTTTGAGACCACTGTCTACCCAATGCTAACCCCAATGACGTATGACAGTTATCATACGTTTCCGATATTAAGTACCAACAGACTGGTGCTGGGTGTGGTTACAAAAAGCCTGGAGGACGAAAACAAAAAACTGAATTTTATTCAGATACCTTCCAATATCCCCCGGTTTTTTGAAATAGAATATGATGACCTTATTCACTTTGTGCCATTAGAGGACATTATAAAAAACAATGTTCATCATCTGTTCCGAAATGTAAAGATTGAATCTATCAGTCTATTCCGTATCACCAGAAATGGCGATTTTACATTGGAAGAAAGTGACGATATCGAGGCCAATTTTCTGGAAGAACTCAAACAAAAACTTAAAACTAGAAGAACGGGTCGTGTTGTTCGCTTAGAGATAGTTGGTAGGCCAAATAGTTGGATGCTAAAAATGCTAAAAGAACGCTGGGAACTGAAAGACGAAAATATATTCAGATATAAAAAGAAGAGCTTACTGGATTTTACAGGGCTTTGGGAGATTGTAAAGCATCCTGAATTTAAGGATATGCTCTCCGAAATGCCCGATGTAGTGCCTCCAATAAGTTATCCTGAGATTGTGGAGGATAATATTTTTGAGGTGCTGAAAGACCGTGATGTTTTGCTCCATCATCCGTATAATAACATTGAGCCGCTGGTGGATTTACTTGAAAGGGCAGCTGAAGATCAGGGTGTACTGGCCATAAAGATCACTATTTACAGATTGGCTAAAGAGTCTAGGGTTACTGCAGCCTTACTAAAGGCAGCTGAGAATGGTAAGCATGTGGCGGTGTTATTTGAAGTGAAAGCCCGGTTTGATGAGGAAAATAATTTACGCGAGGCACAACGCCTTCAAAAGGCTGGTTGTTTTGTGATCTATGGGATAAGCAGTTTTAAAACGCATACTAAACTGATGCTCATAGTCCGTAAGGAAGGGGATAAAGTAACCAGATATGTACATTTATCGAGCGGGAATTATAATGAATCGACTTCGAAACTGTACACGGATTTAAGCTTACTTACTACGGATGATGATTATGCCCATGACGTTTCGGAATTTTTTAATGTAATCACCGGACATTCGATGCCGAGTGTTTACAAAAACCTGATTACAGCACCAAAAGACATGCGCCAGCAGTTAGTGGCGCTCATAAGAAACGAAGCCGAAAATGCTAAAAAAGGGATTCCATCAGGAATTGTTATTAAAATTAATTCACTGCAGGACAAGGAAAGTATAGATGAACTCTATGCAGCCTCACAGGCTGGGGTGCCTATAAAATTGATAGTAAGGGGAATGTGTTGTTTACGACCGGGTAGAATAGGGTTGAGTGAAAATATTGAAGTAATTTCTATCGTAGGTCATTATTTAGAACATTCGCGAATATATTATTTTCATAATGGGGGGCAAGAAACTGTCTATATTGGTAGTGCAGATATGATGGTGCGAAGTTTCGAACGCAGATTGGAGTCTTTATTTTTAATCAATGACGATCTTATCCAACGGCAGGTGAAAAACATTCTTCAGTACAATTTAATGGACAATGTGAATACTTATGTGATGCAGGTAGATGGTAGTTATGTTAAAAAGGAATTGAATGGGGAGCCAGCATTCAATGTGCACAAAGAGTTTTATAATGTAACAAAAGAGAATTTAATGGATCTTGATTTGGTAGTACATACAGTACCTGTTGAAGAGTCTCTTGATGAAATATATACGGAGGAACTGGAAACAGCCTCAGGTGATACTGAAGCATAAGTTTATAAGCTTACAGTTATTAAGTCAAAATCCCTCAAACTCAATATTTGTTCTTTTATGCATGTCTTTAATTGATATACACAAACACAACAAAATCTATACACATCCAGTTTAACTAAACTTAACTTTCTCCTTTTGAGTATTTCTCAAATATAGATGCTGCATGATGCCATCTTTAAGCCCTACTTCAGGCACAATAATGTTTCTGGTTTTTGACCATTCCATAACGGCAATGTAGATTTCCGAAGCAGGTATAATCACATCCGCACGATCAGGATTGAGTTGTAGTTCATTAATCCGATCCTCGATAGACATTTTTCTTACAAAATCTTGAACCTCTTTAAGCTGGGTAATTGTCATTTTTTCACCCTTTTGTTTTTCACCAAGCTCAAATAGTTTATTGATGTTGCCACCCGTTCCTACAGCCGTTATTTTGCCCCCATATTTACTGCAGTGATCAATAATCCATTTCTTCATTTTTCCCCAGATTATTGGTGAATCATGGCGCTCCAGTCGCCTGACGGAACCGATTTTGAATGACTTGGAAATTAACTTTTCCGCTCCTTTAATAAGGGTGAGCTCCGTGCTGCCACCACCTACATCAATATGGAGATAAGTACTTTTATTATCTAAGAACGAGTTGATGGCATTGTTGATCAGGAGTGCCTCATTAGCACCATCTATAATCTTTATTTTTAACTTAATATCTTCTTCTACTTCTTTGATGATTTCAGCACCATTTTTTGCTTCGCGCATGGCTGAAGTGGCACAGGCCATATAATCATCCACTTCATAGAGATCGATGAGGATTTTAAAAGCCCGCATCAGTTTTTTGAATTTAATTTTCTTTTGTTTACTAATACTGCCCGTATTGAAAACATCCTGACCTAACCTTAGTGGGAAGCGCACATATTCGATCTTTTTGAAGTTAAGCTCACCCTTGGTCCGTATGGTGGCTGTCACCTGTAACCTGATGGCATTGGATCCGATGTCTATGGCTGCTAACTTCAAATTAATATTATTTGATCAGATATTATCTAAAAATACTTAACTATATTTAATTACGTAATAATCTATACACTAAATATACCAAGTTGAGAACCCTTATTTTTATTTTAATAATATTGGCACTAAATGCCTGTTACTATAATGAGGGACCCGCTGAGTTTCCAGCTGGAGAAGTAATGGGCTATCAGCCAATTTATGCAACTGAAGACGATTTAGAGATTGCATTTGTAAACGATCAACCTATAGAGAATCCAGGTAAAATATACATATACCAGCAGTATCTCCTAATCAATGATAGATTGAAAGGAGTGCATGTTTTTGACAATGCTGATCCGAAAAACCCTAAATCCTTAGGGTTTATTAGGATTATAGGCAATGTCGATATTGCAATAAAAGGGTTTATTCTTTATGCAGATCAAATTAACGATTTGGTGGCTATTGATATTTCGGACATTAAAAATCCAGTAGAACTTGATAGGAAAAAATCTATATATACATATAACGAGCAACTACCACCACAAGATAATAATTACTTTGAATGTGTAGATGATGCGAGAGCACATTTACTCCGGGGTTGGAAGTTGACTCAATTATATAATCCACAATGTTTTAGATGAGAGGGATTCTATATATCATATTTTTAATAACCATTTGCTCCTGCTCGGGAGAAGAAAGCAGTATTGGGCCTTTAAATTCTTCAGGCGCTGGAGGATCTTTGGCAAGATTTACAATCAATGGCAACCTAATGTACGTAGTCAACAATACTCAGTTGAAAACATTTGATATTTCACAGGGCAATCTTAGCGAAATAGCTTCCGTAGATTTGGGAGTAGGCATAGAAACAATTTTTCCATATGGGCAATATTTGTTTATTGGAGCTAACGATGCAGTTTACATCTACAGTATGGAAGAGGGTATTCCTACGCCAATATCAACCTATACGCATGCTACAGCTTGCGATCCGATAGTAGTAAATGGTAACTATGCCTATGTGAGCTTAAGGGTAAACAGTTGTGGGCAGTTTACTGGAGAAAATGTAGTTGAAATTATTGATATTTCAGATATAAGCCATCCTGTTCTAATAAAATCATTAACTGATGTTCAATCACCATATGGACTTGGAATTAATGGAAATGCATTATACGTATGCCAGGGAACAAATGGTTTAAAAATAATTGATGTAAGTGATCCTAAGGTACCAGTTGATATTAATAGTCTTGCTGTTAACGCTTATGATGTAATAATTACCCAAAACCGAGTTATTTTAACAGGTGGTGATGGCATTTACCAGTATGATATCTCTAATTCAGAAGCCCTTCAGTTTCTTAGTAAAATTGCTGTTGGTCAGAAATGAGAATAATTTTAGCAGCACTTTTATGCATGGTTTTCTCTGTTGTAATGTCCCAGAATGACAGCGTACCTTTAAATTTAAAACCCCGTAGAATATTAAAGGTAAACCCACTATATCTGTTAAATAGATTTCCCACTATTCAGTTGACCTACGAAAATCACCTTTCTCCTAAATCAAATATTTCAATTGGTGCTGGTTACATAATGAATATGTATGATGATAGTTACAATACTGATTTCAATGATAGATCAGGTGTAAAACTTAACACGGACTTTCGATATTATTTTGAAGAGAGTAAAAGAGTAATATTTTTTATGGGGGTGGGAGTAGATTATTTTTATATCAAATTTAATCGCTCAAGAACATTTGGGTTCAACTGTATGGATGACTTCTCATGTCTATATTTTCAATATGATACCTATAACGTTATTCGCCAAGATTGGAGAATAAATGTGAAATCCGGTATGATTGTAAATTTAGGAGCAAAAATATATTTCGAAACTGGATTTGGTTTGGCAATTTCTTTTCAAGATTACCGAACTTCGGGCAAAATTAAAGGGTTTGATATCCAGTATGGAAATAACACACTAAAGGAAGACGGGAAAAGAGAGTTGTATTTACCTCTTCCCATATTACAGTTTGGTTATAGATTTAGATGATTATGATTAAAGAGATACTAAAGGAAAGAATTCTAGTTTTGGATGGTGCCATGGGCACAATGATTCAGCGGCATACATTGGAGGAGGCTGATTTTAGAGGCGAACAGTTTAAAAACCACGGGCATCCATTAAAAGGTAATAACGACCTGCTTAGTATCACCCGACCGGATATTATCAAAGGCATTCATTCGGCTTATTTTAAAGCCGGTGCTGACATTGCCGAAACCAATACATTCAGTAGCACGACCATTGCCCAAGCCGATTACCATTTAGAGGATGCTGTGTATGAGTTAAACTACCAATCTGCAAAAATAGCTAAGGAGGTGGCCAATGATTTTACGGCACGTGAACCGAACAAACCTCGTTTTGTGGCGGGTTCTATGGGACCGACCAACAGAACGGCCTCCTTATCACCAGATGTCAACAACCCGGGATTTAGGGCCGTTACATTTGAAGAGTTGAGTACAGCCTATAAAGCCCAAGCCAAAGGCCTGTTAGCGGGTGGCGTGGACATTTTTTTAGTAGAAACGGTATTTGATACCCTGAATGCCAAAGCGGCTTTATTTGCCCTTGCTGAACTAATGGAAGAGGAGGGGGTGGATATTCCCATCATGGTATCCGGCACTATTACTGATGCCAGTGGCCGCACCTTGTCAGGCCAAACCACCCATGCGTTTTTGATTTCTTTGGAGCACATGCCATTGCTGAGCATTGGCTTAAACTGTGCGCTGGGAGCAAAGGAGTTGCGACAATACCTGAAAGTTTTATCCAAAGAATCGAGCTTTCTGGTGAGTGCGCATCCTAATGCTGGCTTACCGAATGAGTTTGGGGAGTACGATGAAACGCCAGAAATAATGGCCGCTCAGATCAAAGAGTTTTTAGATGAGGGCCTTATCAATATTATTGGTGGCTGCTGTGGCACCACGCCTGAGCATATCAAAGCCATTGCGGAGCTGGCAGCAAAGTACGAGCCGAGGAAGGTGTTGGAAAGGGTTTAATAATTAATTAAAACCGTTGAAACGGTTAAATGGAATAATTCTAATCATATAGCCCATGGTTTCCTTAGGGATCACGATGTGAAAATCGTGGGTTAAATGTTTTTTAAATTTAAAATCAATGGTTTTACCCATTTAGCAAATGCCTCATAGCCCATGGTTTAAACCATGGGCTATATGATTTAAATTGGTAAAGAATGGTTTCAACCATTTAATATATAGAACAGCACCCGTAATTATTTATCGTTAACCTTCATAAATTTGTAAACCTTTGATTCAACGTTTTTTGATATGAAAGGCATTCGTTCCTTGGTTGCCCAAATGGCTATATAAAAAAATAAATAATATTATTTTAATTATTTTAAATCATAAACCGTTAAAACGGTTCAAATGATGCGTATCACCTATAGCCCACGGTTTTCCCATAGGGATCACAATGTGAAAACCGTGGGCTATAGGTTTGAATGGGAAAGTATGGTTTTAACCATTAATTATATAGAATAACACCTGAAATCATTTATCGTTAACCCCATGTAATTTCAGAAATGAATCGTGTTCTTCTTGGAATGTCTTTTTGGCATGATGTGCTTTCTGATTACGAATATATTGAAATACCTTTTCAACAACGGATTCGCTTACCGAATAGGAGGCGTAACCCGTTTGCCATGCAAATTTATCTTCGATCAAATTTTGCTCGTTAATAAAATGGGATGAACTTCCCTTAACCTGTTTTATTACATCTGCAATGGCTTTTTGGGGATTTAATAAAAATAAACAATGGACATGGTCTGGCATGCCATTTATAATTCTAACGGGACAGCCCAAATCAATAAGTTGCTGCTTCATAAAATCATAAACCTTTGATTCAACGTTTTTTGATATGAAAGGCATTCGTTCCTTGGTTGCCCAAATGGCATGAATCCATATTTTGTTGTATGAATGTGGCATATTCTAATGTAAGTGATATACAAAAAAAATAAAAAATATTATTTTAATTATTTTAAAATTATAAACCGTTAAAACGGTTCAAATGATGTGTATCACCTATAGCCCACGGTTTTCCCATAGGGATCACAATGTGAAAACCGTGGGCTATAGGTTTAAATGGGTAAAGAATGGTTTCAACCATTTATTTTTTAGGCGGCAGTGGCATCAACTGAGCATATTAAAGCCGTTGCGGAGTTGGCCGCTAAATACGAGCCGAGAAAGGTGTTGGAGAGGGCTTAATAATTAATAAAAACCGTTGAAACGGTGAGTTAATTGAAATCATATAGCCTACGGTTTTCCCATTTGCTTCGTGAAGAATGGTTTTAACCATTTTCTATAAAAATGGGTACATATTTAAATTTTCTCCAATTCTTACAATTTTTATTTTTCAACTGTCAAGGGTGCACCAACAACTTTCATATCATGATCTGCAAAAACTTTAGCAATTTCTTCTTTTGAAGGTGGTGAAGTCCACTTGTCCGTAACCTTAAAAAAGGCTTCCATTTTTCCTGCAGGCAAATAAGAAACGATCATCTTTCCTTTTTCTGTCAACTGTAAGAAGGCATGAGGAACATTTCTTGGAAGAAAAATGGTGTCGCCCATTGTCATTGAATATTTGTCGTCACCTACTTGAAACAAATACTCTCCTTCAATAACGTAAAACCACTCGTCTTGGAAAGGATGAATATGAAGCGGAGGTCCTCCATAAGGTGTGAGCCCTGTTTGTTCAAATACGGCCAAATCATATTCAGTGTCCGCTCCCGAAATTTTTATGTCTAGGTTATTTAATGTGACGCCTTTCATTTTATAATGTTCACCAAATCTTGCGTCACCAGCCTTTACCTTAAATCCCTTTTCTGTTCTTATAAAAAAGTTGTTTTTAATTTTGGCAAACAGGCTCAATGGAAAGAGTGTCATTGCCGACAATACAAATGTTCCACGTTTCATATCTAATCATTAATTTACCCTCTATTTTATGTGCTTTTTTTTAAGTTTCTAATAAGGTCATTAACCTCTAGAAAAGTCACAGTATCTACCTTATAACCTACGTAAAGCTAACTATTTACAATTGTCCTCATATAAAAATAGAATTATATATTCTTTGGAGTAATGCCCTTAATAAGAAATTACATTGTCGAAATACTTGATCTGAATCCGAACCTTGTAACGGCTACTGCGTATCTTTGATGACTGAATTTTTAACAACCAATGAACGATAGAAAAACCACAAATATATTATTACTGATTCTCGTCATCCCAGTGGTGTTTTATCTGCTTAAAACGCTTTCTTTTATCTTCATTCCATTGTTCTCCGCAATGTTCATTGCATTACTTTTTCTACCATTGATGAGATGGTTTAAAAGGAAAGGAGTACCAAAATTTATAAGGATTTTCACGGTGCTACTTATCCTCGTCTCCTTTTTTAAGGTGAGTGGGGAATTGATTGAACTTTCAAGTCGTGAGATATTAGCAACGGATCATACGTTTTTTGAAAAGGCAAATGATAAACTGACCGTACTGGTGACTAAAGTTGAAGTATTCTTTGCTTTTGATTTTTTGCAAGGGGAGGGTTTGTTGGATTCAGTGATTAAAAAAGACACCATTGTCAAAAATTTTGTACCAACAGTTGGTTTTATAGCTAATACCCTCTCCATGACCCTCACTACGGTATTCTTTGTAGTGCTCCTATTGGCAGGTTCCATTGATATGCAAAAGGTATTGAACAACACCATTCTAAAACATCATTTTTCCTCGGTCAAAACCTTCATGAAAATAGAAAAGGACTTGATCAGATTCATTAAAGTAAAGTTCTTTGTAAGCTTATGTACAGGGGTGGGCATTGGCATTGCTTGCTGGGGTTTTGGGATAAGCTTCCCCATCTTTTGGGGCTTGTTTGCATTTGCGATCAATTTCCTTCAAATGATAGGCTCGGTAATCACGGTTGTGCTCCTAGCTATTTTTGCTTTTGTGGAAATAGAGGCTGCATCAATATTATTTTTGTTCATTCTGACTATAACAGGGGTTCAAGTCCTTTTTGGAGCAATTTTAGAACCTATATTTATGGGTAAATCATTTTCCATCAACGTGATCACCATTTTAATAATGCTGATGCTTTGGGGTTATATCTGGGGAATACCTGGTTTGATTATGTCCATCCCCATTACGGTATTGCTCAAATTACTTGCTGAACAGTTTAAGAGCACTAAGCTCATTTCAGAAATGCTCTCAGGGAAGTAGGGGTAATCTGTAATGATTTTATTGACCAATGAAATTGGCAATTACCTTAACCAAGTCCTTGTGCAGTGGATTTTCAGTACTGGAATAGGTAGCCATATTTTCATTGATATCTAATGAACTTGACCTAAGAACATGGTTCATCCCATCTATCAACCTCAATGTTGCATATGGGGAATTATTGCTCATTGAAGTGGCACCCTCAACCGTAATTTGGATATCTGTAGTGCCCTGTACAACCAATATGGGAATACCTATTTTTTTAATTTCTTCCCTTGGATCATACTTCATAAATGAAATTAGGTAGTTCTGTATTTTGGGGTTAAATAGGCTATTCATATATTGGGGTACACTATCAACTTTGATCCCCTTATTTAAACTGTCTAGTATGGGAATTGCCTGCTCCAAAACAAATTTTGGTTGACTGGACAGTTGCCTTTTTATTGTTGTAGATGCATCTTCAGACAATCCTGCTAATGAAATGAACTTGTTTACTCTAACATTTTGTATGGCGAGCATTCCCACTAAAGCTCCTTGGCTGTGGCCAATTACGGTTATATCTTCAAACCTTTCATTTAGAAAAGATATCCAGTTACCTGCATCAAACACATACTGCTCAAAGCGGAGGTTTTCGGCTTTTAATGAATTGGAAACGCTTTTACCAACACCTCTTTTGTCATACCTCAGCGTTGCATATCCTAATTCGGTAAGCTCTTCTGCAAGTTTTTTTAACCCGTCATGAACGTAACCTGGTTTAGAGTTACCGTCTCGATCTGTTGCACCTGATCCAGAAATTATTAAAATCACTTTTTGGGTTTCTTTTTCAGGAAGCAGTAATGTGGCATATAAATCAACATCAGTAGAAGATAATTTTATTTCTTCTTGTGAGAACACATTCAGCGTGGAGTATAGGAGAACTAATGATATTGAAATAATCTTCATGTTTATACCTTTTTTAATTGGACATACTTGATATAGGAATAAATGATAGGGTCAAGGATGAGAATAATGATAATGACGTAATTGGCTAGCCAGATTTCAGTGATGGGTCGCCAAAAGTTAATGATTAACATTGATATGCCCCCGATAAACCAAACTACACTTGAATGATAATGAGTAAACCTCCAAACTTGTTCATTTTCCAATGCCCATGGGGTCCGGAAACCTAAAAAATAATTGGGTTTTATGTTTCTGAAATAGTTGCCCAAGAAGATAAAAAGAAAAGCGAGAATGATAAAAACAGAAGATTGAAAATTATTGGCCTGACTGGCAAGTGAATAAAGCATAGCCAAAAAGATGGCAGTCAAGGAAAGGCTGAACCCAAATCTTATCAAATAATATTTATTTCCTATTTGACTGAGTTTTTTCTTTGGATCAATACTCCTAGCCACCAATAATAACAAATAACCAAATAATGGAACAAGGGTGAAAATCCACCATAGGCTATTTTTACTTCCCCATTTATCAGGTTCTCCTAAGAGGTTATAATGAAGAGGGATTTCATTAGGAATACGTTCCCATACACTATTTAAAAGCAGGATTGGAAGTATTATCAATGCCCAAAACGGAATTTCTTGTATTAGTTTTTTCTTCATGTATATTAACTTTTAGTTCTGCAATCCATCGAAATAAATCATCTATGACCGAGGTGTTTATTGAGTAGATAACATACTGGCCTTCTTTCCTAGAGGTAACAAGATCAGCACGTTTGAGGACTTCTAAATGATGAGAGATACTAGGTTTAGTCATTTTAAATTGATCAGCAATTTCCCCTGCATTTAAATCTTTTTCCTTCAATATTTGAAGTATGCTTCTTCTGGTTTGGTCACCAATAGCTTTAAAAATTACGTTCATAACTATTTATATATTTAGACAAATATCTAAATATATAATTAAATCACAAATTTTAATTTTTTAGTGTTATGTGTAATACCTCTCTCAAGTTATAATGGGAGCATTTAACACATGTGCTTTTTATTATCGATTGTCAACTTTATGCATCATACTTCAGCAGTCTTAAAGCATTTAATACAACTATTACTGTAGAGCCCTCATGGCCTACCACAGCTGGCCCAATGGCTATGGTGCCCATGATAGTCAAAGGAACTAAAATAACAACCATCCCCAAACTGATTATTAAATTTTGCTTTATGATGCGATTTGCTTTTCTACTTAGGCCAATTGCAAACGGAAGATTATCTAGTTTATCGGCCATCAATGCTATATCTGCTGTTTCCAAGGCAACATCTGAACCCGCTGCGCCCATTGCAATGCCTACTGTGCTTTTTGCCATTGCTGGAGCATCATTTACACCATCTCCAACCATTGCTACGCTGCCTTGTTCTTGTAGCTGCTCTATAGCCGTTACCTTATCTTCAGGAAGTAAACTACCCATGGGGTCGGTTATTCCTATGTTTTTAGCAATTGCATTGGCCACTAGTTGGTTATCTCCTGTAAGCATAATCATCCGCTTAATCCCCATCTTTTTCAAAGCAGCTAAGGTTGGGATTGCTTCAGGACGGGCAACATCCATAGCAGAAATAATACCCAAGTAAGCATCATCTTGATGTACAATCATGGCAGTGTGCCCACCTGATTCGAGTTCCGACATTTGTAGATTAATTTCCTCAGGCACTGGAGCCCCAGTCAATTCTTCAAAAAGTCTACGGTTACCAATATGGATCAAGCTTCCACTCCAATCAGCTTGGATGCCCCTTGCAATTAGGGCTTTTAGATTTTCTGCTACTGGAATATCGATATCTCCCAATTCCTTTCTACCCCCAACTACAATCGCTTCGGCCAAAGGATGGTCACTTAACGCCTCCACCGAAACAGCGACTTTTAATAGATGTTCCTTAGTTGTTGCACCAAATGGAATAGCATGGGTCAAGGTGGGTCTACCTTCGGTTAGTGTACCTGTTTTATCAAATGCAATGGCGTTTATTTCACCCAAGTCTTCGAGTGGGCGGCCACCTTTAATCAATACGCCTTGTCGGGCTGCACGTGCAATTCCTGCCAGTACGGCACTTGGTGTAGAAATGGCCAATGCACAGGGTGAAGCAGCTATCAACACTGACATAGCTCTGTAAAAACTCTGCTCAAATGTTTCATCTACAAGGAGAAAAGCGAATAATAAAATGATCACCAAAACCAATACAGAAGGAACATAGTATTTCTCAAATTTATCAGTGAGGTGTTGCGTGGGCGATTTTTGTGTTTCGGCTTCCTTTACTAAATAAATTAATCGGGATAGCGTACTATCTTTTGTTTCCCTTAATACCTTGATTTCCAGCGCTCCATTTCCATTTATTGTGCCCGCAAAAACCTGATGTTCGGGACGCAGCTTTTTAATTTCGATTTCATTTTGCCAGTTGAGGCTTGGGTGTTTAGTGACTGGCATACTTTCGCCAGTTATTGATGCTTGATTGACAGGGCTTGTTCCATTAATAACTACTCCGTCAGCAGCTATTTTGGAATTGGGTTTTACTACAATAATATCGCCTACTTTAAGTTCTTCGATATGTATTTCTTTCAATTCACCATTGTATTTCACAAGGGCCATTGGTGGAGCTAAGTCAGACAGGGCTGAAATAGATTTACGAGCCCGTTTCATCGCATAATGCTCTAAGGCATGTCCCAAACTAAACAAGAAGAGAAGTAAAGCACTTTCTCCCCAGTGGCCTAAAATGGCAGCACCAATAGCTGCAAACAGCATTAGAAAATCTATTTCAAACTTTCCTCTTAATAAATCTTTCCCAGCGGTTGAGAAAGTGAAAATCCCTCCGAAAATAGCTCCAATAATAAAAAGGGTAGTGGCTATATATTCTGGAGTTGCGGTAAAGGAAAAGGTAATTCCCAAAATCCAGCATACACCACTAATGAGGGAATAATAAAGTCCAGTGTTTTCACCAAAAAGGTGGAGAAAAGAATGGCTATGGTCACTATCTTTTTGGTGTGAATGCTCATCGGTATTTTTTACAGTAATGATATGTAAATCTAATTTTTTGATGAAATTTATAATATCAAGCTGAGCCATTTGGTTGGTATCCCACTCTACATGTATTACTCCAGAAGATGAAATGGAAGCGTAGCGGATACCATTTTTTTTGCTCAAAATTTGTTCAACCCTTCGGGCTTGCCGTGGATGTAGGTTTTCCCGTATCTCTACTTGCAGTTTGTTCATTGGATTTATGCTGTGGGCTGGATTTCTTAATTGTAATTGCTGTTCGAATTTAGACGTTCAGCAAACATTAAGCTTATACAATTGTTTGAGCCCTGACTGGTAAATATAGTTAATGAAGTACAAGCCTCCTATACGAATGTTGAAAGGAGACTCTAGTTGCCCAATCTAATTAAAAATGTTAGCAGCAATGGGAATCAAAAATTTTTAAGAGCTTGCCTCTCTTATTGCTTATTTTTTAGTAAGTGCTAATTTAATCCCCAGAGTAATAAATATACCTCCGGTAATTTTATCCAACCATTTTTTGATTTTATAATTCTGCCTTATTTTATTGGATATTTTTGAAGAGAAAGTAGCTAAAGCCAAACACCAAATGGTTCCTGTCAATACAAAAGTTAAACCTAGAATTAAAAAAGGAACAAAACTTTGTGCATGGGTAGGGTTAATAAATTGAGGTAAGAAAGCAAGAAAAAACAAAGCTACTTTTGGGTTGAGTACATTCGTAAGAATGCCAGACAGGTAAATTTTTCGATAATTTACATTTTCATTCCCTTTTTTCAGGTCAAATTTTCCGTCAGATTTAGAAATTAACATTTTTATTCCTAAAAATATTAAATAAGCTGCTCCAACATATTTTACAATTTCAAATGCTAACGCTGATTTAGCTAGGATTATTGACAGCCCTAAAGCAGCGAACATGCAGTGGACAAGAGCTCCAGTAGCAATTCCTAAGGCAGAAAGTATTCCAGCTTTTTTTCCTTGAGAAATACTTCTTCCAAGAATATACATTGTGTCAGTGCCTGGGGTAAGGTTTAAAATTATTCCTGCCAATAGGAATGCTTCAAAATTTATTATTCCATGCATAATCAAGTTTTAACGCCCAATTGTAGATAACGTATGCCACACAATCCTATAAAAAACTAAACGTAGCATTTTCTGCTAACTTTCTCAACCTTATTCTCTACGCAGAGTCACTCAGAGAGGACTCTAAAAAACAGGATTAAATATCTTGCATAAAATTTTTCCCCAAATATGTACTAGTTTTATCTTTCAATAGATCAAATACGCTATGAAAGCATTGCTATTAATCCCTTTCCTATTCCTTAGCATTAATGGCCAGTCGCAACCCAACGTCAAAGACTTGGAAGGTATTTGGAAAATAGAGGGCAAGGACAATTATGAAGCATGGCAAATGACAGGCGAAGGGAATTTGGTGGGAAAATCCTACAAAATAAGTGATGGGATTCAAATTGTGTCGGAGACATTGTTGATTAAAAGTACGGAAGGAACAACGATCTATGAAGCTACTGTACCTGATCAGAATGATGGGAAAACAGTGCCCTTCACTTTAAATAGTGAGGTAAAAAATGCCTTATCTTTTGAAAATCCTGAACATGATTTTCCAACCAAAATCATTTATCAGTTTGAAACAAAAAATAGATTATTTGTTCAGGTGCAGGGTGCTGACGGCAAGGGGTTTTCTTTCTATATGGATAAGTAATAGCCTAATCCGTTTTTATGGTAGATCCTTTAAGTAAAAGTTCAGCTGTAGCGGGGTTGGTAGCCAATGGAATGTTATGCACATCACAGATCCGCATTAACATCTGTACATCAGGTTCGTGGGGGTGCTTGTCCAACGGGTCACGAAAAAATATTACAATATCGATCTTTCCTTCGGCAGTCATGGCAGCTATTTGAGCATCACCACCTTTGGGCCCTGATAGCAGTTTGGTCACTTTAAGGCCTGCTTTTTCAACATGTCCACCTGTAGTACCGGTAGCAAAGAGTTCCACCGTATTTAATGCAGCTTTGTTGTTAAGGAGAAAGGCTACCATTTCTGGTTTTTTGCCGTCATGGGCAATTATGGCTACATTCATTTTCTTTTGATCGCTTTTAATACGGCATTTACAATGTCATTGGGGCTTAGGCCATACTTCACGAGTAGTTCTTCTGGAGTACCACTTTCGCCAAAGCTGTCATTCACAGCTACCATTTCCAATGGAGTAGGTAGGTTTCTGCTAAGTGTTTGCGCTACACTATCACCCAGTCCTCCATTCATTTGATGCTCCTCGGCAGTTACCGCGCAACCCGTTTTCTTTACTGACGCCAATATGGCTTTTTCATCCAGTGGCTTAATGGTATGAATATTTATAATTTCGGCACTTATTCCTTTTTCTGCAAGAATAGCTTCTGCCTCTATCGCTTGCCAAACCATGTGGCCTGTAGCGAAGATAGAAACATCTTTACCTTCAACTAAAGTGATCGCTTTTCCAATTTCAAATTTCTGATCAGCAGGGGTGAATACGGGCCATTTTGGTCTTCCAAATCGAAGGTAAACAGGGCCTTCGTAATCTGCTATAGCCAGTGTAGCTGCTTTTGTTTGATTATAATCACAAGGGTTGATCACTGTCATGTGGGGCAACATCTTCATCATACCCAAATCTTCGAGTATCTGATGCGTAGCACCATCTTCACCGAGTGTAAGTCCGGCATGGGAAGCACAGATTTTTACATTCTTACCACTATAAGCAATCGATTGCCTGATTTGATCATACACCCGACCTGTTGAGAAGTTGGCAAATGTTCCTGTAAAAGGTATTTTGCCACCAATGGTCATCCCAGCGGCCAATCCTATCATGTTAGCTTCCGCAATGCCTACTTGAAAAAACCGCTCAGGAAAATCCTTTTTGAAGGCATCCATCTTTAGTGAACCGGTAAGGTCGGCACATAGGGCTACAACATTTTTGTTTGTTTTTCCAAGTTCATGGAGACCCGCTCCAAATCCTGATCGCGTATCTTTTTTTTCGGTAAAGGTGAGTTTAGTCACAAGTAGAAATGTTAAAGTTAACAGTGGCTTTTGAAGCGCCAAATTTAGTAAGAACAATTGGTAATTAACAATTAGCAATGAGTAATTAACAATTGGCAATTAATAATTGTGATTCACAATTAATCAAAGAGCCGGAGTGTAGTGGATAAACCTTCCCTGATGCTAAAAGATTTGATCGAGGTGTACTTGCTTCCGGGTGCTTTGGCTACCCTGAACACTACTTTATAGTTACCCGGTTGAAGGGCTAATGTAATCTGGGCTTGGTTTTGATCTAAGTCTACCACCCATTGTTGACTGCCATCTTCATTTATTTCGTAGATGCTACCATAACCAGCGGCATTATTAAACAAATTAAGCAAACCGGGGGCAGGTAAATTGACGGTATTGGTTGTACTCTGTTCAATTTTAATATTGAATTTCCTTCTGGGTAGGGTTAACACCTCAACATCATAATTTCCGGTAATGTATTTTTGTTCGGTGTTAATGTCTTGAACATGTATCAACCTTTGCCGCTCACTGATCACAGCCCGAACTCCGTTTTTATATGAGCTGGCATTGCGTTGCGTTATTTTCAAAGTCCCTTGAGGTGTTTTCAGTTGGAGTGTGTTATGCACCCCCGGTGTAAGGTGCACATTTCGCTTCACTACTTTGGGAATGGTGTTCGCGACTAGATCATAAGGCGTGACTGCTTCCAGGATAACTGTATCGGGCCTGCCGTTAGGATCTAAATAATGAACAAAATCAAAGGCGGATTGCTGGGTTGCATTATTGATAAAACTAACGTTGATGTTTGTCTCAGTGGGTTCTCCACGGCTATCTAATAGCTCAACAGTCGCTGTTGTTTTGTCAAGACTGGTTTTAATGGCTTTTTGCAAAGCTGTTTGAAACGTACTGATGTCTTTAGCATCATAAAATTCACCCAAACAGGAGAAATTTTTAGCAAAGTCTTTATCAATTCCCAATCCGATGACAAATGGCCTGAGAAAGACACCCTTCTTTTGTAACGCCAACGAAACAGCGCAGGGATCACCTCCACAGGATTCTATTCCATCCGTAATGATGATTACAATGTTTCTATAATTTTTATCCAATGAAAAATCACCAGCAGCCTGTTCCAATGAATAGGCGATTGGGGTAGTGCCCCTCGGATTGATCTGTTTGAGCCGAGCAATAATTTGTTGGTGATTCTTACGGGCAAAACCTACCTCAAGCTTTGTGTCCTTGCAGTTCTGTGAGTTTCTGGAGTATAGGTGCCCATACGCCCTTAAGGCAAGTTCCAAGTTTGGATTCACCTTTAGTGAGTCTACCAGATCTGTGAGTAAGGACTTGGCCACATCCATTCGACTATCGTTGCCCCATTTAGCCATCATACTGGCAGAACCATCAAGAAGAAATAGAATTCTTGTCTGTTGGGGGAGGGATTGTTGGACTACCTGACCGTTGGCAGCAATGCCAACAAAGCAGGTGAGTAGAATGAATATTACTCGCATATTAATTTAAACGAGTAAAAGTGGCTGTTATTACCACTTTTATGATTCGAGATTAATAATCCCCGTGTGTTTCTTCTAATTGACCTAACGCATTGGCCAGTTCCTCATCACTAGGAGGGATACCATGCCATTTGTGGGTACCCACCATAAAGTCTACACCAAAGCCCATTTCTGTTGACATTAGGTTTAGGATGGGTTGACCCTTGCCACATAGGCTTTTAGCTTCTTCTATTTTTGAAATTAAAGCAGCCATGTCATTTCCCTTGCTTTCAATTACTTTCCATCCAAAGGCTTCCCACTTGGCTTTGAGGCTTCCTAAGCTCATTACCTCTTCTGTTGGGCCATCGATTTGTTGCCTGTTAAAGTCAATGGTAGCTATTATATTGTCCACTTTGTGGTGTGCGGCATACATGGCAGCTTCCCACACTTGTCCTTCGTTTTGCTCACCATCGCCCATCAACACATATACAAAATTACTGTCGTTATTCAGTTTTTTGGCCTGAGCAGCACCTATGGCCGCAGAAAGACCTTGACCCAATGAACCAGAGGCGATTCTAATTCCGGGTAAGCCTTCTTCTGTAGCTGGATGGCCCTGCAACCTTGAATCGAGTTTTCTAAATGTATTGAGCTCGTCTACAGAAAAATAACCACTACGGGCCAGCACACTGTACCAAACTGGGGAGATATGTCCGTTGGACAGGAAGAATAAATCTTCACCAATACCATCGGCATTAAAGTTTTTATCGTGCTTTAGAATATGAAAATACATGGCCACGAAATATTCCGTACAGCCCAATGATCCACCGGGATGCCCGGATTGAACGGCATGCACCATTCTTACAATGTCTCTACGTACTTGTGAAGCCGTTTTGGTTAATTCTGAAATGTTGGGTGAAGCGCTCATAGATTATTAGTTAAGCTGCGAAGTTAAAAATATTGAAGGAAAGAAGGGGAAGAAATGGCTCAAAAAAAGAGGCTGTATTAAAAGTATCGTTTTTGTCATTCTGACCTGATTCAGAATCCCTGTTTAGTTGATTCAATCTAAAAGGGGATTCCAAATCCAGCCTACCTAACGGCTGTCAGGTTTGGAATGACAGTACTTTTAATACAGCCTCAGTACTTAATAATAATTACTTGTCAGACTCAATTTTCGTTTCGTCCTTAATTACGTTTCCTTTTTCGTCCATATAAACAATATCATAGCCTAGTCTCTCCAACCCTGGTTCGATAGAGTTTTTATCGCCCACTACAATAATGTTCATTTTATTGTAAGGCAAACTACTTTTTGCCAAGGCATTGATTTTCTCAACCGTCATACCATCAATGATTTTTTTCTGCTGTTTTACATAGTCTGTATCCAGATTGAAATGAACTATTCTTCTTAAGAAACCTGTTTTTTGCCATGGAGCCTCATAAGAACGCGATTCACGTTGACCAACAGAGTTTTTCATAAAATCAACCTCTTCTTGATTTGTCCCTTTGTCAGCATAAAGCTTTATTTCCTTCATAAATTCAGCTACAGCACTGTCCGTTACATTAGCCCTAACACCAGCAGTTGCCGTATATGGCCCTGCATCGTCATCACTGTTAAAGAATGACCGTGCACCATAAGTGTAACCCTTATCTTCACGAAGGTTTAGGTTAATCCTACTATTAAAGGCCCCACCAAGGTTGTAGTTCATTAAATAATTTTCAAAATATTTGCCAGTAGCATCATATTTCAAATCAGTGAGATATCCAATTCTTATTTCAGACTGTGGTGCTTGAGGTTTGTCAACTAGGTAGATCTTAGTCTTTTCTATATTGTTATTAATTGTCAATGATGGAATTTTAACATCTTTACCTGTCCATGATTCTAAAAAGGATAGTTTTGATAAGATGCTTTTCTTATCGATATCACCAACAATTACTAATTCAGATACAGAAGGTGAGTAGTAATCAGCATAGAATTTTTTGACATCGTCAAGTGTGATGTTGGCTACTGTTTCTTCGATCCCGGAGGCAGGTACCGAATATATATTTTCATCGCCATAAAGCGTTCTGCGATAAACGTTATTAGCAATGGTAACTGGTTGCTTGGCCTGTGATTTTACACCTTCCAATTGCTGGTTTTTTACTCGCTCAAAATCTTCTTCAGAAAACAATGGCCTTTTTAATACCTCTTCAAACAATTTCAAAGTGGCATCAATGTTTTTTGTCAGACTTCTTACAGAAATCGAAGTACTGTTATCATCAGCACTGACATTAATACTGCTGCCTAGTTTTTCAAGTTCTTCTGAAATAGCCTGTGCAGAGTAGTTTTGAGTAGACTCATTCAACATGCTTGCAGTCAATTGGGCCAAACCAGATTTATCGGGCATGGTAGCTTCAAGCTTATGGCCTCCGTTGATGGTAAGTTCCACAGCAACAGTTGGTATTTCAGTTGATTGATTACCAATTACCTTTATTCCGTTTTTCATTTTAGCTGTCCATACTTCCGGTACTTGTACCAATGGACTTTGCCCTGGAGTTGGTCGTTGACTTCGATCAAAACTACTTGTAGGTTTTGTATAACTAAGCCCACTGTAATCAGTAGTGGGGAACGGATTGTCACCAGAAGTTTGTGGAGTGAAATTATCCGGTTTGGCCGGCACCCCATTTTCATCCGCCAATACACTTTGAATAATAGCGGCCTTTCCTTTGATGTATTTCTCGTACACACGGATCACATCTTCCTTAGTCACCGCCTGATACCTTTTTAATTCTTCCTGAAGGAAGTTAGGGTTATTTGTAAAGGTCTCATAAGCAGCTATTTGTGATACTTTACCACTTACCGTGGCCAACCCATTGATGGTATTGGATTCGTATCGGGCTTTAAATTTCTGAATATCTTCATCTTTAACACCGTTTTGCTCAAAATCGGCAAGTGCCTGTCGCATTTCAGCCTCGAAATCAGCTAATGATTTGCCAGGAAAGGGTAAAACAAACATGGTAAACTCACCAGCCAATTCACTTGTACTATGAAATACGCTTGATTGAATTGCTTTTCTGGTTTCTACAAATGACTTATAAAAGTAGCTTCCTTTGCCAGTTCCCAATATTTCCCCCAAACAGTCCAATGCGGGCTCATCAGGGTCATAGCGAGGTACGGTAGGGTAGGTTACCAAGAGCGCAGGGAAACGAATATTCTTGTCGTAATAAGATACATATCTGTCAGCATCTAACTTAACAGGGTCAAGCTTCAATGGCTCCACTTCTGGCCCTCTTGGAATATCGCCAAAATATTTTTCTACTAGTTTCACTACATCTTTGGTGTTAACATCACCACCTACCGTAACAGTGGCGTTATTAGGCCCATACCAGCGCATAAAGAATTTTTTAAGGTCAGTTACATCTACCCGGTCTAAATCCTCCAGCATCCCGATGGTTAACCAGGAATAAGGATGACCGTAAGGATATAAAGCCTGTGCATTTACTTCTCTAAAACGGCCATACGGGCTATTGTCATAGTTTTGGCCTTTTTCATTCTTTACTGTTTCCCGCTGTACTTCAAATTTCTTTTGAGTAACAGCGTCAAGTAAAAACCCCATGCGATCGGCTTCCAACCAAAGTGCAGTGGATAGCTGGTTTTCAGGTAAAGTTTCATAGTAATTGGTCCTGTCCCTATTGGTAGATCCATTTAATGTACCGCCTGATTCACTTACTATTTTGAAATGTTCCTCATCCGCTACATTGTCAGATCCCTGGAACATCATGTGCTCAAAAAAGTGGGCAAAGCCAGATTTCTTAAGCTCTTCACGTGCAGACCCGACATGATAGGTAACATCTACATGTACCAATGGATCAGAATGATCTTCATGCACAATTAATGTAAGTCCGTTTTCAAGCTCAAATTTTTGATAGGGGATAACAATGCTACCCTCCTTTTGCTCTACTTTCTCAATGAGTTTGGTTTGCGCCAATCCCATCGAAAATGCAACGCATAGTGATGTAATGGTTAAAAATATTTTTTTCATGGTTTGTTTTTTTGTTAATGCCCAAATCTAGGATTTCTATCTGTTAATAAAAGGAATGTGTAATGCAAAATTCTATTTATTACTTAAATGGTCATATTCAATGCTATATAGATCAGTGTTTACTTTAATATTTGAGCCGTGTGATCTTTGGTTTTTACCTTTTCAATGATCTCTTCGATTTTACCATTTTCATCTATAAGGAAAGTAGTACGTAACGTGCCCATATATTTACGGCCATACATGGATTTCTCAGCCCATGTCCCATATTTATTATGAACTTGCTTATCTACATCGGCCAATAACCGAAAGGGTAAATTTTGCTTTTCAATAAATTTCAGATGTGATTTTTCGCTATCAGAGCTCACGCCCAACACTTCGTATCCAGCTGCCTGAAGTGCCTGATAATTATCCCTTAGGTTACAGGACTGTGCTGTACAGCCCGGAGTATTGTCTTTGGGGTAAAAGTATAGGACCACTTTTTTGCCCTTCAAACCCGATAGGGTGACTGGGTTTCCATCTTGATCATTTACGTTAAAATCTGGAGCGATATCACCTACTTTAAGTGCCATAGTATTAATTGATTTGTGTTTTATATTCTATTTTATTGCCTGTATTATCTATAACTTCAAGTAATACACTGCCATTAAACGGTTTGGTTTTATCCAGTTTTTCTGACCAAATGAGAGCCCTCTTATAGTCGTAATTCATTAAAACCCATTCTCCATTTACATAACAATTAAACTCTCTCAAACCAGACAGGTTATCCCTTATCCTAAATTTAAGATCATTTTTGTTAATTATTAATGGCACAACGGTTGGGGGTATGGAGTCTGCCAACAGGGTAAATTGCCCAAAAGAACTACTGAAGAAACTTATTTTGTCGGATTCCCAGTTACTTCTTTCGTACGATGGGTTGCCCCGGCTATCCAACGAATACACCTGGTAGTATTTGTTATAAGTATTGGTTGGCTTTAAGGTTATCTTTATTGATTTGCGCAGGGGGGTAGTACTTTCACCTATTTCGAATATTTCCTGATTATTTATGGAATCAAAAACGTAATTAGTTTGAAGGTATAAAGTATCAAACAGATCTGATTTCGTAAAATGCACATCCATCCTGTTGTTGTAATAGCGATAGTCCCTGCCTGGAGGTATTTTATCCTTAAAATTAAATGTTTTAAAAGTGCCATCTACTTCTAGCACCTCGGGCAGTTCTTTTCTCAAATCATGTAGATAGATACGCTTACCGTTGTTTGCATAAGCTGGGGTTCGTTTAGTTCCGTTAAGTACTACATCGCCTTTGTTGGTAGAAGCAACCTCAAACACAAAGGTATTATCCATCACTTCAAAATTCTCTTTCAAAAGCACCGGGCCATTTACCAATTGAGTTGGGGTTTTTACATCCAAAATAAAATCAACATGGCTCTTATTGCCGTAACTATCGATCATGGTAATCTTCACAGCTTGAATACCTGTTTTTTCAAGATGTAATTTCCCTTTTCGTTGATCAGTTTGGTAAAAGCTTAGTTCATTTCCATCATCAATATAAAGTTTGCTGAACTTCTGGCCTTGGGTAACAGCAGACTTATAGTCCATATGCTTATAAACGTCCTTCAATTCATCAAATGAGAAACTTTTAATGTTTTGGGTAAAGGTTTTTTTACCGTTGACTTCCATTTCAATGTAATTTATGCCGCACCGAAAGCGTGAGTTATCCAGTTTATCGTAGGCATATAGCTCAATACCTATTTCACCGTAAACTTCTATGGGTCTATCGATTACATAATTGTTGCCTATCCTACGTAAATTATGTTCCTTTCTACCAAATTGGCCCTCAACCCGTGCGTTAATGTCAAGCGTCTTAACAGCTATTTGCTGTGCCACTGGTGGGGTATGGTCCAATATTTCATCAAAACCGTACTTAAGTGGGTTTAAAGGCTGATTGTTTTCGTCACGGATATCAAAATGCAGGTGTGGCCCACCTGAGGATCCAGTATTGCCAGAATAAGCAACCGTATCACCCCGGGTGACATTATATTGCCCTTTTTTGAAAAACAAATTGATTGCAAAAGTCTTTTGCTGATATTGCTGTTCTCTAATATACTGTGCAATAGGGCCATAAAATCCCTCCAAATGCGCGTATACTGTAATCGTTTTATTGGGATGGGTAATATAGAGGGCATTGCCATATCCAGAGGTCGAAACGGCAATCCTTGAGATATAGCCGTCCGCTGAAGCCAAGACAATCAACCCAGTTGTGCCTTCGGTTCTAATATCTATCCCGGTATGAAAATGTGTAGACCGCAATTCACCCATGGTGCCTGCCAATGTATTTCTATTACCAGGCTTAATAGGGAAGAGGTAGTAACCTTCCTTTTTGGTTTTGTCAGGTTCTAACTGACCAAAGGCACTAGCTGATAAGAAAAATAAACATAATCCAACACTACTTAATCGCAATCTCCAATAATTTCTCATCCTCAATATATCCCTCTAATTTTTGTCCTACTCTAATTGGCCCAACTCCTTTAGGCGTACCTGTAAAAATCAAATCTCCCTTTTTCAAAGTAAAGAATTTCGAAAGATATGACACCATATAATCGAAGTTGAAAAGCATAAATCCAGTATTACCCTGTTGTTTTAACTCGCCATCTACTTTAAGTGAAAAATTGATGTTGTTTAAATCTCCGAATTTACTAATCGGAAGAAACTCGGAGATAGGGGCAGACCCATCAAAACCTTTTGCAATGGCCCACGGAAGCCCTTTTTCCTTTGCTTTTTGTTGTAAGTCCCTAGCAGTAAAATCAATCCCTAGCCCTATATGATCATAATATTTATGGGCGAATTTTACATCAATATTTTTACCTACCTTACAAATACGCAGTACTAATTCAATTTCATGATGGATGTCATTGCTATAGTCGGGGTAGAAAAAGGGACGTCCTGATTTTAACAATGCAGTATCGGGTTTTGTAAAAATAACTGGTTCGTCAGGTCGCTCATTGTTTAGTTCTTTTATATGCTCCGCATAATTACGACCAATGGCTAGTATTTTCATATGTTAAAACGTTGACTAATAATAGAACAAGATTACCGTATAATATTGTTATTGATTAACAGTTAATTTTATAAAATTGAAGAATCTTTTGCAAAACACTAAAAAATCAAACCCATGATTAAGAAAATATCAATTCTTGTTACAGTTGCGACTTTGGTTTATGGTTGTACTACCGTGCCTTTGACAGGCCGTAGACAATTGAGTTTGGTCCCTAACTCGGAATTGCTGCCGATGAGTTTTGACCAATACAAAACGGTACTTAGTGAGAATAAAATTTCAGACAATGCTGAATACACCAGAATGGTGAAAGGTGTTGGAGCCAAAATCTCCGTAGCCGTTGAGCAATATATGAAACAGAACGGAATGTCGAGCCAGCTTAATGGTTATGCTTGGGAATTTAATGTGATTGAAGATGATATAATAAATGCATGGTGTATGCCAGGGGGAAAAGTGGCTTTCTATACAGGGATAATGCCTATTTGTAAAGATGAAAAGGGCGTTGCTGTAGTTATGGGACATGAAATTGCGCATGCAATTGCCAATCACGGTAGTGAGCGAATGAGTCAGGGACTGGTGGCCAACGGCTTACTTGGTGGGGCTTCGATAGCCCTGGGGCAAAACCCTACATTGACAAACGAAATCCTGATGCAATCTATTGGAATGGGTTCACAATTAGGAATGCTAAAATTTTCACGGACTCATGAATCAGAAGCAGATAAAATGGGTTTGATATTTATGGCCATGGCCGGATACGACCCTCATGAAGCGCCTATATTCTGGAAAAGGATGGATGCTGCAAGTGGCGGGGGTAACAGACCTCCGGAATTCCTTTCTACACACCCTAATCCGGACACCAGAATTAAGGACTTGAATGCTGCTATGCCTGAAGCAATGAAATATTACAAGAAATAGGTTAATATTCTATCAAGCAATTGTGGGTCTAAAGGGCTTTATCTTACTTTTCGTTTAACCCTCTGAGTTTAATTTCGGTTAATTTCCGCTTAGTATCCTGAGCGAAATCCCCTTTCATCATCCAGTTGTAATAATTGGGCTCTTTGGCAAAAATGTCCGTAACAAGTTTACCCCTATATTTCCCAAAATTAAATACCTCCTTACCGTCTTTATTTAACACGATTCGACCCGCAAGATCAACCATGTTACTTGCAGTTAATTTATGTAAGGCTTCCATATCATTTTCAATAACCCCAAGTTTATTCCCTAAGTTATCAATCACTTCCTGGCCTGCATATTTTTCTACTTGGGCCTGTAAAACATCAAATGTGGCAAGTGTATCCGCTTCCGCGCTGTGAGCATTATCAAGGGATTTGCCACAATAAAACTGATAAGCAGCCGAAAGTGTCCGCTTCTCCATTATGTGGAATATTTTCTGTGCATCAATTAATTTGCGTTTGCTCACATCAAAGTCAACGTCTACCCTGAGAAATTCTTCCACTAGCAGGGGTACATCAAACTTCAGGATATTGAAACCTGCTAAATCTGAACCTTCAAGAAATTGCGCCAGACTTTTGGCAATGTTTTTAAATGTATGCGCATCCTTCACGTCTTCATCATATATGCCATGAATAAGACTGGTCTCAATAGGTATTGGAATAGTCGGATTTATTTTATGGGTTTTAGTGATCATTTCTCCCGAAGGCATCACCTTCACTACGGATATTTCTACTATGCGGTCTTCCACCACATTGGTGCCAGTAGTTTCTAAATCAAAAAATGTGAGCGGGTTCTTTAAGTTTAACTTCATCAAATGGGGGGATCAAAAAATAAATTAGTTTAGTAAATCAGATAGTTTGTTATAATCCAACCCATGGAAGGTGCCAGAGGTCATCATTAGTAGGTTTTTGTTTTTCCAATCTTGTTTACCTAAAAAGCCAAGCATCTCTTCCTTATCATCAAATACGTTAAGATTATTTTCACCAAAACTGGCCTTAATTTCCTCTTTGGAAATAGGGGAGAGCCCTTTTTTTGCAAGGGTTGAAGGGCTGTAAAAAACAACAGGGACATTGCAATATTTCATAGTGTCTCTATATTGTTGCATAAAGTCTTTGTTAAGGCTACTAAAAGTATGTAATTCAAGGCAAGCAACCAGATCACGTTCGGGATATTGCTCCTTAACGGCCAGTGTTGTGGCTTTTACTTTAGAAGGGGCGTGTGCATAATCTTTATATATGGAAGCACTTTCATTCTTTGCAATAATTTCCAGTCGCTTATCAGCCCCTTTGAAAGATTGAATGGCTGTATAAAATTGATCAGCTGAAATGCCAATCTTTTTCAGTACTTCCATAGCACCACTTACATTTTGTAAATTATGCTTACCAAATAGCTTAATAGGCACGTTTTCATTGCCATGAATAAGATAAGTAACGCCATTTTCAATAAAGTGGGCATGTGTATTATATGGTATTTCGTTTACATCTTCCCGGCCTTTGGCCCCAATAACTGTACCCATCGAATCATTTTCACAATAGATCAGGGTCCCGGATTTAGGTGAAGCATCCGCAAAAAGATCAAATTGTTTCACATAATCCTCCTCAGTTGCAAATACATTGATATGATCCCATGATACACCTGAAATCATGCCAATATGATGATGATATTTTAGAAACTTTGGTGTTCGGTCAATCGGTGAGGAGAGATACTCGTCACCCTCTATGATTATAATTGGGGCATCGGAAAGTTGAACCATGTCTTCAAAGCCTTCTATTCGTGCCCCAACTGCATAGTCAAATGTTCTATTAAAATAACGCAACACATGCATAATTATCGAAGTGATGGTTGTTTTTCCGTGACTGCCAGCTATAACTATACGTTGCTTATCTTCAGATTGGTTATAGATATACTCTGGAAATGAATAGATTTTCAAGCCGAGCTCCTGTGCTTTGAGTAGTTCTGGGTTGTCCAGACGAGCGTGCATACCTAATATCACCGCATCTAAGTCTTTCGTAATTCTATTGGCATCCCAACCCTCTTCTGTTGGTAAAAGGCCATTTACTGATAACCTCGTCTTTGAAGGATCAAATATTTCATCATCAGAACCTGTGATATGGTGGCCTTTTTTATGCAAAGCAATGGCCAGATTGTGCATGATACTACCGCCTATAGCGATGAAGTGGATATTTTGTGATTTATTACTCATTGGTTCAGAAGGTTAGAATTCAAAAATAGAAGAAAAATAATAAATAGGGGCAATTTTATTTCTTCGAACTTTGTTGGTAATAGTGTGGATAACAATTTATATTGTTTATAACTGGATATTTTTTTAACATATCAGCGTTGATAGCTGATGAAACAGTGTGGAAAAGAACACTTTAGTCTGTCTTTAAATTGGTTTGGTTATAGAGGATTGAATTTTTTGTAAACAGTCATTGAATTTAGGTTTCAATCCACCAGAATTGTTCTGCTTTATTTTTCTTTTTAGGTTTGATGTGTCTAGAAAATTAATCCAACAACCACTATATGGAAAACAAGTCTTCGTCACTAAGGGTAGGTCATAAGTCTAACAGACTAGTCAAAGATATCAATGACTCTTTAGGTAAATTACCTCCACAGGCGATAGATTTGGAAGAGGCAGTACTGGGGGCGTTAATGCTTGAAAAAGATGCCCTATCTACTGTAATAGACATCCTCACCCCTCAAAGTTTTTACCTTGACACACACAAGGACATCTATCAGGCCATTGTAGACCTATTCAACAATTCAGAGCCGGTAGATATGCGTACCGTAGTTAGTCAACTACGCAAGACGGCTAAATTGGAACTCGTAGGAGGGTCTTATTATATTGCAGAACTTACCTCCAAGGTTTCTTCAGCGGCCAACATTGAGTATCATGCCCGTATCGTTACCGAAATGGCCATTAAGCGAGAACTAATTCGTGTGGCTTCTGAAATCCATCATGATGCATATGAGGATACTACTGATGTATTCCATTTGCTTGACAAAACGGAAAGTGCTCTTTTTGAAATTTCAGAGGCCAATATCCGGAAAAACTATGATAACATGACTTCATTGATGGCCAAGGCCATTCATGAATTGGAGGAGAGGAAAAATCACAAAGATGGCCTCACGGGAGTACCAAGCGGATTTACAGCCCTGGACAGGGTTACTTCAGGTTGGCAAAAATCAGATTTAGTAATTATAGCTGCTCGTCCTGGTATGGGTAAAACGGCTTTTGTGGTTTCTGCCCTAAGGAATGCGGCAGTTGATTTTGGCCAGGCTGTTGCAATATTCTCATTGGAGATGTCCTCCGTGCAGTTAGTAAACAGATTAATTTCTGCCGAAGCTCAGCTGGAAAGCGAAAAAATCAAGAAAGGTAACTTGGCAGATCATGAATGGCAACAGCTGATTCATAAGACCAATAAACTGAGCCAAGCTCCCATATTCATTGATGATACCCCAGCACTCTCTATTTTGGAGCTTCGGGCCAAGTGCCGTAGGCTAAAAGCCCAACATGATGTGCAGCTAATTGTAATTGATTACCTGCAGTTAATGAGTGGTGATAGCTCTAAAGGTGGTGGTAACCGTGAACAGGAAATCGCCTCTATTTCAAGGGCTTTGAAAGGAATAGCCAAAGAATTGGAAGTACCAGTAATTGCGCTTTCGCAATTAAGCAGGGCAGTGGAAACCCGTGGTGGGGATAAACGGCCACAGTTGTCTGATTTAAGGGAATCAGGTTCTATTGAGCAAGATGCCGATATGGTGATGTTCCTCTACCGACCAGAATATTATGGTATTACCGAAGATGAAAACGGTATGCCCACACAAAGTATGGGCGAAGTTATCATTGCCAAGCACAGAAATGGCTCATTGGAAAATGTACAGCTGAAATTTATCGGTAAATTCACCAAATTTGCTGATTTGGATACACATGGTTTTGGAGAAGCCTTTCCCGGAGCAGGTGGCATACCTTCAGAATTTGACGATTCCAAAACCATAACTCTTGGAAGTAAATTAAACGAGCCTGAAGGCGATTCTGGAGAACCACTTGGTGATATAGACGATGAAGATGCCCCATTCTAAACAATCCTAATATTCATGTTGTAAGGGTCATACCCTTTTATTATCTTCAAAGCAATCATTTAAAACATTTAGAAATGAAGGCATTATCTATCGTAGCATCAGGACAAATCAAAGTAGTCGAAATCAAGCAACCGAAACCCAGTGATAACGAGGTTTTAATAAAAATAAGTGCAGCTGCCTTGAACAAACGGGATCAATTCATCCGTCAAGGTAAGTATCCAAACATAAAGTTCGGTTCTGTTTTAGGTTCTGATGGGGTAGGAGAAATAGTTGAAGTAGGGAAAGGGGTTAATAAGAAAAATATCGGACGAAAGGTAATCATAAATCCAAATATCAATTGGGGAAATAATGAAGTAGTACAGTCACGTGACTATGCCATATTGGGCATGCCTTCAAACGGTTCATTGGCAGAGTATACCTCCGTCAATTTTGATCGGGTGCATGATGTACCAAAACATCTTTCTGATGAGGAGGCAGCAGCTTTGCCGCTCGGTGGGTTGACCTCTTTCAGGACGTGCTTTCGTTGGGGTCAAATAAAGGAAAATGATAATGTATTGATATCAGGATTTGGTGGGGGAGTAGCACAGTTTGCATTTCAGTTTGCCTTGGCTGCTGGAGCCAAAGTATATGTTACTTCAGGGAGCAAAGAAAAGATAGCGAAGGCCATAGCTCTTGGGGCTCAAGGAGGCTTTAATTATAAAGATGCCGACTGGCATAAAAACCCATGGCAAACCAAAGGTGGTTTTGATGTGGTGATCGATAGTGCCGGGGGAGACCAAATCAACACGTTTATAAAGATGATGCGGCCGGCCGGAAGAATAATTTTTTATGGTGCCACGAATGGGCTCCCTTCTTCATTGGACCTGTATAGAATGTTCTGGAACCAGATTACCTTACAAGGTACTACCATGGGTAACGATAAGGAATTTGCAAGTATGCTCGCTTTCGTTTCTAAACATAAAATCAAGCCAATTTTAGACTCGGTTCGTCCTTTCGATGAGGTTGTTTCGGCCTTTGATGATATAGCCAAATCCAATAAACTCGGAAAATTGGTTGTTAAACTTTAACTTGAGTTAAGCAATATTATTGTTGTTGATTTACAGGCAGTTATATATTTAATTACTAAATATTTTAGTAATTAAATATGCTGCCAGCTTTAACAACTATTAGATATTTTGGGGTGAGTCAATAGCTCAAAACATCAACTCATCCAAAGCATTTTTTAATTCTCTAAGGGTGGTGGCATTGCCTTGTTTGGTGGCTAAAATTATTCCTTTCCTGTAGGCTTTTTCAGCCAATTCATTTTCATCAAGCTCCTCATATAAGTGAGCAACATGGTAATAAGTAGGCAGGTAATCTGGATGATCTTTTAGCAGGATTTCAAAATATTTACGTGCAAGCGTCAGATCTGATTTCAAGTATTCCGTGGCAATTGCATAGATGCTAAATGCGTCATTTGGGTCTTCTTTATAGAACTCTAGGAGTTGCTCAAGGCGTGGTGAATTCATCATCTATCAATTTTTATTTGCTTCATTATTCGCTATCTTCACGGCAAAAATAATAGCTTAATTTACAACAATTTTAATCCATAGAGTTTAAATGAAAATATTAGTTTGTATTACCCACGTACCGGACACAACTTCTCGTATCTCATTTACTGATAATGATCAAAAGTTTGATGCCAATGGTGTTCAATTTATAATAGGGCCATATGATGATTATGCACTGGCTAGGGCAGTGGAACTGAAAGAACAAGCGGGAGGGAATATCACCGTGTTGAACGTTGGTGGTGTGGAGACAGAACCTACCATTAGAAAGGCCTTGGCAATTGGTGCCGATGAAGCGATAAGAGTGAATGCAGAGCCTACAGATTCTTTGTTTGTGGCAAATGAAATTGCGAAAGTTGCCAAAGATGGTAACTATGATTTAATACTGATGGGCCGTGAATCAATTGATTTTAATGGAGGGATGGTCCATGGAATGGTAGGCGAAATTTTAGGCATACCGTCATTGTCTCCAGTAATGACTTTGGAAATTGAAGGCGATACGGCAAAAATAGCTAGGGAAATAGAAGGAGGGAAAGAATTTATTGAGGTAAAAATGCCGTTTGTGGCCGGGTGCCAAGAACCTATAGCTGAATGGAAAATACCCAATATGAGAGGGATAATGTCGGCAAGGACAAAGCCACTTAATGTAGTTGAGCCATCTGTTAATCAGTCGGGTACAGCACTTCAAAAGTTTGTTATGCCACCTGCCAAAGGGGCAATTAAGATGGTGGACGCTGATAATGTAGCCGAACTGGTCACGCTGCTTAAAAATGAGGCCAAGGTATTATAATTTATTTTAAGACTATAAAAAGAATATACATATGTCATCAATATTAGTATTTGTTGAAAGTGCGGATGGACGCATAAAAAAATCTTCTCTTGAAGCCATAGCTTTTGCCCATGCAATGGGTGGGGAAGTTACTGCCATCGCATTTGGCAATGAAGTAAGTCAAGATGAATTAAGTGGACTTGGAAATTTTGGAGCCACTAAAGTTTTACATATTAACGATGAGAAATTAAACCAAGGAGTTATCCAAGCTTATGCATCAGGGATTGCGCAAGCAATGGAAAAAATAGGAGCCGATGTTTTGGTATTGGCCAATTCCTCTTTGGGCAACCCGGTTTCTGCCAGAGTCGCTATTAAAATGGATGCTAGTTTGGTATCTAACGTAACAGAGCTGCCTTCGACAGATGGTGGTTTCAGTGTAAAAAGAAGTATTTATACAGGTAAGGCTTTCGCTAATGTAGAATTGACAAAAGCGAAAAAAATACTGGCAATAAGAAAAAATGCTGCTGAAGTTAAAGAGCTGGGTGGTAGTGCCAATGTAGAAGTATTTAGTGCAAATTTTAATGATGCAGATTTTAGTGCAAAAATAACATCTACTGAAAAAGCAACAGGGGATATATTGTTGCCGGAAGCTGAAATTGTAGTTTCTGGAGGTAGAGGTTTAAAAGGATCAGAAAACTGGGGAATGATTGAAGAATTAGCCAAGGAACTTGGAGCCGCTACCGGTTGCAGCAAACCTGTTTCAGACATGGGTTGGAGGCCGCATCATGAACATGTGGGGCAAACAGGAGTAAAAGTTAGTCCACAGTTGTATATTGCAATAGGTATTTCGGGAGCTATTCAACATTTGGCAGGGGTTAATTCTTCTAAAAACATTGTAGTTATCAATAAAGACCCTGAAGCACCATTCTTTAAAGCAGCTGATTACGGTATTGTCGGTGATGCTTTCGAGGTAATACCGAAATTAACAGAAGCAATTAAAGCAGCGAAGTAGATATTTGTGGATAAGATTCGATTAGAAATATTAGGACTTTCTTCAAGCCAGTCTCAATCCGGGTCTTTTGCGCTTGTATTGGGTGAAACGGAAGGAAGTCGAAGACTTCCTATAATTATTGGCATGTTTGAAGCGCAAGCCATTGCCATTGAGATTGAAAAGATTATTCCCAATCGGCCAATGACACATGACCTATTTAAGTCATTTGCACATAGCTTTAATTATAAAGTAGAAGAAATCATTATCTCAGATTTAAAAGAAGGTGTTTTTTTTGCTAAGATCCTCTGCACAAATGGAGAAAAAACTATAGAGGTAGATGCACGTCCTTCGGATGCTATCGCTATTGGGTTGAGGTTTGAGGCACCTATTTTTACCTATGAATCAATATTGGCAGAGGCCGGTATTGTGCTGACAGATGAAAATGAAGATGATATTACAGAAATCAAAAGTGAACTTCGGCCAACGGTAAAAAAGGAAGAATCAGGTTCTACAGGTGGGCTGAAGAATTTGTCAGTTGATAAACTCAATGAATTGCTCAATGAAGCTATTGAAAATGAGGATTACGAAAAGGCAGCTAAAATAAGGGACGAATTGAGTAAAAGAAACTAACTTCAGAGCTGATTTTATTGCAAGGGGATGTTAGTCCTCATAATGCTTAAAATCAGCTTTTTTATGCACTACAGCCAATGGAATACTTACGTGGGATTTTAGGATTAGCCGCTCTAATAGGCTTTGCCTATCTATTTTCAACTAATAAAAAAGCCATTGACTGGCGACTTGTAGGTATAGGGCTTTTACTTCAAATTATATTTGCCTTACTTATTACCAAAGTTGGGTTTGTTGCTACGGGTTTTGATTTCATAAGCGAAAAATTTGTTAAATTTTTAAGTTTTTCAATGGATGGGGCCCAATTTCTTTTTGGTGACCTCGCCACTAATAAACTCGGATTTATTTTTGCTTTTCAAGTGCTGCCAACGGTGATCTTCTTCTCCACGGTTTCAGCCGGCCTGTACTATTTAGGGATTCTTCAAAAGGTGGTTTTTGGTATTGCCTGGATCATGGCGAGAACCATGCGCTTATCAGGGGCTGAGAGTTTGTCGGCAGCAGGAAATATCTTCCTAGGGCAGACAGAAGCGCCATTGTTGGTACGGCCTTTTGTAAAGGACATGACCAAGTCAGAACTTATGTGCCTTATGACTGGCGGTATGGCCACCATCGCTGGTGGGGTACTGGCTGGATATGTGGCCTTTCTTGGTGGTGATGATCCGGTTGAACGTGCTAAATATGCAGCTTATCTATTGAGTGCTTCTATTATGAATGCACCAGCAGCAATTGTGTTAGCCAAGATGATATTGCCTGAGACCAATAAGGAAGCCATTAATTCGGATTTAACAGTGTCCAAAGAGAGTATTGGAGTGAATTTAGTAGATTCCCTGGCACGTGGGGCAGCCGATGGTGTTAAGCTTGCCATTAACATAGGGGGTATGCTACTGGCATTTATCGCCATAATCTATGCGATTAACTGGATACTTGTTGATGGTATTGGTAGCTGGACAGGGTTAAATGACTTCGTTGTTTCAAGTACAGGGGGTACATTTACAGGGTTTTCGCTAGAATATATACTTGGCCAAGGGTTTAGGGTATTTGCATTTATTATGGGGGTAGATTGGTCGGAAACCATTTCGGTCGGAAGCCTTTTAGGTCAAAAAATTGTAATCAATGAATTTGTTGCCTACCTAAGCTTAGCTGATATGAAGCATGCCGCAATGCTAAGTGAAAAATCTATTGTCATTTCTACTTATGCCCTGTGTGGCTTTGCCAACTTTAGCTCCATAGCCATTCAAATTGGAGGTATTGGCGGCATGGCACCTACAAGACAAGGCGATCTTTCCCGCTTGGGTATGCGCGCATTACTGGCAGCTACTTTGGCCACAATGATGACGGCTACTATTGCAGGCGCGTTGTTTGGATAGTACTAAAAAACCATCCTTAGCTGTTTTTATAAACACTTCTTTAAAGAGGTTATTAATTCGTATGTGACTTTTTAAAATCGTTGCGTCAAATAGCAACAACATAAAAACAACATAAATTAAACCTGACAAATGAAACAAATTTTGATGTCCTTGCTTATAGTGATCACACTAACGGCTTGTCAAACAAAACTTGAAAAGGAAAACATTGCCTTGAAAAGTGAGAATGCAGAGTTAAAAAAACAGAATGAGGAGTTTAAAAGTGGTAGTTCTAAATTGAACAGTTCAATAGAGAGCTATAAAAAAACACTACAGGAAATTGATAATAACTTAGCTTCAATTTCAGCCAATCAAACTTTGGTGTCTTCACTGACCCCAGAATTGAAGGATAAGAAGGATGTAGCGGAGAATATTAAAAACAGGATTGCCAATATCCGTGCTTTGATGGAAAATTCAAGAATGAAAATATTGACCCTGGACAAAAACCTAAATGAGATCCGGAGACTTTCAAATGCCAAAAGTGATGAGATACTGTCATTAGACAAAAAAGTAAAGGAAACGAGCCAGAAACTTATTGATAAACAATTGGAGTTAACGGCATTAAGGGAATCTTTGGAGAGTCAACTTTTCGATTTGGGAGTAGAGCTTGATGAGCAATTAATGTTATCTGAAGATTTAAGGAACACTTTGAACCGGGCCTACTATATAGCTGCAGAAGCTAAGGAGTTGAAAGAGAAGGAGATTGTAAATAAAGAAGGTGGATTTATTGGTTTAGGTAAGGTTAAAGTACTTAATGCCAATGCCTCAGACGGACTTTTTATTAAGGCTGAGAAGGATAAATTGAATGCAATTGACTTGAATTGCAAAAAGGCAAAGTTGATATCTTCTCACCCTGATGGAAGTTACGAATTTGTTGGTGAGGGAAGCGTTGAGAAACTGGTGATTAAAGATGCGGATGCTTTCTGGAAAGATACCAATTACCTGGTAATTGAAACATCGGGCCAGTCAAAATAGCCGTAAAACATATTGGGCATAAAAAAACCATCCCGCTGTAAGCGGGATGGTTTTTTTAGTTTGAAATTATTTAGTCAGCTACCACCTTAGCGGTAGGGGCTGCTTTTAGTATTTCTTCATTTGCATTATCAGCAAACTTTTCGAAATTTTTGTTGAATGCATTGGCCAATTCATTTGCCTTAACATCATAAGCTTCTTTATCAGCCCATGTATTTCTTGGGTTCAGTACATCTGCAGAAACATTAGGACAGGTAGTTGGCATCATCAAGCCAAAAATTTCATGCTTATGGTACTCAACATTATTAAGCTCATCACTCAATGCAGCAGCAATTAAAGCCCGTGTTATTTTAAGGCTCATCCGGCTACCCACGCCATAAGATCCACCAGACCAACCTGTATTGACCAACCATACATTCACACCAGATTCTTTCATTTTCTTACTGAGCATCTCAGCATACTTAGTTGGGTGTAATGGCATGAAAGGAGCACCAAAACAAGCTGAAAATGCTGTAACTGGTTCAGTAATTCCTGCTTCAGTACCAGCTACCTTGGCAGTATAGCCAGATATGAAATGAAATGCCGCTTGTCCGGGTGTAAGTTTCGAAATAGGAGGTAACACACCGTAAGCATCACAGGTTAGGAAGAAAATATTTTTTGGGTTTTTACCTATTGAAGGCTTAGCAATATTGTTGATATGGTAGATTGGGTAACTTACCCTTGTGTTCTCAGTTTTGGAGCTATTTTTAAAATCAATGTCACCATTGTTTATTACAACATTCTCCAATAGGGCTCCGTCTTTGATCGCATTAAAAATATCCGGTTCTTTTTCTGCAGATAAGTCAATCACTTTGGCATAGCAACCACCTTCAAAATTAAATACGGTATTTTCATGAGACCAGCCATGCTCGTCATCACCAATTAGTTGACGGTTGGGATCTGCTGACAATGTTGTTTTTCCAGTTCCTGAAAGGCCAAAGAATATTGCTGTATCCCCTGCCTTACCTGTATTGGCCGAGCAGTGCATCGATAATGTATCGTGTAAATGCGGCAATTCGAAATTTAAAGCTGAAAATATCCCTTTCTTGATTTCTCCAGTGTAAGCCGTACCACCAATTAGTGCTATCTTTTTCTTAAAGTTTAAAATGGCAAAATTATGTTGTCTAGTACCATCAATTTCAGGGTCAGCCATAAACCCGGGTGCATTGATTATAGTCCAGTCCGGGGTAAAGGACTTTATTTCTTCATCTGTGGGTCTCAAAAACATGTTAAAGGCAAACATATTCGACCAAGCATATTCAGTGACAACACGAATATTGGTTTTGTACTTTAAATCGGCACAGGCATAAGAATCCCGTACATATATTTCTTTTCCAGAGAGGTAATCTGTTACCCTTTTGTATAATTTGTCAAATTTGTCCGATTCAAATGGGATATTGATATTTCCCCACCACACAGAATTCTCAGTAACTTCATCCTTTACAATAAATCTATCTTTTGGTGATCTTCCCGTAAATTCACCCGTGTCCACAGAGATCGCCCCTGAATTGGTTCTTGTTGCTTGCCCTAATGATACGGCTATGTCAGCAAGTTTTTTTGGTGATAAATTCCAATGAGCCGTGCCATTATTGATGCCTAACTCTTTAACTGATGCATTCCCTGATTTTAAACCTAATTCCTGCATGATACTGATTTTGATTTTTTATTATGAGTAGATATGTGCTTTTAAATACGACTGCAAAATTAATAAATATTTTACTTGGCGAGTAGTAGAAAATGATATTTCAATCGATTGTTTTGTTAAACACACTATCCGATAGCTATTGCAAATTATCATCACACAATATAATTTGCTTATAAAGATCAACAGTAGTAGTTTTAGCGGTATTTTAAAATTAACTAAAAATTATATGTCGTCAATTTCAATTGATCATCCTGATCACGGTGCAAATGCCAAACAATTGTGGGGTCATCCAATGGGCCTTTACTTTTTATTCTTTGTTGAAATGTGGGAGCGTTTTAGCTATTATGGAATGAGAGCGCTATTAACCCTTTATTTAGCGGCATCGATAATGGGTGATAATCCTGGTTTAGGTTGGGATAACGCTAAAACAATCAATTTTTATGGATGGTATACCATGTTCGTTTATTTAGCCACTATACCTGGTGGTATAATTGCGGATAAGTTTTTAGGACAAAAGAAAACTGTACTCTACGGTGGGATATTGCTTTGTATAGGCCATACTGTTTTGGCATTTGATGCCATGTGGGCATTTTATACAGGTATCGTATTTATTATTCTTGGCGTTGGAGGCCTTAAGTCAAATATATCAACCATGGTTGGTGGACTATATAAGCCAGGTGATGATAGAAGGGATAAGGGATTTTATATATTTTATGTAGGCATAAATGTGGGTGCATTTTTTGGTGCTATCGCCACTGGTTATGCTGCATCTCAATATGGATGGCATTACGGATTTGGTTTAGCTGGAATAGGTATGTTAGTTGGGCAGATTATGTTTATGTATGGTAGAAGATATTTAAAAGGAGTAGGGGAGTTTGAAGGAGCCTCCGATTCAATTAATAAAGACATAATGAAAAAGCCCCTTACTAAAGTAGAAAAGGATAGGATGCTTGTAATGTTCTTATCATTTTTAATCATTATAGTATTTTGGGGAGCATTTGAGCAAGCAGGGGGTCTAATGAATTTGTATACACAACAGAAAACGGATAGGTCGTTTTTTGATTGGACAATACCAGCTGCATGGTTTCAATCAGTGAATTCATTCTTTATTATGACCTTGGCTACCAGTGTTGCTGCTTTTTGGTATTGGTGGAAACAAAAGGGAAAGGAATCCTCTTCTTTGTTTAAAATGGCTGTTGGTGTAATTATTATGGGCTTTGGCTTTTTATTTATGACAGGTGCATCTTATCAGTATGCTGAAACAGGTTCATCAGCTATGTATTGGTTAGTGTTGGCTTATCTATTTCATACCCTTGGTGAACTGTGTGCATCACCCGTGGCATTATCATTTATCACAAAACTAGCCCCTGTTAAATATGCATCATTTATGATGGGAGCCTATTTTGCAGCTACCGGTTTGGGCAATAAGCTTGCTGGGAGTTTAGGTGAATGGTCTCAATCGGCAGGTGAATTGGAAATGTTTACAGGCATATTTATTTTCTGTACAATATTTGGATTGCTTGTTATCGCAATTCTCAAGCCATTGAAAAGGTTGACCCATGGAGCTGAGGAAATGGAAATGGAGAAATAGTCATAAAAAAGACTATTTTGAACAACTATATGTTGAAGGTTTAAAGTATTAAATTGAAAATTTGAATAACTATTCTAATAATTTATTGTTATATTGATGTCGCAATCAATTTCAATGGATATCGGGGCATTTGATATAAATGATAGGTATAACAAACTTATCAGTGAGAATACATTATACAGCTACCTAGGACATTTGTCAGAGTCGGAGTTGGATAATATACTTTTACGCACCGAAAAGACCTTGACTAAATCTTTGTCATCAAGGTTAGCCATTAAAAAATTGTACAATATTCTATTGGAAAGTATTCAGAACATATATTCTTATCTTAAAGATAGGAGCGACCACGAACAGCTTTTAAATGCATATATATTTGTTAATAGAGTTAATGATAAGTATTCAATCCTAACCGGTAACTACATACTTAAAGAAGATGTGTCAGGTATAAAAAGACGCATTGAATTAATAAATGGTATGACTAAGAATGAACTAAAAAACCTGTATAGAGGTGTACTGGATATCGGTGACACAACAGATCGGGGAGGGGCAGGATTAGGATTTATTGATATGGCAAAACGTGCATCAAGTGATTTGGTATTTGATTTTCTTGATGTTAATGAAAAGTATGTTTTCTTTACCTTAGAAACTGCTGTAATGGTTGAAGAGTAAAAATTGAAACAAAAAAAAGTTATTTAGTTGACATGGAGAACTATACGTTAACACCATCACCAAAAACCCCAAGGTTATATTTTAATTCGGAGTCAGGTGATTTTGAGATTTCTGGAAGATCAATTCCCGAGAATTCAATTGAATTTTATAAGCCACTGGTGGAATGGTTGGATAAGTACATTGCTAATCCAGCAGCCAAAACACGATTAACAGTAAATCTGGAATACTTTAATACTAGTTCATCAAAATGCTTGGTCGAGATATTCAGGAAACTGGAAAAGCTCAATACTAAATCTGACGTAAAGGTACTTTGGCATTATGAAGAAGAGGATGAAGATATGCTGGAGTCTGGAGATGATTTTAAAAAGATCATAAAAATCCCCATTGAATTAATTGTAATAAAGGGAGACCGATAGCTCTTTGCGTAAATAAAGGAAATAAAAAATGGCTGTCTTTTTGAGACAGCCATTTTTATTATTATTAAAATGATAATTACATCATTCCTGGCATTCCGCCACCACCTGGCATTGGAGGCATTCCAGCACCACCTTCTTCCTTGATGTCTGCTACAACGGCTTCAGTTGTTAACAACAACCCGGCTATTGATGAGGCATTTTCAAGTGCCATTCTTGTAACTTTAGTTGGATCTATAACTCCAGCAGCGATCATGTTTTCGTAAACATTTGTTCTTGCGTTGAAACCAAAATCCTTCTTACCTTCTCTTACCTTTTGGATAACAACAGATCCCTCAAGACCAGCGTTTTCAACAATGGTTCTCAATGGGGATTCAAGAGCAAGTCTTACAATATTTACACCTGTACCTTGATCTTCGTTTTCTACTTTCAAATTGGCAAGTGCATCTATAGCCCTGATTAATGCCACACCACCACCAGCAACAACACCTTCTTGTACGGCTGCTCTAGTTGCGTGCAATGCATCATCTACTCTATCCTTCTTCTCTTTCATTTCTACTTCAGTAGCTGCACCTATATGTAGGATGGCAACACCTCCTGAAAGCTTAGCAAGTCTTTCTTGCAGCTTCTCTTTGTCGTAATCTGAAGTAGTAGATTCTACTTGCGCTTTTATTTGAGATATTCTTGCAGTGATATCGGCTTTTTTGCCAGCACCATTAACAATAGTAGTGTTGTCCTTGTCGATATTGATTTTTTCAGCAGTTCCAAGGTATTCTAAAGTTGCATTCTCCAACTTGTAACCTCTCTCTTCAGATATTACTGTTCCTCCAGTAAGTACTGCAATATCTTCCAACATTGCTTTTCTTCTATCTCCAAATCCAGGGGCTTTAACAGCAGCAATTTTCAGTGCACCTCTGATTTTGTTTACCACTAGTGTAGCAAGTGCTTCTCCATCTATATCTTCTGCTATAATCAATAGCGGCTTGCCTGTTTGAGCGGCTGCCTCTAGAATAGGAAGCAATTCCTTCATTGCAGATATCTTCTTGTCGTAGATAAGGATGTAGGGGTTTTCAAGCTCCGCTTCCATTTTATCGGCATTGGTAACAAAGTAGGGAGAAAGGTATCCTCTGTCAAATTGCATACCTTCAACAGTCCTAACTTCAGTTTCCGTTCCTTTAGCCTCTTCTACAGTAATTACACCGTCTTTGCCTACTTTGTCCATTGCATCAGCGATCATTTTTCCTATTTCGCTGTCATTGTTGGCAGATATCGTTCCTACCTGTGCAATTTCATTTGAATTCTTAATAGGCTTTGATTGTGCTTTAAGATTCTCGACAACGGCTTTAACAGCTTTGTCTATACCTCTTTTCAAATCCATAGGATTCGCACCGGAAGCCACGTTTTTAATTCCATGTGCAAATATTGACTGAGCCAATACTGTAGCAGTAGTTGTTCCATCACCGGCATCGTCAGCTGTCTTAGAAGCCACTTCCTTCACAAGCTGTGCGCCCATGTTCTCTACCGCATCTTCTAACTCAATTTCTTTTGCAACGGAAACACCGTCTTTTGTTACTGTTGGAGCACCAAATTTCTTGTCAAGGATAACGTTTCTTCCTTTGGGTCCAAGCGTTACTTTTACAGCATTTGACAACTTGTCAACGCCTTTTTTTAGCCTATCTCTAGCTGATAGATCGAAAATTATTTCTTTAGCCATTTTTATGGATTGTTTATTTTGTGATAAAATTTAATTTAAATTCAAATTACAGAATAGCAAAGATGTCTGACTCTCTCATGATCAGATATTCTTTACCGTCTACAGTGATTTCAGTTCCTGCATATTTGCCATACAAAACCTCATCACCAGCCTTTACGGTTAATGGCTCATCTTTTTTACCATTACCGATTGCAATTACTTTACCTTTTTGGGGCTTTTCCTGAGCAGTATCAGGGATAATGATTCCAGACGCTGTTTTTTCTTCAGCAGCAGCAGCTTCAACTAAGACTCTGTCTGCAAGTGGTTTGATGTTTACTTTTGACATTTTTTTATAGATTTGATTTTAAATTAATTACTCTCTGCTCCCTGAGCGTCAGTTTTTGTGCCAAGTTATTCTTTGCGGCTTTTGCAATAAAATAACAGTCAATTAGACAGGATTTTGGGCTTTCCGCAAACTTCATGACAGATTTTCGTAGATTTTGTCATGGCAAGATGTCAGTTGTCTTGATAAGGATATCAATAATTTGTAAATTCTGTTGGAATAAACTTGAAAGCACATGCAAACATTAAACAATGAATGGCTTACTGACGGTCTGGTAGATTTTGAATATAAGAAATATATTCTTTTGGCCTATTTCAAAAGTGTAAAGCAATCATTTAATAAAATAGAGCTTTACCCATTTATGGCTGACATGGTGGTACATTACAATAATCTCATCAACCTTAAGATAGGAAAGGATACATTGAAAAATCAATTTCCACAAAGTCTTACCGGTATAGATGCCCAAAAACTGAGATTGGTCTATAAGCAAATGGTGGCCGATGATGAAATAATGAAGGAGCTAGGGGAGATTGTGGAATATGCTATCCCGAAATTTAAGGAGACTTTAGTTGAAGGGAAGGAGATTTACGACTTTGTTGAAAAAAACTGTGAAATTACCCCGGTAGGTATGATACCACTTTATACTGATGAGGGCTATTTTTTCCTTGGTAATTCTGGAAAGGATATTACTGTTCACCGTTTTCAAGTAATGCGTTTTGAAGCACCTGATCAGAATTTTAGGGGGATAAACACCACTTTTATATCTAGTATTAGTAAAGGCCTAGGGGAGTCATTTGAATCTTTAAAAATAGGGTTGATAAGGAAATTCAAAGACCTTCCAAATCCAGCAACTTATTTGATTATGTCCAAATTGAGCTTTCCTTATGAGGCCACTTTGATACCCATTGCTAAAAGACTTCTTGTAAAATATATTTCAACCACTTGATTTATATAACAAAAAAAATGCCTTGTCGGATAACAAGGCATTTAATTCTAATATTTTAATTCAAATTAATTGATGCTGTCACTACCAGATTGTGCTGGATTATCTGTAGCATTTTCAACTCCTCCAAGATCAAGTGCTGGAGCACTTTGTGATTCTTGAGCTCTATCAATAAATTGATCACTGTTATTGCCCGTTGTTTTTATAAGGCTGGTGCTTAATGAAAGTATAAAAATGGCAATCATAAATCCCCAAGTTAATTTTTCAAGAAGATCGCCTGTCTTTTTTACTCCAATCATGTTGCTGGCACCTGAACCACCAAATTGGCTTGATAAACCACCCCCTTTAGAATTTTGAGCTAGTATCACCAAAATCAAAAGTATACTGGCCAGTATTATTAAACTTAAAACTAATGTAAACATCTATTTTCTTATTTAGTCAATTCTTCAATTTGAGCTGCAAAGTAAGCCTTTTTTTGTGGAAACTTCCAAATTAATTTCTTGTAGATGTCTATTGCCTTTTCTGTTTTACCTTGCTCGACCAATATAAGGGCCAAATTCTCTGACACAAGGTCTTCACCAAACTTTGTGCTTTCAATGGAAAGGTCTTCTTGTTCACCCATTGTTGTCGTAATTGCTCTTGAACTTATACTGGGCTTTTTGTCAATAAACTTATCTATTATTTGGATTTGCTCCTTTAAAGGGGCCTTTTTGATTGCCTTGGTTTTTACCTCAGGCTTTTTTTTTGGAGCTACTTTTTTGGTAGCACTTTTCTTTTCAGCTACTTTTTTTGCCTTAGCAGGCTTTTCGGTTTTTGTGACCTTCGATTTACTTGTTTTAGTTGCCTTGGTTGGCTTAGGCTTAACTTTTTCCTTAATGGAAGATACTACAGCTTTTTTAGTGGCGATGGCTTTTTTTACGATCTCTACATCCTTGTTTTTAAGCGTACGCTTTACTTTGGGTTGTTCTTTTTCTGATGGCCTTACTGGGGATTTCTCCAACCACTGCATGTAATTGGATTTACTCGCTTTTAGCTCATTTAAATTAGCCCAGACTTCATTCCTCAGTTCATTGTTCTCTGATATTTTTGAATCGTCAATCGTAATTTTTACCTGTGGCTGTTGGTTAATTTTAAAAACAGGCTCCTGCAGCTTCTTGTCGCTCTCAGTAATTCTTTGTACCTCCTTTTTAACAGTAGCAGCTGTTTTGGAGATAGGTGCCTTAACTGATGATTTTTCAGCTGTATGCTCAACATTTTTGCCACCTCCTTGAATGAAGTTTTTCAGAACCTGCCTGTCTGTGGCGTACATTGCTGCATAGCTTAGTGTGTTTTGAGCAATTGCAGTTTTTGCACTTATATTGGCCTTGGCTACTAATGTGTGCAGTATCTGACTGTACGGGTACTGCTTCACCAATTCATGTAATTCCTCACGGTCAGGTGATGAAATTTCATGACTATTTTTTAGTAAGTGGCTGAGTTTCTGTTTGTTCAAAGTAGCTGATTAACGATTTTACGTTTTATGCAAGTCAGTAAAAATATATCAAAATTTACCAATTGGCAACCGAGGCATTGAATATATCCAAAATAATCTTATCGTAGATCTGATCAATTAAGTCTCCTTCTACCGCTGTGAGCGATTGATTACTGTCATAATCTTCATACCAAGAATATTTCTTGTTTTCGAAGTTAAATGCATCGTCTTGGGTATTTATGTAAGTTACGTTTATTGTAATGGTTAATCTAGTAAGTGCAGAAAGATCAGCTAACTGATTATTTCCTGATGAAGTGGCCGCAACTGGTGAAATTCTATAGCCCACTACTGAGCCTTCAATTTGTAATTCACCATCATCACGTACTAAGGCTAGATTGGTATTCTGTTGATAATAGTCCCTGATTTTATTGGTAAAAGTTTGAGCTAAATCTGGAGGACCACCCTCAGCTTCATTATAAAAATTTTGGATGGAAATAGTTTCTGCAGTAATAGCCACTCCTGTGAATGAATAAACGCCACAACCACCAATGATGGCCAATAAGCTCATTGATAATATAAGTCTATAGATCTTCAAGTTCATATTGTTTGATTTTGCGGTAAAGCGTTCTTTCTGAAATACCGAGATCCAATGCTGCGTATTTTCGTTTGTTCTTATTTTTAGCAAGTGCTTTTATAATAAGTTCTTTTTCTTTTTTTTCTAAAGAGAGGGATTCTTCCTCTTCTGTAACATGGGTAATGTCCTGTATCTCTTCAGCGTCTGCGTCTTCCTCATAAACATCAGAATCTGAGGTTTTATAATTTAATAAAACGGGTTCATCTTTTTGTTGACGTGGTTTAACAGATGCTGTATCTATATTTTCAAACAAACTTCTATGATCATCGATAAGGTCTTTGTTGGGCGAATCACTTTGTGTGGCCTCTAATACAAACTTCTTCAGATCATTCATATCTTTTTTCATATCAAAAAGCACTTTGTATAGTAAATCACGTTCAGATAAACTTTCTTTTTCTTGATTTCTATATAGTGCTGGCAAACTGGTATTTTGTGAAGGCAGATATTGTGCCATTTGTTCAGCTGTTATTTCTTTACTTTTAGTTGATAGTACTGATATCTGTTCAACTATGTTTTTTAACTGGCGGATATTACCAGGGAAACGGTATTTTAATAATAGTGCCTTGGCATCATCCGTTAGTGTAATTGGTTTAACCCGGTACCTTTCTGCAAAATCGGAAGCAAATTTTCTAAAGAGTAAATCGATATCATTGCCACGCTCTCTAAGCGGGGGAACATATATTGGTACTGTACTTAATCTGTAATACAAATCTTCACGGAATTTTCCGTTATCTACATTCTTAATAAGGACAACATTGGTAGCAGCAACTACACGTACATCGGTTTTTTGAACTTTTGATGATCCTACCTTGATAAACTCTCCATTTTCCAAGACCCTTAATAATCGTGCTTGTGTAGCAAGTGGCATTTCACCAATTTCATCAAGAAAGATGGTACCTCCATTGGTTACTTCAAAATAGCCTTTACGTGCTTCGTGTGCGCCTGTAAAGGAGCCTCTTTCATGTCCAAAAAGCTCTGAGTCTATAGTACCCTCAGGAATAGAACCACAGTTGATCGCAATAAATTGATTGTGCTTTCTTGGGCTCAAATGATGAATTATCTTACTAAACGATTCCTTACCACTTCCACTTTCACCAGTAACGAGTACAGACATGTCCGTAGGTGCTACTTGTGCAGCCACTGTAATAGCATGATTGAGCAAATCTGAATTGCCTATAATACCGAACCGTTGTTTGATGCTTAGTAACTCTGAATCTAACATTTATGTGTTCCTCCTTCAACAATGCTTCCTAAAAGTGTCGCTGGTGTGCATTCCTCTACCAACACATCTACATATTCCCCTTTTTTGTGTCCTTTTCCTTCGAAAATAATCACCTTATTGGCTGAATTTCTGCCTTGTAGACGGTCTTCAGAACGTTTAGAAGCCCCTTCAATAAGCACTTGATGAACAAGTCCCAAGTCTCTTTTATTTCTGTTCAATGATGTTTCCTGTTGTTTTGTGATAATTTCACTCAACCTTCTTTTTTTTGTTTCGAGTGGTACATCATCCTCATATTTCTTTTCCGCTAAGGTATTAGGCCGTTCACTGTAATAATACATGTAGGAAAAATCATACTGAACATATTCCATTAATGATAACGTGTCCTTATGATCTGATTCTGTTTCTGAACAAAAACCAGCAATCATATCTGAGGATATTCCACAATCTTCACCTAAAATCCTTCTTATAGCATCTACTCGATTGATATACCATTCACGATCATAAGTCCTGTTCATCATTTCCAAAACCCGGCTATTTCCGCTTTGAACTGGAAGGTGAATGTAATTGCAGATATTATCATATTTTTTTATGGTATATAATACCTCATCTGTGATGTCTTTAGGGTGCGAAGTGGAAAAACGTACCCGCAACATTGGGTCCACTTGAGCAACCATTTCCAATAGGTTGGCAAAATTAACCACTTCACTAATCTCTGATTTTTCTAATTGAGCCTTGTTGTTGATTTCAGCAGACCATTTGTAAGAGTCCACATTTTGACCGAGTAGCGTCACTTCTCTGTATCCTTTTTCAAACAAGTCTTTTGCCTCATTGATTATGGAGTGCGGATCACGGCTTCTTTCCCTACCTCTTGTGAAAGGTACCACACAGAAAGAGCACATATTATCACAACCCCTCATAATTGAGATAAAGGCAGTGACCCCATTGGAATTTAGCCTAACCGGGCTAATATCAGCATAAGTTTCTTCCCTTGATAGAAAAGTATTAACTGCTCTTTCTCCGTTATCAACTTGGGCTACCAATGCAGGCAAATCCCTGTAGGCATCCGGGCCTACCACCATATCCACTATTTTCTCTTCGTCAAGAAGGTTGCTTTTTAGTCTTTCGGCCATGCAGCCCAAAACGCCAATCATAATATCGGGCCGTTTTTGTTTTTTCTTTAGGGCATTAAAAAACTGAAGTCTTTTTCTTACGGTTTGTTCGGCCTTATCCCTGATCGAACAAGTATTTATAAATATTACATCGGCTTCTTCGGCAATAGAAGTGGTGTCAAACCCATTTTCCGACATTATGGAAGAAACTATCTCACTGTCTGAGAAGTTCATAGCGCACCCATAGCTTTCTATATATAACTTTCGGTTCTTTCCAGTATCCGAATTTTTAGAAACCTGGATGGTTTCACAGGCTTCTGCATCCCCTTGATCAGTTATTATATCTAAATCTTCAATTAAATTATCCATGCAAAATTTCAAATTACAATACTCGTGCAAAGGTAATAAGAACGAGAGAAAGTGACATTATGTCAGTTAGTATTTTCACCTTTAAATAAGGAAACTATTGCAGCGGCTTTTAGTAAGCATTCCTCATATTCCAGTTCAGGTATAGAGTCAAACGTAATGGCACCACCCACTTGAAAGGAGCAGTTGTTTTTATTGGAATTGTAAAGGATACTCCTGATGACAACATTAAAATCAAAATCCCCATTAGGAAGGAAATAGCCAACACTTCCAGAATAGAGCCCCCTTTTTGATTGCTCATATTTTTCAATGAGTTCCATGACTTTAATCTTTGGAGCTCCCGTCATGCTCCCCATTGGAAATGCGTTTTTAATGGCTTCAACACTATGAACGCCATCCCTTAACTTACCTGTAATGGTTGAGATCATTTGGTGGAGCTGGTTGAAAGTATAAATCCCAAACATTTCTTCTACTTTCACACTGCCGGCTTTGCAGCTACGTGCCAGATCATTTCTCACCAAATCAACGATCATCATATTTTCAGCCAGCTCTTTCTCGTTGTTTTTAAGCTCATTTTTAATTGATTCATCCTCCATTTCTGTTTTGCCCCTACGGGCAGTTCCTTTAATGGGCTGAGCAATTAACTGATCTTTATTTTTCTTTAAAAACCGTTCCGGACTTGCACAAATGAGAAAATGATCATTGTGCTTATATAAAACTGAAAAAGGAGTGGGGGAGACTTCGATCAGCTTCAAGAAAGTTACAATGGGATCTAAAAACACATCTCTGGCTATAAATTCCTGACAGTAATTTATTTCATAAATATCACCTTCAACTATATGATTTTTAAGTTTGTTTACGGTTTCTATGTACTCAGATTTTGGTACAACAGGTTGAAAACCAAATTTTTCCAAACTCCTTTTATTTGGATAATTGGTGCCTATTATTTCTTGATAAACGGCTTTAGGGTCACCAAAACTTTCAATTAAAATGTCAGAATCGAAATGAATAATGTGTTCAGGTATGTAGAATCCAATATCTTCAAAATCGATCTCATCTTGATTGTTACTACTTAGATCCTCGAGTTGGTTTTTAAGATCATACGAAAAATGACCAATTAAATAGTCGTTGTGCTTTTCAATGAAATTTTTAAGCGTATTGAAGTCACTAGTTCCATCAAAATGTATCTGTTTGAAAATCCCAACAGAGAGAAAGTGTTTGAAAGGCTGAAATGGATAGGTGTAATTGTTTGGACAGAAATAATTAAATGATTGATATTCATTTGCCCAATACAGTGCATTTTTAATAAAACGCTCCTTATTCTGAATGTCAAATCTTTCTGTATTCCTTACTTTCATGATATAAAAAAAGGGAATTGGCCTTCCAATTCCCTACTTATGATATTGTGTGGCTTACAAATTTGCGGTTTCTACAACAATGTTAAATCCAACGTTTACCGTGTTGTAGATAAATTTATCCTTGGCTTTGTTTACGACACCTGCTTCATCATTGTATTTAAGATCCCAGAGGGTTCTGTCAATGTTAAACTTAGCTTTAGCCATAATTTTACCGTCTTCGAATTTAATATTAGCCGGGAATGAAATACTCAAAGTTTTACCCCTCATAGTAAGATTACCAGTTACTTTATGTGTGGGTGACGCTACGATATGTTCCGCAGCTGAAGCAGGTTTGTTCTCTGATTCGTATTCCTCTTTAATTTTAATCGCTTCATCTGGGCTAAATAGGTCTACCGAAGTAATTGTAAACTCCGCAAATGGATAGTTTGCAGCATCGAAAAAATCAACAGATTTCAGATGATTGATTAATTTGGCCTGCATTTCCTCATTGTTAACTAAGTCGAGGTTTTTTATTCCGTTGATGTCCATTTTTATCGAACCTCCAACGATGTTATTATCCTCTATGGAAATGGTACCTTCTTTAATGGGAATTATCCCATGATGCTTTCCAGAGGGTTTACTGCCAATCCATGTAATTTGACTGACTTTTGTGTCTATAGTAAATGCTTTTGAACCAACTACATTATCAACGGCTTTTGCTTCAGACACTACTGCATCGGCACCTTCGTGTTTAGATCCGCAGGCTGCTATTAATATTGAGAAGCTCAATAATCCAAAAAATTTCAGATTCTTCATTAGTTTAATGTTAGTTCGTATTATTATTTTATTTAATTTGTTTGTTCATGTTTTACCAAATTTAACAAGGAATAAAATAAAATCTAAATTGATATTTTAAATGGCTCTATTTAAAACCGTAAGAGGCTATTCACCAAAATATGGCACCAATTGTTATTTTGCTGATAACGCTACGGTTATAGGTGAAGTGGAAATGGGGGATAATTGTACTGTATGGTTTAATGCGGTGGTTAGGGGTGATGTTCACTCCATCAAAATTGGCAGCAATACAAATATACAGGATGGGGCAATAATCCATTGTACTTACCAAAAAGCGAAAACAATTATTGGCAACAATGTTTCCATTGCACATGGTGCTATTGTGCATGGATGTACAATCGAAGACAATGTTTTGGTAGGAATGGGGGCCATCATCATGGATGATGCCATGGTGAAATCAGGTTCGGTTATAGCTGCTGGAGCTATCATCTTGCCCGGGACAATTGTGGAAGAAGGAGCCATTTACGCAGGTGTGCCTGCAGTAAAGGTAAAAAATACCAGTAATGAAATGCTCGAAGTAATTGCCAGAACGGCACGTAATTATCCAATGTATGCTGAGTGGTATAAAGAATAAAGATTTGATATAATAAAATATAACCCGTATGAATTTTATAGTAAAACTTCTCTTAACCGGTTTAGCGGTTATTATCACCTCATATTTGTTAGATGGTGTTTATATTGAAGGTTACCTTGCCGCAATAATTGTAGCTGCAATACTGGCCGTACTGAATGCCGTTGTAAGGCCACTGTTGATTATTCTTACGATACCAATTACAGTTTTCACATTGGGGATATTCCTTTTGGTAATAAATGCAATGATAATTTTAATGGCCGATTACATTATGCCAGGCTTTGAAGTAGATGGCTTTTGGTGGGCATTATTATTTAGTATAATTCTGGCAATAATCAACTCAATTTTCGAAAGCTTTGCCCGTAAGAATTAGAAAATGATAAAAGCACATACAAAAATTGGATTTAAGACGTTTTTGTATTAAATTATTTCACCATTGAAGACAAAAGAAACAGTAATGCCAACAATAAATGAAGGGTACAATCCTGAAAAGATAGCACAATACAAAGCCAAGATAGAAAAACTGGGTAAAAATCATATTGTAGTACCCTCAGATGATAACTCTGAGGAGTATATAAATTTTAATTTTATTGGGTTTTATAAGGGCAAAGAGGTGATATATGATGCAGTGATGTATACTTTGAGATTACATCATTTAAGTGAAGTATATGAAGTAGCTGAACATAAAGCCGCCCAACATTTTCCTGAATTCAAAAAAATTAAATACAGTGAAGATGAAAATGGTGACCTAGCCGTTTTGGATGATATGGAAGAGGAAATCGGACTTTTTATTGCTGAAGCCATAATGGAGATAGAGGAGGAAGAAGAGGTAAAGGTAAGGGAACATGTAGAAGTAGATTCAAATATTGATTTTGGGGTCGGTCTGGATATTGGTTTGAATGTAGATGTAATCACAGACGAAGTGATTCAAAAATTCGTTACTGAATTCAATAATGATACGTTGCAATTAGACGATGTATTATACGCATTTGAAACTCAAGATGAAGAAATGACGCAATAAATGCATATTCGAGGTGAAAAGGAGAAGTTTAGAAGAGGCGTAAGATATACTTTCTCATTTGTCACACTTATTTGGTTAATCAAATTAATCGAAATTTCTTTCAATCTTGACTTCGGGTCATTGGGAATCCTTCCCAGAACATTACATGGCTCAATTGGTATTTTTACTAGCCCACTGATTCATGGAGGTGCATTACATTTACTTTCCAATACATTTCCATTGATATTACTAGGCCTTGGGTTATTTTATTTTTACGATCGAATAGCGATCGCTGTAATAATCCTGATTTACTTAATGACTGGGTTTTGGGTTTGGGTAGCAGCTCGGGATGCTTATCATATTGGGGCGAGCGGTATTGTCTATGGATTATTGACCTTCCTATTATTTAGTGGTTTTTTTAGAAAGGATGTTAAAACATTAGCGATATCCTTTTCTATCTTAATTCTTTATGGGGGCTCTTTTTTCGCAGGAATATTACCAAATAGACCAGGAATTTCTTGGGAGTCACATTTGATGGGTGCAGTAGCTGGGATATTTTGTGCGGTATATTTCAAAAAATCTGATGTAGTTAAAGAGGTGGAGGAAAGTGTTGATCAACCAGAAACCAAGTATAACTATACTTATCAATCAAAGCCTAGCAATCCTGGAAAACCGGGTATTAGCTACCATTATTTTATTAAAAAAGGAGAAATAGAGGATGATGTAAGCAATACTTGTTGAATTTAGTTAGTTAATCATCTCTTTCTTTATTTAATTTGCGCCTTTAAATTTAAAATCATAAAAAGGTGAAAAACATTTCTTTAGTTCTAAATGCTATTTTGATAGTTGCGGTTGGTGTATTGTACTACCTTCATTTTGCTTCAACCAATAAAACAACAGGGATTACCGAGTTGGCAGCGACTGATGGGGGTGACTATTCTGTTGTTTACATAAACTCTGACTCAGTTCTTACCAATTATCATTTCTTTAAAGATATGCAGGCAAAACTTCAGGAAAAGGGAAATAAACTTGAGACTGAGTACCAAAACAGAGCACAAGGACTACAACAAGAAGTTAATGACTACCAAAGGACAGCTTCAAGCCTAACTATTGGCCAAGCCAAAGCCCTAGAGGAAAATCTTCTAAAAAAGCAGCAAAACCTCAGATTATATCAAGAAAGCCTTTCACAGGAGCTGATGAAAGAAGAGGCTAAAATGAATCAACAGCTTTATGATAAAATAACTGCTTATTTGAGCGATTATAGTTTGAAAAATGGGATTGATATTGTTGTGAAATATAATCAAGGAAGCGATGTTTTATATGCCAACAAAGGGATGGATGTTACTGATGTGGTAGTTGAGGGTTTAAACACTAGTTATAAGACAGAATTATCCGGAAAAACGGTCTCTTCAGACTCCATTAAGAATAAATTATAAACCTTAATTTATTAACTAATAAGCTGTAAGTGAGGGACTTTTGTTGTTTTTTAAGCTAGGTATTAATATCTTACTGCATTATTAATATCTATTTTTTAAGCTAACAGATGTTAAAGGCCTTATTTTTAGCACTGAATGTCCGTCCTGACGAAGAAAAGCAAGTACTTTTATTGCTTGGTCAAGGATTTTTCATGGGTGTATTCCTTGCTACTTTTCAAATCTCCGCTGAAACCCTTTTTCTTAGTAGGCTAGGGGAGTATCTCAAAGAGGCTATATTATTTTCTGGATTGATGGGAATAGTAACCACTGGTTTATTTTCCTACTTACAGAGCCGAATATCCTTTGGTAAACTGGCCTTGGGTAACCTTTTTATCATCCTACTTCTCACAGCACTTATATACTCTGCTTTTAACTTTGCAGAACCATCCGTTCAAGACTACATAATATTTCTCATGTTCTCGCTAGTAGGGCCATTATTAGCTGTGAGCTTATTGGGGTTCTGGGGAACCTTCGGTCGATTATTTGACCTCAGGCAATCTAAAAGGATAATTGGAGGAATAGATATCGGTCAACTAATGGCGGCCATTATTACTTCTTTCAGTTTTCCATTTTTGCAATCATTAATTCCAGAAACAACTGACTACCTATTGATCAGTTGTATTAGCCTTGTAATTTCTTTTATCTTCCTTCTCTTAATCACAAGAAGGTTTGATTTATCAAAAGCAGAAATTTCAACAACGGCTGACGAGGGTGATACTGATACCAGGTTGAGGGCATTGATTAAAAATAAGTATGTACGGCTGTTATCCGTATTTCTGTTGTTTTCAATGGTCACATTTACGTTCATCCAATATTCATTTCAGGATGTTGTTAAATTGCAATACCCAGGTGAAAATGAACTGCGTAACTTTTTAGCGATTTTTAATGGCTCAATTCTAATACTTGGATTAATCCTACAAACCTTCGTGAATGATAAAGTGATAAGTGAATATGGGCTTAAAGTCTCACTTATGATCTTGCCTTTCATACTTATATTTTTTGCATTGGGTTCCATTATATCAGGAACAATATTTGGCTATACAATGGATGCTGGAAGTAAATTCATTTGGTTTTTCTTGTTTGTAGCCCTTACACGTTTGTTTAATTTCTCCTTGAGGGACTCTCTCGAAAACCCGACATTCAAATTGTATTTTATGCCGTTGGACAATAAGATACGGTTTAATATACAGACAAAAGTGGAAGGGGTTGTTAATGAAACTTCAAGATTCATAGCAGGTGCACTTATATTAGGGCTGTCATACTTATCATTTGTTGAGTTAATTCATTATTCATACGCATTACTGATACTTATTGCGGGGTATTTCTTTGTTATAAAGAGGTTGTATGCTGAATACAGAAACAACATCAAGATTAAACTTGAAAAACAGCAAAGATCCCAATCCGAATTAGCATTGACACTCGGTCAAAAATTGGTCAAACGTTTGGAGGAATACTTGGTTAATTCTAAGCCAGGTAAAGCAATATTTTCATTTAAGCTACTTGAAAAAGTGGAGCCACAAGCATTGCCAACGTCAATTAATACGCTGATGGGGCATGGTGTTTCACAAGTTCGTGATTTTGCCCAAAATAAAATGAATGAGTTGAAAGGGCTTTCAGTATCAGAACGATATGTGATTAGTACCAATAGTAAAACCGCAGAGTCGGGTAAGCAGGTAGTAAGTGGAAATGATCTATTATCCTTATTTCAATCAGGTGATATCAGTAAACAGAGAGTTTCACGTTTAAGTAAATCAGACATTGAGGAGGATCGGCAATATGCGGCTGAGCTTTTGGGTAATTCAGATGATGACGAAAATATATCAATGCTCATCGAATTGCTTAATGATATCGAACCAAAGGTAAGGTATGCCGCAATTAAAACGGCTCAAAGGAAGTATAATCATGAGGTGCTATTGTCGCTCATAGAAAATTTATCTGATCCTGTATTTAGTGTACAAGCAGCTAATGCGCTTACGGTGGTAGGGGGTAAAGCCCTCAATACATTGGATACTGCTTTTTATAAAACGGGTCAAAATACGCAGACAATGCTTAAGGTGGTTCAAATAATCGGAAGAATTGGTGGTAATAAAAGCAAGGAGCTACTCTGGAATAAAATGGATTTTCCTGACAAAGTGATGGTATCACAAATCTTGTTTTCACTTGGAAATTGCGGTTTCCGTGCAAGTATTTCACAGATTCCAAGGATAAAATATGCCATCGAATCGGACATTGAGGATATAGCCTGGAATCTCTCAGCGATTGGAGAGGTAAGTGACGATCACTTCGGGAAGGAGATTAAAAAGGCCTTGTTTGAGGAAATTGATTTTGATGTAGATCATATTTATATGCTTCTTTCGATGTTGTACGATGCTCAGTCTATTCAACTTGTAAAAGAAAACATAGAGAGTCAGACCAGTGAAGGGGTTACCTATGGGATCGAACTACTGGATGTATTTTTATCAGACGATTTGAAGCAAAGGATCATTCCGGTTCTTGATGATCTTTCTCATGTAGAGAAAGCAAAGAAATTAGAGATTTTTTACCCGAGAGAGCGCCTTGATAACAAAATGGCCCTAAAGTTTTTATTGAATAGAGACTTTTCACAAACGAACAGATGGACCAAATCATGCATTCTTCACCAAATTGGATTATTAAAAATAAGGGAGTTTTATTTTGACTTGGTGGCGAATCTTTTCAATCCAGATTTACTTATCCGTGAGATGGCCGCCTGGTCGTTATACCAAATTGATCCATCTGCTTATGAGGAAAATGTAGAAAGACTCGATTTACAGTCAAAAAGGCATTTAGATGGTTTGATAAAGGCCAATAAGGATGACAACGCTAGGTCCTTGAGATTTGATAAAGTTATGTTTCTCAAAAGCATTGATGTTTTTGAGAATATAATTGGATTGGTAATGGCTGATTTAATTGACATTACAGAAGAAGAGTTTTTAAAAGAAGGTCAGACACTTTCTATCGATGATCATTACAATGATCATTTCTATATTGTTTATAAGGGATCATTCAATCTTTATGAAAATGGAGAAATTAAAGGGAAAACCAAGGAGGGAGAGTTCATTGGGGAAATGATAAGTACCGAGAATTATCTTAAATCAAATTTGATCATTGCCCTTAGCGACTCAGTAGTTCTGAAAATAAAGAAAGATGGATTTTATGACCTACTTGCTGATAATGTTAAACTGGCTCATGAAATAATTGAATATGTATAGCTATTGTCTTTTTAATTATAAAAGCAATAGTTTTTGCTTTTTAGACTGTAAAGCCTTTATTTTAAGTAGCTTAGTATTATTTTTTACTCCTTTTCCCGAATTTTTTAAACTATACGTTGTCTTCCTAGTATGTTAAATTATGATCTTCATATGCGTGAGCAGGAGCTGGAACAGGAGGAATTCAATGTTCATGGGAACACCTTGCTGAAAAATCCATTTCCAGGTCTGCGGCCTTTCAGTATTGATGAAAGTCATTTGTTTTTTGGTAGGGAGAGCCAAGTTGATGAGGTGTTGGTCAAACTCGCCAAAAATCGATTTGTGACCCTTATGGGCTATTCTGGGAGTGGTAAGTCCTCACTGATATATTGTGGTTTGATTCCTGTTGTTTACGGTGGATTTATGACTGAAGCTGGCCCAAATTGGAATATCGTTACTACAAGGCCAGGTACATCGCCCATTAATAATCTGGCGAAATCCATATTGTTTAGTGAAGGAATAACAAACTTCAATTCCGAAGAATCCTTGGTAAGAAGAAGGGTTTTATCCTCTGTATTAAGAAGTAATTCGCAAGGGCTTGTTGAAGCTTTAACTAAGCTGTACAGGCAAACAGGCCAAAATACCTTAATATTTATTGACCAGTTTGAAGAACTATTTAGATATGGTGATAGAAGTAATGACGGGGCTGAAGAGGCTAGGCTTTTTGTAAACCTTTTGCTAGATGCATGTCAATCTGGAGATGCACCTATTTATATTGCCATTACTATGCGATCCGATTATGTCGGTGAATGCGCAAAATTTCCCGGTCTAACGCAAATGATTAACGAGAGTAACTACCTCGTTCCTCAAATGACCCGCGAACAAAAACGTATAGCGATTGAAGGGCCAGTATCTGTAGGTGGAGGGACAATATCTAAAAGACTTCTAAAACGTCTGTTAAATGAAATTGGTGACAATCAAGATCAACTACCCATCCTTCAGCACGCACTTATGCGTACTTGGGACTATTGGCTAAAAAACAGGGAGGAAGATGAACCTATTGATATAGGTCACTACAATGCAGTTGGAAAAATAGCTGAAGCACTTTCTCAGCATGCCAATGAAACGTATGACGAACTAAACCCACGTGAAAAAGAGATAGCCGAAATTCTTTTCAAATCTTTAGCAGAAAAAAACACCAATAATTTTGGAATGCGAAGACCTGTTAGGCTTGGCATAGTTTCAGAATTGGCAGAGGCTACTGATGATGAGGTGATTTCAGTAGTAGAAAAATTTAGGGCCTCTGGGAGATCATTTCTGATGCCCCCTGTTGGAGTGGAATTAAATGCAGATTCTATCATTGAAATTTCCCATGAGAGTTTGATGCGAATCTGGACTAGGCTCAAAGCCTGGGTAGATGAGGAGCACGAATCAGCACAAATGTACAAAAGACTGTCCGAGGCAGCTGCAATGTATCAAATCGGTAGGACAGGCCTTTGGAGGCCACCGGATTTGCAACTAGCGCTCAACTGGCAGAAAAAACAAAAACCAACTAGGGCTTGGGCAAGGCGATACGATGAAGCGTTTGAAAGAGCTATAGTTTTTCTTGATACTAGTAGGATAACTTATGAGGCTGAGCAGAAAAATCAGGAGATGCTTCAAAAGCGTCTGCTCAAAAGAACAAAGGTTGTAGCCGTAGTACTGGGTGTCGCAGCAGTAATTAGTATTCTTTTCTTCGTTTACGCCATCACGCAGAGTATAGAGGCGAATAAGCAGAAGGAAATAGCAATTTTGGAAAATTTAGAGGCCCAAAAACAAAAAGGTTTGGCTGAGGAGCAGCGTGATATAGCACGTAAAGAAACACAAAGGGCAGATGAGCAGAGACTACGTGCAGAAGAATCTGAAAGTAAAATGAGGGAAGCCCTTGAAGATGCCAAAGAACAAAGGTTGATTGCTGAAAGACAATCGCAAATTGCCAATGAACAAACCGATATTGCTACGCAGCAGAAAAACTTGGCACAAGAGGCTCTTGTAAAAGCAAATAATGAATACAACCGGGCTGAAAGAAACTATAGTCAGGCTCAAAAACTACTTTATCAGTCTGTAGCTCAGTCTATGGCCGTTAAATCATTGGCAATTGAAGATAGCGACCTCAAGGGACTTTTAGCTCAACAGGCCAATTCGTTTTATGTGGAGTTTGATGGAAGAAAATACGATCCTTATATATATAATGGTTTGCATTCAGCTATGGCGTACATTAAAGGCAAGGATTTCAATACGATTAAAGGACTTCATCGTAATTCAGTAAGATCAATAGTATTCAACAGTAGTGGTACTGAATTTTATTCGACAGGTACTCAAGGAAATGTGGTTAGATCTTCTATGTCAAATTTCAGCGATCATACTACACTTTTTAATAATAAATTCCCAAATAGGGTATTGGAGATAAGTAATGATGATAAATATTTAATTAATGCCAGTGATTCATCATTTATTCAGGTATATAATATGACTACGGGCATCACCAATAAAATTACTGGACATAAAGGCTATGTCAATGATTTAAAATTCTTGCCTTCATCCAATACATTTATATCAGCAGGGAGTGATTTGACATTAAGACAAAGTGATGCCACTAATTTGAGTAGTACTAAAATTTTGACTACTTCATCCGAAATAAAAACTATTGATATTGATTTAACCGGAGATTTAGTGGTGGGGGGCAGTATTGATGGGAAGTTACTATTGTACAATCTAAAGACCCAAAAAGAAAAATTGTTATATGATGACCCTGGCAACCCAATACATGCTGTTGCATTTAGCCCAGATGGCAAATGGATTCTTACTGGGGATGAAAAGGGAATAGTGAAGATTTTTGAATTAAGCACCCAAAGCATTATTAAAGAGCTTACGGGACAAAAGGGAAGAATAAGCTCCGTGTCTTTCAGCCCCAATGGGAAATTAATTGCAGCGGGTAGTTTTGATAAAACCATTGAAATGTGGGTAGTATCAGAATTAGATGAATTACCAATTAGAATGACAGATAATGATGCTTATGTATGGGATATAAAATTTACCTCAGACTCAAAATATATTATATCAGCCTGTGCTGATGGTGATATTAGAATTTGGCCCACTGAACCTGGTATGATTGCTCAGGATATGTGCAAAGAGATGAAGAGGAATTTGACTGAAGATGAATGGAAGACCTATGTTGGCAATGATATTCCATATAGAAATACCTGTATTAACTTACTATTAAACGACTATTAAGACTTATGATTAGATTTTGTCTCATAGTTGCTTTATTGTTGGGAACATTATGTTCTACTTTTGCCCAAAGGCCTTCATGTGCTGAATCCTTGGAGCAAGCAAGACAAAATTTTGATGCTGGTCATCTTTATTCTATACCATCAATATTAAAACCTTGTTTGGACAATGGATTTAATCGGACACAAAAAATAGAATCTTATCTGCTTCTCACAAGAACATATTTACTAATAGATGATCCGATTAGCGCAGAGGATAGTTATTTAAAACTTTTAAAGCTTGATCCGGAATATAAACTTGATCCGGAGAGGGACCCCGTAGATGTTGTATATTTAAATGAGAAATTCAAAACAACCCCTATATTCGTTTTTTATGCCAAAGTGGGAGCTAACTCTTCAAATGCTTCTGTGATTGGGAATTACGGTGTTGATAACACCAGCAGTACTAAAGAAAATTACAAATCAGGAATTGGGTTTAATGTGGGTGCCGGTAGTGAGTTAAATTTCAGTGACCATTTTAGTATTGGATTGGAAATTAATTTCATTTCTAAAAAGTATGAATACACCAACGTATTATTTGGAGGTGATCAGCAAATTTTAATTGAGAAACAATCATTGATTGACATCCCTCTATTTTTAAAATACAGAATATCTTTTGACAAACTTTATCCATTTGTATATACAGGACTTTCCTATCAGTATTTAATAAATGCCAGTGCAGATGCTACCCTTCAGGATCGTTCCCAAACAGGTCAGGAATTTGCAGTTACTGGACCTCAGGAACCACTTAATGAATTAAGGACCTCCTTAAATAGATATGGTGTATTTGGCATGGGCTTCAATTATCGAATAGGGTATGACTACCTGTTTTTCGATGCAAGATATTATTTGGGTTTGACGAATATAGTAGATGAAAATAAACAATATTCTAGTTCTTCTTTACTCTATAAGTACGCCTATGTAGATGACTTCAAAAAAATGAACTCGATTGCAATCTCGATTGGTTATGTTCATCCCATCTATAAGCCACGAAAAATTACTAGTAAGGGAGGTTTTTTTAAAAGATTGTTTAAATAAATGCAAATGAGAATTAAATATTTAATACTTGCATTGTTGGCTGTTCTTACCCAAGGTTGTGACACTGAAAGTAACGTAGAGCCAAGGTTTGAGGAGTATTTCATTAAATATTACGGAGAGCAGGGGTCACAAGAAGGGATAGATGTAGAAGTACTGGCAGACGGTGGATTTATTTTATTGGGAAACAGTACTGCCAACGGAAATAACAAGCAAATATTTTTGGTTAGAACTGATGTCTTAGGGAATGAAATATGGTCCAATACATTTGGAGGACCTGAGGACGATGTTGCTAGTGACTTTGCCATAGACGCTTCTGAAAACATAGTAATTGGGGCGACAATAAAAGAAGCAAATGGTGCCTTCACTGATGCAATGATTTATAGAATAGACCCTTCTGGTAATAAGATCGATAGCGCTGTATATGGAACACCCAACACCAATGAGCAAATCAACAGCTTAATGATTACAGATGCTGGGGATATTGTTATTGTGGGTAGTACTACTAATGTTGATATCCTTAAACCTGGGTACAACTCCACATCTGATTTACATGATATTTATTCGGTAAAAGTAAACTCCAATTTGGTGCCTGTTCCTGATAATGAATGGACTCAAATATATGGTTTTCCTGGAGACGATTACGGTCAACAGATTGTTGAGAAACCTGATGGTACTTTTCTTTTCTTCGGCACCTCCAACAGGCCAAGCTCTAATCCGCAGCAAGCGGGTTTCAACATGTTTTTGTTCCCAACTGATGCCCAGGGCTCTGCAACGTCTTCCATTCCTTTACAACTGTATGGTACACTAAATAACGAAATGGCTAGTCAAATGTCCCGCACTTCAAATGGTGGATATGTAATGATTGGTACCACAAATGGTTCGGATGGGAATGATATATTTATGGCTAGGATCAGGAGTAACAATGATTTTTTAAGTGCAACCACTTTAAATGCAGATGGAAACGTAACCGGTACTTCTATTATTGAGTCGATAACGGGCGGTTTTTTGGTATTAGGAATAATTGAAGAAGGAGGAAAAGGGGATATCTTTTTAGCCAGAACATCCTCAGGTAATGATTGGAAAAGGAGATTCGGAGGAATTGACAATGACAAAGCCTCAAAAGTAATTCAACTTGATGATGGTTCGATTGTGATGGTGGGTACCATCGAATTGGAGAGTCAAACAAAAATGAGTCTGATTAAAACTAACTCAAAAGGACTGTTAATACCGTGATTATCATTAAATTGGTTACTTTTATTGATTAATATTTATTCATAATAACTTACAATATTTGATTCGAAGCTCTACATATTATAATTTAATGAATGGATTGAAGTTTAAATTAATTTTAACGGGTTGTATACTCGTTTTTTCATTACTTACTTCCATTATTTCTGTGGCTCAATGTGGCTTTACTGGACTTAATCCCAATTATTGTACAACGGATTCTCCAGTTACACTAAGTGAAAACGAATCAGGAGGTACTTTCTCGGGTTCGGGCATTACAGGAAATACTTTTGATCCGGCAGCGGCAGGTCCAGGTACTCATACTATTAGTTATACTAATCCAGATTTTTATACAATAGACCAAACAGGCACTTACAGTTTTGTTGGAGGAGGGGGTTGGACTAGATTTAACTCAGGTGGCTCAGATCTGGAAGGGTTTGATGATTTAGTGAGTGCTGCCACTCCAATTGGCTTTACATTTAATTTTTTTGGAAATAATTATACTAACTTTTATGCTTCTTCTAATGGGAATATAGGCTTCACCTCCTATTCTGAGTTTGGAGGTTTCACAAGCAGAAGTATAACAGACACTGGTGACCCTGATAACTTTATAGCTTTAGCTAGAGCAGATCTTGATCCATCAAATAGTGGTGGCGGTTACAGAATTCAGTACAAAGTTACTGGGGTCGCACCCAATAGAATACTCATTGTTAGCTACGAAAATATTGCTAGGTATAATGGCGGTTCGGGAGGGGATCCTATTACTACTCAAGTTAAACTTTTTGAAACCACCAATGTAATTGAAATTCATTCTACAACAATTTCATCTGTTGCTTATGACCAGACATTACAAGGAATTGAAAACGCTACAGGTACGATTGGATTTGTTCCAGCTGGAAGGAATAATACATTTAACTGGGGGGTGACCAATGATTTTGTAAGTTTTACGCCATGTACAGATTCGCAAATGGTTACGGTTACGGAAGCAGCAGTTGTAGCGGCAGGTGGGGACACGGAAATTTGCGAAGGGGTATCCTATAATATTAAGGTTCCTTCTTCTATTTCGGGCGGAGCCTCTGATGGCACGTGGAGTGCCATTACAGGGGGTTCGGATGGCACTTTTGATGGAGGTACTACCTGGTCTACATCCACCACATTTACCCCTGGTGCTACAGATATCGCCAACGGTTCTGTCACATTGAGATTAACTTCTGATGTTCCTGGTGGGGCATGTGGAGCTGTAAGTGATGATGTAGTGGTCACGA
>DDIU01000023.1 GCA_002338655.1 Flammeovirgaceae bacterium UBA1842 | reverse complement strand
TTCAGTTATGCTACGAGGCCATTCTTAAAGAAGTGGCAAAGGTAAATAATTAATTCGCTCAAAAAAAGGTACTTTTTTAAAAAACGCTATCTTTGCGCGGTCACAATAATATGGCAAATTTTAGGTTTTAATTTTATGATGAAGAGAATAGTAGCTACGGTAGTAATTGGTTTAGTTTCATTGTCAGTATTGGCTGGTGAAGTACCACAGATTAAAGCAGAAAAAGGGCCTATGCAAATAAGGAAAAGACAAGCCCGTCCAGATGTGCCTGGTACCTTGTTGATTGAATTGGGCTGGAATTTACTGCAGAATAATAACCCTGGGTTAGACACAAAAGCATTTGGTTCAAGAACATTGAATTTTTATTATCTGTATGACATACAAATATCAAATTCCAGTTTTTTCTTTATGCCCGGAATCGGTGTTGGGCTTGACCGTTATAAATTTGATAGCGATGTCACATTAATAAATACATTGGACGTCAATGGTGAAAACATGGTGGCTATTGATACGCTTGGCTTTGGCGATGTTAAAAAATCAATGCTCGTTGCCAACTATCTAGACATCCCAATAGAGTTTAGGTTTTATGCCAATCCAAACGACACCAAAAGAAGTTTCAAGTTAGGTGTTGGGTTCAAAGCGGGCATCTTAATGAGTTCACATACAAAAGTGAAATACAAAGAGGACGGAAATAATATAAAAGCCAAAGTAAAGAATGACTTTGGACTCAACCGTTTTAGATATGGGGTTGTTGGTAGAATTGGCGTTGGTGGATTCAACGTTTTCTATTACCAAAGTTTAAGTCCATTGTTTGAATCAGGCAAAGGCCCTTTACAAACAGATGCCAATAATATAACTGTTGGTCTTTCTTTTACGGGATTCTAAACTTGGTTACTGCGAGGAACGAAGCAGTCTCGAATTATGAGATTGCCACTCTCTCCCGTTTTACATCGGGATCGTTCACAATGACCACACTCAAAAATTAGCAGCCTTTAAAGGCTGCTTTTCTTTTTTCTAAAAAGGCGTTTACCCCTTCTTTATAATCTTCTGTACTGCCTGCTATTTCCTGACAGTAAGCTTCATAATCAAGCATATCGTCTAAAGAACTATTTCCTGATTTATTGAGCATTTTCTTCATCATGCCAATGGCTTTGGTTGGCGCATTGGCATAGTAATCGGTATAGACCTTTACCGCCTCATCAAGGTTCTCTAATGGAACTACCTTATTCACCAAACCCATTTCAAAGGCTTCTTTACCTTTAATTCGACTACCCATTGTACTCATTTCAAAGGCTTTCGCAGACCCAATCAAGCGCGGTAGAAAGTAAGACGATCCTGAATCGAGCACTAACCCAATGTTTACAAACACCTCCACCATCATGGCCTCCTCAGCGGCTACAATTATATCACAAGCCAATGCCAATGAACAGCCTGCCCCAGCAGCCACACCATTAAGTCTGGCAATGATAGGCTTGGGCATATTACGCATTGCCCTGATAATGGGATTGTAACGTTTATGCAAGGAGTCAATAAATGATCTCTTCTCCTGAGTAGAGGAGGCCTTTAAATCCTGTCCTGAACAGAAGGCTTTCCCTTCTCCAGTAATCACCACAACTCGTACGGATTGGTCTTTGGTGGCTTCCTTTAAAGCGGCTTGAAGTTCAAAACTTAAACCATCATTAAAGGCGTTATATACGTCAGGTCTGTTGAGTGTTATGGTGGCTACCCCACCTTCGTTTTTGTATTTTAAAAATTCGTACATAAGTATCAGGTTAAAATTAAAATAGCTCCAAAGCTTACCGAAAAACCTAACAGTGAGCCATAGGCTACTTCTTTGAGGTTATGTTCATTTAAATAAAGTCTTGAAGAATTGATAATACCAGCTATAATTAGCCCTACCAATATTGGAAACATCAAACGACTATCAGGATATTTATAATGTAAGGCCACCAAGAACCCAATAATACCCCAAGCCCCCGCGCTATGAGCACTGATTTTTATAAAAAAAGTAAAGACCGTTACCAAAAAAATAACGGCTGTAATTGTCGAAAAAACGACAAGTAAAGTATAACCAAGTACCAGTTTACTCGCAAATAAATAAGTGGTTAGCCCGTAATAAAGAGTTACAAAAAAGAAAGGCATCAATCTTTCCCTGCGATTGGAAAGTTTATAACTGGAAATACTGGAAGTGATTTTTAACATCCCAATACTAATCAATGGGATCACATAAGTAAGGATGAATACCATCAACAACACTAGCCTAATTGAAGATTCACTGATGGGTTGAATGACCGTTGGGGCAAACAAGTACAGGATTGCCAATAAGCCTGTGGCCATTAACAAAGGATGAAATATATATGAAATAAGGTTAGCCAGGGTTTTTTGCACTATAATTCCTTTCTAAGTCTGGCAACAGGTATATTAAGTTGCTCTCGGTATTTCGCAACAGTTCTCCGGGCAATGTTATACCCTTTGGCATTCAACATCTTTTCGAGCTTGTCATCCGAAAGCGGTTTCTTTTTCTCCTCTGCTTCAATTATCATTTTCAATTCGTTTTTCACTTCCCTACTACTTACATCCTCACCAGAATCAGTGGCTATACCTTCTGAAAAGAAGTACTTAAGTGGAAAAATACCGAAATCAGTTTGGATTGCCTTACTATTCGCCACTCTGGAAACAGTGGAAATATCCATTTTAATAATTTCTGCGATATCCTTTAATATCATTGGCCTGAGCTTACTTTCATCGCCCTCCAAAAAATATTCATACTGATAATCAATAATGGCCCGCATTGTATTGAGCAGTGTATGTTGCCGCTGCTTAATGGCATCGATAAACCATTTGGCGGCATCGAGCTTCTGCTTGACAAACGAAACTGTATCTTTTAATTTTTTGTCTGTTTTATCACTCTTATCATAGGCTTTTAACATCTCAGAATAGGACCTACTCACACGCAATTCAGGCGCATTGCGCGAATTTAATGAAAGCTCCAAATCCCCATTGTCATTGGTAAGAATGAAATCAGGTATTAAGTATTGCGTCCGGGCCATCCCTCCTGAAGACCCTCCAGGTTTGGGGTTGAGCTTACGGATCAACTCAATGGCGTCTTTTATGTATTCTTCATCTTCAAGATCCAGCTTTTTCATGATCTTGCTGTAATGTTTTTTGGTAAACTCATCAAAGCATTGTTCTATGATAAGTTTGGCTACAATGACATCTACATTCTGATCATCGGCTCTTCGTTCCAGCTGTAACAGCAAACATTCTTGAAGGTCACGAGCAGCAATTCCTGCAGGATCAAAAGTCTGGATCTTTCGTAGCACCTCCTCCACTTCATCAATGTCTGTTTCAATATTTTGTGAGAAGGCCAAGTCATTGATTATGGCATCAAGATCACGCCTGATATAACCATCACTTTCTATACTACCAATCAGTTGCTTTCCTATATTATATTGATGGTCATCAAGCTTTAAATATCCCAATTGATTGATCAACTGTTCGTTAAGTGTGGAATACATAGCAATAGGCATATCACGGTCTTCACCATTATCGCCATCGCCTTGCATTTTATAACCACTGATATCATCATCACGCAAATAATCGTCTACGTCCAAATCATCATCTGTCGAGTTCTCCTCCTCAAAATCGTCTTGGGTTTCTTCAGGTTCTTCCTTCCCCTCCTCCAATGTCGGATTGTCCTCCAACTCCTCCTCTACCCTTTGGTCAAGTTCAGCCGTAGGTATCTGCAACAGCTTGATGAATTGTATCTGCTGTGGAGATAATTTTTGTTGTAAACTTTGGGTTAAACCAAGTCTTTGCATGTGTATTTTTTACAATTATTTGACCTACTATCAATTTACATCAAAGTTATTATATTTCAGCTATTCTTTGATAAAAAGCTTTATTTATCGTTTTTTTGCGGTCATTTTTATTAATTCTATTGTAATCAACAAACAACGTGGGCGCAACTAAAAGAACCAAAATAATTGATGTATTGAATGCATCGAAGGTAGGCGAAGAATTAACTGTTAAGGGATGGGTAAGAACCTTCCGAAATAACCAGTTTATCGCCATCAATGACGGTTCAACCATCAATAATATTCAAGCCGTGGTCGACTTCAATACAACAGACGAAAATTTACTAAAAAGAGTTACGACTGGTGCCTGTATTTCTGTAGTTGGCGAGGTAGTGGAGTCGATGGGCAAAGGCCAATCCGTTGAAATCAAAGTTAAATCCCTAGAAATACTGGGCGATGCTGATGCTGATAAATACCCACTTCAGCCTAAAAAGCATTCCCTGGAATTTTTAAGGGAAATAGCTCACCTGAGAGTGCGCACAAGTACTTTTAGCGCGATCTACAGAGTTAGGCATGCTATGATATTTGCAGTGCATAAATTCTTTACTGAAAAAGGGTTTTTCAATGTGCATACACCTATAATCACTGGATCGGACGCAGAAGGTGCTGGGGAAATGTTTGCCGTTACCAATTTAGATTTAAACAACATCCCCAAGAACGAAGAAGGAAAGGTCGATTTCAAAGAAGATTTCTTTGGTAAAGAAACAAACCTGACGGTATCGGGTCAATTGGAAGCGGAAACTGCATGCATGGCATTGTCAGAAGTATACACTTTTGGACCTACTTTCAGGGCAGAAAACTCGAATACTTCCCGTCACCTTGCAGAGTTTTGGATGATAGAGCCAGAGATGGCCTTTTATGATATTATTGACAACATGGATTTGGCCGAGGAATTTTTGAAATACCTTGTCACTTATGCGCTTGAAAATTGTGCTGACGATTTAGCGTTTCTTGACAAACGCAGCCAAGATGAAGACAAACAAAAACCTCAGCAGCAACGTGCTGAAATGAGTCTGATGGAAAGGCTAAAATTCGTTGTTGAAAATGAATTTGTGCGGCTTACATATACTGAAGCTATCGATATATTAAGAAACTCAAATCCAAACAAGAAGAAGAAATTCAAATACCTTATCAATGAATGGGGGGCCGATCTACAATCGGAACATGAACGCTATTTGGTAGAAAAACACTTCAAGAAACCAGTTATTTTACGTGATTACCCAAGGGACATCAAGGCGTTTTATATGCGCCAAAATGAAGACGGTAAAACTGTAGCTGCCATGGATGTGCTTTTCCCTGGTATTGGTGAGATCATTGGCGGATCACAACGTGAAGAACGCTATGATAACCTGAAATCAAGAATTGAGGAAATGGGTATCCCTGAGAAAGACTTATGGTGGTACTTAGAGTTAAGAAAATTCGGCACAGCTCCACATAGTGGATTTGGATTGGGCTTTGAACGATTGATGCTCTTTGTTACTGGTATGGGAAATATTAGGGACGTAATTCCATTCCCACGAACTCCTGAACACGCAGAATTTTAAGACTTTATTCACCGGGTGACTTGGAGTCACCCGGTGAATACCTTTTTATCCATCGGATGGATTAAGGATAACAAAAAACCCTGTCTGGATAATCCAAGACAGGGTTTTTTATTTCAATTAACCTTAACCTTATCGTTTCAGAAACTTGTATGTTTCTTTGAATATGTTTTTATCATCTTTAATCGCCAGTAGATAATAGCCTGGCGCTAAATCTTTCACTCTGATCCTAAATTCATTTTCGCCTATCGGCTCAATTTCCGTATTCACCACATTACCAATAATATTATGGACAGTAAATGAGGCATTTTCTAATGTAGAGTTGACAATTTTTACTTCCAGAAAGTCAGTACTTGGATTAGGAAATATTTTTACTTCGTTTTTAGCCTCCAAAGACTCATTGCTGAATCTGTCCAACTCTCTTGTAGTGGTTTGTGCAAAAGAAACCTGAACCATGCTAACCATGATTGCGAATATGAATATGTATTTGGCAAATTTCATCTTCTATGTATTTCTTTATTTAAAGCAATAATCAAACCAATATTTTAGCAATTTCTAATGGCAGATTACGTTGCACACCCTTTTGATACGGATAAGGTTTAATAAGGTTATTGTAGAAAACCAATAAACCACATAATATTTGAGAAAATAATGAAATTTTTACGTCAATTAACAATCTTTAACGATTATCAATCAGGTGATAGGCTTCTGAGATGGCCTCAATTATATCCGTGGGCCCCATCGATTTTTCATGTTTTAGTTCTCTAGCTAAATCACCTGCCATACCATGAAGGTAAACGCCAAATATTGCCGCCCCTTCAGGTGCATAACCTTGAGCCAATAACGAGGTCAATATTCCACACAGTACATCCCCACTACCCCCTTTAGCCATGCCAGGATTGCCAGTTGAATTAAAGTATACCATACCCTCTGGCAATGCTATAGAAGTATGAGCCCCTTTCAAAATTATTATCAGACCATGTTTTTTAGCTATCTCTATTTGCTTTTCTAATCTTTTGAAATCATTCTCACAGGTGCCAAACAACCGCTCAAACTCCTTTAAATGTGGGGTTAGAATTGACTTTTTAGGTATAATCTCCATGAGTTCAGACTGACTCGCAATGATATTCAATGCATCAGCATCTAGCACCAAAGGCTTAACGGCATTTTTTAAAATATTGGCAAGAGCTTTAGTGGTTTTGGGTTGTTGGCCAATACCCGGGCCGATACCTAGCGCATCATACTTATCGATATTTTGAGGTTCAGTCAAGTATTCATCATGGCTATCAGTAATGGTCATGGCCTCCGGTATGCTACTTTGAATAATAGCATATCCACATCGAGGTACATTTACCGTTAATAAGCCCGTTCCTGTTTTTAAAGCTGCTTTTGTGGCCATGATAGCCGCCCCAATGGTGCCATAGGCTCCGGCTATAATCAGTGCATGTCCGTTGGATCCTTTATGGTCAAATTTTGAAGAGGGTTTCAGCAAGTCTTTAACCATTTCAATGGTGACATAGTGAAATGAACTATCGGCCTTTTCAATAAACGCTGGACTAAGTCCGATATCAACGACATGCCAATCACCGACAAACTTGTAGTTATTCGGAAACATAAACGCCAACTTGGGAAGCTGAAAGGTTACTGTTTCATCGGCTCTTATAATGTTTTCGTTGTTAGTGTATTGATCAGCAAACAGTCCTGAAGGTATGTCAACCGATACCACTTTGGCAGTGGATTCGTTAATATATCCAATGACCTTCGCCAGTTCACCTTCAATTGGTCGTGAAAGGCCTGACCCAAATATGGCATCAATAATTACCGAGGTGCCTGATAAGTCCGGTTTCTCCTGCACAACATTATAGCTGATATCAAGCCTTTCTAAATTGATTGAAAAATCCTTTGATGCTTTGTCAATGTTGCCTACAACAAATACGTTAACGCTAAATCCCTGAGCCATAAGCAAGCGTGAGATCGCCAACCCATCTCCGCCATTATTACCTATTCCACAGAAAGTGGCAATAACCTCACTGGTATCAAATCGCTCTACAAACCAATCTACAAAGGCCTTTGATGCCCTCTCCATCAACTCAACTGACGAAATTGGCTCATGCTTAATGGTATAGTCGTCTAGTTTCCGTATTTGTTCAACTGAGAGGATTTTCATTTCATTAGCGGTCTACTTCACCCAATACAATGTCAATGGAGCCCAGAACAGCGATCAAATCAGCTATCATTGCGCCTTTTGATAGTTCACCAATAATAGACAGGTTGACAAAACACGATGACCGCGCCTTACAACGGAATGGAATATCGCTTTTTCCGTCCGCCCGGAAGAAAAAACCCAGCTCACCTCTAGGGTTCTCAGCCCTGAAGTATAAATCTTGCGCTTTTGGCCTAATTTTCTTGGGTACTATTGCCTGTGGATCAAATTCCTTGGTGCGCTTATGTTCAGTAGTAAGTTTGGTCAAACACTGCTCGATAATTCTAATGGACTCATACATTTCACGTATTCGTACATAAGTTCTATCCCAACAGTCACCCACAGTGCCCATGGCTCCTTTTCCAATAGGGATATCAAAGTCTATTTCAGGATAAACAGAATAGGCATCTACCTTACGTAAATCCATTTTCAGTCCTGACCCGCGTAGCATTGGGCCTGTAATTCCATAATTTATGGCCAGGTCTAGTGGAAGTACACCTACATTGGCAGTACGGTCAATAAATATTTTATTGTCGGTAACCAGTATTTCCAATTCAGGAATTTTTGGCTTTAAATATTTTATAAATTCCAAGCAGCGATCTTCAAAACCTACAGGCAAATCATAATACAACCCCCCAATCCAAATGTAATTGTAGAGCAGGCGCGCTCCCGAAGCCCATTCCAACAACCGCTGGATATGTTCCCTGTCGCGCATCATCCAGAAAAAAGGAGTAAACGTACCAATGTCCATGGCATAAGATCCGACCCCTACAAAATGTGAAGCCAAGCGGTTAAGCTCCGCTACCAATACCCTAATGTATTCTACCCTTTTGGGAATCTGTTCGGTGATCCCAAGCATTTTCTCCACCCCCATTGCATAGGCATGCTCACTGTTCATTGACGACAAATAGTCCATCCTATCAACATAGGGGATGATCTGATTATAGGCTAGTGACTCTGTGTGCTTTTCAAAGCAACGATGTAGGTAGCCTATGTGTGGAATAACATCTTTGATAATTTCATTATCTGTCAATATTTCAAGGCGTAGCACCCCGTGGGTTGATGGGTGCTGGGGCCCTAAATTGATAACAAGCTCATTAGATTTAAGCTCAGTATCTTGATATTTGCCAGGTTCTGACTTTACCAGATTATCTTTTTCGTAGCGATATTGTATTTGATTAGCCAATTTTCAATATTCTATTTTGATCCCACGGTAGGTCTCCTCATGTTTATAATCCTTACGAAGGGGAAAACCCTCCCAATCAGCCGGCATCAAAATCCTTCTTAAATCAGGATGCCCAATAAATTTAATACCAAACATATCATAGGTTTCCCTCTCCAACCAGTCAGCTGTTTTCCAGATACTTTCAAGGGAGTGTACTTCTGCATGGTTCCTATCCAACGTCACTTTGAGCATTAAGCTTTGCTCGAACGGTACCGAATAAAAGTTATAAATCACCTCCATTGTCCCTGCTTCAACCCCGTTGTCAACACCCGTAATACAGGATAACATATCAAAGAATAACTGATCATGGGTATGCAGCATTTTGCCTACTTCTAGTATATAATTTGGAGAAATTTCAATGGTATGAGGTGTAGATTCTTCGTTGATGTTAAGCACTCGATCCTCACCTAATGTTTTCTTTAAATGCTCCGAAATATCTTTTACTGTCATATCAGCCCCTTTTTATGCCTTAGATTCTGTTTCCTTTTCCATTAGTTTTTCCAGTACCTTTGGTGCCATCAAAGACTCATTCCTTATCTTCTCCTGCAACTTCAAGAACCCACCGATCAATGCCTCTGGGCGTGGTGGGCAACCAGGGACATACACATCAACAGGGATTATTCTGTCCACACCTTTAACTACATGATAGCCATGTTCCCAATAAGGTCCTCCACAGTTGGAGCATGAGCCCATTGAAATGACATACCTTGGTTCTGCCATCTGCTCATAAAGCCGCTTGATTCTATCTGCCATTTTGAATGTGACGGTACCAGCGACAATCATCACATCTGCCTGCCGGGGCGTGGCCCTTGGAGCCATACCAAAACGATCCATATCATAGGCTGAGGTACCGGTGTTCATGAACTCGATGGCACAGCAGGCTATACCGAAGGTCATCGGCCACATAGAAGACAATCTTGCCCAATTGATCAGGTCATCTACTTTGGTGACAATCACCCCACCACTATTAAATTTTTTATCGAGTAAACCCATTTATTAGTAGTAAGTGGTAAGTAGTAAGACGTTAGTAGTAAGTAGTAAGTAGTTAGGCATTGGTGGTTTGACATTAGTGGTTATTGGTGGTTGGTGGTTGGTGGTTCGTTTCACTTATACTTTTCGTTTATTTTCTCATACATTTCTTTAGGAACGGGAGATTTGTAAGTATTTATTTGTTGGGTAGGTTTTGGCCATTCCAAATAACCTTTAGCCCAAACGTACGCCAAACCCAATGTCAAAATTCCAACAAATATGAGCATCTCGATGAATGCGAACCAACCCCAAAGCCCTTGCGTTTCGGCAATCAAATCAGCATTCCCAAATACGGTTGCCCATGGGAAAAGAAAAATAATCTCCACTTCAAAAAGCAAGAAAATCAGTGCGATAATATAAAAGCGGATGTTAATCCTCCCTCTGGCCACTCCAAAAGGTTCTTCCCCACTTTCATAGGTTGTCAACTTCTGCTCATTAGGTCTGGAAGGCCTTATTATCCACGCAGTGACCAAACCACCGAAAATAAAGGCTATCCCTCCAATGATGTAGATAAGAATTTCTCCGAATTCCGACATAAGTCAAAGATAGGGAATAAGTCTTATCAGTTTAAGCTTCCAAGATCAAGTAGTTTTAAATTCAAAGTTTTAAGTCCAAAATTGAGCCTCATTTAACTTTGAACTTAGGCTTTGAACTAATTATCCCGCCTAGCCTTCTCTATCCAAGCTTCGATATTGAACAATAGGAAGCCTAGCTGAATCTCGGATTTAATATTTTCTATAGATTTTATTTGTTCCTTTTACACTACTTTATCAAATTTTATAATCTGATTAAATTCCTGTTCATTATCATCATAGGCATTTCTTAAATCATATTCTCTCTGAAGATTCATCCAGAATTCTTCAGTGGTACCAAAAAATTTAGAAAATCTAATTGCAGTATCAGCAGTAATAGACCTTTTTCCCTTCACAATTAGACTAATACGAGTTTGTTGAACCCCTATAGATTTAGCTAACTTATAAGCAGTCAGTTTCATTGGCTTTATAAACTCCTCCTCTAAAATTTCCCCCGGGTGTATGTTTGTTTTTAACATTAGTGATAATCAATTATTTGAACTTCATAGGCGTTATTATCATTCCATTTGAAAATTATTCGCCACTGATCATTAACTTTTATTGCCCAATATTCCTTCATGCTTCCTTTTAACTTGTGCAAGCCGTTAGATGGAGGAATCCTTAAATCTTGAAGTTGAGCAGCTGCATTAATCATAAATAGTTTTCTTAATGCATTATTCGCTATCTCTTTACTCCACCGCTTTGTTAGAATCCCTTTCCAGACCTTTTCAGTTTGCTTGCAACCAAAGCTTTCAATCATATACGTAAATGTAGTATATTAGTTCGATACTATCGAATAAAGATAGTAAATAATACACACTTATTATTTTAAAAAATTAGACTAAATCTGACATTACTGACATATTTCCACCATCGTTGCCTTTAAGTATAATCTTAGCCTTTTTAGCTTATATGGCCTCTATCGCAATTTATTTTAATTATTACCCTGCCCAACCTTCTCTATCCAAACTTCGATATTGAATGGCTTCGGCTAAATGCTCAATTTTAATTTCTTCTGTTCCGGCCAGGTCGGCTATGGTGCGGGAGACTTTCAATATCCTATCGTAAGCCCGGGCAGAAAGTCCCAACCTTTCCATGGCGGTTTTAAGCAATGTTTTGCCTGCTTCGCTTAGTGGGCAAATGTCCTTTACCATTTGCGAAGGCATCATGGCGTTACAATGAATCTCGCTGGTGTCTTTGAACCGTTTTGATTGGATCTCACGGGCTTTGATTACCCTTTCCCTGATTTCTTCACTGCTTTCCGTTTTACGGTTGGCCGTCATCTCATCAAAAGAAACGGGGGTAACTTCCACATGAAGGTCAATCCTGTCTAGCAAAGGGCCACTTACTTTGCTTAAATAGCGCTGCACCACACCAGGTCCGCACACACATTCCTTTTCAGGGTGATTATAATAACCACAGGGACATGGATTCATGCTGGCAATGAGCATAAAATTAGAGGGGAATTCCAAGGAGACCTTAGCCCGTGAAATGGTCACCTTCCTATCTTCCATGGGCTGGCGCATTACCTCTAACACCGTGCGCTTGAACTCTGGCAGTTCATCTAAAAACAACACCCCATTATGCGCCAATGAAATTTCACCAGGCTGCGGATTGCCTCCCCCTCCTACCAAAGCCACATCGCTAATGGTGTGGTGCGGGGCTCGGTAGGGTCGTGTGGAAACCAAGGCGGCTTCCTTGCCCAACCGACCCGCTACTGAGTGAATTTTTGTGGTCTCTAAGGCTTCATGCAACGAAAGTGGCGGTAATATGGAGGCCAATCTTTTGGCCAGCATGGTTTTACCTGCTCCTGGAGGGCCAATCATGATGGCATTATGGCCACCGGCCGCTGCAATTTCCAGTGCTCTTTTTATATTTTCCTGTCCTTGTACGTCTTTAAAATCTGCCGAGTAGTCATTGATTTGAGACATAAATACATCCCTGGTGTCCACCACCAAGGGCTCAATACTGAGCTTTCCTTCAAAAAAATCTACTGCTTCGGCTATATTTTCAACGCCAATGATATCTAAATCATTGACAATGGCGGCTTCTTTGGCATTTTCCTTTGGCAGGACCAGTCCTTTAAATTTATTCTTTCGCGATTCAATAGCGATAGGCAATACCCCTTTGATGGGCCTGAGATTTCCATCAAGCGACAGCTCGCCCATAATTACATATTGCCCCATATTTTCTGCTGCTATTTGACTGGAAGCTTTGAGGATACTAAGTGCGATAGGAAGATCATATGCACTACCTTCTTTTCTGATGTCGGCTGGCGCCAAATTGACCACCACTTTTTGCCGTGGCATACGGTAGCCATGCACTTTAATGGCCGACTCTACTCTATGTTCACTTTCTTTAATGGCACTGTCAGGTAGGCCGCTCATCCAAAATTTAACCCCTTGACCTACACTTACCTCAATGGTGATAATTCTGGCATCAACTCCATAAACAGCCGCTCCGAAAGACTTGGCAAGCATTTAAATCAGACTAATTTTTCTATTAATAAAATAAGGATGTGAATTACTTTGATGTGGATTTCCTGAACCCTATCAGCATAACCAAAGTGAGGTACCCGGATTTCAACATCCGCCATTCCTGACATATTCCCACCACCATTGCCGGTAAGTGCCACTACTTTTGCCCCATTGGCATGAGCAGCCTCAATGGCTTTAATTACATTTTTAGAATTACCACTGGTACTGATGGCTATCAACACATCGTTTTTATTGGCCATGGCTTGCACAAATCGGGAAAATATATGCTCGAAACCAAAGTCATTGCCCACGCATGTGATATACCCCGGATCTGAAATGGCCACTGCTGGCAATGGGTTCCTATTGTCCCTAAATCTCCCTGTCAACTCTTCAGCAAAGTGCATGGCATCGCAATGCGAACCGCCATTGCCACAGGAAATGGCCTTGCCCCCGTTTTTAATGCTGCTTGCTATCAGATCAGCAGCATTTTCAATCGCAGCTATGTTTTCAGGGTCGTTAATAAACTTTTCAAGCACATCGTGTGCATGCAATAGCTCCTGTCGAATGATGAGCTTCTTATCCATAAATATTGAAATTAATTTTGATCCCCGTCAGGTTGCTCCTCCTCTTTAGGACTTTCTGTTTTTGGACTTTGATGCCTCACTGCACTACTCGCTTCTTGCAAATCGAACATCTTGGCTTTAAGTCCATTTATTTCCTGTTGCAATGCCTCTTTCTCTTTGACATTGTTCCTACTTTCCATACCCACTATTATTACATTGATGAAATATAATACCAGTCCAGCGACAGATACATATACCATTATCGCCATTTTACTCCGAAGCCACAGTAAGAATTCAAAGTCTTCCGATCTATAATTTACATAGATAGATACTATCAAAAGGCAAACATGAAATAAAAGGTAGATCAGGAAAAATATCGACTTGGGCTTTTTCATGTGCTAGGGTTTTGTTTTCGATTGTTGTTTAACGTAGGCCAATAATACTATTTATTTGGCTTTGTTCAATTGATGAGCATTAATAATAAAAAGTTAAATGTCCTTAGTTTTTCTAAATAGGATGAAAATAAAACTACAAAAATTAAATTAAGTATTCTGCATGCCACTCAGTTTTTTATAAGTGCCGCCTTTTGCAAGCAGCTCTTTATGCGTTCCTCTTTCTATCACTTCCCCACTTTGTATCACCACAATCTCATCAGCATGTTGAATAGTACTTAATCGGTGGGCAATTACAATTGAAGTTCTGTTTTGCATTAAGTTACCCAATGCTTCCTGCACCAACTTTTCAGATTCCGAATCCAGTGCTGAGGTAGCTTCGTCAAGAATAAGTATAGGTGGGTTTTTCAAAACCGCCCGTGCTATGCTCAACCGCTGCCTTTGTCCACCAGAGAGTTTCAACCCTCTTTCGCCTATGTTCGTTTGGTATCCGTTTTCCAACTCAATAATAAAATTGTGCGCATTGGCAATCTTTGCTGCGTTGATAACAGCCTCCTCATCGGCACCTTCTATACCAAATGCAATATTGTTAAAAATGGTGTCATTAAAAAGTATTGATTCCTGAGTAACAATGCCCATCTGTTTTCTTACAGAATCAATATTCAGATCCTTCAGTGAGACACCATCAATCTTTATATCCCCATCAGTAACATCATAAAACCGCGGGATTAAATCCGCAAGTGTTGATTTTCCACCTCCAGACTGCCCAACCAAAGCGATTGTCTTCCCTTTTTCAATCACAAGATTTACATTTTTTAAAACTTGTTGATCCTTTTCATACGAAAAGCTCACGTTTTCAAATACCAGCTTTTCCTTGAATCCATCAAGGACAATGGCATTTGGCTTGTTTTGTATTTCTGGAATGGTGTCTATTACCTTGAAAATCCGCCTACCTGAAGCGATTCCTTTCTGGATTTCGGAAACACCAGTTGAAAATGCCTTTGCTGGCGATATAATTTGTGAAAATATTACCAAATAGGCTATAAATCCACTGGCACTAAGGGTTGAGTCATTGTCGAGTACATAAGACCCCCCCACCCATAAAATGATGGTTACTATGCAAATTCCTAAAAATTCAGAAATTGGCGACCCTAGTTCCTTTCTTATTGAGTAGGATAAATTGACACGTCTGAAAAAACTGGTTTCATCATCAATTCTTTTTTGCACATACTCACGGGCATTGAATGCCTTAATTATTCTCATGCCCCCTAAAGTCTCGTCAAGGATATTTACAATACGACCAAGTGAGTCTTGACTTTGAGTTGCCTTCCTTTTCAGCTTCTTTACCAGGTATGCTAAAGCACCACCGGCCGTTGGAAGGATAATCAAAGTGAACAGTGTCAATTTAAAGGACATTAGAAAAAGGGCAATAAAATAGATGAGTATGGTTACTGGCTCCTTAAATAATGCTTTCGGACTATTAAGAATCGATACCTCCACTTCCTGAACATCGTTGGTCACCCGTGAAATCAAATCACCTCTGCGTTCATTACTGAAATAACCCAAGTGCATTCGTGACACTTTGTTAAAAATATCCATTCGAAGGTATTTCACTACGTCAAGGCGGATTCTGGCACTTATGATGGCCGATAAGTAGCGAAATAGATTTGCCATCAGCACAGAAGTAAGCACAACAACACAAACGAAAAGCAATGCTTGTTTCTCACCGTATTGATCAATGATCTGAGTGAAATAAAAGTAAAAAGAGTCTTTCAGGTATGAAGTACTCAATTCAAATGATTCGGGGCGTACAATAACCTCCGCTGTTTCCTGCTTGAACAGCACATCGAGCAAGGGAACGATAAGCGCTAGGTTAAAAACACTGAAAATAACTCCCAATAAAACAAATATTATGTATTGTGGGATGAATAGGTTCAGTTTTTTGGCGTAGCCGAAAATTCTTAAAATTATTTTCATATCTCTCTAAATCGGCTGCAAGTTAGCCCATTCATTATTAAAATTCGTGGAGCCTTTGCGGAATATTCCACCTTAACGCAATCGAGGTATAATTGGTACTTTCTTCCAATGTTGATTGCTCACTTTTTTGATTTCTATAAACATTCTTCAAATCAATGAAAAAATTGTGTTTCCATTGATAAGACAGGGTTACATCGGCAAAGAGTAAATCGGTTTCAATGCCCTGTCCAATTTTGTTCCCAAAATTCATTTCCCTTGTTGAGTTATCCAATAATATATTGCCGCCCCAGTTTTCATCGGTGCCATCTGTACCATATTTAGCAGAAATCAATTTAGCTACAACTTGGAGCCTATTAATTGGTTGATAACGCAAAATACCAACGAATTCATGGAAATTGGCCCCTAAAGGATGTGCCAGGGGTTGACGGTAATTTGAATATTCGCCATACTGCGAGCTATGGGAGTAGGTGTACGGACGGGCCAAATTGGCCTCCAACTGGATATCCAAATTGGAAATCCCCAATACATCAATATATTCGCCACCTAGTTGAACGGCATATTTATTGGCCCACCAGCCATCCCCTTTTTTCATATTTTCGAATAGGAACTCATCTAAAGTTAGTTGGCCATAAAAGGAAAGCCCTTTGGCAGCAATCCACTTAAAATCAAGACCTAATAATACATTATCAGAACTGCCGTTTTGCTGTTCTATTGCCCTATAAAATATAATCGGGTTTAAATATTTCAATTCCAAATTATTGCCCACGGAGTCAGGTTTACTATAAATGACCGATTCAAAAATACCGATATTGAGCTTTCTGCTTACATTTAAACTCAAATGATGTAACGCCAAATACTTATTGGGATAAGCATCGTTTGCCGTGAGGCCATTAGCATTGCCGAATACTTCGGCTGTCATTTGAGTAAACAGATTGGTATAATTAAATTTCCAAACCTTGGTATTCACTTTTAAAAATAGATAGGCAGGTGAGTAATCAGAAAGGATTAATGACCGATAACCATTCCCAATGTTAAATTTATCATGTCCAAATTGGATGTCAATATGTTTGGTGGCGGCAAAGTTGATATAGCCCCTTGCTGTGAAGAAGTCAACTCCATCCTCTTTGAAGTTTTTCCAAAAGCCTTCATGTGGCACAACCAGATCCCTACCAATTCTCTTTCTAACATAAACAGGATTGACAACCTGATTTTCACCAATAAAAGAATAGAAACTTACTTTATTATCCACCACTCCCCTGATTTCGACCCCTCTGGTGTTAGTAAAAGTTTTGACGTCCGCCTCTGTTTCCTGGCCAGCCCCTAAGTAGAGTACTGGGTTAATATGCAGATCAAAATGTTTTTCGCGCACATTGTATAAGTCTGACTTTGACGTATAAAAACGCTTTAAAAAAGGCTTTCTACTTTCATTTGGGTTTTCTGACCATTCCCAATTGTCATTGCTTAAATAAATTAGGTTAAATCTATCTTTCGATGACAAGTTATTATCAAAGGCCATGATAGAATCAGCAAAATGGGCTATTGATTTTCTTTTATAAGGTTTCCATGCTGTAAATAGGTAGGGATTAATTTCGCCAGACTTGATCTCATAACGATCAATTAAATGGTAGTAATCGTCATTTAATGGAGCAAAACTACCCTGACCATTGGCTAATGAGGTAGCACATAATAATAAAAAGAGGATTCTATTCATGCCTTAATTAAAGTAGGCTGCAAAATACATAAATTTTGTGTTTATCTTTGAGGAATAAAGTTTAGAAATGTTTTGCACATATAGTGTAATTAGTTAATTTTGTGCCTCTTTTGAGAAGAACGATATAGAAAAGGTTACCAAAATGAAAAAAGACATACATCCAGAATACAGAGAAGTGATTTTCCATGATACTTCAAGTGATTTTAAATTTATCACTAGATCAACAATGGTTACAAATGAAACCATGAAGTGGGAAGATGGTAACGAATATCCTTTGGTTAAAGTTGAAGTGAGCTCAGCATCACACCCTTTCTACACTGGTAAGAAGCTATTTGTAGATACTGCAGGTAGGGTTGAGAAATTCAATAAGAAATATAAAAAATAAGAATCAGTTTTATTCTGATTATAAAAGTCTTCAAGATGAGCATATCTTGAAGACTTTTTTATTTTTGTGGCCATGAACATTATATTGTTTGATGACCCCACAGTAAGAAGGTCACTATTGCCACTTACCTATACACGCCCTGTTGCGTCTATTAGAATAGGTATCCTAACTATTGCCGAGAAATGGGCTAAACATTTAGGGGAACAAACCTCCTTTCTCACTGAAGATTATTTATCTAAGAAATACCCCCTCTTACCAGCTGACGCCAGCTTCTATATCAATGGTGCCCTTTGTCCTGATGAAAAGCTACTGGCAGCCATTAGCAAATTGTCGTTAGGTGAGGCTTTATTCCGCAATGATCAACTGTTGGTTGCCCATCATAAAGAGCTTAACCTGAACAGCACTGAAGGTTTAAAAAAAATCGAGTATCCAAATGAAGTCAGCCTAATTGATCAGGTTTGGAAAATATTCAAACTTAATGCTGCCCAGATCAAAGCTGACTTTAAATTAGTGACCAAAGGCAGAACCTCTGCCAGTATTACCGACTTACACACTGTAGTGTATGGCAAGGAAAATATCTTTATCGAAGAGGGGGCCTCTATTAAAGCAGCAATTATAAATGCAGAAAATGGCCCGGTGTACATTGGCAAAAATGCCCAGGTACATGAAGGGGCGATTATTAAGGGGTCATTTGCCTTATGCGAAGGAGCCCATGTAAATATGGGAGCAAAAATAAAAGGGGATTCCACCGTTGGCCCGTTTTCGAAGGTAGGAGGTGAAATAAGCAATTCGGTAATTTTTGGCTACAGTAACAAAGGGCATGATGGGTTTTTAGGCAATTCGGTAATAGGCGAATGGTGTAACTTAGGGGCTGATACCAATACCTCTAACCTCAAAAACAATTATGACAATGTTAAAATCTGGAATTACGCCAAGGGTGGTTTCAAAGATACCGGGGAACAGTTTTGTGGTTTGATCATGGGCGATCATTCTAAAAGTGGTATCAATACCATGTTTAATACAGGCACAGTTGTGGGGGTTTCTGCCAATGTGTTTGGTGCTGGCTTTCCCAGAACATTTATACCCTCCTTTTCATGGGGTGGTGCAGGTGGACTCACCACCTTTATAATAAAAAAGGCCGATGAAGTGGCCAGCAGGGTGATGGCTAGAAGAAATATGGAATATAATGAAGATGAAGCTGCTATTATGCATCACGTATTTGAGCTTACCTCTTCTTACAGAATTTAGATACCCATGAGATTTGAAGATATAAAAGGGCTTGAAGTTGTAAAGAAGCAATTGGTCAATTCCATTAAAAATGATCAAATAGCTCATGCGCAGTTGTTTGTTGGAAAACCCGGCAGCCCTGCTTTACCCATGGCCTTGGCCTATGTCAATTATCTTAATTGTGAAAACAGACAAGAAAATGACGCTTGTGGTGTCTGCGCGTCCTGCTCCAAAAACCAAAAATTTATCCACCCTGACCTCCATTTTGTTTTTCCAGTCAGTGCCACCAAAGACGTAAAAAGCGATGAGGCGCTTAGTCAGCGATTTATGAAAGAATGGCGCCAATTTTTGACAGACAACCCTTTCGGTGACCTTGATATTTGGTCAGAGTACTATGGTGGGGAAAATAAGCAAGCGAATATCTCCAAACAGGAAAGCCGTGAAATTATTAAAGGCCTCTCGTTAAAATCTTTTGAAGGAGGATACAAGGCTATGATTATATGGCTGCCTGAATACATGCACCCCAATGCGGCCAATGGTATTCTTAAAATTTTGGAGGAGCCCCCTGAAAAGACATTGTTTATACTTGTATCAAGTAATTCTCAACGATTATTGACAACGATTACTTCAAGAACGCAGCGGGTAAATATCCCGTTATTCGCTGATGAAGATATTCAGTCTATTCTAATAGAGAAAAATGGAATGACCGAACAACAGGCAGCACAAATTGCAAATTTAGCAGACGGGGATTTGAATACTGCCCTACGTATTGCGACAAACGTAGAAGATGATAGTCATGATTTTTTTGTCAATTGGATGAGAAATTGCCATAGCCGTAATTTTACAGAATTGGTAAATATGGCGGACACATTCCATAGCAGCAATAAACTATCGCAGAGAAGCCTACTCAAGTATGCGTTGAACATATTTCGGGAAACCTTGGTTTATCAAAATGCACCAGAAATCAATCGTGTAAATGGTAATATCCTAGGGTTCATTCAAAAATTTAGTGGGTCGATAAATGAAGATAAAGTGTCAAGCATGACCACACTTATAGATGAAGCCTATTTTCATTTGGAAAGAAATGGGAGTCCAAAAATGATTTTCCTTGATCTTTCGTTACACTTAGCAGCAGAAATAAGATGATGAATAAAATAAAGATTGGAACCAGAGGTAGTAAGTTGGCTTTATGGCAGGCTTATCATGTACAAACATTATTAAAGGCCAAAAATATCGAGTCTGAAATTATTCCATTTGAAACCAAAGGGGATAAAATACTAGATGTTTCGATAGCTAAAATCGGCAGTAAAGGGGTTTTTACCGAGGAAATTGAAGAGCAGCTTGCCGCTGGAATTATAGATATCGCAGTGCATAGTGCCAAGGATATGCAATCAGAGCTGCCCGATGGCTTTGAGTTAATTGCCTTTACTGAGCGGGAACTTGTGAATGATGTCTTGTTAAGTAAAAATAAAGAGGCTAATCTAAATCAACCTAATATTGTGATTGGCACCTCCTCCACAAGAAGGGTTTCCATGTTACGGCATCTTTACCCCCATGTGAAAACCGTACCGGTAAGGGGCAACTTACAAACCAGAATTGCGCGGATGGAAGAGGGCACTTGCGATGCCCTACTATTGGCCTATGCCGGAATGTATCGAATGGGTTACAGTAGTTTAATGGTGCAAAAGTTATCCATAGATGAATTTACTCCTGCTGTGGGTCAAGGTAGTATTACTGTAGAGTGCTGTACCTCGTTAGATCCGGCCATTAAGTCCGCTGTAAAAAATGCAGTAACCCACGCACCATCTGAATCCAGGTTAATTTGTGAGCGTGCATTTTTACGGAAACTCCAAGGAGGATGTAGCATCCCCGTATTTGGGCTGGCTACCTTAAATAATAATGAGATTACCATTAAAGGGGGCGTTGTTAGTTTGGATGGTAAGGAAATCATAAGAAAAGAGATTACTGGACAAATAAGTGACGCAGAGACTATTGGAACAAAACTAGCTGAAGAAGTACTTGCCGCTGGAGGAGATAGAATATTGAAGGAGATAAGAGTGGAATTGGAGGGTTGATATTTTAACTCTCCTCTAGTCCCTCTCTTCCCGATAGTTATCGGAATTGAGGGGGGTTCAAACTTGTTTGAACGGGGTGAGTTGATAGATAAAAACTATGAATTATGAGCTGGGAGGAAGTAAAAACCCTGGCTCGCGACTTGCGTAAAAATCGGACTAAGGAAGAAGATTAGTCTGGAGAAATTTAAGAAACAGAAAGTTATTGGGGGTAAAATTTTTAAGACAACACCCAATTGAATATCATCAGCATGGAAAAAGAAGCTTCTTTATTGTTGATTTTTATTCACATGAAGCGGCTCTTGTAATTGAAATAGATGGGGAAATTCATAAGTTTAAGCAACAGGAGGATGCCCACAGGTATGAAATTCTTAGAAGCAAAGGGCTCACGGTTATGCGATTTACCAATAAAGAAATAAACGGCTCAATGATAGCTGTAATAGAGAAAATCAAACAACAATTAATCAAAACATGAAAAACATCCTCTTAATATTATCAGTAGCCTTATTGGCTTCATGTGCTGGCCAAAAAGATTACTTGGTGACTATCAAAACCAAATATGGCGATATGCATGCTATCTTATATGATGAAACGCCAAAACACAAAGAGAATTTTATCAAATTGGCTGAAGAAGGGTTTTATGATAGCACATTATTCCATCGAGTGATGAAAGATTTTATGATCCAAGGAGGTGATCCCAATTCAAAAGGAGCTGCTAAAGGGGCACGTTTAGGTACTGGCGACCCAGGTTATACCATTCCAGCTGAGTTCAATGAAAAGTACTTCCATGTAAAAGGGGCGCTTTCTGCTGCTAGGCAACCCGATCAGTTCAACCCCAAGAAAGAATCAAGTGGCAGTCAGTTTTATGTTGTACAAGGTAAGGTACTTACTAAAGAAGAATTAACCACTGATATGGATGCGCTTGGAAAAGCAGCACAACAGATGATGCAGCAACCAAAATATGATTCTTTGAAGCAAATGTTCATTAACATTTATCAGACAGAAGGACCAGAGGCTTATGGCAAAAAGTTAATTGAACTAAAGGACTATATAGCTTCTGAAATGAATGTAAATGTAACCAAAGAAGTTAGTCCCGAGCGCCTAGCGGCATATACCACAATAGGTGGAGCTCCTCATCTTGATGACGAATATACCGTATTCGGAAAAGTCATTGATGGATTAGAGGTGGTCGACAAAATTGCGGAGCAAAAAGTAGACCGTGCCAATCGGCCTTTGGAGGACATAATTATGACCGTGACAGTGGAAGAACTTCCCAAGAAAAAAATCACCAAAATGTATGGGTATGAATATCCTGCGGAAGAAAAATGAAAATTTTAATCACAGGAAGTAATGGCCTACTAGGCCAAAAACTGGTTAAACTGTTGGTCTCAGAGGGCATTGATGTTATAGCCACCTCAAGAGGGGCTGACAGGCTAGGACTTAATGGCTATGTGTATGACCCGATGGACATTACCGATGCCAATGATGTACAAACCTGTATAGAAAGGCATACTCCTGATGTAGTAATCAACACCGCAGCCATGACAAATGTTGATCAGTGTGAAACAGAGCGTGAAGCTTGTTATGCTTTGAATGTCACTGCCGTTGCCCATTTAATTGCTGCTTGTGCGTCTGTTAACTGTCATTTAATTCATTTATCAACTGATTTTATTTTTGATGGATCGCACGGTCCTTTGACGGAGGAAGACAAGCCTAATCCCATTAGTTATTATGGTGAAAGTAAATTAGTCGCTGAGGAACTACTATTGAAAAGCAACATTAAATGGAGCATTGCCCGGACCGTACTGGTTTATGGCGTAGCGATGGATATGAGCCGTTCCAATATTGTGCTTTGGGTAAAAAAGAGCCTAGAAAGTGGACAGCAAATAAAGGTAGTCAATGACCAGTGGCGAACGCCTACATTGGCAGAAGACCTCGCCATGGGCTGTTATCTTATTGCTAAAAACAAAGCCCTCGGCATTTTTAACATCAGCGGGGAAGACATGCTTACCCCCTATCAGATGGCCATGCAAACCGCTGAATTCTTCAAGCTGAATAGTGACCTTATTGAAGAAACTGACGGTACTAAATTTACACAAACAGCAAAAAGACCGCCTAAAACCGGTTTTATTATTGACAAGGCTAAATCGGAATTAGGTTATGACCCACATGGTTTTGCAGAAGGCCTTCAAGTTTTGAAGGATCAACTTTAAATGATTATTTTAGGCAATTATCTTCTTGCCTATGAAAACCTTGAAAAAAGTCCTAATTGTAGTTGTTGCGCTTTTAATTATAGTCGCTCTTGGTGGATATCTTTATCTGCAAACACTGAAACCACAATATTCAGGAAACATAGCCCTTAACGGACTGACCAGTAAAGTACAGGTAAACTACGATACTTATGGTGTTCCCCATATTCAAGCTGGTAATAATGAAGATGCTTATCGTGCATTAGGTTATGTTCATGCCCAAGATCGGCTTTGGCAGATGGAACTGATGCGAAGGATCACACCTGGCAGACTATCAGAAATATTCGGCTCTGATCTGGTTGAAACCGATAAACTTTTCAAGACATTGGGAATCAATAGATATGCCGCCAAAGAGGCAGAAGAATTTAAAACAGCCGATGAAGAAATTCAGAAAAATGTTCTGGCTTATGTAGATGGCATCAATCAGTTTATGGACAATGGACCCGCTCCCATAGAATTTATACTATTGGGACTGGACAAGGAACACTATACCGTTCAGGATGTATTCAATGTAATTGGCTACGTGGCCTTCAGTTTTGCGGAAGCGCAGAAAAGTGATCCTATTGTTACCAAAATATTTCAAACGCTTGGTGCTGACTATATGAATGACCTTGATGTGACACCAACAGGCAAAACAGAGATGATCCAGAATGCGCCTCGAACAGCCATATTGGATAGTTTGAGTGCCAAAATCAACACCATCATGAACAAACTACCAGCCCCAACTTGGCTAGGTAGCAATAGCTGGGTGGTAGGTCCAGCTAAATCTGCCACTGGCGGTGTGATATTCGCCAATGACCCTCACATGGCATTTAGTCAGCCTAATGTATGGTATGAAGCCCACATAAAAACGCCAACTTGGGAACGCTACGGTTATCATGCTGCCTTAGTGCCTTATGCATTGCTATTGCACAACCGTAATTATGCCATTGGACTTACGATGTTTGAAAATGATGATATTGATTTTTATCAGGAGAAAGTAAACCCTGAAAATGAAAATCAATACTGGTACGATGGGGCATGGAGAAACTATAACCTCATCAAAGAAACCATCAATGTCAAAGATGCCGACCCCACTGAAATTACAGTAAGGGAATCGTTACATGGCCCTGTCATGAATGAGGTTGTGGGCAGCTTGGATAAATCTGCTGCCACAGCCATGTGGTGGACTTATACCCAACTTGAAAGCCAATCTATGGCAGCCCTTTTTGAATTGAACCACGCTAAAAATATGGATGAAGTCCGTGATGGAGCCGCTAAAATTCATGCTCCTGGCCTCAACGTAATGTATGGCGACAAGGATGGAAACATCGCTTGGTGGGCTAGTGCCAAATTGCACCTGACAGCCGATCACGTGAACCGGAATCTGATCCTGGATGGTACTGATAGTAAAGATGGGCCTCAGGAATGGCTTCCATTTAGTGAAAACCCACAGGCAGAAAACCCAAGCTGGAATTATGTCTATAGCACTAATAACCAACCTGATAGCATAAAAGGTGGGTTATACCCCGGATATTACGCTCCCGAAGATAGGGCAGTTAGATTGGTTCATTTATTGGAAGCCAAAGACAAGCTTTCAATAGAAGATTACAAAAAGATGTTGCTGGATAATCACTCAGATATAGCCATGAAAATCGCTCATGATTATGCAGCATTGATTAGCCCAGAAGATGAATTGGCCAAAAAAGCTAAGGACATACTTGAGCATTGGGATGGTAATCATGGGGTGAATCAAACCGCACCAGTGATCTATCAGAAAATACTATTTCACTCCATGCGACTGGCCATGGAAAACAAATTGGATTCGGGTATTTTCATCGGATTTGTAAATACACATTTAACGAAACGTTCCTTTGACCGGCTCATGCATAATGACAGCTCCAAATGGTGGGATGATCCTGAAACCGAGGTGATTGAAAGCAGAACGGATGTTTTTAACAAAGCTTTTCAAATTACCATGAAGGAATTGACTACTCAGCTTGGGGATATTGAAAATTGGAAGTGGGGCAAAGTACACACTCTGGAATACAAGCATGCCATGGGTAAAGTGGAGTTATTAAGGCCATTTTTCAATGTTGGTACTTTTGAAATGGAATCTAGTGATGCCGTTTTAAACAAGTTAGCCTTCCTCCGTACTGGGTCTGGAGAATATAACATTACCTCAGGGCCATCAACTAGAAGGATAATCAATTTTGCTGATGTGGAAAATTCATACAGCATATTGCCAACAGGTCAAAGTGGAAATCCGATGAGTTCGCATTATAAAGATCAGGCTGAGATGTATGTAAAAGGGGAGTGGCGTAAAATGCTTATGAATGAAGAGGAGATTAAAGCCAATACTACGGACATTTTAACATTTACTCCAATATTGGAGTAATATTATCTGCAATAAGTCAGCCCAAATTCAGTCCTTTTTACAGAAATAATCCCAATCCTCCACCGTATCAATATCAAATACCCCTTTAGGGAAGGGAACACTATGGGCACCATAAACTTCAGTGAGGGACTCAAGTGTCTCCTCGTCATTAATCCTGTTTAATTCTTTAAAATACTGTCTGCCCACTACCGCAGGAAGCCCGTAATGATCATTGTAACTGGACATAATCAGTTGACTTCCCTCCTTCAGTTCATTTGTGAGTAATTTTATCACTTCTTTAGTGACATAAGGCTGATCACAGTTAAGAAGCACAACAGCACATAAATCGGAATTCATTCTATGTAAAGTATTGAACCCGCATTTTATGGAATTGCCAATGCCCTTATTCCAATCCAGATTAAAGGCGATGTTCTCGGTAATGTCAGTTATCTCTTTATGATGCCTTTTATAATTATACCCCAAAACAGTCACCACACAGTCTGATAATTCTTGCGCCATTGAAACGGTTCTCAACAGTAAAGATTCACCATCAATTTCGAGCAACTGTTTTGGAAAACCAAGCCGTGAAGAATTCCCAGCCGCGAGTATAACTATACCTATTTTTTCCACATTTGAAAATTACCAACCGAATTCGAAATACATATCACGTAATCAGGGGGTATTTTGACCTATTAAATTGAATATTATTTCTTGAGATAGATTACATCATAGTTGAGATCAAAGGTATTTTATGATATCTTGCTAATTGGATGAAACAAGTTTATTTAATAATATTTTTTTTACTGGCATTTACAGTGGCCAAAAGTCAAGATTGGCGCGCATTATATGCATCTGCACAGCAAGAGTATAATAATGATAATCTGGAAGTGGCGTTTACTACCGCCAAGGAATGCCTTTCAACTTATCAAGCACAAGATGGTACGTTATCGGGAAATTACGAAAGCATTTTGAGGCTGTTGTCCAACATATGCTATAGTTCGGGCAATTTGGGGGAGGCGCTAAAGTACTGTAACAATGAATTAACTATAAAAGACAAGTCGGGGGACACAAATAACCTCGAATATGCCAATGCCCTTTATAACAAAGGTTCAATATTGGATCTATTAGACAAAACAGATGAGGCAATAGAGGTATTGAAGCAAGCCGAGCAAATATTTCAACAATTTTATTCCAGTACAGACCAACCACTCATTGATTGCCAATGGAAAATTGCAGGGTGTTATTATCAGCAAAAACAACATGATGCTGCCTTCGAAATTTACGATGCCACTGTACCTAATTATGATTTGAATGCGGGGATAACAGGGGACTACATTAGCGCAGCTTACGATTACACCAATCTATTGATGGACAAAAGTGAGTATGAAAAGGCATATACCCATCTACTCGACCTAAGTGATATCTATGAGCAACTTGGGGCTGGCTATGAAAATGAACTTGCCCTTATTTATACCAATAAGGGACTTTGTTTGCATAAATCGGGAAAATATACCGAGGCGGAAGAGGCTTATAATGAAGCTGATGAAATTTATAATCAGATCCAAGCCAATGAAAGTGCTGAGTATTTCAACATGGTAAATCTCAGGGCGGTGAACTTTGAGAAACTTGGCAATAGTGTTCGGGCAGCGGAGCTGTTGGCATTGATTGGAAATAATGGGGACGGCTCTTCAAAAGCACTGGCATTGACCAATGATGGCATATTGAAACAACAGCAAGGGGATTTGGAAGGTGCTGAAAAGGCTTTTTCAGAGGCTTTAAGTCTCTTAGATAAGAATAATGATCAAAGCAATTATGTTGAAACCGCTCTTGACTTAACTTCATTAAAAATATTGCTCGGGAATCTCAGAGATGCCCAAGATCTGTTAGATGTATGTACTGCTTTAATGTCTGGCATTGATCAAAACGATCCTTTGCAGGCCAAGTATTTTTATACCCTTGCAGAAATGTTAAATGGATTAGGTGCTTGGAATGATTCATTTCAAAATTATAACAAAGCACTAGCCATTCTCGAAACCAATGGAATTAAGAATAGCTTGTACATGAATATCATTTTTGCACTAGCGGTTCATTATCAAGATACTGGTGATTATACTACTGCCGAAGCTTACTTTTTGAAGCAATTGAATTTACTCACAGAAGCAGGACAGCAGCAATCGCTTTCGTATGCTACCACACTCAATAATTTGGGCACAGTGAAACAATATCAGGCTCAATTTTTTGAAGCACAACAATATTTGGAACAAGCCAAGGGCATTAGCGCCACATTAACAGGGACAAATAGCCTCCATTATGCAGGTGTCATTGAAAACCTGGGGCTTGCCCTAACGCAACTTGGTGATTACACCCAAGCAGAAGAATTAATCAACGAAAGTATAAAAATTAAAAAAACTGCCGTAGGTGAGGAAAGTCCACTTTACGCCAATACCATTCAAAATTTAGGTAGAATAAAGCAGTTGAAAGGTAAATATCAGGAAGCGGAACCATTGTTTACGTTGGCATTAAAACTAAAAAAGAATGCCTTTGGCACCAGTCATCCCGAATATGCCAATGCCTTAAATAATAGTGCCCTGCTCTATCAAACCATGGGTAATTTCAAAAAAGCAGAACCTCTTTTTATAGAAGCTACTGATATCTATAAAAACAGATATGGCACCAATCATCCTGAATATGCCACTACCCTTGAAAACTTAGCCACACTTTATAAACTGGAAGGGAAAGATGAAAAGGCGCAGGAACTCCTTGAACAGACTCTTGCCATTGATAAGGCCATATATGGTGAAAACCATCCTCGGTATGCCACCACCCTGCACAATCTGGCCTCGGTTTATAAAGATCTTGACAAGAAAGAACAAGCCAAGGCACTTTATGAGCAAGCACTTAATATTGATAAAACCGTCTTTGGAGAAAAGCATCCTGCATATGCTTCTACGCTCTACAATCTGGCAGTATTGAATCAGGAGATGAACCAGTTTGATGAGGCAGAAGTCAAATTCAAAGAAGCACTGGCCATTAGAAAAGAAATATTGGGAGAAAACCATCCTGATTACGCTTATGCCCTTTACGGGTTGGCAGGCCTTTACCATGGCATGCGAAAATACGCGGAGGCCAAGAACTATTATGATCAGGTAATAGCCAACTACCTCCAACAAATCAAAGATTTTTTTCCTTCGCTTAGTGAGAATGAAAAAGGGGCATTCTATGCGAAAATACGCCCCGTACTTGAGTCCTATCAAGATTTCTGCGTGGAATATGCCTTGAGTGGTGCTCCTGAAGGGAAACAGATCATTGCAGACTTGTATAATCTGCAGCTTTCAACAAAAGCATTACTGTTACATTCATCCAACAAAGTGAGGAACCGTATTTTCTCCAGTGGCAATCAAGCTTTGATCGATAGTTACATCAATTGGACGGAGGAAAAAGAAAAATTATCCAAGTATCTCTCCTATTCTGATGAAGAATTAACAGAGAAGAACATTGACTTAAATGCACTTTCAGAAGAAATAAACACCATCGAAAAAGAACTATCACAGCAATCTGAATTATTTGCCAAAGACATTGAGCAGCCCAATTTCACTTGGCAAAATGTTCGGGATGTATTGACAGACAAACAAGCAGCCATTGAGATCCTTAGAATAAAAAAACGGTACATTGAAGATTCTGTAATGTATGTGGCTTTGATACTAAAAAAGACATCAGAAGTACCCGAAATGGCACTACTAAAAAACGGAGAATCCCTAGAGAAAAAATATTTTAACTATTATCGCAATGCCATAAAATTTACGGTAGGTGATGTTATTTCATTCGCACAATTCTGGCAACCCATTGAGAATAAATTAGAAGGCATTGATCAAGTCTTTGCCTCTACCGATGGCATATTCAACAAAATAAATATCAACACGCTATGGAATAACCAACTGAATAAATATGTCTTGGACCAATATAATGTCCAGAGCCTGAGCAATACCCGCGACTTGTTAATTGCCCCAACTGCAGAAAGCAATACACCAAATGTGGCCGAAGTATTCGGTTATCCAGATTATAATTTAACTGCCTCAAATACAGTAAATAGTTCTCCCGGTCTTACCAGGGCAAGTGAATTTGGGTTTAACGAATCCATCCCTGAGCTACCGGGAACAAAAGTAGAAGCGGATAAATTATATAACCTGCTAGAAGAAAAAGATTGGTCGGCCAATCTCTATTTATGGCAAGATGCCAATGAAGCTAAAATTAAATCAATACCCGCACCGAAGCTTTTACACATTGCCACACATGGGTTCTTCAAAAGTGACATAGACTTTAAGCAAGGCCAGGATTATGGCTCAGGGTTCAACAATGCTGAGCAAAATCCTTTATTTAGATCTGGTCTATTGCTGGCAGGATCTGCCAAATCACATCCTACAAATGATCAAATTGATGGTGAAGATGGGGTATTGACTGCTTATGAAGCGATGAACTTAAATTTAGACAATACAGAGCTAGTAGTGCTCTCTGCGTGTGAAACAGGAATTGGTGAAGTGAGAAATGGGGAGGGTGTTTACGGTCTCCAGCGAGCCTTCATGGTAGCCGGTGCAAAATCGGTGATAATGAGCCTTTGGCAAGTAGATGATAATACTACACAATTGTTAATGATTAATTTTTATAAAAACTGGCTGTCCGGTGTCGATAAGTTTGAAGCATTTAAAAATGCTCAAATGGAATTGAAAGAAAAATATTCAGATCCTTTTCATTGGGGAGCTTTTATTATCTTAGGTGCTGATTAAACAACTTGATGAAATTTTTTAGAACTCTTTTTATCATCCCGTTTGTGATAACACCATTTCTGGGGTTCTCACAAATTGCCGATACTGTGGATTATTCCACCACTAAAAAAATCATCGACAACCTTAGCGATGATAATGCAGTGGAATATGCTCCCTCAATTTCTGCTGATGGAAAAACGATGATTTTCGAGTCCAACAAAGGAGGCAGCTTTAAACTATATGAGTCGAAATTTGTAAATGGTGAATGGGCTGCCCCGGCACCTATTGAAAACGTAAATAATTATGGCGACTCAACCGACCTAATTGGGGGGCCAAGCATAAGTTTTGACGGCAACACCCTATTCTTTTTTGCTTCATTGGGTTATGGAAACAGCGCGGATATCTATTTTTCAACACGGGATAGGTCTGGATGGAGTGTACCTCAGAGTATAGATGCCCCCATCAATACCGATGGTTATGAAGCTTTCCCTTCAATATCGGCTGATGGTAAATATCTCTACTTTGTAAGACAGAATATGGAAGGGCCACAAGATCGTGATCTGAGAAGGCAAGGGAATTTCTGCTCATCCATTTATCAGTCGGAAAGAAAAAAAGATGGCACTTGGGGGGAGCCAGAAAAGCTACCCTACCCTATCAATCAGGACTGTGAGAAAGCACCACGGATAATGGCCGATGGGAAAACACTGATTTTTTCATCCAACCGACCCGGTGGTCTTGGTGATTTTGACATGTACCAATCTACATTGACACCACTTGGGGATTGGTCCACCCCCGTGCCCTTGACTTTTGCCAATTCTATCCAAAGTGACCAGTTGCCCACCATTGCCGCCCAAGGGGACTTGATGTACTTTGTTTACAATAATCAAGATATCTATTCAGTGATCATACCGCCCAAACTGAGGCAGTTTGTTAATAACATCATTCAAGGGAATATAACAGATGCCGATACAGGACAGGGAATAGCCGCCAAGATAATAGTTAGGGATGCGCTCACCTCCAACATAATATCGGAGATCAACAACAACCCTGAAGATGGCGCTTATACTGTAGTATTGGCAGCCGGCAAGTATTACAATTTTGAAGTAGTGAAAGAAGGGTATTCCAGTTATATCAACTCCTATGACCTACGTAATGTTCGTGATTATCAGGAAACCAATGTCGATATCCAATTATTTCAAAATGTCTTTTTGGATGTCGAGGTTAGCGATTCAGAGCTGTTTGAAGGCATGGAAGCCGATATACAGGTAAAGCGTGATCGCGCCCCCTCATTTTACAAAACGGTAAAGACCTTAATGCCCAACGGGAATATTCAAATAGCACTCCCTATTGGTTCATACTATGAGTTTTATGTTTCTGCCCCAAATTTTAAAAGTGAGATTTTCAATATGGATCTTTCTGGCCTGGTACTTTACAGAAATTTTGAAAAAGAAATACCCCTGATACCAGAGAAAAAGGAGGTAATGATCAATGTTTCTGACTTGGTAAATAATTCACGGGTAAAATCAAAAATCATTTTAAGAAATAAGGACAGGGATGAACGTATCGAAGTCGATGGCAATAGCATGGTGTCATTGCGTGTGGGTGATAGGTATGAAATTGAAGCCACCAGTGACCAAGGTTATGCGTTTAATTCCACTACATTGGATGTGGGTAAGGGCGGTGGAGCACTCGATTTAAAGCTGCTTAAGCTAGAGCTCAATGCCAAACTGGAGCTGAAAGACATTCTTTTCGAATCCAATTCCACTGTATTATCAGAGGTTTCATTTATTGAATTGGAGCGTGTGATCCAGCTAATGAAAGAAAACCCTACGCTAAAAGTTGAAGTTGCCGCCTTTACGGATGATGTGGGGTCTGATGCTTATAATAAACAGCTTTCAGACAAGCGTGCAGACAGTGTGGCAAAATTCTTAATTGATAATAATATTGACCAAAATCGGTTTGTCACCAATGGGTATGGTGAGTCCATGGCCAAGGTACCAAATGATTCGGATGAAAATAGGGCGATTAACCGAAGAGTGGAACTTAGAGTATTAGGGATATGAAAAAGTCAATCATCATATTATCTTTTTTACTAATTGGCATTCCGATGTATGCCCAGAAGTACAAGGACATATACCCTACTTTGGTGCAATCCTCTGATGATGAAGCCCTTTCTATTTTAAAGGCTTACATGGTCAATGACCTTGACCATCCCAACAGTAATTTTCGCTTGGCCTTAATTTATGAACGTAGATATAAAGCTTGCAATCCAATCACACAGTATGAAAGGGCAATAGCCAATGCCAATGAGGCCAAATTGCGTTTTACTAAATCCGCAGCGGTTATTAATGAAAAAGAGGTGAGCAAAAACACAGGGTATTATGCGGATTTTGCCAATGGATTTGATGGAAAAGGGCGACCCATTGTGGATTTCAGCTTTGTCAATAAGAAAATCAGGGAAGGCTATGATTCAGCTAAATTGTTCACGGACAAAATGCCTGAGATTTATGAATACTTTACCAAAAGTGTAAACTTCCATGACAAGGCCATCAAATTATTCAATGAAATCAATGGTAATTTTACAAGCCGCGATAGACTATTGCTAATGTACAATGATGACCTAAAGTCAAAACTAGAAGCTTTGAAGCTGAACTATGACTCTAGCATTGTCAACTTGGACAAGTACTTGGCTGCTGGCAAACTATACGATCCCAATAAGTTTGACCAATCCTATACCATAAAAGAAATTGATACCTATCGCCTCCAAGGTTTGCTTACCAGTCCCAATTTTCTGATAAAAGACATTGAAATCTGGAATTATAAAAAATGGGCCGACAATGCAATAGCTGAAGTTAACAAGGATATATCCGCTCTGCGCAAAGACCTGGAACAAGCCGAAATTGCTCTTAATGCTTCTTTAAAAAGGATGAATCCCATGGCGTACAACCCAGATTTTGTGCCTTATAATGTGGATAATAAACTTATTTTCAATTTGATCAAGTATGATAATGAGTCATTGCCTGTTGCTTTGTTAAGGTATAAGCAATTCAAACAATCACTTATCGGTCAGCTAGGGCTTGTCAATAACAGGGATACCACGGGAGCAATTAACTCCTATCTTATTCAACTTGGCGACTTAATTTACAAAGCCAAAGATGCGGACAGCTTGCTCCAGATTGCCAAACGCAGAATCGACAAGGAAAATATAGCTAAATACCCACTCTTTTTTCAGACTTATTACAATGGTGAATCTGGGCTTAATCTTTTAATAAATAATGAAAAGAAAATGGCCAATGAAGCACTTGACAAAGGCGTTTCTCAGATGTTTCAAAACTTGATAAGCCCAGACAAAACGCTCGGCACTGAGTATTTTAATTATCGAAGCATTAAAATTCCTACTGCTGCCAAATACATAAACCCTGATTCATTGGATGCTGCATTGCATACCACACAAATAGTTGCAAATACAGATGGCAGTCATTATTTGGTTGGTCTGAATAAGTCCAATAGAAAACCAAACCATGTTAATGTGTTTATAGCTAAGGCAGATGATAAAAATAAGGTAACATGGTACAAGGAGTTCCCCTTTAGTGAGGATAAAGTAGACCCAACAATAAACCTTATAGGTGGTGTAGCCACTACCCCAGAAGGCTGCGCTATTTTGGTGAGATCGAGAAATAGCTCAGGGTTTATCAATCGCTTGTTTTATATCAGTGAAAATGGTGAGGAAATATTCAATAAAGAAATAGAAACCTCTCTTTATCCACGTAAAATGCAATATGTGGAAAACACGAATGCTTTTGTTTTGGCTTATAAAGGGGTAAGCAAGGAGCAAAATATCAAAGAGAAGGAAAAACTGGAAACGTTGAGCATCAACATTTTAGGCGATGTGTTATGGACCAATACCTTTGAGTATGCCGGTAACTTTGTTGACCTCATCAATGTAGATAAGGGCTTTATGGTAATTGGCAATTATTCTGAAATAAAAGACGCCAGTGGAAATGTGTACCGAACAAAAGTAAATACAGGCCAAACCAATGCGTTTGCAGCTAAGTTTAATACTACTGGTAAACTGGCGGCAGTCAAAGTAATGGAATCAACAAGTAGCTATTATGTAAATAGCGTTGTGAAAGTTAATGACAAAATCATCAATCTATTGGGGGTAAAGGCCTTGTTTGGAGAGGAAAACGGAGACAAATTGCACATTATCATAAATAGCAATCCAGGCGTTATTCATTTAGGATTGTAATACCTATTACCCATCGGATGGCTCTAAGCCATCCGATGGGTATTTTAAGTTTCCTTATATTGAAACTTTTATTAACTTTGTTCTGTACTATAAAGTAATGAGTTAGTGGAACAAAAATATGAGATCAAGGTCTTAGAAGAGGCTTTTGAGTTCATCAAAAACTAAAATGAAAAAGTGCAAAACAAGATATTTTATAATATCAGAAAAGCACAAATTTTGAATGACCCAAAAATTTTCAAGAAGCTAAATCAAAATATTTGGGAGTTTAGAACCAAATATGAAAGCTTACAATATCGTATTCTAGCGTTTTGGGATAAGGAAAGTAATAAAGTTACACTAGTTTGCGCAACCCACGGTTTTGTAAAAAAGACTGACAAGGTGAGCCCAAAAGAAATTGAAAAGGCTGAACAAATCAGGGTAAATTATTTTGTGAAAAAAAAGAAAAGAAAATGAAATCATACAATTTAGATGAAGCTCAAGACTTGATAATTGGCAAAATTGGAACGCCAAGAAGAGATCAGTTTGAATTTGAACTGAAACTTGAACTAATTGGCAATATGATAAAAGCAGCTCGAAAAGAACGTCATCTTACACAGGAACAACTTGGGAATTTAATTGGAGTTAGAAAATCTCAAATTTCTAAACTAGAGAATAACGCTAAAAATGTTACAGTTGAAACCATCATAAGGGTGTTTGATGCTTTAAAAGCAAAAGTGAATTTTAAAGTGGAATTACTTAATAAAGAAATAAGTCCAGCCTAATTTACTGACACCCATCGGATGGCTCCAAGCCATCCGATGGTTACTCACAGGTCTTCAACACCGCCTCTACTTTTTCCGTAGTTATCTGCCCTGCAGAATTGCCCCAGCTATTATAAATATAGGTGGCAATCTCCGCTATTTCAAGGTTGGTAATTCTGGGTATTCCGGGCATGGCCTGGTTATATTCCACTCCATTCACGATAATTTTTCCGGAAATACCATTTTTAATCAGGCAAATTACAGCCTCCATATTATCCAGCATAAAATCAGAATTGGCCAGGGGTGGATATAATTTCCCTAGCCCCTGTCCTGTCGCTTGATGGCAATTGATACAATGCTGTTGATAGAGCAGCTGACCTTCCACCATATACTGCTCAAACTTCACATTTTGCTTCAGGTTGCTTTTTTCTCCGGGTTTTTTACCCGTGCAGGCAAATAAAACAATTACTGCAAATAATAACAGGGTAATATTAAGTCTACTTTTCATATTCTTTAAGCAGTTTATCCATATCCTTCATCAGTCTATCCACTTGATCAGGCAAAGTGCCGTCATACAATCCACGCACCCTTTTATCTTTGTCTACCAATATAAATGCACCACTATGGATATAGCCACCGGGTTCAGAACTATCCTCAGAGGCGGACACCATGTAGCTTGTCTGCCCAATTTTATAAATCTCATCTTTATCACCAGTTACAAAATGCCATTTGCTGCTCTCCACTCCAAGGCGTTCTGCAAAATCATGTAGCACCGCCACCGTATCGTGTGTTGGGTCAATGGAGTGTGACAATAAAAGTACATTCGGATTGTCCTTATATTTATCATACACCCGCAACAACTGCACTTTCATCAGTGGGCAAATGGTAGGGCATGAAGTAAAAAAGAAATCGGCAACGTAAATTTTATCCTTGAAGGTGTCAGGGGTCACGAAGTTGCTATCTTGATCAACAAACTTAAAATCAGCAATCTTGTGATAAATCACATCTCCATTTTCTGCAACTTCAGTACGGCCAAAAATGCGCAATTTCTCCTCTTTGGGGGCGTTGCACGCAGTGGCTATAGTAATAACCACTAAAATCATCAATAGTGTTCTCATTTTTTCTCTCGCATTAATTTATATAACCTTATGGCCAGCATAAGTATAATAGCAAATATGACCAGCCCAATAATTCCCCAAACAAGGCTCATGGCATTTTTCAAAACAATAATAAAAACGATGCCTACAAGCAAAATAGTTGCTACCTCATTCCAAATCCTAAGTTGAATCGATTTGTATTTGTAGTTATCGGTTTGCATCATTTTATACACCCGATGGCAACCGAATTGATATAGATACAATATAAAAACCAGGGTCAACTTGATATGCATAAATCCCTGACTAAGGTAAGAAGGCACCTGCCAAAGTACGGCAGTGCCCAATATTAAAGTAAGGATAGCTGATGGCCAGGTGATGCCTAACCACAATAGTTTTCCATTCTTTTTGTATTCTTTTATTAATATTGAGCGATCGGGCTCCGGTTTTTCGTGGGCTTCGGTTTGATAAATAAATATCCTTACGATATAAAAAAGCCCAGCAAACCAGGTGACCACAAAAATTAGGTGCAATGCTTTAAGATACAGGAATGCCATGCGCCAAAGTTAATGAACCCCTTATATTATAATGGCTCATAAGGCGATTGTTTTGTAGATTTTACTACAATATTGTCCCCTACATTTATTCGGGCTGCTTTTACCATGATGGCCGTCTGGGCAAACACCATTTTATCATCAATACGCTGCTTAAACAGGGTTTTTAATGGCTCCTTCCCTTTTTCGGCTGTTTCAGGTTTTAAGGTGGTGACAATGCATCGCGTCATGGGTTTAACACACTTTAACATTCCAGCGCCTATTTCAATGTCTTTCCATAGAAATTCTTCATAGGCTTTGCCCCCTTCATAAATCAAACTAGGCCTGAAGCGCTGCATGGTAATATCTTCTGTCATTTTACTGTTCAGATCGGCCAATGAGCTTAATCCTGCAATAGTGAAAGGATAGGCATCAGCAAAACTTACATGCTCTTCTTCTTCAACCCATTCAGGCTGCACCCTTCGTGGAGAAGTATCTGGCATATAGACCAGTTTGCATTTGAACCCAAGTTGGTTGGTAAACCACTCACCAAATGCAAAATCACCCTCAATGGCTTCCACCTCATCCTCCCAAATTTTCACTTTTATAGTTGCTCCACTATTGATAGAAAATGGAATTTTTAATGTGTCCTCCACTTCTCTTTTGGAAACCAAAAACCCATCATCATCGTATTGGAGTGTAAAAAAGAGAAATTCAGGATGTTGCCTGATGGTAAGAAAATGATTGGCTTCATTTACCAGCATCCATCTACGGTCATGTTCTATTCCTCTTGGAGTTAAATTGGCCGAGGGCAGTGAAATTCCACCCAGTGATTTTATTGGGTAGATTCGAATGTCTTTTAATATTCTGCTCATTGCTGTTTATTGTAGTTTATGTTGACAATTAAAAGCACTTCAATTATCCCATATACCCATGTTAACTTTACTAACTTAGCATTAATACCTAATTTTATAATTCCTCTAAACAAGATTTTAGCATGAGCGACACTTCCAATCTTTGGTATTTTCAAGATGTAGATTTATTTAATATGCTTTGCCCGACCAAAACAAAGTCCATGCATGAAACGCATGAGTTCACTAATTACGGTAAAGGTGAATTTGTATACTTTGCCGAGGAGCCCGCCAAATACATATATATGATTGCCGAAGGGCGAATAAAGTTGGGTCACTATACAGAAGATGGAAAAGAAGTGGTAAAGGCCATTTTAGGTACTGGTGAGATATTTGGTGAACTGGCTTTGACAGGGGAAGAAAGACGGGGCGACTTTGCACAGGCCATGGATGAAAGCACTACGGTATGCCCAGTAAGTATTGACGAAATGCGCGGCATGATGGCTGACGATAAGGAGTTGAGCTTTAAAATCTATAAATTGATTGGCCTGCGAATAAGGAAACTGGAGCGTAAGATCGAGTCCCTTGTGTTCAAAGATGCACGCACACGTATCATCGAGTTTTTAAAAGAAGCCGCTGAATGGAAAGGTAAAAAAGTGGGCTTTGAAACCATGATCCCCACCAAGCTTACCCATAAAGACATTGCCAACCTTACTGGTACCTCCAGACAAACAGTTACCACGATCCTCAACGAACTTAAAGAGGCCAATCTGATCAATTTTGATAGAAGAAAAATACTGATCCGGGACCTGGATAAGTTGAAGTAAATTCCCATGATATAGATGGGAACTATCTTTTGATATCATTGTGAAGAGTGCAACTTTACATTGTGAGTGAGACAAAGCACATGACCCCCGAACAAACCGCAATAAAAACCACCTATTTTAGTATCATAGGCAATACGCTCCTTGCTTTAATCAAAGGTCTGTCGGGCTATTTTGGGAATTCCTATGCGCTCATAGCAGATGCTATAGAGTCAACTACCGATATTTTTGCTTCACTACTTGTGCTATTTGGCATCAAGTATTCAAGCAGGCCAGCCGATGAGAATCACCCCTATGGTCATGGAAGGGCCGAACCCCTAATTACCTTCCTTGTTGTTGGGTTCTTAATGATTTCCGCTACCATTATCGTTTATGAAAGCATTTTAAATATTCAGACCCCCCATGAAATGCCCAAATCATGGACCTTAATGGTATTGGGAGCCATCATTATCTGGAAAGAAATCTCCTTCCGATTGGTAATCAAAAAAAGTAAAGAAACCCGAAGCACGGCCTTAAAAGCAGATGCCTGGCATCACCGCAGCGATGCCATTACTTCCATCATTGCATTCATCGGTATTTCAATCGCCCTGTTTTTGGGCGAAGGTTTTGAATCGGCTGACGATTGGGCGGCACTTTTAGCGGCTGGTTTTATACTTTATAACTGTTACAGGATATTCAGGCCTGCCCTAGGTGAAATCATGGATGAGCATTTGTATGAGGATCTTGTGGAAGAAATAAGGGCGGTTTCCTTGAAAGTGAATGGAATAGTGGGGACAGAAAAATGCTACATCAGGAAAGTGGGCATGAAATATTATGTCGACTTGCACGCCATGGTAGATGCGAATATTACAGTAAAAGAAGGCCATTCATTATCTCACAAACTCAAAGACACACTACGAAAAGAGATTCCAGGCTTGGGCAATGTATTGATTCATATAGAACCGAATGAATATTAATTCATTAGATATTATGATCAACTACCTCCAATAAATCCTTGCCTAGCAATGGCTTGTTTAAAAACCCTGATACATTTTCGTTCATTTCTGCTTTTCTAAAATCCTCCTCATTTTGAGAAGAGCTCAGCATATATACTTTTATATTTCCCCTAATTTCTGCATCCAAATCAGCATATTGCCCCAAAAATTCCCAACCACTCATTTCAGGCATATTTATATCAAGAAAAATATACTCCGGTAATTTTTCGCCATTTGCATTACATGCCTTTAAGTAATTTAAGCCTTCTGACGCAGTGAGGAAAGATACTGTTTTGATGCCCCCTATTGTATTTTGTATAATCCTATTATTCACAAAATTTGCAACCTCATCGTCATCAATTAAAAGTACATAAGCCGATGTCATAATTTATTTAAGTTCATAGTGAAGAAAAATGTGCTCCCTTTATTTTGTTCTGATTCCACCCATATCTCACCATTATGGATATCCACTATTTTTTTACAATTGGCTAATCCAACTCCGGTACCTGCAAATACCGAACTGTTGTGTAACCGCTTAAAAATAACAAATATTTGCTTTTGAGACGCTTTAGGTATTCCAATGCCGTTATCTTTAAACATAAACTGCCACTGATTGTTTTTAAATTCAGAAGATATTTCAATTTCGGGTTGATTATCACGCGATTGAAATTTAATGGCATTTGAAATTAAATTTTGAAATAACTGATGCAATGCAGACGGATAGGCTTTAATAGTTGGAAGCGATTTTTTTATCCTAATTTGGGCATTCGCTTTTTTAATAGTTTGATCCAAATCTTGGATCACCCTCTCCAAAACCACATTACAATCCACTAGTTCTATAGCCTCATCAAAACCTATTCGACTATGTTTCAATAAATTAGTTATTAAAGAGCTCATTCTATTGGACGAGGCCAAAATATACTGCATGTACTGCTGTCCCTTTTCATCAAACTTGTCCTTATATTCTAAATCCAATAGATTAACAAGGCTTTGCATAGAGTGTAGCGGTTCCTGTAAATCATGTGAGGCTACATAGGCATATCGTTCCAAGTCTTGATTTTTCTGCTCCAGACTCTTCACATGTTTCTGCAAAGTCCTCCGGTTATCGGTAAGCACATCAAAGACAATTTTCACAATCATAAAAGTGATTGCTAAGGCTACAATTAATATCCATATAGGTTTAATTATTGGAAGGCCAAGATCACCGTAATAGATCATTTGCAGATCCCAAGAGCTATCCGCCATTGTAAGTTCCCCACTCCTTGAATTACTATTAGTTAAGGCTTGTGTGTTGGGTTCACCAAACAACAGCTCCCCTTCCGCATCCTTGCTTTTTATAATGACTTCTGTATCATTCAAATCAATTTCTTGTAAGGCGGATTCAATCAGTCGATTCATCAGATATACCCCTTCTATTAAGCCAATCACATTTTCAGCCCCTTTTTTACCTTCTTTAAAAATGGGGACAAAGACCAATATGGCTTTGTGTGGTTCAGCCCTCTGAATAGTGGACATTACATTAGAAGTGGCTGCACGCTGAGTTTCAATGGCTCTGTCAATGGCAGCCTGTCTGACTTCAATAGCTGGCCCTGGATCATAACCAAAGGCTGATTCATTTCCTTCCAAAGGGGCAATAAAGTATACCGGGTAATACACTGCTCTTGTTTCAGCCCTTACCAAGCTATCTCCCACCTTTGTGGTGATTTGAAAATTTTCAAACCCTTCTTTTCGTGTCGCCAATTCAAAAGAATCACGTTGGTGCTGTTTAATTACTGGCACCCACTCCAGGGCTTGGATACTTTTTATCTTTGAGGTATAGTAGCTGGCATAACTTTGAAATTCATTCCTAGAGAAACCACCATGCGACATATAATTAGCCCTTAAAGCATACAATGAGTTTAAGTTCCGCTCTATTTCCCTTTCAATCTGATCTTGAATATTATTAAAACTACCCGATAGGATTTTATCCCTCTTAATATTATTAGCACTTTCAAAACCAAAATATGTAACCAACGAGATGATGACTCCAGTAAGCAAAACCACGGTGCAAATGATGTATATCTTTGTAGTGACATTCTTCATGCTACAAATAAAAGGAATTCAATCTTACTTTTGATTTTATATATTGTTAACTCACTATATAAATATAGTAAAATATATCATGGTTTTTGTCACTTAATTAGTGCCCAAACCAAGCCATTTTAGATATGCCTTGATTATACAAATTAAATTCTCGCTATCTTTGTCTATAAACTTTCCTTCATTATCCTCAATAATAGTAATCGCATGTCTTTCACCTCATTAGGTTTATCTCCCGCATTAATCAAAGCACTGGTCAATCAAAAATATGATAAGCCGTATCCTATACAACAAAAGGCCATTCCAGCCATTTTGAAAGGGAAAGATGTACTGGGTATTGCCCAAACTGGATCTGGGAAAACCGCCAGTTACGTACTGCCGATCTTGATGAATTTGGAAGGCAAAACGACTACTAAAAGTAGAAATGTGAACACCCTGGTGGTGGTGCCAACAAGGGAATTGGCCATGCAAGTAAAAGAGGTGTTTATAACCTTTGGCAATGCTCTTGCCTATCCTGTACAATCCATGGCCGTGTTTGGTGGTGCTTCCATTAATCCACAGATGAAAGGTCTGTATGGTGTAAATGTACTGATAGCCACACCCGGCAGACTATTGGAATTAGTGGACTCCAAAGCGCTAAGTCTTGCTCAGGTAGAAACGCTGGTATTGGACGAAGCAGACAAAATGCTCAATATGGGTTTTAAAGACGAGATGAACCGCATCTTAGCTTTACTACCTCCTAAGAGACAAAACCTGTTATTCTCCGCCACATTAAGCAAGGAGGTAAACAATATCAATCAGCTGATCTTGCACGATCCTTTAGTGGTTAAAATAGAAGCCGAAGTTGAATCCATCGACCTTATCAACCAAACGGCCTATGCGGTAGAAGAAGGACAAAAAGGGCCATTGCTTCGATATTTAATAAAAACCAAAGACCTAAAACAAGTACTGGTTTTCACCTCTTCAGTCTATAAGGCCGACCATGTGGCAGATAAGCTTCGAAAAAATGGGATTAATGCTGAAGCTACCCATAGCAAACGAAGCCAAGGCGCACGGACAGAAAGGCTTAGGGAATTTAAAGAAGGTAGATTACAAGTTTTGGTAGCTACCGATTTACTATCACGAGGCATTGACATTGAGTTCTTGCCCTATGTAATCAATTATGAATTGCCCCGATCACCCAAAGATTATGTACACCGTATCGGACGAACAGGCCGGGCAGAATCTCCGGGTGAGGCGGTATCTTTTGTAGCTGCTGAAGATCAGCACCATTTTAAAATCATTCAAAAAAAGATGGGCAAAACGGTAGAGATGATTGAGGTGGACAACATTGATCTGAAGGGGTATTGAAGGGTAAGGCTTAGGTAGTCAGTTTATCGGAAAATTATTTAAATTTATTCCCAATAATAATATATATCAACACCTTAGTGCTGTTAGTCGGGTGTTGTGCGGCATACGAAGAAAGCCAACCGCACAAACAGCACATTTGGTTTTTGCCGACACACAAAGCCAACGCAGAAAAAACCAAAAGAGCTGTTTTTTGCCAACGCTTGGACAGAATGAACTAAATTTGAAAACGATATAAAGAAATTAAACATAAATGGCCAAACAGAAAGTAAAGGAAAAAGCGATTGAAGAAACCTTGTGGCAAGCTTGCGACAAGTTGAGAGGTTCAATAGAACCTGCCGAATACAAACACGTAGTACTCGGACTGATTTTCCTGAAATTCGCCAGCGACAAATTTGAACAACGTAGAAAAGAACTGATTGCCGAAGGCAAAGAAAAATACGTGGAAATGAAAGATTTCTACGCTATGAAAAATGTGTTCTACTTAGAAGAAATTTCACGGTGGAGCTACATCATCAAAAATGCCAAGCAAAACGACATTTCCCTAAAAATTGACACGGCACTCAACACCATTGAGAAAAACAACCCTGCTTTAAAAGGGGCGCTGCCTGATAATTACTTTTCACGTTTGGCATTGGACAAAACCAAGCTCGCCTCCCTACTCGACACCATCAACGATATTGACACACTCAAAGACAACGGACAAGATGTGATTGGACGGGTGTATGAATATTTCTTGGGCAAGTTTGCCCTGAAAGAAAGTAGCGGAAAAGGCAAAGGCGAATTTTACACGCCCAAAACCATTGTGAACTTGATGGCGGAATTGATAGAGCCATACAAAGGCATCATCTATGACCCTTGCTGTGGAACAGGCGGAATGTTTGTGCAGTCTATCAAGTTTATTGAAGCCCACCAGGGAAGCAAAAAGGAAGTTTCCATTTACGGACAGGAAAACACGCCAACGACATACAAATTGGCGAAAATGAATTTGGCAATCCGTGGTATTGCTGCCAACCTTGGCGACAAACACGCAGACACTTTTTCCAACGACCAGCACAAAGACCTGAAAGCCGATTACATTATGGCAAATCCGCCATTTAACCTGAAAGATTGGCGGGGCGAAAACGAACTCTTGGACGACCCACGTTGGATGGGCTATGAAGTGCCACCCAAAAGCAACGCCAACTACGGTTGGATTTTGAATATGGTGAGCAAACTTTCTGAAAATGGCGTAGCAGGTTTCATTCTTGCCAATGGTGCACTTTCGGGCGGTGGCGAAGAATACAAAATCCGTAGAAAGTTGATTGAAAATGATTTGGTGGAAGCCATTATCATCATTCCACGAAACACCTTTTATACGACTGACATTAGCGTAACACTTTGGATTTTGAACAAGAACAAAAAGCAACGCACGGATTACACCAAGGAAAAACCTAAAAACTACCGAGACCGCACAGGCGAAATCCTGTTTATGGATTTGAGGCGTTGGGGAAGCGAGTATGAGAAAAAATATATTGAACTCACCGAAGACGACATACAGCAAGTAGCCCTAAACTACCACAATTGGCAACAAGTGGGCTATGAAAGCACCTACAAAGACATACCCGAGTATTGCAAATCTGCCAGTTTTGAAGACCTGAAAGCCAACGATTTTTCATTGGTGCCGAGCAAATACATTGAGTTTGTAGACAAAGACAGCGGCATTGATTTTGACACGGAAATGAAACGCATACAGCAAGATTTCAAAACCCTTCTCAAAGAAGAAAAAGACTCGCAAGCACAATTGATTAACGCTTTTAAAACATTGGGTTATGAGTTATAAGCGTTTGGGCGATTACATACAATTGGTGGACAACCGAAACAAAGATTTGGCGGTTTCAAATCTTTTGGGAATAAACATTACCAAAAACTTTATGCCTTCTGTTGCCAATGTTTCGGGAACAGACTTGTCCAAATATAAAATCATAAAAAAAGGGCAATTTGCCTATTCTGCAATGCAAGTTGGCAGAGATGAAACCATCCGCCTTTCACTTTACACGGATGATGAGCCTGCGATTATCTCACCAGCCTATTTAGTCATGGAAAGCAAAGATGAAAACGAATTGATTCCTGAATATATGATGATGTGGTTTCAACGCCCTGAATCTGACAGATACGGTTGGTTTATTAGTGATAGCAGCGTAAGAGCCAGCTTGGATTGGGATCGATTTTGCGAAATAGAAATCCCCATTCCCGACATTACCGAACAACGCAAATATGTAGCCCTGTACAAAGGCTTGCTCACCAACCAAAAAACCTACGAAAACAGTTTGGAAGATTTGCAGCTGATTTGCGATACCTACATTGAGGATTTGATTAAGAAAGAGCCGCTAAAAAGATTGGGAGAGTATATTGAGCAATCAGATGAACGGAATAGGGATTTGGAAACTGATAATCTGTTAGGAATTAGCGTAAACAAGATTTTCATCCCGACTAAGTCAAATAAAAGCAGACTTGATTTATCTAAATATAAAATTGTAAGACCAAGGCAGTTTGGTTATGTGTCGGTAACATCAAGAAATGGTGAGAAGATTTCAATTGCCATATTGGACGGAGAAGCAGGACTAGTTTCAAGCACTTATACAGTTTTTGAAGTTAAAGACTTTGACGAGCTACTTCCCGAATATTTGTATCTGTATTTCCAAAGAACGGAATTTGACCGATATGCTCGTTTCAACTCTTGGGGCAGTGCCAGAGAAACGTTTGATTGGGCAGATATGTGTGCTATCAAATTGCCCATTCCGAGCATGGAAAAACAAGAAGCCATAGTCACCATTTACCATACCTTAGAAACCCGTAAACGCATCAACGAGCAATTAAAGGAAAGCATCAAACCGCTTTGCCCTGTACTGATGCGAGGGGTTGTGGAGAGTATGGAAAAAGAACTAGTGATGAGATGAAAGAAGAACTAGACCAAATAAACAAATTGAGTGAATTTCAACTTGTCGAATATTTCCAAGATGGCGTAGTTGCAAGGGCTACAGGGAGCGACTTTGATAACCAATTATATACCACAGTAAGGACTAAACTAATTGGGAACAAAACCTTAGAAAGGTTGCTACCAGAATGGGTAAAGACAAAAAGGACAATTGACCAATTTTGGACATTTATAAAAGGAAGATTTAGCACTTATCAAGAACGTAGAGATTTTTTATGGAGTGAATTTGCCTCTATCCTAAATTATTTGGAAAAGAAAACTACTTCACCATTAGAAGAAAGCATTGTTTTTGATGAAGCACATATTCATTCGCAATGGGAAAAAGCTCTTGAACGGAAACAAATCGAACCCGAAGGTGCGATAACAGCAGCTAGAACATTAATTGAAAGCATTTTAAAGCACATTTTAGACGAACAAGATATTGAATACAATGATGCGGCTGAATTGCCAGAATTATATAGAGAAGTTGCAAAATCCTTAAACTTAGCACCTGAAAACCATCAGGAGCAAATCTTTAAACAAATTCTTGGAGGAGCAAGCGGTATTGTTAGCGGATTAGGAGCGTTGCGAAACAAACTTGGAGATGCTCACGGAAAAAGCAAAAAAAGCATCAAGCCATTAGAAAGACATAGTGAATTAGCAGTCAATTTAGCAGGTTCAATGGCTATCTTTTTGTTCAAAACATTTAAAGAAACCAAAAGCATTAAAATTTAAGTATTATGAATTTTATCCTAAGACTTTTTCTAACCTTCAGTTCGGTTTCCTTCTTTTTGATTGTTTATCTCATTCAAAATGAAGTGAATCCGTTTGAAACACAGCTTGGAAATCACGCTTGGGTAACCTATGCAGTTTATGTACTAATTCCGTTTTTGCTTACACTCATTTCACTTGGTATTTGTAAACTTTTAGCCAAGTCAACCATCCACAAAGTGGTATCGCTTGAAACTTCCAATAATGATTTTTTGGCCAATTATTTAGCCTTCTTCTTTGTGGCATTGAGCGTAAAAGGACTGATTACTTTTTGGGTGGTTTTTGGAATGACCATCCTATTCACTTTTGTTTCTCGGGTTTCATATTTCAACCCAGTATTTTTGGTATTTAGGTATAACTTCTATTACGTCCATACAGGCGAAAACGTTAAAGTTATGCTGATTAGTAGAAAGAAATTAAAAAGTCCCCAGACTTTCGAAGCAATGTCTGTGAGAAGAATTAATGATTACACCTTTATAGAAATCTAAAATATGAGTGAACTAATAGGAAAAGTACGAGGTGAGTACAAAAACATTTTGAATCAAACAGCAGACATCATTGTTGCCTTAGACATTGCATCTATTGAAGCCATTGATTTTACACCAAGCCATAAACTTGATGAAGACGAATGGTTTCGATTGACCAACTTTTCGCAGCAGGCCTTTTACGTTGATGAATGCAATACCGCATATAGCACAGCAAGTCTCAATCAAATTGCGAATAATGAATACAAAAAAATTGCTGCAATAGCGATTATTCAGAATGGACAAAAGCATTTTCAAAGAATCACACCTTCCCTATTTGTCGCTCGCAAAACTATTCTTGACTATTCGGGTGCACCGCAAATTGTAGAGCATAGAAATCAAATTGAAATCAGAAAGGAATCGGATGCCGTTTACATTGCTGCAAGCGATACCCTTTATTTCAAAACCATTGGAAAACTGAAATTGATATTCCCCGGAATTGAAGAACTGCACCGAGAAGCTACACAAGATGAGGTAGATACTTTCGTGAACAATGAATTTATAGTTCTTGATGGAATTACAAACACCTCAATCGGTGCTCATAACAGAAAACGAATTGCCGACATTGGCATAAAGTACAATGGATTAAACGCAGATAAAAAAACGTTGCTAATAACTTATGCAAAAGAAAAAGCAGGTGTAGATATTGAGAATGATGCGTTTAAAATTCAATCCGAAACGGACTTGAAAAAGGTTTTATACGCAATGGACCAAAGATATTACTATGCAGATATTTATGAAGAAAACCGAGTGGCAAGTTCGGTTAGAGTAATTACAAATAACTAAATGAAATTCACAGAAGCGAAATTGGAACAAGCATTTATAGAGCTTTTAGGAAATGAAGGCTATCCGCATTTTGTGGGCAGTAGTTTGGTGCGAACAGATGAAAGCGAAGTACTCATTGAAGAAGACCTGAAAACCTATTTGCTCACTCGCTATCAAAATGCCAATCTCACCGCGGTAGAAGCACAAGCCATTATTCTGCAACTCAAAACGCTTTCTTCGGCAGATCTTTACGAAAGCAACAAGAAAATAATGCAGTGGTTAGCAGATGGTTTTATCCTCAAACGAGAAGACCCCAACCAAAAAGACATTCATATTTCGCTCATTGATTATGCAGGTTTAGACCGTCAGCGACAAAGTGAAAATTTAGACATCATTGCTGCTGAACCCGAGGAACAATATCCACCTGATACCAATGTTTACAAGTTTGTCAACCAATTGGAAATTGTTGGCACAGAAAGACGTATTCCAGACGGTATTTTATACATCAATGGATTGCCTGTGGTGGTTTTTGAATTTAAAACAGCCATTCAGGAAAACACCACCATTCACAATGCTTTTGTTCAGTTGACCACACGCTACAAAAGAGACATTCCTGAATTGTTTAAATACAATGCCTTTTGCATTATAAGTGATGGCGTAAACAACAAAGCAGGTTCATTCTTTGCCCCTTACGAGTTTTACTACGCTTGGCGAAGAATTGCAGGTTTGGCAAAAGACGTGGACGGCATAGATAGTATGTTCACGTTGGTTCAGGGAATGTTGCATAAAAACCGCTTGCGGGACATTATTCAAAACTTCATTTACATTCCCGATTCATCCAAAAAAGACGAAAAAATCGTTTGTCGCTATCCGCAGTATTACGCAGCACGCAGTTTATACGAGAACATCAAAAAAGCGGAGAAACCAGACGGTGATGGAAAAGGTGGAACTTATTTTGGAGCAACAGGAAGCGGAAAGAGTTTTACAATGCTCTATCTCACCCGTTTGTTGATGAAAAGCACGCATTTTGAAAGTCCGACCATTGTACTCATTACCGACAGAACCGACTTAGACGACCAACTTTCAGGGCAATTTACCAATGCCAAGCAATTCATTGGCGACAATGCGGTGGAAAGTGTAGAAAGCAGAGCAGATTTAAGAAGCAAAATGCAAGGCCGAAATAGCGGTGGTGTATTCTTGACCACCATTCACAAGTTTACAGAAGACACCGAACTGCTCACCGAAAGAACCAATGTGATTTGTATTTCGGATGAAGCGCACAGAAGCCAGACCAATCTCGACCAAAAAGTAAAAGTCACCAAAGATGGTGTGAAGAAAACCTACGGTTTTGCTAAATATTTACACGATTCACTACCCAACGCAACCTTTGTTGGCTTCACAGGAACACCAATAGATGCAACTTTGGATGTATTCGGAAAAGTCGTTGATGCCTACACAATGACAGAATCGGTACGAGATGAAATCACGGTTCGTATTGTTTATGAAGGACGAGCTGCCAAAGTTGCCTTGCACAACAGCGAATTGGAGAAAATTGAAAAATACTACGAAGAAGCAGCCGAAGCAGGAGCCAATGAATACCAAATAGAAGAAAGCAAAAAGGCAACGGCAACAATGAACGCCATTTTAGGCGACCCTGACCGATTATTGAAATTGGCGGAAGACTTTGTAAACCATTACGAAAACAGAGTAAACGAAGGTGCTACTGTAAAAGGCAAAGCAATGTTTGTTTGTAGCAGCCGTGAAATTGGCTACGAGTTTTACAAAAATGTAATCGCCCTAAAACCTGAATGGGCGGAAATCAGAATTGCCGAAGAAGGAGCTGTTTTAACAGACAAAGACAAAAGGGAAATCAAACCAATGGAGCGTATCAAAATGATAATGACCAGAGGAAAAGACGACCCAAAAGAAATGTACGATTTGCTCGGCACAAAAGAATACCGAAAGGAATTGGACAGACAGTTTAAAAATGAAAAATCCAATTTCAAAATTGCCATTGTAGTCGATATGTGGCTAACAGGTTTTGATGTGCCTTTTTTGGATTCCATCTACATTGACAAGCCCATTCAGCAACACAATTTAATTCAGACCATTTCGAGAGTAAACCGAAAATTTGAAGGGAAAAACAAAGGCTTGGTTGTCGATTACATTGGTATCAAAAAGGCTATGAATATAGCTCTTGCCAAATACAACAAAGGCGAAAGAGAAAACTTTGAAGACATTCAAGAATCGCTGATTGTAGTGAGAAACCATTTAGACCTTTTGGCTAAAGTGTTCCATAAGTTCGACAGCTCAAAATATTTTGGTGGTGCTGCTTTAGAGCAGTTGAACACCTTGAATATGGCTGCTGAATATGTTCAGTTGACCAAAGACTTAGAAACTCGATTTATGGGCTTGGTAAAACGATTGAAAGCCGCTTATGATATTTGTGCAGGAAGTGAACATTTAACACAGAAAGAAAGAGACTATACTCATTTTTACTTGGCTGTTAGGTCAATCGTTTTCAAACTGACCAAAGGCAGTGCACCCGACACGGCACAAATGAACGCCAGAGTTCGGGAAATGATAAAAGATGCTTTGGAAAGTGACGGAGTTCAGGAAATCTTCAAACTTGGAGATGAAACCCAAAGCGAACAAGACCTTTTTTCAGAAGACTATTTGGCAAAGATTGACAAAATCAAGTTGCCCCACACCAAAATAAAACTGCTTCAACAACTTTTAGCTAAAGCCATTGGAGAGATTAAGAAAGTTAATAAAGTAAAAGGAATTGACTTCTCTAAGAAAATGCAAACCTTGGTAGAACGCTACAACGAGCGGAAAGAAGATGACGTTTTACGAAGCGAAGTGTACGAAGAAATGGCGGAGCATTTGACCAACTTAATTTGGGAAGTACAAAAAGAGTTTTCAGCAGGAGACGAATTGGGAATTGACTTTGAAGAAAAAGCCTTCTACGACATTTTGAAAGATTTGTGTATCAAGTATGACTTCAAATATCCAGAAGACAAACTCATTATTTTAGCTCAAGCAGTTAAAGACTTGGTGGACTCTCAAGCCAAATATCCAGATTGGAGCAAACGAGAAGACATTAAATCCGCTTTAAAAGTTGGACTAATAATTCTCTTAGATGAACACGGATATCCGCCAGTAGAAAGAGACGAAGTATATAAAGACATATTTGAACAAGCAGAAAATTTTAAGAAAAACAGAGTAATAACGAAATAATGCCAACGCTAAAAGCCATACACATTTGCAATTCGCACCAGCCAACGCTGCAACCAAAAATTGCAAAAGAGTATGTCTTTGCCAACGCTGAAAGACGACCGAAAAAAAGTACGACCGCACAACAATGGCTATACGTAATGCGGGCGAAAGTGCTGATATGAAGGTTATTACATTAAATAAACTTTACAGCAGGCGGACAGTGAAGTGCCTTGAAATCCCGCACTACGCATAGCCGGGCCGTTAGGCTCAATTGGGGGTACGGTAAAGGGACATGCTTTACAGAGTTAAAGGGACATAGTTTACACTTTTAAGAGCAGTAATTTGTAATAAAAAACAAATTACTATGCCTTGGAAGAACACAACGACTATGGAACAAAAAATAGAATTTATCTGTGAATGGCGTACTAACAAGTATACTGTTACCGAGCTATGTCAAGCTTTTGAAATCTCAC
>DDIU01000026.1 GCA_002338655.1 Flammeovirgaceae bacterium UBA1842 | reverse complement strand
CCGTTACTGTTCCAAGGGCGATAACTGCTACTGATGGATCACTCAACGTTACAGGGCCTGCCAATACATTCGAGGTACAATTGCTCTCGGTGACACTGATATTTGTATATGAACCCGCATCCAAGGTTGCTATCACTAGGCTTCCTGCTCCGTCACTCATGATGCTCGTGCTTACAGGTGTGCCATCATCGGTGTAGTCTACTGTATAGCTTGTGCTTGCCGCCAAGCCTGTCAACTCTATGCTGCCTTCCGTTCCCGCACAGGTTGTGGGGTCCGTTACTGTTCCAAGGGCGATNNTCCGTCACTCATGATGCTCGTGCTTACAGGTGTGCCATCATCGGTGTAGTCTACTGTATAGCTTGTGCTTGCCGCCAAGCCTGTCAATTCTATGCTGCCTTCCGTTCCCGCACAGGTTGTGGGGTCCGTTACTGTTCCAAGGGCGATAACTGCTGCTGATGGATCACTCAACGTTACAGGGCCTGCCANNCCGTTACTGTTCCAAGGGCGATCGTTACGGTATTTGTTACAGTTGCCACAGCTTGATCAGTCAAAGTTACATCTGAACAGCCATTTATACTTGCTACAATGTCATAAGTCGTTGAAATAGTTGGTGCATCAGCTTGTAAAATAGTTAATGTTAAATTTGCTCCTGTACCTAATCCTATTACAGGAGGCGTAAGTGGTGTACCTCCGATTGTAACTTCATAGCTAACTCCCGATTCAGCCGAATTTACAATTATATCAACATCAGATGTTACAGGGTTACAAACTCCCGGATCACTCACTGTTAAGCTATTATCTGGCTGATCATTTACAGTTATAGTAGGTTGATCAAGTAAATCAATTGGTGTACAAATACCCGCAACAGCATGAACTTTGTAAGTAGTATTAGTGGTAGGGGCATTAGCTTGTAAAATTGTTAGATTTAAATCTGCTCCTGTTCCAGTTCCTGTAACGGCAGGTACCAATGATGCCCCACCAACAGTTTGCAGTTCGTAATCAACACCAGACTCAGCATTGGTAATAGTTATAATAACATCAGATTCTGCCGCATTACAAATGGTGGCATCACTTACCGCAAGTGCGTCACTCGGAAGAGGATCTCCAACTGTAAATGGACCAAAGACTTTAGAACATCCAACCGTACTATTATCTGTAACAACTACAGTGTAGTCTCCTGCCACCAAATTGCTAATGTCTTCATTGGTATCAGGACCAAATCCGTTATCCCCAGTCCAAGAATAACCAAAAGGCCCTACCCCACCTGAAACCGTAATATCAATCGAACCATCAGGTGTTATACAATTTGTATTATCCGAAATTATTTCAGTTTGGGAAATTTCTGCAGGTTCAGAAACAGTAAGTCCTGATACTGTTTTAACATTTGCTGGTGGTGGCTGACTACCTGTGACTCTTACACGATATTCATTACCTACACCAAAAAACAATTCCTGTGTAGGATTATCGTTTGCTCTTATTCCAAATCCTGGATACCCAGGTCCATATGATACACTTCCTGTACCAAGAGTTATGCTAGTGTTTAATACAATAGTTGGATCACTTGTACCTGTGATTGTTGCTACTTCAGCTTCACTTGACCCATCCCAGACAAAAAATTCAACCACGAAAGGTGGTGTACCAGCAGTAATATTTAAAGTGATTTCACCATTACCGGAATCAAAACAGGTGACATGTTGAGTTACTGATGCGTTTATTGAAGTTTGAGCAAAAATAACAGCCCACGATCCAATTAAAAATATCAAGGTCAGTGCTGAACGGTTCAAAAAAGTAAAGAATATCTTCATAAATTAAAATGTTATTCCACCCAATTTTCTAGTTCTACAAACGCCTTCTTCTATAAAAAACTCCACTTTAACCAAATAAACTTTGTTTCTTGATAGGTTTTCAATTTTCTGAGTGGATGCATTGTATCCGTCTATAGATTCCACCTCTACATATGTCCCATTTTCAACCACATACAATGTACAAATATAGTTGCCATTAGTTTTAATCTCTATTTGCAAAGATTGGTTCTTTGGATTTTCAATTACAGAAAAAGTAGAATTACAATTTGACTGTGAAATGCCACTTTGTGTTGAAAGACCAAACAAAAGAACTAAAAGAAGATGTTTTAACATTATCTATATTAAAAAATGAGTAAATACAGCTATTTATATAGTTTAAAAAATCAAAGTAACCTGCCTAATAAAAATTGCATTTTTTCAACATGCTACGAAGCAGTAAATATGGCGGTTTATTTTTTCGTTTCAAATAGAAAATGTACCAATTCCATCAATTTAGCCCTTTAAGTAAGAAATTAGTTAAAATAGTACCGATTTTAATAAAAAAAAGCAACGAAACTTCCATTTATATAACTAAACCGCTTATTTTCAGTACTTTCTATTTATTATCTCACTTAAGATAATTGCCCTTTTCGCACTATTTTGATCTTGAAAAAGTTCAGCATATTCGTTCTCTTCCTCTTCTACATCCTCTTCCGAATACCCTCCAAAATGCTTGAAATTACCTGTGTGTCTGTCTTCAGACACCTTGGCCATCTGTTCATATCGCTCTGTAGCGGCTATTGATTCCTGATATATTCTCTCAGCCTCTTCATCGTTTTGATATTCTTCCTCAAAAACCTCCTCTACTTCCTCCCGATGTTCTTCCTTCTTTGGCCCTTCAGTAAATTCCTTCAACAAGTCTTCAAAACTGAATTCACGTTCTGTAGTTTCCTGCTCCGTTTGAACCGGTGGCTTTAACTTACCAGCCTTCTTACTTTTTAACATCCTGGATACAATCGCAAATACAACAAATGCGATATACAGGATCAATTGAATATCATCCATAGTTTGACAAATTTATCAATTTTAATTTTAAATTTGTTGACCTTGCTTCTTTCAATAATTTGAATAGCCAAGAACTTTCGATCTTCCCATAACTTGCCTATTTTGGCCGTTTTGAAGGTCAAAAAATATTTACAATACTCAAACTACAATTTTTTAATGCAACTAGCTAAGCTTGAGATCAAGGGTTTCAAAAGTTTTGGGGATAAGGTCACGATTAATTTTGATGAAGGCATCACAGGGATTGTGGGGCCTAACGGTTGTGGGAAATCCAATATTGTAGACGCAATACGTTGGGTACTTGGTGAGCAAAGCAGTAAGACACTCCGCTCCGATAAAATGGAGAACGTGATCTTCAATGGCACAAAAAAGAGAAAACCAACCCAACTGGCTGAGGTATCGCTTACTTTTAACAACACCAAGAACCTTCTTCCAACAGAGTATTCTCAAGTTACTATTACAAGGCGTTATTATCGTTCGGGTGAGAGCGAATACCTTCTGAACGGGGTTACATGTAGGCTGAAGGACATTACAAACCTTTTTCTGGATACTGGTATCGCTTCAAATAGCTACTCTATTATTGAATTAAAAATGGTAGATGACCTTTTGAATGATAAAGATAATTCACGTAGGGGATTGTTTGAGGAAGCAGCAGGGATCTCCAAATTTAAAAAACGTAAGAAAGAGACTCTAAAAAAACTGTCCGACACCGATGCTGATTTAGAGCGTGTAGAAGATCTGCTATTTGAGATAGAGAAAAATATGAAATCGCTTGAGCGACAGGCTAAGCAGACGGAAAAATACTACGAGCTAAAGGAGGAGTATAAAGCATGTAGCATCGCTCTTGCTAGTCTTACCATTAAAAAGTCAACGGAACTTCATCAATCACTAAGCAAGCAAATAGAAAGTGAGAATGATAAAAAGATAAGTCTCAATAAGCAGGTAAAAGAAAAAGAAGCACAGCTTGAAAAATCTAAAACGGATCTAATTGTTAAGGAAAAGGCACTGTCCTCCCGACAAAAAGCACTCAATGAACATGTGAGCAAAATACGCCAGTATGAGAGTGAGAAGAAGATCAAAAATGAGCGTCTCCGGTATCTCAATGATAAATCAGAGAGTCTCAAAGAACAAATACAACAAGATAGAAATAGCAATGAGAGAGCTGCTTTCAGTATAGAAAGCCTAAGTCAGGAGAGGATATCAGCCGAAAAAATGCTGAATGAAATCGAGCATAAAGTGGCCTTGTTAAAAGAAGATTTTGATACACAAAAATTAAAAACTTCCCGACTGAACGATGAACAGGAAACTTTAAGGCAAATACAGAAAAGTAAGCAAGAAGAGGTATATCAGTTGAGAAAATCAGTTGAGATAAAAGAATTACAGCTCTCTTCGCTAAAACAGGAGCTAGAAAAAACCGCCACAGATTCTACTGAACAAAATGCGAGTTTGTTAGAGTTTGATACTAAAGTGAACACACTAAATGAGTCGTTGACTTTAAAGAATAAAGCGCTTGTCAAAAATAAAGAGGCTCAGAGTGAGTTGGACAATAGAATCCAGTCGACAGAGAAGACCATTGAGGTTATTCGTGAGGAACTTACGCAGACCAACAGAAAACTTGATGCACGACAAAATGAATATAACCTCACCAAATCACTCGTTGAAAGCTTGGAAGGTTTCCCTGAAGCCATCAAATTTTTAAAGAAAAAGGCAGGGTGGAATAAAAATGCACCTCTCCTATCAGATATTCTTACGTGTGATGATGAATATAGGGTTACTGTTGAAAATTACCTTGAGCCTTATTTAAACTATTATATAGTAGAGAAAGAAGCAGACGCTTATGAGGCCATTAATATTTTAAGCGATGCAGCGCGGGGCAAGGCCAATTTTTTCATTTTGGAATCATTCGAAAAATTTGTGGCAGCCGATGCCAAAATATATGACAGTGCATTTCATGCTACAGAAATTATGGAGTATGACGGCAAGTACCGAAAGCTCATGGCTTACATATTGGATGGCGTATATATTTTCGAAGGCGAATACAAGAATATACCCAAAGATGATAGCAACACCTTTATCACAAAAAACGGTAAGGTTACGCGCAGAAGGTTCAGCCTTTCGGGAGGTTCAGTAGGTTTATTTGAAGGTAAGAAAATTGGCCGCGCCAAAAACCTTGAAAAACTTGAAAAGGAAATAAAGCAGCTGAATAAAAAACTTCATGAAGTAGAGCAAGGGCTGTCAGACAAATTGAAGGAAATTGAAAAATTAAAGGCCAATTCCTTAAAAGAGATCATTGAAGAACAGCAGGAGGAAATAAGGCACGTACATGAAGAATATGTGTCAATCAAAACAAAGCAGGAGCAGTTTAGCAAAATGCTTAATGATGCAGATATGCGTAAAGAGGATATCATCATCAAAGTGGATGAACTTACCTCTGAAATAGGGATTAAAAAACCCCAACTTGAGCAAAAAGAGAAAGACCTTATTTCATCAGAATCCAAACTTGTGTCGCTCACAGCAGATTTAAGTGAGCAAAATGAAATGCTCAATGAAAAATCGGCAGCATTCAATGAGCAAAACATCTTTTTCCATCAGCAGGATAATAGAGTTAAAAGTGTCACACAAGAGATTAGCTATAAACAAGATGCCTTTAACAGTAGTAAGGCCCGGATTGAAAAGAATCAAGAGGATTTAAAACTTACAGACGAAGAAATAAAGGCTCTGCTAGCCAAAAATGAAACCAATGATGACGAATTGGTGGCCATGTATGAGGAAAAGGAAAGTATTGAGCAGGCTGTAAATGAAGCCGAGAAGGAATACTATAGTCTCCGTGGCGATATTGATGAAATTGATAAGAGTGAACGCGAGATCCAACGAAATAGGGAAGGCATCGATGCCATCATTATGGAGTTGCAAAACAAGCTCAACGAAACCAAATTAGAGCTCAGTGCAGTGAAAGAAAGGCTATCCGTGGAGTTCAATATCAATCTTGATGACCTTATAGCCGAAGCCCAAACTGGTGCTGAACCTGATAAAGATGAAAATAAGCTTCGTGAAGAAGTAACAAAAATAAAAGACCGTCTAGAGCGAATGGGGCCTATTAACCCAATGGCTATGGAAGCTTATAATGAAATTAAAGAACGGAATGATTTCATCATAGAGCAGCGTGAAGACCTTACTAAAGCCAAAGAATCGCTACTGGCGACTATTGGCGAAATAGACTCGGTGGCGAAAGAAACCTTCTTGGAAGCTTATGAAAAAATTAAGGCAAATTTTGTAAAAGTATTTAGGAGCCTATTTACTGAAGAAGATGACTGTGACCTAAGGTTGAGTGACCCTGACAACCCACTGGAATCCAGTATTGAAATTATCGCTAAGCCAAAAGGGAAAAAACCATTGACCATTAATCAACTTTCTGGGGGTGAGAAAACATTAACGGCCACTTCCCTCCTCTTTGCTATCTACTTGATCAAGCCAGCCCCATTCTGTATTTTTGATGAAGTTGACGCCCCATTGGATGATGCCAATATTGATAAGTTCAATAATATCATCAAGACCTTCTCCAAAGATTCTCAGTTTATCATAGTGACGCACAACAAGCGTACAATGGCGAGTACGGACGTTATATACGGCATTACGATGGTTGAGCAAGGGGTTTCAAGGGTTATACCTGTTGACCTCCGGGAGTTAGCTGATACTTAAATGGACGGCCTTCGGATATTGTCGCAAATGACGGCAGTAGCCATCGCCACGTTCAATGATTCCGCTTCACCAAATTTGGGAATAGTGATCTTTTGACTTACTAGGGTTTCAACTTCTTTAGAAATACCATTAGCTTCATTTCCCATAACCAGCACTCCATTTTTCTTAAATGATATCCCATGTACGTTTTCCCCATCCATGAAAGTCCCATAGATGGGGATATGTAAATCCTTTAGTGTGTCAAGTAAATCACAATAGTGCAAGCCAATTCTTGTAAAAGACCCTTTAGAGGAAGAAATGACCTTAGGGTTGTAAAAATCCGCTGTTTCTCGTGAGGCAATTATATTTTTGAATCCGTACCAATCGGCAATTCGGATGATGGTCCCCAGGTTGCCGGGATCATTGACTCCATCCAATGCAAGAATGAACTCATTAGTGGGTATTGATAACTTAGCCTCTGGTTGAATTTCTACCACTGCCAACGCGCTATCATTGGTTTTAAAGGTACCTAATGCCTGAAGTTTGGCAGATGTAGTTGGGATTACCTCCAAGGCAGTCAATAAAGATCGGTTTCTAAATATAAAATCCTCAGTACCCATTATCATCGTTACCTTAAATCGTGATTGAATTACCTCTAGGACACTCTTTTCTCCTTCCACCAAAAATTTTTGCTCTTTTTTGCGGTATTTTTTTAATTGAAGCGATTTTATGAACTTCGCTGTAGTATTTGAAATCATAATTCCATCACATATTGAGGCTGGTTAAAAACCAATTAATTCTACTGTTGGCAACGCTAATACTCTCAGGATGCCTCGGCACAAAGTACCTGAAAGAAGATGAAAAATTACTTTATAAGCAAAGTATAAAGGTTGAAAAGTATATAAACAAAAGTGACTTGGATCGGCTTTATTCCCAAGAGCCAAATAGAAGGTTCCCCATAATTCCATTCTCAACCTATGTTTGGTTTTACTATTGGGGATTAAAAAATTACGACATCCAGAAATACCAGGCTAAGAAGGCCGAAATACAAGAAAAATTCGAGCGCAAAATCATAGAGGCTGATAGCAACAAAACTAAAATAGAACGGCTTGAGAAGCGGGAAAAGAAGAAGATTGCCAAAATGGACAAAAATATTGCAGATGGAAACTTCTTGATGAGAATAGGCGAACCAATTGCAATCTATGACTCGGCCCAAACACAGGCAACAATAAACCGATTTGATCTGTACTTAGACTCTAAAGGTTATTTTAATTCAAAAATTGAAAATAATATTTCAATCCGGCATAACAGGGTAACCTCTACCTATAAAATTGAATCTGGGCCACCTTACAAAATTGACACTTTATTTCTCCAGGCTGGAGATACTGCAATTGCTAAACTGATTCAAAAAAATCAATCCGAAAAACTAATAAACATTGGTGATAATTATGAACAGTCCAATTTATCAAAAGAAAGGGAACGTCTAGATTTACTTATGAAAGACAACGGGTATTTTGATTTTAGTAGGCAATACATTGAGTTTGAAGTGGATACCGCCTATTTGCAACCACAACACGTGGTGGTTAAAACACTTATAAATCAACCAGCCAATAGGGATCACCATAAAATATTCCGTGTTGACTCCGTCAATTTTATATCTTCAACCAGGGACAAGGGTATGGAACAGTCAGCTATACAGTCGGAGGTGTATAAAGGTATTACCTACCGTTTTCAGAAAAACCGTTATAGTGAAAAGGTATTGAACCGAAGGATATTCATCAAAAGAGACAGCCTTTATAGTAAAACAAAAACCTATAATACTCAACGTCAGTTGGCTAATTTGGACATATTCCGATTTATAAATATCAACTATGACTCTGTAGGTGGTCAGCTTGTGGCCAATATCTTTACAAGCCCTTTGAGCAGATATCAATGGACCAATGAAGTTGGGGTAAATGTAACGCAGGGCTTTCCCGGGCCATTTTATAATGTAACTTTTAAGAAGCGGAACATATTTAGGGGCCTCGAAATATTTGAAATGAGCAGTAGGTTTGGTGTTGAGGGGGTGGCTTCTGTAACAGGGGCTGATGATATTTATGCCAGTATTGAAGCTGGGGTAAATGCAGGTTTAACTTTTCCTCAATTTATATTACCTATCAGTAATTCGATAAAGGAACAATTAGGGCAAGTGAACCCAAAAACAAGATTGCTGGCAGGTTATACCTACACTAGACGGCCAGAATACATTCGTAAAAACACAAATTTCACAAATACCTATAGTTGGCAAAATCAGCGGACAACCTTTTATCAGGTCACACTTACAGATATCAGTTTAATCGAATCTGAGGTATCAGACACATTTCAAGAAAGATTGGATAGTTTATCGGTGAGCGGGAATCGATTAATCAATGCCTTTAAACCATCATTGGTGACCAGTATGAACGGAAGCGCCACTTGGAATTTCAATAGCTATGGGTTAAATTTTACCAATTCTTCTTTTTTCCGATTGTACTTGGAGAGTGGTGGCACCTCTTTGAATTTTGTGAATACGGGATTTTTAGATCGTGAGAAATTGGAATTCTACAAATTTTACAAGCTCAATGCCGATTATAGAAAAATACATCCCGTCAACAAAAACACTACTGTAGCTTATAGACTTAATGCCGGCTTTGCTAAGCCCTATAGTAACAACGGTATTTTGCCCTATGAGAAATATTTCTTTGCCGGTGGCAGCAATGGCATTAGAGCATGGCGACCAAGACGACTTGGTCCAGGATCATACGCTCCTATTGATACTGTAAAAAATGTTATCGATTATAGTTTTGAACAACCTGGTGAAATAATCTTTGAAGGGAGCCTTGAACTTCGGAAAAACCTTGTTGGCTTTGTTGATTATGCCTTTTTTGTGGATTTTGGCAATACATGGACAATCAAATTCGATGAATCAAGACCAGGGTCGCAATTCAAAGCTGATAGCTTCTTCAAGGAAATCGCTGTGGGTGCAGGATTTGGCATACGGCTGGACTTTTCGTTTTTGGTACTGAGGGTCGATGCAGGGCTAAAAGTGTATGACCCTGCACGCCCCGAACTAAAGCGGTTTATCCTCACAAAAGGATTCTATGATGCGCCATTCACTACAGGTAGTTCGGAAGCTGTAGTGTTCAATATAGGGATTGGGTATCCGTTCTAACCCCCCGAAACTTCAAAATTAATATTCCAAGAGTTCTTTTAAAGCACTTCTTACTTTTTCAGCATTTGGCAACATCTGTTTCTCCAAATCCACATTCAATGGAATGGCAGGTAAATTGGCAGCACCTAAAATTTGCACCGGGGCATCTAAATATTCGAAACATTTTTTGGATATTCTTCCTGCCAAGGATTCAGCAAAAGAGTTCATCAATGGCTCTTCAGTAAGTACAAATGCCCGGCCATGCTTTTGAACACTTTCGGCTACGGTATCCCAGTCCAACGGATTTAAAGTCCTTAAATCAACAATCTCCACTTGTCCTTCAAATGATTTTGAAGCTTCCTTGGCCCAATACACGCCCATTCCGTAGGTAATGATCACGGCAGACTGGCCATTGTTGATCTTGTCCTCATCGGCTTTTTGCGCGATATTAGCTTTACCCAACGGAATAATGTAATCCTCATCAGGTTCAAAAGTTTTGGCCTCACTTGTTCCCGGTACTTTTGACCAATACAAGCCTTTATGCTCTAGCATCACCACTGGATTAGGATCATAAAAAGCAGCTTTCATTAATCCTTTCATATCAGCGGCATTACTCGGGTACACCACTTTAATGCCTCTAATTGTCAGCAATGTGGATTCTATACTTCCTGAATGATAGGGACCGCCCCCACCATAGGCACCTATAGGAACTCTGATCAAAGATTGAATTGGGAATTTGCCATTGGACAAATAACAGCTTTTTGAAAGCTCCTCTACCAGTTGGTTCATTCCTGGCCATATATAATCGGCAAATTGTATTTCTACAATGGCCTTGGCACCTACTGCCGACATACCTGCGGTGGAGCCCACAATATAAGCCTCTTGAATGGGAGTATTAAATATTCGTTCATCACCGAATTTCTGTGCTAATGTGGCTGCTTCCCTAAATACACCTCCAAGTGTACCTCCTACATCCTGACCATAAAAAAGTGATTCGGGATGCTTCCTCAAAATATCTTCTACGGCATGAAGGGCCGCATCCACCATTACTACTTTTTCTGCCCCTTTGGGTTTTCTTACCCCTTTCTCCTCAATGACAGGTGTTTCTTCAAATTCATGTTTATCAAAAGAACTTAGCTCGGGATCTTCTGAATTCAATGCATATTCATAATCTTTGGCTACTAAAGTATGGGCTGATTTCTTAAGGTCTTTAAGGTTTTTTTTATCAATGCCAATATCAATCAGATACTTTTCCAATTTTACAATAGGGTCATCTTTAGAATGGAGTTTTAAGTTTTTCTCTCCCCTATACCATTCTTTCCTTACCCCTGAAGTATGATGACCGAGTAGCGGACATTTCGCATGCACCAATATTGGCCCCTTCCTATTTCTTACATGATCAATGGCCTTCTTTAATCCCAAAAAGGAATCAACAAAGTCAGAACCATCGACCCTCATTCGAGACATCCCTACAAAACCGGCAGCAAAATCGTAAGCGTCCATATTGCGCATTTCCTTACCGGTAGCGGAAATCCCCCAGTCATTGTCTTGAATTAAATAAATAATGGGCAAATCTTTCAACACCGCCATTTGGAACGCTTCAGAAACCTCCCCTTCAGTAACTGAACCATCACCAAGAGAACATAAGACTATGGGTTTGTCTTCTCCTTCAAGTAAGGCTTGGCTTTCAAGGTATTTAAGTCCGTGAGCCATGCCTGTAGCCGGTATAGCTTGCATGCCTGTAGCCGAACTCTGATGGGGGATTGTTGGAAATCCGTCACGCTTTAAGGATGGGTGGGAGTAATAAGATCTACCCCCTGAAAATGGATCATCGGCTTTGGCCATCAGCTGCATCATTAGCTCATAGGGCTGCATACCTATACCAAGCAATATGGATTCATCCCGATAGTAAGGCGCTGCAAAATCACAGGGTTTGAGTTGCATACCTGCGGCCAACTGTATGGCTTCATGGCCACGTGAAGTACTGTGGACATATTTACTGCAAACCTCCTTGTACTCTTCGTATGTCCATGCCATACGCTCAGCAGTACACATAAGCTGATAGGCCTTTAGAAGGATATTTTCCTCTATTTTTATCTCTTTATGGTTATTTTTCTTAACAGCTCGCTCCTTAGATTTTGTAAAAGACATAGTTGGTATTTTGATTGTTTCAATCAACTGTGAAGTTAAAGAATTTAAAAAAATTTGAAGTCATCATGTATGATTAAAAAACTAAAATAGATTTAATAGCTTTGTCCTATGCTTGAAAAAGAAGAGATCACCAAATGGTTCCAAAGTTTACAAGACAGTATCTGTTTACAATTACAAAAAGCCGATGGGCAGGGTACATTTCATGAAGATAAGTGGGAACGTGTAGGTGGTGGTGGTGGACGCACCAGAGTGATGACCAGCGGTCGTATTATTGAAAAAGGGGGCGTAAATTTTTCTGCCGTAGATGGTGAGTTGGCAGAGAACATTAGCAAGGCTCTAGGTTTGGGCCACTCGACATTCTATGCCACAGGTGTTTCCATTGTTTTACATCCTGAAAATCCAATGGTACCCATTATCCATATGAATGTGAGGTACTTTGAAACCACATCAAAAGACGGTTCCTCTACATGGTGGTTTGGTGGAGGTATCGACCTTACCCCCCATTATGTAGATGAAAATGATGCTCGATATTTTCATAAGCAACTTAAAAAAGTATGTGATCAACACGACCCCGGTTATTATCAAGAATTTAAAAAATGGGCTGACGACTATTTCTACATTAAGCATAGGAATGAAACCAGAGGAATTGGTGGAATTTTCTTTGACCGAATGAATGAAAAAAGAGGGAAATCCAAAGAAGAACTTTTTGCTTTTGTTCAGTCAGTAGGTGAATCATTTGCACCAATTTATACCCACTTTATGGCTAAAAATAGCCTCATGAAGTATGGTGAAAACGAGCTAAAATGGCAAAGGCTTAGGCGGGGCCGCTATGTAGAGTTTAACCTGGTATGGGACCAAGGCACTAAATTTGGATTGGATACCGATGGGCGTACAGAGTCTATATTGATGAGCTTACCACCACAGGCCAATTGGGAGTATGAGTACAAGCCAATACCCAATTCAGAAGAAGCCAAAACACTTGGTCTTTTAAGTAAGGGCAAGGATTGGATATAAAAAAAGAAAGTAATATATTTGTCATATGAACGAAATATTTCTTTCATATGACAGATAAAGATATCCCCTCAAAAGTTGAAGAGCCAGCAATCAGCTATGGCCAGCCCCTTGGTTCATTAGAGCTCATCACCCAGATACTCGGTGGGGCACAAGCCATTGGTAAGAAAATAAAAAATGTTCTTGATTTTCTAACCGTCACAGAAAATGGACTACCTATAGCCGTACTTAAAAAGCTTCAAGCAAGGCTACAATTTACTAATCGGGAATTGGGCAAATCGCTCGACATGTCAGAGAGTACCCTACAACGAAGGCTAAAGCTTAATCAGAATCTTGATAAGAAAGAGTCTGAAAGTGCAATACATCTGGCATCGGTTTGGGCTAAAGGCCTTGATGTTTTTGAAGATGAAGATGCTTTTAGGGTTTGGTTACACACCACCAATACCGCACTTGGCAACAACAAACCGCTCGACCTTCTTCATAGCCCAATTGGAAGAGATGAGATCAAAGACTTACTTAGCCGTATCGAATGGGGTGTTTACTCTTAAGTATCAATGAAAATTTATAGAATTGCGCACTGCAAGCATATAAACGATATGACAGGCACTGGAGGGCTATACACCTCGGGAAGATGGCATAATAAAGGGGTCAGGATCCTCTATTTCTCAGAACATGTATCACTTGCCAAACTGGAAGTGCTGACCAATGCCAACAGCCTATTAAAAAACATGTGTTTGCTTACGGTTTCAATTCTTGAAAATGTTTCGATTGAAACGAAATTGATCAAAGATTTGCCAAAGGGCTGGGATACCTACCCCTATACACATTTGCTTAGTGGCATTACTGCCAAATGGCTGAGTTCAAACAAGACAGCCATATTGAAAGTACCTTCGGCACAATCAGAAAATGAATATAACTATCTTATCAACCCATTGCACGTTGATGCAACAAAAATTACCATTGTTTCCACGGAAAAAGTTACTTTTGACTCTAGATTACAGCTCAGATGATTGATTATTTAATCTCCCTCGATAAACAACTTTTCTTCTTCTTAAACGGCCTTCACAATCCCTGGATGGATCAAGTGATGTTTTGGATTTCGGATAAGAAAATTTGGATTCCTTTTTATTTAGTGCTGGCCGGATGGATTATAAAAACCTATAAATGGAAATCGCTGATATTTTTAGCGGCTATTGGGCTGGTGATTACCTTCACCGATCAAATTATTTCTGGTTTTATGAAAGACTATTTTGCAAGATGGAGACCTTCCAGAGATCCAGCTTTGCAGAACATGGTGCATACGGTAAATGGCTATAGCGGTGGCAGTTATGGTTTTGCTAGTTCACATTCAGGCAATTCGTTTGCCTTGGCTATGTTTATTTTCCTTTTATTTCGAGAGTATAAATGGACTTGGCTCATGTTTATCTGGGCGGGGGTTGTGGCTTATAGTAGAATCTATCTGGGCGTACATTACCCAGGAGACATTATTGTGGGAGGTGTGATTGGGACGCTAATCGCGGCAGGTCTCTACCATCTAAGTAGGAAAGTATTTCAAAAATACGCAAAGACCAAATTACACTAAAGGTTCAAGAGTCTCTTCACATACTTACCAACAATATCAAATTCAAGATTAACGATATCCCCTGCCTTTAAATCTTGCATGCTGGTATGTGCATAGGTATATGGTATAATAGCCACGGTAAAGCCATTGGTTTTTGAATTAAAACAGGTTAAACTTATTCCATTTACTGTTACAGATCCTTTTTCCACTGTTACATTACCTGTGTTTGCATCATATTCTATTTCAAATTGCCAGCTTCCACCCTCTTCATTTATACTGACGCACTTACCGACTTGATCAACATGCCCCTGAACAATATGGCCGTCAAAGCGACCGTTATTGAGCATACAACGCTCCAAATTGACCTTACTACCCGGTCTGAGCAAATCGAGATTACTCTTAGCAAGTGTCTCATTAATGGCGGTAACCCAATGTTTCCCTTCTTCTAAGCGAGTAACTGTTAGGCACACACCATCATGCGCGACACTTTGATCTACTTTAAGCTCCTTTGAAATTGTGCTTTCAATACAAAAATGCTTGTTACTGCCCTCCGTCTGAATGGCTGTAACTTTTCCAATGGTTTCGATTATTCCGGTAAACATGCTCAAAGGTACTTTTCCAGAAGGATAATAAAAATTAATTTGGTTTATAAAATAAACTACTTTACATTTGATAAAAATTAAACGCTATGGAACCGAACAAAGACCTAACAACGGAACAAAGTCTCGCCATAATTACAAGCATGATCAAAAATGCAAAGGGGAATATGCGTGAGTCCAGTTTCTATTTTCTTTTTTGGGGTTGGATAGTTACAATTGCCAGCCTTGCAGAATTTTACCTAAATGTATATACTGATTTTGCTCAACCGTATATAGTTTGGCTCATAGGTATCCCAGGATGGATAATAACGATGATTTATGGTGCAAGGCACTCAAAAAATGAATCTGTTTCAACTTACAGTGATGGTTTGATCAAATGGATTTGGATAGGATTTACGATTAGCATCCTTATCATTATTTTTGGAGGGAAGTACTTCAATTATCAAATTACAGCCCTGATCCTCTTACTTTCAGGATTTGCCACTTTTATCAACGGCTTAATAATCCGCTACAAACCTATAATAATTGGTGGAGCCAGCTTTTGGATATTTAGTCCTATTGCTTTGTATGTAGGTGTGCACTATGCCCCTTTGGTAATGGCAATTGCTGTCTTATTTGGCTACTTAATACCTGGATATCTTTTGAAAAAATCTAAGTAATGAAAGCATTCAATGATTTAGACCCTTTACTTCATTCTCAACTTCGTTTGGCGGTGATGTCCCTGCTAATGAGCGTAAAATCTGCTGAGTTTGTATATATCAAGGAGAAAACTGGCTCAACGGCTGGCAACCTTAGTGTGCAATTGGATAAGCTCTCTACCGCAGGGTACATAGAAGTCACCAAATCATTTAAAGGCAAAAAACCATTGACTACTTGTAAGATATCCAAAAAAGGTATTGAGGCATTTGAAAATTATGTCACGTCCCTTCAAAAATATCTCGACACCTAATTTTTTTGAATATATAGTTTACATTATAAACCACTTTATAAAAATAGTATCATGAAAACATCAATCTTATTAATCGCATTATTCCTTCCACTATCAATGGTGATTGGACAAGGAAATTTAAACGACTTGGAATATGGAGCCTATCTCACCAATTCGAAATCATTATGGAAAAGTGCCGTACAAAAACGAACAGCAATTTATACGAAATCAAAAAACATGAGTGATCTTTTTGATCTGGTTTTAGCTCAACATGGTCTACTGGGCGCAACAATGGGTGATAAGGATGAGACACTATTCGATGAATATCTAGATAGTACTAAAGACAATCTAGACTTACTTATTGAACAAAACTATCAATTGGCAGAGTCTAAGGCACTTCTTTCATCGATTTATGGGTTTGAAATGGGCTATAGCTCTTGGAAAGGAATCTACCTTGGTTCGAAAAGTAGTGGGCTCATAGACGATGCCTTAGCTGTAGATAACAATTCTCCATTAGTATGGCAAATTTATGCCAGTTCAAAGCTTTTTACCCCTACCATGTTTGGAGGAGATAAAAATGAAGCCGTTAAAGCCTATGAAAAAGCCATTGCACTATATGACCAGCAAGGCAGTTCTAAACTGAATAATTGGCGTTACCTTGATGCGCAAGCCTGGTTAGGTCAAGCGTATATTGTCACAGGCAAAAAAGAAAAAGGCGTAGCTGTTTTCGAAAATGTACTTCAGCAGGAACCTGACTTTAATTGGGTGAGTAAAGTGCTATTACCAAAGGCTCAACCCAAATGAGAACTATTATCTACCCTATTTTAATAGCACTAAGTTTCCTGTCATTCACTTCTCAGGCACAGTTATTAACGGGAACCGTAGTTGACCAGATTACCTTGGAGCCTTTGGTTGGTGCTAATCTGTACTTAAAGTCGAACTGGCGCAAAGGAACGAGTACTGATGTTAATGGTGAATTTGCCATTTCAGTTAGTAAGGTTGATACCCTCATTGTATCCTACATAGGTTATAAGGAATTACAAGTGCCATTTTCAAAAGCGGAGGTTTCGCTCACTATCAAACTACCACAGAACATCACGAATATTGATGAAGTAGTTGTGAAGGCTGAGAAATTGATTGCTGAAGAATTTACTTATCGAAAAGTACAAAGACTAGACATTTACACCAACCCATCCGCCAAAGCTGATCCACTATTGGCTGTAAATTCACTCCCTTCATCTACTACTTTAGATGAATCTGCCAATATAAGTTTCCGCGGAAGTAGTCCTGTAGAGACCGGTATTTTTATGAACAATGTGCCAATCTATGATGCTATTCGTTTTTCACAACTCAATGGTATTGGCACATTTAGTATTTTCAATACGGCCATTGTGGACAATATGCAGGTATTTCCCGGCAATCCTCCTTTGGAATATGGCAATACTACTTCTGGCTTGATTGCTATACAATCTACAGAGCAGGTGCCTAAAGTAGCTATAAATTCAGCCACAGTTACATTGGCCAGCTTTGGTTTATTGACTTCAAGGCCGATCGGCAAAAAGACTGGAATTACAGTATTCTCCAACTTCCAACCCTCTGAATTTATCAGGGGCATAAATCAGGAGGCATTAGCGTCAATTAAAAAATTTAGGTCATTTGATTTGGGAATCAATGCAGTAAGGAATCTAAGTGACAATTCCATTCTCAAAATCTTTAACTATTCGTTGTACGAAGGATATGATTTTCAATACGAGGCACCCACTTACAGTGGGATTTTCAACCAACAGAAGAAAAGAAACTTTACCATTGCCAATTGGCGAAAGCGAATAAACCAATCAGAATTTACTATAAATGGCAACCTGAGTTATTCAAAGGCACAATTCGGCTACTCTGATACAGACATCACTATTAAAAACCATGATACTTTTATATCTGCCAATTACCAATTTTTCGGAGCCAGTTTTGATGTAAAAACAGGGTTCACATATGATTTTAGAGGGCAACAATTCAATGGCACTTTTTATACCTATGACTATGCCGAGGGTCCTGGCTATCCATTTCAACATCAACAATCAGAACAGCATGTGCATCGACCTGAAGTATATTCTTATGCAAAATATTACTTGGGGAATAAATGGATAGTAGGTGCCGGGTTACGAAAAAATATACCCTCAAGTGACCAAAAGAGCTATTTAAGTGGTCAAGTAAATACTAATTATAAACTTAGCGATCAGTTCTCAATCAATGCCGGAATAGGCAAATACAACAAATATGCACTATCTCAAAATGAAAATTCCTCAGCTTATTTTATTGAAAGTAAGCAGGCGTCTATTGACTTTTCATATCAGCAAGACGTTACGGAGCTTACTCTTTCAGTTTTTAATAAAGAAAATAAACAAGGCGCAACAACAACTAACATCATAGGAACAGAACTGTTTATTAAAGGCAAGCTTTTTAAGAATCTTACCGCTCAAACCTCCATTACCTACATCAATGGAACTTCTCAAAATTCAACCAATAATAAAAAATACGAATCAAATTATGACTTGAGTTATTTTATAAAAGGGAGCCTAAAATATAAACCGGCTCCTCTATTTGAAATTACTACCACCTTTTTACTCAGGGATGGCCGCTATTACCAACCATTGATAGGTGCTGCATATTACAATGACTTAAATGCCTACGAGCCACAATATGCCTCCATTGACAATCGTACTCGGCTGCCCGATTACAACGTGATTGACTTAAGCATTTCAAGGTTATTTCCTGTAAGTGAGAAAGTGACCATTATCACTTTTGCTTCACTCAGCAATGTGCTCAACACTAAAAATGTGCGTGGTTACATCTATAATTTTGATTATTCAGTACGGCAAGATGAGCTCTTCTCGCAACGTACGGTCTATTTTGGAACTGTAATTAATTTCTAATTTTAACTAAACCCCTATATTATGAAACTTTCAATCTACTTAATTCTTGGCTATCTGATGATCGGTTTTCATCCTACAGCCTTTGCGCAAACAAATTCATTGGAACTACTCAAACCACTTGAAGGAAAATGGTCTGGCAGCGGTTGGATAAGTCTACCTGATCGAACCGTAGTCAAGTTCAATCAAACGGAGGACATTCAGTTTAAGCTTAATAACAACATTGTATTGATCAATGGTAAGGGCAAGGACATTACGGGTAAAACCCCTGACTTTGAGGCTTATGCAATTATATATGCTGAAGCCCCCGGAGTGTTAAAAATGTCTGCTCACACTATGGAAGGTGAACATACACTTGCTGACTTAACCTTAGAACCAGGGATAATGACCTGGTGGTTTAAAGTGCCCAATGGCGGAACAGTAAAATATTCGACCACTTTTACTGATACTACATGGACAGAAAAAGGCAACTATTCTCCTGATGGACAGCAGTGGTTTCCATTTTTTGAGATGACTTTAAAGAAAGACGGCAAACCTTAATTGGTATATCTTATTGGAAGATCGGTAATTGATGCTAATTTTGAAGCCTTGTAAAAGACTTTATAATTAGCATTAATTTTTACTGCATGTCGCTGAAGGAACAATACCCAATAACATTATATAATACCTTAACCAAATCAAAAGAGAAGTTTGAGCCAATCCATCCGGATCGTGTTGGGATGTATGTATGTGGCCCCACCGTTTACAGTGATGTGCATTTGGGCAACGTGCGGACCTTCATGAGCTTTGATATGATTTATAGGTACCTCCTGTATATTGGTTATAAGGTACGCTATGTCCGCAATATTACCGATGTAGGTCACCTAGAAAATGATGCAGATGAGGGAGAGGATAAAATAGCTAAGAAAGCGCGGCTAGAGCAGTTGGAACCGATGGAAATCGTACAACATTATACAAATGGTTTTCATGATGTTTTAAAACAGTTTAACCTCTTACCTCCTAGTATAGAGCCTTCAGCAACAGGCCATATCATGGAGCAAATAGAAATGGTGCAAGACCTGCTCGACAAAGGACTGGCCTATGAAGTAAATGGCTCTGTTTACTTTGATGTGACTAAGTACGATGAAAAGCATTCTTATGGAAAACTATCGGGCCGTAAGATTGAGGAGATGATGGAGAGTGGCAGAATGCTCGACAGTCAGGATGAAAAACGTAATAAAATTGATTTTGCCATTTGGAAGAAGGCCTCCCCTAGCCACATTATGCGTTGGAACTCACCTTGGGGTGAAGGTTTCCCAGGTTGGCATTTGGAATGTACGGTAATGAGCACCAAATACTTAGGTGAAACATTTGACATTCATGGAGGTGGTATGGATTTGTTGTTTCCGCATCACGAATGTGAGATTGCACAATCGGTGGCCTCAACTGGAAAAGACCCTGTGAAATATTGGTTGCACACCAACATGCTAACAGTGAACGGACAGAAGATGAGTAAATCGTTAGGCAACTCCTTCTTGCCCCAGGAGCTATTTGCTGGAGAACATGAGCTACTCGACCGAGGCTATAGTGCCATGGTAGTACGGTTTTTTAATTTACAATCCCACTATTCCAGTACCTTGGATTTTTCCAATGAAGCCCTAACAGCAGCAGAAAAAGGCTACAAGAGATTGATGGAAGGTTACAGAATTGCCACTGGCTTATCTTACCAAGCGGGTACAGTGGATACCGAATTTGAAGCAAAAATAAAACAGAACATTGGTGAGCTCTTTGAAAACATGAGTGATGACTTTAACTCAGCCAAAACTTTGGCGGTATTATTTGAGCTTACTACCACCATGAACAACTTCAAAGCAGGCAATAATCAGGTGGGTCAGCTCTCTGAAGCCACTTTCAATGAGCTTATTAAACATTATACTGGATTTATCACCGATGTGCTTGGTCTGAAAGAAGAGCAGGAAGGCAACCAACAACTGGTTAGCGGTGTAGTAGAAATGCTGATCAAACTTCGTAATGATGCAAAAGCCGCAAAAAATTATGCCCTTACAGACAAAATCAGGGATGATTTGAAGGCACTGGGTGTTTCCCTAAAAGATGGAAAAGAAGGAACCGAATACACTATCGATTAAAGGGGTCATTTCGGCCATTTTGATTTTTCCGATAAGGATTTATCAATACACGATCAGTCCACTGTTGGGCTCGAGTTGCCGACACACCCCTACTTGCTCGCGCTATGCGGTAGAAGCCATTCAAATTTGGGGGCCTATTAAGGGTCTTTGGTTGGGATTGAAGCGCATTAGCCGCTGCCACCCTTGGGGAACGCATGGTTATGATCCAGTGCCTGAGAAAAAGAAAAAATAACACGTTTTACTGACCAAACAGCTCAATTTAAATACCTATATGTATTCTTTTTAATTATTTAAAATACTTATAAGTATTCATTATATTGTTTCTCATACAAATCTGCTTTGAATAACTGAATAACTAAATATATAAGGCAAATTATGTATTAGGATTCAATGGTAAATAGAGGAATAAACCCAATTAAAATGACAACTAAAAAAATTCATTTTATCTCAGGATTGACAATTACCTTATTTATTGGACTGCACTTGTTCAATCATTTTTACAGCATTTTTGGCGCTGATAAACATATAGAACTAATGGAGGTTTTGCGGAAATTATACCGCAATATCTTTATTGAGACCATTTTATTTATTGTTGTTATCACTCAGATTATATCGGGACTAAAGCTTTTTAAAATAAGCAGAAAAACAGCCGTCACAAGATTTGAAAAACTTCACATTTGGACAGGGCTTTATTTAGCCATTTTCTTAATACTACATACCAGTGCTGTTTTGGTTGGGCGGTATATTTTGAATCTGGACACTAATTTTTATTTCGGAGTGGCCGCACTAAACACATTTCCCCTCAACCTATTTTTCTTTCCCTATTACGGGCTCGCCATACTTTCATTTTTCGGTCATATAGCCTCCATTCATAGCAAAAAAATGAAGGCCACTGTACTTAACTTAACACCAAAACATCAGGCCAATACCATCCTTGTATTCGGATTTATTGTGACTCTACTTATATTCTATGGGTTGACAAATCATTTTCAAGGAGTTCCAATTCCAGAAGAATACAACATTCTAATTGGAAAATGAATGCCTACTCAATAGAGAATTTAGAAGCCTTAAAACATAAGTAATTCAACATGAAAACAACACCGGAGCACAATGAGCGAATAGCCAAAATGACCTTTTCATCTGTATATCCACACTATGTGACAAAAGTGGAGAAAAAAGGCAGAACAAAAGATGAATTGCATCAGGTGATCGAATGGCTGACTGGATTCGATGAAAGTAAATTACAAGAACTCATTGCTGAAAAGGTTACGTTTAAAACATTCTTTCAAAAGGCTAAATTAAACCCCAAAGCACACCTCATTACAGGAGTAATCTGCGGCTATCGAATAGAGGAAATTGATAATCCATTAACGCAACAAACAAGGTATTTGGACAAGTTAGTGGATGAATTGGCAATAGGCAGAAAGATGAATAAGATTTTGCGTGAAGGCTAAAGGTTTGCTCCACCGCCCTCCTAGGTGAACGAACGTCATTGGAAGCCATCGGATGGCTGGGGCTTGATTCTGGCTAGCGTTTTTGGACACTTTTTGGGTGAATGCAAAAAGTGTCAGAAATAAGCAATGGATATAATCACATCCTTTCTAAATAATGTGCCGCTAATCCCGAAGGGATTAAATGTAAATAACTGGAAATGAATGCCTT
>DDIU01000031.1:2419-15412 GCA_002338655.1 Flammeovirgaceae bacterium UBA1842 | reverse complement strand
AAGCATGTCCCTTTACCGTACCTATATTAATGCTAACGCCTCTGTATGGCCCGTATGCCAACAGAAGCAAATTAAAGATGAAAACTAGTGATTTCTGTGTTTCCAGCCAAGTTGCATTGCCCTTGGCAAAGAACTTTTTACATCAGTTGCCGCTTTTATCTGCTTAAAAGCTGAAATGCCGATTAAGCACAAGGAAGACTTACCACAATAACTAGATAAGCCAAACACAGAAAGAACGGATAATTAGCACTCACTTACCAGTAAAGCAACTAGCATATGGGCTCATACAGCATGTTGTCTCTTGTTTCTTCATTTTTTGCGTCCAAAAAACGAAGCAAAAAAGACTTGCCAGAATAATCCTTCCACGCGCAATTCCCACCGCACGCCCGGTATTCTGGCGGGCTACCGCTCTTTTGATTTGTTAAATCAATCTGGGCGCTGCGCCATGGAGGGCAGCCGTGAGGGAGAGAATTGAAGTAGCAGTCAGGCAGTTAATTGGCAGTCCTTGACCCCCTGAGATCGCACGTCATTTTCTAGTGAAATGCTGTCTGAAACAGGGAGGGAGGGGGAAAGCAGTAAAGATTTGAGTTTTCAGCTTCTTAGGGTGAAGTTCCACAGAGCTTCCTGACGCGCGCCACCGCTGAAGCTAGCTTCCTTCGACACTCTACGTTTAAGCTCTTGAGAATTCACCAGAATGCTGAAAACAAGCGAGTTTTTTCAAAAGTTCCCCAATTCCGCAAATGAGAGACAACACCCAGCTAACAACACCTTGGTGTTGTTATACACTATTGGTAAGGTGTTGTTTAGCCAGATATATCAGTAAATATCAACCATTGTACTTAAAAAAGACAATAGAAATGCGGAAATAATCTTATTTAACTCAGCTTAATTTAGTTAGCTATCGGATGGCTTAGAGCCATCCGATAGCTACCACACTAATTCTACAACCCATTAAACCACTCCTTAAATGGAGCGACCTTCTCGCGGCTCACGATAATCTCTTTGTCAAACTCTAGGGTGGGCGTTATTTTCAGTCGGCTACTGGAGTAGACCACCACATCTTTGATGGCATTGATATTCAATATAAACGATCGGTTGACGCGGTAGAAGAGGGTAGGGTCGAGAATTTCGTCCAGGTCTTCCAACTTATAATCAATAATGAATTTCCGTTTTTCATTGGTCACCAAATACACATCACGGCCTTCTGCATAGAAGAAGGCAATGTCAGTCACAACGAGTGAGCGGATGTGCTCCCCGAGTTTAACCATAAAGCGGTTTTTGTATGTCTTTTGCTGTAATTGTGCCAAGGCCTTATGAATATCAAAAGCAGGGCTTTTTTCAATAACTAAGTTCTTTTTGAACCCCTCCAATTTTTGCATCGCTTGTGCAAGGTCATCAAAAGTGATTGGCTTGAGTAGATAATCGATGCTATTTACCTTAAAGGCTTCTATCGCATACTCATCAAAAGCGGTGGTGAAGATGATCGGCTTTTCAATGGTTACTTGCTCGAAGATTTCAAAACTCTTACCATCAGTAAGTTGGATGTCCATGAAGATGAGCTCAATTTCATTTTGATGGGCTTGCAGCCAATTGACACTATCTGCCACGTTAGTCAATTTATTCACAACAGTAATAGCGTCACTGTATTTGTGCAAATACCGCTCTAATTTTTCAGCGGCAGGTATTTCATCTTCAATGATTAATACATTCATGGAGTCATTGTTTCAGGTTCCGAAGTTAACGGTTCTTCGATAACCTCCAATAGGGGGATTTTGATATAATTCTGATTATAAGCGCGCACCTGCACCACTGGCTTTTCACTATAGAATGCATAAGTGGTTTGAATATCACTAAATATTTGCTCCCTTTTAATATCCAACTTCTCATTAAGTGGGTATTGAACTACGATGTACCCATCTTCAGGTTCATATTCGATGTTGATGACAAGCGGGCTAAAGCTATTGATAATGGTCGTCCTAATGGCTTGCTCCACTATGTTAGGCAAAGTGCCCGGAACGATGGGTGCATCCATACGTTGCTTATCCAAATTCACTTTAAGTGAGATGTTATTATTGTGCTTGTAGTTGAGCAGGTGGATCACGTTTTGAGTGGCCTTTATTTCATTTTGTAAGGTAGAAAATTCGGTTTTTCTATGACTTAGTATGTAACGGTATACCGCTGATAGATGATCTATATACTCCTCACTTTCCTCCGTGCTTTTATGTACCAAAGTTATCAGTGTCTCCAGACTGTCATATAACAGGTTGGGGTTGGCCTCATTTTTAAATTTGGCCAATTCCATTTCTACTTGATCAGTAAGTGCTTCTTCTTCCGCAAGGCGGATGGTGTTTTGTTTATGTAAATATAAATGACTGAAATAGAGCAGGTTATACAGCAAACTGGAAACAGCAAAAATACTGTTGAATATAATCAACTGGGACTCTGCAATGGCAAATTCCACTATGTAGTTGAAGTAGGCAGAAATGGCGATGGTAATCACCGCCAAAGACAGCATTACACCGGCTATCAACTGCACGAAAATACGGTTGGTTAAATCAGCTTTAGCATATTTTTCGAATAGTCTAATATTGATCCTTAATGATTCCGCAAGCAGATAACTAAGTCCAATGCATACGTACACTTCCTGCCCAACAAACAGATTGGAAAGCTGGTTAATGTTGTTGTTGATCAACAATATCAGCAAATAGACAAGTACACCATAAATGGGTGGCATAAGCAACCTAAAGAAACCGTTATGGATAAACATTTTCCTCATGCTGATTTGGCGATTTTGTTTTTAATCACAGGTAGTACTACCGTGTATTTGTCATTATCTTCAATACGAATTTTTCTATCCGTGAAAAACTGGTACCGTTCCTTTATATTGTTAAGCCCTACGTGAAATGAGTTAACTTCTCTGGGCACTTCTGTTTTCGTGTTTATGATTCTGATATCGGTGTTATCAATTGCACTGATGTAAATGCTCAGAGGCTTTTCTTTGCTAATAATGTTATGCTTTACTGCATTTTCCACAAGCATTTGCAAAGTAAGGGGTGGTATCTTGCTGTCCATAATATTAGGGGGCAAGTTGATATCGAGTTTCAAATTGTTCTCAAACCGTACCTGTAGCAAGTAATTGTAAGATTTCACAAATTCCACTTCATCTTCCAGTGTCACAAACCTTTTTTCATTGTTACTGAGAATATACTGATAAGTAGAAGCTAGCCTTCTGATAAAATCCTCAGCCAAGTGTGCATCTTTAAATACCAAGGAAGAAATGGTATTGAGACAATTAAATAAATAATGGGGGCTAAGTTGACTTTTTAAGGCTTCAAACTGTAAAATGAGCTGTCTACGTTGGTTTTTAGCACCTACCAAATGCACAACAGTATATTGATTGTAAGAATACAGAGCAAAATAGATGATGGTATAGAGCACAATGGCAATAATGGTGATGATATAAGTTTTGGCGATAATGTCACTATTGTCCACCCAAAGCGAGGTAAAATCAGTATCAGGATAACGCACCAAAAGAAACAACCATCCTAGAGTAGTGACTATGCCAATGGCAATCAGGCTATTGATACATAGTCCGAGAGCAAGCCGGCTGGATAGATTTTTATTCCATGATACCCATTTGTTGAGCTGGCGATCTGAAAAGGTTAGGGCAAAGCCAATTAAATTGGCGGTGAGTATCCCCATTCCAAAATAGCCCCAATGAGCCGCGATATTGGGAAAAAGGCCTGTCTCACTATAATAGAGATAGAAAAAATAGGAGATGCCTACAAAAGTGGAGATGATTATCCCCAGCCAAATTTTGCGCATTTTTCCTTCTGGTTCGGTGTGAAAAAGAGCCATGATAAGCACAAGCTAATAATTTCGTGACTGATTCGAAAGCTTATCATGGCTCAGTGGTTGTTATTGGGTTCTGACCGAAAGAAAATAATCAGTCTATGGCCTTTACAGCACGACCATAATAGGTATCAGAACTGATGTGTTTTGCTGCTGCGCGATAGGCACTTTTCACCTCTTCATCACTTCTGTTTACATGCCACGATAAAGATTCCAAAGCCGATGATAAATAATAATCACTGCTTATTTCAGAACAGGCGTTGATCAAAGCGATCAATGATCTTTTATCAATCTTATCTGCTTTGGCTGCACTCTTTATAACCGAGGTCGCATAGTTTGCGGAGCTCATGTTGCCTATTGCTTTGGCAAATTGCTCCATGCTTTTGTCGCCCATACGCTGTTCGGAAGCCATTTTCGAAAGTACTGTCGATAAGTAATAATCGGAGTTCATATTTTCATCCAACAATACAATCATTTTAACCTGAACGGCTTCGTCTAACTTGTTGTCGAGCATGTTTGAAAATACGGACGACATATAGTAGTCAGAACTTACATGCGAAACTGCTTCCATCAGTTTGGAGAACGATTCTGTGGTAAGCCCCTCTTTTTTCATGGCCTTACTAAGCACTTGCGTTTGATAATAGTCAGAGCCAATATTCGTTGCAGCTTCTATTATTTCATTTAGTGCAGAGCTGTTCAAATCCCTCAAGTCCAAGACCTCATCGAGAACAACTGTTTGGTAATAATCTGAACCTATATTTCTGCTTGCGTTCATTATTTTGCCAATCACCACTTCAGAAGGCTCATATTTTTTCAGTGCCTTGGTAAGTACCTGTGCGGTATAGTAGTCGCTGCCAATGTTGGAGACGGCTTCAAAGTAAGCAGCGCTAGTTGCCTCTTTTTTCAAAAATTGGTCTGAAGCATCAATTAATAGATCGGCTAAATAATAATCGGAATCCATTTCATCTGACAGGTCACCTACTATTCTGATAAGCTCATTGTCAGATAACCCTTCTTTCTTCAGCAGCATTTTACCATAAATAGATTGTACGTAGCTACTTTCCAACCGTGATATTTCATCCAAAACGGCACTTACGCCTCCTTTTCTATAAAACCTATCTACACGGCTCTTGGCGGCAATACCTGTTGACCTTACAATATCCGGCAATATTTCCGCCAACCATTTTCTGCCATCAGGCTCGAAGTTGACCAGACTTCTGCCTTCATAATATTCTTTTTTGAGTTTACCTGCTGAAGATTCGATAACAATGGATCGCTTACTGCCAAAGGTAGTTTTGCTTATTTCCAAGTACCCTCCAGGAGAGATACCTATAACATCTGTATCGGTGTCATTTACTTCAATATCACCACGATATTCGATATTGAAGTTATTGAGCCCGCCCCAAGTGATTTTGGCAGATCGGTGTTTACCTGTTATAAGTTTTGAATCGTGGGAATCTTCACTAAAAATAGAGACCCCTTGAGCTGATGCATGGTTGACCAATAGCATCAGCCCTAGAAGACAAGACATAAAATTGAGTTTTTGACTTTTGAAGTACATGACCGTAGTATTTTGTTTCATTATCATTACGCTACAATTATGCACCATTGTTACGTACTCCTATAATTATATGTAGTGAACCGAAGGATGAATGTAGTGAACTGTAATATGTAAGGCAGGATTAGTAGGCATGCATGCTGCAGATAGTATAAACAAAACTCTGCAATAGTTCTGTTTATAAGTGTTGATTGTTAATAATTAGAATGCTTACTAATCCTCGATACGGGGATTTCTCACTTCGCTACGCTTCGTGCGAAATGACGTGTTGTTTAAATTTATAAGGTAAGGCAGGCTTAGTAAGCATTTAAGGGAGAGGGCTTTGTATTATATCTCTTGCGATGGCTCATTATTTACTTGATGGCCGTTTTCAATGCGAATAAATCAATAGTATTCGATGAAGATGAAATTTTCATGTGTATTAAATAGTAAATTACAACGTCATTTCGATGGAGCCATTTAGGCGACTGAGAAATCTCCTTGTTAATATGGCAGTTGGTCTAATTCAATACGGAGCATCGATGCATTCAAAATACAAGGAAGGCTTAGTAATCATATAATGCCAGAAGGCAAAAATGCTGAAACAACTTTTTTATAAGCCATAAATGTAACTAGTGCGTATGCTTACTAATCCTCTATATAATTAAATAGGAGATGTCTCACTTCGCTACGCTATGTTCGAAATGATGTGTTAATTTGGTAAGGTATTTTTAAAATCAGTATAGCCATCTCCTCCTACTAATGTAGTACTACAGCCTAATTCGGCAGCTTTAGCAGTAATGTCCGCCACTCGGGTTACCGGATTGGGGTGCGTACTTAGAAATTCCGGAGTGCCACTACCACTTCCTGCTTCAGTCAATTTTTCAAAAAAGTGTTTTACTCCATCACAGGCATAGATCGTATTTGCATTATATTCTACAGCTCGGGCATCCGCTTCTGATTCAAACTCGCGGCTAAAACTCAATCCGGCTACTGTACCAGCAATTTGTCCAGCAATATTGGTTAGTTCAGAGGCATTCTCACCAATCAAAATGCTCAATAAAATCTGAACACCATATAGTTTTTGCAAATTCCTACTCGTATGCCGAAGGTCAGCATGAGCTATTTCATGTCCCAGAACACCCGCAAGGTCATCGGCTTCATCAAGGTATTTAATTAGGCCAGTATAGACATAAATATATCCACCTGGGGTTGCAAAAGCATTGAGAACAGCATCGTCATGAACAATATGAACATCCCAAACAAATTCATTACGATACGCCACGTCCCCTTTTTGAAGAATTTCGTTTACCATTCCATCCAAATAAGAATAGGCCTCGACATTGGTTGACCGATCGAGGATCACAAAAGACGGGTCGGCAGCAATCTCGGCACTTACCTGTGCCCCCAATTCCTTGTCATTTTGGACAGAGAATAACACGAGGTTATTATTTTTATCGCAACCACCTAGTGTTAACAGAGTGAGTATCACTGTGGTGTAAAGAGCAGGGTATTTATATTTTTTCATAGTTCAAATTTAATATACAGACACCAAAATTGTACCACAAAGCATGAATCATTAAATTAATTCTAATTTGATAGTATTTAATGGTGCAGGTACTATTTTTGCACCATGGCAGAACAGATATTAATCTTAGACTTTGGCTCACAATATACACAGCTTATAGCCCGTAGAGTCAGGGAGCTCAATGTTTACTGTGAAATCCACCCTTACAACAACATTCCAGAACTTACCGATGACATAAAAGGCGTCATCCTTTCAGGGAGTCCTTGTTCGGTAAGGCAGGAAGATGCACCTGACATTGATCTAAGTTTATTTAGAAAAAAGGTGCCTTTATTGGGCGTTTGTTATGGTGCTCAAATGTTGGCTCAGAAATCGGGCGGCAAGGTACTTCCTTCAAAAATCCGCGAGTATGGCCGTGCGAAGTTGACCAGGTCAGATCAGCACAATGATCTTATGAAAGAGATTACAATCGACTCACAGGTGTGGATGTCGCATAGCGATACCATTGCCGAATTGCCGAATGATTTTGAAATCATTGCCAGTACTGCTTCAGTGGAAGTAGCGGCTTTTAAAATTAAGAACGAAGAGACCTATGCCATACAGTTTCACCCTGAAGTGACGCATACCACCCAAGGTAAGGAGTTGCTCAGGAATTTTGTCGTTCATATTTCCGGTTGCTCACAAGATTGGACGCCCGATATATTTGTGGAGAGTACGATAGCTGAGTTGAAGGAAAAATTAGGAAATGACAAGGTAGTGATGGGCTTGTCAGGAGGGGTTGATTCCTCAGTAGCTGCCACCTTGATCCATCATGCCATAGGAAAGAACTTACATTGCATTTTTGTTGATAATGGCCTTTTGAGAAAGAATGAGTACCAAGAGGTATTGGATTCTTACCAACACATGGGCTTGAATATTAAAGGGGTGGATGCCAAGGATAAGTTCTATGCCGCACTTAAGGGCTTAACTGACCCAGAAGAAAAAAGAAAGGCCATTGGCCGCGTGTTTATTGAAGTTTTTGATGAAGAATCACATAAAATAGAGGACGCAAAGTGGTTAGGACAAGGCACTATTTATCCAGATGTGATTGAATCGATTTCTGTTAAAGGCCCATCGGCAACCATTAAATCGCATCATAATGTGGGTGGTTTGCCTGATTTTATGAAGCTGAAAGTGGTAGAACCGCTAAATACACTTTTTAAAGATGAAGTGCGTTTGGTAGGTAAAACACTGGAAATTGATCAAAAAATATTAGGCCGGCATCCATTCCCTGGTCCCGGCTTGGGCATAAGAATATTAGGGGACATTACCCCTGGCAAAGTAGCCATACTGCAAGAGGTAGATTATCTGTTTATCAATGGACTTAAAAAAGCAGGATTATATGATGAGGTATGGCAAGCAGGAGCAATGCTTTTACCTATTAATTCCGTGGGTGTGATGGGCGATGAACGGACTTACGAACAAGTGGTAAGTTTGAGGGCAGTTACAAGTGTAGACGGTATGACCGCAGATTGGTGCCATTTGCCCTATGAGTTTCTTGCCGATGTATCAAATGAAATAATAAATAGCGTTAAAGGAGTAAATAGAGTAGTTTACGATATTAGCTCAAAACCACCTGCTACTATTGAGTGGGAATAATCATCAGAACGGATCCATGAAGTATACTAATTTATTAATTGTCTGGCTTTTAGTTTCATCAAGTCTTTACGCACAAAATCAAAATTGGCAGCAACAGTATGTCAATGCAAAGGCATTTTATAAAGAGGGTAAATTTGCCCTTGCCATGGAATCTTTCAAACCTTTGATAGAGGAGGCCCCGGGCAATTATTTCTCGACTTATTCCTCGTTTTATTACGCTTTGGCCGCTTACAAAAGCAATTATTTGCCTTTGAGTAAAAATATGCTCCTTCAGATTAAGAATAAATATCCTACCTGGAGCAAAATGGACGAAGTCAACTTTTGGTTGGCGATCATTTATTTTGATGAAGAGGCATATAATCAAGCATTAAATTCCCTTAACGAGATCAAAGCGAAAAAGGAAGAAAAGGACGTTGAGAACCTTAAATACAATTACTTAAGCAAGATTGAGTCTATCGACATTTTGACCGGCATTTATGAAAACCACCCTGATGATAAGGTGGTGGGTGAGCTACTGGCTAAAAAGATCACGGAGCAGGCCTTGGTAAATCAAGATCAGAAAATGCTGGACGACATTATTGAGAAATTCAAATTTAACCCTGCGAAATTCAATGTCATTGAACTTAAGAAAACCGTTTATAAGGACAAGTATAAAGTGGCCGTCATATTGCCATTTATGGCCGCTGACTTACAACCTAATGAAAGGAAAAAGGTAAACCAATTTGTACTGGATCTCTATCAAGGCATTGAATTGGCTGCAGATACGTTAAAAGCAGAAGGGATTAACATTGAACTATTTGCTTACGATACCAAAAGAAGTGAAGCGGTGACACGGAAATTAATGGAAGACCCTGAGCTGAAAGGTATGGATTTAATTATTGGCCCAATATATTCCCATTGTGTCAAGGTGGTAAATGAATTTTCTTACAAAAATAGGATAAATGTAATCAACCCTATTTCTTCCAATGCGGAAGTAATTGGGCAAAACCCATTTTCATTTCTTTTTTCACCAAGTAATGAGACCATTGGCCGAAAAAGTGCGGAATATGTACTAAATAACATCAACAAGAAGCCGGGTATAATTTTTTATGAAGACACGCCAACGGACTCTGCAGTGGCATTTTCATATAAAAAGAGAATGGAAAAGGACAGCTTTAATATCGTTGTCACCAGAAAAATTGCCAAGGATAGCTCCAGGATTATTTTGGATATGCTACTGATTCCGGACACTAAATTGCGAGATGCTTCGTCAGAGGAGGCCAAAGAGGAGTACGGAATCAAATTGGACAGTATCGGTCATATTTTTGTAGCCTCTAACAATGATCTTATTTCATCGAAAGTGCTAAGTGCTGTGGAAACCCGGGGTGATTCCATTATTGTTATCGGATCTGCTGATTGGTTGGACTTACCTGTAATAAAATATGAAATGTACAGTAAGTTGGGCACCATATTATATGCCCCACTTTACAATATTAAATCAAATGCCCGCTATACTTCATTTCGTGAGAATTACATCCGTAAACACCGGAATGTTCCAAATAAATACGTGGAGATAGGTTATGAGTTAATGAAGCTGATGGGCAGGAGCTTGGATAGCTATGGCAAATATTTTCAGTTGGGTTGGGAAACCAAAGGCTACATGGAAGGCTATTTAACACCTGGATTTGATTTTGCCAATTCAAATGATAACCTGATGGTGCCTATGCTCAGTTTCGACAATGAGGATATTCACATAATTTACGAAAGAAAAAATGACGATTGATAATAGTAAACAACTTTTTGAACGTGCCAATAAATTTATTCCAGGTGGTGTAAACTCACCTGTAAGGGCATTTAAGGCAGTAGGAGGTGACCCAATATTTATAAAATCTGCCAAGGGAGCCTATCTTTTCGATGAAGATAAAAACCAGTACATTGAACTGATCAATTCCTGGGGACCAATGATCCTGGGGCATGCACACCCTGAAATTGAGGAGGCCATTAAAGGCTCCTTATCGGCATCGTTTTCATTTGGTGCACCCACCCGTAAGGAAGTAGAAATGGCCGAGTTGATAGCTTCCATGATGCCTTCCATTGAAAAAGTGAGGATGGTCAATAGTGGTACCGAAGCCACCATGTCTGCCGTTCGATTGGCGAGGGGGTTTACAGGCAGGGATAAAATCATCAAATTTGAAGGGTGTTATCACGGCCATGGAGATTCATTTCTGATAGCAGCGGGGAGTGGCGTAGCTACCATGGGTTCACCGGACAGTCCAGGGGTGACCCAAGGAGTAGCCAATGATACTTTAACTGCACCCTTTAACGACCTTGAAAAAACACAGGAACTGGTAGCCAACAATAAGAATCAGATTGCTGCCATAATACTGGAGCCTGTAGTGGGCAATATGGGTTGTGTATTGCCCAATGAGGGTTTCTTGGCAGGACTAAGAAAATTATGTGATGACAATGGCATCATCCTGATTTTTGACGAAGTGATGACCGGCTTCAGGTTGGCCAAAGGTGGCGCACAGGAAGTGTTTAATATAAAACCTGACCTGACCACTCTTGGGAAAATTATTGGTGGGGGCATGCCGGTAGGTGCCTATGGAGGAAGAGCGGATATCATGGATTTCGTTTCACCATCGGGCCCAGTTTACCAAGCGGGGACATTGTCAGGAAACCCAATTGCCATGACAGCTGGACTTACGATGCTGCGTTATTTGAATGAACACCCTGAAGTTTATACTGAACTGGACAGGATAACAAAAAAATTATGTGCCGGATTTGCCAATAACCTAAAGGAATTGGACTTGAATTATACGATCAATAGAATCGGGTCGATGTGTAGTTTGTTTTTCACTGATGTTAAGGTCACCAATTTTGAAGAGGCCAAAACAAGTGATACAGCTCTTTTCGGTAGGTACTTTAAAGGCATGTTGGAAAATGGGGTTTACTTAGCGCCCTCGCAATATGAGACCCTGTTTATTTCAACGGCCATTACGGATACTATTGCTGATGAGATTATTGCAGCAAATAAAAAAGTGCTAAAAAGCTTAATATAAATCGTCAATATAGGGTGTTACCTCTTTTATTTTAAGGTATAAATGAAGGAGGAAACAGGTTTTTTAGTGATATTAAGGTTAATTATGTCCATCTTTAGTACATTGAATATCGTTCTAAGACATTTTTTATTATTTTTATCTTTTAAATTTCGATTCACCGAGAGTTCGATATTATTTTTTTAAATATGAAGCTGTGAGAAAAAGTTACATTTTTTTAGTCTTATTGCTGTTTACAGCAGGTATTGCTGGTTATTCGCAGAGCAGATCGGATAAAAATCCCGTTACTTATGAAGAGTTATATGATGAGCCTTATGCCATCAACAAACTATTTGTACAGTTCCAACCGCTATATGGCGAAATGTTCGTGACCAATGTAAACGCAGGTTTTGGCCTTGAGGTATCGTATTATATGGCCGATAAGTTTGATTTTAGGGTGCATGCACGAAAGACCTATGCAAAGCAATTTGACCTCACCCGTGATATTGCCGATAAAAATAGTAATGTTGATAATTTGCCCAATACCTACAATTATTATGAGTTAGGGGCTACCTATCATGTGAAGGATTTTGATGAAAGTTCAAAAACAAAGATGTTTTTGTATAAGAAAAGCTATAGAGGTGATAAATGGGCTTCGAGGGTTCCTCTAAGTGTGGAGATTCCCTGTAAGGTGAGAAAAATTTATGGCGTGCGTTTGGGAGGGTTGTATTTTGATACCGCCATTGATGTAAACAGAGCTTTAAAATCTCAAGATCAAACCAGTGCCATATTAGTGGATGCAGATGGCAATACGATATCCTCGGCTACTTCAGAGCCTGACGACCTATCTATTTTTGGTAACATGCAAGTAGCAGGTGGCTATGTAGGAGGCTCGATGACCTGGATTAAAAATGTAGCCGTTGATTTTGATAATAAATATGTGGAGGGTGTAGATGACTTGATACTCACTGCTTTTTTAGATATTTTGGTTGGTGCCCCAACGATAGATGATATTGTTTATAATGGCACACCCTATTCGTCAGATGGACTGGAAACCAGCATGATTGGTTTTAGGTTAGGACTAGATGGCAAATTCAATAGAACCCTAAGCTGGGGTTATGGAGCGGAGGTAGGCACCAGGCCTGGACTAAAAGGCAGAGGCTTTTATGCCTTAGTAAAGATTAGCTTCCCTATTTACAGTACCAATCTCGACTATTCTGTAGAGGCATTTGGTAAGTAAGATAAAGTCAGTCTGAGAATTAACATTTTCGAGAAAACGCATGCCAAAGGCATCCCTTCGGGACAAAATGAGATGGCGTGTTTGATGCCATATTTTCTCCCTTTGGAGGGAGTTAGAGGGAGGATTATAAGTGAACTATCAAACACATTATCGGTAGCTTGTCGATAGTCATGTTGAGCTTGCC
>DDIU01000031.1:0-2264 GCA_002338655.1 Flammeovirgaceae bacterium UBA1842 | reverse complement strand
GCCGATAGTCATGTTGAGCTTGTCGAAACACCGTCTTCGACAGGCTCAGACATAAACTGACTTAAACTAACATTCCAATTCTATTGATTCAACCTTTTTAAATTTAGTATATGGACATCCTCATAAAGAACATTAAGGAATTAGTACAAGTAAGGGAAACCCCTGTAAAATGGATTGCAGGAAAGGATATGGCAGAATTACCCACCATATCAAATGCTTTTCTGCATCTTAAAAATGGACTGATAGCCAATTATGGGAGTATGGCTGACCTGCCTGCTATAACGACTCAAGAAACCATTGATGCCACTGACCGCTTGGTATTGCCTTCTTTTGTTGATTCCCATACCCACCTTGTATTTGCAGCCAGTAGGGAAGAGGAGTTTGTCTATAAAATCAAGGGGATGTCGTATGAGGAGATTGCTGCCAAAGGGGGTGGGATATTAAATTCTGCGGCCAAGTTGCAGCTCATGTCGGAGGACGAACTTTTTGAAAAAGCTTTAGTACGAGCAGAAGAGATTATTGGTTTTGGAACCGGAGCTGTGGAGATCAAGAGCGGTTACGGTTTGACCACCAAGGACGAATTAAAGATGCTTCGGGTGGCCAAGAGAATAGGGCAGGAGACCCCACTAACCGTTAAGACTACTTTTCTGGGTGCCCATGCGGTACCTAAATCGTACGCTAAGAAATCCGATTATATTGATTTGATCATCAAGGAGATGATTCCGGCCGTAGCCGAAGAGAAATTGGCCGAATACATTGATGCCTTCTGTGAAAAAGGGTTTTTCACGCCTGACGAAACCGAGCTGATCATGGAAGAAGGTAAAAAATATGGACTAAAACCTAAGATCCACGCTAACCAATTAAGCATTTCAGGAGGCGTACAGGTAGGTGTGAAAACCAATGCTATTAGTGTAGATCACCTGGAAGCTATGGGGGAGGCGGAGATTAAGGCCTTACAGGGTAGTGATACTATGCCTACGTTGTTACCGGGAGCGGCCTTTTATTTGGGAACTAGTTTCCCGCCAGCAAGAGACATGATGAATGCAGGTTTGCCACTGGCCTTGGCCACCGATTACAACCCGGGGAGTGCTCCTTGTGGGAAAATGGCTTTTATGCTTTCATTGGCCTGCATCAAAATGAAGATGACCCCCGAAGAAGCCATTAATGCGGCTACATTAAATACAGCCTATGCTATGGAATTAGGTCAGACTCATGGAAGTATAACCAAAGGCAAAGTGGCCAATGTATTCATCACCAAAAAAATACCTTCTTATGCATACATCCCCTATGCATTCGGAGCTGATGTGATAGACCAAGTGATTTTAAATGGTGAAAATATAGGAAAAATCCATTAGATTAGTTTCCAATAATAATATATATCAACACCTAAGTGCTGTTAGCCGGGTGTTGTAAGCCATTAAGTAATACAAATGAGTAATTATCTAATAAAAGGACACTCCCAATCTATTGCTCTTTCCTATCCAACCTTTATAGTCGGATTCTCATTCGTTGTAATCAGTTCAAAATTCGATTGGTCACTTTTGATTCTTATAACAGGTCTAGTTTTGGCAGTACTTGTTCAACTTATAATTATCGGAAGACTTTTTTATAGATACTATATTTATGAAAACCGCCTTATCATTAATTACCCATATGGCCTTTTCACTAAAAAGATCAAAGAAATATTTTATAACGATGTTGCCAAACTCGACTTTGATGATTCAATGAGCAGTGGTTCTTTTAATCCGAGCAGTAGTTTCAGACTAATTCTAACAAATACGGAGGTACTTAAACTGCATTTCACCAGAAGTGACCAAAGTGATATGATTTACTTGATAAAAAAGCTAAGGCAACAAGGTACAACCTTGGATGTATATAGCAAAAAAGACAGAATTCTTAATGCGTTGAGCCAATCATAGTCAAACAGGCTTACAACATAGTGTAGAAAAACATATGCTATCGCACCTTGTAGCTATAGGCGGTGTAGCTTGCACCGCATTTCTGCTTGCATTCCATAGCGGACGACTGACCATAACGCAGCAGGGGCTTGAAAGTGTTACGCTTTTTTTGACTTTGGTGGGTTGAGAATGTTAGCAGAAAATGCTACGTTTAGTTTTTTGTAGCCTTGTGTGGCATACGTTTTCTACACAGGCGTTAGCAATTATTAAGGGTACGGTAAAGGGACATGCTTTACAGAGTTAAAGGGACATAGTTTACACTTTTAAGAGCAGTAATTTGTAAGAAAAAACAAATTGCTATGCCTT
>DDIU01000051.1 GCA_002338655.1 Flammeovirgaceae bacterium UBA1842 | reverse complement strand
ACAAACCTCTTGAATTGATTTTTAAGAGGTTTTTTTATGTTTAATCTTTCATTACTGTAAAGGATTCCGGCTTATGAAGGAAGGTTGGTTGATCATGAAATATGGATAAAAAACTGTCCAGAATGCCCACCTTATTCTACACATGTTCTTTGGCCATTTCCTTATATTTGTTTTCCATTTAAAAATCCTGTGCATGAAATCAATATTTTGGCTCTGTCTGATCTTTTTTCCGACTCTCCTTTTTAGTCAGTCACCAAGTCAGGATACTACAAAAACCTATGCCGATCGTGGTTATGACTTAATGGATACTAATCCAGATTCATCTTTGTATTACTTAAATCTAGCGGTAACACAAGCCAAGAATTTGAAAGATGCGGATGCGTTTTATGATGCCATATTTGGTAAAACAAAACTGTTCAACCTCTTAAGTAATGCAGATAGCAGTAATTACTTTGAACAATTACTTGTGGATAGTGCCTATAAAAATGAAGCGTCACCCAAAATGAAGATAAAAATTTTCTATCGATGTGGTGATTTCCTTAAAAATAAAAATGAATTCGTACAAGCGCTCAATATGCTGGATTCGGCAAGCCATTTAGCCATTGAGATAAGCGATTCATTGTTCTATGCAGACATATTAAATAAAAAAGGATCCGTCTATGAAAACATGGGCAGGAGGTCACAAGCCCTTGAAGAGTATCTGAAGGCTTTGGATATTTATGAACTCTTTAAAGATGAGAGTATGTACGGAATTATTATTAATAATATAGCCATTTCCTATAAGAAGGCGGGGGACTTCGATAACGCAATGCTTTATTATAATAAATCCATTGAATTACAAATGGAACATGACGATCCCGGAGGTGAGGCCGTCACCCGTGTCAATAGAGGATTGTTATATAAGGATATGGGAGAATATGAGAAGGCCCTTACCGATTTGAGGTTTTCTTTAGTACATTTTGAAAGGGAAAAATATAATTATGGAATAGCTGTATGTATGCACAATCTGGGAGAAATATTTCTAGCCAGTAGCGAATTGGATTCTGCCTTAGTTTATTTTAACAAATCGCAACAGCTTTCATCTGGGTTCGAATACGGGAGACTGCAGATCAAAAACACGCTGGCATTGGCCAAGCTGGAGCGCCAGAAAAGGAATTATATCAACTCTAACAAATATGGTTTAATTGCCTATCAATTAGCAAGCGAAAGAAATTTGGTGGAAGACCTTAGGGAGATCAATTTAATTCTATCTGATAATTATTCTGATCAGGGAAATTTTAAAAAAGGCCTTCAACATTACAAGGAGTTTAAGCAAACGGAAGACTCCTTGTTTAGTGAGGAATCCCAATCCAAATTAAACCTGCTTCGTACAGAATATGATCTAAAGTATAAGGATAATGAAATTGCTGCTTTGGAGGGAAAATCAAAACTACAGACAACGTTGGCAGCAGAACGCCAAAAGGCCAATGTTTTGTTGACCATTGGTATCCTTACTATTGTTGTGTTTTTTGGCATAGTGCTATACCTGTATCAACGTCAGTTAAAACTATCCAAAAAGTTATCAGGACAGAAATCCATATTGATAGAACAAAAGGAGGAGATAGAAGCGGCACAGGATAAAATAATTTCTCAGAATGAGAACCTAGTAAACCTAAATAAGGAAAAGGATAACCTCATGGCCATTGTTTCCCATGATTTACGAAGTCCGTTAAATCAGATTAGAGGTGTGCTTGGTTTAATGAAAATGGATAGTGATCCAAAGGTACTACACCAATATATTGATATCGCTAATCAATCCGCTGAGGTGTTAATTGAAAGAATCAATCGAATCTTAGATGTTGAAGCAATCAATAGTGGCAAAGTGGATCTCAAAATTCAAAAATTGGATACCAAAAAGGTGTTGGAATTGTTGGAACAAAATTTTCTTAATGCCGCCAAACAGAAGAACATGAATCTTAGGGTTCAGTCTGAAGCCAATGTTTCTTGTATGGCTGATGAAAATTATCTTCTCCAAGTGTTGGAAAACCTTTGTTCTAATGCGATTAAATACTCACCATCAAAATCGGAGATTAAGATTAGCGTATCCAGTGAGGACAAGAACGTATTATTTTCTGTAAAGGATCAGGGACCGGGAATAACGGATAATGAAAAAGTTAAATTGTTCCTTCCTTATTCCAGAACCTCCAATAGACCAACTGGCGATGAAAAATCCACAGGTTTAGGTTTATCGATTGTTAAAAAGTATGTGGAAGCTATGAATGGGGAGGTTTGGGTAGAAAGTAGTAATGAAGAAGGAAGCACTTTTTACATAAAAATCCCTAGGGCAGCTTAATAGAAAAGTGGTTTGGAAATGTATTTTTGTATTTTTCCGATGTTGTCTCCCCAATTTGGGGAAATGGAGATAAAAACTGATGAAAGAAGATTGAGTAAATGCAACTAGAATTAAAAAGCACTAAGCGGACAGCCATCTTTAATGAAATAGAGGAGTATTTAACTTCTTTAAAACTAAATGTAGTCTCGAAAGATTTTAATAGACCATGGGGCGGATTTTTTGTAATTGATGAACGGCAAGCCCAACGATTTGCTAATATTTTCTTCCCCGAAACGGAAGCTTTGCGTAAAACCGGTAAGTTAAGTTCAAAAATTTTGGTAGTAGAACCACAAAAAAGACTATCATGGCAATACCATAACAGACGAGCAGAAATTTGGCGTAGCCTTTCCAGTGAGGTAGGTGTGGTTACTAGTTTTACTGATGAAGAGAATGAAGAGCATTCTTTACAAGCGGGAGATGAAGTTCGGCTGGCGCAAGGTCAAAGACATCGGCTGGTGGGCCTCAAAGATTGGGGGGTAATAGCAGAAATTTGGCAGCATACTGATGAAAATCATCCTTCTGATGAAGAAGATATTATTCGTGTTCAGGATGATTTTGGGAGGTGATCCAACCAAATGATTGATATGTGTGTCTTAGAAAAAAAAGACATATGAAAACATCAGCTATATTTTTACTGACTCTAGTACTTCTCACAGCTTGTAATGACGATAGTTATTCCCCGGAAGTTTTTTCGGTAAAGGTAAATCAAGAATTTACCATGCGATATAATGATGAGGTCAGACTGGATGGAGAAGATTTTTCAATCAAATTCTCGAAAGTACCATCTGATTCCAGATGCCCATCCGATGCAATGTGTATTTGGGAAGGGCAGTTTATCGCGCAATTTATTTGCCCAGCATGTGATACCAATCCATTTCAACTTACTTCTAGGGCTAATCGGGATGAACTGGCGATTTATAGGGACTCTTCTTTTGAAGTCATTCTCTTAAACGTTAATCCCTATCCAAAAACTGATTTTCAAATTGATCTAGAAAAATATCAATTGACCTTGATCATTAAGAGGATATAAGAAGGCTCTATTTTTGCGACATCACCAACACGATTTTATTCCAATCCGCAGCGGCATTGATCACTTTTCTGAATGCTTCAAACTTCTCTTTTGGGTAATAGATTTCTTCATAAGCTTCATCAACCTGTACTTTTAAGACATTGTTCTTTAGCTCGTAATTTGACCTAAAATAGAATATCTCCCTATCGTTCTCTACCACCTTTTCATCGAATATTAAGTCATCAAGGTTTTCGATTTTATAGCCTTCAGGTATATTAATAGTAATGGAGCGGTCATAAGCCCGGTTGTATTGGTTCTGGACTTCGGTCATTCGCTCATTTTCCTGATAAAGTTCTGACTGTGGACCAATCAGCTCACCGGCCTTTAATAAAATAATGTTGCCGGCCATTTCAATAAAGGAAGGCGATTGAAATTCACTTTCTACAACCAGTGGGGATGCCCAGGTTTGAAATTCAAATTTAGATTTCTCCAAAGCCAATGAGCTAATATTGGCATCAGTGGCCAAGAATTTCACTAGGCTCTTTAACAACTCTTGTTTTCGTTCTTCCTCTATCAACGGATAAACAGATTTGATAAATGCTGCTGAATACCCATTAAAACTTCGTTTGAGCGTCACATTGTTTGAAGTTAGAGCATCATTGAATGTAACATTAACTACCATTTTATCAATATTATCCTTAGCGGCTAGCGCAGGTATCCTTTTTATCTCCGCTTTAGGGAATGGGATGTTATCGATGTTCATTTCACTAACGAATAGCCCATCACATGCCGTTAACTCTGCAGGAACCATTCCGTACCTAAATTCAGGGCTATAGGGTGCAATGAAGGCCTGATCTTCCGGTAGGTAAAGAAGGTAGTCTTGCAGGTAATTAAATGTTTCAAAGTCACCATCAAAGGCAACATTGTCCCTGCCACTTGTAAGTACTAGTTGTGGTTCTACCCCAATCAATTTTATGCAATTCAGCATCAGTTTGGCCATTCCCAATCGGCTGCCTATTTTATTTTTAACCATAAATGATAGGTCACTTGCTTGTCCGGAGGCATTCTCATCAAAGTAGAAGTTGGTTTTTATGTAATTTTCAATGGCGGCTACTTTCGTTTTTGTCTCTGCATATTGCTTTAGGCCCATATCATTCAATAACTTATTGAGCAACTTGGTTTCGTCTTTTGTAATAATAAACGCCTGACTATAAAGTAAGTGTGCAGCATCAGTCCATTTGAATAGATTTTTTTTGGTAGACTGATTATAAGCAAGTTTAAACTCCAATCGCTGGCGACTGTTGTTATAGGAGGAAAAGTCTTCTTTTTTCAATGCAGGGATATTGGTGGCATTGATTGTATAAATGTGCTTGCCCTCGGCTTCATCTTCTACCACTTCTGGAAAACCATTGTAACTTTTAAATGCAAATTCCAGGTTTCCTGGAGAGATCAAAACGAATGTGGCTTTAAGCACTGGATCGGGAAATTGCAAGAACTCCCTGCCAAAATAAGAGGCTGGTGATTTTTTGGTATAATAATATTCTATTTCACTACCTACCTCGGCACCTTCAATAGCAAATATTTTATACCCAGTACCCGTCTCTTCATCTTCTACTTCTTTGATTTCACTTTTGTCAAGCACAATGGTTCGCCCATCGGGGGTGATTGTGCGTGCCTGCAAGTCCACCAATTCTATTACATCACGCATGGGGATATATATACGGTTACTTCTCGATACCGCATTATCATTATTCACTTTGGTAATCTGATGTTCTGTCTGATATATGTATAACTGCCGTTCTACCCCTTCATATACATACTCATATTGCTGATGGTATTTGACCTGGACCAACCCAGCATTATTTTGCTCGTCAGTTAGCTGTGTTAGTTTCCGATCTTTTTTCCACTCGTACTTTAAATACGGTTGACCACTCAATAGGCCGACACAAGTAACAATCAGCAATAGGGTCACAAAATATTTATTCATAATAATGTCTTTATGCTCCGGTATTTTCTAAAATGAGCGCATCACGATAAGCATTGCTCAACTTTTTGATGGCTTCATTCCATTGTTCAAACTGGCTTTTTTCAAGTAATAAATAATCAACAAATATTTTTCTTTCAAGAACTATCCGATCATTTATCACCTTGTAATTTATTTCAAATCCAAATACGTCATTTTTATAAGTGGCATTGTCAGGCAAATGTTTCAGTGTATAATTTTCCGGAATATCTAAAACCGAAATGCTTTCATTGATGTACTTGAATTCATTTTCCTTGGCCTGCTTACGATTCGCTTCTATTAAATCGCCAGAAAATATTTTGTCCAAATTCATATTAAAATAGATGTTATCCCCAATTTTTCTATAATAATCTTCAATTCTAAAATCATACGTCACTTCAATAGGTTCATCTAAATTGTCGAGGTGTTCGATGTCATATTTATCTACAAAAAACTTGTTGTTACCTCTTCCAAGCAATTTGGTTATGTAATCAGTTACAGATTTGCTATTGCTTTTATTCATTCTATAACTGTTGTATACCTTTGGGTAACCTTTTAAAGTCAATACACCGGAACCGGTAATGCTGCCATTGTTGAGCATAAAGTGGGCACTATCTTTTACAATATTTTGCTCCTTTTCAACTTCGGGCACTACTTTTATCTCAAAATTATTTTCATCTAATGCAATCAAAGCCTCTTTTCCCTGAATCATGGCGGAAGGAAGGGTATAGGAAGAATATTGTGAAGTGGCATCTAGAAAATAATATTTGCCATTATTTTTATAGGTAGCTATCATGTGATTATCCACTATTGGAGCAGGTAATTCGGAGTATTTATAAGGGATATCACGCGTGCCAATCCAGGTAAAGTAGGCGTCAATACCGGCTTCATTCAGCATGTTGACTGTAATGCTGGTCATATCCTTACAATCACCATATCTTTTGTCGCACACATAAGCAGCATTATGAGGGATGAGCCCACGCATTCCATCCTCGAAAGCGACATACTTAATATTGTTTTGTACCCAATAAAAGATCTTTCTTACTTTTTCTTCTTCTGTATCATCGGCATTTAATATGCTACCGATTATGGCTTTGATATTCTCATGATTGGTGTTTTTAAGATCTTTAATGAATGTAGAATACCAGGTAAATAAATCTTTTGGAGACGAAAGCACATTATGTTCAATGTTATTGGCGGTATATTTTTCAATGATTACCGCTAAATGTGGGGCACTATACCTAATCGGAGGGGCATCTTTTTCAAAGCTTAATTTATCTACATTATTACATTCAAATGTGTATTTAATCCTACCGTCCAGTTCTTCCATTTTCTCTGTGATAATCCTTTCAGGATCATTGATAACCTTCAATTTGAGTGTAACTCCTTTATCGACTGTAATGGTATATTTAGAATGTACAATAGGCAAAAAATTTTGAAACAAAAATGTACCTAGAAATCGGGGTTTGATTTTCTGAGTATAATTTAAAATAGTATGGGCACCTGGCTGAATGGCCGGATAAATGAAGTTTAGGAATTTGGAGTCATCATAAAAAACAGATGAGTTTTTATCAAATGTTTCTTTAAATTCAGTGACTTCGAAGGTTTCAAACTTTTTCTTTCCAGGAACCAGGGTTTTGGCTTCAATACGCAAAGTTTTATTAAATCCTGATGAATGGATACCATCTTTGGCATATACATTAGATTGGTTGCCCAAGTGGAGCATTTCTTTAAAGTTGGTGCTGGTTACTATCAATGAGTCTGAAACGATTTTCACGTCAGTTTCCTCATAGTATTTTAAAAAAATGGCCTGCTCTTGGGGATATTGCTGCTTATATCTACTTAACTCATCAGGGTCTACCTTTTGTGCAAATGTATACTGGTGCAGTATGAGAATCAGAAAAAATGTACACTGCAACGTTCTTTTTAGGTAAATCATCTTCAATCTTTAAACTCAAACGTCATAAACCAATGGCCTAGTTGATCAAGCTTCTTTACTTATCCTCAATATATATTGAAGGAAGAATGCCCTCAAGCCAAGAAGTAGAACAATAGGGATCAACGAATAATTTAGCTGTTGGGGTAATATTCCCCAAAAAATCAATAATAAGCCCGATAATACAGCTATAGCCATAAAATATTTTCTGAGCCAATGATGGTAACTCTTTTTGAGTAAAAGCAATGCGGCAGGAAAGTGAAAAGGCAAGGCCCAAAGTAGATTCATATTATTAGCCGCAGCATGATGATCGGTAGCTACCCATAGCAAAAAGAGAAGCCAACCGATTAATCCGATTAGTGTAAAAAGAATGATATCAAAAAGCATAAAGGCCTTCTTTTTCTTCCAGCCTATGAAGGTTAAAACAATCCCTAATAATAGTAACACACTAAATGTTTTCAGTGGTGAGGGTAGGCTATCTGAATTGGCTTCCGGTTTAGATTCATAAGTGATGATCGTGTTTTTTACCAAAGGTACCGTTGTGGAGTCATTAGCGAGGGTAGCATGGTTAAAACCACTTTCTATGTAGTCAGGCAAGAACATGTACATGAATGGAGTCGCTTTTTTGTCCATAGGTAGACCAAGGCAGATGTCGATTCCTAAATCACCCCATCGCTGATCTTGAAGATAGATTTCAGTCAGATCACGAATGGTGTAATCCGTTTTGATATACGATCCATCAAAATGTATACTATCACCAAATGTCGATATTAAGGCATCGCGAACCCGCGTAGCACAGTTGTCATAAAAGTAATCATAGCGGTAATACTGATTTTCCGGTAGCATATTCCATTGAAGGAATTCGAATAACTTTTGCTTTTGACCTTGATTTAGGTTCAATACCTGTTCATGGATATACCTGTTATAATAGATGTAGTAATCACGGAATCGGGGATAGTCCATCACTGCCAGCTTATAATTGAGGTTTCCCCTGGTGAAGTTGAGGTAAAAGTTAGGCTGATTAAAATCGAAAACCCCATAGTTATACAACAGATCAAGTTGATTAATGGGATCATGCACCCTGATGGCACTGTGTCCAAAGGCGGAATACAATTCTCCCTGATAGGGGCCACAGGTCAGTACATGAATCTCGGCTTGTGGTGAAAGGGTTATTTGTGCGTAGAGTTTATTCAGTAAAAAACTGAGGCAAAATACTACTAACCACAATCTTAATTTGGTGTAATTACTCATTCTATTAATGTATTAGAATCGGTTGGTAATAATAGGCATTTGGTAATGTAAATTCTAAATTTATGAAAATGAATACTGGGATTACAGACGGCCTCAATTTTATTTCCAAACTATCCATAAAACGGAGCTGGAATGCCACCAAAGTGGTAGGCAGTTACCTTTATTCCAAAATTAGCCGAAGGCCGGTTCATTGGGGTATGCCAGTCAGTATTTCAATTGAGCCTACTACTTCATGCAACCTTCGCTGTCCGGAGTGCCCTAGTGGGTTGAGGTCATTTACCAGGCCCACAGGTATGCTCGATAACGATTTTTTTAGGAATACCATCGATGAAGTCAAAAACCACCTCACCTATTTACTTTTCTATTTTCAAGGCGAACCGTATCTACATCCACAATTTTTAGATTTGGTGAAATATGCTTCAGATAAAAAGATTTATACAGCTACTTCAACGAATGCACATTACCTGAATGACGCCAATGCAAAAAAAACAGTGGAGTCGGGTCTAGACAGATTAATTATTTCCATTGATGGCACTACTCAGGAAACTTATGAGGCCTATAGGATAGGCGGTAAGTTGGATAAGGTAATTGAAGGCACTAAAAATATTATCAAATGGAAACAGGAATTGAAATCAAAGACTCCGCATGTTATTTTTCAATTTTTGGTAGTGAAGCCTAATGAACATCAGATCAAGGAAGTAAAACAATTGGCTAGGGAGTTAGGGGTAAATGAAGTAGGATTAAAGACAGCTCAGATTTATGATTATGAGCAAGGTTCAGAATTGATACCCACTATTGATAAATATGCCCGATATAAGAAAGAGCCTAATGGACGCTATTCCATCAAAAATAAACTACTTAATCATTGCTGGAAGATGTGGCACTCATGTGTGATTACTTGGGATGGGAAGGTCGTACCCTGCTGTTTTGATAAGGATGCACACTACCAACTCGGTGACCTTAAGTCTACGTCTTTTGCCACTCTTTGGCATGGCGAGGCTTATAATAATTTTAGAAAGTCACTACTAATCTCCAGAAGTGAAATAGAAATGTGTAAGAATTGCACTGAAGGCACCAAAGTATGGGCCTAGATCAGTAGGTAATTACTTTGATTCAACAACTTTTACTTTTGAGCTTTTTACTGGTGTATCACAGCAATGAGAAGCACAACCAGCATCTCCCTGATAACTTTTGTATAAGCTACGGCCTACATACCCAATGGCCAGCACAAATAATATCGCTATAATTATTCCTTCTATCATGATTTTATTAACGGCAAATTTATGGATTTCGTTCGAGTAAATGGCGTAAAGATGAGTGTAATCTGACGATCATTTTAAATTATGTTTGGGTCACTTTACCTTAGTTAAGAATTAACGATAAATATCCTTTCTATGACCAACACTTCTTATGTCAACAATCCTTATTTCATCATCAATTGAATTTACTATTCTATAATTGCCACTACGTATTCTATATTTATTAGAAGTTCCAGAAAGTTTTTTGCAATTAGACGGTCTGGGATTACCGGAAAGATTTTGTATTAGTGGAATTAACACATTGTTGGTTTTTATGGGTAGTTTTTTAAGCTCTTTAGCGGCTGATTTACCAACAAAAACTTTATATAGATTTGCCAAGCTTACCTTCTGCTTTTAATTCTGCAATAAAGTCCTCCAATGGAATTTTATCTTCCTTTTCTCTTTCGTTCGCGATAACCAAATCCAAAAAATCTTCCCACAATTCTCCATATTTAGAAAGATCAATTTGAACAGCAACTTTCTTGTTCTTATTATCGGTTAAGTAGGTTATACCTTTCATATATGATGTTTATATAAACTGAAACCAATTTACGTTTTAAATAATTCAATCCCAATGCTTTTTGATCACGCCAAGCATTTCAGGGTGCACACTATTGGCGGCAACTATTTCTCTGCCAAAGATGAAATTATCATTGCCAGCAAAGTCTGAAACCTGACCTCCCGCTTGTTGGACTATAAAAGCACCCGCTGCCACATCCCAAGCATTTAAGTTATACTCAAAAAAACCTTCAAACCGACCGCAAGCAACATAGCACAAATCTACTGCCGCACTTCCCATACGCCTAAGCCCATGTGTGGTTTGCATGAATTGATCAAGGATAGATAGGTATTTTGGCATCTGCTCAAAGTTGTAATACGGGAATCCTGTTGCCAAAAGACTGTCTTTCAAATATTCTGCTTTCGATACCCTGATGGGTTTGTCATTGCAGAATGCCTCCTGTCCTTCTATGGCATAAAAACATTCGTCCCGGTTGATTTCATACACCATCCCGAGCACTATTTCAGTTTGCTTCATTAATGCGATGCTGATGGCGAATACAGGCAAACCGTGGGCAAAATTGGTTGTACCATCCAATGGATCAATAATCCAGTTGTATTCGTCTTGTTGTGTATTATCTGTTCCTTCCTCGGTTATGAACCCAGCTTCAGGGAGGATATTTTTACAAGCACTTACCAGTTGCAGTTCGGCTTCTTTATCTACATAAGAGACCAAATCGTTAAATCCTTTATGCTCAATTTGATCTTTTTTAAATATACTGGCTTCCTGACGGATGAATTGGCCGGTTTCCATTACGGCTGCTTTTAGTTGGTCTAGTACCTGGGGCAATAATATCATTTCTTCACTTTTCTTTTTACCAGACTGTAAATTACTATTAAAACGGCTACCCAAGCACTTGTTCTACCTAACCATTCGCCTCTTTCATTATAAAGTAGGTTGTCAATAGGTAAATCATGATAATGGCGGTACATGTCATCAAAGGAAATACCAACCTGTGAAGAAGGCCAAAAATATAGTATCCAAATAGGAGCGGTAATAAATAGAGTGGCGTATATAAGGCTGAGCCACCTCATCTTAATATTATATTCTGTGTTTGGGTCGAACAGGATATACGCCATTAGAAAATTGGATACCAGTGCCCATAATGTTACTCCAAAAAATCCTAGCGAATGAGTCCAAGGAAGGAAAGCACTTGTTTCAAGGGAATTAATAACAAAATATACGCTATAGTCAGGAAATACAGACAGTATAAGGTAATCATAGGCTAGCCAGAATAGGATTACGGTAAACAAGCCAATTCTGCTGTTAAGATGTCGGCTTACAAGCCAATAAAGGCTAGTGACTAAAGATAGCCCAATTGCATAGGGGAGTATTCCAAAAGATATTGGCTGGGATGTAATTAATTGCCCAAGAAGATAAGTAACCGTCAAAGTCAAGGTAAGCGATACCGGCCATTGCCAGTAGCCAGTTTTTTTTGACAAGGAATTTTTTAAGATAATAATGATGGGAATAATCGCCACTAATGACAGATAAGATGCCGATTCTAGGACATTGGCGATAGTAAGCAATACTATCGAAGCTGCACCGTATAAACTGATTTTCACCTCGTTACTTACCATTTACTACTATTACTATTTCGCCTTTTACCTGCCCTTTTTCAAAGTGTTTCTTTATTTCTAGAAGAGTCCCGTTGACAGTTTCTTCATACATTTTGGTAAGCTCCCGGGACACAGATGCCTGCCGCTCCTCACCACATACCTCAATAAGCTGATCTAATGTTTTTAATAATCTGTGTGGAGACTCGTACAGGATTATGGTACGCTCTTCTTGTGCAAGTAATTCAAGTCTGGTTTTTCGCCCCTTTTTATGGGGAAGGAAACCTTCAAATACAAATTTATCTGAAGGCAATCCGGATTTAACCAAAGCAGGCACAAAGGCCGTTGCACCCGGTAGGCATTCTATCTTAATATCAGCCTTTAAGCAGCTGCGCACCAGTAAAAATCCCGGGTCGGAAATAGAAGGGGTACCCGCATCAGAAATCAAGGCCATAGTTTCCCCGTTTTGCAGTCGGGAGATTAATAACTCAACCGTTTTATGTTCGTTGAAAATATGGTAACTGTTGAGTGGCTTTGAGATCTCGTAGTGTTTCAGCAATTTCCCTGAGGTGCGCGTATCTTCTGCCAATATAACATCTACAGATTTGAGAACATTAAGCGCCCTAAGGGTAATATCCTCCAAATTGCCAATAGGGGTTGGTACCAGATATAATTGTGTATTATTATCAATCAAGGTATTCTTATTAAGCCAGCTTATCTATCTCTGCAGCTAACCGATGGTCTTTGTCGGTAACCGTATCACCAGCATCATGTGTATTGAGAGCAAACGTTACCTTATTATAGACATTACTCCAATTAGGGTGGTGATTCATTTTTTCTGCCACTATAGCTACTTTAGCCATGAAGCCAAAGGCAGTTATAAAATCCTTAAACTCAAAAGTTTTAGTTAACGTGTTGTTTTCTTCTTTCCACATAATTGAAAATTTTTTATAGGGCTATTACCCCTTCTACTTCATTGGCAGCCAGATAGTATTCAATCACCTTTTCGCTCGACTGGGCCATTACTTTCGAAGTGATACTTACATAGTTGCCTTTGCTGGAGGCTTTTTCAGAAACTTCATGGTGGATGAAAAGATTTTTTATTTCGTCTTCTTTACCCCGGGGCACAATGAATTTAAAAACATATAAAGCCGGCCAGTTATATTCCTTTTCTAACTTTTCCTTAAATGAAGCTATAGATTTTCCGTCCATAATTCCTTTTTTCTTAAAATAACAAAAGCGGGACAAATATCCCGCTTTCTAACCAATATGTTTTTATTTACTGACTTAGTAGACTCTATATCTTTCATCTACGATGTTGGCATTTTCTTTAATGGCTTCAGTAATGTTGTAACCTACCTGGCCATTGATTCTTTGTAAAACCTGATTTTTATAAGTTGCGTAGTCAGCAATTTCAGGTGCTATGGTTTTGTTTTCCATAAGGATAATCAACACACCATTTTCACCGGCAAAAGGCTTACTTGTTTCTCCTGCTTCCAATGAAAAAGCGGTACCTACTGCTACCGGATCGAATCCCACAGTTGGTAATGAAGTGGCACTTAAAAGCAGATCGCTAGAGCTATATACATTAGCGTCTGAGCCATAAGCAGTAGCCATTTCTTCCAGACTGCCCGTTAGGCCACTTAATTTTGAGATTATTTGATTACCCTTAGCTTCATTCTTAACCTTTACAGTTATTTCAGCCTTTACGTTTTCCAGTGATTGATAACCTTTTTCTACTTCACCAGTCATTACAGCTACAACGTAAGTATCGTCTAGTTCAAATACTCTTGAAATATCGCCTGTTGACGCATCAGAAAATAGCCATTGAACAATTTGTCTCGCATCACCCAAAGCACCAATTCTTCGATCGTTTGATTTCAGTTTTGGGGCGGCTAAAACAGCAATTGTGTCAGCTTTGGCCTGCTCTTCAAATGATTTGATGTCATCTACATTAGCTGCGAATAGATCAGCTTTAGTAAATGCACTATTGATTGTCTGGTCACTAGGTAAGATATCCCTTTCGATAGTGGCAATTTTGTAAGCTGTATTGTTTTTCAATTCATCTACTTTGATGATGTGATAGCCAAACTGAGTTTTAACCACATCATTCAATAGGCCTACTTTTTTGGCACTAAATACAGCATCTTCAAATTCGGAAACCATTTTACCCGATTCAAACCATCCTAGGTCCCCACCTCTCGTTGAAGTTCCATCAGTACCATGTTCTCTGGCCATAACGGCAAAATCGGCACCATTTTTAATTTGATTTAAAATATCCCTAGCTTCAGCTTTGGCTTCATCGTCATCACCTTTGATAAGAATATGACTCGCTTTTGCATAGCTTATAGTATCTTGAAAGATATCCGTTATTTTATATAGCTTAAAGCCATCATTGTCTAGATATGGCCCTCTAACGTCTCCCTTTGACAGGTTTGCGATATTGGCTTTTAATTGTAACGGCAAATTCCCTGGATTATATTTTCCGAAGAATGAATTCCCATCTGAATGCAGACCAGCAAAGACTGAATCATCTTTAACCCTGCTAAATTCTTCCTTTAGCGTCAGTAAATCTTCCCTTACAAATGTAGAATCATCCGCAGAAGGGATTACTTGAAAGGAAACATATTTCAACGACTTCGTATGTTCTACCTTATATCGCTCCTTGTTATTGTTGTAATAGGTCTTCAATGCACTGTTATCAATTGCTACTGAGGAGTCGCTTACTGCATAATAAGGCACATATAAATATTTTATTTCAGCTACATCATTCTGATTGCCATATTCTCTCTTAGCTTCTGCGGTAGTAACGTAATTTGACTTAACCAATAGGTTTTCATACTTCAATCTGGTTCTTCCTGGTACCAGATCTTTTTTGAAAAGCTCCCACCTTACCTGTGCTTCTTGAGGGAGGGTTGGCAATTGCTGAAGATAGTTTAAAAATTGGTCACGGTCATATTGTCCAGTTTGTGGATTTGTGAATGCCTGCTCCAAGCCAGGGTTTATGTTTTTACCCTGTAACATATCCCATACTTCTTCATCTGTTACCTGTACACCAACTTTGTCATATTGCTTCTGAAAAGCATATTTGGCGATCAACAAATCCCATGCTTGTTGACGAATGGTTGGGCGTTCATTTTCGGTAGGTTGCCTGTTGGTGTTCAGCGCATAGCTATTTTCCCGTTCCTGAACAGTACTCTGAAATTCTTTAAGGGTTATGGTTTTTCCGGCTATTTCACCTACATCATTTCCACCACCCATTATGGTTGAGTTAGGGCCAAATAGGTCAGCCATCACGAAAGACATAATTGCTATGGCTACAGCCGCAACTATGAATTTTCCCATCTTATTTCTCAACGTGTTTATTAATGCCATTTTGCTAATTATGTTACTTACTTAAGTATAAAAGAGGCGCAAATTTAATGAGTATATCCCTAATATCAAACTAACTAAAAAAGGTATAGAGATTTTTAATTATTCCATCAATCTGCCTGGTCGCTTACCAGAAGTTTCAAGGTGTCAATTCTAATATCGTGGGTTGATTGTATTATGAATGTATAGGGGTCAAGCTCAATCACATCACCCACTTTAGGTAGGTCTTCCGTTAATGATAATATCAATCCACCCAAAGTTTCATAATCACCAATTGGCAAATTCCATCCATATTTATCATTAAGGTAATCAATCTCATGACGCGCACTAAAAATGTAGGTACGCTCATCAATTTCCTGTTCTATCCAGTCTTCAACGTCATGTTCATCCTGAATTTCACCAAATATCTCTTCTATGATATCTTCAATGCTCACTATACCTGAAGTGCCACCAAATTCGTCCACTACGAGTGCCAGACTTTTTCTTTCTGTAATGAACTGGATCATCAGCTCATTGGCAAGCATAGTTTCCGGAACTATAAGGATGGGTGTGAGGATTTCATTGATAGTCTTTGGTTTTTTGAATAGTTCTAAAGAGTGACAGTAGCCGATCACGTCATCAATGGAATCACGGTAAACCAATATTTTAGAATGACCACTTTCAATAAACGCTTTTTTAAGGTCTTCTATAGTATCTGCAATATCCACGGCTATAATTTCAGTTCGTGGCAACATACATTCCCTTATTCTTATGGTTTTAAATTCAAGCGCATTATTGAAAATTTTTGTATCTACTTCTATATTGGTTTCTTCATCTGCCAGCAGCGTGTTTTTTATATAATTATTTAAATCTGTAAGCCTGAAAGCGGGCTTGTCTTCCTCATATTTTTGTTGAAGCACTTTAGTGATGATGAGTTTTGACAGTGATACTACCAACATAACCACTGGGTACATAACCCTGTAGATAATGTCCATGGGCAGGGCAAAAATGGTAAGCATCCAATTCGGATTGATCATAAAGATGCTTTTTGGGAGGAATTCAGCCGTAAATAGCACAATCAAAGTGGACAACACCGTTTGTGAGATCATTACAAGGGGCTCATTCAATAGTATCTCTGGTAAAGAATTCCTAATAATTGGATCCAGTAACCTAGCCATATAAATACCATAAACGACCAGTGCCAGTGTATTGCCAACTAAGGTGGTGCTTATAAAACGGGAAGCATTTTGGATAAATTTTGAAATAATTTTACCTGTCCAAACCCCTTTTTTATTTTGAAGTTCTATATGTAGCCGATCTGCAGATACAAATGCAATCTCAATACCCGAAAAAAAAGCAGAGAGCATTAAGGTCGCCAGTATTGGCAATAAAATGTTTAATTCCATTATTTGTTCGAAGAACTATCTTTTGATTTCAGCAATTGATATAAAAATAGCAGACTTATCGTTAACATAAAAATCCAATAGGAATAGGTGAACCCTAAAGTGATCGTTTGATGAACTCCAATAATGAAGCAAGCGACAGTAGCAGAAAATAGGAGTGTGGTAGATAATTTATTCATCAATATAAAATTCCCCTTCAGGTTGTTTGATTGTATATTCTGTAAAATCCTGTTTTGCCTCAAGCCCTTTTCCATAAAGTACTTGGTCTGGGAGTCTAATGGTTACAAATTTTTCGGTGAAAATCCTTTCTTCGGAGGGTTTCCAAAAAAGTTCTTCTGTGTTTAATTGCTCTTTGGTAACCACATTTTTTACTTCAACATCACCGCGACCTCGCCAATGGTCCTCTTCCTTAAAATAAGTAGCTTCATTTGCTTTCAAAGTAGAAGTCATTTTTCCCTCTTCATCATAAAACTCCATATAAACCCCTTCTGGGAAGTCACGGTTACCATTGGCAAACTCCATTAATTTTGGTGTTATGAGCTTTACCTTGACTATCGCATTCTCACTCCTATAGAGCACCATGTCTTCCGCCACGTTAATAGGGCCATCGTATGGTTTCAGGTCGTCTATTTCCTTATCGGTATTACCACAAGCCGATAATACCAAAATTAGCGATATGTATATCAAGAGTCTCATATTCAAAAAAAGGCCATAGAAATGTTTCCATGGCCTTTTTTATAATCATATTTGGTTAGTCCCTGGTCCTTATTACGGTAGTTTCGCCTATCCAGCAGTCTACGGTAATATTATCTCCAGCGGTATAGTTATAAGTAAAAACCTCTTCTTTTGAAGGAAATTGCTCTTTGGCAGCGGCCATCATTTTAGCATTACCAGCCCTCTCAAACATATCATAAGCGGCAAGATATACGGCCCTGTCTTTTACGATATCCGTTTTTCCTGCACAACTTTCAGCACTTTGGTAGTATAGGTAGCCAATTGCTGTATAGGCATCTTTTTTCGTAGGGTCCGCTGCAAGGGCCTTTCTATAAAAATCCCTGGAGGCTGAGCCTGAGCGCATGGTTCCTAATTGGATATACATATCTGCCTTGTTGCTTGGGTCATCAGTTAAGCTAATGGCCTGATTGAAATATTTTTCAGCTTCAGCATCATTTACCCCTTTAAGTTTTACCCCAATGTTCTTGGCCAGTCCATATTCAGGTTCTTTTTCCTGAATTCTTTTACCAGCTTCTAACCACATTGGATCATCAGTACATTTTCCATTGAGCATGAAACCAAATACTTTCTTCGCCAATTTCAAATCATTAGGGTTTGCCTTAAATTTTGGGCCTAAATTATTTCTAACAAAATCACAATCAACAGTTACCACCTTTACCAAAAGGCCATCTACTTTACCTTTATAATCCAGTAGTTTCTCTTTGTTTTTATCCTGACTGATCTGATAGTCTATAACACCCATTATCTTGTCATAACGATCGAGGATTTGCTCTTCAGACAGATTCTTCAAATACTGAGCATTATATACTACTACACTCATATATGGTAGCAATACATAATAATCAAGATCATTGCCATTTAGCTCATAGGCTTTATCAAACAGATCCAATATATTTTTTAGCTCGTCTTTCTTCCTGATATTTTGTCGGTATGACTCATAGGCCTTTCTTACGATTACGGCTGCCTCTTCCCCACAATATTTCATTCGCATGTCATACATTAACATTAACGAGTCAAAATATACCTGTTGTTTGGCTTCATCCTTGGTGCTCTCGATTAAGCCTTTATATATTTTTTCTCCATTGATATAAATAGCTGTATTTAAATCAGGGGCATGTTGAAGTAACCACTGGTGAGGTTTTTTGGCAGCTTCGAAATGGCTATTTCTTAGTGCATCAGTATACAACACATTCTTTTCTTCGGCTGTAGACCTATCTTCAGGCCATTTCCAATCATCACACTGTGCGCTTACCAAGCCAACCTGTGCTGAGAATGCAATACCTAGTAAGATGTGTTTCACAATTGATTTTTTCATAATACTTATATTAATCATACTTCCTTTTAATAAACCACTGGTCATTGAATGTAATGCCCAGATAAACTTTGTAATAATTTTCTTGCACATTGGTTTTAGCAATGTCTCCCCGTTTCCCGAATTTGAAAGCCATATCGAAACTAGAGAACCTGCCTACAGGTAATGACCACCCAAAATTAATGCCAACATCTTTCACCTGCTCCATTGCCCCGTTATTATTTACTAAATAGGGCGTATTTTCATAACTACCACCTAACCGATAAGTCACACGTTTTAAATAACTGGTTACCGATTGCGGATCTGGGGTGTATTCACCACCTAATATCACTTTGAAGGAATTGTCCAGATCGGTATTACTTCCGTCAATATCCTTAAAGTCTGCCCATTGTTGCATTTTCACATCCATTCCAACCATCCACTTCAATCCCCGGTTAAATGATATGCCTACACCTATCGCTTGTGGAATTGTAATTGAGCCACCTTTATAGGTAAGGGTATCAGAATCTAAAGCATTGTTGTTAAAGGCTCTGTTAAAACTTTGAAAATGCTTGGTTTTTATGTTGGATTCTAAATCATAAGTAAGGCCGGCTTTAAATTTTATCCTTGAAGAAAAAATTGAATCGACATTGAAAGTAACGCCAGTTCCGAAGGCAAAATCAGAAGCTATAATCCTGTCAGTTACAATTGGTGTGTAAACATTGCCCACATTTTGGATTGTGTTTGAAAATTGCTTTTCTATTGAACCGAAAATGTAAGAGGCTTTTAAGCCCACCGAGACATATTTATTAATGGCCACACCGTTTGACCAATAAAATTGACTCAGTCCGCCCGCTCCTTGTTCGGTGATATTAACTGTATCTGAAGAACCTGTTACTGTTTGTGAAAAGGAAAACTTGTAATCTACATTGCTGTAAGGGGTTAACCCTACTGAGGTAGTCCAGATCCCTGGTTTTACCGGGAATGAGGTAATGAGGTAATTCAGATTGCCCCCTTTATTTTTTTCAGTAACCGTGCTATTTTTTAATTTCCTGTTTGCGCCAATAAATCCTGCAGTAAACACTGTTAATGAATTATAAGGCAACAAAGCTGGGTTAACATTATTTAAATTCCAGTAATTTCCATTACTAAGGCCTAATCCACCATTTCCCTGATTGTGAGCTAAGGCAGGATCAATTATGTCACCAATACCCAATGAAGTGAATGGTGATCTAGTTGCTTGACCATATGCCAACGATGTCATCCCCCCGATCAATACAACAGCAACAAGCTGGCTAAAAATTTTATGATACATTATACTGTAAAATCCCGTTTAATCCTCTTAAAACCAATTCTGGGGCTGCAAATATGCTTGCTTTCAACTTGTTTTCAAAGAAAACACAGTCACCACCGCAGATAATAATTTGCAAACTTCCGTAATTGTCACTATACATCCGAATAATTTCCTCTATTTCCGCTTTCACTCCATTCACTACCCCGCTTAATATTGCAGATTGGGTTGTGTCCCCAACAAGTGCTACTTCATTCTGAAGTTCTACTAACGGTAAATTGGCGGTAAAAGTATGCAATGCTTTTAAACGCATATTGATTCCAGGTGAAATACCACCACCAAGGTGTTTGTTCTCAATTAACACGTCATAGGTAATGCATGTACCCATGTCTATGACTAAGCAATTTTTTTCTGGAAATAGAAAAGTGGCCCCTGCAACAGCAGCAATCCTATCCAACCCTAGTGTTTCCGGGGTTTTATATTCAAGAATAAAAGGCAATTTGGATTTATAGCTTAATATCTGCCCTTGGTTATTAACGTGCTTATTTATCATTGCCGGATCAACTCCAGTTGAACTAATTAATATATTATCAATTAGGTGGCTATTATAAATGTGAGATATTTCCTCTAGACGTACAGGGTTAAATATTTTAATAATCTCCTCTTTTTCAAAAAGAGCAGCTTTGCCTGCTGAATTGCCAAAATCGATTACTAAATTCATGTGTATTAGTTAATTTTCATCGTCACATGTCTAAACATGAATTTGATCATGTGGTTTTATGAATATTAAGTTAGCATTGATGCCCGTTCTGAAAGGAACATCAAAAGTATGAAAAAAAAATCTGTATATCATGTAATTGGCCTGATGTCTGGCACCTCTCTGGATGGATTGGATTTGGCCTATTGTAAATTTAAGAAAGGCGGGGAGTCATGGACTTTCGAGCTGTTGGATGCTAAAACAATATCCTATCCTTCAGAAACGATTGACTTACTTTCGAGATCAACAGTACTTTCAGGGTTGGATTTGTCAAACCTTGATGTTTTATTGGGCAAATGGTACAGTAAGCAAGTAAATGCTTTTAAAGGTGAAAGGGTGGTTGATTTTATTGCATCTCATGGCCATACTGTTTTTCACCAACCAGAAAATGGGTTAACACTACAAATTGGTAACGGCCATCAGATTTATGCGGAGACTGGTATCCCGATAATTTGTGATTTTAGGAGTATGGATGTGGCGTTAGGTGGTCAAGGAGCTCCTTTGGTACCTGTTGGCGATAAGTATTTATTCAGTAACATGGACTTCTGCCTAAATTTGGGGGGCATTGCCAATGTTTCTTTTGATGATACCCTTGGGGTTAGAAGGGCCTTTGACATAGCCCCATGCAATATGCTGCTCAACTATCTGGCCAATAAAAACGGCCAACTTTATGATACTGATGGCAAATTGGCAGCTTCAGGTCAGCCTATTCCATCACTGTTGGATAAATGGAACAGTTTAGGGTACTATCAACTCGGCTATCCAAAGTCGTTAGGGTATGAGTGGGTTCACAAGCATTACTTTGACGGTTTAAATGTGAGCAATTATAAGCTAGAGGACTTGATTCACACTTCGGTGAGACATATAGCACAACAAATAGCGGCCAGTATCATCCAAAACAAGCTTGATTCCAACACTTCATTATTGGTGACTGGTGGTGGAGCAAAAAACAGCTATCTCATGAGCTGCCTAAAGACTTCACTCAATGGTGAAGTGGGCATCATTATTCCAGAGGATGATATTATTGATTATAAAGAGGCCATTGTTTTTGCATTTTTAGGGGTATTGAAAATTAATAATTTGCCCAACTGCCTTGCGAGTGTGACAGGGGCGAAACAGAATTCTTCATCAGGAGTTCAGATTGGTTTTTGAGACTTAATTTTCCGTAGTTTTGCGGGCTAACATTAAAGTATTGATTTTGACATGAAGGACCTTCTTGAAAAGTTTGAAAACAAAAAACCTGAAGTAGTATTTGAATGGAGTGATCCTGAAACCGAAGCCGAGGGTTGGGTAGTAATAAACTCCTTGCGGGGAGGTGCTGCTGGTGGCGGTACAAGGATGAGAGCAGGCTTGGATAAGAGAGAGGTGGAGTCGTTGGCCAAAACCATGGAAGTGAAATTTACCGTTTCGGGTCCGGCTATTGGTGGCGCTAAATCAGGAATAAATTTTGATCCAAATGACCCACGAAAAAAAGGGGTGCTCAAAAGATGGTTTGCAGCTGTAAAACCACTATTGAAGTACTATTATGGCACAGGTGGTGATCTTAATGTGGATGAAATACATGAAGTAATACCAATGACCGAAGATGTGGGGATCTGGCATCCACAAGAGGGGGTTTTCAATGGGCATTTTCAACCAAGAGAGCCTGAATTGATCAATAGGATTGGTCAACTCCGGCAGGGGGTGATCAAGGTTATTGAAGATGAAAAATATTCGCCATCACTTAATAGAAAATATACGATAGCAGACATGATCACGGGTTTTGGTGTTTCTGAAGCTATAAAACACTATTATGATATTTGGGGCGGTAATGTAAATACAAAACGTGCCGTTATCCAAGGGTGGGGTAATGTGGCAGCAGCAGCGGCATTTTACCTATCACAAATGGGCGTAAAAATAGTTGGTATTATCGATAGGGATGGGGGTGTGATGAAGGAAGAGGGTTATTCACATGAAGAAGTCAGGGAATTATTTCTGACAAGGGATGGCAATAAGCTTTCCACACCAGGAATGATTCCTTTTGATGAAATCAATGAAAAGATTTGGGACCTTAATTTTGAAATATTCATTCCGGCAGCGGCTTCAAGGCTGATAAATAAAGATCAGGTAGAAAGAATGATATCGTCTGAATTGGAAGTGTTTTCTTGTGGCGCTAACGTCCCTTTCGCTGACCCAGAAATATTTTTTGGCCCTACGGGACTTTATGCAGACAGTAATTTTTCAGTACTTCCAGATTTTATAGCCAACTGTGGCATGGCTAGGGTATTTGCATTCTTAATGCAAAATGAGGTGGAGTTAAGTGATGAGGCAATATTTAAAGATACCTCGTTGACCATCAGAAAAGCTCTGGAAAAAACCTTTAAAAAGAATGCTTCGAGAACTAATATTGCCCGAACTTCGTTCGAGATTGCTCTTAATCAATTGATTTAGGGTCAAAAAAATAACAGGTTAAAAAATTTTGGAGTAATATTGGATTAAAGGTAAATCTATATCTTTGAGAACTAAAATTAAAAAGCACTATCCAATCAAAGTTTTAATTAAAACGACAATTCGTGAGTAAAACGCTATTTGGCTTTCTTTTAATCGTATTAACTGTGTGCTTCTTTTCACCCGCTCAGGCTGAAATGGAATCCAGTCATGCATCCACTGAAATAGGGGACTCTACTTTACAAGATCATTCTAGTACAGCCCAACCTGTAGAAGAACATGCGGAAGAGCATTCGGCACCACTTTGGACGGTACTTCCATTCGTTATTCTGCTATTAATGATAGCGACTGGCCCATTGTTCTATGAGCATTTTTGGCACAAAAACTATCCTAAAGTAGCTGTTGCATTTGCAGCCATAGTAGTGCTATATTATATATTTGCTTTGGGCAATACCCATGCCCCAATCCATGCTTTGGCTGAGTATGTTCAGTTTATTGCTTTATTGGCCGCTTTGTATATTGCTTCTGGTGGCATTATGATCGATATCGATAAAAAGGCAACTCCAATGGCCAATGTATTGCTCTTGTTGGTGGGTGCTATTATATCCAATCTTGTAGGGACCACGGGAGCCTCCATGCTATTGATAAGGCCTTTTATGAGACTGAACAAAACCAGGATAAAGGCCTATCATGTAATATTTTTCATCTTTATTGTGAGTAATGTTGGTGGCTCACTAACTCCAATAGGGGACCCTCCTTTGTTTTTGGGTTTCTTGAAAGGAGTTCCTTTTTTCTGGACATTAGAGCATAATTTTGTTCCCTGGTTAGTTGCTGTTTTTCTAATGCTAGTCGTGTTTTACTGGCTAGATGTGAAAAATAAAACCAACTATGGCCTTTCAGACGATGATATAGTATATAGCAATAAAATCAAACTTATTGGAATCCGAAATTTCTTTTGGCTTGGTTTGGTCATAGCCTCTGTGTTTTTAGATCCTAATGTAATCGACTGGGTTCCTGCTATTCACTATGATGGGCAGAAATTTTCTTTTATAAGGGAATTTATCATGTTGTTAGTGGCCTATATTTCTTTCAAAACGGCCAATAAAGAAGCCATCAAAGGAAATGAATTTAGTTTTGAACCTATCAGGGAAGTGGCCTTTATTTTTGTGGGCATCTTCGGCACCATGATGCCGGCTTTGGAGCTGGTAGGGGACTTTGCTGCTTCACCTGCTGGGGCCAAGCTAATTACTCATAACACATTGTATTGGGGTACTGGCGTATTGTCAGGATTTCTTGATAATGCCCCAACCTATCTTAATTTTTTAACTGCTGCGCTGGCATCCCAAGGTGGCTCAATTGGCAAGGCTACTGATGTTATTGCATTTGCCAATGGGGGCGTATTCTATGATTCTATTCTCGATCTGAGTGCTATTTCCATTGCGGCTGTATTTTTTGGGGCATTTACCTATATTGGTAATGGACCCAATTTTATGGTTAAGTCCATTGCAGAGCAAATCGGTCTGAAAATGCCGTCCTTTTTTGGTTACATAATTAGGTTCAGTATTCCTTTCCTACTGCCCCTTTTGTTTATTATTTGGCTAATTTTCTTCGCTTTCGCCCGAGTTTAATTATGAAGTGAAAAGCCTATTTAATTGGGTCAAGGTTTCATTTTTGTACTTTGTGTCCACTAATAGGGAAATATTGCTTCTACTACCACCATAACTTACCATTCTAATTGGGATCTCATCCAAATTTTTAAATATTTTATTTAAAAGCCCTTTTTTCTCAGAAAGCATATTGCCCACAATACAGATAATTGATTGATTTTTATCAATAGTGACAGTCCCAAATTTTTCTAGTGCCCCTACGATCTCATCGATATTTTGAGTATTGTCTATTGTGAGTGAAACGGCCACTTCAGAAGTTGTAATCATGTCAATTGAAGTTTTGTATTGGCCAAATATTTCAAATATATTTTTCAAAAATCCGTATGCCAAGAGCATTCTGGAGCTTTTAATTTTGATGGCTGTAATGTCATCTTTGGCGGCTATGGCTTTTACATCAGCTTTATCAGAGTTTATGCCAATTAATGTGCCCGATGCGTTAGGATCAATCGTACTTTTTAACCGAACGGGTATCCCATACTTTTGTGCAGGCAATATAGTTGCAGGGTGGAGTATTTTTGCTCCAAAATAGGCTAGCTCAGCGGCCTCATCAAATGTTAGCTCTTCGATGGGTTGGGTGCCCTTAACTATTCTTGGGTCATTATTGTGCATCCCATCAATATCGGTCCAGATTTGGATTTCGTCCACCTTTAATGCAGCTCCAATAAGGGAAGCCGTATAGTCGCTTCCACCACGTTTTAAATTGTCAGTTTGCCCGTAAGCGTTCCTGCAAATGAACCCCTGAGCTATATAAAGACGTGTATCAACATTGATAGAATGGGCTAATTGTTCAGATACGTATTGAAGATCCGGTTCCCCCTCGCTATTGATTCGCATAAAATCCAATGAGTTGAGCAGCTCATTTTTTATTTGAATTTCATTCAGATAGTAATGAAAAAGATGGGTTGACAGGATTTCCCCATAGGCCAATAGGCTTTTGTTATTTCCAGCGTTGAAGTCAGGGATATGGCCTAATGCCCTAATTTCACTAAATATCCTATTTATGGTGGCAATGGCCTTTTGCCGACTTTCATCAGCGGAATATAGGGCTTGAATAAAATTTAAGTAATGTTTTTCGATGTCATTGATTAAGAGATGGGCTACATCTTGCTTTCTGCTATTTAATGCTTCGCCAATATTCACTAATGAGTTAGTAGTTCCAGATAAGGCAGATAGCACTACTATTTTTGGCTCTGAGTCTTCGGTAATTAACCGAGCTATTGATTGCATTCGTTCAGGCAGGCCTACCGATGTCCCACCAAATTTATAAACCTTCATTCAAAATTAATTTTGGTGCGAATATAAATAAAGAATGCTAATAAATGAACAAAGCCCCAAACGGGGCTTTGTTTTTTAAGATTTGATCTTTAGGTTGTTTAGTTTAGCAAACTAATAACAATGTCTAAAGTAACCGTGGCTCCAGCTTCAACGGTTACATCATCGCTACTACCGATCATTCCAACAAACTCTCCATTTTCATCAAATTCTACAAAATAAAGATCGTATGAACCTGATTCCATGAAGGCCAAGGTGTATTGATTAGTTGATGTAATTACACTACTTGATACAGCATTGGAAAACCTTACTTCCTCATCAGTTGGCTCGTCCATTTCAGAGTCGTTAAATGTTCCGTTGGCATAGGCAAACACTACCACCTTGCTGTAAGAGTTACCTTCTGCATCAAAATCCCCTTTGATCATACCTGCATTTTGATTCGCAACTAGTCTCACAGTAGGTTTTAATATGTATTTACCTTCATTACCAGTGGCTACTACTGCTTTTCTAACATCAAAATCGAGAGTTATGGCAACAACACCACCCGCAGGGACATCAAAGTTACCCTTGGCTTTATAACCACTCTGTCCACCGCTAGGTACAAACAGGGGCTTGTCAGGTGTTCCGTCATTATATTCTATATAACAGCCTGGGTTTTGAACCTGACCATCAATTTTCTCCTGAATGTCCAACAGAAGTCTAACTTCACTATAACTACCGGCAGTTATTTCTCCGTCAGTTAAAAAGTAGGCTTCCCCATTTTGATAACTCAAAAGATCAATTTTTACTGGGGTGTCAAAAGTTTCCACAGTATTCCAGCCATCTGGGCCATTTGCTTCTACACCTATTACTGTGATCCATACAGCTTTCACATTTGCATCATCAATGGGCGCATCAGTGATTGAAATACTGGCTTTACCTTTACCAGCTTCATTTGAATCGCTACAAGCGAAAGCAAAGAGTGCTAATAAAATAGGTATGAATAATTTACTCATCGTTTTCATAATTATATTCTTTTTTGGTTCACTCATATATACGGCAATTATTGAGCCTGTAATCCAATAATGTCAATTGTTACGATAAACTGCATTTACAAGCGTTGAATGGAATAATCCTCTCTAAACTGTTGAATTTACGCCACAAAAAAGGGGTGATTTCACCCCTTTTTTCTCATCTATGTAAAATCCGCGGACTACTTTTTGTTGGAGTCGTCCACTTCCTCGAATTCAACATCAGAAACACTGCTGTCATCAGTACCGGCTTCAGTGGCATTGCCTGCCTCTGCACCTGCTTGTTGTTCACCTGCTGCAGCATACATTTCTTGTGATGCGCCTTCCCATGCTTTGTTCAATGCTTCTAAAGCAGTATCGATATTGGAGACATCTTGTGCTTGGTGAACTTTCTTAAGCTCCTCTAAAGCACCATTGATTTTTGTCTTATTGTCATCTGATAGTTTGTCACCATATTCTTTCAACTGTTTTTCAGTCTGGAATATCAATGAATCAGCTGCATTAAGCTTTTCAATTTTCTCTTTCTCGATTTTATCAGTTTCGGCATTGGCTTGTGCTTCCTGCTTCATTTTCTCGATTTCTTCATCAGTTAAGCCTGAAGAAGCTTCGATTCTGATTTTTTGCTCTTTGTTAGTCCCTTTGTCTTTTGCTGAAACGTTCATGATACCGTTGGCATCAATATCAAACGTAACCTCAATTTGTGGCACACCCCTTTGTGCTGGTGGAATACCATCCAAATGGAAACGACCGATTGTCCTATTGTCTTTGGCCATTGATCGCTCACCTTGAAGTACGTGTATTTCAACAGATGGCTGATTATCAGCAGCTGTAGAGAATGTCTCTGACTTCTTGGTTGGTATTGTTGTGTTTGACTCAATCAACTTGGTCATTACACCACCCATTGTTTCAATACCCAAGGATAGAGGAGTTACGTCAAGAAGCAATACATCTTTAACTTCCCCAGTCAATACACCTCCTTGGATAGCTGCACCAATTGCAACCACCTCGTCAGGGTTAACCCCTTTTGAAGGTTTTTTACCAAAGAATTTCTCGACTTCTTCCTGTATTACGGGCATTCTTGTAGAGCCACCCACTAAGATCACTTCATCAATATCAGAAGGGCTAAGGCCTGCATCTTTCATTGCTTTTTTCACTGGCTCCAATGATCTCTTGATCAATGAATCAGCAAGCTGCTCAAATTTTGAACGGCTTAATTTCTTTACTAAGTGCTTAGGCACACCATCAACAGGCATGATATAGGGCAAGTTGATTTCAGTCTCTGTAGAGCTTGATAATTCAATCTTTGCTTTCTCAGCAGCTTCTTTCAATCTCTGTAAAGCCATTGGATCTTTTCTCAGATCAAGGTTTTCATCCTTCTTAAATTCGTCTGCTAACCAATTGATGATTACCTGATCGAAGTCATCACCACCAAGGTGAACATCACCATTTGTTGATTTTACTTCAAATACACCGTCACCAAGTTCAAGTACAGAAATGTCAAATGTACCACCACCAAGGTCATACACAGCTATTTTCATATCTGCATTTTTCTTATCAAGGCCATAGGCCAATGCTGCTGCGGTAGGTTCGTTAATGATCCTTTTTACATCTAATCCAGCAATTTGGCCAGCTTCTTTAGTGGCCTGACGCTCTGAATCGTTAAAGTAAGCAGGTACAGTAATTACCGCCTCCTTAACTTCAGTGCCAAGATAATCTTCAGCTGTTGACTTCATTTTCTGAAGGATCATTGCTGAAAGTTCTTGTGGAGTGTAGTGACGGTCGCCAACTTTAACCCTTACAGTGTCGTTGTTTCCTTTTTCAAGACCGTATGATACCGTTTTCAATTCTTCACCAACCTCAGAATACTTTTTACCCATGAATCTTTTCACAGAGCTTATAGTGTTGCTAGGGTTGGTAATCGCTTGTCTTTTGGCAGGGTCCCCTACTTTTCTTTCGCCTTTTCCATCATCTAGAAATGCCACGATTGACGGTGTAGTTCTTCTTCCTTCGCTATTAGGGATTACTACCGGCTCATTACCTTCCATTACAGAAACACATGAGTTCGTAGTTCCTAAGTCGATTCCAATTATTTTTCCCATGATTATTTAAACCTTATTATTTATTATTTAATGCTATAAAATTTTCTACAGTTATCTCCAATTCAACAAGGGTTATGCCAATTGAGTTTTGGTGACATAATGGCAGAATTCAGTTCTAAAGTTTAAAGTTCTAAGTATCAAACCCGTGTCTCAAGTTTATAGAAAACTTAGAACTCTAGAACTTAGAACTTAAAACTGTTAGTGTAACTTTGCGGCTTTATATTAAAGCACAATATGTCATTAAAAGAAGAAATAGCTAAACGAAGAACTTTTGGTATTATCAGTCACCCTGATGCAGGTAAGACCACATTGACTGAAAAATTACTCTTGTTTGGGGGTGCTATTCAAACGGCTGGAGCTGTCAAATCCAATAAAATAAAAATGCATGCCCGCTCTGACTGGATGGAGATAGAAAAACAAAGAGGTATCTCTGTAGCTACGTCAGTTATGGGATTTAACTACAACGGCATCAAAATCAACCTGCTCGATACCCCTGGCCACCAGGATTTTGCAGAAGATACTTATCGGACACTTTCTGCAGTAGATAGTGTAGTGATGGTGATTGACTGTGTAAAAGGCGTAGAGATACAAACTGAAAAGCTAATGGAAGTTTGTAGAATGCGAAAGACTCCAGTGATCTGCTTTATCAATAAACTGGATAGGGAAGGGCGAGACCCGTATGACCTCCTGGATGAAATTGAGGCTAAACTTGACATTAAAGTTAGGCCGCTCTCCTGGCCGATTAGTATGGGCAAGACCTTCAAAGGAGTATATAGTCTATTTGGAAAAAGCTTGCACCTATTCCAACCGAGCAAAAATAAAATTGAGAATAAAGGGCTCAATATTGAAGATATAAATGACCCGAGAATTGACGAACAAATTGGTGCTAATGATGCGGCACAAATTCGTGAAGATGTAGAATTGATTGAAGGCGTCTATCCTGAATTTGATGTAAATGAATATTTGGCCGGGAACATAGCTCCTGTCTTTTTTGGGAGTGCGGTAAATAATTTTGGTGTTAGAGAGTTGTTGGACAGTTTTATCAAATTGGCTCCGCCACCAAAAGCGCGGGAAACTGAGGAAAGGATTATTGAACCAAATGAAACCAAGTTTTCGGGGTTTGTATTTAAAATCCATGCCAATATGGACCCTAACCACAGAAATAGGATAGCATTTATAAGGATTTGCTCAGGAAAATTTGAGCGAGGGAAAACCTATCATCATGTGCGTGCTGACAAAAAAATCAGGTTCTCGAACGTTACTGCCTTTATGGCGCAGGAAAAGGAACTAGTTGATGAGGCTTGGCCGGGGGATATAGTTGGACTATACGACACTGGTAACTTAAAAATTGGCGACACCCTGACGGAAGGTGAAAAGGTGACATACAAAGGTATCCCGAGTTTTTCTCCCGAGATATTTAAAGAGGTGGTGAATAAGGACGCCATGAAAACCAAGCAATTGGATAAAGGATTGAATCAATTGATGGAAGAAGGCGTGGCACAACTATTTACGTATGAACTGGGCTCCCGTAAGGTAGTGGGAACGGTTGGGGCGTTGCAGTTTGAAGTCATCCAACATCGGTTGAAACATGAATATGGGGCTACCTGTGATTTTATGTCGATGAACCTTTATAAAGCTTGCTGGATAAGCAGCAAAGACAAAAAGAAGCTCAACGAGTTTGTAGATTCGAAATTCAGGCATATAGCCAAAGACAAAGATGGTAAACTGGTATTCATGGCCGAATCCCGCTCATGGTTGACGATGGTTCAGGATAATTTTCCTGATATAGAGTTTCATTTTACATCGGAGTTTTAAATAGGTTAAAGACGTAATTATTTTCATGGTTTAAAGCCTTTTGGATGTTATTAGAAACCTTTTATCATATTTATAATCATGCTAATGGTTTTGAAAACCTCTACCAAACAGAGGGTAATTATCATTTTTTCCTACGACAATGGGCGAAATACATTGAACCAGTGGCAGAAACATACGCGTACTGTCTTATGCCGAATCATTTTCATTTTTTGATCAAGACTAAAAGTGAAGAGGATTTGTTGCTTGTTAAGCCAAGTCCACACCTCCAAGGTTTTGAAAACCTTGGAGGCATGGGAAAAAGTAGTGGAAAAGTAATTATCCAGCAGTTTAGCAATTTATTTAATTCGTATACTAGGGCTTTTAACAAACAGCAAGAACGAATGGGGAGTTTGTTTATGCCAAATTTCAAACGTAAACCGATTGAGAATGATAATTATCTCACAAACATCATTTTCTATATACATCACAACCCGGTTCATCATGGTCTTTCCGACAGCCCATTTGACTGGCCACATAGCAGCCTTCATACGATGTTATCTTCCAAAAAAACCTTGGTAAAAAGAAAATCCGTACTTGATTGGTTTGGTGGGATTGAAGAATTTAAAAATTTGCATAGTCAAGCTTTGAAAGGTTTAGAAAAACTGGAAATGGATTTTACATAGCGAGTGACATACCTTAATATGTCTCTATATATTGCTAATTTTACACTTCATTACTTCTAACCACATCCAAATTGAAACTAAGCGTACTTTACGAAGATAATCACATCCTATTAGTAGATAAACCAGCCGGTATGCTGGTACAAGGCGACAAAACTGGTGACGGGACACTGGCTGATGAGTGTAAGCTATATATTAAAAAGAAGTACAATAAGCCAGGGGATGTTTACTTAGGGGTAATACATCGGCTTGACAGGCCTGTAGGTGGGGTAATTGCTTTTGCCAGGACATCCAAAGGCCTTGAAAGGATGAATAAGTTGTTTCAAGAGCGAGAAGTAGAGAAAACCTACTGGGCAATATCAAAGCATAAACCACCTAAGATAGAAGGAGAACTAACGCATTGGCTTAAGAAGGACGCGGAGAGCAATAAAGTAACGGCTTTTAATAAAGAAGGCAAGCAAGGAACCCAAAAGGCCATGCTTAGCTATAAATTGATAGGTAGAATCGGGGAATTTTATTTGATTGAGGTAAAACCAGAAACGGGCAGACCGCATCAGATAAGGGTGCAACTGGCTAAAATGGGATGTCCCATATTTGGCGACTTGAAATATGGTGGCGAAAGATCGGAAGATAAAACTGCAATATATTTACACTCTAGGGAATTGGCTTTTATACATCCCATAAAGAAAGAACCAGTTAAAGTTACCGCACTTTTGCCTAAGGAACAGATTTGGGGACTTTTTGGAAGATAAATTGGGGTTATGTTAAGTGGACTTAAGAAAAGATGGAATGCGAGTACAGGAAAAGTAATCCTGATCTTGTTGGTTTTTACTTGTACAGGCTTTACGGTTTTATTTTTAAAAGAGCCGGTGCTTTCCTTGATAGTGGAAAAGGAAAATAGGAGTATCTGGTTTACAGTTGTTTATTATCTGCTCATTTTACCTGTATATAACATTATCCTCCTTTGTTATGGCTTTGTCTTTGGACAATTCAGTTTCTTTCTGGAATTTGAAAAAAAGATGCTTAATAGGATGTTTAAAAACAAAAAAGCCAATCCGTAAAGAATTGGCTTCTGTTTTTTGCAAATAAAATTGTTCTAGTTTTCGAAAAGGCCGTCAGCCAAAACTATAATCTTGTTATTTAATACCTCCACTACACCACCAGTGATATTTACTTTATTTTCACCTTTGGTGTTTTTATAGATAAGCTCACCTTTTGTCAATGTACTTACCAAGGGAGCGTGGTCATTCAATACCTGAAATGAACCATCTGTACCAGGAAAAGTAATTACGGATACTTCACCTTCAAATACCTTTGATATGGGGGTTACAACTTCTAAATACATAATATTAGATTTTAGACATGAGACATAAGATATTAGACTTTTTACATTGAGATAGATTCTCAATCTAAGTGTCTAATATCTAATATCTTATTTAACTTCGGCCATCATTTTTTCTCCTTTGGCTATGGCATCTTCTATAGAACCCACCAAATTAAAAGCCATTTCTGGAAGATGATCCAACTCACCATCCATGATCATATTGAATGCTTTGATGGTATCTTTGATATCAACTAGTACACCAGGTATACCAGTAAATTGCTCAGCAACGTGGAATGGTTGAGAAAGGAATCTCTGAACCCTTCTTGCCCTGTGTACTGCTTGCTTATCTTCGTCAGACAATTCGTCCATACCAAGAATGGCAATAATATCCTGTAGTTCTTTATATCGTTGTAGAATCTCCTTTACTCTTTGTGCACAGTCATAGTGCTCATCGCCTAAAATCTCAGCACTTAATATCCTTGATGAAGAATCCAAAGGATCCACAGCAGGGTAAATTCCAAGTTCGGAAATTTTACGGTTAAGTACTGTTGTTGCGTCAAGGTGAGTAAATGTTGTAGCAGGGGCAGGGTCAGTTAAATCATCCGCAGGTACGTAAACGGCCTGAACCGAGGTAATAGAACCTCTTTTAGTAGAAGTAATTCTTTCCTGCATCGCTCCCATTTCGGTAGCCAATGTTGGCTGATATCCCACCGCTGATGGCATACGACCAAGTAGTGCAGACACTTCAGAACCAGCTTGTGTGAATCTAAATATATTGTCAATAAAGAAAAGGATGTCCCTTCCTTGTCCTTCACCATCTCCATCCCTGAAATATTCAGCTACAGTAAGTCCAGAAAGTGCCACTCTTGCTCTTGCTCCAGGAGGCTCATTCATTTGGCCAAACACCAATGTAGCTTGTGATTTTTCAAGTTCTTTCTTATCTACTTTGGAAAGGTCCCATCCGCCTTCTTCCATGGATTTTTTAAAGTCTTCACCATAACGGATGATATCTGACTCCAAAAATTCTCTCAACAAATCGTTTCCTTCCCTTGTTCTTTCACCAACACCGGCAAATACTGAGAATCCTTGGTAAGCTTTTGCAATATTGTTAATCAGCTCCTGGATAAGTACGGTTTTACCTACACCAGCACCACCAAAAAGACCGATTTTACCTCCTTTTACATAAGGGGCTAGCAAATCGATTACCTTAATACCGGTATATAATACTTCGGTTGAAGTAGATAAGTCCTCGAATTTTGGTGCTTGTCTGTGTATAGATAGTTCGGTTTTTCCAGAAGGTTGGTCGATGCCGTCAATAGCTTCACCAACAACATTAAAAAGTCTTCCTTTAATGTCGTCACCAGTGGGCATTGTGATAGGTGAACCTGTGTCAATCACCTCCATGCCTCTTACTAAACCTTCAGTACTTTCCATGGATATCGTTCTCACTCTATCTTCACCGAGGTGTTGCTGACATTCTAAAACTACTTTCTGACCATTTTCTTTAGTGATTATCAAAGAGTCTAGAATGTTGGGCAATTTAGCGCCAACTGAATCAAAACTAACATCTACTACGGGGCCGATTACCTGGGTAATTTTACCAATATTTGCCATTCTTTATTGTTTATAAGAGATAATTAAGTCCTACTCTATTTCAGACTGCAAAACTACGTTTTTTGTATAATAAACCAAAAGGCATTTTGGAGATTTTACCTATTAATTGTGTAGCACTATCCGGAATGTTGTGCCTTGGCTTTCTTCTGAAGATTTTATTGATATTTTACCTTGGTGATATATTTCAATAATTCTTTTGGCCAATGTTAATCCAAGTCCCCAGCCCCTTTTTTTAGTAGTAAAACCGGGGTTAAACACGTGCTTGAGCTTTGATTTTGGAATCCCTTTGCCATTATCTGCAATATCCACAAAGACCCGGCCTTCACTTCCCTTCAATATATTTATAAATATGGCACCTGAACCGTTCATGGCATCTACAGCATTTTTACATAAATTTTCAATCACCCATTCAAATAGGGGGGGATTAACTTTGGCCATAATGTCAGGGGTAAGCGCAAGTACGCTTATACTCACTTTGGGTGAAATACGAGGTTTGAGATAGGCAATGATATTTTTTATAAGAGGCTCCATTGCTTCACTATTTAATACCGGAGTGGACCCAATGTTGGAGAAACGCTCTGTGATTACCTGTAGCTTACGTATGTCTTTATCCAATTCATCAATAATGCTTTTGTCTTTAAATTGATCATCTTCTTTGAAATACTCCATCCAAGCCATAAGCGATGAAATGGGGGTTCCCAGTTGATGGGCAGTTTCTTTGGCAAGGCCTACCCAAACCTGGTTTTGTTCTGCTGCTTTGGAGTAATTGAATGCCATATAGGAAATGAATGCAAACAATGCGATAACAGAAAGTTGAACGTAAGGATAATAAGTGAGCTGGGTTAACAAAAACGAGTTTTGATAAAAAATATACTGTGTATCATAGATTTCATTAGTTGATTTGTCTCTGTACTTTATTTCTATCGGATCATAAGTACCACGCATCACTGCAAGCTCAGCATTTAATTTTTTTTTCAGATCATTGGCCGATAAGTCTTTAACATCAATGTTTCGATAGCTTATAATGCTATCTGATTGATCAACTAAAATGGTCGGGATCGAATTGTTCTGAAACAGGATTTCCTCTGTAATAAAGTACAGATTGCTATTTTGGGTTTCATTTACGGTATATTCAAGGGCTTTCGCAAATACCTGAATCTGCCTCCTTTCTTTATCTTGAAGTTGATTGACTAATAAATTGGTATAGAAAATGGACCCTGCACTGATAAGTATAGACACGGCTAACACAATCCATTTAATTCTGGACTTGTTAGAATATATATCAAAGCCTACAAGTTTATTCGTTTTTGCCATTCCAATATGATCAAATTAAAACAAAAAAACCGGATAGTAAACACTATCCGGTTTCTTGAACGACTAATTGAGCCTAGTTTTTCATCATAAACCACTTGGCCAATACCTTGTAATTTACTTTGGTGCCATGCATGAGTATACCTACCCGATAAATTCTGCCGGCCAACCATATTGTAAATATGAAACCACCCACCAGCAAGGTCATGGAAAGCAGGATTTCCCACAAAGGTACACCAAAGCCAATCCTGCCCATCATTACAATAGGGGAGGTGAAAGGGATCATTGAGAGCCAAAAACTCATTGAACCATTTGGGTCATCGAAAACGAACATGGACATACCAAAAAACCCGATAATAATGGGTAGCATAATGGGCAACATAAATTGTTGCGCATCAGCGGGTGTATCCACTGCAGATCCCACTGCTGCAAATAGGGCTCCATAAAGCAAGTATCCACCAATAAAGTAGAAGATAAATGTGAAAATAATACTCACTATAGGAATATTCTGAATTTCATCCAGTGCTTTCTTTATCTTAGGGTTGTTCTCCAACCCACTCTGAACTTGCACTACTTCGCCTTCTTGTGCAACCTGCTCAATGTTGGTTGTTGTGGTTGGGCCAACAAAATAACTGGCAGCCCCAGCATAAATCCCACCCATTATAGTCACCCAGATCAATATCTGGACAAGTCCAACGGACGCCACACCTATAACTTTACCTAACATGAAATGAAACGGCTTTACAGTAGATACTATTACTTCTACTATTTTGCTGTTTTTTTCTTCAATCACCCCTTGCATCACCTGACCTCCATAAATGAATAAAAAGAGATATATCAAGAATCCCGTCACATAGCCGATAGTCGAAGCAATACCCGAATTACTGCTTTTATCAGATTCTTCAGCAGAACTTATCCGTGTATCCAATGATATGCTCGTATTGAGCTTAGTCAATGTTTCAGGATCAATATTGTATTTCAATAATTTGAGGTCTTTAACAGATCCCTCTAGTTCCCTTTCAATACTATTGACAACTGACGGGCCAGGGGTGGTTTTGGTATAAAGGACAATTCCCTGCGGGTTTTCAATGTCTATTTCTGGAATGTAAAGTAATCCGAAATCCTCTGACTCTTGAAATGCAGTTGTCACTTGATCCAAAGTGCCAGTCACAGGTGTAAATACATAGTTATCATTACTTGTGAGTTGAATACTTTGACTTTCATTTAAAACCATTAAGGTTTTTGCACTGGCATTTTCCTTTTCTTTAACAAAGAAATAACCCAACCCACCGATGATTGCCGGAAATAATATTGGTACCAGTAAAGTGGCTATCAAAAATGATTTCTTTTTTACCCGGCTTATAAATTCCCTTTGAATGATTAAAAATATCTTATTCACTGTCGCCTCCTTTTACTTTAGAAATGAATATCTCGTTAATGGTTGGTATTTTTTCGGTGAAGGTATTAATCTCCGTATGGTCTATTAAATTTTTCAACAAGTCATTTGGACCATATTTATCAGTTGTCCTAATTGTAGATTCGAATAGGTCATCTGCCAAATCTGTAGTTCCCAATAAGGAAAAATCAGATGCCAATGAACCATTGAGCGCGCCTTTGTGAGTTACAATGTAGGTATGGTTTCTAAATGAGTTTTTAATCTCTTGTTTGTTACCTTCCAATATCAACTTTGACTTATTTATAAGTGCGATTGAGTCACATAACTCTTCTACAGATTCCATTCTATGGGTTGAGAAAATAATGGTGCTGCCCTTATCCCTTAGTTCCAGAATCTCATCTTTAATAAGGTTGGCATTAATAGGGTCAAAGCCTGAAAATGGCTCATCAAGAATTATTAATTTAGGCTCATTGAGCACTGTGGAGATAAATTGGATTTTTTGTGCCATTCCCTTAGATAGGTCTTCAACCTTTTTATCCCACCACTCCATAATGTCGAGTTTCTTGCACCATTCCTTACTTTTTATAATGGCGTCTTTTCTTGTCAAGTCCCTTAATTGACCTAGAAATACCAATTGTTCGCCCACCTTCATTTTTTTATAAAGGCCGCGTTCTTCTGGTAGGTAGCCAATAACAGAAATGTGAGATTGATTTAAGGGTTCCCCTTTAATGTAAACCTCTCCCGAATCAGCATTGATAATTTGATTGATGATCCGGATCAGTGTTGTTTTACCAGCTCCATTGGGCCCCAGCAGACCGTAAATTGACTTTTCGGGGATGGTAAGGCTAACATTGCTCAAAGCAACATGCTCGGCATATTGCTTCGAAATGTTTTTTACTTCTAATGCTTCCAATTGTTTCCTTTAGTTTGTTTGATGGTTAGTATCGTGCAATGTTAATTTATTACACTTCAACCTAAAAATTATCAACTAAAGTTATTGATTATAATCGGACGCTCAATCAGATCTTAATTGAGTGGTTGGAATAGGTGGTAAATATACTATTTGGATGATGAACTACCATCTTTAAATATGATGTTGCCCATGCTTACATCAAGAGTGAAAGAAAGTAGGTTGTCAGCGTCAGCAGTGTAAGTTGAATTTACAAAGGTATTATCACCAATGTTTTTTAATGACTTGGTCATTTTAACATTACAAAGCCAAGAATTATTGATTTTTACAATGACAGGGGTGTTGTCATGAGGTAAGACAATGACCAGATTGCCCGCACCAACACTGCCTCTTATATTACTGCTCACTTCGGATTTATTACTAAAGTCAAGCAACAGGTCACCAAAGCCAATGTCTGCTATCACATGTTTTGATTTTGATAAATTTAGGTTCTGTACTTTTATTGAACCTAGGTCAACCTTTACATAAAAGGTGTCCATTGGCACACGGTTATAAGTTCCAGTAAGATAACCAACATTAATATCGGCACTTCCCGTGCTTATTTTGATTTTTTCAACCGCCAATCCAGATAGGTCAATATCTGCTTTGCCTATACCATACTTTAGGTTGAGGTCGTAAGTCTTATCTTCTGATAGGAATAGTTTCCATATTTTATCAGATACAGCTTCTGATTTACCAAACATTCGGTAAGAAATAGAACTACTTAAACCTGAAGATTTATCGTCTTCAAGTACAAGGTTTACTTTACAAGTGTTGCCTATTGTTTCCTTATTAAATGAATGGGAGTAGCTATCGTAATTTTGATTACCATATACTGTAAGTATCTCATCGGTTTGGCCAGGCTTGATAACGCATGAGCCACTATTTACCGCAAAATCCAAGTCTACTCTTTCAACGGTTTGAACGTTGTCAATAGAAAACTGTTTTTTAACTTGGGCAAATGAAAGTGAAGAACTGATGATTCCAAGTCCCAATACCAAATATCCTTCTCGCATGAGGTTAAGATACGGCAATTGATAGGTCAGTGTTGCGTAAAAGAACAAATAAAAGCCTGCTATAACAGGCAAAAAGTTACATTGCTCAAATAATTATAACGGTTCTTTTATTATTAAAAGAATTCTTTCATTTTTTCAAAAAACCCTTTTTCGTTCTTACCTGGTTTTGGTTGGAAATTAGCCGATTCCCGAAGGCTTTCTAACTTTTCTTTTTCCTCGGCACTCAATGATTTAGGAGTCCAAACATTAATGTGAATGAGCTGGTCGCCATGGCCATAACCATTGATATCTTTAATTCCCTTACCTCTTAGCCTCAAAACCTTACCTGACTGTGTGCCCGGATCAATTTTTATTCTGGCTTTACTGTTAATTGTTGGAACCTCAATGGTGGTACCAAGAGCTGCATCAATAAAACTTATGTAAAGATCATAAACAACATTATTACCTTCTCTTATTAGAACATCATCGGCTTTTTCTTCAATAAGAATGAGTAAATCACCTGCTGCTCCACCACCTGGGGCTTCATTTCCTTTACCAGACATTGACAACTGCATACCATCAGCTACTCCGGCAGGGATTTTAATCGAAATCACCTCTTCTTTGGTAGTAAGCCCAGAACTGTCAACACCCGATGGACGGTTGTTGATGGATTGGCCGGCACCACCACATGTAGGGCAGGTAGAGGAAGACACCATCTGGCCAAGCATGGTATTTACGACTTTTCTCACCTGACCAGATCCCTGGCATGTTGAGCAGGTTTTGAAAGTAACGCCATCTGCCTGTACGAGTCGGTGTACTTTGATTTTCTTTTCAACGCCATTAGCGATTTCCTCTAATGACAGTTTGAGTTTGATCCTAAGGTTGGTGCCTTTTCTGGCTCTACGGCCTCTGCCCCCACCACCTCCGAAGAAGCTATCGAATGGGCTGCCACCGCCACCACCAAAAATGTCGCCAAATTGTGAGAAGATGTCATCCATGTTCATTCCACCTCCGCCACCGAAGCCACCACCGTTCATACCCGCATGTCCAAACTGGTCATATCGTTGGCGCTTCTCAGGGTTGCTAAGCATTTCATACGCTTCAGCAGCTTCCTTAAACTTCTCTTCCGATTCCGGGTTATCAGGATTTTTGTCAGGGTGATATTTGATAGCTACCTTCCGGTAGGCTTTTTTTATCTCCTCCGCGCTGGCTGATTTATCAACTCCTAATATCTCGTAATAATCTCTTTTGGCCATTTGAATTAATATTAATTGGTGTTAGTTGCCAATAACAACTTTAGCATATCGAACTACCTTGTCCTTAAGTAGGTATCCTTTTTCAATGACATCTACTATTTTTCCCTTCAAGCTTTTTTTAGGCGCTGGTATTTGTGTGATAGCTTCATGGAAATCTGAGTCAAAGGCTGTGCCTACTTTGTGGTCCATAACCACTAAACCTTTTTGCTCAAGTATCTTCTTAAATTTATCCTGAATAAGGTGAAGGCCATCTTTCACAGCCTTTATATTGGCTTCTTTCTCTTCAAATGATTTTTCAGCTCTTTCAAAATCATCCATTATAGGGATGAGGGCCAACATTAAATCTTCGTTGGCTGTTTGAATGAGATCCAATTTTTCTTTAGAAGTCCTTCGTCTGAAATTGTCAAATTCAGAATAGAGCCTAATGTACTTATCTCTACTTTCTGCCAACTCGTCTTGCAACTTAGTCAGTTCGTCAGTTTCAGTTGTTGATTCAGAAGCTTCCTGTCCCTTTTGCTCAGTCGTCTCTACCTCCTCAGCAGTGATGTTTTCTGCTTTTTCAGCATCATTTTCTTTAATATTCTCCGTTTCCATAGTTAGTCAATACTGTCAACAATTTAATTTCCATGAAGTGACAATTACTCTGCCAAACACCAACTTATGTCAAAATGACACTATTAGGGGTTAAGCATTTTCCAAATAATGTCTTTAAGGTCGGTTATACCCTGACCCGTTATGGATGAGATGAAGCAATGGGTGAGTTCTTTTGGCAAGTCGTCACTAATTTCTGCCATCAGTTCTTCATCGAGCAAATCGGATTTTGAGATGGCCAGTAGACGGTCTTTATCCAGTAATTCGGGATTATATTTTTTAAGCTCGTTAAGTAGAATATTGTATTCCTTATTTATATCATCTGAATCTGCGGGAACAAGAAACAATAATATGGAGTTTCTCTCAATATGCCTTAAGAATCGAATACCCAGTCCCTTACCTTCTGCTGCTCCCTCAATGATACCGGGTATGTCTGCCATCACAAATGATTTGTAATCACGGTATCCAACCACTCCTAAATTTGGCGTTAATGTGGTAAAAGGGTAGTCTGCAATTTCAGGCCTGGCTTCAGATACGGTTGATAGCAAAGTTGACTTACCAGCATTGGGGAAACCTACTAACCCGATATCTGCCAACATTTTTAGTTCCAGGATAATCCACTCTTCAATGCCAGGCTCTCCTGGTTGTGCATGTCGGGGAGCCTGATTTACGGCAGTTTTAAAATTTTCATTGCCCAATCCACCACGACCACCAGGGGTTAGGATTCGTTCTTCACCATCTTCAGTAATCTCAAAAAGGCGTTTGCCGGTTTCTGCATCTTTGGCCACTGTACCTAAAGGCACTTCTAGGATAACATCTTTTCCGTCAGCCCCAGAACTTTTGCTTCCTGATCCAGATTCTCCATTGGTGGCCAGTACGTGTTTTTTATATTTCAAATGCAGTAATGTCCAGAGCTGGGCATTGCCTTTTAATATTATATGTCCCCCGCGACCACCATTGCCACCATCAGGCCCACCTTTGGGCACATGTTTTTCCCTCCTAAAGTGTATTGCACCTGCTCCCCCTGCCCCTGATCTAGAGCAAAATTTGACATAGTCTATAAAGTTGGAGGAGGACACGTGTTTTTATTTAAAAGATTCGATAACAGCACATATTTTTTCAAATATAGTGTCAATAGTACCCACACCATTTACACCATTGAATTTTGATTGCGTTTTATAAAACTCTGAAACGGGAAGTGTTTCATCAAGATAGACCTGGATACGGTTGTTGATTTTGTCTTCACTTTGATCATCTGCCCGTCCAGATATTTTACCTCTTTCCAGCAATCTTTTTTTCAGTTCTTCAAAAGGAACTTCGAGGGCAATCATGCAGCAAATAGGAGTATTATTAGCATTAAGCAGCCGATCAAGTGCTTCAGCCTGTTTCACTGTACGTGGAAACCCATCGAATATAAATCCATTGGAGTTTGGCTCACTTTGTATTTTATCTTCCACCATACCGATAACAACCTCATCAGGAACAAGGAAACCTTCATCCATGTATTCCTGGGCTTTTTGCCCCAGTTCGGTCCCTTCACTTAAATGTTTTCTAAAAAGATCGCCAGTAGAAATATGGTCAAGTTGATACTCGGCCATTAGCTTTTCGCTTTGTGTACCCTTCCCAGCTCCGGGAGGGCCAAATAGAACAATATTCAGCATATTTAATTTTTTGAAGCGTTAAATATAAGGCAAAAAAGATACCTACTCTTTAAGTTGAAATATTTCCTTTGTATTGCGGCCTAGGCCATCATAATCCAATCCATAGCCTACCACGAATTTCTCTGGGATTTCAAAGCCCACATACTTAAGTTTTACATCTATATTTTTTGACTTAGGTTTTTGTAGTAGTGTAATTACTTCAACAGTACTTGCACCCAATGACCTAAACTCCTCAAGTATTTTAGCTATTGTCCTTCCAGAATCTATTATGTCTTCAATAATGATAACATCCTTATTGAAGATGTTTTCATTAAGGCCAATAAGTTGCTTTACATTGCCCGTGCTTTCCATGTCTTCATAGCTAGCCACTTTTACGAATGAAATCTCGCAATCTATATTAATTTCTTTTAACAGATCAGAAGCAAACATGAAAGAGCCATTGAGAATAGCAATAAATAGAGGTTTCTTGTCCTTATAGTCACTGTTAATTAAGCGTGCCAAAGACTTAATTTTTTTCTCTAATTCTTCCTTGCTAATGTATTTTTTAAAAGTCTTGTCTTTAACTATCATAACCAACGTTTTGCAACCTCAACCATAGATTTTCGGAAGGCCTGCAAATATAGAAATTATTTAAATGGAGACCCCGAAGTTTGTGAATCTATAATCGTGACATTAAGTATTTATACATAGCCAGCATACAGTTAATGTCATGCTTTGCTACGGTTTCATCCGGACTGTGTACATTATCTTCAGGGGCACCAATAAAACACCAGTCAAAAGGATACGGGGAAACCTGAAGCTCACGGCCATCACTTGAGCCATTACCTTCCACTTCCAATTGAAAATCTATATCGGAGTCCCGTGCCAGGCCTATTATTTTATTGATGAATGACTTACGGGGAATATTTCGATCGCGCATTGAGATAACCACTCCTTTTCCTGCTTGAACCCCCTCGGTTACCCAAGTTATATCACTGATCAAAGCTTGGCGAATTTTCCATTTTTCATATATGTATTTGGCCAAATAGGGCACCGACCCTCCTCCATGCTCTTCCCAACAGCTAAAGATGATTACTCCATTTTCAAGTGTTTCGGCCAATTTGAGTACATTATATACCCCAAGTCTATTGTCCATGTAGCAGCTTGTTATTTCTTTTTCAGACTCCCTATAATCGCACTTAAAGACCAAATCGGTGCCGGTATCTATCGCTCTTCCAAACTTATAAAACAATTGATGCTCATCATTAACTACCAATGAGCATTCGATAGGCCCTAGGCTATCATGGCCTACCAACACTGTTCCGGTTTCAGTCTGTGGGCCTCCTATTGGTACTAACTGGTCTTGATACCTAACCGTGAAGCCAATGGAATCCATGTGGGCGAAAACAGCAGTTGTTGGCTTTCCAAATTTCATAATAATACAATCTTGGAAGTCATCCCCATGTATTATTTCTGGTTGTACAAGCCACTTACTTTTGTTCTGCTCAATATATTCGAGAATAAACTGTTTTAATTCAACTTCATTACCTGAAGGGGCATGAATAGAGCACAATGTTTGAAGTAATTCCATTTAAAGGGATGAATTTCAGTTGATTAGGTAAATATTAATACCAATTCTAAGCGTAGTAATATAATAATAATTATATTTCACCATCAAACACTTTTAAGCCACCAAAACCTGTTTTTTTTTATGGTTATTGTTTTGAATAAACAAGCTTCGATCGCCAATCAGTTTTTGTATGAGATGAGGCACAAAGATATTCAAAAGGACCGAGCAAAGTTTAGACATAATTTGAAAAAACTAGGGCAGGTAATGGCTTATGAAGTTTCAAAATCTTTGCAATTCAAAAAAACTAAAGTAAACACTCCTTTATCAACTACTGAAGTGGATTTAATAAATGAGTCCCCGGTATTGGTAACAATTCTAAGGGCGTCCATGCCTTTTTTTGAGGGATTTATCGATTATTTTGATCAAGCTGATGCAGCTTTTGTTGGTGCATACCGGGAAGAAGGCAAAGACATTTCGGTCAAGTTTGAATACTTAGCCTCACCCAATTTGACGGATAGACCATTGATAATAATTGACCCAATGTTGGCCACAGGAAAATCATTGGTAACCGTATATAATAAGTTATTGGAAAAAGGTTCGCCTTCATCCATACATTTTGTCTCAGCAGTTGCCGCCCCAGAGGGAATTGAGTATATTGCCAACCGTTTAAATAAGAAATATACCGTTTGGACTGCCGCTTTAGATGAAAAACTCAATTCAATGTCTTACATTGTGCCCGGTTTGGGTGATGCCGGGGACTTATGTTATGGTCAAAAGGAATAATTAGCCAATATGCTTTTAAACATTGTAATGCTTATCGTTGGTTTGTTCGTCCTCATAATTGGGGGTGATTTCCTTGTTAGGGGAGCTTCAAGCATTGCACTTAAATCCCATATTTCCCCATTGGTGGTTGGCCTTACTGTGGTAGCATTCGGTACATCTGCACCAGAACTATTGATCAGTGTAAAAGCCGCCCTTGATGGCAGCCCTGATATGGTGATGGGCAATGTAATAGGTTCCAATATTTGCAATCTGGCTCTGGTACTGGGTATTACAGCTTTGATTGGCCCTATAAAGGTTCAGAATGATTCCATAAAAATTGACTGGCCAGTAACTATGGGCGCATCCTTGTTGCTTTATTTTGTTGTCAAAGAAAAGGATGCTGTCATTGATTCTTTTGAAGGAATGGTATTCGTATTCCTCATCATCGTTTATACGGTTTATATAATTAGAAAATCCAGAAAAGAAACAAAAGCACTTAGGGAAGCTGAAGAATCTATTGATTTGCCCCAAGCTTCCAATAGCCCTTGGAAAGACCTATTTTTTATTGTTGGTGGATGTGCAGGCTTGTACTTTGGCGCAGATTGGTTTGTAGGTGGTGCTAAGGAAATGGCCTCAGTTTTAGGGGTAAGTGAGCGTGTCATTGGTATTACAGTACTTGCTTTAGGCACTAGTTTACCTGAATTGGTCACAGCCATCGTGGCCTCTATAAAGAAAGAAACGGATTTGGCTTTAGGGAATCTAATGGGGTCAAATATTTTTAATATCCTTTCAATATTAGGCATAACCAGCCTTATTCAGGATATACACGTAAGCCCTGTTATTATCCATCATGATATGACCGTGATGTTGGGGGTTACCCTCTTAATATTGCCATTGATGTTTTACAAGCGAACTATGGGGCGCTTTGCCGGTGTTGTATTGGTGTCAGTTTATATCATTTACACATACACCGTAATCTCCTAAATGGCGGCAGAGATTATAAAATTCATTTCTATCTTTTTACTTACAATGCTCAAATTTATTTTTGGGCCAACATTGGGTTATGGTGCGGGCTTCCCATTCGTGACTACCGTGATCGTAACTGTTTCGGGCATGATGGCGAGTGTTTTCCTTTTTACTTTCTTAGGAAACTTAATGCGGGAGAAAGTATTGGAACCCTTCTTTAGAAAGAGAAAAAATTTTACTAAACGAAACCGCAGGTTTGTAGCCATATGGAAAAAGTATGGAGTTAAGGGTGTGGCCTTTCTGACACCATTATTACTTACGCCAATAGGGGGTACGATAATCTTAACCAGCTACCATACAGCCAAACGTAAAATAATCATCTATATGCTGATGAGTGCGATATTTTGGGCAATTATTTTATCTACAATCGTTTATGAATTTGGCCCAAAAGCTTTACCTGGGTTCATTCCATAGATTCCTCATCCGGTAAGATTTCTATATCCTGAATGAGTACTTTTTTAGAAATACTTTGACCAGTTTTTGTAGCGGCCAATCCGCCTTGGGCAGTTTCTTTATATCTATTTTCCATGCTCTGACCCACTTCACCCATAGCATCGATACATTCATCAACAGGAATAACCCCACTGACATTTGATAGTGCAATTTGAGCTGAAGAATTGGCAATGGCGGCAGCACTGGCATTTCGTACTACACATGGTACCTCCACCAATCCGGCAACAGGGTCACAAACCAATCCAAGCATGCATTGAATGGTGATGGCCACAGCATTAAAGACCTGATCAACATCACCATCGAGGCAATAGACCATTGCCCCAGCAGCCATAGCAGCTGCACTACCTGTTTCGGCTTGGCAGCCTCCCACAGCACCTGCAAGTGAAGCTTTCTGTTCTATTATTAATGCAATACCTGCACCAACCAACAGGCCTTCAAGCACTTTTTTGTCACTAAGGCCATGAATCTCCTGTACCGTATATAATGTGCCTGGCAATATGCCAGAGGCACCAGCTGTGGGGGCGGCAACAATACGGCCCATACATGAGTTTACCTCTTTGGCCGCTAGTGCCCGGGAGATCAAATTTTGAAACTCCTTGGATAGTACGGTAATTTTATTTTGATATACTTTCTTAGCCCCATTATTGATCATTCCTGATCTGGAAGTCATATCCTCCGCCAGACCGGTTTCAACCGCATCTTTCATTACTCCATAAGCCCGGCTTAATCCTTCCCACACTTCAGTTTCAGAACGACCTTTTTGTTCTCTTTCATATTCCAATACCGGTTCGAATAACTTTACATTTTCTGTTTTACAGTATTCCTTCCAGCTTGCAAAATCGTTGAATAATAACCCCATGATCTTATTAATTTAATCAAAGTTAACGACAATTCAAGACAACATCAGTGATCGGATAAAGGTTTATGGAAAGAGTTCAAATATCTTTCTGATCATAACAATGGAAATAATGGAGAGAAATATATAGGATATATATCTAGAGGAGATTTTTTCACCAAATTTTAATCCTAGGGGTGAGGCAATGATTACACCTATTGAAAGTGGCAGTGCTACTGGTAGGAGGAGGTATCCGAGGTGTGGGTAATCAACTGGAATTTTTGGCTCATTTATAATATTTAAGAAAGTGATAAAGAGGGCCGTAATGAAAATGGAACCATAAGCGATTGATTTAGCCTTTTTTATATCTATTCTCATCCAAAGGTTGAGGATTGGGATAATGATAGAACCACCACCCAAGCCGGTTAAGGCCGCCACAATTCCACCTCCTAAACCAGAAGTCACTAATTTGAAGTTTGTGATCCTTTCTTTTATTGGGGACGACTTTCTGAGTTTGTTTATCGTCCTGAAGATTATATAGGCAAGTAATACTATTATTATAACATTGTATTTTGCCGTTGTATATCCCGGTTGCATTACTATCATAAGAAGCATTACAGAGGAGCTTATTGCTGAAGCTACCGAAATGAGCAGTGTTTCCTTTATATAAAAATTTCTTTTTATTATCAGGCCGATGTTATTTACCAGTGAAGAACACATGGTGGCAAAAATAGTGTTGGCAATTGTGAAACGTACAATTTCCTCATCAGGGAATCCCATTTGCTTTAATGCAAATGGAATCACCACGATCATAATAAAGCCTGTTCCCACACCTGTAAAGCCAGCGAGGAAGCCGCCTATTAATCCTGCCAATACTAGAAGTGAATAAAAAACCATAGTTATAAAAAAAAGCTGCCCTAGAGCAGCTTTTCAAACTTTTTCTATTACCCATTCATCGAGACGAGAAACTCTTCATTATTCTTGGTGCCTCTCATTTTGGACAGCAAGAATTCCATTGCTTCAATCGAGTTCATATCCGACATATACTTACGGAGTATCCAAACACGTTGAAGTTCCTCTTCAGACATAAGTAGGTCTTCACGTCTGGTTCCAGATGCCGGTACATCAATAGAAGGATAAACCCGCTTGTTAGAGAGTTTTCTATCCAATTGAAGTTCCATATTTCCAGTTCCTTTGAATTCTTCAAAGATCACTTCATCCATTTTAGATCCAGTGTCTATCAAAGCCGTTGCGATAATGGTCAATGAACCACCATTTTCAACATTTCTGGCTGCACCGAAGAACCTTTTAGGCTTATGCAATGCATTGGCATCAACACCACCTGATAATATTTTACCTGATGACGGAACGACAGTATTATATGCCCTTGCCAATCTTGTGATTGAGTCAAGGAGTATAACTACATCATGACCACACTCTACCATTCGCTTGGCTTTCTCCAACACCATACTTGCCACTTTCACATGGCGTTCAGCTTGTTCGTCAAAAGTAGAAGCAACAACTTCTGCTTTTACACTCCTTGCCATATCGGTAACTTCTTCAGGACGCTCATCAATAAGTAAAATGATCAAATAGCATTCTGGGTGGTTTTCAGCAATAGCATTGGCCACATTTTTCAACAGTACAGTTTTACCTGTTTTTGGTTGTGCTACTATCATTCCTCTTTGACCCTTACCTATTGGGGAGAAAAGGTCAAGTATTCTTGTAGAGTAATTATCAGCTCTTGAGCTTAGTTTTAATTTTTCTTCTGGGAATAAGGGTGTAAGGTATTCGAAAGGCACACGGTCCCGGATTTCTTCAGTTGTCTTGCCATTAACCGTTCCTACCCTTAGTAAGGCGAAATACTTTTCACCTTCTTTTGGTGGTCTAATTTGGCCCTGGATGGTATCACCCGTCTTTAGTCCAAATAGTTTGATTTGTGAAGGTGAAACATAAATATCATCAGGGCTGGCTAGATAGTTGTAATCCGAAGATCTTAAAAACCCATACCCATCTTGCATTATCTCTAATACACCTTCATTCTCAATTACGCCATCAAAATCTTTGATGTTATTTTCTTTTTTCTTGTTTCGGTCTTTGTTATCATCCCTGTTTCCATCGCGTTTTTCACGGTTTTCAGGCTTAGTTTCACGATTTCCATCCGATTTGTCCGATGCTTCTGGACGGGGCCTTGGGTTGGGCTTGTGACGGGGTTCTTTTGTAGAATCCTCTTTTTTGTCTCCCTTTGGGGTTGGTTTATCTTTTTTCTCGCTGCTTGGAGCAGTTGTTTTATCAATCTCCAGATTGAAAGATTCCAGCAATTCGTCAGCACTTAGTTCCTTCTCGTCTTTCTTTTCAGTCCTCTCCTCTTTTTTAGGAGTTACATTTTCCCTTCTTGGGGGCTTACTCCTTGGTTTTTCTGGGGACTTGGCCTCAAGTTTTTTAGGAGCTTCAGCAGTTTTCTTTTTCGGGAGTTCGCTTTCTGGCATAATTGCCTGCTGGTCGAGGATTTTATAAACCAGCTCTTCTTTTGGAAGCTTCTTGTAATTTTTCAGTCTTAATTCTTCTGCTATTTCTTTCAATTCAGAAAGAAGACTGACATTCAATTCTTCAATAGTGTACATAAAATCTTAAGATGTGATTTTGAAATATTTTAGGTTGTTAAAATCAATATATCGGTGTTTTGGAATCCACCTGTTCTTTTGACTTGCGCTTGATAAATAATGATGGTTGATTGGCTTTTGGGTCAGAGATGACTTCTAAAGCCTATAAATTCATATTTGATAATGCAATAATAGATTAACCCAATGCAATCCCCAAATTTTTAATTGTAAATAATCATTCTTAATAGCAATACTTCGTCATTTACTTTAAAAATGCATTATTTTGCAACGATTTTAATAAAAGAAGATGCTCGAATTAAACCAATTAAGAAATAATAGGGAGGGAATAGTTAAATCCCTTAATAAAAGACGCTTTGCTCAAGCCAAAGAATTGATTGATCAAATTATTCAGTTAGATGATGATCGCAAGTCGACCCAATCTAAAAATGATGAATTATTGGCCGAATCCAATCAGATTTCGAAGCAGATTGGGGCACTGATGAAGGAAGGGAAGAAGGAAGAGGCCGAAAAGATCAAAATCAGAAGTGCCGCACTTAAAGCTGAAAGCAAGGTATTAAGCGAAAGTTTGGTATCCATTGAAGAAGAACTTAAGCAGATATTATATAAAATTCCGAATACGCCAAACGATAGTGTGCCTGATGGGGCAACTTCAGAAGATAATGAAGTTGTTTATGAGCATGGATCAACACCCCAATTGGCTCCGGATGCGGTACCTCATTGGGACTTGATCAAAAAATATGACATAATAGATTTTGATTTAGGGAATAAAGTTACGGGGGCAGGTTTTCCATTTTATAAAGGAAAAGGTGCAAGGCTACAGCGGGCATTGGTCAATTTCTTTTTGGATGAGGCAATAAAAGCTGGGTATGTGGAAGTACAACCACCAATCATGATCAATGAGGAATCGGGATATGGTACCGGGCAGTTGCCGGACAAAGATGGACAAATGTACCATGTGACTGAAGAAAACTATTTTCTCATTCCAACTGCAGAAGTGCCTATTACTAATATGTATAGGGATGTGATTCTAGAATCAAAAGAATTGCCTGTTAAGCATGTAGGATTCACACCTTGTTTCCGAAGAGAGGCTGGGTCATGGGGGGCGCATGTCCGAGGGTTGAACCGCTTACATCAGTTTGATAAAGTTGAACTAGTGCAGATTCATCATCCAGACAATTCGTACAAAGCTTTAAAGGAAATGTGTGAGTATGTACAAGGGCTATTGGAGAAGTTGGGGTTGCAGTATAGGGTTTTAAACCTTTGTGGTGGGGACTTAGGATTTACTGCCGCACAGACTTTTGATATGGAAGTATTCTCTGCTGCACAGCAGAAATGGCTGGAAGTGAGTTCAGTAAGTAACTTTGAAACTTTCCAAGCCAATAGATTAAAGCTTAGGTATAGAGGTGAGGATAAAAAGATGCACTTGCTACATACATTAAATGGTAGTGCTTTAGCCTTACCAAGGATAGTAGCCTCTATACTGGAAAACAATCAGACACCCGATGGAATAAAAATGCCAGAAGTGATAGTTCCTTATACTGGGTTTGATATGATTAGCTGATACCTAATAGCCACCCATCAAGTTTCAGGAGACTTTGATTCTAATCAGGGCTAGATTTGGTAATTAATTATTTACCAAAGTTAGAATGCTATGAAAAAAATGCTGACACTATTGATTCTATTAGTAGTAATCATTGGTTGTAAACCAAAAGAAGAGAAGGCTGACTCCTTAATTTACCCCGTGACGGCCAAAGTTGACACTGTTGATACTTATTTTGGAACCGAAGTCCCTGACCCATATAGATGGCTTGAGGACGATAGGTCGGAGCAAACAGCTCAATGGGTTAAGGCTGAAAATAAGGTCACAAATTCCTACTTAAAAAACATCCCTTTTAGAGATGAAATTAAAAATAGGTTGGAATCGCTTTATAATTATGAGAGATTATATGCGCCATTTGAAAAAGGTGACTATTACTATTATTATAAAAATGATGGATTGCAAAATCAAAATGTGCTTTACAGAAAAAAATCTTTGGATGGTGAGTCAGAAGTGTTTTTAGACCCTAATAAGTTTAAGGAAGATGGCACCATCTCACTGGCTGGGACAAGTTTTACTAAAGATGGTTCTTTATTCGCCTATTTAATATCTGAAAGCGGCTCTGACTGGAGAAAGGCAATTGTCATGAACGCTGAAACCAAGGAGATTATTGCGGACACATTGTATGACATAAAGTTTAGCGGAATAGCATGGAAGGGCAACGAAGGATTTTATTATAGCAGCTATGATAAACCAAAGTCTGGATCAGTTCTTTCTGGGAAAACCCAGTATCATAAACTTTTTTATCACAAGCTTGGTACAGACCAAAGTAGTGATAAGCTGATTTTTGGAGGAGAAGAACTACCAAGAAGATATGTACGTGGCTACCTTACTGAAGATCAGCGGTTTTTAGTAATTACTGCAGCACAAAGTACAAGTGGTAATGAATTATATATCCAAGACCTAAGCAAGCCGGACAGTAAAATAGTGACCGTGGTCAATAACTTTGACAACAACAGCTATGTAATTGATAATGTAGGTACCCGCTTGCTGATTCAAACCAATTTAGAAGCCCCGAACAATAGGATAGTTGATGTAGATGCCTCAAACCCAACCCAAGAAATGTGGAAAGATGTAATTTCTGAAACAGAAAATGTACTTAGTGCTGGTACTGCTGGGGGTAAGATTTTCGCTAATTATTTGATAGATGCCAAGACAGAAATAAAACAATATGACCGTACTGGGAAACTAGAACGAACTGTAAAATTGCCAGGTATTGGTACTGCCAGTGGTTTTGGTGGCAATGAAGATGATAAAACTATTTACTATTCATTCACTTCCTTCACTTATCCTTCTTCGATATTTAGTTATGATATCAAATCTGGGGAGTCTGAATTGTATGAACAGCCTAAAATTGATTTTAATCCTGAAGATTATAAAACAGAGCAGGTTTTTTATGAAAGTAAGGATGGCACAAAAGTGCCTATGTTTATTACTTATAAAAAAGGATTGGAGCTTAATGGCAAGAACCCAACCTATTTATATGCATATGGGGGATTTAATGTTAGCCTAAAACCAAGTTTCAGTGTTGCTAGAATTGTATGGCTTGAAAACGGTGGTATATATGCTCAGCCAAACTTACGAGGTGGTGGAGAGTATGGTGAAGCATGGCATAAGGCTGGGACAAAGATGCAAAAACAAAATGTATTTGATGATTTTATAGCAGCTGGTGAGTATTTGATTAACAATAAGTATACATCAAGCGATTACTTGGCGATAGCTGGAGGATCTAACGGAGGATTGCTGGTAGGTGCAACAATGACCCAACGACCCGATTTGGCCAAAGTAGCCTTCCCTGCAGTAGGGGTTATGGATATGCTCAGGTACAACAAATTTACAGCTGGGGCAGGCTGGGCTTATGACTACGGTACCGCAGAAGATTCAAAGGAAATGTTTGAATACCTCTATGGCTACTCCCCAGTTCATAATGTAAAAGAAGGAGTTGCTTATCCAGCTACAATGGTAACTACCGCAGACCATGATGATAGGGTAGTACCGGCTCATTCATTTAAGTTCATTGCTAATTTGCAGGAGAAACAGTCAGGTGATAACCCAGTGTTGATTCGAATAGAAACGGACGCGGGTCATGGGGCAGGTACTCCAATAAGCAAAAAAATAGAAGAGCAAGCCGATATTTATTCTTTTGCTTGGTATAACATGGGCATAATACCCCAATTGGCCAAACAAAATAATTGATCAGTGGCAAAATGCTAAAAAGGTGTTAAATTGTTGGAATTCCGATCGTAGATCGGAATTCTGGCAATTAACAGCTTTAATGAACATGACCATACGAGAAGGCATAAAAGCCGATTTACCACAGGTGCTAAAATTAATCAAAGAACTGGCGGCTTATGAAAAAGCAGCTGATCAGGTAGATAATACCGTGGAAATGATGGTACAGGATGGGTTTGGTGATAATCCTATCTTTGGTTTTTATGTAGCGGTCAATGACAAGGATAAAATAGTTGGCACCTCTATATACTACTATCGGTATTCTACATGGAAGGGGAAAAGGCTCTATTTAGAAGATATCGTTGTTACGGAAAGTGAACGTGGGAGCGGAATAGGAAAGCTACTTTTTGATCAAACAATTAAAAAGGGGGTGGAGGAAAACTGCTCAGGCATGGTTTGGCAAGTGCTTGACTGGAATGAACAAGCGATTAATTTTTATAAAAAATACTACAGTGCCCACCTTGACGGTGAATGGATTAATTGCAGTATTTCCATAGAGCAGATGCGGGCAATCGTCAGTTAAACCTCTTCGAGTAAAGTCCTAAAGGCTACATGTCTGTTTTGGTACCTCGTTCTGTGTTCTTCTACAAGTGGTGGGGCAAAGTCATTAAGGTATTTTACTACATGATCTACATCCTTGGCGAAATATTGGATGGAATAGGATACCGTCTCTTCCTCTTCTTCACTTACAACTTTAAAAATTTTATTTTCAATAAATTGACCAGTGTTCATCACCGCTGGAATATGCGTTGCCTTCATCCATTCAAGCCATTCAAGCTCAGCTTTTGCATCAATACCCACTGTTACATTATATAGCACCATAAATTAAAAATTTCCTTCCTTGAGTTCATGTATTTTTATCAGAGCAAAATTATGATTATTTTGAAGAACTATGTTGACTTTGAACAATAAGTACTTAACCCTTCTTATTACCCTTTTACTATTATCATCATTATCATGTAGAAGATCAGGTAACGAAAGTGAAGGACCTGATGCCTCCTCTAAATCTTATGCAAACCCCGTTGATTTTGATTTGGCAAAAATTAAAAAACGAGGTTCTTTAATCGCAATAGTTGACAACAGCTCTACGGGATATTTTATTTATAAAGGTCAGCCAATGGGTTATGAATATGACCTGCTACAATTATTATCGAAGTATTTAAAAGTAAGACTTGAAATTAAATTAACCACAAGTATAGATGAGGCTTTCGAAATGCTTAATAGTGGGAAGGGGGACATAGTAGCTTATTCCCTAACTGTCACCAAAGAGCGTAAATCAAGAATGGCTTTTACCATTAGCCATTTTACCACTCGGCAAATGTTGGTGCAAAGAAAGCCCAATGGTTGGCAGGATATGACAAAAGATCAATTGGATAAGCAACTAATCCGTAGCCAGGTGGAACTAATTGGGAAGCAAATTAACGTTCGTAAAAGCTCGTCTTATATTGAGCGGCTAGTAAACCTGTCACATGAAATTGGTGGCGATATTTTAATAGTGGAAGAACCGGACTCAGTAGAAACAGAAGGGTTGATAAAAAAGGTGGCTATAGGTAAAATTGATTATACAGTAGCTGACGAGACAGTGGCCTATGTGAATGCCTCCTATTTTCCCAATATAGATGTAAACACCCCTATCAGTTTTCCTCAACAGATTGCTTGGGCCGTAAGAAAGAATGCACCAGAACTGCTAAGAGAAACTAATATTTGGATAAAGAAAGTTAAAAAGCAACCTACTTTTAATGTAATATTCAATCGGTACTTCCGAAGCCCCAGGGCGTCAGTACTACGTGCCAAAAGTGACTTTGCCTCTATAAGCGGGGAGAAAATATCCATTTATGACAATCAAATTAAAAATGCGGCTAAAAAGATTGGTTGGGATTGGCGATTGCTGGCTTCACAAATGTATCAGGAGTCGTTGTTTGATCCGAGGGCTAAATCCTGGGCAGGAGCTAAGGGGCTAATGCAGTTGATCCCTGAAACGGGAAGAAGGTTTGGTGCAAAAAATTTGTATGATCCTGAACAAAATATATTGGCAGGGGCAGCATTTCTTCAATACTTGGATAAGTTATGGGGTAAAACGATCAAGGATAAAGATGAAAGGATCAAATTTGTCCTAGCCTCTTACAATGTTGGTATCGGCCATGTAGAAGATGCAAGGAACTTGGCAGAAAAATACGGGGCCAGTCCCACAAAATGGGATGGTAATGTCGAAAAATACTTGAAATTAAAATCTCAAAAGGAGTATTTTACAGATCCAATTGTTGAATCTGGCTATTGTAGAGGCGATGAGCCAGTAAATTATGTAAAAGAAATTTTGGCCAGATTTAATCAATACAAACAGCTAATGAATAGCTGAAATATCAATAAAAATTATTTATTTTAGCATATAACCAACTACTCTCATCTATGTCAAATTCAAAAATAGACGTCCTGTATAAGGAATACACACAAATTCGATTTCTGGATATTAACAAGGAACAATTTATTTATATTACCCATCTCTTACCATCATGTTTATTGGTAATGAGTGATGGACTTTTGGACAATGAAGAATGGGTTACATTAAAACAATTGTCCAAAATATTGGGAGATGAATTTGCTGCTGAAAACATGGGTACTGATGAGAAGGAAGAGAATTTGATGCTCATTTATAAAGCAGAAATACGGTATCTGTTAAAGAACAGGGAAATGTGGGAAAATAAATTCATAGCTGCATTAAAGGAGTATTTGGCGCATAACCCTTCTTCAGTTGATTTTCTCAATGAAACATTGGATTTATTTGCTGGGCCAGATGCACATCCTGACGAAGATGCCCTTGAACTTTATGAATCGTTGAAAAAAGAACTAAGCCTCTAGTTGATTTACAATACTTTCAAAATCAATTGATTCCCAGTTTTTACTGATATTATCAGAAGCCATCACTTTGTCCATGATGGCTTTTTGTTTCTCACCAATCGATAAGGCCTCAGTGTACTTCAGGTTTTCCTTGAAGGTCACCATTGAATAAAGTGGAACCCACTTTTGAGGATACAGATCCTGAAGTTTAGCCTCTATTTTTTTTCTAAGAAGAAAATTTTCATCAGCAACAAGATCGCGCATTTCAACGAAATTTTGTAATGCCAAATCAGAAATGGCATCCGCTTCTGGTTTTCTGTTTACCTGAAATGCCGGGATTACTTTTTCCCAGTTGTCATCGTGCTGGTCCAACATTTCATTTAAAACTCTGCAATCCTCAAAACCACTATTCATTCCTTGTCCATAAAAGGGTACAATGGCATGTGAAGAATCCCCTATGAGTAATGTTTTGTTTTTTGCCCAGGGGAAGCATTTTACAGTTACCAATGAGCAAGTGGGGTTAAAATGGTAATCTTTCAACAACGTTGGCATCAATTCATAGGCATCTGGAAAGGTAGTTTCGAAAAAATTCCTGATATCCTCATCGGTTTTCATGGAAGCAAATGAAGTCTCGCCTTCAAAGGGAAAAAACAGAGTACATGTAAAACTTGCATCCTGATTGGGCAATGCAATAAGCATATAATTGCCTCTGGGCCATATATGCAATGAGTTCTTTTCAATTTGAAACCCTCCATTTGAGGCGGCAGGAATTGAAAGTTCCTTGTATCCATGCTCAATGTAATACTGAGAATAATTAAACCTTTCTGTTCTTTGTAAAAGCCTCCTTACAACTGAATAAGCACCATCGGCACCTATAATCACATCGGCTTGATATTTACCCCTCTTCCCATCCCGTTCAAAATAAAGTATACTTTCATCGAAATTTACACCCACACATTTATGCTCAAAATAGATTTTTACCCCATTTTTTTCAGCTTCATCCATGAGTACCTCATTCAGTCCACCTCTAGAGATAGAATTTATGGCCTGTCCCTCGCGCCCATAGGGCTGAAAAGTAAGGAAACCCTGATCATCGTGCATCATTCTACCGCGCATCGGGATCACCATTTTTTCAACTCTTTCTTCCAGCCCAATTTCTTTTAATGGAAGCCAACCTCGATTGCTCAATGCCAAATTGATCGACCTTCCTCCACTTGCCCCTGCTTTGCGTGGGTCTGCTCTTCCTTCAAAAATATTTACTGTATAACCTCTTTTAGCTAAATATGTAGCCATCAACGTACCTACAAGTCCCGCCCCAACAATTCCTATTTTTTTTACTTGCGTCATGAATCTAGTGCCTTTTTGAATATAGTATAGAAATTAAAAACATCTTCAAATGTATTGTAAAGTGGCACTGGAGCCACTCTTATGACTTCGGGCTCACGCCAATCGGCTACAACCCCTTTTTGTGTTAATGCATCAAATATTTCCCGTCCTTTTTCCCGAACTACAATGGCCAATTGACAGCCCCTGTCTTTTGGGTTCGTGGGAGTAATAATTTGAACCAATTTATTGTCCATACTATTAAGGAGAAATTCCAAATAGCCTGTTAATAATTCACTTTTAGCCCGTAGTGGGTTCATCCCTACTTCTTTGAAAATTTCCAATGCCGCGAGGTGGGCAGCTGAGGATAGTACATTAACGTTGCTTAACTGCCAGCCATCGGCACCTGCCATAGGTATAAATCCCTTTTGCATTTTAAACCTTTCCTCTTCACTATGTCCCCACCAGCCAGCAAACCGGGGAAGTTCGGGATTATTGGCATGCCTCTCATGAACAAAAATGCCGCTTACGCCACCAGGGCCGGAGTTAAGGTATTTATAGCTGCACCAAACCGCAAAGTCAGCTCCAGAATCGTGTAGATTTAAAGGTACATTGCCTACAGCATGTGCCAGATCAAAACCAACTCTTGCCCCAGCATTGTGGCCTGCTTTGGTGATACTTTTTAAATCAAAATACTGCCCAGTGTAATATTGGACCCCTCCGAAAAGTATAAGTGCGATGGAGTCACCCTCTTGCTCTATTTTGGTAATTATGTCTTCCGTTCTGATATTGTGCTCTCCGTTTCTTGGTGCTATTTCAATAACTGAAGTTGCTGGATCGAACCCATGAAATCGTAATTGACTTTCAACTGCATATTGGTCAGAAGGAAATGCACCAGCTTCCATTAATATTTTAAACCTGGTTTTCGTTGGTTGGTAAAACGAAACCATCATCAAATGCAGGTTTGAAGTGAGGTTGTTCATTGAAACTACCTCTTCCGGTTTAGCGCCAACTATCCCTGCCAATGCCTCCTTTAGGAATTTGTGATAATGAAACCATGGACGGTGTTCAGCATGAAAGTGTCCTTCAACACCTAGGTTTTCCCAGTCTGTTAGTTCCTCTTCTATATATTTTCTGGTTGACTTGGGCTGTAAGCCTAAAGAATTGCCTGTAAAGTAAATGCAATCTTTCCCTTCATGTTGAGGGATATGAAACTGATCCCGGTATTTATATAATGGATCATTTTGATCCTGGTTTTTAGCAAACTGTAATGAATTTTCAAAAATCATAGAGAAAAAATTTTGCCCAATATTAGCCAAAAATCTTCATCTGCTCCCCTTTTAGAATGCCTTCATGTTGGAGCAGCCATTCTTTTCTGTCTAAGCCACCACCAAACCCGACCAGGCTACCGTCTTTTCCGATTACACGGTGACAGGGAATTATTATAGGAATTTTGTTCTTGCCATTAGCAGTTCCAGCTGCTCTTATTACTTTGATATCTCCAAGTTTAATGGCCATTTCACTGTAAGAGCATGTTTTACCAAAAGGGATATTTTGTAATTCCTTCCACACCCTTAGTTGAAAATCCGTACCAGTTGGGTTGAGCTTTAGTTCAAAATTTTCCCTTTTACCCTCAAAATACTCGTCTAGTTGTTGAACACATTGCTCAATAATGGACGAAGACTTCTCAGATTCTAAATGGCCATCAAATCTTATTTCAACTATTGCTTCCTCACTGGAATAGATAGCCAATGGGCCAATGGGTGAATGGTAAATGAGTTGTTCCATCAAACAAACCTTTTATCGGTTTCCATAGTATGGTTACATTTTGTACAGGTTCTCATTTTTTCTGAGCCGTAAAACTCCCTAAAACGAGGGATGAAATCGTTTTCAATATTGGTAAGCTTGAAATAAGTATCATGAAGTTTGTTATTGCAGTTGTCACAAAACCACATCAATCCGTCTGTGTGATGAGCTTCTCTTTTGCGTTCAATAACCAGCCCCACTGAGTTGGCAGGACGGATAGGTGAGTGCGGTACCTTGGCCGGGTGTAAATATATATCGCCAGCTTTTATGGGTACTTCCACTGCCTTACCATCTTCCTGAATCTTTACTGTAATATCGCCTTCTAATTGATAGAAGAGCTCTTCAGTCTCATTATAATGATAATCTTTACGTGCATTGGGGCCGCCAACGATCATTACAATGTAATCGCCAGCGTCTGCATACAAGTTTTTATTGCCAACTGGTGGTTTGAGCAAATCACGATTTTCTTTGATCCAGTTGTGGAGGTTAAATGGTCTTTTGATTGCCATAGAGTTGTTTGTTATTTTCTCTTTAAATTTAGCGAAAATTGAAACTTTTTACGCACAAGAACTGATTTCTATGAATATAGATTTGAAAAATAAAAGAGCCATTGTGTGCGGGAGCACGGAGGGGATAGGGCGTGCGATAGCACTTGGTCTTGCTGAATTGGGGGCTTCGGTAACGTTAATAGCCCGAAATGAAGAAAAACTAAAGAATGTAAAACAAGCCCTATCCATTGGGTCGAAGCAAAATCATCATTATTTAGTGGCTGATTTTGACAAACCTGAGGAGTTGGAAAAAGTAATAGCTGCTTACGTATTGGATAATAAAGAAATAGCCATTTTAATAAATAATTCTGGTGGGCCAGCAGGGGGAAAGGCGATTGATGCAGGGTTGGAGGAATTTCAAACAGCCTTTAATAGACATTTAATGTGCAATCAAATTTTGGTAAAAGCCGTAGCCCCCTCAATGAAGGCAGGTGGATACGGGCGGATTGTTAACATTATTTCCACTTCGGTGAAAGCACCGCTTCCAGGATTGGGGGTATCCAATACCATTAGAGGTGCTGTGGCCAACTGGGCAAAGACCTTATCGGTAGAGTTGGCACCGTTCGGTATAACTGTTAATAATGTGCTGCCAGGGGCGACACTTACCGGCCGACTGGGAGCTATAATCAAAAATAAAGCTTCTAAAGCAGGAGTTACTGAGCAGGAGGCAAAGGATGGAATGTTGAAAGAGATTCCTGCAGGCCGTTTTGCTTCGGCTGATGAAATAGCCAATGCGGCATGTTTTTTAGCCAGTCCTGCAGCAGGATATATCAATGGAATTAACCTCCCAGTTGATGGTGGTCGTTTAAGTTGTTTATAAGAGAAGAAAATGCAAAAAATAAGAAATTACATCAATGGAGAACTTGTAGAACCGATAGGTGGCAAGTACATAGATAACATCAACCCTTCAATTGGTGAAGTATATAGCCTCATTCCAGATTCTGATAATAACGATGTTGAACTGGCTGTAAAGGCCGCAAAGGCTGCTTTTACTCAATGGTCAACAATGTCAATAAATGATAGGGCCAAAATTATGGAGGCCATAGCCAATCTCATTGACCGTGATCTGGAAAAGCTGGCCATGGCTGAATCCATTGATAATGGCAAGCCGTTAAAACTGGCGAGGAGAGTGGATATTCCTCGTGCCTCTGCCAATATGAGGTTCTACGCTTCTGGTATACAGCATTTTGCTTCAGAATCACATCAGGCGGATGAAAATTTCATCAACTACACAACGAGGCGTCCAATTGGTGTGGCAGGTTGTATTTCACCGTGGAACTTGCCCCTATATCTATTTACATGGAAAATAGCCCCGGCTCTTGCTGCGGGAAATACCGTGGTGGCAAAACCTTCTGAGATCACACCCATGACAGCCTATCTTTTTTCAGAATTGTGCATTGAAGCTGGATTACCAAAAGGGGTACTTAATATTGTTCATGGACTTGGTGGTAAAGCGGGACAAGCACTGGTCGAACATAAAGATGTGCCTATCATTTCCTTTACAGGTGGGACAACCACTGGTAAAAGTATTGCTGCAACAGCGGCACCGATGTTTAAAAAACTGTCTTTAGAACTTGGAGGTAAAAATCCCAATGTCATTTTTGCAGACTGTGATTTTGAAAAAGCATTGAGTACGACCGTCCACTCTTCATTTTCCAATCAAGGGCAAATATGCCTTTGTGGTTCGCGGATTTTTGTAGAAAGACCGATCTATGAAAAGTTTGTATCCGCCTTTGTGGACAAAGTAAAAAAATTAACGATAGCTGACCCATTAAATGAAGCGTCTAAAGTTGGTGCTTTAGTATCCAAGAGTCACATGGAAAAAGTGATTAGCTATATTAAACTGGCCAAAGAGGAAGGGGGAACAATAATGACAGGTGGAAATAGAGCGAAATTAGAAGACCGATGTGCCAACGGTTATTTTCTGGAACCAACTGTTATTACAGATTTGCCACATGATTGTAGGACGAATCAGGAAGAAATCTTTGGCCCTGTAGTGACAATTATGCCCTTTGATACCCAAGAAGAGGTGATTGAATATGCAAACAGCACAGCTTATGGTTTGTCAGCCACAATTTGGACGGAAAATTTAAAGAAAGCCCATAATGTGGCCCATGAAATAAAGAGCGGAATAATTTGGGTCAACTGTTGGTTAGTAAGGGATTTGCGCACTCCTTTTGGGGGGATGAAACAATCAGGGGTAGGTCGTGAAGGAGGTTGGGAAGCCCTGAGGTTTTTTACAGAGCCAAAAAATGTTTGTATTAGTTTGACATAAGACTATCGGATGGCTTTAAGCCATCCGATAGATTTAATCAGAAGGTATTATTTGGCATAAAGCCATCCGATAAATAGTATTATTAAAACTGCTCCGTTTTAGCGAAGAAAAAGCTTCCTTCAATGGCAGCATTCTCGTCAGAGTCAGATCCGTGAATGGCATTGGCTTCAATGGAGGTAGCAAATAATGCTCTAATAGTTCCCGGGGCAGCATCTTTTGGATTGGTCGCACCAATCAAATTCCTAAAATCTTCAACTGCGTTACCTTTCTCCAATATCATAGGGATGATAGCACCAGAAGACATGTAAGTAGTTAGGTCGTTATAGAAAGGTCTTTCTTTATGCACTTCATAAAACTCACCTGCACGCTCTTTAGTCATGTAAGTTTTTTTCATAGCGATGATTTTAAAACCTGCTTCTTCAATCATTTTGATGATTGCCCCTGAGTTACCCGCGCCAACAGCATCAGGTTTTATCATTGTAAATGTTCTTTTTCCAGCCATAAGTATATGTTTCAAATTTTGCCGCAAAAATAGAATATTATTTCATTCTAGTCTAACCATGAATGTTTATTTCAATGCACAGACACAATTATCTATTTTGTTTTAGAATTTATTTATAACCAATTTTGCCCCTTCAAAAAAATTAGCTTTGCGCAAAAACAAAGCAGTTAAAGAGTAATGCAAAACTTAGAAGCATTTAAAATAGAGATTAATTCGCCAAAAAAAGTGGTAATAACCACACATCACAAACCTGATGCTGATGCTTTAGGCTCTTCATTAGGGTTGGCAGGTTATCTTAACAAGAAAGGCCATGATGTGACAGTCATTAGCCCTACTGACTATCCGGAATTTTTATACTGGATGAAAGGGAATGACACGGTTATCAAATATAACGAAGGAGGTCAGGAAGTATCGGAAAAAGCAATACAAGAGGCCGACTTAATATTTTGTCTTGATTTTTCTAGCCTCAACAGAATAAATGAACTTGGTGAATTAGTTCGTGATTCAAAGGCCCGGAAAGTTTTAATAGATCACCACTTAGAACCTGAAGATTTTGCTACTTATACATTGTGGAGTACTGAGGCTGCTGCTACGGCCGAGCTTGTTCATCAGTTGATTATTGACCTCGGTGATGGGGATATGATCGATAAAAATATGGCTGAATGCCTATATGCTGGCATAATGACTGATACTGGAAGTTTTAAACATCCCAATACCACCAAAAATGTGTTCATGGTATGTGCGGACCTAATTGGCAAAGGAGCAGATACAGCTAAAGTGGCAAAACTCATTTATGATACTAATTCAGTTGAACGCGTGAAATTTTTAGGCTACGCACTCAATGAAAAACTAAAAATACTCCCAAAATATAATACCGCTTATTTTGCGATTACCGAGAATGAGCTAAAAAAATTCAAATCAAAGACAGGCGATACAGAAGGTCTTGTTAACTATGCTCTTTCAATCAATGGTATCAAGCTCGCTGCGGTAATTATCGACAGAACAGAGGCCGTGAAAATATCCTTCCGCTCCGTGGGCGACTTTTCTGTGAATGAATTTGCCCGCAAAAACTTTGAGGGTGGAGGACATAAAAATGCCGCAGGGGGCATTTCTTACCTGTCCTTGGATGAAACAGTGGAAAAATTTGAAAAACTACTAGAAGAAAATAAAAACGAATTATCAACAAATCTCAAAACTTACGCATAATATGAAAATTATAAAATTGGTTACAATAGCTGTAATCGTAGGGTTGTTACAATCTTGTGGTGACTCAGAAAAATCGACTCCATCAGGTTTAAAATATTCGGTTATCAATGAAGGGAGTGAAATAGCCAACGATGGTGATTATTTACTTCTGAACATGATATATAAAGATGATAATGATTCTGTTTGGGTAGATAGCAAAGAAAGAGGTATTCCAATGGTTATTATGAAGGAGGATTCTATTTGGAACTTAAATGACGGAAGTGTACAGGAAGTATTTGCTACATTGAAAAAAGGTGATAGCATTAAGTTTGATGTTACTGCCGAGGATTTATTTGCCAAAACATGGAAGGCTCCCCTTCCCCCAAATGTAAAACCTGAAACAATGATCACCTTTCTTATTGGGGTAAAAGATATTCTTGATAAAGATGGTCTGATGCAATGGCAGCAAGAAATGATGGCCAAACAGCAAAAAGATGCAGTAGCTAATGCTGAAAAGCAGAAAAGTGTTGATGATGAGTTAATTACAAAGTACTTGGAAGATAACAACATTACAGCCAATACTACAGAGTCTGGGTTACGTTATGTTATCACTCAAGAAGGAACAGGTGCTAATGCTGAAGCTGGAAAGACAGTTAAAGTAAATTATTCTGGTAAAATACTTGATGGTGAATATTTCGATACCAGTGTGAAGGAATTGGCTGAAAAAGAAGGGCTTTACAATGAACAACGAACTTACGAGCCTATTGAATTTCAACTAGGAACAGGAGCTGTAATAAAAGGATGGGACGAAGGAATTGCCTTATTAAATCCTGGAGCTAAAGCCACATTCTACATCCCATCCGGACTGGCCTATGGCCCAAGGGCAAGAAGCGCAAAAATTCCAGCCAATTCTATTTTAGTTTTTGATGTAGAGCTTGTAGAGGTTAAATAATAATGAGAAAAATAATTAATACAGTACTGATTGTCTCAGTTGGTGTTTTGTTATTTGGCTGCATTGATTCGGATCAAAAAGTGGATCCAACCATAGAGCAACTAAATAAGGATGTAGCCATTATTGATGCTTATCTAAAACAAAACAGCATCACCGCAATAGCTGATCCATCAGGAATTAGGTATGTGGTACATAATCAAGGTAGTGGATTGAAGGCATACTTTGCTGATTCATTAACATTAACCTATTCCATTGAAGTGCTTTCAACGGGGGTTGAGGTTGAGAATGTTGAAAGTGAAAAGAAGAAAGTTAATAATATTTTATCAGGAGTGAATTTTGCAGCTTCAAAAATACAGGAAGGGGGTAGCATGACTGTTTATATACCTTCATTTTATGGCTATGGAGCAACAGCAAAAACCGATGTGCCACCCAATTCTGTATTAATCGCTGAAGTAACATTTGAAAAACTACATCATCTTCAGCTGTTGAAAGACATAGCCATTATTGATGATTCACTAGTAAGTTGGGGAATAGAAACACTTGTACACCCAAGTGGGATACGTTATACTTTAGTTCAGGGTAATGGAGCGCAACCAACTTCGCAAAGTATCATAACCATGAACTATTCTGGAACAAGATTAAATGGTGCAGTGTTTGATAGTCGTGAAAGTGAAACATTTACTTTGAGTGGCTTAATCTTGGGTTGGCAAGTAATGATTCCAGAGATGAAAGTGGGTGGAAAAATGACAATGTACCTTCCTTCAACATTTGGATATGGTGTTGCTGGAGCTAGAAATATTCCCCCCAATGCCATATTGATATTTGATGTAGAATTGTTAAATACCAATTAGTGAAAATTTGTTTTGCCACCAATAACCAAAATAAAATTGAAGAAATAGCGGCTGCCATTAGCAGCGCTATTTCCCTTCAAAGTTTAGAGGATATTGGCTGTAGTGAAGAATTGGAAGAAACAAAAATGACCCTTGAGGGCAATTCATTGCAAAAGGCTAGATATGTATTTGATAATTACAATGTAGCCGTATTTGCTGATGATACTGGACTGGAAGTGGAGAGCCTAAATGGCGAACCCGGTGTAAAATCCGCAAGGTATGCTGGGGATCAGAGAGATAATGAAGCCAATATAGATTTGTTGCTTTCTAATTTACAAGGGAAGAAAAACAGGAGCGCACAGTTCAGGACGGTGATTACCTTAATAGTGGAAGGAAAAGAAGTACAATTCGAAGGTATAGCCAAAGGGGTGATTGAGGAATATAGAAAAGGGAATGCTGGATTCGGTTATGATGCTGTTTTTACTCCAGAGGGTTATAATCGTACTTTTGCCCAGATGTCAGTAGCTGAAAAGAACCAAATAAGCCATCGTGGATTGGCGGTAAAAAAATTAGTTGAATACCTAAATAACCAATATTAGCATTTTGTCTAAAACACCTTATCTTATCGGTATCACAGGCGGAAGTGCCTCTGGAAAGACCCTATTTCTTAATTCACTTATAGGGAAATTTGATAAAAAGGATATTTGCCTCATATCGCAGGACAACTATTACATTGACCGGGATAAGCAACCGGTTGATGACAATGGAGTCCAAAATTTTGACCTTCCAAATTCAATAGACTCAGAAGGGCTTGCAGAAGATGTCCGTAAAATAAAAAGTGGTCAAGGATTTACCAGGAAGGAATATACGTTCAATAATCCTGCTGTTACCCCTAGACTTTTAAAGTTCGATGCCGCACCAATTGTAATTATTGAAGGCCTTTTTGTAATGCATTTTAAAGAGGTTAATGAGTCACTCAACTTACGCGTATTCATCGAAGCCAAAGAACACATAAGGCTCAAAAGAAGGATAATTCGGGATAATAATGAACGGGGCTATGACCTCGAAGATGTGCTTTACAGGTTTGAAAGGCACGTGATGCCCACCTATGATCGATACTTGGCACCGCTCAAAAATGAAGCAGATCTAATCATTCCAAACAATACCCATTTTCAAAATGCTTTGGAGGTCTTAACGGGTTTCATACAATGCCGTCTAAATAAGTAATATTGTTTTATAAATTAAATTCTCTAGTTTTGCCACCTCTAAAATCATGGTGAAAACAGCTAATATATCACGTTACAAACATTCAACTGGAATAGCCTTCGGTATTCTGGCTGCTGTAGTGATCCTAGTTTCTCAAAGTTTCTATTTTGAGTATGTTGCCAAGGCAGAGAGCAAAGTAAAAACAGAGAAGTCGGAAAAGGAGCAGCCTATCCTCAAAATTGGACAGGAAGCTGTGGCGCAGACAGCTGCTTTGACCTTGCACAATGTACTTCATTTTATTTCGGAAATACACCTTGACGACTCTTCAGAAGTACATATTGACCTTAAGCTTGTACCTAAATACAACTCATTATTCAATACCCTATTTAGGTCAATCATATCCCCAAATGCCCCTTAGGGGAAGCTTGGCTTTTCTTTGATTGGTACCATACCAATCCAAATTACAATTCATTTACTACTAAAATAAAATAAAATGCAAAACAAAGGTGCGGTTGTCACATTGACAATCATTATTACGCTACTATGCGTATATTATTTATCATTTACGTTTGTTTCCAGAAACATTCAACAGGATGCAGTAGACTATGCAACTGGAGAATCTGGAGTTGTTAATCTTAATAAGAAACAGAATTATCTTGATTCGGTCTGGAATCTACCTGTTTATAACCTATTTGGAATAGAGTATACTTACAGGGAAGTTAAGGATACTGAGCTTAGCCGTGGACTTGATTTACAGGGTGGTATGCACGTTACTTTGGAAGTATCGCCAGTAGATATCATTAAAGGTTTAAGTGGTAATTCGGTTGATCCAGATTTTAACGAAGCCATAAAAGAGGCTCGATTGAAACAACGCAGCAGTCAGGCACGTTTCAGCACACTGTTTTTAGAGTCTTATAAGAATATTACACAAAAACCACTTGCAGATATTTTTGCTACAGCGGCAAATAGAGGCAGGGTTAGTCGTGGTGACAGTGATGACAAAGTAATGGATTTTCTCAATAAGGAAATTGAGGATGCCATTGACCGATCATTCATTATATTGAGAACTAGGATTGACCAATTTGGTACTTCTCAACCAAATATCCAGCGATTGCAAGGTACGGGAAGGATTCAAATAGAAATACCAGGAGCAGATAATCCTGAAAGAGTTCGAAAATTGCTCCAAGGTGTTGCTAAACTTGAATTTTGGGAAGTAACAGAACTAAGTGACATCAATAATTCGTTGGTGGCTATCAATAATCTGTTGGTGAATGAGCAGAAATCTGCGATGTCGTTAGGGGATACAACTGATGAAGCAACAAATACTCCTTCTATTTCGGGGGATTTAGGTGAAGCCCTATCTGGAGAAACTGATTCCACTTTGAACGAATTGGATTCAGCCTTAGCCGGGGCAGAAACAGATTCAACTACCGGTCAACTTGATTCGTTGAACTCTCAAGTATCACCATTATTTGCTCTCACAAAAGCACAAGGAGGGTTAATCTACGATGTTCGTGATACCGCTATAATCGGTCAGATTATTAGGAGAAAAGAGGTAAAAGACTTATTGCCAAGAACAGTAAAGCCACTTTGGGAAGTAAAACCCACTATTAATGAGCAAACTGGAGAGGAGCTTCTTCAATTATTTTTCGTCAATGTTGGTAGAGGGGGAAAAGCCTTGCTTTCAGGAGAAGTTATAACTGACGCCAGACAAGAGCTGGACCAATTTTCAAGGCCTGCCGTAAGTATGCAGATGAACGCACAAGGCACACGTGTATGGAGAAAAATTACCGCTGCTGCGGCCAATAAAAACCCTAGAGGAAGAATAGCTATTGTATTGGATAATTTGGTTTATTCAGCCCCTTCAGTTAATGGTGAAATTCCAAATGGTAACTCTCAAATATCTGGAAACTTTACCCTTGAAGAAGCGAAGGATTTGGCTAACATATTAAAGGCGGGATCATTACCAGCACCTACAAGGATTGTAGAAGAGGGTATTGTAGGGCCTACTTTGGGTAAGATAGCCCAGAGTCAAGGTATCATTTCGATAGTCTCTGGTTTGGCTATTGTAGTCCTTTTTATGCTGGCGTATTATGCTAAAGGGGGACTTGTTGCCAATATTGCTTTGGTGTTCAATATATTCTTCATTTTGGGTATTTTGGCACAATTTAACGCAGCCCTAACCCTGCCGGGTATTGCAGGTATTGTACTGACCATAGGTATGTCAATTGATGCGAACGTACTTATTTTTGAGCGTATCAGAGAAGAGCTTAGAAACGGTGTAAAATTGCGGGAAGCTATTACCACTGGTTATAAAAAGGCTTTTAGCTCGATTTTAGATGCCAATATCACTACGTTGTTAACAGCGATAATCCTTTTTGTATTGGGTCAAGGACCAATCAAAGGATTTGCCATTACCTTGATGATTGGTATTGTATGTTCATTCTTTTCAGCGGTTTACATTACCCGTGTTATTATCGAATGGATGGTGGGTAGAAATGATAATGCTAAAGTTTCATTTACGACACCACTATCAAGAGGACTTCTAAGAGAGATGAATTTCAACTTTATGGCTAAGAGAAAAATTGCCTATATCTTCTCGGCTATTCTTATAACTGTGGGAATGACATTAACCTTTACTCAAGGGCTCAATTTGGGAGTGGATTTTCAGGGAGGTAGATCTTACATTGTTAACTTCCAAAATCCAGTGGTGGCCACTACTATGAGAAATGCGCTGAGTGAAAGTTTCGAAAATGCAGGTACGGAGGTGAAGAATTTTGGCGGTAACAACACAGTAAAAGTAACCACGTCATACTTAGTGAATGATGAATCTGATGGGGCTGATGACAAAGTGAAAGATGCAATGATTCAAGGGATAGAGACGTTTACAGGTCAGAAATATGTAGCTAATGATAGTAAGGTGGATGACTCGCATTTTACTATTTCAGGCTCATCCAAAGTGGGTGCTACAATTGCGGACGATATTAAAGATGCTTCCCTTGAAGCTGGGATATTCTCGATTATAGCCATCTTCTTGTACATATTGATAAGGTTTAGAAAATGGCAATTTAGTACGGGGGCTATCGTTGCTTTGCTTCATGATGCCGCTGTGGTATTCTCTGCCTTTGCCATCGCAAGTTTATTTGGTATTAAATTCGAAATTGATCAGGTGTTCGTAGCCGCTATTCTTACTATTATTGGTTATTCTATTAATGATACCGTGGTAGTATTTGACAGAATAAGGGAATATCTCAATTTGGGTACCAGTACTGATAAAATTAGCATATTCAACCATGCAATTAACAGCACCTTAAACAGGACGTTGATGACCTCTCTTACTACTTTGATAGTAGTATTGGTATTGTTCCTCTTTGGGGGAGAAGTGCTAAGGGGCTTTTCATTCGCCTTGTTAGTAGGTATAGTTGTAGGTACTTACTCTTCAGTATTTATTGCTTCACCAATAGTAGTAGACTTAGATAAGAGGAGTAAATAATGACGTTTAATCGATATTTTATCTCAAACTTATCCCTAAGTCCCTTAAAGGGTGCTTCTGGGAAAGGGGTCTTTTTGAGGGATATTGAAAACTTCGGTATTCTTACTCGGATACAAGTAGTTTAAAATAAAAAAGGCCGTTCTGATACTTCAGAACGGCCTTTTTTTATTTCGATTATTTTATTTTAATGATTGCTTTCTCTAGTTTCTTGATGTTGAGGGGTAGTACTAACCTCAATATTCCGTTTTCATAAGTAGCGTTAATGTTATCCTTTTCGATATCATCGCTTAATTTAAAGCTTCTTTTAAAGCTTCCGTATTGAGATTCTACTTTAGTAAAGTTTAATTCCTTATTAAGCTTTCTTTCGCCACTAATGGTCAATGTGTTATCCTTAACATCAATGGTGAAATCGGATTTTTCCATACCTGGAGCAACCATGCTTAGTTCTATATCTTTCTCATTTTTGATAATGTCAACAGCAGGTAAAAAGCTGGTTTCATTGTGCGTACTGGTACGCAATACATTTTCCATCAATTCTCCGAAATTGCCTGAAAAATCATTTAGGGGGTTGTATCTCATAAGTCTCATAACAGTGTGTTTTTTAAATTTCAAATTGTTAATTCGGATAGATTCAAAACTATACCAATCGCAAAGCGGGACTAAAACAGGACATAATGGCACTATTATTAATTATATTAAAGAAAAATAATGCCATAATGGCGTAGATATTTAATTTTGAATTTATTCATGCCTATGTATATTAGAAGCTTATTTTATTATGAGTTCGAACTCAAGCAACTTTCTTAAGACATTAGGCCCCGGAATTGTTTTTGCCGGTATGTGTGTTGGTGTTTCTCATCTTGTTCAATCAACACGCGCTGGGGCAGATTATGGATTTGTTTTATTACCTGCTGTATTGGCAGCCGTAATATTCAAATACCCCTTTTTCGAATTTTCATCGAGGTATACCAGCGCAACAGGTAAGAGTATATTAAATGGCTATGCAGAAAGTGGCAAATGGATACTAGTGATTTATGCACTAATTACTGTAGTTACTATGTTTATTGTCACTGCAGCTGTCACTTTTGTTACTGCAGGGCTGATGGGAAATTTGTTCGGAATTGACTTAACAACTGATTGGCTTGCTGCGATTATTTTTTCGGTTTGCATTGCTATACTGGCAGGAGGCAAATACAATGCCCTTGACGGCTTACTTAAGTTCGTAAGTGTGGTACTGTTACTAAGTACTATTGGAGCAGCGATTATAGCCAGTTTCACGGGAAGAACTGTGCCAGTGGAGGGGTTTGTTCCTCCAGCGGTCATGACTTCTGGAGGGATCGTATTTTTAATTGCTTTAATGGGTTGGATGCCAACCGCTGTAGATATGTCAACATGGACTGGACTATGGGCTGAAGAACGTGCGAAACAGACTAAATACACCCCAACATTAAAGGAAACCCTATTGGATTTTAATATAGGTTATATAATCACAGGTATTTTAGCTGTAGTTTTCCTTTCATTAGGTGCCATAGTCATGTATGGTAGCGGTACAGTTTTATCAAATAGTGCAGCCGGATTTGCCTCCCAATTAGTAGGGCTCTATACTGGAACAATGGGCGAATGGAGTTACTTAATTATCGCTGCTGCCGCTTTTAGCACTATGTTCAGCACGTCCATTACTGTATTGGATGGCTATGGACGTGCAATGGATAGGGTAGTGGCTCTACTGTGGGGTACAAATGTGAAATGGAGTTATATAATTTGGGTAGTACTGGTAGCAGCAGGTAGTTTTCTGGTTATCGCTGAGTTTTTAAATGATTTGAAAAGTCTGGTAGATTTAGCTACTACAGTTTCTTTTATAATAGCACCATTTGCTGCCATTCTTAATTTCGTTATTATATTCTCCAAAGCAGTGCCAATATCCCATCGTCCACCAGATTGGTTAAAGTGGTTGGCAGTAGTTGGTATCCTGTTTTTATCAACCTTTACTTTGATCTATTTCTTCATCTTAATTTTCTAGAAACTTTTTTAAAAAAATGTATTGCATAAAAGAGATTGATAATCTAATATTGCAGTCCATTTGAGACCAACATTTATCAAATGGTGAAATATTCCCCTTTAGCTCAGTTGGTTAGAGCGGCTGATCCCGATAGTAATCGGGATAGGTCCAGAGAGGAAGAGGAATAGAAAGAATAGGGAAGTAAGTTTAATAAAGATATAAATTCCCCTTTAGCTCAGTTGGTTAGAGCGGCTGATCCCGATAGTAATCGGGATAGGTCCAGGGAGGAAGAAGAATAAAAAGAATAGGGAAGTAAGTTTAATAAAGATATAAATTCCCCTTTAGCTCAGTTGGTTAGAGCGGCTGACTGTTAATCAGTAGGTCCTTGGTTCGAGCCCAAGAAGGGGAGCAAAGGCCATCTAGAAATAGGTGGCCTTTTTCGTTTTAAAAAAATGTATTCTGTATATATTTTATACTCTGAGAAACTTCAGAAATTCTACATTGGCTTTACGGGAAATTTTGCCAAGAGATTAGCTTTTCACAATGATTTAGATAGAAATGATATCTGGACAAGAAAAGGAATCCCATGGATTAAATATTTTGAGATAACGGATCTTTCGGAATACCAAGCTAGAGGGATTGAGCGTCACATTAAACGCATGAAATCGAAGAGATACATAGAAAACCTGTCGAGGTATCCAGAAATGATTGAAAAACTTAAGGTTAGATATAGCGGCTGATCCCGATAATTATCGGGATAGGTCCTTGGTTCGAGCCCAA
>DDIU01000018.1 GCA_002338655.1 Flammeovirgaceae bacterium UBA1842 | reverse complement strand
ACGCCATTTTTTCGCCTCGCCCGCCTAAGTGAACTAACGATTCCTATTAAGCCATCGGATGGAATCAACAGTCAGAAATTCCAAAATGGATTTGCAGTAGGTTTATTTTTGAATCATTAATGCCACTATTATCTTTAAAAGTCACTTTGTTTGAGCGATGTCTGATTTTATATGTTTAATAAATCAAGTAGATTTGAGTAAGAAGAGAATATTATGAGCACCACTGCGGATATAAAAAAAAATCTGATTTTAAGAATTAAAGATTCTAAGGATATCAATTTTCTAAAGGCACTACAAACTATTTTCGATGCCACAGACCAGACACTTTTTCAATTAACAACTGAACAACAGGAATCAATTGACATAAGCAAAGCGGAGCTAAATAATGGAGAGGCAATAGACAATGAAAAAGTTATTTCAGAAATGAAAAAATGGCTTCAAAAAAAATAGTTTGGTCTTCACGTGCCAAGTCAGAATTACAACAAGTGCTTGAATTTTATGTTCAGCGAAATGGAAACCCTAACTACAGTTTAAAAATTTTAAAGGAGGTTGAAGAACTTCTGACTGTTTTATCCAAAAGAGAACTGATTGGAAGACTGACTTCGAACAAAGTTACTCGCGTGATTCCCTTGAAAGTATATCTAGTTTTTTACGAGATTAATAAGGATAGAATTGAAATATTATCCTTTTGGGATAATAGGCAAGATCAAAAAAAGAGGGTTGTCAAATAAATTATTTAGTTATCTCAAACCCATCCGCATCCAACTGAGCCGGGAATTTTTCTCGGTAAGTGGTTAACATTTCTTTGGAGATGGTAATCGTTTTTATCGCCTCTTTTTCATCTTCCAAATAAAGTGTTTCGCCTTTCGGATCATAAACTCCTGAGTGACCATTATAGGCAATATTATTGCCATCTTTACCCACCCGATTTAACCCAGCGCAGTAAGCAAGGTTTTCAATGGCACGTGCCTTAAGTAACGTGTCCCAGGCCACTACTCTGACAGCGGGCCAGTTGGCAACATACAACAGTAGATCATACCCTAGTTCACCGTTAGTGCTTTTATTCCTGCTCCACACTGGAAAACGGAGGTCATAACAAACTAAAGGACAAATTTTCCAACCCTTGATCTCTTCAATAATTATCTCCTGTCCACCGGAAAAATGTTCGTGTTCATTGGCCATTCTAAACAAATGGCGCTTGTCATATTTGTTCCAAGTGCCATCAGGTCGCATCCAGATCAGCCTGTTATAGTAATTGCTATTTTCTTTCACTATAAAACTGCCCGTCACCACGGCACTGGTTTGTGCAGCCATTTGCTTCATCCATTTGAAAGTAGTGAGGTTCATTTGTTCGGCAACGGACTGAGCATCCATAGTAAAGCCCGTATTGAACATTTCAGGGAGCACAATTAAGTCGGTAGGCTCCTCTATTTGCCAGATCTTCTCCTCAAACATGGCCAAATTGGCACCACTGTTTTGCCAATGCAGTTCAGACTGTATGAGGGTGACTTTTAAATCTTGCATAGTATTTCTGCGGCCTTTTCTAAGGTTTCTTCCCCTTTAGCGAAACAAAATCTCAATACCTTGTCATCTTGCTTATTTTGATAAAATACTGATATCGGAATAGAGGCAATCTTATGTTTCACTGTAAGCATTTCCGCCATTTTCATATCGTTCAGGTCACTGATGTTTTTGTAAGAAAGCAGTTGGAAATAGGTGCCGTGACAAGGGATAATATCAAATCGTGATGCTTTCACGTGGGTTTGAAAAAAATCCCGTTTCTCCTGATACATATCTGCAATGGTCAGATAATTTGCGGGCTCTTTAAGGAAATCGGCCAGCGCATACTGCACAGGGGTATTTACACTGAAAACGAGGAATTGGTGTATTTTTCTAATCTCCACGCTTAAGGCAGGTGGGGCTATTATATAGCCTACCTTCCAGCCTGTGGCATGAAAGGTTTTGCCGAACGAGTAAACCGCTATGCTTCGTTCGCGCAAAGCGGGGTACTTCAATACACTTTCGTGTGTGGCACCGAAAATAATATTTTCATAAACCTCATCACTCAATACAATTAGGTCATGCTGCTCGGCAATTTGCTCCAATTGTTGTAAATCATTACTGGTCAATACAGCGCCACTAGGATTGTGTGGCGAATTGACCATGATGATTTTGGTCTTTGTGGTTATTTTTGATTTTACTACATCCCAATCAATTGAAAATTGTGGCTGAGTCAATGGAATGTGTACAGGGACTCCGCCATTTAATCGAATAGCTGGATCATAGCAATCATAGGCCGGATCAAATAGGATTACCTCATCACCTTTGTAAACTAAGGCAGTGAGAATGGCATACAGCGCTTCTGTCGCTCCTGCCGTTACTGTTACTTCTGTACCAGGATTAGGGGCATAGCCATATTTCAATTCTAACATTCCAGCAATTTGTTCACGCAGTACGGGTACACCGGGCATGGGCGCATATTGGTTCAGCCCTTTTTTCATGTAGCCGTTTACCAGCTCTATGAGTTCTGCTGAAATGGGGAAATCTGGAAATCCCTGAGATAAATTAATGGCTCCATTTTCAGCTGCCATTTTAGACATGACTGCAAAAATGGTGGTACCTACATCGGGGAGTTTTGAAATTATATTCATACTATTTTGGGAGTAAAACGCGGTATTCCACCTTCATCTTTCCTTTGGTGATATTTTGAAGCTTTCCTTTTAACATCCTTTTTTTGAAAGGTGTCAAATAATCCGTGAAAAGGACTCCTTCGATATGATCATATTCATGCTGAATGATACGTGCTTTCATGCCATCATATTCTTCATCATGGAACTCCCAATTTTCATCATAATATTTGATACGCAATTTGGCAGGTCTTTCTATTTCTTCGCGAATGTTTGGGATGCTCAAACAACCTTCTTCAAACGCCCATTTGTCACCAGTTTCTTCAACAATTTCCGGGTTGATAAATACCTTTTTAAAATCGATCATGTCCTCGTCTTCCATTGGGGTACCATCCACAACAAATAAGCGGATGCTCTTGCCAATTTGAGGAGCTGCTAAACCAATACCATGGGCAGCATCCATAGTCTCAAACATGTCGTTTATCAAGTCATGAAGGTCTGTTCCGGTTTCTATCTCCTTGGCTTTTCTTTTCAAAACCGGGTCACCGTAAACAACGATCGGGTAAATCATTGGTCATTTATTAAATTAAAAACTGGCACAAAAGTAACTAATTTTCAATAAGAAGGGTTCGCTTCCATGTAGGATTGCAATATGATAGTTGCACTTAATTTATCAACGGTTGATTTATCCTGTCGTGCTTTCTTTTTTAAACCACCATCTATCATGGTCTGAAAGGCCATTTTACTGGTAAATCGTTCATCTACTTCCTTTACAGGTGTATCGGGAAATGTTTTTTTAAGTGCCAGAATAAATTTCCGTACTTGATCAGTAGAGTGGGTATCGTTGTTCTGAAGGTTTTTTGGCATCCCAATAACAATAGTCTCCACCGTTTCTTTGCTGACGTAAGCACCCAGATAAGTCAATAGCGACTTTGTTGGAACGGTTTCGAGTGGTGAGGCTATTATTTTCAAAGGATCGGTCACTGCCAACCCCGTTCTTTTAGTGCCATAGTCTATGGCCAATATCCTTCCCACTAATTGTATTGTATTTTCTGATGAAATTTATCGAGCACATCTTTTTCAAGTGCCAAAGCCTTTAGAAAAAGAATTTCATTCTCAATTTTGGCATGTGTTTTTAGTTCTTTTTCCAAAGATTCTAACTCAGCATACACCACCCTGATGTGTAAGGGCGTGTCTGAATTAATGGAATATTGATGCGTTATTTGGCGGATACCTAACATTTCATCGTCATGTTCTTTGTGCTCGGCTGCATATTGTGACAGTCCGTGACGCTCCATTTCAAAGTACATCTTTGATAAATTGCCCCTTCCCTTTAAAAATGAGTCAAGGTTAAGAATGTAAGAAAAAAGAGTGTCCTCTTCTTGATAAATGTGATGTATGAAGTCCTCAACGAACAAAGGGAATACAAATTTCAAATCTTTAGTTATCTGAGCTAATTTCGATTCATCAGTATTTAAATTTTCAATGAGTTTGCCGATATAAGGTAATTTTTGTTTAATGAAAATGTAATGTGTGTGTTTGAGATATTCAATCACCAAATCAATGGGAAATTCATTGATGGCCACTATTTCTTCACAATGGGTATTCAATTCCAATCGCCTCACAACCGTTTCGAGCTTCAATCCTTTTTCAGCGCAGGCTTCTTCTAGGGTCTGCTCAGAATAGTTGTAAAATTCGATTCCGAAATAATAAAGTACAGAGGCATTGATGTAGTTACAGTCTACAATTTCAATGATCCGTTTTTTGTTGAGGGTACACATTTTAGATTAATCTTGGATATAAATTTACACAATCGTAATTAAATAATAGGCTTGTTGAAGTCTAGATATTGTACTAACAAAATATTTTCAATTATCGTTATAGACTATATTATTACCTAGATTTGAAAATAAGGGTATAATTGTAAATATAGGCAACGAAATTAATTCATAAAGTGAGCGAATATAAAAACACAAAATACCAGATAAGACTCCCTATTATTTTGACCATTGGGTTGGCAGCAGGAATATTTATTGGCGCAACATTTAGCGACTCGCCTCCAGTTCAAAATGATTTAAATAAAGATATTCAAAAATTTAAGGAAGTACTTACGATGGTCGATCGCAACTATGTCGATGAAGTAAACACTGACGATCTGGTTGAGGATGCGATATCACACATGCTTAACAAGCTTGATCCACACAGTTATTACATATCAGCCAAGGATAGAGTGGCGGCAGATGAAGAACTACAGGGAAATTTTGAAGGGATTGGCGTGGAGTTCAATATTTTCAGAGATACGATTGTGGTAGTTACTCCATTGAGTGGGGGGCCTAGTGAAGCACTCGGCATTATGTCTGGCGATAAGATAATTACCATTGATGGTAAAAACGTAGCTGGAGTTGGATTTACCAACCGTGATGTTCAAAAACATTTGAAAGGGCCTAAAGGCAGTAAAGTGGCAGTGGCTATAAAGAGGAAAAACAACAAGAAACTTATTCAATTTGAAATAATAAGGGATAAAATACCTCAGTATTCGGTTGATACCGGCTATATGATAGATGATGAAATCGGTTACATCAAAATCAATCGATTTGCAGCCACTACTTATGAGGAGTTCAGGGCAGCCTTAGTGAAACTTCAGGAAAAAGGAATGGACAAGCTAATTCTTGATTTACAAGGAAACGGTGGCGGCTATATGAATCAGGCTATTAATATCGCGGATGAATTCTTATCTGGAGATAAAAAAATTGTGTACACTTTAGGTAAAGAATCTAGGTTTAACACCCAGGCAAATGGCCAAAGGAAAGGCCTGTTTGAAGAGGGAGCGTTGATTGTGTTGGTAAATGAGGGAAGTGCTTCTGCCTCTGAAATTGTGACAGGGGCCCTTCAAGATAATGACCGTGCCCTTGTAGTGGGTAGGAGAACGTTTGGTAAGGGTCTTGTTCAGGCTCCAATGGACTTGAGTGATGGTTCGGAAATGCGTTTAACCATCTCACGTTACTATACACCAAGTGGCAGGTCTATTCAGAAACCTTATACCGATATGGATGACTACTCAAAAGATATTTTATTAAGATATAATCATGGGGAATTTTTCAGCGCTGATAGCATTAAGTTTAATGATTCTTTAAAGTATAAAACACTTTCTGGTAGAACCGTTTATGGTGGTGGAGGTATCATGCCTGATTATTTTGTGCCGTTGGATACCACTTCAAATTCCCCCTATTTGAATAAATTGTTTGCTAGTAATTCAGTTCAAGAGTTCGTTTTCAACTATGTGAACAACCATAAAAAGGAACTCAATGATATGGGCTATGATCAATTTTATAAAAACTTCGAAGTGACCGATGCTATGAGAAAGGCACTTGCAAAAACTGGGGAAGAAAATAAGATAAAGACGGACTTCAAGGATATGAATGAAAATAAAGATTTATTCAACCTTCACATCCGGGCGCAAATCGCTAGGCAGATTTGGAACAATGATGGCTTTTATCCTATATTCAATCAGACTAACGAGGTATTGAAACAGGCCATTAAGCTATTCGATGAAGCAGATAAATTAGACAGAACAAAATTTTGAAATGTATTATCATAAATTAGGGGAAATACCGCACAAAAGGCACATTCAATTTAGACAGAAGGATGGTAGTCTTTATAAAGAAGAACTAGTAAGTTCATTAGGCTTTTCTGGGATTTATTCAAATCTATACCATGTCACCGAGCCTACTAGAATTAAGTCAATAGGAGCTGTGGAGCCGTTTGGCAGTAAGCTTATAGAGGATTATGGTTTAAGGCAAACGCACTTGAATACTTCCAAAATTGGGATAACGGGCAAAGATTACCTCAGTGGCAGAAAAGTACTTTTGAAGAATTCTGATGTGGCCATTGCTTTGTGTAATCCTGAAGATCGCGTGATGGATTATTATTATAAAAATGCGGAAGGGGATGAAGTAATATTTATTCATGAGGGGAGTGGAGAACTACATTCACAATTTGGAAAAATTAAGGTAGACAAAGGGGATTATGTGGTGATCCCAAGGACAGTAATATATAAGTTCAAATGGAATGACGGACCTTTGAAACTATTGGTAATTGAGTCTAAATCACCCATAGAAACACCAAGAAGGTACCGCAATGAATTGGGGCAGCTGGAAGAGCATTCACCTTACTGCGAGCGGGACATCAGGCCACCTTCAGAACTGATAAAAGAAGACAAAAAAGGTGAATACCTTATAAAAATTAAAAAGCATGAGCAACTGCATACCTACAAGTATGACCACAGTCCATGCGATATTGTAGGGTGGGATGGGTTTTTATGGCCCTATGCTTTTTCGATTAATGACTTTGAACCCATTACTGGAAGGATACACCAGCCACCACCCGCACATCAGACGTTTCAGGCACATGGTTTTGTGATTTGTTCATTTGTTCCGAGGTTGTTTGATTATCACCCATTATCTATACCTGCTCCTTATAATCATTCCAACATTGACTCGGATGAAGTACTTTACTATGCCGAGGGTGATTTTATGAGCAGAAAAGGTATTGATAGGGGATCATTTACACTGCACCCAGGAGGTTTGCCCCATGGCCCACATCCAGGGACTGTTGAAAAAAGTATTGGAGCAAAAGAAACCCATGAACTCGCAGTGATGGTTGATACTTTCAAGCCATTGTTCCTAACGGAAGCCGCATTGGAATATGTGGATAAAAATTATCCGATGAGCTGGAAGGAGTAGACCCAAACTCTTACATCTTCCGTCCGCCCCCAGACCCCGCCAGCGGGGGAAAAGCCTCGGAAAATTTAATGCATGTTGACTTGTATAATTGTTACCAATCTACATTATAGGTTGTCCCCCTCTTTGAGGGGGTTGGGGGAGTTAATAACTCCACTTGCAAGAATGCTATTCCAGCCAGTATAGAAGGGGAATTAGTTTTAAATAGATCAGGTGTTGAAACGTAGAATTAATGGCGTACTGTCTTTGGACTCTCGTCAGGTGACTGTTTCCAAAGGAAGAATACTTCCACCCCTTGACCCCGGCCAGCGGGGGAAAAGCTGAGGAAATTTATGTGCGTTGAATTGTATGTCTTTTTACAAAATTTACATCGCAAGCTCCCTTTCTATAAAAGAGTTGGGGAAGTTTACGCACAGATATCACTCATCCCTCAAAATCTTCACGGGATCAGTATTACCTGCCTGAATGGTTTTGAAACTTAATGTGGCCAATGCTATTATCAGTACACTAAACATGGTGACTATAAACAACCAAGGACTAATCGTGGTATGGTAAGCAAAATTGTCTAACCATTGATTAAGGTAGTAGATACTCACTGGTACTGAAATGATAAAACCCGCCATTATCAGATAAGTAAATTTTTTCGATAATAAGGTTACGATTGAGGCTACAGAAGCACCAAGAACTTTCCGTATTCCTATCTCTTTTTTCTTTTTCTCTACATTAAAGGAAACCAACCCAAATAGTCCTAAGCAAGCGACCAATACGGCTACACCTGAAAAAAGTGAAGTCATAGCCAACAGCCTGTTTTCTGATTCATACATGGTGACTATGTTATCCTCGATCATATGATACTCAAAGGGTAGATTGGTATTTAGAATGGCCCATTTTTGCTTTATAAAACTGGCTACCTCCTCCGTTTTATTGGGTTGAATACGCAGCGTAATGTAATTTTGAGCTGCATTTGATGGGACCCGATGAAAATGAAGAATTGGCCTGATGCCTTCTTTTAGGGTTTCAAAATTAAAGTCCTCAATCACCCCAACAACATTTATTAACGAATTACCAATCTGTATCTGTTTATCCTCAGCTGTTTCCCAACCAAATGCTTTTAAAGCGGCATTGTTCAATACTACCGATTCGCGCTGGTCACCAAAGGAATCATCGTTGAAACCTTTGCCTTCAATCATTTGTATTCCATAGGTTTTAAAAAAATTGGCATCATGATAGGTATAACTCATTCTTAGCGGATCCCCTTCCCAACCCTTTGGCTTGACAAATAAATAGGAACCACTCCATTGTGTGGGGATATGAGCAGAAGTGGTTATGGAACTAACATCACTCAATTGTGCCAGCTGATTTTTAAACGTTTCAATCCTAACGTTTGCAGAGTCACGATCCTGAAAGTCCCTGACCGATAACGGAATGGTCATTAAGTTCTCTTTTTTGAACCCTAAATCACTGTTCTGCATGTATTGAATTTGATCCCTTATCACCAAGGTTCCAATTATCAGTAAAATCGAAACGAAGAACTGGAATGTGATTAATCCATCCTTTACATTGTTTTTACCCGAACCTACTGATAATGAGCCTTTTAATGAGCGGAGAATATCGAATCTCGTCATTATCAAAGCAGGGTAGAATCCAGATATGAGGCCAATAATCAAAACCAAGCCTATAAGGAAGCCAATGATGGCGGGGGAATATTGTATTACTAATTCAAGGTGAAAGAGGGAGTTGATTAATGGTAATGTTAAATGAATAATAAGAAGAGCGGAGAGGAGTCCCATTAAACTGAGAAGTGTGGATTCTCCTAGAAATTGGGCCATCAATTGTGATCTACCTGCCCCTATTACTTTCTTCACCCCCAACTCTTTAAATCTCGAGAAGGCACTACTTGTGTATAGATTTACAAAGTTGATGCATGAGATTAATAGTATTCCCGCTGCTATATAAAGCAAAATTACAGCGACACTGGTATCGCCATAGAGGGTTCCATAAGTATCAGGTAAAGCAAGGAGTTTAAAATTTGTACGGTTTTGGGTTTCTTCATCCCAAATTTTGGTGATCAGATCAGGAAATTTGGATTCCAATGAGGCCGCTGCATTATTATTGTTCAATAAAACATAGCTGTATAGAAACGAACCTCCCCAATTATTTTCAAAGTCAGCATAGGAGGGATTGCTCTCCAATAGCACCAAATGGTCAGGTCGAATAGTTGAATTTGTAGGTATATCTGCCAAAATACCAGAAACGACATATTCTTGGGTATAATTGATCTTGAGTACCTGACCTAATGGATTCGCCTCGCCAAAATATTTTTTGGCCATTTCTTTCGAAAGTATGATGGACCGGGTAGTTGGAAATGGATTCGCAATATTTCCACGTTCCAATTTAAAACTGAATATGTCAAAAAACGACTTGTCTGTATAGGTCAGTACTATTTCATTGCGTTCATTGCCCTGTTCTAAAAAGGTATTGTCGTCTACTACCCTTACCGCATTTTTCACTTCTGGGAATTCCGTTTTTAGTCGGTTGGCCAATGGCGCCCAAGTGTCATAGGTAGGTTGGATACCGTTGGGAGTGATCCTCTCCTTATACACCATGAAAATGGATTTTGCATTGTTATGGAATTGATCATAGGTTAACTCATGTTTGGAAAACAGAATAATGATGATGGTCGCTGACAAGCCTACTGCCAACCCCAATACATTTAAAAAGGTATAAAGCTTTTGTTTGACGAAATTTCGAAACGACACTTTTAGGAAAGTACTGAACATTGTTGTGCGAGTTTGTTGGAATTTAAATCTAATATGATTTCCAATCTATTTGTTGCCGCAAGTAGTCAACAGGAGTATAAGTGTACTTAACTTGATAATTTATGTCATGAATTGAATAATTGTTACCAATCTACATTGTGGGCTGTCCCCCTCTATGAGGGGGTTGGGGGAGTTTTCAATCCAAGGTTCGTGTCTCATGAACCTATTAACTGACTGTTATTAACTTCCTTATTTTAGATTAATTGTTTCGTGGAACACGAACCAAATGGAAGGACATGATTACTTGTACTTGATAATATGGCCGTAGGATCGTTGCACTAAACCTACGACAGGAGAAGGATGTTTCGTGGCAAACGAATCAAGTATAGGCCAATCAGAGCGGTTTTTACCACCCCTTACCCCCGCCAGCGGGGGAAAGCCCAAGGAAATTTATGTGCGTTGAATTGTATGACTTTTTACAAAATTTACATCGCAAGCTCCCTCTCTATAAAAGGGTTGGGTGTATCGTCCTAAAATAAGTTTACAGTTAAACATAGTTAATCCTGACATATGTTGACAGTTTTATTGTTGTCCTGATATTGGTTGACAGTTGTACTTTTCCAATAATTCTTCCAGAGAGCTTTTTGTTTTTGATTGGTAATATGTACCTGATCTGGTGTCATCATTCCACAACTTAGATGTGGTCTCTTTCCATTATATAGATCTACGGTTTTTGCCAAAATCTGTTTGGCATGTGGTATATCTACTACATCATTGTATTGGAGGTATTCTTCTTTAATTATTCCATTAACTCGTTCGGCAATGGCGTTTTCCCGAGGGTCACCATTTTCAGTCATACTTATCTGTATACCTTGAGAAGTTAGCATTTCTACATATTCATTACTACAATACTGTATCCCTCGATCTGAATGATGGATCAATCCCGCCAAAGACCCTCGATGACTTATAATAGCCAAATGCAACGCTCTTAAATTATTGATGGCTCCCAGATTGTCAGATAGCTCATAGCCTACTATCTTTCGACTATAGGCATCTGTAATGAGGCTGATATAAAGAAAACGATCTCGCCATTTCCAATAAGTGATATCGCTGACCCAGACTTGGTTAATGTTTTGAATAGCTAACCCTTTGATTAGGTTCGGATATTTCCTATACCAATGCCTGGAGTTTGTAGTAGCTACTCTTCTTTTCCTACGTTTTATTAGTAAATGATGGCTGGAAAGAAGATCGAAAAAAGCATCTCTGCCCATCTGGATTCCGAATCGGTCTAAATCACACTTAAGCAAATGATATAGCTTTTTACCTCCTAGCTGTGGGTGATCAGCTCGCTGCTCTAAAACCAATTGAAGCACCTGTTGATGGTCTGCTTCTAAAGATTTAATCTTGCATTGATATTGGTAATATGATTGCCTACTTACACCAAACAGTCCGCAAATACGCCCCAGGCCTACCGATGGATACATATGCTTCATGACTTTAACTGTTTGGTGGATAACTTTTTTCTGATTTTCATCGAAAACTTCTCTTCCGCTAAATCAATCATTTCCGAATAGGCTGTCGACTTTAATTCAGCCAATTTTAAAGCTTCTTCCAGTTCCTTAACCCTGGCTGTTAATGCCTCTTTACTCTCATCATCCTGTTTTGACGCTTCCATAAAGACTGTGGCTTTTAATGGTTCTTTTATGCCAAAACTACGCATCCAGTTGGTGATCGCACTATGGCCTTTAATCCCATACTTTCGCTGAGCTTCTTCCTTACTTAATTTACCTAATCGTACTTCTTGTATTATTCGAAGTTTCTCATCATCACTTCGATATACTCTAATTCCTGTTTTTATTCTCATCTTACACATTAATTGTGTAACCTATTTCAGGACAAGACATGTCCCCCTCTATGAGGGGGTTGGGGGAGAACCAAGGATAAGTCTACTATACTCCTTTTAATCGTTTTGGATTCCTAGAGGTGTGGAAAACTCGTGAAATCACAGCTGTATCATTAGTTACTCGATAGATTATCTTGTAACTCCAAACGATAAGAAATCTATATTCCGATTTTTTATGTGCGAGGAGAGGTTCAAGAGTTCCCATTTTTGGGGAATTTTCAAGGAGTTCTATATTCTGTAGAATCTTATTCAAGACAGTCTCTGCATATGAAAGACCTTGTTCTTCTCGTATATATTTAATTGCTCGTTCTAATTGGGTAAAAGATTTTTTTGTCCAAATTACCTTAACCATTCTCTAGAGCCAATTTGAACCTCTTTCTGAGTTAATACTTCACCTCTTTTTTCTTCTTGTTCGGATTCGTAGATGTCTGAAAGCAGTGAAAGTTGTTCATATACGTCTTCTAAAGTTGATTCTGGGGTCAACTTATCAGCTATTTGAATTAGATACTTTTTAAGCGCTACTTCTTTCATAATTATGAAGTTAACAAATTGGAATTCAAAATAAATCCTAACTTCCAAATTTCTGTTTGCGTCCGATGGGGATTATAAATCCTTCATTAATCATTCGATATTACAAATGTCGAATAATCTGGATTATTTCGTGGAACACGAACCAAATGGAAGAACTTCATTACTTGTACTTGATAATATGGTCGTAGGATCGTTTCACTAAACCTACGACCAGGAGATGGAATGCACTTTCGCATATGCTTTGCT
>DDIU01000040.1 GCA_002338655.1 Flammeovirgaceae bacterium UBA1842 | reverse complement strand
GAAAACCCCTGCTAATAGCTGGGCTATAAGTGCTTTTGATCAAGGCTAGGTTTATTCAATCCCCATAGAAAGAAAAGTGTGCGTTTGGAGGTAGGAGTTCAACACCAGCTCTAATGAACCACGCCCTTAGCGTGCATCATTAGAGCTTAGTTGTTGTGTGTAGTTTTTTATTTCAGATTATTATAAATTTCTAACGTCTTTTTGATAATACTCTTTTCTTTAGAAGTTATAGTTCTGTCTTTATAATATTGTCTGCCTTCGTATCGAATTTTTGCAGATTTTGAGTCAGCAAGTTTATTTAATATAAAGAGTTCTGTTTCTCCAACAGGCATATCTAACCATTCCCAAATTCCAGAATTGTTATCTCTTTCCCAATTACCTGTAATTGTAAATTGTTCTCCGTCAATTAGTAAAATTCCTTTTTCGATAAATAGCCAATCATCAGAAGCGTATTGGAATTGAAGACGTAGCCAATAATTGTCTCCTTTTTGTCCGATATATGGATAAATGAAATTTACATTTGTATAATATGGTGTTCTTGGGTCTTTGTAAAATGCTGTTCCCTTAAACTCATCTTCATTTTTCTTGAATGATTTTAAATCTTTTTCAGCTTTTTCTCGGTTAGCTGTTGCAATAAGTGCTAAACTATCTTTGACTTTTTGTTGTCTTTTTAATTCTAAACTGTCTACAACTTTTGTTTTGATTTCAGAGTTTTCTGAAATTGTTTCAGTTTCGGTATCAGAACTAAAAATAGCTCCAATAATTCCAATAATTATAAAAAGTCCAATTAAGCTTCCGCAACCGATTCCTGCGATTTTTAAAAATTTTTTCATTCGTATTTCTGTTTGGTTTTAATTTTCGTTTTCGTTTTCGTTTTCGTTGGTCAAATTACACACAACGCCTGGCTAGCACGCGTATGCCACTACCCAGACTGATTTGCACGCAAAGTAATGAATTCTGTGTTTTGAGCCAAGTTGCACCGACTTTGGCAAAGACCTTTCTGCCCACTTGCCCGCCCGAGTCTGCTCGAGGGCTCTGCGCACTGCAAGTCAACCAAGGAAGACCTACCACCTAAAGCCAAGAATGTAAACACAGAATGAATGGGCGATGAGCAGTCAAAGAACAGTAAAGCACTTAAGCATATGCGTTGCTAGCCCATGTTAGGCAATGTTATTATATTAAGATATTAGTTAATGCCAATAACACACCAAGGCCTAGAGTAATTAATTGGGTTTGAAAGTTAATTTTCATTGTAAATCTTGTTGTAACGTTATTCAAATACGCAATGACGAAAAGCATCAAAGCTGTCACAATGAAGAACTTCAATGGATAATCAGTAGTCAAATTGTATAAAGATGTTAACTCAAATTTTAGAGCATAAATAGTTGAAAAAATCCAACCTAACTTGTATTTCCATATAAGTAAAAATCCACCAATTACAGATAGTCCTACTCCAATTACATCGACTGAATCAATTCCGTCCAAGTCAACACTTGAATACATTGTAATATCCATGATGCCGATTGCAATAATTGTTATCCCTACCCATGTATTATTACTGATTCTTCGCATGGTCAATTTTGCCTAACGGTCTCGGGTATGCGTAGTGCGGGATTTTAAGGCACTTCACTGTCCGTTTACCGAAAAGTTTATTTAATGTAATTACTTTCATATCAGCACTTTCGCCCGCATTACGTATAGCCATTGTTGGGCAATCGTACTTTCTTTTTATCTGTCCGTGCGTTGGCTCAGACACACTCTTTGACAAGCTTTGGCTTGTGCGGCTGGTTTGAGCGGCTTGGCAATGTGTGTGGCTGTTGAGCGTTGGCATTTTATTGTCGTTTAGCACTTTGGATTACGAATTTTGAAAACATTCTTAAAAGGTCTACAAAGAGCCATATTGACCTAAAAGTCAAAAACCAAATTGAGCCACTTAAAATCGTTTTTAAACTGATTACTGTGTTAGAAAATGACCACTCTTTGAGATTAGTTGGTTCAACCAATGAGAATATTAAAATCAAGATTATGACAGATACAAAAGTCAAAGTTGATTTTTCAAACTTGCCTACCAATTGATGAAGTAATGTTTTTGAATTATCGTCTGGAGCTTCCTTTTTGTACAAGTCCTTTGAAAAATTAGAGGTTGCAATAATTGATAAAGCCGTAATTGTAAAACCTGTTGTAATAGATAAAAATGTTAAAATATGACCAAAAGTTGAAGAGTTGTCAAAATGAAAATAGGTCGATAAGAGTAAAATTGCTCCTAACGACAAAAGATATTTTAATATATTCTTAGCTGTTTGCATTTACTTCTTCTTCGATTTTTGCTATGATTCGACTAAATACATCTTTTGGATTAAACATTTCATTTTCATCAACTGGTACTTCAATATCAATTTTCCGAGTAAATAAGTTATTGTTAAAGAACATTCCCATGTTTTTCTCATCTCTTCCCGCAATCATTATCCCATTAAAGCTTTCTCGATTTTTAAAAATACTTTTGATTTTGGTCTGCAAATCATCTCCAATAAACTTGTCTTTGTACTTCAAGTGCAAAATTGCTTCGTACGCACCATACATTTCATCTAATAAAGCTTTTGAAACCGAATTTGATTGACCGAATAAACTTGGTGCTGCACTCAGTTTGATTTGGTCAAGCGTTTTCAATCCTTCTATGAATTTATCTTCGTCATAAACATCTTTCAGAACAATTTTCTTGTTCTTGAATAATTTTTGAAAAAAATCAATCAAAAGAGATTTCTTCTTCGTGTTACTCAACCATAAATAGCTAGAAGTTAAGTCAAGTACCGCAAAATATTCTTTTGGTTCAATTTGGTCTGAATCTCTTGGGTTGGGTTCTAATTCTTGTTTTGCCTTATTGTAAACATTTGGATTACGTGGCATTGCTGAACCATCTGAAAAATTAATTTTCAAAAAGTCCTTTTCATACTCCAATTGGAAAATATGCACTCGATTTCCACTGACTTCATCAAAAACACCTTCTTGAACACCTTCTTTGAAGGTGTCCAAGTCAATTTTAAAATCGTCTATGAAGCAGACAATTCCGCTAAATGTCAGTGTCTTTTTATTCATATCTACTTTTTCGGTCGTGACCTTTTATGTGGGTCAACTGGAACTGTTTTCGGTCCTGGCTTTGGAGCATCAGGATTTTTTCTTGGTGTCGGTGATGGTGTTGACCTTTTGTGAGGCTTAACAGGAACTGTCTTTTTTGCCATTGTTCTAAATTTTAGTTTTTCTACTTATTACTCTTATATATTCTTTCAGGTTCGTGTCGTCATAAAAAACCCTTTTCTCGAAGTTCTTTTTAATCCTTAAAAGTTTGTCAAGGTTGATATTTGCAATTTCCAATATGAGCTTCTTGGTTTCTTTTACCTTGTCTTTCTTTACAGTCATAAAGTCAAGATGAATGAAATAGCTTTCGTAAGTGCTGTATAATGCCAAGAAGTAAACAAATGGAATAAACAAAATTGTAATTGTGCTTGGCAACAGGAATGAAACAAGGTTTTGAAAAGTCAGGACAGCTTCAAAGTTTATAACGGTTTTGTAAAGTGAGTAACAGAATATTGAAAGTCCTGCAATTGAGATTACATTTTGCAAAAACTTTGAAACAACTTTATGCTTATCGTCCATTTCCGCAACTGCTTGTGTCATAGCTAAGAAAACTAAAATAGGTAAAATTACTATTTCGGTAAATAGACTGAAACTATAAAGGTTGACTACAAATTCAAGAATAATTGTCCATTTGATTGCTGATAGGAAAATGCCTTTGAAATATGCGTTGCTTTTAGCATCATTGATTTTGAAAACCAAGATTAAACCAACTGTAAAAAGCCAAAATAAAACATCTTTCAAGTTTGAAGTTTGCCATACTTCAAGATTTTTCAGAAGTAATATTATTCCGAATAAATAAGCTCCGATTAGAGAAAAAATAATCAGAAACATTTTGCTGGCTAGGATTTTAACTATTGGAACAAGTGACTTCCTGAGTTTAGACAGCAATACAGCCAATACAATAACAGCAAGCCAAAGAATTAGGGCTATTTCTCTGTTATTGAATATCGCTTGTATGTCAGACCAAACAGTCATTAATTGTTTTCAATTATTTCAATTTCTTCTTCCGTCAAGTCATAAAGCTTATAAACCAATTGGTCAATGTTGTTTTCAATATCTGTGGAGTCGAAATTTGGATTCTTTTCTTTTCCTTCCAATATTTCCATGGCAGAATCAGCTAACTTTTTTTCTGTTTCATTATTTGGTAGCTTAAACGGCAATCTTTTAAGTTCATTCACCTTTATTTTTGGAAATAAGTCATCTTCTTCAGAGTAAAACTTCCTAAAATAGAACCCATATAATTTTGAATTAAGGATAGCTAAAATTGACTCTAAACCCACTTCTTTGCCTTTGTATGGAACAGCAACATAAAGTGACTGGTCGGCTATAGAATTTGACTTATCTATTGAGCAAATGAACTTCTTGCCAATAATTTGCCTAATCACTATTTTGGGTTGAAAATAGTAATGAGAATCCTTTGGGGACATAAGCCAATCACCCCAATTGATGAAATCAGTTGATTTACTTATTGAATATGGTTTAACATGCTTGCCTTTCAGTTCACAATAAAAATTATGTCCTTCTTTTGTTTGTGAGTGATAAATTCTATTCTTAACATCATCCTTGGATAGAGGTTGTCCACTAAGGTTCTTCCCATAACCTGCTTGATAAGGTTTACATCCATTAGAAATATCCAATATATCGTGAAGCTTTTTCGGGTTATTATTGATTTTTGATAGAATAGATTGAATTTCAGGACTTTCAGAAAAATTTATAATGAGGTTATCGTCATTTAACCATATTTCTGGATCAAAAGTGAATTTAACATCCAAATCTTGACCAACTGTTATAGGTTTTAACCCTTTTGTCTTCTCAATAGACAAAATACAAGTTTCCACTTGAGCATCTTCAAATACAACCTTTTGATTAAAATTGATTATCTCAAGTGGCTTAAAGTTTTTGAGAATCAACTCACGAATACCACGAGCATATTTATTAGATAGCCATGCATTTGGAATAATATAAGAAAGATGAGCTTTGTCCTTTAGAATTTGTGACAATGCTAACTCTATGAAAACATAATATATTTCTGCATGTCCAATTATTGATTCATATTTATCTCTGTAAAAGTGAATTTCTAATTCTGTAAGTTTTACTCCGTATGGTGGATTACCAATAATTAAATCAAAGCCCACAAAATCGCCTTCATCATTCAGCACTTCGGGAAATTCAAATCGCCATTCAAAAGCGTTTTCAAAAATCTTGTTGGCTTTTATTTCTTCAATTTCCGCTTCTAACTTTTTGGTGTCTTGTGTCAGTTTAGCTACTTTTTTGTTCCAAGCGGCTTTTTCCTTTTTAGACATTTCAAAAAGCTGCTGTTGTTGGGTCATTTGAAAAAGCTCGCCCGATAGTTTGCGAAGCCTTTTAACTTTTGGGTCGTTCAAAGAAATTTCACTTCGGAAATCCGATTTAATGTCGGCAATCAGCCGTTCCATTTCCCTTTTCTGCTCCTTACTTTCCGCATTACGGTAGGTGTCAACCGCAACACGGTAACTGTCAATCGACCATTTACTTTTTTTCAAAGCTTGTTTCAGGTCTGCATCAATGTCAAAACGGCTTACTAAAGAATTACCGCATTTTATATTGATGTCAATGTTTGGAAGCGTTTCAAGTTCGGTGGCGTTCTTGTAATAAGCGTTTTTCAAAAGCTCAATCCACAAACGTAAACGGCAAATTTTTACAGAGTTTGGATTGATGTCCACTCCAAAAAGACAGTTTTCAATGATGGTTTGCTTTTCGTGAAAAAGTGTTTCCTGAATGCGTTGGCTTTCCTTGCTTTTGGGATTGTAGTCAAAAAGCTCTCCTTCTTCATCTGTTACAATGAGTTCGTCATTTACTACTTCTACCTGATATTCTTTCAGGCGTTTGCCGTCTCGGTCTTGCAGAATTTTCAAGTCGTTTTTAACGGCAATCATTTCATTGAGTGCGGAAACTAAAAAGTGCCCTGAACCAACGGCAGGGTCGCAAATTTTCAGACTGTTTACAATCTCGTTGGCTTCCTTGGCGTCTTCAATTTTGTTATAAAGTTCATCAAGGTCTTTGCATTTCCAATTCTTGGTTTCATTGAATTTTTGAACAACCGCTTTGCGAATGGTTTCACGGCACATATACATTGTGATGAAGCCCGGAGTGAAAAACGAACCGTCTTTATAGCCGTTGATTTTCTCGAATATCAACCCAAGAACGGAAGCGTTGATAAGTGATTTGTTTTCTTCCTGAATTTCTTCAGAGCCTTCACTGCTGAAATCGTAAGCATTGAGGAATTTAAAAAGGTATTGAAGCGTGGTTAAACTTCCCGTTCTTTTCTTCCCTTGCTCGTTTTTCAGCACGGTTGACGAAATGATAGGAATGGTTTTATCATCTCTAAGGTTGCTGATAAAAATAGTGTCCTGTTCAATTTCGGTAGGCTCAAAAAGTGAAGAATTTAGATAGGGAACTTTTTCAAAAACTTTGATTACGTCTTCATTTCGCTCGTCATATTTCCTTGCCAATACCTGAAAAAATAAACTATTCAGGTCATCATAGTTCTTAATCTTGTCAAGGTTGAGAAACGAATACGATTTATCGCCTTTGTGATAGGTGATGAGTTGGGCTTCCATCAATTTCAAAAACAGGATTCTGTTAATCCAAGTGATGGAGAGTTCAAGACCAACATTGAAAAGTTTTTCTTGTTGCGTGCTTCCGTATTGGCTTGGTCGCTCTAATCGGCTGATTTTATCCAAACTGTCAAGCTGAATGATAGCATCTTCAAGAATGGTTCCCGTGTGTCGTTCTCCTGCTTTGTTTCGTTCAATTAGTTTTTTGCTTCCTTCCTTGGTTTCTGTCAAACCGATAATGTGCAGTAGCTCACTATAAAAGCGTTTGTCAAGGCTGTTGCTGTCGTTGGTAAAAGGAAGTTTTAAAAGATGTTCGGGAGAAAGTAACTTGAAAAGAGCTATCAGTTTATTGTCGTCTGCCTTGTCGTCATTTCGCAAAGGCTTTTGGTAATCCTGTAAACTGAAGTAGGTAAACTCAATTTCGGATTTGATTTCAGCAATAAGAGGCTCGGCAATTTGCTTGTAGAAAAAATCCGTTTTGGTGTCTGCCATTCGTCCACCTTCAAAGTCTTGAAATTGCTTAACGAGTTTTTTGTTCTGGGCAAAAAGTCTGTCGAAAGTTGTAGCGTCAAAAATGAACCATTCATTGATGTTTGTGATAATCAAATGCTTGGTCTCAAGATTGTTTTGCGTGATTCTCTCTCTTAGGTAGTAAAGTACCAATTCCTGAAAAGCCTTTGCATTCAGCTTGTCAGTCGAAACCATTTCGCTTTTGTTGGTTGGCTTTTTGGCTTCAATGATTACTCCAACCGTGCTTTTTGCTTTGTCTCCGTTATGGATTACAAGGTCATTTCTTCCTTTTGTATTTATGAAATGATAAGGGTCGTAATACGTCTTTTTGAGAAAGTCAATGACAAGGTTCTTATGAAACTCTTCGGATTCGGTGTCATTTGTCCTGTCGAGTAGCTGGATGAGATTGGTCTTGAAACCTTCGATTTCTGTCCTATTTGGTTTTACTTTCAAAAAGGCTTTGTTGAGTGCCTTTCTTGGTTTCAGTCTGTTTATCTCCATTTACTCTATGTCTTTCTTTTTTGTCGGTTAATTTACCTTTTTCTGTTCGTTATTCCGTCCGAGCGTTGGCAAAAAACAGGCTCTTTTGGTTTTCCAGCGTTGGCTTTGTGTGTCGGCAAAACCAAATGTGCCTGTTTGTGCGGCTGGCTTTTTGTATGTTGCCCAACGCCTAGCTATGATGAGTGGGGATTAGAAAGCACTAACCTCTCGTCTCGCACATAGCCACACCTTGATTTAATTTTAAAATACGTGGCGGACTCTCCAATCCCCACGAAAATATCCTTACCGATAAAACCCCATTCATTCATAGCAAATGTTAGGAGCTTTTGTTCTCTTTCAACTCGTTTTCCAGTCCTTTGAGGCGAAGTTCAAGTTTTTGATAGATTTCGACATTAGAGTTGATCTCCGATTTGAGTTCAGTCTCTCCACCGTGAAAATATCGAGCTGAAAGCAAACCAATTTCAGTAAGCTTTCTGTCCATGAGTTCCTGAGTCATGGTTAGGTCTCGTACTATTTCTGTTTCCGTTCTCATTCGTCAAGGAGGTTAAAGAATTTAAGAAAGTGGTATGAAGGAGTTGGCTTTCCATCCAGTCCTGTGGTTTTACCTGCCCAGAAGAATTTCATCTGGCTAAGAGCTCTGTAGTTGTTGGATTCCAGTTCATAATCAATGTTGGAGATCTTGAAATGAACTTGATTATAGAAGTTAGTCTCGAAAAATCCATAAGAGTTCATGTCGTTATAGGAATAAAACTGAACCCAATCCTTCTTCTTGTTGACCAAACGTACAACGTTATCGAATCCAATTATTTCGGTATCGACAGAATATCCTTCTCTGGCAGCAGTCACTTTAAATTCAGTTAGTACGGAAAAGAGTTCGTGTATTAAGAAGACACTTACACCTCCATCTCCGTATGTTTGCATACTTCGCTGATGTTGCTTGTATTTCCACTCTGAGAATACAGAATCAGGATTGAAGTTCGCAATGAATCTGATATAATTGACCTCCGAATCTTCATAAGTGACTTCTAGTGTCAAAGGCTTAATCTTAGAGGTAATATCAAGTTTGTTCAGAAGTTCGGGAATTTGTTTAGCCGCAGTTCTGAATTTTTGTTCGTACTCTTCGCTGAGTCCGTTGATTTCGATTTTAATGTCGTTCGAGGTAAACTGACCGTAGGAGGTAGTTAGACAGAAAATCAGAGTTATGGTAAAGATTGCTTTCATGAGTTTCGGGAATTGCTCCTAACGGTTTGCAGCTATACGCAGGCAGGGATTTTAACCACTGAACTTCCTACGAAGAACTGAACTTTAAATTTACCACTTTTCTGTCCTACGAAGCACGAAACCCCTGCTTGCGTATAGGTGATGTTGTGCCTTCGTTGTTCTTTTTCGTTCCGCTTGTCAGTCAGCGTTGGGGAAACCATACTCTTTGCCAAGTTTTGGTTTGCGTGTCGGCTGTTGCGACTTGTCAATGTGTATGGTTTTAGTGTTGGCATTTTTATTCTGTTTTTAGTAGTCCGTTGTCTTGCAATTCTTTGTAGGTGCTTTTCAGTTCTGCGTTAAGTTGTGTTATGTATTCTTTGCAAATGTGAAAATACAAGTCCTCTTTTTCATCTGTTAAGTTGAAGTCAAATTCTCCACTTTTTAGTTGTTCTAACAGTTTATTGAAAACATTTTTTACATCATTGGGCTTGTCTTCAGTCAGCACAATGTCTAATACAGTTTCACCAAGTGCAAGTTTTAAGGTTGCACTATTGTCTTTCCTTTCAATTGTTGCGTTATGTGTTGCCATATATTTTACCTCTTTCACCAAAAGCTGATTTTCCGCCTTCTAAAGTTTTCATACTAATTGATTTCCAATCTAAATTGGGTTTCTTTCCTGAACTACAAATTAAACTGTTAGAAAACGGATTTCCCGAATAAGTGTAATAGCCATTAATATCGTGTTCACGATAAATTGAGTTGTATGGCAATGTTCTAACAGCAATATTTGCATCGTGTGTTGCTATAATAACTCTTTTTCCACCTTTAGCTTTTTCTTTTATCAACGGAACAATTACATCACTTATGTAATCGTTTCCTAAACTTTTTTCAGGCTCGTCAATGAGATAAATTTCTTTATCTTTCATCAATTCGTTGTGCAAAAGAACCATTGATGATTCACCGTTAGAAGGTGTGTAAAATTCATCATCTAATGTAAAATGCTTATAAAAAAGTAATAAATCATTAATTGATAAAACAGATTCAGAACTCTCAATTTTTTTAAGCTCATCTATTTTTTCAAATAAGGTATTTGCATAAATATGTTTTGAAATGAGTTCTATTTTATCTGCAACTGATTTTTGTGGGATTTTTGTTGTGCTATTGGTGTGTTTGTATTTAGCATCAGAAATCTTTCCGTTTTGTATTAATAAATTGGTTTTACAATACAATTTCCCTTTATCTCCCAAATTGCCGACTTCTTCAATAATTGGCTCAATTGTTTTTGAAATATTTTCAAGAATTTTATTGACATCTTTTTCAATAGCAATTCTATTACTCGCATATTCGGCAAAACCTGTTTTAGTTGGCTTTTCAGGTTGTCCTGTTTTCTTGGAAATTTCAGAAACAAAAAGTTTTACCAATATATTAAAGAAACTGATACTCTTATAGTCAGTAAATCGTTTTCCTGATTCAGAATTTATTTTTTCTATAATCCTTTCAATAACATTGTCTAATTCACCGAAAAGGTCATTACCGATAATTTCTTTTAGTTTTGTATCTGCGGTATAATAGTCCTTGAACTCCTGAAATTTCTTCAAATTATTTTTAATATCTTCAAAACTTCTTTTTGGTGAATTTTCATCAAGTGTAGTGAATTTATCAATCTTTATGTTTTTTGAGATTTTGTTCGTGGCATCTACGGAATAATAATCTCTATATTTTGATAAACTTGTTATTTCTTTTTCGGTGGCATTCCTCAAAGAAGTTAATTCTGTAGAACAATCATCAATTCCATATTGCTCAACGTTAATTGTTAGATTTGTGCCTTTAAGATCAAAAACTTCATCTATTCTATTTGAGTTTGATTCATAGACTTCTGTTTTAAAACCTTTCCCATTATAGTATTTTGATAGCGCTTTTAAAATATCTGTTTTTCCTGTCCCTTTTGAACCAAACAAAATATTAATGTCATTGAAAATATCAACATCCATTATTTCTGCCGCACTGTTAAACGGATTTATTTGTATAGTTTCTTTCGTCTTTTTTTCAAGAATCGTTTTGATTGTTATATCATCTTTGTCCAACAACAAACAAAATTGCTCAAAACTTTCTACGGGCAATCTCAATTCAGGTAAATTCGTGGAATCTTTAACATAGTTATTCCAATTTTGTACATCTGAACCGTGAATAGAGTTGTGACCGTGATTGATGTAAATTCCTGCTGAAATAGAGTTTGAAGCTTCTTTCAAAACTCTTTTAGGATTAGAAACCAAACTTATAAGTTTATCTACGTCTTTGTCTGTTAGGCTTGGTTTTTTTGAGTGATAATGAGCTATAAAAATTGCATCAAGACCATCAAAATGGCTAACAACATCATCAATGCTAATTGTAAAGGTGTCAGCAGAAGTAGAGCCAATGACTTCAATTACTTTATCGCTAAATGCTTGTGCATTTTTCGGATTTACTATTGTGATTAAATGTGCTCTTCGTCCTTCTTCAAGAATATCAAATTCTATTCCTGCCCATATTTGACAAATCCCGTCAACGCTGTTTTTGAATTGTGCGTATTGTTCAAGGTCAAAATGATTATGGTTAGTTATTGCTAAAATCTTTACGTCAGTTTCCTTGATAATTTCAGTGAATTTATCAACGTCAATGTTTCGGTGTTCAGAATCTCCTTGCTTTACTTTTTTTGTATGTGTATGAATATCAATTCTCATTCTGATTCACCTTTTTCTTTATTTATTTCGCCATTGCACGGTATTCTGCTCGTTGCTCCTTAAAGAGTTTAAGCTGTTCTACGTGTTCTTTATACAATTTATGAAGTCCGTTTTTGGATTTCGTTTGTTCAGGAAATGTTAAAGAAAAAGCATCTAAATCATTTGTATGAATCGCACTTTCAGGAACAACTTCTTTTATTTTCTCCAAAGCGTTTAAATAATAAGTTTCGCTGATTTCACAAGCGGTCAAACTCAACCCCGCATTATAACAAGCAATGGCAATAGTTCCGCTTCCTAAATGTGTATCTAAAATTTTGTCGCCTTGATTAGCATACATTTTTAAAAGCCATTCGTAAAGGTCTATTGGTTTTTGTGTCGGGTGGATTTTGTTCCTATTTTTTCTAACGCTATATCTAAAAATCTTTGATGGTCTGTCTAATGACGACCAAGCCATTTCAGCCATTGAAAAGTTGTTTAATGTTTCGGGTTGATTTTTATCCCAAATTATAAATCCTTTGTTGTACGGACTTCTAGCCCAAAGTTGCCCGAAGTAATTTCCACCCCAAATGATTTGATTTTTTGAAACACGAAAAAGCTCATTAAAGTAATCGTCATTGGGCTTTACATCCCATTGACTGTACTCGTCCATATTAAATTTATGGTCACCACCTCTTTTTGTTTTGTTCAAAATACCATAAGGCGGGTCAACAATCGCAAGGTCAAAATAGTTGTCGGGATACCTTGCCATTAAATTCATATTATCTTCTCTTGTAATTGTAATCATAGCAAGTTTAATTTTTAGTGGCGAACCTTGAAATGGTTAAATCCGAAATGTTTTTACTGATGTCTTTACCGAGGTTATTTACAATAATGCTGTCAAAATCTTCGTAATCAATTTCTCTTATATCATTATCTATGCAGTTGTATAAGTATTCTGAAAATGTGTTTGCACGAATTATGACGATTGGACTTGTACGAATGTCTTGAAGTACAGCAGGGACATATCTTGGTGTAACTACAATTGTATAAGCACCACCAATTTTTTCACGGTGTCCTTCTAACCTTCCTGCATTTACTCCTGATAATTTGTTTTTGGTAGATTTTGCATCAACAGCAAATTTTTTCTTTTTAGGAATGTATATACACTCTAAATCGGTGTTTCCTGCTCCTCCAATTTTTTGAGCTTCTACATTGTAGAACATATTGAATCCATCTGTTAGAGCATCCTCAAAAAGATAAGCTTCTGCACCGTCATTGTTATCTGCGTATTGCTCAATTAGCTTAGGAAGATTTAGTAATTCAAATTTGAAATCGTCTATTTCCTCTCCAATTTCAATGAGTAGTGTTTTTGGATAGAAGCTGTAAATTTCCTTTACAACATCTATTTTTAAACGCTCAGGGTCATTTAGCAACAACGGGCTTTCTAAAAACGAATATTCGCTTTCTAATTGCTGAACTAATGTTTTTAGATTATCGGGAATTGAAACTTCGTTTCTTGTAATTTTCCTAAAAGTGTTGGTATTCCCGTGCTGTAATTTAGTAATAACAACTCCATCTTTTTTATTCAAAACACCTGCACTTTCAAATAAACTTGAAACATAATAATCCCATTCGTATGCGGAATTTACATACGCGTGTCTGTCCTCTTGGAATTTATCAGCAAGTTCCTCATCAGTAAGTTTTCGTAAATCCAAAAGTTCATTTACCAATTCATTATATTTTGCTTCTGTAATTTCATTTGTGAAAACAACTGAATAGGCAACTTCAAAAGCGTAAAGTTTATTTGAGAGTCTTGGTTCGGATAATAATTTGTAAATCAATCTAAATGGATAGAGTTGAAACTCATTATCTGTTCCGCTATGGGGGTGTTGATATTGGACAGCCCAAAGCATTGTCAGGAATATCTTGGCTGTTTTTTCTTTGTCTTCAACGTGTTTCAAAAACAAGTTACCAAGCGGACTAAATAAAAATCTGTCCTGTCCATCAACTTTGGCTTGATAACCAAACATATAATACGAAAGCTGATTGATTTTGTGATTTATTGCATCAAGTGGTAATTCAGGATTTCGCTCGTTGTATAAACCTAAATCTCTCAATTTTAAATTGAGGTTAGTTTTGTCTTCTTTTGAAATACCTGTTTTTGTGTACGACTTTAAAAACTCCGCAACAGCACAAAGCTTTTCAAAATCCCTTGTGTGTCGGTATAAAATCCATTTTTTACTGTCAATCCTTAAAGTCATATTATCTGTTTATTTGAGCAACAATGTTTTTAATCAATAATGGCGGAATACATTCGCCAATGCACTTTCTGATAAGTAATTCAGGTGTATTGTCTGGAATATTCCAATCTTGTGGTAAGGATGATAATAACATTAACTCCAAAGGTGTTAAAACTCTTGCATCTGAATAAATTCCGTTTTCTAATTGTCTGCCTGGGTGTACATTAAGTTGTGAACTAATTGCATCATTACGCATTGTAATTGTTGGTGCAGGTTCTTCCCATTTTATTCGTCTGTATGTTGTATTGTAGCTTTTTATTTTTTCTCCATTCGCTTTTACTGGGAAATACTTTTCATTTTCAAAGGCTGTTTTTCCTGTAGGCGTGTGCTTCATCCATTTTATGTGATTTTCAGAATGTTTTCGTGCAAAGTGCCATTTGATTTTAGATTTTTGTCCTGCTTCAATACTTGGTAAAAAGCCAATTTTTTCTTCTACAGTCATTTGTTTTTTAGACACTTCAGGTTGTCCCCATTTCTTACCTTTTCGGTATAGTTTTATGATTGCTCTTGCTCGTCTTTGAGCAACTCCAAATTCGGCTGCATCATAAACATTTGCTTCAATATTATATTCTTCTCCAAATAGAATATTTAATATTTCAACGACTTTTAATTGTTGATTTTTGTAGGGTAGAAGTAATTTGAAAAATGTTGGTACATTTTCAATCAATACAAAATCAGGCGATTTTAATTTGATAAAGTCAATAATTTTAAAGACAAGATAGTTTCTTTCATCAGTGAGCATTTGTGCGACATTCCTGTTTTTCCCTGCTACGCTCATTCCTTGACAAGGTGGTGAAGCAATTAAAAAATCTAATTTCTTTGGCGTATTTTTTACAAGCATTTTAAAAATACTTTCATCTAAAATATTTCCCGCAATCATTTTAGATTTCGGGTATAATGCCTGATACAAGTCTGCTCTTTCTTGAATCAATTCATTTGCAGCAACAATATTTATTCCTACTTCTTCAAAGTAAGTCTCCGCTATCCCTGCGCTTGAAAATAAAGATGCTCCTATCATAATTAAAACTTAATTGTTCCTTGTTGTAATTTTTTAATTCTAAAATACTTTGCTTTTTCCTCAGCTAGTTCGATTAATTCTTTCGTCTCATTTTCTTTATTATATATAATCTCAGCAATTTTTTCACTGTAATATTCTTTCTCAAGCTGATTAATGTCCAACTTGAACACCTTGGAAAGTTTAGGCAATATTTCTACAGGAACATTGCGTTTGCAATTCTCAATTTTTGACAATGTTGATTGGTCAATGTCAAGTGCCGCTGCAAGTTTAGTTAAGGTCAAACCACTGTCAGCCCTTAATCTGTGAATATATTCTCCAAATGTTTCTTTCATTCTCTTGAAAATTTTGCCTTGACATTTTTGGCAAATTTACAAAAAGTTTTGGATTTCTGTCAGAGCGAGGGAAGAAAACAGCTCTTTTGGTTTTTCAGCGGTAGGATTTTATGAGTTGGCAAAAACCAAATGTGCTGTTTGTGCGGTGGGTTTTTACAATGAGGCACAACACCCGGCTAACAGCACTAAGGTGTTGATATATATTATTGTTCGGAACTAATCTAATGGATTTTTTATTGACATCATAGTGGTATTGGCCACATGGGTGTATATCTCTGTGGTACTGAGGCTATTGTGCCCAAGTAATGACTGAATACTCCTTAAGTCGGTTCCCTGCTCGAGTAGGTGGGTCGCAAAGGAGTGCCGTAGGGTATGAGGGGTTACCTTTTTTCTGATACCGCCCTTTTTACAGGCTCTGGAAAGTATTTTTCGGATGGAACTTGGCGAGTACATGGCTCCATTTTGCCCTTCAAAGATATAGTTTTTCGGTCTATAGACTTTGTAATAGGTTCTTAGGTCGTTCAATAATGTTTGACTCAATAGGGTGTAGCGATCCTTTCCACCTTTTGAATTCTCCACCCGAATCATCATTCGTTCGCTGTCAATATCCTTGATTTTGAGGTTTGTCAATTCACTAATCCGCAAACCGGCCGAATAAATAGTGCTCAGAATGCATTTGTGCTTATGATTTGTAGTATTCGTCAGTATACTTTGAATTTCATTTTTCGAAAGTACCACAGGCAAACGCTCTTTTTTCTGTGGTCGCTCGATGTCATAAAATCTATTGGGCATGCCTAACACCACTTCAAAATAAAACTTGATGCTGTTAATGATCTGATTCAACATGGAGTCCGATCTGCCGCGTTTTACTTGAATGGATAAATACTCTCTAATTTCATTTTCTCCTAACGACTTTAACGGCAAGTGTTTATAATGATTGATAAATGCCTCAAACATCGTTGTATAGGTACGAGCGGTGTTTTCACTATATTTTTTAAGCTCAAGCTTTTGTAGGAATTCCTTGGGGCATGTTTTGTAATCGGGAGAAATTGTCCTTACAACGGATTTAGTTTTGTATTGATTTGATTCCCTTACGGGATAGTGCAACGGCTTATTGGTGAAAAAGTGCTTACCATCAATAAAAGCAACTTCCTTAAATGTAGCGTATAATTGATTTAAGTTTTCAGAATTATTGGGCAGGTAGGCCATATTGTATTCTTTACTCCATTTAATACCCGGAAGCCCCTTTACTAGCGCCTGAATAACCTTGTCAGGATAAAACTTCAAACCGATATAACGCTTACGGTCGAGCAATAAATGGCTGATTGAGATCTTTTTTGTGGAGAACATGGACGCAACCTCAAAGTAAAATTGACAATTAGCAAATTTAAGTGTAGAATTAAACGTTATTTATACGTATAATCAACGCCTATGAAAACGTGCCCTTCCTGTGGTAAAGAAATAACTGGTAGAATTGATAAGAAATTCTGTTCGGGTTATTGCAAGTCCTCGTATCACTATGTTGCCAATCGTGATAGTGGAAAAAGCCTTTTCAAAACCATTGATGTTAAGCTAAAAAGTAACAGGCGGATCCTAAAAGAGTACAATAAGGGAGGTAAAGCGACAGTTCGCAAGTCAGTTTTGTTAAGTGAAGGGTTTGACTCCAAATATTTCACCCATTACTGGAAAAACAACAAGGGGCAAGTCTATTTGTTTTGCTACGAATTCGGATTTTTAGCTACTAAGGAACATGAAATTGAAAAGTTTGTCCTCGTCCAGTGGCAACCCTATATGGAAACATAACCCCCGTTAATTATTATAATTATTGAGTGGACTGCAGCTGATCGTTGAATCGTTCCATAATAATTTTAAACCAAGTTGTATACGTTTCGGGATGTTGTCGAATGTCCACCATTAATGCACCTATACCAATGTATTTATAATCGTCAGCTTCGTTTGGATTGAGAATTGGCGGCTCATCAGTGGAACAGGTAAAAACATGGTCATATTCATGTTCGGTTAAGCCGTTATCCAGGGTCGCTTTATAAATAAATTTATATACAAAGACAGGGTTTGAACCTATTCCCATCTCTTCTTTCAACCTCCTCTTAGCGGCCAAAGCAGTTTCTTCATTAGGTTTGGGGTGGCTACAGCAGGCATTGGTCCACAATCCACCAGAGTGATATTTGCCAAATGCCCTTCGTTGTAGTAGCATCTCACCTTTGGAGTTATATACCAAAATTGAAAATGCACGATGGAGTTTGCCTTGCCTATGAGCTTCTAGCTTCTCCATTTGCCCAATTTCTTCGTCCCATTCATTAACAAGTATAACATTTTCCATTTCAGCCTGAATTTTTTACAATTATAAATAATATTTGGCCATCGATATTTTAAAACCTATTCTTAGCGAATCAAGAGCCAAGCCTCATTAATATTTCGTAATTTTATTCTTATGGTAAATACCAGTATAAGTTCGGTACAGGTAATCAAGAAATCGCAGGGAATTGCTTGCAGCCAGTCAGATTTGTTGGCTGTTGAAGAGCCACTTGAAATCCGCTTGGGATTTGGTGGGTTAATTGATAGGAAAGAAAAATCCATATCGGTTACTATGAGAACTCCGGGGCAGGATTTAGAATTGGCTATTGGATTTTTATTTACCGAAGGAATAATCAACGCCACCCATCAGGTGCTTTCTGTTCGCCATTGCGAGCATGTAAAACCTGAAGAGCATGGCAATGTCATCAGGGTTGAACTTCAACCTGAAGTGGAGTTTGATCTCAGTAAGTTAGACCGACATTTTTATACGACTTCCAGTTGTGGGGTATGTGGTAAAACTTCGATAGAGGCTGTACATACTACTTGTGGTATTATTTTAACTGCCAATAAAGTATCTGAGAATATAATACACCAGTCACCAGATAAGTTGCGTGAAGCACAACGGGTATTTGAATATACCGGAGGACTCCACGCTGCGGGACTATTTAGCATAGATACTGGAAACCTGTTGCTCATGCGTGAGGATGTGGGCAGGCACAATGCCGTGGATAAATTAATTGGAGCATTATTGAATGATGAGAATATAAAGGTGGAGCAGACTTTTATCCTTGTAAGTGGCCGGGCAAGTTTTGAGCTGGTTCAGAAAGTGGTGATGGCCAAGATTCCCATAATGGCAGCTGTAGGGGCACCATCTAGCTTAGCAGCAGATCTAGCGGGAAAAACAGGGTTGACGCTCCTCGGTTTTGTTAGAAATGAAAGCTTTAATATATATTGTGGAAACGAAAGAATTGAAAATTGAATTAAAATGAAAATCAGGATCAAAGGAAATTCACTCAGGCTTAGGTTATCTAAAACAGCCATTTCTCAATTGAAACAAAAGGGGATTGTAAGCCAACAAATAAGTTTTGGAGGAAATATGCTCACTTATCAACTTAAAATAGATAAGGCTATCACCCAAGTGCAAGCAGATTATATCAATAATGTAATAAGCGTAAATATACCCAATGAACTGGCGGCAAAATGGACTGATACTGAAATGGTAGGCTTTGACGAAGAAGTGAAATATGGCAATGGGCAAAGCATTTCGGTATTAGTAGAAAAAGATTTTCAATGCTTGACAGCCAGAGAGGGAGAGGATGAAACTGATTTATTTACCAATCCACAGATGATCGAATAATGGGAGAGATTAAAGCGCAGCCACCCGCAAAACATACTGGCATTAAATTGACCAAACCTAAAGTGGTAGCTGGCGGACTCACCGCTGTTATTTCCTCTATGAAGCATGTATTCGGTGAAGTGGGAGTGGCCTCAGGTACCAAAACCATGCTGAAGATCAATCAATTTCATGGATTTGACTGCCCTGGTTGTGCCTGGCCTGATCCTGATCATGACCGCTCTGTAGTAGAATTTTGCGAAAATGGTGCAAAAGCAGTGGCGGAAGAAGCCACTACAAAAAGAGCAGATGCCGCTTTCTTTAAAAAACATTCGGTTGTAAAACTCTCTACCTGGTCGGACTATGACCTAGGGAAGAGCGGAAGGTTGACTGAGCCAATGATATTAAGACCCGGAAAGACTCACTATAAACCTATCCCTTGGTCGGATGCTTTTAAGATTATAGGTAATCAGCTCAAGGCGTTACCCTCTCCAGATGAGGCTATTTTTTATACCTCCGGACGGACTAGCAACGAAGCGGCTTTTATGTACCAATTGTTTGTACGCCAATATGGCACCAATAACCTTCCTGATTGCTCCAATATGTGCCATGAATCTAGTGGTACCGCACTCACCGAAACAGTAGGTATCGGCAAAGGATCGGTTACGCTGGATGACTTTTATAAAACCGAAGTGATTATGATTTTGGGGCAAAATCCAGGGACTAATCATCCTAGGATGCTCACTGCACTGCAAAAAGCAAAGCAGAATGGTGCCAAGATCATCACCATCAATCCATTGTCAGAAGCGGGACTTAACAGGTTTAAGCACCCACAACATGTAGGTGATATGCTTGGCTCAGGTACTCAACTTACGGATATATTTCTACAAGTGAGAGTAAATGGAGATGTACCTTTGCTGAAAGCGATATTGAAAATGCTGCTTGACAGGGAGAATGAGCATCCAGGTACGGTATTTGACCATGATTTTATTCGGCAGGAGACAGCGGGCTTTGAGGATTTTGTGGCGGACTTACAGCAGTATGACTTGGATGACCTTATCGCCCAGACAAGTGTATCAAAAGATAAAATTACAGAGGCGGTAGAATTAATTGCTTCAAAACGAAAGATCATCGTATGCTGGGCTATGGGTCTGACACAGCACAAAAATGCAGTAGATAACATTCGTGAGATTGTAAACTTGCTATTGTTAAAGGGAAGTATCGGTAAGCCCGGGGCAGGTACCTGTCCTGTACGTGGTCACAGTAATGTACAGGGTGATAGGACAGTAGGTATTTGGGAGAAACTCAAGCCGGAGTTTGGCCAAAAATTAAAGGAGGTATTTGGTTTTGAGCCTCCATCGAAAGATGGATATGATGTGGTGGAAGCCATCAAAGCAATGAAAGAGGGTAGAGCGAAGTTTTTCTTTGCTATGGGGGGTAACTTCATCTCAGCTACACCTGATACTGAACTTACTGCCAAAGCCTTACAGCAATGTGACATGACGGTACACGTGTCTACAAAACTGAATCGGAGTCATTTGGTACATGGGAAAACGGCTTTGATATTGCCGTGTCTGGGGCGAACTGAACTGGACATACAGCGTGATGAGAAGCAATTTGTAACAGTTGAAAACTCTACTGGTGTGGTACACCAGTCAAATGGCGGCAAAATACCCATTTCTACACACTTATTAAGTGAGCCACGAATAGTTGCTGAGTTAGCCAATGCTACCTTGTCAAATTCAACAGTAAACTGGGAAGAAATGGCAAGGAACTATGATAAAGTAAGGGAGGCCATTGAAAAAACAATACCCGGTTTTGAGGATTATAACAAAAGAGTCCGACAGCCAGGAGGGTTTTATTTACCCAATGGGGCGAGGGATGGAAATTATAAAACAGATACAGGTAAGGCCAACTTTACAATTAATAAAAACCCTGAGCATCAGTTGGCAAATGATGAGTACCTAATGATGACCATTCGAAGCCATGATCAGTATAATACAACTATCTATGGACTCAATGACCGGTATCGAGGAATATTCAATGAGCGAAGGGTAGTGATGATGAATACCAACGACATGGAGATGGCTGGGCTGAAGCAGTTGGATAAGGTTGATCTGGTCAGTAATTATGACAATGAAGAAAGGGTGGCAAGTAAGTTTATAGTTGTGCCTTATGATATTCCATCAAAATGCGTGGCTACCTATTTTCCTGAGGCCAATGTACTTGTTCCATACAACCAATTTGCTAGGGGGAGTAAAACGCCTATTAGTAAGTCGGTGGTGGTGAAGGTGTTATTATGTAATAAAAATTGATGTAAAGCAATTTTTAATTTTGAATAAGATAACCTCTATTCATAAATTTAAATTGTAGGTTTGAGAATCAATTTAAGTCTTCCTTTGATAAAATAATTAACAATTAGCTAGAATATTACTCTAAAATTTTATTTATTTCTGTTTCAGTCAATAGACTCGCGCGCTTAAAGTTATTGTTTATTACAGATAAATCTTCCCCTAATAAAATACTTTTTGGGAGTCCATAAATTCCAAATTTCTTGGCTATACGTTTGTATTCATTATTATCTGTATATACGTTTATCATTTGCAGATCCTGTCTATTTGAAACTGATTCCCATTGACTCATCTCTGAATCCACACAAATATTTATTACAGTCAGTCCTTTGTCTTTATTTTCCTTGTACAGTTTATTTTCATGAGGAAATTCTTTAATGCATGGCCCACACCAAACAGCCCAAAAGTTGATAATTATATGGGTTCCTTTAAAATCATCTAAAGAAACCTCATTACCATCCAAATCGATTAATGAAATAGAGGGAATTTTAACTCCAACTCGTGGCAATCCATATTTTACATTTATTAAGGAGTCTAATAATTCTTTGTTACTATTATCATAAAAGGCCATGTTTTTGATGAGTGAATCGTACTCTGATTTAAAACCGGCATGATAAATTGAAGAAAGTTTATCCATTCTTAAAATATCTCCAACCTTCTTGTCCTTGAATAAACTGTCAATAATTGAAAAATCAAATATTGCTTTAGATAGATCTTTATTTTCCTGTTGGGCGTGTAAACGTGTGCGTCTTCCAATATACGTACGTGTATACCACAAATATTGATTATTAAAGATCATTTCTTCATTTTCAAATGAAAGCTCATTTTGAAACGAAAAGTAATCATCAGACACATTGATTTTTTTTCCTCCATAGAATTCTTTACTCATCAAAACATTGTCAATCAAAAAAGCGGATAGGTATTTCAATCTCCATTTTTCATGTTTTTTAAACCAATTAGGTAATTGTTCATCATAATTATTCAGGAAATCTATACTCAGTTGACTTATCGAATCTGCAATAGCAGGAAACTTATAAAGATTTTTGATCCGATCACCCATTTCAAAAAAAGGTCGGTTGTTTTCATACCTACTTCCCATTTGATTATGGTAGGTCAAATAATATTTGTTGATATCTGAAATTTCTCCTTGAAAGGTAATCTGTGCTGATTTGGAAGTTATACTTGATATTTCACACGAAAGTGTTTTCCCTGGAATATTAAAAAGTCTAAAGTAAAATGGGGCATCAAAGTGAATGAAATCCGGATAAGTAAATTGAAATTTTAATGTATCCTTTTGATTGGGTGCAATACTTAAAGTAAACGGATTTTCTGCATATGGCAAATCATTAAAAAAGGTTCCAGTCAAATGGAGGGTGTCGGAAGTCAAATTTTTAATAATTGTCAGGCTCTCCTTTCCTTTTAGGTTCACAAATTCTGATGACATGAACATGCTGTCTTGATGCTTGGTACAATTTAAGAATATGAATACAATGAAAAGGAATTTAATTTGTTGTCTCATTCTACAATTAAGGTTTCTAGTTTAGGTACTGCCAACACAAATCATAGATAGCTAAAAACCCTACGTGATGCTAACAGAATTAAAATACTTACAAAATCATCTATAATACGCCTTTTTTTTGTGTTTACAACATGGGCGTAGTATAGTATGATAAATAGACACTTCAAATGGGCAAGTTTTATACCAGCATGTATTGCTATAAATGAAGGTGTGAATGGAAGTGAATAATTGAAGGTAGATGCAGTGGAATAGATAATTGTAATACTTATCATTCTCTTTCAATGTTGACTATGAAGATACTAATGTTGATTGTTATACTCTTCCCCAGCCAATATTTCGAATGGTAATACATTTTGCTTAGGAGGAAGGGGACAGGTAGTATATTCTGAAAAAGCACAAGGTGGATTGTACAAATGATTAAAATCAAGAACGACTAAGCTATCGGCCTTGGGCAAGTCAAGATACATATAACGCCCACCCCCATAGGTTGATTTTGTTGAGGTGGCATCCCCAACGATAGTAAAACCCTCAGGCTGCACATCCAATGAATATTCTTCATCGTTATAATTGAAAGTAACTTTGCCAACAAAATTTACTTGCTCATTAACCCCCAACTGAGTAGCAACATGCTCTTCCTTTGGCTGACTGTAATAGGTAAATTGAGCATTGAATATTAAAGCTGGATTTGGCTCGTACCAATCGAATCCTTTAAACGCTATTACTGCCGAATTTTCCATGTCCCAAATACGGAGATAATGCTCACCCCCTCGGGTAATGACCTGCCAGATTAGTCGTTTGAAATGTAATTTTTCAGAATTACCATATTCATTGAAGGTCAGTTCTTTGGAAGTAATAACCGAGTCTTGTTCATTTCTAGCCTCTATTCCCATTTCAGAAGTAAAAAACACATGATTGGCAAAAGCATTAATGGACCCGATCCGCATTGGAAGTGCAGGAATATCAATAACAAACGTATTAGACGAATCTGATCCAAATGTATTCTCCTCGCTATTCAACTTAAACAGATCCGTTAGTTGTAAATAGGGTTTACGATCATTGAGCAATGTAGATTGATAGGTTTGTAATTCATTTAAGTAATTGTCATCAATAGTGAAAGCCTGTTCCTTTTCACCACAGGACAACAGCAATACTAGCGCAAAGAAAGAGGCATATTTCATACTTTTAATTTAAGGATTTTTTCAAAACATAAGCTATTCTCCACATTGGCATACTGACCATAGTTTGGGATTTGGATGTAGCCATTTCTATTATATAATTCAATGGCCTCAGGTTGCTTTTTTCCTGTTTCTAAAATGCATTTTGTAGCGGATAATTCAGCCGCCCATTTCTCTAGCTCTGAAAGTATTTTTGAGGCTACTCCCTTGCCGCGATAAGCAGGTAATGTAAACATTCGTTTTACCTCAAATACTCCAGGTGAGAATGATTTTATTGCTCCACAGCCGATAGGAATATTATCCTCATAGGCTACTATACAATGTTTAATGGAGTCAAGCTTGTTAAATTGTGAATAGAACGAATGATCTTCCCCGTCCCTTACAGCCAAGTCGGCATCAAGGTGTTGTACGAGTTCTATGAAAATTTGATTTTTTGAATCTGTTCTTAATATTTCCATCGTGGAGGTATATCGATCAGCTAAATTTACAGTGTATTCTTTTGTTTAGTAATAGGATTGACATTTTTTATGTTCAGTTTGTAGAAACAAGAAGAGCCGATATAAATACCGGCTCTTCTTAAATTAATTGTTGTAGCTGTGTGTTATTTTTTAGCCACAATCTTTACTTCCATTCTGAATTCCCCGTCCAGCATCGCATTTTCTACACTCCAGCCATACATTACTTCAAAATCTGTTCTTTTAATTTTTAAATCGGCCATAGCGATTAGTTCCGATTCGCTAATAGACTCTACTTTGGTGTCAAAAGTGATCTCTTTGGTAATTCCTCTTATGGTTAAGTCAGCAGTGGTAGCGTATACATTGTCTGCTTTCTTATCAGAAGATTTTATTACGATCTTTGCTTCAGGGTGAGTTTCTACACCAAAGAAATCATCAGATTTTAAATGACCTTCTAATTTAGCCTTCTTTGCACCTTCAAGATCAGCATTTGTAATGGTATTCATATCTACCACTAATGTGGCACTTGTTATTTTAGTACCATCTGTAGCGACTTCACCAGATTTAATTTGTACATGGCCATTATGCTCATATGATTTTGCCAAATGATAACCAGTCCATTTTAATACACTGGCAGAAGTATCCACTTTAAGTGTGGCCGGTGCTACCGTAATAAATGACATTAAAATAACTGCAGATAAAGACAATAACATTGGGAATAATTTTTTCATTATATTTTATTTTGGTTGAAATGTGTGTTACGTAAAATTCGTAATTATTGTTGTAACATTAAAATAGTTTTGTCGGAATAAAGACATTGATTGGATAAGGATTAACTTAGATTAATGAAAAGGATATTAAAATTCACCCTCATTGTTTTAATGGTACTTTTTACTTTTAATGCCCATGCGCAAGATGCAAAGGGATTAATAGACATCGGGCACAGATTTTATGAGTTGGGTGAGTATTTGGAAGCTATAAAATACCTTAACCAAGCGGCTGATGAAGATAATAAAAACCCCGAAATATTTTACCTGTTAGGAGTTTGCAAGTCGCAACTCCAGCACAATGAAGAGGCCATTAAAGATTATAATTTGGCACTAACCCTTGATCCAACTTATGGGGAAGTGTATTTTGAAAAAGGATATTCACTGTTTATGCTAAGTAAACTAGAGGAAGCGATTGCAGCCTTTAACAAAGCCATAGAACTCAATCCTGAAAATGCCCTTGCCTATGTAAACCGTGGGAGTGTAAAGTGCATTAATGGGGATAAAGAAGGGGCAATGCAGGACTGGAAAAAGGCGGAAGAGTTGGGTGCGACTGTACCGGTTCAGGGTTGCGATATGTAATCGTTACCTATACTTATCGTTCAAGCCTTTCTTGTCTCTGATCATTGGAATGATTTTTTCCAGTCTCCTTCGTTGCGTTTCTTCTTTTTTGGCGTCAGTTATATACTCTGCATGTTCACGTTTACAGGATAATGACATGGAATCAAAATTTTCAGATAATTCTGGATTGGAGGCTAAAGCCTCTTTAAGTAATTCAGGTATAACCAATGGTTTTTTTTCTGGCTTGATCATTTTACCAGCCTTTTGGTTGGCTATGGCTTCCTTTACATAATCTTTGATCAGTTTTTTGTCAATCTCATCAATGGACTCAAACCGCCATTGTCTCATGGCTTTGGTAGTCCCTTCCTGTGCATTGATCAATTTTTTAGACTTATCAGGGAGTAGGGCACCTTGAAAAAACCAAAGTCCGAAATAGGATTTGAAAGCTCCAATCCCTACTATATTTTTACCATCATAAGTATACATGGGCGCCCCCCATTTTATTGTTTCTTCCAGTTCACAACCGAGTAAGATTTCTCTTAAGATTTTGAGCTCCTGTAAATAGTTGGGTTGATTGGCAATATATCTGTCAACGGAGGTAGCGGCTTTCATATTCAGGCTTTAATTGTTCTTATAAATTACGATCTATACTCACTAATTTCAAACAAATGCCCATCAGGATCACGAAAAAAGCACCTGGTTTCAGCGCCTCTGTTGTATGGAGGCGTGATGAAAACGGCTCCTCGTTCTTTAAGGATTTTATAGCTCTTGTTACAGTCTTTGACCCTTATGGTGTAGGAGTGACTTACCGAATTTGGATTAGCAGGAGGGGCGAATGAGGTTTGAGGTTTGTCTTCAGTAGGCCCACCCGCAGTGACAAGCAATATCCAATGTGATAGTAATTTGATTACCGCAGAATCCCCACCATATTCTCTAAATAACTCAGCACCTAATACATCTAAATAAAATGCCTTTGATTTGGACATGTCTGACACTACTAAAAGAGTAGTGAGCTCGGAGTTTTCGAATGGGTTAACTTCATTATCCATATTATTTCATACCCTTAAAAATCTTTACGATGGATAAAAATGAAATTAGAGAACCTAAAGTTAATGACACATAATACCAGGGTTCACTCATGGTATAGGAGCCAGAAAGCTCATTCGATATTTTTTGACCAAGACCTGCTTCAGGGGAATGTTCCATTGCCCAGTAAATAATGAAAATTCCGATGGCCAGTAGAATAATATATTTTAGGTGTTTCATGGTTTGATAGGTTTGTGATCTATCAATTTATCAATAATGAGGGAGAAAATAAGGAATGGTCGGCATGTTTTTGTTCCAATGCCTTTAATTTTCAAAAGAAGAGTACTTATTTTAACTGCCTCTCCAGTTCTCTCAATTCTTCACTATAATCCAAATTTTTGCCTAAAGATTGAATTTTTTTAATAGTTGCCTTTACAAATTTCTGGTGTTTGTCTGAAGCAGGATTAAAAGGCCGATGTTGTATTGCTGCTCGTATTTTTGACCATTCTGAAATGAATGCCAAGGTAGATGCTTCAAAGTAAGTAGCGGCAAATTTATTCCAAATATATTCTTCCGCTTCTTCCGTAGGATGGATCATATCTGATTTATAAAAACGGTAATCACGTAAATCATCTATCATCAGCTCGAAGGAGGGAAAATAATTGATATTGGCATATTGACTAACCAAGGTGTCACAGGTGAGCCTTAATGTTGCTTTGCTCACACTGTTTGATACCAATGTATCCTTGACATGCCTTACAGGGGAAACCGTCAAAAGCACATTTATATCGGGATTTAACTTGACAATCTGTTGCCAAACACTTTCAAAAGATTCGAGGATCTGTTTTTGCGTGAGCAGCTTTTTGCAAAACTGACCAGCGGGAATTTTATGGCAATTAGATACTATTTCACCGTTATCTTTGCGCTCATACACATAGGCGGTACCAAAAGTTAGAAGCAGCCATTTGGCGGTTTTTATAAAATGATGAACACCTTTGATTTGCTCCTTTATGTTTTTTTTAAGTTCCTTTTGATCCAGTGCTGAGAAGGAGGAATGAAAATCATAATGGGCATATAGCCCGTCATTTTCAATTAATCCGCCCTCGCCTGGTAGTTTATTGTTTACACTATATTCCAATAGTTTAAAAATACTGATTGGATTATAAACCGTTCCAAAAGGGTTGGAACACGTGTTGAATTTGTTGTTGTTAAACCTGATCCCCATGCTATCGGAGAAGCACGAGCCAAGTGTTAGGATAGGGTCTTGGTGACCGATCTTAACATTGGCAGTTTCTATATTCAGCTCCGTGCGGAACATGGTTTAATTGAAATGGTATAAGAAAATCAATGAAGCCGAAAAGGCCGATTTTTTACTATCCTTTATCTCCAATTCAATGTCGAGCTGGGCTTTGGTAATACCCCTAAGATCAAGGAGTGAATGTAATTTGGCCCTTAAACGAACCTCACTATCAACTACTACGGCCTGATTGAACTTAAGTTTTTCGATGCCATAATTGATCATCATTTTGGTATTTCTGATTTCAGCAATTTGCTCCCATAAATGTGGGGTAACTGCCAGCGTAAGATAGCCATGTGCAATTGTACTTTTAAACTGGCTCTCTTTTGCCCTTTCCGGATCGGTATGTATCCATTGATGATCAAGGGTAGCATCCGCAAATTTATTGATTTGCTCCTGGGTAATTTTAAGATATTCAGAAACACCCATTTCCTGACCAATATAGGCCTCAAATTCTTTAAAACTATTAATGGTAATCTTGCTCATTATTTCTGGTAGACGTGAAAGTTATATCGATGTTGCAAGGTAAAAGCTGCTACTTCATGATACAAGTTTTTCTTTTCTATTTATTCTGGTATTATCACATAGGCTGGTCACCGGAACTAATGGAAAACCATCAATTTACTTCCTATACTTATGAATGATAGTGCAACCTTTCAGTATAATGTGTAGTCTCATTAATAATAACTCACCAAACAACAAAACCATGCGATCAATTCTAACCATAGCAGCACTTTTTACTGTTTTTACAATTTATGCCCAGAAGAATGAAGGTGATTTTCATTTAGATGAAGAATATAATATTCAAGCTAATGGCACTATAGATCTTTCGAGCTCAGATGCACGTGTATTTATTACAGGGTCAAATAGAACGAATGCCCATATAAAAATAGACCGTGTTGTAAAATCAAATGGAATAACGTTTGGTTCGGGGAGGTTCATTGTCGATGTTGAAAATTACAATGGAGACCTGAAAATCAGTGAACGGTCAAATGGAGGAGTAACCGGAATTATTGGATACTACAGCGAAACATATACCATCAATATCGATGCACCTGAGGGCATAAGTTTAACAATCACAGGAGATGACGGGGACTATGTAATTAGGAATATTCATGGTTCCATTTTTATTGATGCTGATGATGCCGATGCTGATCTGGTCAATTGTAAGGGAGATCAGTTTGGCTTCAGGCTGGATGATGGTGATCTTACTATGGATACAGGGTCTGGCTCCATTGAAATAGATATGGATGACGGTGACGTCAATATTAGTAATGCTCAATTTAATAGAACTGTTGCTGATTTGGATGACGGAGACTTTATCGTAGCCACCACATTGGTAAATAATGGAGAATATAGAATCAGGACTCAGGATGGACTTATCGACTTTACCGTATTGGGCGGTGGTGGTCAGTTTAACATCCGACATGATGATGTGCGCATAACAACAGATGCTGGTTTTGAACTCAGGGAAAAATCAGACTCCTATAGTGAAGTAACCCTGGCCTCTGGGTCAGCCAATGTAGATATCAAAGCTGATGATGGCCGGGTGAGATTGAAAAGGAGGTAGGTAGGTTTATTTTATTTTTTGATAAATAAAGAAATCAGCGAATGACGTGAATTCATCGGCACCTTTTTTCTGTGGGAATTTGTTGGGAATAAATTTGATCAATTTGAAATCTGGTTGATTGACAGTAACCCACTCCGTAAATTTTCTTGGCCTAACATGTAGGGTATAGTTTTTATCCTCAAAATCACAGGAGTAGACGATCACATAGGAGATTGCTGCAGCGAATAACTGCTTCATATACATTTCGAAAGTATGGTCTTCCACTAAGTGATAGATGACGTCCAAGCTCATAGCCAATTCGGCCTTATGGTTGTGAGCTTCTTCTACATGTAAAAACTGTTTGGTGCTGTCGTCTTTAAATTCCAAACGGCACTTTTCCAATATCTCCCTGCTCACATCAAACCCTTTATACGCAGGAAATTTGAAATATTTGAGCTGATTCCCATCACCGCAACCTAGTTCTATAACTGTTTCGATCTCTTGTTTTTCGACAAAGTCATTAATTACCTCGCCTTTAAATTCTGCCAGGTTGTTATAAGAACCAGCCCCAGAATTTCCACCTTTTTTGTAACGATTTACCCAATAGTCTTCTGAGTTGGTAAATATAGTTTGAGGAAAAAACCGCTTTTTAAACGAATAGGCCAGTTTGCCGAGTAGTGGTATTTTTTTGAATAATCGTGCCATCTATAACGTTAAGGGTCTTTCAAATTTTAAGCAGCTGCTAAATTACGATTTCTTAGGTGCTTTAGTGTATGTTTTTCTGCTTGATGTTGTGGAGTGTTTTATTTCTCTAAATAGTTCTTGTAGAAAAGATTAACTCCTATTTTTTTAAGCCTGTCTACACATAATTCAAGCTCTTCAAGTTCATGTTGATTATTTATTATAAGACCTAATTCAAACTTTTCAAATGTAGTTTCGATTTCTAGATGGTTATTTTCTGACATTAAGTTCTCAAAATTTATATTTCTGATTCTGAGTGTTACTTTTTTAATTTCAGAAAAACTAAGCTGTTTGTCTAATAAAAATACACCATCATCTACTATCTTAATTTTTGAAGTATAATTGACTGGTTTTATATATATATTATAAGTTGATATTAGTCGTAAAATTCCTATTGGAGTTATGCAAAAAATAATAATGATAATTCCTAAATAATTAGGAGTATCATTATCCTCAAAATGCATAAATGCATAGAAGATTAATAAGGATAGAATTGCTGTGGCTATAAATAGATTAAATGAAATATTAAACTTTGATTTTTTATCATAAACCTCTCCTTTATAAATATGATTAAATTCGTTCATAATATCCAGAATACTTGACAATGCCTAGCTAAGCACTAATCCTTCCACATGCACATAACCATGCCTTGTTTTAAAATTAATACTTGTGGTGTAATTTCCATGTACCATCAAGTTTATCTGAGTTTTAAAATCCTATTCAGCTATTGTTTTACTATAGCTTGTTTATTTTTTATTTCTATTTAGTATACTCACGACCAGTTTTTTTACAACATCCATCTCATCTGGTTTGCTAGCAGCTGCAAAAAGTGTAATACTTGCCAATGCTTCGTTACTGATAATTGTGGTACCATCATCTTTGGATAACCCATTGTTGATTTCAAGAAATAAAAGAAAACAGGCGGCTGCTATTCTCTTATTTCCATCAGTAAATGCATGGTTTTTAATTATTAGATATAAAAGTGTTGCAGCTTTTTCTTCAATGCTTGGGTAAAAGTCTTGCTCCCCAAATCCCTTTGAAATTTGTGCAATGGCACTTTCAAAACTTTGATCTTTTTCAAGCCCAAACACATCAGATTCAAACTCTCGTTTCATTAGATTTATCAAACTTTGATATTCCTCTCTTGTTGGGTATACTGCCCTTTTTAAAGAAAGTCCTTTTGTATCAAGCCTTTCATGATCATAATCATCTAATAAAGTAAGTCCTTTTGTGAACTTGGTTAACCATTCAATTCCTTCTTCTAGGGCCTTTTCTTCGATAGCTCTACTAAGGATTTTTATCCCAGATCGCAGAATTTGAATCTCTTGATTCGTTTGTTCAAGACGTTTTACATTGACCGAATACCCTTGAATTAAATAATCCTTTAGCTTATTACTCGCCCACTGACGAAACTGAGTTCCTCTAATGGATTTGACTCTATAACCAACCGAAATGATAACATCTAGATTGTAGTATTTGGCTGTTTTAGCCTGAGTTTTTCCTTTTATGGCACCATGTTGAGTGGTGTGTGCAAAATCTGCACATACCACATTCTCATCTAATTCATTTTCGTTAAAAATGTTCTTTATGTGTCGTCCAACAACAGTTCTGTCTCGATCAAATAACTGACCAAGTTGCTCGAGATTAAGCCAAACTGTTTCGTTATCAAAAGTTACTTGAACTTCAGTTTGTCCATCAGAACTTTGATAAATTTCAATTCCACTATTATTCATTTCTTTTTTAATGTGCAACAACCCATCATAATACAAATTGACAAAAATTTACCAAGTAAAAATATCTTTGATCTAATGGTAAATAATTAACATCAACAATCTTCCAACACGCATTTTTCATTTTCCGTTTCAAATTCTAAGGTGGCATGTTCTATGCCAAATTCATGCAGGCACTCATGGATTTTCTTTTTCAAAGGCACTAAAGCTTCCATGGGTTGATTCTCTTTGGTGACAATGTGTACAGTCAGCACGTTGTACTCTCCATCCATTGACCAGATATGCAGGTCATGAATGGCTTCTACGCCCTCAAGATTTTTAAGGAATCGTTCTATTTTACCCAAATTAGTATCCTGTGGCACGCCTTGCATGATGATCTGGAATACATCACGTAAATTTTTAAATACATTGAACAGGATATAAACAGCGATACCCAGTGATAAAATGGGGTCGATGATAGGCAGATCAAAGAAGTACATGACAATGGCACCGATAAGCACTGCTACCCACCCCAATACATCTTCTAAGAGGTGCAGGGAGACCACCTTCTCATTTAATGTACTGCCTTGCCTCAATTTGAAAGCGGCCGCACCATTGACAATGACGCCAATCACTGCCAGCCAGATCATTCCAAATGCATCAGGTGTGGTGGGGGAGATTAGCCTGGGAATGGTTTCTACTAGAATAAAAACACTACCCACAGTGAGGATGATGGAATTGACAATAGCACCCACTAATGAAAATCTGCGATAACCATAGGAGAACGATTCATCTTTTTTCTTGTTGGAGAATTTTTGAAAATACCACGATAAGCCCAAGGAAATGCTATCACCAAAATCATGTAAAGCATCCGAAAGGATAGCCATACTATTGGTCATCAAACCACCAATGATTTCAAAAATAGTAAAGCCCAAATTTAGAAAAAAGGCGACTTTAATATTGCCTGTAGTATTATGATGGTGATGGTGGTGTCCCATAGTCAATTACATTCTCAAAAACTCAGTTCAGCAGTTTCTATTCTGTTACTTTTGTTAAGCGCGCGATCGATTATTTGAAGCCTAAGTTTTATACTTTTACCTTTAAATATTGGTTTAAATCCTGAACCAACGAGGTTATATTCGATTGTCCCGGTATTGTAAAATTTTTTAACAATAAATGCCCCCTCAGTTATTGTCTGCACTTCGTCCCTATCCCCAATTTTCGGAAAACGACCATTATAATTCTGGCTACAATCAATTTCCCGTCTCCAATCAAATATTTTAAACCCTGACCCATCATCCACATAAAAATCAACAATGTAGTTATAGAAATAAGGGTTAAACTGGAAATAAACTGTGTCCTGAAGTTGTGATCCGTCATTTAAGTATAATTCAGGACGTGTATCCCAATTGTAACAAATGTAATCTCCAGAAAATGGTGGCAACGTATCAATTACTTGTGCATCGCTAATCGTCATTAAATCATCAACACTTTCTGTTTCAAAATCAAACAAATCCCCTGTCTTATTACTAAAGTAGTTTCTTTGATTAAAGGGGGCAGTGGTCTCACGAGGGGCTATCCCAAGGTTCCCATCACCGTCTGTATATGAAATTATAACTTTGATAGTATCTTGTATCCCTGATGCATCTATAAATTCTATTGACTGAAGTTCGATAGCAGGTATATCGGAGTACACTTCATTAACTTCTTCATCGCTACAAGAATATAACAGAATCGTAAGCATTAGCACACAAGTAAAGCGGAGATTCAACATATCTTATTTGATCAATTTCATCGATTCTGAATTTATGCAATACCGAAGGCCACTTGGTGGCGGGCCATCCGGAAACACATGACCAAGGTGAGCTTCACAAACATTGCACATCGCCTCCACGCGGGTCATACCAAAGGAAACGTCTTTCACATACTTGATCACATTGTCTTGCAATGGCTCGGTGAAACTTGGCCATCCCGATTTTGAATCAAATTTGATTGAAGAGTCAAACAAGGGTTCTCCACAGCAAACGCACTCGTATTTTCCCGCATCATAGGTACTACAATGCTCACCTGAAAACGCCCTTTCGGTACCTTTCAGCCGGGTTATTCTATATTGTTCAGGAGTGAGTAAATCCTTCCATTCTTGCTCTGTCTTTTTCACCGTTCTGGATGGGCTGGGAGACCCTTTTACAGCATAGTGAATAACATCTTTCCAAGTCATATCGCTAAGTTAGTTCATTATATATTTTAAATCTATGGTCTTTTTGGGTGGTAAACGTGGCCGTAAGTCCAACACAGAAATTTCGGGGCAGCTTTTCCACTCCAAATATGGCTCTGCTATGCTTCCCTGCTTCACCTAGTATTTTTACAAACAAATCTGAAGCACCATTCACTACCTCTGGAGCCTCGTCCCAATCACCTTCAGCAACATAATAGGCATCAAAATGATTGAGTCCATCTACAAGATCGAAACCTAATTTTTCTTCAACCTGTGCCATTACATTCAGGGCGCACATTTCCATTGCTTTGTAACCGCCTTCAGTACTTATCTCTTTACCAAGTTTACCTTGATAGAAATATTTTTCATTGACAATAGGAAACTGAATGGCCACATAAACAATATTGCCCCTGATATTTACGGACTGATAAGACCCTCCAGGCTTGCTTGGGTTTGGATACACTAATCCCAGGGCTTCAATTTTTTCTTTGAGTTTCATTAAAATTTTCCTTTATGGTCTAAAGCTTGTTTTATATGAGCATAATGATGGTTGCAATGCCAAGCGTACATACCTACAGTCGTTGCCAGATCAAAAGTTTTATTGTATTCAGGATGAACATAAGTTCGTTCTAATTCTTGTTGGGTAAGACTTTTTAATAATGTTGTCCACCTATTATGAATCCCTTCTAACAATATAATAGAATCACTTAGATCATTGGCCATGTCTGGCAAATTGGCCCATAAAGCCTCTTCATAAGGTTTGATGGTAGGCTTATTTTCTGTTAAAGCAAGTTTAAACCTGATGATCGCATTCATATGGCTATCAGCACAGTGATGAACCACTTGCTTGATGGCCCAACCTTTTGGGCGATAAGGCCAATTTAATTGCTCGGCACTCAACCCATTGATTATGGTTTTTATCTTTTTAGGAAAATTCTCAATATCTGTAATTCCTTGTTTGAGGAGATCAGCAGTTGGTTTTTCATATTTCAGTTTACCTGTTGGGTATTTCAGTTTTTCTAAGTCCATTTTTATAAATTTTCAGCAAGTGTCAATAGCTTATTTACCGTTTTATGGTTCCTTGCAGTAGCCTTCACTTTCAGTTTGCTCTCAAACACATTATTGCTCAATTTCGATTTGCCGTAACCCTTAACAGGAAAGAAGTATACCATATTATCAGCGACTACAATCTGTTCTGGACTAATGTCCATTGATTCCAACTTGGTCACATGAGCGGCTTCTGGCTGGTCAAATAGAAAAACATAATACACCATATCTTGGTTCGTATCCGGTGTAGCAATAAAGGGATTATTTTCCGCTATTTTTTTCAATTCCTCAATGGTAAGAATTAATGTAGGAACAGTAAGTCCAAACCGAGTGGCTATCAGCTCCTCTATCTTTGATTTTAGTGCTTTGCTTGATTCATTACTTTGAAAAATAATATTGCCGCTTTGGATATAAGTGCTCACATTCAAGAAACCAGCCTTCTCAAGTACTTCTCTTAATTCAGCCATCTTGAGGATGTTTTTGCCACTAACATTTACTCCACGAAGCAAGGCGATGTAGTTATTCATTATTTAAAGTTATGGTTCGTCTTATCAATAGGCTATTACTAAAACTGCCCGTTCCAAAAACAATATTATCAGGTAATGGGTGTGTCAATAATTGATTTGGGATGCCCCACTTTGATTCGATTAAGACAATCGGAACGGGTTGCCTAGAAGCAACGATGCGTAATTTGACACCAGAAGTAGGCGGAGCATAATAACGAATTTGAGAGACAGGACTTTCTGTTGATAATTTACGATCATCAATTTGCGTAAAATAGCAACCCCCTGGTAGCCACATACTTATGACATTGGATCGGTAACTGGGGGTCAATCTCACACTGAGTACATGTTGACCATCTATGATCGTGTCATTGACTACCTGTAAACGGGAAGTGGCTACATTGGACAACTCAGCAGGTGCACGCCAATAATATCCGCTGGCATTGGGGAAGAAATCATCAATTTTAGCATCTTGGTTAGAATTGATGTACTTCTCAACCCACTCATCTTTATTTTGTTGAGGAGATACCCACATTGCTTCATTGGTATCCAAATTCAACATATAACAAAGCTGTGATTGCAGGGGTTTTTCATCATTGTATGATGAGGTCATATGACCCGCAATGAGTCCAAATAGTATCATGGCCAAAGCGATGCCTATAGGTAATATTTTATGCAATTGAGCTATCTGAGCTAATGCAGAGAGGAGGAACGGGAAGAAGAAAATAACAAAAATAGCCGCAGCGTAGGGGAGACTTAAGCTAAATACTACATACAGGAAATAAACAAATGGTATCCACATAAGTAGGGCTAGAATGAGGGGTAAGGTTTGTAGTACCCATTGATAAACGGGCTTCATTTGTGGCCACACCATTAAAATGAGCATAATGACCAATGCTGACAATAAAGGCACGTATACCATAAAGGCCCCTGTATGGAGGAAGTATTTTAACACAATTGTGATTACTACCAATAAAAACATTGCCCCGGTCATCAATGATAATGCTGATATTTTTTTCAATACAGGTTGAAAGAAAACCACAAAGCATAGGAGTGACAACCCTATGACACACCATAAATAGTAGCCAGCATTATAGAAGTTGTTACTGTAAAAATTGGAGTAATGTGGATACAAATAGAGGATGAGTTGTTGGACACCCCAAATGAGTGCCATACTCAGTACTATCGAGCCGATATATAAACCCAATCCGACCAATAACTGTTTGGGTTTTGTCTGTTGTTTTTTTAATCCAATTACCACTATTCCTATAAATAGTAAAATGGTAAATACGATAAGCGGAATATCCCATGAAATAGGATAGATAACCAAACCATTGAATAAATTAAAAAAGATTACGTCTTCACTTTTAGTATCTGTTAAGTCTAGACTTCCATAATATTTTACCATGTCTAACATTAAATCGCCCTGATGCTGTAGGCTACCGAGATCGATGTTTTCTGGTGTGTCGGCCATACTGTGGTAATAGCTAAAGCCATCCACAAAGGCACTGTTCAGCCCAGAAATTCCTGTGTCCTTAAACATGGTAAAGTCTGAATCATTAGGCATTAATTTGTAAATCTCATAGGCCAAAGCATTGGCAAGTGGTTTTTTTACGGCAGTGGCAAAAACCCTGACTATAAAACCATTATTTTCAGATGTTTCAAATGTAAAGCTCGCTCCTGAGTTGCCCCGCGCTTCATAATTGAGTATCATTCCTACGTTAGAAAGGTCTTCATAGGAATTAACAAAAGCTTCGGCACCCAGCAAACCGACTTCCTCTAAATCAGTAAATAGAAATATTATATCGTTGTCCAACCGTGGCATTTTGGTGAGCAACCTCATCGTTTCCAACATGGCCGCCACACCCGAACCATCATCTGCTGCTCCGGGTGAATTGGGCTGTGAGTCGTAATGCGACATGACCAATACTGCTTTTGAAGGATTACTGCCTTTAAGCGTTACTATAATATTTATTGGGTTGCCTGCCAGAACAGTATTACCAAATTGTCTTAGTCCAGTAGCGCTTACGGTTTGAGGATTAAGGCCTAATTTCTTACAATAACTGTAGATATAGCTACGTACTTTTTTATGTGCCGATGTGCCAGAACTGTGGGGTTCGGCAGCAATTATTTTTAACTGATCAAGCGCCCTGTAAGCTGAGAAGGAAGTGGGTGCTTCATTGTCCGTTTTAGGAGTGGGAGTTTTTAATGGTAAATAAGCCAACCAAGTTAAAATGACAATAAAAACAATGGACAAAAGCCCTTGAATTTTGGAGATGTTTCGCATAATCCTGTCAAGATATAAATATGTGCAGGCAGATCAAATAATAACGGCCATTTTTGGGTTGATTATCCCGAAGTTCCCTGTTGTAATAGTAATGAAGATTAAGATTATAATTTCAGTTGTAAGGTTACATAAAAACCCCTTCCATCAGCTGGAATGATGCCCGGTCCAGGATAGCTATCTGCCCTTCGGGTGAAGTAGGATGCATTAAGCGCATTGTTACATGTGGCTTCAGCCGAGAGTTTTTTCCATGCGTATTTGGCCGATATATCAACCACCATATAGGCTGGGATAGCACCTTCAATTGCTGTGGCTGTTCGCTCGGCATTGGTAGCATCGGTATAGTGTTTTGCTGAATACGAATATTGAAAGCTGAATGAAAATGGCTTCATTTTAAAAGATGTACCTGTACGAATGATAAGTGGGGGCACCATTTCCACTTGCTTGCCCTCTACTGATGCATCTTCCGAATTTACATATCGCGCATCGATGATTGATGTGTTGGCAAACAAAGTCCAGTTAGGTTTGATGTCAATCAAGTTGGAAAGGGAGACTTCACCAAAGGCCTCAAGACCAATGGTGCGGGCATCAGAAATATTGCCCCTAAAGCGAAAATCATTATAGAGCGGTGGTTGATCGGCACGTAGCACCTGGCCTATTTTATCTTTATAGGAGAGGTAAAACCCGGTCAGTTCGTAAGAAAAAATATCTTTCAACTTACCCCTTAAACCCATGTCAGCAGTATAGCCACTTTCATCTTTAATGTTGGGGTCAACAACAAAATTGGGATTAACTATACGTAAATCGGTAAAGTTAATGGCACGATAGTTTTGGGAAATATTTCCGTACAACTCTGTGTTTTCCCTAAGTTTATAACTGATCCCCAATCCGGCAATGAGGAAACTCCGTTTGCGGTTAAGGTTTTCATTGATGGTATTTTCAACAATAATATTCCCCGCTCCGTCCAACACCCTTTGCTTGTAATACCCATCAGAGAAAGTTTGGATATTTTCTAATCGCAAGCCTGGGGTAATGCTAAGTTTGTCTGTGAGATCAAAAATATTTTCCGCAAACAGCGAGTAATTGTAATTTGGAAAAGTATAACTGGAGTTCTCCAAATTATCTGGGTTTAAAAAATAGAAATCAGGGCCACTTTCGTTGTTTCCAAAACCTTGATCTGCTGTGGTTTCACCACTATAGATACGAAAACCCACTAACAAAGCATTTTGCTTACCAAAGATTTTATAACGGTGAAGTAGTCGTGTTTCGTTGCCGATGTTATTAAATGTCCCATCAATCAATGTCCTATTATCGTTGAAGTCAGCCACATTAATACGCTCTAAATTTCCAATAGACTGTCGCTCTGCTATTAGTCCGAAATTCCTGATATTGAGTTGTGTTCTTGGTGAGAATCGATAGGTTAAGTTAACGGCCATCAAATTCCAGTCAACTTTAAACCAGTTGCGTTCACGGACAGATTGCCGTGGGTTATCTTCAAACAATTTGTCAGTAAGACCACCGGGTTGATGGGCCTGATAGGCCATCTTGGTATATTCGGTATTGATCAAAAGTTTGTCCGATACACTATAACTGATTGAGATAAATGCATTGTGAAAGTCAAATTCTGAATTAGGCCTATAGCCGTCACCTCTTTTATAATTGTAATAGGTGTAGTAGTTGACTTTGCCTTTGGCAACTGTGCCGCCAATACTATTAAAAGAGCTAAAGAAACCCCATGACCCAGCCGTTTGTCTCGTAGTTAATTCAATTTTTTTATTTTCAGGGCCTTTCTTAAACCGAAAGTTGACCATACCCCCAAATTGGGTACCGTATTGGAGTGAGGCAGCTCCACGGATAATTTCTATTTTGTCGAGTGCTTCAGCAGGTGGGGTGTAGTAGCTTTCTGGATAGCCGAGTGCATCGGCACTAATGTCATAGCCGTTTTGTCGGGTATTAAAATTGGATGTTCTGTCGGGACTTAACCCACGGCCACCAATGCCGAGCTGTAGTCCGGCCTGATCGCTTTCCCATATATTGAGCCCGGTAATTTTTGAATAAATCTGCCGTGGATTATTGGTAGCGGTGTTTGAGGTGATATTACGAAGAAGGATCACTTCATTTTTCTTAGCTTCATTTATTCCGAAATTTTCTACTGCACTCAAATGTGCCAAGCTTGAGGTGGTGCCCTGCTCTCCGGTTATAGTCACTTCATCAAGTGTTACTTCCAGCCTTTTTAAAGCGAAATCAATGGTCAATTCCTTATCAGATACATCAATCGATTTTTGTTCAGTCTGTTTTTCAGTAGAAAAACAGGCTATTGTGTATTGGCCAAAGGGAATTTTATCAAGTTGGTACCTCCCTTTTGAATTTGACTGTGTGTTGTAGCTGGTTCCGATAAGGAATATACTCGCCCCTGAAATTGGTTTCCCTGATTCATCTATTATTTTGCCTGTGATGGTTCCACTTTGTGCATGAACAGCCCCAATCGCAAAAATGAAGGACAGAATGGATAGATATTTACTCATTGGAGATTGGGAGAATCCATGTTTTAGTTTTCCAATTGTCTTTTATAACAGCCAAATTTATATTGGGATCGATCAGTAACTGGCTTGGTTGGGCATTTAGGGTTACATACACTTCGGCTCGAATAGAGGGATTTTTTATTCCCTGATTTTCATAATACGACTGTAAGTAATGGGCAAACTGCAAAATCATGTCAGGCTGAGTAGCCATTTGTTTTTCTTGGTGCGAATTTAAGAATTCACTGTTAACCACCATACCTTCTTTGTTGGTACTTGGGTCTTTTACATAAAATGTAGCGGTACCTGCTTTTTCCATTAGCATAACGCGCCACGAAAAACGATAACCTTCCTCAGACCAATAAAGATTACTTGGGTAAAGAATATAACGCCATGGAAATAGAAGCTGAAATACGAAGAAAATAGCAAAGAAATGGAGAACTGGACGAGATACACGGTTAGGCGCGTTTACTATAACCGGATCGGTATATCGCAACCATCGCTTTAGCTTGGTGAGTAATGTTATATGCCATTGCTCGGAGAAGAATATCAGGGTAGCTACAATCATTACCCATGGAAAAACGCCTATATTAAAAAGTAATCCTGTAAGTATATGAAAAACGATAACCGTGGCGTAAGCCCAAGGCCGGGTGCGTGAGTTCATTAGCCACCAAACTATGGTGCAATCATAAAGCATACCGAACCAGCTAAATACGTAAGGCGTGATTTCCCAGGTGAATATTTTACCCATCAATGGAAGCGTATCATTGGCAGGAAGCCATATTTTTAATGGTAAAGCTTCTATCAACCAGGCGTAGTTAATTTTGGCAAAACCAGCATAAGTATACACAATGGCCAATAGCAACTGAAAAATAAATAGCCACAGTCTTGGCGTGTGATCGGTTGCTAGTACTGGATTTCTTTTAGCATCTACAGAAAAATGCCGATGTGCAGGGGTGAAAATCAGTAGGAATAAAACCAGCGTTATAAAGTAGTAATGATTGAGGTAATAGGTAACATCAATCAGTTCGGTATAAGTAAATAGAAGAAATAATAGAATGGCCGAAGCTCTAAAATACAAGCCAATAACCACAAAAAATGCGGTTATTATGATCATCACATGAATGGCATACATCCAAAAAGGAGGGAGTACACTTACCCATTCAAAGCCAAAATAATGAAAATGAAATGTAGGTTTGATAAAATGGTCGCCTACCCAGCCAAGTGCCATAAAGCGGATCGTACTCAGTACCATAGTGGCGCCAATTATGATCCTCAGCACCACCAATGGAGCAATATGTATTGGTTTTAGTAGAAATGCTGTAGTCTTTTGAAACAACGGATGACAATTTTGACAAGCTAATTAATCATGATATTGCACTGCAATATCAGTCCCCATCGGCATCGCTAAATGTTATGGCTATCCCCAATAAGGAAGACATATCACTTTTAAAATACCGGGTGTTTTTTTGTAATTCGGTAAACAAAGCATCAAGTGTGTTGGGTGCGTTTTGTATCTGAACTGATAGGGGTGAATCAGTAGACACGGCATCCATCGCCAAGCTAATGTTTTCGAGCTGCATTTTAGTAGCTGAGATAAGTGCCTCACCACCCGTTACATTTTGCAGATACTCTTCAAATCCTATCCCATCAATACCTGACTTTGACCTGCCATACCATATGTTTTCCAATGCTTGCATATGGGCTTTTAACATCTCTATTGATTTGCCACTATAGTAAGCTTCAACTTTTGTAGGCTCGGTATGAGTTTGCCCCGATATTTTACCAAGTGGTAATCCCAACTTAAAATTTTTGAGTGCCTCAAAACTCTTTAAAAACTCATTATAAAGTGCAGAGGTACTAGATCCTACATTTGTACCATTATTGGCAATAAAAGTCGCTGAAAAGCCCGTATTCCAAGCTGTGGATATGGCCTCAGTTCGGCTTCTTAAATTTTCCATTAGATCATTCAAATACTTTTTTCTGCTGGCCGATTCAAATTTGGCTACCACTGAACTACTACCCTCATTTACATTAAAGAGTAGATATTCTACTGCCAGAAAACCACGAGTGTCACGGTTAGCGTCTGTAAGTGAATAAGTACCAGTTGAAATGGCATTTTCTATTTTATCGGCATTAACAGGAAATATGGCTACTTCTTCTATAAATGCTTTCTGGAGCCCTTCGGGACCTGCGGGGCCAAAATTATAGGCATTGGTATATTGAAAGTCAAGATAAGAAGCTTCCCACGCTAATTGTGCCTCTTTCAATGTGGTGGATGTGGTGTTCTCAGTGAAATTGGTGGTGGCCGTCTGTAGCGCAAGCACTGAATTCATTAGATCGGAATAGGCTGGCTTGATCAGATTGTCCGCCATGTTTTGGAGCATTGTTGTGCGATCGAAATCAGGCTTGCTAATTTCTGATTCCGAGCATGAGGTCAGCCAGATGGTAGAACTGGAAATGATAAGAATTAATGATAAGAAAAAGGCTTTTAATCTGCTCATAGTTAAATTATAACGACTCTAGAAATTTAATAACTGCTTCACGGTCAAACTTATTAAGCTCCGTAAATTCCATTTTAGATTGTTGTGCTTCACCACCATGCCATAATATGGCCTCTTCAATGTTTCTTGCGCGCCCATCATGCAATAGGAAGGTATGTTTGTTTACGGTTTTTATCATACCTATACCCCACAAAGGAGCGGTTCTCCACTCATTTCCAGTAGCTAAAAAGTCAGGACGATTGTCAGCAAGGCCGTCTCCCATATCGTGTAACAACAAATCAGTATAAGGCCTTATAATTTGGCCGTTGAGAGCTGATGTACTGCTTTTTGATGAGGTTTCCATTTGTGGTATATGGCATGAAGAGCATTTCATTTGTGTAAACAAAAGTTTGCCACGTAACACTTTGGCTTCTTGCCAATCCCTTCTAGCAGGTACCGATAAGGTACGGATATAAGCGGCAACTTTGTCTAGTGTAGCATCGTCTATTTCAGGAGAACCACCATCTACTAAATCAGGATATCGCTCTTTTTGCGTGGGTGTAAGCCCATCATTTGGGTACAATGATGTAGTGATTCCTATATCGCCATTAAATGCCCCAGCAGTTTGTTGGTATATCGTTGGTTGGTTGCTTTTCCAACCGAAACGACCAAGCCGTGTTTCTTGAAGTTGTTCGTCCCACACATAGTTGGCCCGTCCTGAAATACCATCGCCATCGGCATCATTTTCGTCTACATATGAAAGTATCGTTTCTTCACTTACGTTTTCCAGCAGCCCAAGGCCGGGCAATTGCTGTGCAATACGTGGAGAAAACTGGAATCCTGATTGTAGTGAACCGTATTTGAGGTCATAGAATTCGTATGTTGGTTTCCTTAAGCTATAGGTTGTACCATCTGCATATTGGCCTTGTATTTCTTCATAAGTAACCCTTACTTTTCCCTCACCGTCAACACCAAGAATAGATCTGTCCTGAAATTGGCCTCCATATACTGGCTCGTCAATTGTGCCTCCATGTGGGCCGATACCCGGTATGCTCAAGCGCAATAGCAATCCGGTTAGGTCATCGGAGCCAGCTAAAGGAGGCCTAGCCCTGCCGTCTTTAAAGTGACAGCTTCCGCATGCTATGGCATTCATTATGGGACCAAGACCGTCCAATGTCTGTACCGAAGAAGGTGCAGTTACCCAATTACTTCTGAAAAATGCATTGCCCGTAACAAACTGGCCTTGTTCAGTAAAATTCAGATTATTGGCCTGTACGCCAAATGCATTTTCTGAGAAATCATGAGCGGTGAGATTAACTCCACCAGAAAGTTCTTCATTTTCATCAACAGGAGCTACAGAAAGCCCTTCTTCATCGCTGTTGCACGAAAAACAAAGGGATAGTATGGTTAAGGCCAAAAAAGGAAAAGATAAGCGCATAACTTTTTGTTGCTAACAGGAATGGAGTTGGCTTCAAAAGTTTTAGAGGGACTTTTTAACCAACTGCATTCAAAATATTTGGATTTATTTATCAGTTGTCAATTCCAAGGCTACATCTGATAATTTATCACTAAGGGTACTCAGGCTCTTCACAGCATCTAAAATTATAGCTGGACTGTTTAAAATAGCCTGATCAAATGGCGTTGGTATCAAATTTATTTTTGCTTCAGCATCTGCGAAAGCGGCTTCTGCTGCACTTGCTTTAACGTTATCTAATGACTGAGCTAATTCCCTGAAGCTTTTTCCACTTACTTCAGTGCCATCTACACGCTTGTATATGCCATAGTAAACATTGTAAATACCTTTGAAATTCATTTTAATATCAACATCAGTATTGTCACTGAAGCAAGAATGTTCATTTTCCTGATCTTGGGTATCTACAGCCACAAACATGCGCTCCCCAGATAATTCCCCTTTGCTCAATTCACCCAATCCGGTAAATATTTTAGTAATGATTTCATTTGGGTTGGCATTGTTGACAAAAGACTGTCGGTAAGTTCCATTTTCTTCCCATTCATCACGTACTGTCGCCAGGTTGTCAAGGAGCAAAGCAGTTACTGTTTTTAAATATTGACCCCTACGCTCCTGATTCGTTGCTGTGCCATTAGCACCTATTACATAGTCAGTATATGGTCTTTCACCAGGGCCATTGGCACTAAAATCCTGTCCCCATAAAAGAAATTCGATGGCATGATATCCAGTTGAGATTGACGTTTCAGATTTGCCACCTGCTTCATTCAATTCTTCTAATAATTCTTTGGAAATGGTAGGGTAATTGGTGGCATCATTAATTATTCCGGCATTGTCATTATCAACTACATAATCAATATATACTTCATCCATTGGCCATGCATTGATCAGTCCTTCAACGCCCGTTAGGTCATTGTCTATTGGTCCACCATAAAAACGGTAGGCCTCTGTTTGGCCGTAAGGAATCCGTGCATTTTTCCAAGCGGTTTTAGCGTTTTCAAAAAGCTGTTCTGAGGGTGCAGCCAAAAATTCATCTATAGATTGTTGGAGTGTTAGCGCAGTATTATAACTATCCTCATAGGAGGCCAGTACGATGTCAGCATAGTTTTCTATAGCTTGTTTTTTTTCAACATTAGCGCTAACCGAAGGATCATCGCTTTCATTACATGAAAAAAGGAGGATTGCGCCAATAAATAAGGTGATGTATGTTTTGTTCATTACTAAGTATTTAGACTAATTAAAAATAACATCACAAAGTTAAAATCTATTTTAAAAGCTGCAATATTATTTAGAATTATTTCAAATAGTGAATGAAATTTGTAAAATCGACCTTCTGGAATAATGGCATTAAACATAAAAAAGCCGCTTTGAAATGTTCCAAAGCAGCTTTTTTGTATAATTAGGCTATAGTTTATTTTTCATTATAAATATGAACATCACGCTGAGGGAACGGGATGCTGATTCCTTGCTTATCAAACTCAAGCTTTACTTTTTCCTGAAAATCCCAATATACATTCCAATAATCTGGTGTAGCTACCCATGGCCTAACATTGAAATTAACTGAACTATCTCCGAGACTGGAAACGTCTACTCTGAAGGCCGGTTCAGCAAGTACCCTTTCATCGGCCTTAATAAGCTCCACTAATATATCTTTAGCCTTTTTTATGTCATCGTCATAACCTATTCCAAATACCATGTCCACTCGTCTTTTATCTTCAGAGGAGTAATTGGTAATGGCTTCATTAGAAAGCCCTCCGTTGGGGACGATTATCCTTTTATTGTCAGGGGTCACCATTACGGTATTAAAAATCTGTATTTCTTTGACCGTGCCACTCAATCCACCACCCTCAATAAAATCTCCTACTTTGAAAGGTCGTAAGACAAGTATAATGACTCCACCTGCAAAATTTTGCAATGTGCCCTGAAGGGCAAGTCCGATGGCCAAACCTGCTGCACCGATAATGGCCACAAAGGAGGTCATTTGTATGCCAAGGGTACTCAATGAGGTGAGTACCAGCAATGTTAATAACGTGTTGTATAAAAGACTTCGTAGAAAGGGTTTTAACGACTCGTCAATGTTTCTTTTGGTCAATAATCGGCCAAATGCATTTTTTATTATCCTAATAATCCAAAGGCCGATTATAAAAATGAGTAGTGCCTTTAAAAAGGGTATGCCATATTCTAAAGCATACATTGTCACATAATCTGTACCTGATTCCAGTAATTCCATAAATAAATAGTATGATGATAAAGTTAAAAGGTAAGACCAATTTCGGGTTTATGCAAACCACCAAACTTGGAAATCAGATTACTTAATCGAGACGTTCGATTTTAGCTCCCAGATTAATTAAACGTGTATCAATGTGTTGGTAACCACGGTCAATCTGTTCTACATTGGAAATGATGCTCTCACCCTTGGCGGAAAGCGCAGCTATAAGTAGAGCCACTCCAGCACGTATATCGGGGGAGGACATGGTGATACCTTTAAGTGGCTGCTGCCTGTTCATTCCAATGACGGTTGCCCGATGTGGATCACATAGAATGATCTGGGCACCCATGTCAATGAGTTTATCGACAAAGAAAAGGCGACTTTCAAACATTTTTTGATGCACCAATACCGTTCCTTTGGCTTGGATGGCTGTCACCAGTACAATACTCAAAAGGTCAGGAGTGAAGCCCGGCCATGGTGAATCGGCTACTGTAAGTATGGAACCATCAATAAAAGTGTCTATCACGTATTGCTCCTGAGCAGCTACTATGATATCATCACCTTCAATTTTTAAATTAATACCCAGTTTTTGAAATACGCCCGGGATAAGGCCTAAGTGTTTAACACCTGCATTTTTGATCGTAATATTTGATTGAGTCATGGCGGCAAGTCCAATAAAACTACCCACCTCAATCATGTCTGGCAGCATAGTGTGTTCTGTGCCTGACAGTTGATCTACACCATCGATGGTCAATAAGTTGGAACCTATTCCAGTTATTTTAGCACCCATACCCATTAACATACGGCAAAGCTGTTGGATATAGGGTTCGCAGGCTGCATTGTAAATGGTCGTGGTACCCTTGGCCAATACTGCCGCCATTAATATGTTGGCCGTACCCGTCACGGAGGCTTCATCCAAATGGATATAGCAGCCCTGTAAGTTGGAGGCATCTATTTTATAGAAACCATCCTGTGAGTTGTAATTGAATTTAGCACCAAGTTTTTCAAATCCCAGAAAGTGGGTGTCAAGTCTTCTTCTTCCTATTTTATCGCCACCGGGCCGAGGTATTTTGGCATATCCATATCGTGCCAAAAGTGGCCCCAATATCATGATTGAGCCTCGAAGTGAAGCAGCTTTTGTTTTAAATTCTGCTGTTTCCAGAAAGTCTACATTAAGGTCTTTGGCTGTAAAGCGGTATTGTTCGGGGCCCAGTTGTTCCACCTTAGCACCCAAATCACCTACTAATTCGATGAGTTTATTAACATCTCGAATATTTGGAATATTATTGATAGTAATGGGCTCAGGGCTAAGTAGCACTGCTGCAATAATTTGCAAAGCCTCATTTTTGGCTCCTTGAGGGGTTATTTCACCATTTAACTTTAGGCCACCTTGAATCTTGAATGAACTCATTAACTTCTTCTATGTGAGTTAGATCCACCCTTTCTGTTTTTGTTTTTATTCCTGCTATTGTTGCTTCGGTTGTCACGGCCTTCAGGTGCTTTACGCTTGATCTTGTATAGCCTTTCAAATAGATTTTCTTCCCGTACCCTTTCTAAGTCTATATCGAGTTTTCCTCCTGAAATGGTTTTCATGTTTTCCAAGATAACGGCATCATCTATCACCTCTTTGTTCCAACTACCGTAGAAGCTTTTCATCAGCTTTCCAATGTAGATAACCGCATCTTCCCTTTCTTGTGGATCTTCCTTCTTTATGGCTTCTAAGATCAATAACTCAATATTACGGCCATAGTGCTTGTATTTTATCCTGTTGGATATATAGGGTACTTTACCAGGTTTTTTACCGAGTAATTCAGGCTCAGGTTTTGGGTATGGCCCATCCAGTTCAATGTCAAACCCAGCCATGATATACATATCATCCCAAAGCTTTTGATTGGTTTCGATGGTCTCACGGACTGATGGGGTCACTTGCTTCATCAGTTCTATCAGCGTATGTGCTTGTGCTGTTCTTTTTTCAACGTCTTTAAAGGTTCGAAGGTATTCTACTAGTTTCTGAACGTTGCGGCCGTATTCTTTTAGAATGATCGGCTCCAGACTTGTATTGTAATTCATAAAGTGGGGTTAACCCTAATTCGGGTGGATTTTAAGTTTAGCAAAACTAAGTAATAAAGTCTTTTCACCAAAGTCATCAAAATTAACTTTTGCTTTGTGGTTTGAACCACTATTATCTATTTCGGCCACAGTGCCATATCCAAATTTCGGATGTTCCACTTTCATACCACTTTCTAGGTGGGTGGTGTCACTGGGTTCAAAATCGGCAGAAGGCTTATAGTTCGATTTCGGATTTACAGGCTTTGATGCTAAAGTCTTCTTCATACCTGAAACAAAATTTTTGGTATAATCATTAGCGGAAGCAGAGACCCTGGCACGCTCGTTTACTTTTAAAAAAGCAGGGTCTACCTCTTCAATAAATCGACTTGGTTCGCAGTTTTTCAGCCTTCCAAACCGGTACCTGCTTAGCGCATAGGAGAAAAATAGCTTCGATTCAGCCCTAGTAATGGCTACATAAAACAATCTTCTTTCTTCTTCCAAATCTGCTCTACTGCTCAGCATCATTTGTGAGGGAAACAGGTCTTCTTCGAGGCCGACAATGTACACATTTTTGAATTCCAGGCCTTTGGCCATGTGAATGGTCATCATGGTTACATGGTCATCCTCATCGTCTTTTTCATTATCCATTCCGGTAAGTAATGCCACCTCTTGTAGAAAAGAGCCTAATGACTTGTCTTCTTTTTCTGGGTCATCTACAAATTCCTTAACAGCATTCAGTAATTCCTGAACGTTTTCATACCTATTTAACCCTTCAACGGTTTTGTCTTCATATAAATCCTTTAGTAATCCCGATCGTTTAGCGATCTCATTGGCGGCTTCATAGGCATCTTTGCTGCTGATCTCTACCTGAAACCGTTTGATCATGGTTACAAAATCACTAATGGCATTGGCCGCCCTGCCGGGAAGGAAGGAGGAAATATTGGCAAGCACTTCCCAAAGTTCAATGCTATGTTCATTGGCGGCTACGATTATCTTATCTATAGAACTCCCACCAATGCCTCTTTTAGGGTAGTTGATGATTCTACGAAAAGATTGTTCGTCATTGGTGTTAAGCGCAAATCGCATGTAAGCCATTAAATCTTTAATCTCCTTACGGGCATAGAAGGAAAGGCCACCCACAATTTTGTACTTAATATTCATCCTTCTCAATGCTTCTTCAATGGCTCGCGACTGGCTGTTAGTTCGGTAGAGGATAGCCACTTCTTTGTTCTTAAGCTGATGCTGCATCTTCTCTTCAAAAATGGAAGAGGCGATTAGTTTGCCCTCTTCATTATCAGAATTCGCCTTGAGTACTTCAATGAGATTTCCATCCACATTATCGGTCCAAACGTTTTTCTTAAGCTGGGCTTTATTTTTAACTATTACAGAATTGGCCGCATTCACGATGGTCTTGGTAGAGCGATAGTTTTGCTCAAGCTTAATCACCCTAAGGTCAGGATAGTCTTTTTCGAAATTGAGAATATTTTGGATGTCGGCCCCACGGAAAGCATAGATACTTTGTGCATCATCACCTACCACACATATATTTTGGCGCACGGCTGCCAGTCTTTTGGTAATCAGGTATTGTGAAATATTGGTGTCTTGAAACTCATCCACCATTACATATTGGAAGCGTTGCTGGTACTTGTTTAAAATATCGGTGTGCTCCTTAAATAAGATATTGGTTTGGAACAACAGATCATCAAAGTCCATAGCCCCAGCTTTGAAGCACCGTTCGGAATAGATTCTGTAAATTTTGCCCAATTCTGGCTTCATATTACTTTCGTCATCGGCCAGATAGATGGGGTTGTTATTGTATTCACGCCAAGAGACCAACCTATTTTTTGCGCCAGATATGCGGTTAAATACCACATTGGCTTTATATACTTTTTCATCCAGACCAAGTTCTTTCACGATGGTTTTCACCAATGATTTGGAATCTTCGGCATCATAGATGGTGAAATTGCTCGGATAGCCAATATGCGGTGCCTCGGATCTTAATATTCTGGCAAATACGGAGTGAAAGGTGCCCATCCAAAGGTTTCGGGCGTCTGTACCTACTACACTTTCCACCCTGTTTCTCATTTCTTTCGCAGCTTTATTGGTAAAGGTGAGCGAAAGTATATTGAATGGATCAACTCCCTTATGCTGAATAAGGTAAGCAATTCTATAAGTTAGTACCCTTGTTTTTCCTGATCCGGCACCTGCGATTAGCATGGTAGGCCCTTCGGTGTTCACTACGCCCTCCCGCTGTGGTTCGTTAAGGCTCTCTAAATAATCCATTCTCTCTTTTTAATCCCAGTTCTCTGTCAAATCTATCGTTCAAAGTTAAGGTATATTCGCCCAAGTTCTAAGTTCAAAAGTTCTAAGTTTTCAGCCATTTTTAAGTTATTCGTTTAACCCCTTCAGGGTTATTTTAGCGTGGGTCTATTTTATTCACATTAAATCCCTTCGGGATTTAGGCTCGCTCAAGGTTTTTAGTAATGGATGGTGTACAAGAATTGATCTGTCATCACTAACAACAAATCTAGAATAATGAACCACTAATCCCGTAGGGATTTAATGTAAATAATTAAAAATGAATACCTTACAAACCCCTGAAAGGGTTTAATTATGTTCAGGCAAATAGCCCTAATCTGTAGGTGACCGCCTTTCAGTCCTTCATTTTTTGAGACCAAAAAACAAAGCACAAATGCCTTAAAAATCCCATGCTACTTCCTACGCACAAAACCCAATCCCGCAGCACCGTTTAAACTTTGAACCAGAATTAAGAATAATGAACCACTAATCCCGCAGGGATTAAATGTAAATAATTAGAAATGAATACCTTACAAACCTCTGGAAGGGTTTAATAATGTTTAAGCGTTAAAAATTTTCTTTGCGAGGTTTCAAAGCTCAAAGTTACCGAACCACAAATCAAATAGCCAATAACGATCAACCAATAAACAACCCTACGAATGACGATTAACCAACCTCTAAAAACCAATTTTGAATTTCTAATTATTAGCTTTGCAGGTATGATAGAACATGGTAAGGTTATTCTTTCGGATGACATAAAGGAAAAATTCTTTGTTTGTAACCTAGAGAAGTGCAAAGGGGCCTGTTGTGTAGAAGGCGATCTGGGTGCCCCTCTGGAGGAATCTGAGCTGAAGATATTGGATGAAATATATGACAAAGTAGCTCCTTACTTATCGGAAGAAGGCAAACAGGCCATACGTGAACATGGGCGCTATGTGTATGATGAAGATGGCGAATATTCAACCACTACCATTGGAGGTAAGGAATGTGCCTATGCAGTGTACGATGAAAGAGGGATTCTAAAATGTGGTATTGAACAAGCCTACCTTGACGGAAAAACCGATTGGAAAAAACCGATCAGCTGCCATTTATATCCGATACGTGCCACCAAATACGAAGAATTTGAAGCGCTCAACTATGACCGCTGGGACATCTGCAATCCTGCGTGTGATTTTGGTAAGGAATTGGGCGTAGAGGTTTACAAATTCCTTAAGGAGCCATTGATCAGAAAATACGGAGAAACATGGTACAACGAACTGGTCCATTTAATTGAGGAAGAAAAGAATCTCAAATAATAGATCCAAGTTTTTTTATTCCATAATATCCAACTTCAAAATCTCTTCAGAAAAGGATGATACCTTTGTCACATGAAAGTATTGCTCGTTGAGGACAATGTTGAACTCACACAAAATGTATCGGGATATCTAAGCAAGGAAGGGTATGTGGTGGAATGTGCTTCTACTTATGCTTCGGCTATTGATAAACTAGCCGGTTTTGACTACGATATTGTACTTCTTGATATTATGTTGCCAGACAACAATGGCCTGGAAATACTGAAATATCTAAAAGCCCATAATTCCGATATGGGGGTGTTGATTCTTTCTGCAAAAGATGCCTTGGAAGACCGGATTCATGGTCTGGAACTAGGGGCTGACGATTATTTGCCCAAGCCGTTCCACCTTTCGGAGCTTAACGCAAGGATAAAATCAATTTATAGACGAAGGCAACTAAGCGGCAGTAGCGAAATGGTTGTAGGTGAAATCAGGATTGACACTAAAACCCTTGAAATAAGGGTAGCTAATATTTTACTCGACCTTACACGCAAGGAATTTGAGATGTTCCTGTATTTGGTGGTGAATAAAAACCGTGTGCTCACCAAGCAGTCGATAGCCGAACATCTTTGGGGAGATTACATGGATTCGATGGATTCATTTGATTTTGTCTATCAACACATTAAAAATTTACGAAAGAAGATAACCGCAGCAGGTGGTAAAGATTATATCCAAACCATGTACGGATCGGGTTACAAATTCAACACCAATATTTAAAATGCGCCTTATATTAAAAATAACGATTATTTACCTTTTGATTTCACTGCTTGTATTCATGCTGGGCGGGGTGATCACTTTTGAGGTTATCAAAAGGGAGGTGGATTTTGAGCAACAGCGCTTTCTTAGGGAGCGGCTTACTTCTGCTGAAAAAATGATTGAGCGGAGGAAGCTTAGCCGCCCATTTGTGCGTGATAAAATCTCAATAATACCCTTGGACTCGGGCGTTCAGGAAACCAAAGTGCATTATTCCGATACCATCGTGATGCACTCCACACTCCAACGACTTGAGCCGCACATCAAGTTGGATGTAATAAAGGTGATCAATAATAGGCCGTATAAAATATCGATGTATGACTTAATTATTGAGGAGGACGATATTGCGGATGGGGTTCAGGAATCGCTCCTGAAAATGTATTTGCTGCTCACTTTTGTGGTGCTCATTCTTAGTGGACTAACTTCTTTATGGATTTTGAAGCCATTCAACAAAGCACTGCAACGGATTAAGGATTTCAGTCTGATGCGAAATCAGGAGTATAAATATGAACATTCCAGCACATCAGAATTTAATAAACTCAATCAGTTCCTAGAAGAAATGACCCGTAAAATGCAGAAAGATTATCAGGCAGTGAAGGAGTTTACGGAGAATGCCGCTCATGAAATCCAAACGCCATTGACCATTGCTTCAGGCAAGTTGGAAATACTGCTCAACACGGAAAAACTGTCAGAGGAACAATCGGCCATGATAATCTCTGCACAACAGTCGTTGAAACGCTTATCGAAAATGAATCAATCGTTGCTACTGCTTACAAAGATTGATAATAAGGAGTTTGAAAATGTAGGCCAGATAAACATTAGTGCGGAACTAGAGCGTCAGATATTTGATTTTGAAGAGTTGATAGAATTAAAATCAATAACACTTAACAAGGAAATAGAAGGAAATGTCAAGGTGGAAATGGATGCGGTTTTATGTGGGATATTGATTACCAACTTAGTAAAAAATGCCATCAGACATAATTTTGAAGCCGGGCGGATAAAGATTTTATTAAACCATAAAAAACTGATCATTTCAAACACAGGTGAGCCATTGTCCATAGAGCCTCAATTATTATTTGACAGGTTTAAAAAGGGCAATCAAAGCCAAGAATCATTAGGTCTTGGATTGGCCATCGTTAAGAAAATCTGCGATGTAAGTGGTTTTGAAATAGGATACAAATTTAAAAATGATGAACATCAAATTGAAGTTACTTTTTAGAATTTCCCCTTTAGGGGACACGGGTCGGAGGTTATCTAACGAGATACCTGTTCGGAATCTTTCCCCTTTAGGGTCAGGGGTTATTTAACGAGATACCTGTTGGGAATCTTTCCCCTTTAGGGCTAGGGGTAATTATCAAGTTGTTTAGAATTCCCCTTTAGGGGCTAGGGGTAATTATCAAGTTATTTAGAATTCCCCCTTTAGGGTCAGGGGTTTAAAATAACTATTCCCTTTTTAGTGGTTAGTTGTTGATGGTTCGCAAATTTAGAAGGTTTTGAAACTAGGAGGTTTTCATTTTACGAGCAACCAAAAGCCAAAAACCTAAAACTTCAGATTTCCTTCAATATTAATTCAGATTTCAATCAAACCCTGTTTTTAACTTAGCATTCAAATTCACAAAAAGATATAATGAGAACACTTTTATTACTAGCATTTATTTCAACATCTCTCCTAGCATTAGCGCAAGGGGGCAGATCGGGAGGACAAGGAGAAAACCCTTTTAAGGTTACAGGGTCATTACTGGATGCATCTACCGGTGCGCCACTAGAATATGCTACCATAAGCTTACTCCAATCAACAGATAGCACATTGGTAGATGGCATAGTGACAGACGCCAATGGAAAGTTTGAAATAAATGGACGGCCTGGTTCATATCTTTTAAAGATTCAATTTATAAGCTACCAAGCAAAGTTTATTAGTGTCACCTTCAATAGGGAAAATAGATTGGTTGATATTGGCAAGGTGAAATTGTCACCTGATTCTTCCATATTGGACGAAGTGGTAGTGACCGGCAATAAAAGTCAAATGCAATTGGAATTGGACAAAAGGGTATTTAATGTGGGTGAAGATTTGGCCAATATCGGTTCTAATGCTTCTGAGATTATTGATAACCTGCCTTCGGTAAGTGTAGATGTAGAAGGTAATGTAAGCCTTAGAGGGAGCTCAAATGTGCGAATACTTGTCAATGGCAAACCGTCTGGCTTAGTCGGACTCAATAACGCAGATGGACTTCGTCAACTGCAGGGAGACTTAATTGAACGTATAGAAGTAGTCACTAACCCTTCTGCTCGCTATGATGCTGAGGGTTCAGCCGGTATCATCAATATTATATTGAAAAAGGAACGTGAAAGCGGGTTTAACGGATCATTTACCGCGAATACCGGGTATCCTTATAATCATGGTTTTTCTGGTAATGCCAATTACCGCTCTGGGAGTTTTAATCTCTTCGGTAGCTATGGAATAGGTTATCGTGAGAATCCTGGTGGAGGATTTACTGACAGGACCTCTTTTGGGAATGATACCACCTATACCTTCATTGATAATGATAGGGTAAGAAGTGGAATCTCAAATAATTTTAGAGTGGGTACCGATTTCTATATCAATGAAAAGAACATCATCACGGCCTCTGGTCTTGTGAGAATTTCTGATGAAGAGAATACCACCGAGATCACCTATTTTGATAGTGATAGAGACAAGGTATTATACAGCAATACTTATCGAAAAGATATTGAAACCGAGGACGATAACAATCATGAGTACCAGATGCAGTATAAAAGGATAATGAAAGGGGAGGGGCACGAACTAACAGCAGAACTTCAATATCGGGACAATCGCGAGGTGGAAAAATCATCCATTGACTCTGCCAATTTATTTACCAATAGTGAACTTGTAAAATACCAACGTTCAATAAATGAGCAAATTGATAAAAACACATTAATTCAGGTCGATTACGTTTATCCTTTTGGGGAAGGGAAGAAATTCGAAGCGGGTTATAGGGGTACAATCAGGGAAATAGGGAGTGACTATCTGGTGGAAGAAGTGGACGGACAAGGCGGATGGGCTCCATTGGCCAATTTCTCAAATGAATTCAACTACAACGAAGATGTACATGCCGCTTATTCCATTTTTGAAAATAAAATGGCCAAATGGGGATATCAAATCGGGTTGCGGGCTGAGCAAACGTACATTTCTACTTACCAACGTGAAACTGATGACAGCAAGAAAAAGGACTACCTCAATTTTTTTCCAAGTGCTTTCTTGTCCTATAAACTGACCAAAATGCAAACCGTGCAAGCAAGCTATAGCCGAAGGCTTTCCAGACCCCGGTTTTGGTACTTGAACCCCTTCTTTTCGTTCAGTGACCCACGTAACTTAAGGGCCGGTAATACCGACCTTAATCCGGAATTTACAGATTCTTACGAGATGGGACTACTCAATAACTTTAACCACTCTTCTTTATATTTGGGCGCCTACTATAGGTATACCACAGGGGTAATAGAAAGGGTGAAAACCGTATATGATGAAAGTGAAAACAGTACCCTGTCCATACCTCGGAATATAGGAACTGAAAATGCCTATGGTATTGAAGCTAATTTTAATGCTGACCCTTTAAAATGGCTAAATATAAATGGTAACATCAACTTTTATCGGGCGATCACCAATGGTTCGTATGGGGACTTGGAATTGAATAGGGATACTTACTCATCCAGATTTAGACTGAATTCAAGAGTGAAGCTAGGTAAAGTTGATATGCAGTTGAGTGGAAACTACAGAGCGCCAGAAAACACCACCCAAGGCAAAAGGGAGGGCCAATACTCTATAGATTTAGGAGCTAATATGGATGTTATGAAAAAGAATGGTACGCTCACGCTTAGTGTACGTGATCTATTCAATAGCAGGAAATACCGTGGTGAAACAATTACCGATGATTTTATAGAAATGTCGGAATTCCGTTGGAGATCAAGGCAAATCCGTTTGTCATTCACCTATCGCATCAACCAGACCAAAAAACGCTCTCGTGGAGAGAGGGATGATGACTCTGGTGGTGACGATATGGAGTTTTAAAAATCCTTCCCCGCCAATTTGCTGATGCCGAAAGTCCCCTTTAGGGGATTTAGGAGTAAAAGTGCCGTAAAATTCATATATCATGGGTTTTCCGAATTCCTTCAAAAAACCTTCTCCGCCAGTTGGTGGATGCCGAAAAGTCCCCTTTAGGGGATTTA
>DDIU01000008.1 GCA_002338655.1 Flammeovirgaceae bacterium UBA1842 | reverse complement strand
TTTTGCTTCGTTTTTTGGCCTCCAAAAAAAATGAAGGGATGTAGCGTTTATGAAAATATAGAGATCAGAGTTAAAACACCAACAGAAATGTTAAAGGGTTGGTAGCTTGTCAGGAAACCCATAAATCACTATTTTTATTAATATTTATTTCTGCGATTTTGATATTCTATAGTTGGTAGGAGCAGAATTTACAGATTAAATGATTTGAGTTTAACAAATAATCCTGGCCATGAAATTACTACTAGTTATTTTATCCATATCGATTTATTCAAGCTCAGCAACAAGTCAAACATCATTTGATTATTATAAAAACCCAGATAAAGTAGGATCTAGTAATGAATTAGCTTTTGATTATTTCAAAAAGGCCTATTATGACCACATATTTACCTGGACAAAGAAAGGAGCAGACAGTGCTTTACACTTCTTAAATAAAGCGATAGAACTTGACCCAGAATATGGGGCAGCTTACACTTTACTGGGGCATATCCACCAATTTTTAACTTATGGTAATGGTTCTAAATCGAGATTGGAGGATCAAGAGAAATATGCGTTACTCGCTAAAAAATATGCGCCAGAATTGGGTGATACCTATACTTTACTTGCCGATGTACTTTGGGAGAAAGGGCAAAGAGACTCATCAATATTGCTGCTTAAGAAAGCGGTGAATATAGAACCAGACCATGCAGGAAATCATATATGGCTTGGTATTAGGTATGGTTCTGAAGGCAAGACAAGGGAAGCACAACAAGAATTCAACTATATATTAAACCATATAGATTCTGCCTATGGACAAGCATACATGAAAATGGGGGCATTATTTGAGGATAAATTAAAAGATTTGGATAGTGCAGCTCTTTACTACAGGATGGCTGAAAGCCTTTATCATAATATGTCAATAAAAGATGCACGCATGTTAGTGGCTAAATTATCCCTTGCTAACATTCACCAGAAGAAAGAGAACATCGCTGAGGCAATTAGGTATTATCATGACTTTGAAAAGTCAGTAATAGGTAAAGATCTTTTTTTTGATTACCTATTAAAACAAACCTATTTGTCATTAATCGAGCTTGATTCCGTTAATAGTGAAAAGTATCAAAGTAAATACATCAATTTTGTAGAAGATCAATTATTAAATGGTGAAACTGAAAAAGTCCAATTCATTTGGGATTATTTAAACCTCGGGAATAAGCAACTTATTAATTTGAAAGTTTGGCCTATTCTTCCAGATCTACTAAATCCATTATCAGAAAATAGGCCCCTAACTGAAGAAGATTTTATAGGTGCATTATTCATGACCTATCAAACTTCTAAAGTCTCTTCAAATTATGAAAAAGGGATTGATCTTCTTAACAACCTACGAGTCTTAAATGAATATAAGCCATACAATTATTATTTTCTTGCCAAGTTATACTCACTCAACCAAAATGTAGATATGGCACTGGAAACATTGAAGCAATGTAAGGAATTGGGATTTCCCTACTTTGCCTCTGTTAAAGAAGATGAAGATTTTAATATTTTGAGTAAGAATAAATCCTTTATGGATTTAACAAAATGATGATGCGAGCATATGTAGAATAAAAAAAACCCTCACATTTCTATGAGGGTTTAGTTTTATTGAAGTTCTATCTCTTCGCCAAACTTGTTCAGAATTTTGAATTCTGTAACTGCCATGGAGGAGTCTTCGATTAACTTGATCCACTTAAAGTATTTGAAATACCATTTCATTCTTCTTGAGAAGGTACCTGCTGTATAATACGCATAAATGAAAGGGTGAAGTACCACCACTATATCTTTTTCATTCTGGGTAGTCATCAGATGATCTACATTTCTATCGATCTGGTCTGAGATCACAATGGAGGCATTGATCTTGCCTGTCCCGTTACAGGTAGGACAAAGTTCCTTAGTGGTGATGTTCATCTCTGGTCTTACCCGCTGGCGGGTAATCTGCATCAAACCGAATTTAGACAACGGCAAAACCGTAAATTTCGATCGGTCAGGCGCCATCTCATCCTTCATCACTTTGTAGATCATTTTCCTATGATCCATCTTCTTCATATCAATGAAGTCGACCACAATAATACCACCCATGTCACGCAGTCTTAACTGACGTGCAATTTCCTTAGCAGCCTCAATGTTTACAGAAAGGGCTGTAGCCTCCTGTCCATCCTCCTTATTGGATTTATTACCGCTATTAACGTCAATTACGTGTAATGCCTCGGTGTGCTCAATGATTAGGTACCCACCTCCTTTGATACTTACAGATTGGCCAAAAGCCGTTTTTATCTGTTTTTCAACGCCAAAAACCTCAAATATTTTGGCTTTGCCGCTAAAGAGCTTTACAATTTTTTCTTTGTCTGGCGCAATTTTATGAATATAGGTTTTCACCTCATCATAGATTGCCTGATCATCGATATGAATATTATCAAAAGATTCGTTGAGAACATCTCTGAGAATGGTAGATGCTTTTCCCATTTCCCCGATCACCCGGTCTTTGGGTTTGGCAGATTTGAGGGTTTCCATTCCCTGATGCCAAATACTAACCACATTTCTAAGGTCAGCATCAAGTTCTTTAACCTCTTTTCCTTCCGCTACCGTACGGATGATCACCCCAAAGTTTTGAGGTTTAATAGAGGATACCAGCCGAAGCAGCCTTTTACGCTCTTCATTACTTGTAATTTTTTTTGATACGTTTACTGCGTTCGAGAATGGAACCAGTACCAGGTATCTGCCAGGAATTGACAACTCACATGAAAGTCGAGGCCCTTTTGTTGAAATAGGTTCTTTTACAACCTGAACAAGCAATTGTTGATTTTTGGAAAGTACATCAGTAATCTTTCCATGCTTGTCAATATCAGGTTTGATGTTGAGTTTATCTAATTTACCGGAAGCGTTGTTTTTATTAAGCGTTCTCTTGGTATAGTCTTGGAGGGTATTATATTTTGGTCCAAGATCAAGATAGTGCAGGAATGCATCTTTTTCATATCCAATGTCAATGAAAGCAGCATTCAGTCCTTGAACAACTTTTCGTACAGTGCCAAGGTATATATCTCCAACAGTAAATTTATTTCCATCTTCTTCATGATGGAATTCAACAAGATTTTTATCTTTTAAAAGGGCTATGCGACATCCGTTTTGAGTTGAATTAATTATTAATTCGTTACTCAAAATAATTTGGTTTAAATTAAAAAATGGATGTGATAGAATGCCCCTATATCACTATAGGGGCATTAGATTATTTCTTCTTGTGCCTATTCTTTCTAAGTCTTTTCTTTCTCTTATGAGTGGCAATCTTATGTCTTTTTCTTTTTTTACCGCAAGGCATAATTTTTGATTTTTAATCCGCCAGCTGGCGGAGGTTTAACAATATTTTATTTACTCTATTTCTTTTAGATAAGAATCTGCAGTAGCTTGTACTGACGGATCACTATCCAATGTTTTCACTAATTCAAATTGCTCTTTAGCCTTTTCTTTATTGCCGGTTTCTTTATACGAAACACCAAGAAAGAATTGCGCCTGGGTATTATTGGGATATAACTCTGTGAGCTTTTTAAACCTCTCAACAGCTTTATCATACTGACCCGATTGCATGGAAAGCATACCCAAGTTGAACATAGCCTGTTCGTTATTTGGATCACTTTCGAGAATTTCCCTCAACATCATAATCCCTTGCATGGGGTTGGATGTTGTCAGGTAAGTCATGGCCAATTTGTTTTTCGCATCAAGGTTTTTGGGTGATTGTTCCAAAACCTTTTCGAAATAAAACCTGGCTTTCTTGCCCAATTCTTCCTGCTTTGCATCGTCCATAGCAAATCCATAGGCATCATAGTAGGCACTTCCTGCTCTGAACCAATTGGTTTCACTTGGCACTTTCTCAGCAATAATTTCAATGAACTTTGCCGCACTGTCGTATTTATTAACACTTAGATACAGTTTGGCCAAAGAGTCTGCAAAGATAATACTTTTTTCAACATTTTCTGCACCCCGTAAATTTTCCTTTAAAGTATTGGCTTTTTCTACACCAGAGGGGTCGAGTGTCTCCAAATGGGCATCTGGAACTTCATCATGATTTCGCCCCGCTTCAGACTCATCCATCTTTTTGGGGTCGTTATCAACAACAACACGGGGGAGGCTAAAAATAATAGCCACAAGTACAATTGCACTTACAAGTAAAATGATCCTATTCTTAAGCATATCTCTGGTTTAAAGTATGCAAAGATCAAGGATCAAAGTTATAATTAAAAGGAAGCGGCTCTTTAAGTATTGAGCTCTTTTACTTTTGAGCTCCTTTTAATTTTATCAATGAACACCTTTGAAGGCTTGAAGCTCGGGATAAAGTGCTCGTCAATGACAATGGCAGTATTTTTTGATATATTTCTGGCAATTTTCTTTTTTCGTTTTTTATTAACGAAACTGCCAAATCCACGTACGTAAATATTGCTACCATCTGCCATGGATCCTTTTACAATGTTGAAAAAAGCTTCAACAGTAATTGATACATCTTCCTTTGGGATTCCCGTTTTCTCCGCTATTTCTGATATTACGTCTGCTTTAGTCACTTATTTGTTATTTAATTAAGCTAAAATTCTGATGATTCTTTTTCTAACTACTTGTTAATGAGCAAATTTACCTCGCTAAAACGCAATTAAAAATAATATTTGAAAAAAAACTCACAATGTAATAAACACGTGAAATTCGAAGAATCCAGCTCAGTAAAAACATCGTTTTCGGAGAGAATAATGTTGTGGTATAGCCAAAATAAAAGGGATCTTCCATGGCGCAACACCAAAAACCCCTACCATATTTGGCTTTCTGAGGTCATACTGCAGCAAACAAGGGTAAATCAGGGACTTCCTTACTATGAGCGGTTTTTGGAATTATTCCCCACCGTACATCATTTGGCAAAAGCCGATGAACGTGAGGTACTAAGAGCGTGGCAGGGCTTAGGATATTACTCTAGGGCTAGAAACTTACATAAGACCGCAAAAATAATTTCAACGGATATGGGAGGTAGGTTCCCAGATACCTCATTAAAGTTGCTAAAACTACCGGGCATCGGGCCATATACGGCAGCGGCCATTTCTTCAATTGCCAATGGAGAGCAAGTGGCGGTAGTAGATGGAAATGTTTTTAGAGTCCTTTCCAGGGTATTTGGCATTCATGACGATATTGGGTCTAATAAGGGGCAAAAGCTGTTTTATGGAAAGGCCAATAAATTAATACCTCATGACCGACCGGATATTTTTAATCAGAGTGTCATGGAATTTGGGGCGGTTCATTGTACGCCTAAAAACCCCGACTGTGGAAACTGCCCAATGGGCGTGGAATGCTATGCCAGAATCAATCAGCAGCAAGACAACCTACCTGTAAAGTCAAAAAAGGTTAAAGTAAGGCAGCGATTTTTCTATTATGTATGCATCAGTTATAACAACTCATTGATGATGAAAGAACGAAAAGGCAGTGGAATATGGCGGGGTCTTTTTGATTTTTATCTGATAGAACGCAATGAACAACTTGAATTTAATGACCTATTGGACGACCCAATTTTAAAGCGGTTGGAAACTTACTCCGATCACATAGAGGAGAGCAAACCATATAAACATATCCTCACACATCAGCACATAATAGCAAAATTTTATACAGTTCATTTACATCAAATGCCTAAAGAAACTGACTTTGTTAGAGAAGGGCTAGCGCTATATAATGCACAGGAGTTGATTGAATTACCTAAGCCTGTGCTCATATCCGCCTATTTGAAGGACAGCTTTTTTTAGCTAGTTTTAGGAAAGATTATCTAACTTTGTACTGAATTAAAATGTTTTTATCATGTCTGGAGTAAATAAAGCAATTATAGTTGGAAGATTGGGGAAAGACCCCGAAGTAAGACATTTGGAGAATGGTGCTGCTGTTGCCAATTTCCCTGTTGCTACCTCAGAAACCTATAAGGATAGAAATACAGGTGAACGTAAAGAACAAACCGAATGGCACAATGTAGTGCTATGGAGAGGTCTTGCGGAAGTAGCTGAAAAATATCTCAGAAAAGGTGAGATGGTTTATATCGAAGGTAAGATGAGAACACGTTCGTGGGAAAAAGATGGAGTGACACGTTATACCACTGAAATTGTAGGTGATAACATGACCATGCTTAGCCCCAAAGGAAGTTCTGAAGGGGGAGCTGCTGCCTCGGCATCAACATCCTCAGCACCACAGCAACAAAATACTGCCTCTACTCCGGCTGGAGATATTGCACTAGAAGATGAATCAGATGATTTACCCTTCTAAAGTTGTACTAAAACCAATATATTGGAAACACCCATAGACGAACCTCCCAGTCAATTATTACTAGAAGCCTTATTGTCAGGACAGTCGCTTTTCTTTTTAGTTAGCGCATTATTTATATTGCTTTTACTAGTAGTATCAGCACTTGTTAGCGGTTCAGAAGTTGCCTTCTTTTCCCTTAGTATCAAGGATATTGCCCATTGTAAGGAAAGTGATAGCCCAACCGACCGTAAATTGGTAGAGCTAATAAGAAGGCCTAAAATATTATTGGCCACAATACTTATCATGAATAATTTCGTGAATGTGGCCATCGTAACATTAGCTACTTTTATAACATGGGAAATCATGGGTACAAAAAGTACCGAAGGCACAACTATTATAGTACTTACGGGAGTAGTGACCATGACCATTTTGTTTTTTGGTGAGGTATTGCCTAAAGTGTATGCAACCCCCAACAATCTGAGTTTTGCACGGTTTACAACGCCAATGTTGAAAATTTTACAGACAGTTTTTAAGCCATTGTCCTATGTGCTTTTAAACCTCAGCAACATAATTGAAAGTAGATTTCAGAAAAAAGGCTATGATATATCAGTCGAAGAGCTACATCAGGCCCTTGAACTTACCACGGGCAACGAAGATACCACCGATGAGGAAAAGGATATATTGAAAGGGATAGTAAATTTTGGAACGCTCACCGTAAAGCAGGTAATGAAATCCAGAATGGATGTTACTGCTTTTGATACCGAGACCAATTTCCACGAATTGATAGCTGAAGTAAACAAGTCTGGATTTTCGCGTGTACCTGCCTATACAGAAACCATCGATAAAATTGATGGAATACTGTATATCAAGGATTTACTGCCTTATATAGATAAAGGAGAAGACTTTGATTGGAAGATCTTACTTAGACAGGGGTTTTTTGTTCCAGAAACAAAAAAAATTGATATGCTTTTGAGGGATTTTCAGGAAAAACGGGTGCATATGGCCATTGTAGTTGACGAGTATGGAGGTACTTCGGGCTTGATTACCATGGAAGATATTATTGAGGAGATCGTAGGGGAGATCAATGATGAATTTGATGATGAAGAAATTCCTTATGATCAAATAGACGAAAACACTTATTTGTTTGAAGGAAAAACCACACTGAATGATTTTTGTAAAATAACTGAGGAAAACCCCTCAACTTTTGAAAAAATAAAAGGGGAAAGCGAATCTTTGGGTGGACTGTTGTTGGAAATAAATACCAAATTACCACTTGAAGGGGAAAAGATTTATTTTGACAAATTCGTGTTTACAGCAGTGGATGTAAATACCAAAAAAATAAATAAAGTACGGGTTTATATAAAAGCAGAAGATGAGGAGAGCAATGAAGATCGTTAAGGGCTATTTATTGCTGATAATGGCAATCATTTTATTTGCTTGCGAAACAGACTATCTTCCCAAACCCAAAGGTTATAACCGTTTTGATCTTCCCGATCATGAATATATTGCATTGGCAGATAGTTTTCCCTATAGCTTTGAATACTCAAAACATGCCAAAATATTAAAGGACTCCTCTTGGATGGCAGAACGCTATTGGATTGAAATTTACTACCCTCAATTTAAAGCAGACATCAACCTAACCTATAAAATAATCAGCAATGATGATTCATTGAAAGAATACCTGGCCGATGCCTATTTTCTAACTGCTAAACACCAGATAAAGGCCTATGCTATTGATGAAAGCATTACAAAAACGCCTTCGGGAAAAACAGTGGTTTATGCCGAACTGGATGGTCAGGTACCTAGTCAATTTCAATTTTTTACTACAGATTCTACCAAAAACTTCTTTCGTGGGGCATTGTACTTCAATACAACTGTCCAAAATGATTCGCTGAGACCTGCCATTGAATTTGTCAAAATCGACATCGTCCACATGATGAATTCATTTCAATGGAATGATCTCAAATGAAATAAATTGGGTATTTTTATCCTATGATAACCACTTTAAGTATTGAGGACACCTTACGTAAATTGAAACCTACTCTTTTTAAAGATTATTCTGTTCAAAAAGTAGGGTACTTTGGTTCTTATGCCAATGATACATTTACAAGTTCCTCTGATTTGGATATTATCGTATATTTTGAAAAACCACTTGGGTGGTCATTTTTTGATTTAAAGGAGTTATTGGAAAGTGAATTAAAAGTCAATGTTGATCTAGTATCGGCTTCAGCGCTTCGGCATGAGTTAAGGGATCAAATATTAAAGCAGACCAAATTTATTGATTAAAAATTGAAGAGGAGATTTGATTTTTATCTAAAAGACATGCTCCAATCTATAAATAGGATTGAAGAATACTTAGAGGGTCATGACTTCAAATCTTTCACAGAAAACTATCTTGTTTCTGATGCTGTCGTTAGAAATTTTGAAGTAATTGGAGAGGCAGCTAAAAACATTCCTTCAGAAATTAAATCCAAATACATATTAATGCCATGGAGGCACATGTATGGATTGAGAAACATTATTTCTCACCAGTATTTTGGCATTGATTACCATTCACTTTGGCAAATAGCAAAGGAAGAATTACCTGAGAACAAAAAAATCCTCTTAGAGATTTTGAAAAATGAAGGTATTGAATAAATGCAAAACTTCTTCGATACTAAAATAGAATTCCTCAAGGGGGTTGGCCCACAAAAAGCAGTGCTGCTCAATAAGGAACTGGGCATTTTTACTTTTGGGGATTTAGTCCAGTATTATCCTTTCCGACATGAAGACCGCACAAAATTTCATACTATAAGTGAGGCCAACGGCAGTATGCCCTACATTCAGCTGAAAGGCCGAATAAGACATTATGAAATGCAGGGTCCTCCTAGAAAACGGAGATTGAAAGCCTATTTGGTGGATGAAACAGGGGAGATAGAACTGGTGTGGTTTCAAGGGGCACAATGGATGCTCAAAAAAATTCAGCCGGGAGTGGAATATGTGGTTTATGGTAAGCCAAATCTGTTCGGTTCTAAACTGAATATTGCCCACCCTGAAATTGAAATTGCAAGTCAGCAAAACCTAGAAGCTGGATATCTGCAACCTGTCTATTCCACTACCGAGCTATTAAAAAGGAAATACCTTGATAGTAAGGCCATAGCCAAATTGCAGAGAGTACTACTGCCCGAAGCCGTAAAACGGATTAAAGAAACACTTCCTGTTCAAATTAGGGAGAGGTATAGTTTGATGGATAAAAATGAGTCCATCGCTTATGTTCACTTCCCAGAAACACCTGAAACGCTGCAAAGAGCACAATTCAGGTTAAAATTTGAGGAGCTCTTTTACGTCCAGATTAGGCTTTTGAAGCTTAAACTGGCCAGAATTGACAAGTTCAAGGGTATGGTATTCAATAAGGCAGAACTGCTCAATAAATTTTACAATGAACATTTGCCCTTTGAACTTACTAATGCACAGAAGCGGGTAATCAAGGAAATTTACCGTGATCTGCGATCTGGCAATCAGATGAACAGGCTATTGCAAGGTGATGTAGGCAGCGGTAAAACCATTGTAGCCTTTATATGTATGCTCATAGCAATAGGGTGCGACACACAGGGGGCACTCATGGCACCAACGGAAATTTTAGCTACCCAGCATTACCATGGATTAAAAGAGTTTGCCGATAAAATGGGCTTACGGATAGCACTTCTTACAGGCTCAACAAAGAAAAGTGAACGCAAAATTATCCATGAATATTTACGGACTGGGGAGCTGCATATATTAGTAGGGACCCATGCTTTATTGGAGGAGATAGTTCAGTTTAAGAATTTGGGTTTGGCCATTGTTGATGAGCAACATCGATTTGGCGTGGCCCAACGCTCTAGGTTATGGCAGAAAAATGAAGGCATTTTCCCGCATGTATTGGTAATGACTGCCACCCCTATCCCACGAACTTTGGCGATGACCCTTTATGGTGATTTGGATATCTCCACAATAGATGAGCTTCCGGCAGGCCGAAAGCCAATTAAGACGATTCATCGATATGACGCTAACCGATTGAAGGTTAACAGCTTTATAAAGGAACAAATAGCATTGGGCCGACAGGTGTATATTGTGTATCCATTAATAGAGGAATCTGAAAAACTGGATTTAAAAGATTTAATGGATGGCTATGAAAGTGTAGCACGGGCTTTCCCAGATGTGCCCCTAAGTATCCTTCACGGGAAAATGAAAACTGAGGCCAAGGAGTATGAAATGAACCGCTTTGTAAAAGGTGAAACAAAAATAATGGTAGCCACTACCGTCATAGAAGTTGGCGTAAATGTTCCAAATGCTTCAGTGATGATCATTGAGAATGCCGAACGGTTTGGACTGGCACAATTGCACCAGTTGCGTGGACGTGTGGGGCGTGGGGCCGATCAGTCCTATTGTATACTCATTTCCAACTATAAGCTGTCGCAAGATGGGCGCGTTAGGCTGGAGACTATGGTACGGACAAATAACGGTTTTGAAATAGCCGATACTGATTTGCAGTTACGCGGCCCTGGCGATTTGATGGGCACACAGCAAAGTGGCGTGCTGGACCTGCTCATTGCTGATTTGGGAAAAGACGGTAAAATTCTTCAGGCTGCACGTGAGGCAGCACTTGCTATTTTGGATGATGATCCTACACTGCAAAAGGAAGAAAATGCCAATATTAAATATCAAATTGCTTCAATGAAGAAAAGTGCCATCAATTGGAGTAGGATAAGCTAGGGGGATTAAGATTGTATTAACTTAAATCGATATCTTTGCGAGCCTTATAAACAAGAGATATGAGACAAAAAATAGTAGCTGGCAACTGGAAAATGAACAAAACCCTCAATGAAGGGCTGAAGTTAACCACCGAGATAGTCAATATGGTGGCCGATGAGGTACGTGGTGATGTTAAAGTAATATTGGCACCACCATATATACATTTAACCCAACTCAATGGTCAGATAAAAAATGCTGATAGAATCTTTCTGGGGGCCCAGAATTGTAGTCAACATAAGTCAGGTGCTTTTACCGGTGAAATTTCCGCTGAGATGCTTGCCTCAGTTGGAGTATCGTACGTTTTGGTGGGGCACAGTGAAAGAAGGGAGTACTTTAATGAAAGCAACTTACAACTGGCCAGTAAAATAGACATAGCACTTGAAAACAATCTGCTTCCCATATTTTGCTGTGGAGAATCACTTGATATTCGTGAATCGGGTAAGTACGAAGCATTTATATGCAATCAGATAAAAGAGAGCTTGTTTCATTTAAATGAAGAACAATTCTCAAAAATAGTAATAGCTTATGAGCCTATTTGGGCAATTGGAACGGGTAAAACAGCCACTTCAGAACAAGCGCAAGAGGTACATGCTGCAATACGCAAATTTATAGCTGGCCAATATGGAGGGGAAATTGCCGAAAGCCTTTCCATACTTTATGGTGGTAGCTGCAAACCCGATAACGCTAAAGAGTTATTTTCCTGTCCGGATGTTGATGGCGGGCTAATAGGTGGGGCAGCCTTAAAATCACGTGACTTTACCGATATCGTAAAGTCCTTTTAATGAAGCCGGTAAAATACATGGAGTTTAAATTCATCTGCACTGATGAATTTAAGGAGATTCTTATAGCCGAGCTTAATGACATGGATTTTGACTCCATGATGGAGACGGAAGAAGGCCTTGATGCTTACCAGCTCATCAATGATTTTGATAAAAAGGTATTAGACGATTTAATTATACGCTATCCCGATGCCCAAATAACTTACTCTACTTCTGAATTTGAGAATAAAAACTGGAACGAAGAGTGGGAGAAAAACTATGACCCAATTATAGTAGAAGATAAATGTCTGGTACGGGCCACATTTCACAAGGATTTGGGTGATTTTGAATATGAGATTGTCATTACACCAAAAATGTCATTTGGAACGGGACATCACTCTACCACCTATTTGATGCTCAAAAACCAAATGCAAATTGATCATGGAGGCAAGCGGGTATTGGACGCTGGCTGTGGCACAGCCATATTGGCCATAATGGCTGAAAAGTTGGGCGCCAAAGAGATTGTTGCTTATGATATTGACGATTGGAGCATAGAAAATGCACCTGAAAACGTAGAACTCAACAATTGTAAAAATATAACCGTGCTGGGTGGTACAATAAATACGATTGAACTAAAAGGTGAGTTTGATATCATTCTTGCCAATATTAACAAGAACGTCCTGTTGGAAGAAATGAAAGAATATGCCCAAGTTTTGTACGATAAGGGGCTATTGATACTAAGTGGATTCTATGTCACTGACGATAAGGATATTATCGAAAAAGCCGCTGAATTTGGGCTAAAGCACCAGAGTAGCAGCAATAAAAATGATTGGTCCTCATTGATCTTTGTTAAAAATTGAGGATTAACAATCTTTAAGGCTATTTTTACGTTAGTAACTCCACCCTCAAACCCAATTGCTAAATTGGTATATTCACATTTATTTAAGAATTTCAGGGGTTAATGATATCTCACACAAAACCATATCTCCTAAGCTTACTCCTACTTTGCTCTGGCATATTGCATGCCCAGAAAAAGGTATTGCCTGACGACCCTGCCATTTTCGGTGACTCCGTAAGTGTGATTCTCAATAATACCCGTGCAGCAAGAGCAATGGAGGTAGGTGATAATTTTGCCCTGATATGGTCGCAACTCGGACTTGATCAGCAGAAAAAAGTAGTTTCGCAAATGAAGGCACTTGAAGACAAAAAATTGAAAGTGCGGCCTTATCAAGAGGCCTATTGCGCGGCACTGGTCAATGCCATTCAAATAGAAGCCGCTGATAACCAAAAGATTACAGATTATTTAAATACAGCAGGAAGGGTTATTGCCACTTATAAAAATGAGGACATTATCAAATTCCTGAATTTCTCGACTTCCTTTTTTGCCAATAGAGCTTTATTTTTTGCTAAATCCAACAAGTTGTTCATAGGTGAGGCAGACTATTACTTTGAGTTTATAGAGCCGCCACTTATTGAGGAGGTGGTGGAAGAACCTGCCCCCGCAGAAGATGAATGGTTTGATGACTTGGATCAGGAGCCGGATGACAGCGACTGGGACACAGAATGGGATGATGCCGATACGTCTTATTATTATGATGAATATGAAGAACAGACCCCCTATGATGAAGATCAGGCAATGATCGATGCCGTGCGGGGAGCATCTACCATGCCGATAGTAGAGGGGGCGGTAGTACGATTTGAAACACTCACCCTCAATTTTGTAACTCCTTATGATTCCGTTTTTCTAGAAAACTCATCGGGTGATTACATTATCAAAACCAATACTTTTGTTGGAAAAGGGGGCAAATTTGACTGGTCTTTGGCGGGGTTAAGTCCAGATTCTGTTTTTTGCCGGCTTTCAGAATATAGTTTGGATGTTTCCAAAGCACAGCTTTCTGCTGAAGGGGCAAAGCTTACCTATTTGGATAAACTAAATGAGCCGGTTGAAGGAGTATTTGAATATAAAAGTGTACGCCATGATTCAACAAAGGCATCAAGATATCCTAGGTTTAAGTCGTATTACAGCAATATAAGGATTAAAAATCTTGGAGAAGGGCTTATCTATAAAGGCGGGTTTACACTTGATGGGCCTAAAATAAAGAGTGCCTCTCTGTTGGGAAGCTATTCACGCATTGAGGTACAAGATAAGAGTTCTATAAAATTTAAAGCTAAAGCCAATATTTTTGAGTTTAAAGACTCCACTATCATAGCCGATCGCGCGGGACTGGTTATTTACCAAGGCAATGATTCTATCTACCACCCCGCAGTCAGGATTAAGTATGATTATAATAAACGGCAGTTGGTTGTGCAGAAAGACAAAGGGGCATTTAGAAATACGCCCTTTACATCTACCTTTTTCAATCTCGATTTTACAGCTGACATTATGCGGTGGGATTTAAATGCCGATAGTCTAGATGCGTCTATCCTTCAAGCACGCAACATCATTCCTGCTTATATCGAATCTTCTGATCATTATAATTATGAGGATTATCGATCATTGGGGGATAGGGTGTATCCATTTAACCCATTGGGCATAGCCGTGGTTTATGCCAATATCAAAGGCACTGATCAGTTTTATGTGAGTGACCTGGCCAAACATTATAACAAAGATGTAAGGCTGATTAAGGGTGCCATGGTAGGGCTTGCACAAAAGGGACTCATTGGATATGACTCACAATCCGATTTAATTACAGTAAAGAAAAAAGCATTTCATCTTTATGATTCCAAAAATGGGGATAAGGATTATGATAATATTATACTGGCATCAGTAACCAATAAAAAGCCCAACCTTACATTCAATTTTCTAAAAAGATCAATGACTGTGCGGGGAGTAAATAGTTTTAAAATAAGTGACTCCCTTAATGTAATTATAGAACCAGATAGTAGCGAGATTACCTTCTTAAAAGATCGGGATTTCACTTTTAACGGACATGTTCTCGCAGGTAATTTCGAATATATCGGTAAGGAGTTTACTTTTAAATACGACTCTTTTTTAATCTATCTAAATAATATTGATTCCATCCGTTTTTATGTAAAAGATGAGAACAGCCGTGGGGGTAATGGCAGAAGGAAAGTAGATAACTCTTTGGTATCTGCTGATTCCACTACAAGTGATGGCAGTGTGGCCAACAATCTGCAAAGTTCATCGGGTACATTGTATATCAATAAGCCCAGTAACAAGTCGAGCAAGGTCAAGTACCTCAATTACCCACGATTCAACTCTGATAAAGGTGGTGTGGTTTATTTCGACAGGAAGGAAGTGCTTGGTGGGGTGTATGACAAGTCGATGTATTTTTTGGTGCCACCGTTTGACCTGGATAGCTTGGGAGGAGCAGATGCCTCCGCCATTGCATTTGAGGGCACATTTGTGTCGAGTGGGATGTTCCCTGTATTTAAAGAGCGGCTAGCCATTCAAAAAGACTTTTCACTGGGATTTAGTCATAAAGTGCCACCAGAAGGCTACCAGCTTTATGAAGGGGAAGGCCGTTTTTATAATGATCTTAAGCTTAATAAAACCGGAATTAGGGGAGATGGGCGAATTGATTTCCTAACTACTTCTATGGAATCAGATGAATTCATTTTTTACCCCGACTCGGTAACAGCAACGGGTGATTATGTGGAAATCAAGAAAGAAGAATATAATGGAATCACCTTTCCACAGGCTACACTGAACAATTATAAAATGCACTGGCTTCCTAAAAAGGACAGTATGTACATCGAAAATGTGGACGAGCCCTTTCAATTTTACGATCAAACCGCCTCACTGGATGGGAAGGCCATAGTAAGTAATGCAGGAGTATTTGGATCAGGCACATTGGAAACCCGGGGTTCTGAGTCTGTTTCTAAACAAATCACATTAGAACATGATAGTTTTAACTCAAGACATACAGACTTTACATTGAAATCTGATAACCCCGATAAGCCTGCTCTGAGTGGGGATGATGTAAGGGTTAAATTCGACTTGGAGGATAACTATGCCATTATAAGCCCAGAAGTAGAAGGTGAAGCCGCAATAGCATTTCCCTATGCTCAGTTTAAAACGTCAATAACCGAGGCGCGCTGGGATTTGAACGCACAGAAAATCACCATGACTAAGCCAGATAATGTTCCTCTCAAAAATTCTTATTTCTACACTACCAGAAAAGACTTGGATTCCTTAAGGTTTAGTGCTACTGGAGCTGAATATGACATCAATTCTTTAGAGTTAAAGGTTACGGGCATTCCGTATATTATAGTAGCCGATGCTAAAATTACCCCCGAGAATAATGAGGTGTTAATTCTGGAAAACGCAAAAATTGGTAGGCTAATCAATACCACCATCATACTTGATACCTTGAATGGCTACCATAGGCTCACTGAAGGGGTTATAGATATTGTTTCCAGAAATGAATTTTCTGGTTATGCTACCTACCAGTTCGTTAATAGTGAACTTGATACCATTCCAATAAAAATGGAAAACTTTAGGCTGGAAAGCATTGAAAACCCCAACGCCAGAAAAAAGGAAAACCAGTTCGAATTACATACTGTGGCCAATGGTTCGGTAACGGAGAGCCAAAATCTTGTGGTCTCCTCAGGAATGTATTTTAAAGGGGACATGACCTTGTATGCCAACAAACCTGCCATGGAGTTGGATGGCTTCATTAAACTTGATATGGAAGAATCAGGCTACAATACATGGATAAAATATGCCAGTAGTGCTGACCAAACGGAAGTAGCAATAAATTATAACAATGCGGTGACAGAAGAAGGCAAAAGGCTTGAAGCGGGGCTACATTTTTCAGCTGGTGACAACAGTTTATACAGCACCTTCATTACTGAGAAATTCACCCCTGATGACGATGATTTTTTCACCCCGAGTGGTATTCTTTATTATGATAAAAAGAAGCGGGAGTTTGCCATCGAAGATACAGCCAAAGTAGCGGGCAAAACATTTCAAGGACAGATCTTTAGGTATAATCACCGCACTTCAGAAATAATATTTGAAGGAAGGGCAAACTTCATGGAGCCCAAAAAGGAGGTTACAGTAGTAAGTTCCGTAATAGGTAATGGCAATTTAAATAACCTTGATTTCAATCTTAATACCTTCTTCTCCATAAATTTTGGGCTGGTGCCTACCCAGGCATTTGATATGATGGCTCGGGATTTCTTGGATGTGCTCAATAATTTGGGTGTACCTGAGGGTCTTGGCGATCAAACTCAACTGCTGTATAAGTTGGCAGATGTGTCAGGTGAAAGAGCGGCTAAAGAATATGAGGCAAGGTCTTTACAGGAATATACTTCCCTAGCTGGGTTTACCAAAGAAACATCCGCATCATTAGTGTTACCCAATATTGATATGAAATGGTCGGTAGACCAAAAGGCTTTTTATAGTGAAGGAAAAATAGGGATGTCCAACATACAACGCAATGATGTAAATGGTGCCTTTGAGGGATTTTTCGAAGTAAAAAGAAATGAGGACGGAGCAACAGGCATGAATTTGTTTATCAAAGCCTCACCAGACTCATGGTATTTCTTTAGTTACGAAGACAATAGGCTGCTGATGTTCTCGTCTAACAATGCTTTCAATCAGTTGATCAGCAAAAAAAGCAATGGAGCAAAAGCAAAAATTGGTGAATTGGTATTTGCCCCTGCTGACAAAGCCGAAACCCTTAATTTTATTAACCGTTTCAGGTTGCAATATTATGGAATCGATGACATCTATCAACTGGATTCTGAATTGCAAGAAGAAGTGCCAAAGACCGAAGACGGTTCTGTTCCTACAGACGAAGATGATGGCTTCGAAGATGACGATGATGGCTTTTAAGAGCGGATGATTTTTATTATATTTGATGGCCTATTATTTCAAAGTACCAATATTTTTTTAATTAGAAATTTCTGAAATTTTATGACTATTGCACCCGTACTGATTGGTTTTTTTCTAGCATATATTGTGGGCTCTATCCCCACTGCAGTTTGGTTTGGTAAAGCATTATATGGATTGGACGTACGTGAGCACGGAAGTGGGAATCCCGGGGCAACAAATACCTTTAGGGTATTGGGCAAACGTGCAGGAACTATAGTTATGCTTGGCGATATCATCAAAGGCCTGTTGGCCACGTCAATAGCCTTGCTGCTATTGAGATTTCATTTTATTGAAGAGCATAATTTGATCACCTTTAAACTTATAATGGGTGTAATGGCCGTTGTAGGGCATATATTTTCGATTTTTTTAAACTTTAAAGGAGGTAAAGGTGTGGCCACCTTATTAGGGATGATGATAGCCATTCAGTATGAAGTCGCTTTGCTTTGTATTGTGATATTTTTGATTACCCTGCTAATTTCTAAATACGTTTCATTGGCCTCCATACTAGGGGCATTAACTTTCCCAAGCCTTCTACTTTTAGTGCCAAGGTTTAAAACCAGTGAACCTTTGCTGATTATTTTCGGATTTTTCCTTTTTGTGGTCATCGTTTGGACACACAATAAGAACATCAAGCGCATAGCCGATGGCGAGGAAAGCAAAACCTATCTGGTAAAAGGTTTGCGTAAGCACTAATTCCCACTCAACACTTCCTAGAACTGTTTATGTAATCATGTATACCCAAGAATGTAACAGTATGCCTCCACGAAGTAGTTTCTTTAAAGTTGTCAACTTAAATCAAGTCAAATAAGGAGGCTCCAATTTGGATGACATTTACTTTCAATGGTCAACGAATCAGAACATCTGTAAATAAGCTACGGACTTTGGCAAAGTGATTAAAAACCGAAATCAGAAACCACTTACTCAATTTGTGTGATCATTATTTATTGCGTTTTAAATGTTTTTGTGATGGTATCCTTGACAGAATGATACCGGAAGATGGGACAATATATTGCTTTAAGTATGAAATGTGATGAAACAAAATCACCCTCCACTACTTTCATTTTCGTTGCATGAATTGTCATATTATTGAATGTCTGCCCATAGGAAATCCCGTAATGGGAGCTTCGAAGCAATTACTGGGTAAATTCCATCAATTTAGTAGTACAATTCCACTAATTCTAATATATACCAATATTAGATAAGAAGTTGATTTTTAGATGGTTATAACAATTTATGGTGTTTTTAAATATTACTTTTGAAAGTATTCATATTCTGTCATTCTTATATTTCAGGCCAATAATCAGAATATTAAAATTGACTTATCTAAGAATGGATAATATAAATAAACTAAACTCATTACAATTATGAAACGATTAAACAAACAATTGACATGGCAGAGGCTCGCACTTACTTTGATTTTGTTATTCCTCATTCATTTTGGGTCGAACGCTCAAAGTGCATCTTATTATCTTAACAATGCACCAATAACTGGAAGTTCTAATTCAGGGTTTGGCTATAGGGCACTTTTTTCTAACACTTCAGGAAACTTTAATACAGCCACTGGTTATCAAGCCCTATACAGTAATACTTCAGGATACAATAATACCGCAACTGGTATGCAGGCACTTTTCTACAATACCACAGGATATTACAATACAGCCACTGGCTACCGAGCACTTTTTTCCAATTCATCTGGAAGGTTTAATACTGCAGCTGGTTATCTTGCACTTAATTCCAACTCCTCGGGAATAAGTAATACAGCCACTGGTTACAAGGCACTTACTTCCAACACCACAGGATTCAGTAATACGGCTGATGGTGTTCATGCACTTAGCAATAATACTACCGGGGAAGAGAATTCGGCCTCTGGTTATCAGGCACTTTATTTCAACACCATAGGAGACAGAAATACAGCAGTCGGTCACAGGGCACTTTATTCTAATACATCAGGTTTTTCTAATACAGCAATGGGCTATTTATGTTTAGACAATAACACGACTGGTACTCTTAATGCTGCATTTGGTGCTGGTGCATTAGGTGGTAATACTACTGCAACTACAAACTCAGCTTTTGGAGTAAATGCTTTAAATAATGTATCGTCTAGTAGTGGAAATTCAGCTTTTGGTTACTCAGCACTGTCCTCTACAGGTACAAGTAACAGTGCATTCGGAACTTATTCCCTTTCTTCAAGTGGTGATGGCTCATATAACACTACCGTTGGATTCTATGCTTCATTTGCCAATACTAGCGGTTCTTATAATACTGTAATGGGCGAATCTGCTTTTATTCAGAATACGACTGGAAGCTATAATACAGTAATAGGTACAAGAGCAGGCCCAACATCTATTAATCCAGGTCTTGTTAATAGCACAGCTCTAGGATATAACACAGTAAACACATCTTCCAACCAAGTAAGAGTGGGCAATTCGTCAATAACCAGTATTGGTGGTCAAGTATCATGGTCAACCTTATCGGATGGTAGGTTTAAAAAAGATGTCAAGGCAGATATTCCAGGACTTGAATTTATTAATAAACTCCGTCCCTTAAGCTACTCAATTGATAAATCTAAGTTAAGAGAGTTCCTAGGAGAAGAAACCAATGATGTCCTTAATGAAAATGTTGATGAGGTAAGAGAAATTGGTTTTATTGCACAAGATGTAGAGAAAGTAGTTATGGAGATGGGATATGTATTTATTGGGGTGGAAGCCCCTAAAAATGATAATGATCATTACAGGATTCGCTATGCTGAATTCGTAGTGCCGCTAGTAAAAGGTATGCAGGAGCAGCAGCAAATGATAGAACAGCAGCAACAACAAATAGATGATCTTAAATATTTAGTAGCCATATTAACGGACAAGTCCTCCAATGCAGCAGGTAGGGTTTCAGACACTGAGACTGAAACTGAAACAATTCCGTTAGTAAAGGAAGGAATCAGTGTATACCCTAACCCGAACAAAGGCTTGTTTACCGTCAGCACTAACACTCTGGATAGAGGCAAGATTATGATAAGAAACGTGTCAGGGGTCGTTGTAAAAACCATCACATTGAAAGAAAATGTTTTCAGCTATGAGATTGATTTATCTGTCTATGCGAAGGGCGAGTATTTAATAAACGTGCTGTCGGGTGAGAAAACAATAACCATGAGGGTCATTGTAGAATAGAATTCCAAGAAAAGCCTCGTCCCAAAGCTTCTGGCTTTACGCAAAATAACAGTAACCAAAACATATGGCTACTGTTATTTTTATAAGCGTTGACTCCATTTATGACTTGAACTGGCGCGTAGATTATTTGCCATTTTATCCTCTCAATTTTCATTCGAAAGCGAAGATGTTCTGTTGAATCCTCCTGACATGAACAGTGTGTCGGATTTAAAACATTAATCGTCCTACCTTAGTTGAGTGGTCTACACTGAGGTTTAGGCAGGAATAATGCGTTGCCGAGTATCTAGAAATTTGGTGGGAAACCCAGAAAATATTACTTTCAGATTTCTAATTATTCGAGTGGGTAACATCCTTTACTGACTGTACGTATAATAAAATTAAAAATGATAATAAAAAGAATAAGAAAACACTTACTGATTACGTCTAGAAGATTTAATCAAAAGAATGAATTAAGGAAAATAACAAATTGTAAGAATCAAACTTTAAAAAAAGTAATAGAATCCTTTTTAGCAGTTAAACTCGGCAATTTTACAGAAGAGGATAGCAACGCATTTCTTAATTGTGAAAATTATAGAAGTCAACTTTTAAAGAACGAGACTGAGATTTCTTATGAAATATTTAACTCGGACAAAACAGCAGTTGTAAAGGATATTTGTAAAAATGCCGCTTCAGGTAAAAAATGGTGTCAATTTTTGTACTTCATTACCTTAAAAGTCGATTCTCCTATTTTCCTAGAAATTGGAACAAACCTTGGTATTTCGGGATCCTATATTCTTGAAGCAGTTAAACACAAAAAGGAGGGTAAATTTGTTACTATGGAAGGGCTTCCTCAATTATGTGAGATTTCATCTAAACAATTTTCCACAATTATTCCTATGGCTAAGTTTGATATTAGGCAAGGTTTATATGATGAAACATTCCCTGAACTTTTAAAAGAGAATATTTACTTCAATGTATTATTTATTGATGGTAATCATAAAAAAGAACCTACAATCGAGTATTTCGAAAAATTAAAATCAATGGTGAGCTCACCTGCAATATTCATTTTTGATGATATTAACTGGAGTGATGAAATGAAAGAAGCGTGGAAGATAATCAAAAAAGACAGTGACGTAAATTATTATATAGATCTTTATGAACAAGGGGTTGTAATCGTTGATAAAAACGAATCAGAAAAGAAAGTTGGTTTTAGATTACATCTTGCGTACTAAGATTAAGACAAAATACATCGTAATTAAACCCATTTTTCATAACGGTACGTACGGGTCTCGTATTTAATAGTTCATTAAGTATGGGGATTTGCCGATGGCGAAGAAAGTAAAACCTATCTGGTAAAAGGTTTGCGTAAGCACTAATTCCCACTCAACACTTCCTAGAACTGTTTATGTAATCATGTAAACCTAGGGGGGTTATTTTCGTAAAAGGCACTAATCAATCCTGAGCTTACCGTATTATTTTTCATTTAAATTCATTATTATGAAATTCAAGAACTCACTATTTATCGTGATGTTTACGGGCTGCTTTATCACCAATATGCATGCTCAGAACATTGTATTTACTCCACGCGCAAGTGGGGAGGCCGCTGTAATGCAAAAGGTAGGCATTACTGATATTTTAGTACATTACTCACGCCCGAGTGTTACCAGCCCACAAGGCCAAGACAGAACGGGCGCTATTTGGGGGCAATTGGTTCCTTATGGATATAACAACCTTGGCTTTGGAACCGCCACCGAGGCCCCATGGCGTGCGGGAGCCAATGAGAATACCGTAATTAAATTTTCTACTGATGTAAAAGTGGAAGGCAAAGATTTGAGAGCCGGGAAATATGGGCTTCATATTGCGGTTTTTGAGGATGGTAAAGCCACCATTATTTTTTCAAATGATACTGAATCATGGGGCAGTTTTTTCTATGATAAAGCAAAAGATGCCCTACGGGTAGATGTTCAGACAGTCGAACACCCTGAGACTGATCTACTTACCTACGCATTTGACAAGGTCACTACCTCATCTGCCACTTTGGTTTTGAATTGGGAAAAAAAGCAAATACCAGTGCAAATAACTGTGGATACGCCTGAATTGGTTTTTCAGAATTTCCAAAACGAACTTAAAGGAAATGCAGGGTTTAACATTCAATCGTGGCAGGCTGCTGCCAATTACTTGGTACAAAACAATATCCATTTGGAAGAGGCACTTACTTATGCCAACAATGCCGTGGAAGGACAGTTTTATAGCCAAAAGAATTTCAATACACTTTCCACCAAGGCAAATGTTTTAAATGCCATGGGCAAAACGGATGAGTCTATCAAAGTGATGGATGAAGCACTAAATGGCCCGGATGTTACTATCGGGAATTACTATGGTTATGGCCGTCAGTTAATTGCTGCGGATCAGGATGCAAAGGCTATGGAGATATTTAAAGCAGCAAGTAAAAAATGGCCAGATAATTGGCTGGCACCCCATGGGTTGGCAAGGGGCTACGCTGCCAATGGAGATATTAAAAATGCCTTGAAATATGAAAAAATAGCTTATGAAAAGGCGCCTGAGGCCTCAAAGCAGTTTTTGGAAGGATATTTAAAAACCCTCGAAGAAGGCAAGGACTTTAATTAATAAAACAGGCTTTGCTATTTACTAAGCTTTAAAGGTTAGTAAGTAGCAAGGTCTATTTCATCAACTTTAAAATATCTTCTAAGTGATCTCGGTTGTTGGATAATCTTGGCACTTTATTTTGACCTCCAAGTTTTCCACGCTTTGCCATCCATTTGTAAAAGGTACCTTGTGCTGCACTTCGGATTACAGGGGCAACCAAAGCCATGTCTTTATACCTTTTGGCATCGTAATCTGAGTTGATTTCGCGTAGTTTCTGGTCGAGGATTTCTGTAAACCTTTCAATGTCTGCCGGCTCTTGTACAAATTCAATGATCCACTCATGGCCTCCACGTTTACCTTCTTCAAAATAAATGGGGCCAGCAGTAAAATTATCAATTATAGATCCTGTCTCCTCACAGGCTTTGGTGATCGCACTTTCTGCATTTTCAATGATGAGCTCTTCTCCAAAGGCGTTGATAAAGTGCTTGGTTCGGCCTGAAATTTTAATTCTATAGGGTTCAATAGAGGTGAATTTCACAGTATCACCAATGTTATATCTCCACAGCCCTGAGTTGGTGGTGATGATCATGGCATAATTTTTACCGATTTCCACTTCGTTTAATGCGAGAACTTTAGGATCTTCATCATCTATTTGATCGGCTGGAATAAATTCATAAAAGATGCCATAATCCAGCATTAATAACAACTCATCTGAGTCATTTTGATCTTGAATACCAAAAAACCCTTCTGATGCATTATAGGTTTCGCAATAGTGCATATTGTCAGTTGGGATAAGCTTTTTGAATAGCTCGCGGTAGGGGGTAAAGGCCACAGCCCCATGAAAAAACACCTCCAGGTTTGGCCACACTTCAAGGATGTTGTTAGTGTTTTCTAACTCCATTACTTTTTGTATCAAAAGTATAGTCCAGGTGGGTACACCCACAAAATTGGTGACATTGTCTTGAGCCGTTACTTTGGCCATTTTCTCTATTTTTTCCTCCCACTTATCCATCAGTGCCACTTCTAAGCTAGGCGTTCGGATAAATTGTGCCCACAGGGGTAGGTTCTGCATGATCACCGCTGATACATCACCATAATAGGAGTTTTCATTTGGGTTAAACTCATTGATCTGGTGGCTACCTCCAATGGTTACCCCCTTACCAGTAAACATTCTGGTTTCAGGATAATTATTTACATAAATGGAAATAAGGTCTTTGCCTCCTTTGAAATGGCAGTCTTCCAATGCTTCTGGGGAAACAGGGATAAACTTACTTCTGGCATTTGTAGTACCACTGGACTTGGCAAACCAGGTGATCTCCGAAGGCCAAAGCAATTTTTGTTCTCCGCGCATCAAACGTTCGATGTACGGGAAAATCTGCTCGTAGGCTTGTACGGGTACCCTTTCTTTATAAATTTTATAGGAGGTTATACTTTTGAAGTCGTATTTTTTACCGAATTCAGTATTTTTCCCCTGATCAATCAGCTTTTTGAAAAGCTCTGACTGTACATCATGGGGATATTTCATGAAAAGCTCGATATCATGTATCCTCTTTTTCATTACCCACGTTAGTATCGAATTTAATATATCCACAGAGACAGAGTATGGTTAAATACGTATTCTGTTAAATTATGAAAAAAATGAAAAGGAAATGGTCAGAAAGAATTAGATTTTTCGCTTTAATTCAAAGCTTTGACCCAGATATACCCTTCTAACCTGTTCATCGGCTGCTAATTCTTCCGCTGAACCGGCTTTCAATAACTTTCCTTCGAACATAAGATATGCCCGATCGGTGATGGACAGCGTTTCGTTTACGTTGTGATCGGTTATTAAAATACCAATATTTTTGTCTTTCAGTTTGGCCACTATACCCTGAATCTCTTCCACGGCTATAGGGTCTACACCAGCAAATGGTTCATCCAGTAATACGAAACTGGGATCAACTGCCAGTGCCCGGGCAATTTCGGTCCTTCTCCGTTCACCACCAGAAAGAACCACACCCAGATTTTTGCGCACATGGGTCAATGAAAATTCCTCTAACAAGGCCTCCACTTTCTCCTTTCTATCCACTTTTGACATTTCCCGCATTTCAAGTACGGCTAAAATGTTTTCCTCAACAGTTAAATTTCGGAACACGGAAGCCTCCTGCGCTAAATACCCGATGCCCAATTTGGCTCTGCGATACATTGGCAAACCCGTAATGTTTTCTTCATCAAGATAAATGTTCCCTTCGTTGGGTTTAATAAGTCCAACGATCATATAAAATGAAGTAGTCTTGCCAGCACCATTAGGGCCTAATAGCCCCACAATCTCCCCTTGTTCCACCTCAACAGAGATGTGATCCACCACTGTTCTTTTCTTATACTTCTTAACTAAATTATCAGCTCTTAATATCATTGGTGCTAAGTTAACTAATCGAATTTTATATCCTTAATGTTAAACTGTAATGACTTTCGTCCGCGAAATTCATTTTCTTCAATTGTAAAGGCCATTTTGAATGAAATGTCATTGCTCATTTGCTCAGCTATATGGCCTAATCCAAAACCGATACAATCGAAAGCAGCTTTACTGCCTTCCTGCTTTACGGTAAATTTTAAGTGTTTCTCTTTGATCACATTCAAAGAACTTGCCAGAAATAAATTATCTGCAAAAAAAACCGGGGGCATGTTTTGAGGGCCAAAGGGTTCCATTTGTTGAAGGATGTTGTAGAATTTTTTGCTTATGTTTTGTAATTCAATTTCGGTATCAATTTCTATCTGTGGAATAAGCAGCTCATCGGGGATGGATTCTGATACTACCTTTTCGAACTTTAATTGGAAAGCCTCTAATTTATCCAATGACATCGTTAAACCCGCTGCATATTTATGCCCACCGAACTGTTCTAGCAGATCGCTACAGGCATCAATAGCCTCATATACGTCAAACCCGAAAACCGATCTGGCAGAACCCGTGGCTTTATTATCAGTTTGGGTCAGGATTATAGTTGGGCGATAGTGCTTTTCGATACATCGGGAAGCTACGATGCCAATCACTCCCTTATGCCAATCCTCTTTAAAAAGAACGGTTGTTTTCGAATTCCTCAAGGTTTCATTGCCATCAATCATGGCTAAGGCCTCTTCAGTTATGTGGGCGTCCACATCCCTCCGTTTTTCATTTTTAAGATTCAGCTTGTCAGCAAAATGATAGGCCTCATCCTCAGTTTCTGCCAACAGCAAGTCAACGGCTCCTTTAGCGTGACTAATACGCCCGGCAGCATTTATTCTAGGGGCCAAGCCAAAAACAATTCCCGTAATGGTTATTGTTTTTTTTACTCCAGCCAGATGCAGCAAAGCCTTAAGCCCTGGTCGTGGGGCTGATGACAGCCTTTTGATACCAAAATGAGCCAATACCCTGTTTTCACCAACTATGGGCACAATATCCGAAGCGATGGCGACCACCACCAAATCAAGGAAATCGTAAGGATTTATCTTAATTGAAGGCATGCTAGCTGCCAGTGCTTGTATCAGCTTAAAGCCAATACCACAACCCGGTAATTCTTTAAATGGATAGTTGCAATCAGCACGTTTAGGGTCTAAAACAGCAACGGCCTTTGGTAGATGATCCCCTGGGCGATGATGATCACAAATGATAAAATCTATACACAATGAATTGGCATAATCGATCAGTTCGTTTGATTTTATTCCGCAGTCGAGTGCCACAATAAGTGAATAACCATTTTCCTTAGCCCAATCTATCCCTTGTCTTGAAATACCATACCCTTCCTTATATCTATCGGGAATGTAAAAAGCTGAATTGTAATGGAATGAATTGATAAACCCATAGAGCAGGGCAACTGAGGTGGTGCCATCCACATCATAATCACCATAAACCAATATTTTTTCGTCAGTCTCAAATGCTTTTTTTATCCTAGCTACTGCCAAGTCCATGTCCTTCATCAAAAAAGGATCATGAAGCATGTCAAGAATTGGACGGAAGAAGGATTTGGCAGATTCAAAATCCTGTATACCGCGTTGCCCTAAAATGGTGGCGATAGGTTTGCTTACATTGATCTTATCACACAGTTCTGAGATTATATCCTCATCTGGCAGCTCTTTATGTACCCAACGTTTTGTTACCATTTTTAAAATAGCTTAAAAAAAGAAAAGCAGCACAAATGTACTGCTTTCCAAATTTTATAGGTATTAAATTTCTTATTCTGAATCAGCAGGTTTTTCTGTAACCACGCCTTCGAGGACATCTTTAATTTCTACCCGCGTACCGTCTTTGTAGGGCACTATCCAGGCATCTTTAACGCCCATTTCCCTAAGGTATTTTTTGAAGGTATCAGCCTCCCAATAATCACGGAATTGACCCAACGTTATTTTTTGGGTACCATCGGCATTTTCTCCACCAAAGTTCTCATTATTATCAAAATACTTAGAAAGGTCTTTATTTCTAAAGGCACCTATTTGCACTTTAAATACAACCCCATCAATCATTTTTTCACCACCTTTGGCTTCAACTGGTTTAGGCTTATCCCTGGCCGCAGCTTTTGCCGCAGATAATTCACTTCGCAGTTTGGCAATGTCATCTTGTAATTCACTCACCTTTGCATCTTTGTCGCTCAGGTTGGATTGCAGGCTGGTATTATCGGCTTTCAAGCTAGAAACTTGACTTTTAAGCGCCTGACTATCATCAATAAGCTGCTTTAGCTGTTCTGGGTTTCTGGCATATTCTTTGGCTTTCTTTTTCCACTCCTTTTTTTCCTTCTTATCCATTTGGGCAGAAGCGTTAAAAGCAAAGGCGCCAACCAAAACCATTGTAAATATTAATGTTACTTTTTTCATTCTCTGTTGTATTTGTCTAAAACTTTGAAAATATAGTCAATTTAATCAAATAAATAAAAGTTTCTATGATTTAAGGCTGCCTACCATGTCTTCAGGTCGCACCCACTGATCAAACTCTTCTACTGTTAAATAACCCAAATTGATGGCTTCTTCCTTTAATGTAGTGCCATTTTGATGAGCCGTTTTGGCGATTTTTGCCGCTTTTTCGTAACCAATGTGGGTGTTAAGTGCGGTCACTAACATCAAGCTGTTGTTCACATGTTCTTGAATGTTTTTGTGGTTGGGGGTAATCCCAATAGCACAATTGTCATTGAACGAAACGCAAGCATCACCTATTAATCTGGCCGATTGCAATATGTTGTTGGCCAACATGGGTTTAAATACATTGAGTTCATATTGTCCCTGTGCGCCTCCGATAGAAATGGCCACGTCATTACCAATTACCTGTGCACATACCATGGTTAGGGCTTCACATTGAGTTGGGTTTACCTTTCCAGGCATGATTGACGATCCCGGTTCATTTTCAGGAATATTGATTTCACCAATACCTGACCTGGGACCAGACGCCAACATTCTGATATCATTGGCAATTTTATTCAGGGAAACAGCCAATTGTTTCAAGGCACCATGAGATTCGACTATGGCATCGTGAGCTGCTAAAGCCTCAAACTTATTTTCAGCGGTGACAAATGGCAGCTTGGTAAATTCAGCTATTTTTTTGGCCACCAATACGTCATATCCTTTTGGGGTGTTAATACCAGTACCAACAGCAGTTCCTCCTAACGCAAGTTCTGATAGGTGGACTAAAGTGTTTTTCAAAGCTTTTAGCCCATGATCAAGCTGTGAAACGTAACCAGAAAACTCCTGACCAAGTGTTAACGGTGTGGCATCCATTAAGTGTGTACGTCCAATTTTCACTACTGACATAAATTCAGCAGATTTTTTCTTCAACGTATCACGGAGTTTCTCAACACCCGGAATGGTCGTTTCCACAATCATCTTGTAACTGGCAATGTGCATACCTGTTGGGTAGGTATCATTTGAAGACTGTGATTTGTTGACATCATCATTGGGGTGTACGTCACTTTTGCCTTGCCCTAGTGTGTTGCCAGCGATAACATGGGCACGATTTGAAATCACTTCATTGGTGTTCATATTGGATTGGGTACCAGAACCTGTTTGCCAGATCACCAAAGGAAACTGATCATCAAGTTTTCCTTCCAGAATCTCGTCACATACTTTAGAGATTAAATCGCGCTTTTCTACACTTAATACACCAAGTTCATGATTGGCATGTGCTGCGGCTTTCTTTAAGTAAGCAAAACCATATATTACCTCTAAAGGCATACTGCCTGCCGGCCCTATTTTGAAATTGTTACGTGATCGTTCGGTCTGTGCACCCCAATATTTATCGGCAGGTACTTTTACCTCGCCCATGGTGTCCTTTTCTATTCTATAATCCATTATGTATAATTTTCATTAATGATAGCCTGAGTCTGTCGAAGGGTCAACCTGAGCCTGTCGAAGGTCAAATTTAAAAAATAATCCAGTTGGCATGGATATTCTACTGTTTTAAATTCGGCATTGACCGATGCTCATCCGCCATTGGCCGATAAGTGTAAACAATACCTATATTTTAGTGGTAAAATTGAACATACAAAAACATCAAAAAAATGGGAAAAGAAAATAATATACAAGACCGAAGATTTTGGCTAGGCCTCATCTTTGTTGTTATCGGTGGAGTCTTGCTACTCGACAATTTGAATATAATACCCTATTACATTCCTGAGTACCTGATCTCATGGAAGACACTGTTAATTGTAATAGGTACCTATCTAATTGTTGCTAAAAGAAAACCTGAGTTTGGAATTATCCTTATCGTAATAGGCTCCTTAAACCTTTTGCAGGATTTCTATTATTTCAGGATGAGGGACGTTTGGCACCTGATCTGGCCTATGGTCTTCATAGTTATTGGTGGATCGCTGATATTTCGTAGAAGCCGCCAAAATAGGGAATCCCTTGATGAAGAAAAAAAAAATGATGTAGATTACATGGATGACTTTGCAATTTTCGGTGGTCGCGAAATTGTAGTGGATTCACAAAATTTTAAAGGTGGTAAAATATCCGCAGTTATGGGAGGGTCAACCATTGATTTACGAAATGCCAACTTAGCCGAAGGCAATAATGTACTTGACGTATTGGCCTTGTTCGGTGGAACATCCATAATAGTACCACCCGATTGGACAGTTAAAGTAGAGGTGTTCTCCATACTAGGGGGCTTTAGTGACAAACGCAACTCAACCGTAAAAGTGGTACCTCACCCAAATAAAGTGCTCACGGTCAAGGGGTTTGTTATGTTTGGGGGCGGGGATATCAAACACAAGAAATAAATGCGCCACCCATTTTTAGGCAGATCTTTCATATTTTATTCAATTGCATGGGCTGTTATTATAGCGGCCCATGCATTTGTTTATAACTACCAGTTTGGATTCTCTTGGTCTTTGGCTATATCGGATAGCCTGATTTTTAACCTACCCATGATGGGTTTTGGAATGAGCTACTGGTTTATTGTTCAATACATCTCTCCGAGTAATCAGGGACTGACCAATACCATTTTCAATCAATCCATGGTGATAATTATTGGCGTGGCTTTACTTACCTATGCCAGCCACTCGGCTGTAATGCAATTTTCAGTAGTGGAGGAGCATAAGATATTTCTCAATGCCGCACTGCCGTGGCGGATATTCTTAGGCTCCTTTTTTATGGCGATGATCGTAATGATTTATTACTTACTTGAGTATACCCATAATTTGAAAGAAAAAGAACAAGATGAATTGCAGCTTCAAAATCTGTTAAAGAATGCGGAGTTGGAGATGCTAAAATCACAACTCAACCCACATTTTATATTCAATAGTCTCAACTCTGTAAGTTCTCTAACTTTAACCAATCCGGACCTTGCCCATGAAATGGTAATCAAGCTTTCCGATTTTTTAAGGCTTTCTTTGGGAAGGTCAAATGCGGAATTACATACTGTGGAAGAGGAGTTAAAACAAATGAATTTGTATCTTGATATTGAACGTGTACGATTTGGCGATAGGTTGAGCCTTTCTGCTGATATAAATAATGCTTGCTTAAAAAAACAATTACCTGCTATGCTTCTACAGCCATTGTATGAAAATGCGATTAAATATGGAGTGTATGAGCAATTGGAGGATGTGGCCATTAAAACCACCTGTTCTTGTGATGATGAAAATCTGTATTTGGCCATATCGAATAATTATGATTCTACTTCAGCTCCGCAAAAAGGAAAAGGCATAGGGTTGAAAAATGTTAGAAACAGACTGGAGCTGTTATTTGGGGCGCCCGATTTAGTTACTATAGAAAAAGACAAGTATACTTTTACCATTCATTTACAAATTCCACAAAAGACAGTATGATTAAAGCCATTGTGATAGACGATGAGAAATTAGCCCGGGATATTATCGTAAAATTTCTGCAAAGCCATCAACAGATAGAATTGGTGGCACAATGTGCCAATGGCTTTGAAGGGGTAAAAGCCATCGCTGAACATCAGCCACAATTAATCTTTCTTGATGTGCAGATGCCAAAATTGACTGGTTTTGAAATGCTGGAGCTGATTGATGAAAAGCCCGTGATCATATTCAGTACAGCTTTTGATCAATTTGCCATAAAAGCCTTTGAGCAGAGTGCTGCGGATTATCTTTTAAAACCTTATGCAAAAGCAAGGTTTGATGAAGCAATAGAAAAGGCACTGGTAAAAATAAACAATCAAAAAACGGATGCTCAGGTAATTGAGCAGGTCATAAACCATAAAGTGACTAGTGAGTCACTTGACAGGATAGTTATTAAAAATGGGGCTAAGATTTTGATCATTAGTGTGGATGAGATCAACTATTTTGAAGCACAAGATGACTACGTTGCGGTACATACTAACGGCAAAAAATATCTGAAGCAATTTACTATGAAATACCTGACCGATCATTTGCCTGCAGACAAATTTGTACGGGTACACCGATCGTTTATTGCTGCCATCGACCAGATTGATAAACTGGAAGCCTATTCAAAGGATTCCTATCTGGCCATATTAAAAACAGGCGAAAAAATTGCCGTGAGCCGAAGTGGGTACAATGAGTTGAGGGTGAAGCTGAAATTTTAAATTTAATCTCTATCCCTTCTGGATTTGTAGTCCTGAAGATAACCCGTGTGATTTGCAATCCGATATTGCCTTTAGAATATTTTAATACTCGTTAAGATTTCGACCTCATAAAGTCGGATTATAAATCCTACGGTAACAATTCGACATTAAAAATGTCGTATAGAGTAATAGTTCTATTTTTATATTATTGTAATGAATTGTTTGTCTATTTATACAATTCTTTCTTAATTGTTGGTTCTAACCAAACCTAAACCATTATGACTTTTGACATTAAGAGGCAAGAAACCTTTTCGAGAGGGGAGCTTATTTTAAGAACCTTATTCGGATGGCTATACATTGTAATACCACACACTTTCATATTGCTATTCCTAGCCATCTGGGGGGCTATTCTAAGTTTTATCTCTTGGTGGGTAGTACTGTTTACCGCCCGTTACCCGCAAAGTTTTTTTGAATATCAAGTAAAGTTATTGCGCTGGCAATGGAGACTGAATGCCGTTACCTATAATCTTTGTGATGGATATCCGCCATTTGGGTTGGATTCCGAACTTGAAGGAATCACTTTCGATGTAGAATATCCTGAAACATTAAGTAGGGGTACTTTACTTCTGAGACTATTCTTTGGGTTCTTTTATATTCTTATTCCTCATGGGTTCATTCTATATTTTAGAATGCTATGGTCCTTTATACTGATGTTCTTAGCGTGGTGGGCTGTTTTATTTACTGGTGAATATCCAGCAAGCTGGCATGAGTTTAATGTAGGAACATTTCGATGGGCAACGCGAGTTAATTTATATTGGTCATTTATGACAGACGAATATCCTCCATTTAGCGGTAAACCATAAATATGAACTATCATCCATTGCCACAGCCGGAAGAAATTCCGGTTAGAGAAAGAGAAGACGCAATGGGAGCCTACCTTATGATGTTCGCATCTATTGGGGCAGGGCTTCCTTTGCCGATTATTAACTTGATAGCAGCTATCATCTACTTTTTTGTAAATAAAAAGAAAAGCCGGTTTGTACATTTTCACGCCTTGCAATCACTCTTAAGCCAATTGCCTACGAGTTTAATAAATGCTGGGGGTGTATTTTGGGCGGTTAGGATATTCTTTTTCCATTGGGAGTTTTCTGATGCTTTCAAAGGTTATCTGATTATGGCAGCTGCTGCCAATTTGATATATTTTATTTTCAGCATCATCGCAGCAGTACAGGCAAGAAAAGGAAGAATGTATTATTTGATATTCTTTGGTAGGATCTCCTATGAATATGCCTATCGGGTGCGTGAAGAATCTACTGAAAAAGCTCAAAATTTACCTCCGAAATGAAAACGTTAAGGGACTTGGCTATCCTCCTTTTAGTTTTTGGAGGAATTTGGATCGCTTTTACTTATTGGCCTGTGTCTTCATTTAAAACAGACTCAACTACTGATTTAACATTTGGCAACGAAGACAAATTGGCCGACTTAATGAGGGATCAAATAGAAAATAAATATGAAGAGCTAGAAGACTCTTTGGTAGTTGCAGATATTGACCTTATTTTTCAACGGATTGTAAGCCATCTTGATTCGCCAAAATATAAATACAACATTAGTTTACTTGAAAGTAGCGAAGTAAATGCTTTTGCCACCTTTAATGGAGATGTCTACATCTTATCTGGTTTAATAAAATTTGCAGAAACACCAGAGGAAGTAGCCGCAGTATTGGCCCATGAAATCGGGCATCACGAAAAACAACATGTACAAAAGAGGTTGGTTAAAGAGTTAGGTTTGACCGTCCTACTTGCGATTGCTACAGGTGGTGACCCGGGCGTGATAAGTGAAGTTTTTAAAATGGTAATGTCTACGAAATTTGATAGAGGCCAGGAAAAGGAGGCCGATAATTTCGCCTACCAACTTTTAGAGAAATCGGGAATTAACCCGAACCACATGGCCACCTTTTTCATACGCATGAAGCGAGAAAAAAATGAGCTGGATCAAGAACTTCAATTTATATCCACGCATCCTGCCAACAAAGAAAGGATTCAGGATGCCATTGAGTATAAACTAGCTGATGACTTTAAGGAAGTAAGTATTGGTATAGACTGGTCTAAAGTAAAAGAACACCTTTAACGCCTACTCTTCAAGGCGGATTATAAATCCTATGATAACAATTTGACATTACAAATGTCGAATAGAGTAAGTCGAAAGGGTAAAGGATTTAACCTCTTCTGGATTTGTAGTCCTGAAGTTACACTCATAGGATATGCAATCCGTTCTTATCCATATACAAAATTGGCAGAAAAACGGATCACTTAGGATTTCAACCAATTATTCGGTCTCTTCAATCAATGTTGAATTAGATATTTGGGACTTTCACAATGTCGGATTATAAATCCTATGATAAAAATTCGACATTACAAATGTCGAATAGAGTATAGAGTTTTAGCGCTTAAGTTTTGAATAGAAATCCCAGACAACAACCCCAAGGCTTACCGAAATATTCAGCGAATGTTTGGTGCCATGTTGAG
>DDIU01000048.1 GCA_002338655.1 Flammeovirgaceae bacterium UBA1842 | reverse complement strand
GTATTCTGGCGGTCAGCCCGCTGTGCTTCTGCGAAGCATTGGGGAACTCCAAGCGATCGGATGGTTTTACATTACTGGGCTTGTATCGGTACCCTTTATTAAATATTTTTTTGTTGGTGTTATCACTTTGACCATACCAACATGGCACAATGGGAGCAAAGCTTGTTTGGCGATTGAAACTTTAGTTTATTTAATATATGATGAAAGTAGTGAGTTTAGTTTTTGTCTTGTGTTTATCAACGAATTGTTATGCACAATTAGATAGTCTTAGACACCTTCTAAATAAAGTTGATGGAGAAGCTAAAGTTGGTGTAATGATTGAAATGGCTAGAGTTTTTCAGACCAGTTCAGCTGATTCTGTTAAAAAATTTGCTAAAATGGGCTATGAACTATCGAGGGAATTGAACTATTCCAAAGGTGAGGTTCAATCTTTGAGTTTCTTAGGTATTGCCAATAGAATGGTTTCAAAATATGATTCAAGCCTATTTTTCTTTGGGAAAGCGCTACAATATGTAAATGAGGAGGATGAAACTACAGCTGAGATCAATATGGGAATAGGAGGTGTCTACTATTATCAGAATGTTGTGGATAGTGCTTTACACTATTTTGTTAAAGCCGCTGAGGGCTTCGAAAGATTAGGATTAAAGAAACGAATGGCAGCTGCTTATTCTAATCTAGGGATTATTATGAATGCTACAGGAAGAGATAAAAAGGCTTTAGACTATTTTAGAAAAGCTCTCAATTATGCATCGGAATACCATCTTTTAAACGTTGAATTACCAACCTTAATAAACCTAGCCGTTCTTTATGAAAATAGGGAGAATTATGATTCGGCACTCTATTATGCCAAATCATGCTACGATATGTCAAAAGAGAATAACATGACCTATGGTGTAGCCCGCTCACTACTAATTTTATCTAATATATATTCTCAGCAGAAACATTATGGATTAGGATTATCGACAGCTAATGAAGGAATAAAACTATTCTCAGAAATGGATGACCAGATTAGGGTTAGAAATTTAATGTATAAAAAGGCACTGGCGCTAAGGGGATTGAAAAAACATGCTGAAGCATTAGGCATTTGTAAAACACTAATTGAACAAATGGGCGATACTGAATCTATCAAGGAGCAGGTTTATTTACTCGCCTCCTCACTGAGTACTGATCTCAATAGACCTAATGATGCGTTAAGCTATCACCTTCATTTTTTTGAGATTTATAAAACGAATGCTATTGAAACTCAAAAGGAGCAACTTGTCGAGCTGGAAACGAAATATGATACAGAAAAAAAATCGCGGGAAATAGAAAGACTAAATGACCAGGCCAAAATTCAGGAACTGAAAATTGAGCAGAGGAATACCTTGATTATTGTGGCTATATCCATTTTTATAATTCTTATTCTAGTCCTTTTACTCTTTTTTAGGCAAAGGAATTTGAGGAAACAAAATGAGCTTTTAGGATTGGAACAACGGTTTTTAAGAACTCAAATGAATCCGCACTTCATTTTTAATGCCCTAGGGGCAATTCAAAAGTTTGTAATTAAAAGTGATCCTATGCAGGGTGCTACTTTTATTGCTAAGTTTTCAGCGCTCATGCGTAAGGTATTGGAACATTCTCGCGAAGAGTTTATTACCATAGAGGAAGAAATTGAAACATTGAAAAACTACCTGGATTTACAAAAACTGAGATTTGAAGATCAATTTGATTATGAAATTCAGGTGAGTGAAAATATGGACACATCTACAATAAGAATTCCACCGATGTTTGGGCAGCCTTTCATAGAAAATGCCTTAGAACACGGAATTGCCAAAAAACAAGGTGGAGGCAAGATAGTCGTAGCTTTTGAGGAGGCTGGCAATGATGTTCGACTCACAATAAAAGACAATGGAACCGGGCTAGACAATAATGACAACCGAGCTGACCATAAATCTCTTGCCACGCAAATAACTCAAGAACGCCTCCAGATGTTATCAACTAAGCTTGATAAAACAGACCTTTCTATAAAAAACCTTAAAGATGACCTTGGTAAGATCACTGGAGTTGAGGTAAGTTTGTTACTCCCTACTAGCTGGAATTTATGAAAATAGCCCTGATTGATGATGAAAATGCGGTTAGAGCCACTATTAAGTCGGTAATCGAGTATTATTTCAAAGAGGCTGAGATAAAAGAGGCTGGTGGAGTAGAGGAGGGACTAAAGTTACTTGCCGATTATAATCCCGATCTACTTTTCTTAGACATTGAAATGGATGATGGCACTGGTTTCGATCTTCTAACTCGTTGCTTGTCATTGAAAGCAAAGGTGGTATTCGTAACCGCCCATGATGGTTATGCAGTTAAGGCGTTTAAGTTCAGTGCACTGGATTACCTACTAAAACCAATAAATCCTGAAGAGATAAAAGAGGCAGTAATTAAGGCCAAAGATGAAGCAGCCGGAGAAACACCAAAAATTGATTCTTTTTTATATAACTGGAATGAAGGTGAATTAAAGCGCATCGTTTTGAGCGATCTTTCCAGCATTCATGTAGTGGAACTCAACGAAATCATCAGATGCCAATCCGTAAATAACTACACGCATTTTTATCTTACTGAGGGACGGGAGCTTGTTATTTCAATTACTCTCAAACATTATGATGAACTCTTGACCAACGATGGCTTTTTCAGAGTACATCAGTCCCACATTATTAATCTAAATTATCTTCGGCAGTTTAGTAAAAAAGATGGGGGCGAAATCATCTTAAAGGATGGTACGGTCATTCCTGTTTCATCAAGAAAGAAAGAAGGACTAATTGATTTCCTAAAATCACTAAAAAGTTAATTTTAGGTAACCACTAAAGGCTTCGCGAATTCTAAACTTCTACCAGCTAATAATAAAGGCTTCTTAGCGGATTCTAATACTGCTTCAATAATCCTCCAATAATCCATCATCTTAGGTATCTATCCTCAGAAAGGACATTCCATTAGAATGTTTTACGGATAGTAACTCTTTAAATATTAGATGATGACTGTAACCTCAACTTTAAAAATGGCACTGGTATCGATACTCTTTTTTGGAGCGATGACCTGGCTTTCGTCCTGCAAAGGGGACGATAGTGTAGACCCCAAAACCCAACGGTTAAATGAGCTCAAGGCGACCTGGAAAATAAGTCAGGTAGTGAATGACGGCAATGATGTAACAAGCCAATATACTGGCATGACCCTCACCATTGATGGCCTCAATTATAGTACGAAAAATGGTGGTAATCCATGGCCTGACTCGGGAACTTATGCCCTCATTGAGAGTGATTTGAATACACTTGTACGCAATGACAATGTAGAAGTAACGATCGATGAAATAACCGTAAACACATTAACACTTTCCTTTAATTATACTAGTGTCAATGGCCGCGTAGATGGTGTCACAGGAAATTTTACATTTTCACTCATTAAATAATCAGAACAATGAAAAGATATAAATATATAGTAATGGTAGTTATGATTTTCGGGTCATTCTCCATAAATGCACAAACAATTTTTTATGTAGATGCTGGTGCGACTGGAGCAAATAATGGAACAAGCTGGCCAAACGCCTTTATTGAATTACAAACAGCCATAGATGTAGCAGAAATAAATTCACCTGCCCAAGTATGGGTGAAGGCAGGCACCTATTACCCAACAGCAGGTACCGACAGAACAATCTCGTTTATTATGAAAAATGACGTTGAAATTTATGGTGGTTTTGCAGGTGCAGAAACACTTTTGAGCCAACGTGATTGGAAAGCCAATGAAACCATACTCTCAGGAGATATAGGCGTACTGGGGAATAAAAATGATAATACACTTAATGTGATCAATAATGATTACCTGTCAACAGCACCGTTAACGGCATCAGCTATATTAGACGGGGTTATTGTTGAAAATGGGTTTAACACTTTAGCACTGACTGTAAATGGAGGTGCAGGGATTCGGAACACGCATTCTAGTCCTATAATTAGAAATTGTACCATTAGAAACAATGAATTAATTGGAGGATTTGGGTCGGGTATCTTAAATACAGGAGAATCCAACCCCACCATAGTGGGCTGCATTTTTTATAAAAATATAAATGCTGCATGGGGTGGGGCCATTTCTTATCGAGCTGAAAACCGAAGCAACACATTTGTTAATAATACAGCATCAACTATTGCCAACTGCGTTTTTTATGAAAACACCGCTGGTCAAGTAGGGGGAGCCATTTATATTAGTAATTATTTGGTACACCTCATTAATAATACAATTACTGAGAATGAGGCTAGTGGTAGTGGAGGTGCTGGGATTACTTATTTAGAATTTGATCCGGGAGGGCCTAACGTCAATGATGCTCTCTATATTAATAATATTGTTTGGGGTAATATATCAACAAATGCATCAGGATTAAGTCAGATTGGAATGTTTCAATCAGGACCTCAATTAACAAATAACATTGTAGAAGGAGGGCTTGTTGGTACTAATTCGATAGATGTTGATCCTTTATTCAATGATGTTCCTAATAATGATTTTTCGATCAACTATTGCGGTTCGTCTGCCATAGATGCTGGTACTTCGACTAACTTACCTATCATTTTATCAACGGATATTGATCAAAATACGCGAGTATTCAATGGTACAATTGACATTGGTGCTTACGAGTCACAGATAGTTATGCCATTCTATTCAGCTATTGAAACAACCGATGTGAGCTGCTTTGGAGCTGCTGATGGAGAAGTTTCGATGAATGCTGGCGGTGGCGTGGGTACGGTTTCGTTTAGTGTGGATGGAATAAATTACACTACCAATACTACCATCACTGGGTTAGATATCGGTTCGTATACGCTATCAATGAAAGATGCGAATAATTGTATAACCACCTCGCCAATAACGATTCTCCAACCCACTGAATTAATACTATCATCTTCAAATACTAATGTAACTTGTAATGGAGACAATGATGGCAGTATAACAGTAAATGCAACTGGTAGTAGTGGAACTTATCAATACCAACTCAATGCTGGAGTTTTTCAGTCTTCCAACATATTTCCAAACCTAGGTGCTGGATCATATGTCGTAACAGTTAGAGATCAAGGAACCATCAGCTGTGTTGTTTCAACGGGAACGATTACAATAACTGAACCAGGTGTTTTATCCATTCCAGGTATTAATAAAATAGATGTTACGTGCAATGGAGCTGATGATGGCATTTTTGCTTTTTCAAGAACAGGGGGGACACCACCATACGAACAAAGTTTAGATGGCATTAACTTCCAAAGTTCGTCTTTCTCTAATTTGAGCCCAGGTTCTTACACTATGACCATGCGAGATAGCAAAGGATGTACCGTATTAGAGAGTTTTGTAATCAATGAGCCTTCCGCTTTGGAGTTGAATTTGTCAAAGGTGGATCTTATTTGCAATGGTGGGGTGACAGGTGAAATTGACGTAATACCTTCAGGAGGAACATCTCCATATGAATACGCACTTGATGGTACCACTTTTCAATCCAGCACAAATTTCTCAAGTTTGTCCGCAGGTAGCTATACAGTAACTATAAAAGATGGCAACTCCTGCACCACTACTGAGTCAATTCAAATCATAGAACCCGATGCTTTTGATTTGAATGCTAGTTTAACTCATATTACATGTAGTGGTAACGGAGATGGAAGTATCACACTTGCGGCAACTGGAGGAACTTCGCCTTATGAGTATAGTATAGATGGAGTTAATTTTAGTACCACTACGGTTTACGGCAATCTTTCTGAAGATGAGTATACCATAAGTTTGATTGATGTTAATGCCTGTACTTATTCTGAGAAATTAACCATTACTTCACCAGATGTATTGACAGCATCCACTTCGGTCCTAGAGGTAACGTGCAGCGGAGAAAGTGATGGAGCATCTACAATAACAGCCTCAGGAGGTACAGCGCCTTATGAGTATAGCATTGACGGAACTAATTTTCAGTCTGACAACGAGATGTCAGGCTTAAGTGCAGGTAATTACACTGTGACAATTAGAGATGCGAATAGCTGCACCTCTGAAAAGGATTTTGAAATAACAGAACCAGATGTACTTACACTTTCTGCTGCTTTTGACGGCAGCCAAGCGATATTGACTCCGATAGGTGGCACAGCGCCTTATTCCTACTCGGTGGATGGAACTGCTTTCCAGAGTGCAAGCAATTTTATATTGGGCAATGGACAATACACCTTTACAGTAAAAGATGCCAATGATTGCACTACTAGCACAGATCAGGCTCTAGTTATTACTGCTACGGAAGATGCTTTTGCGCGTGATCATATTTCCATTTATCCCAATCCTGTGACCACTTCGGTGGTGATTACTGGGCTTTCTGAAGATACAATGCTTCGCTTAATTGATAATAAGGGGAATGTAGTAAAACAAAAGAAGGCGAATGGCACTGCTGAACTGCTCATTGATGAGTTGGGCACTGGCCTATATATCTTACAAATTGTAGAGAAAGGTAAGCCGGTTCACAACGAGCGATTGATTATCAAATAGCACAGTCATGCAGTCAAAAAGCCATCCGATGGATTAGAGCCCATCGGATGGCTTATTTATGCTTTACCGGACTTGTTCCTGGAATAAATCCGGGGAGAATCTTATTTCCTTGAATGAAGGGCCACTCGGTTGCCTTCAGTATCCATGATCAGCCCCATATAGCCGATATCTTCGGAGATCAGTTTTTTTCCTTGAATGATTTTACCGCCCGCACCTTCTACTCGCCCTATCTCATTGTCAAGATCACCAGAGTGTGCAGTAAAATAGATCAATGGTCCTTGTATTCCAGGGGTATAAAACTTCGGCATGTGCACTAGCGAGCCCATGGCTCCACCGCCTTGATGATTGGCAGGAAACCAAGCCATATCCAATCCCTCCAAATTTTGGCGCTCAATTTTAATTTCAAATACTGTTTCATAAAATTTAATAGCCCGATCCATTTTGGCTACTGGTAGCTCAAACCATCCGACCATATTATTTTGAATTTCCATTGCAGTACCTTTTGTTTCAGATACAATTTAATGAAATATTCGTCATTGTAGAAAGGTTACGGTTTCATTTACCTTAGTCACCAGTGGTTGGAGCTCTTCTGGTATATTGTGAGTAAACTGATCTATCAACCAATAGCGGTGTATATTGCCCACTTTGTATTCGAAGTACACGCCCCCGCCATCAGAATAGTCGGGCCGGCCAATAATGGTATCACTAATTGCAAAAATGGCAGGGGGAATGTTGTCTGCCAATGATTTTACCCCTTCAAATTTTTTCTGACCTTGCTTTTCAAAATCACCTTCATAAAACTTTCGTGAATCGGGATAGTTGTCATTTTGATCTTCGTACAGCCCATCTCCTGTTAGCTTAAAAATTTCGATACATTGTTCTCCTGCACAGAAACCATAGTACCAGCCAAATATGATGTAATCACCCTGGCTACTCGGTTTTTCAGCAATTATGAAAGGTTCTTCTTCTGTATCACACGCACACAAGGCAACAACAAGGCAGATCAAAATTCTCTTCATGGGTTAAATTTAGTTTTTATAATGACCCATGAAAAACCATTTTGGTTGGAATGCATTAATGAGCGGCACCTCCATTGATTTTGCCAGCTCCTTTTTTGATCAATAAAACAAAAGGGATACAAAGTAAGAACAATACCCCCAGATAAAGGAAAACGTCCATATAGGTGAGTACAATGGCTTGCTTGCTTACCGATAGGTCCAACATGTGATAAGCCTTTTGTAATGATTCATTGAAAGAAAAGCCCTTGCTCATAAACATCTGTTGCAATCCATGCAATCGCTGCTGTACGGTAGGGTCGGTGGCAGCTATATTTGGGATCAAGTCCACACGATGTTGCTGACTCCATCTGGCGATCAGGGTCGTGATAATGGCAATACCAAATGAACCACCCAACTGCCGGGTCATACCTGTAAAGGCAGCACCCTCACCAATATCTTTGCCCACAAGTGTAGATAGGGATAGGGTAGTGATCGGGACAAAAAGTAAACCTAAGCCAATACCTCTTACGACCAATGGCCAGAAAAAATGCTCAATCCCTGTGTCTGGGGTCATCACTAGGTACATCCACAGGCTGTAAAGGAAAAAGGTCAAGAAGCCACCCGTAACCAGATACTTTTGTGGCACACCTTTTTGCAGTAATCTGCCAATCACGGGCATCATCAATCCGGTGGTGATCGAACTTGGAATCAATAGCATACCCGCCTGGGTAGCTGTAAAACCCAAGACGGACTGGGTGTATATAGGAATGATAAAAGTAGATCCAAACAGCCCAAATCCAAGTATAAAGGTCATGATCGTCCCAATTCTTAAGTTGCTGTCTTTCAGTACACTTAAGTTGACAATGGGATGTTTATAGACGGATTCACGCCAAATAAATAGAATGAACCCAAAAACTGACATCACACTCAAAGTGGTGATTATCGGGTCGGCAAACCAGTCATCTTGCTGGCCATGCTCCAGAACGTACTGAAGCGACCCGATGAAGGTAGCCAATAATATAATCCCCATCCAATCGACCTGACTGGCCTTAAGCTTCTCTCCATATTTTGGACTTTTGACAAAAATCAAGGTTAAGATGGTGGCCAATATACCGATGGGAATGTTGATGTAAAAAATATAAGGCCAAGAGAAATTATCGACAATGTAGCCTCCTAGTGGTGGACCCAAGGTAGGGCCAACTATCACACCCATACCATAGATCGCTTGCGCCATGCCTCGTTTAGCAATAGGATAGCTTTCTGTGATAATGGTCTGGGCGGTCACGAGCAGTGCCCCACCTCCCAAGCCTTGTATAAACCTAAAAGCCACCAACTCCCAAATGTTATTGGCATTGCCACATAAAAACGATGCTACGGTGAAAATGATGATGGAGGCAGCGAAATAATTGCGCCTTCCAAATTGCTTGGAAAGCCAGCTGGTCATGGGGATGACGATCACATTGGCAATGGCATAGGCGGTAATTACCCAGGCCACGTCAGTTAGTGTAGCCCCCAGGCTTCCTTTCATGTCATTAAGGGCTACATTGACAATGGTAGTGTCCACAATCTCCAGCAGCGCACATAATATGGCTGTGATGGTAATGATTACACGTCTGAAACCGTATTCTACCAGACTATCCTGATCCTGCATATCAATTCAAATGGACATCGATTTCTACGTTCATACCAGAAAGCAACTTCTGTAGCTTTTCTTCTTTGTTGTTAGCGGTAAAATCAATTTTTACTGGAAGCCGTTGGATCGTTTTTACAAAATTACCCGTGGCATTATCAGGAGGTAGCAATGAAAACCTAGCCCCCGTAGCAGGTGAGAAATTAGTCACCATACCTTCAAATACTTCATCAGGATAAGCGTCAACGGTAATAACTACTTTCTGGCCTACCTTCATTTTATCCAATTGGGTCTCCTTGAAGTTGGCGATTACCCATTTGTCATGCGTGTTTACCAAATAGAAGAGCGATTGGCCTGGTTGTACCAACTGACCTGCCTGAATGCCTACATTAGACAGTTGACCGTCAATAGGGGCGGTAACGATGGTATAATCTAAATTTAAACGGGCTTCATCTACCATGGCCTGAGCACTTTGCACATTGGCCTCCGACACGGATACCTGCTTCTTGGAAATTTCTGTCTGCGAGTTGGCTGCACTGTTTTGACTTGTACTCGCTTTTTCTTGTGATTTCAATACGTCCAGCTGATTTTCAGCTTCCTGTTTGGCCGCTAACGCCTGTTCATATTGCTGCTCGGTAATGGAATGGTTTTTATACAGATTCTCATAACGTTTGAAATCATTGGTAGCACGCCACAATCTAATTTTGGCAGTTTCAATGGTTTCAGTAGCCGTCCTTACTTGTGCTCGGGTGGTGGCCGCATTGGCCTGATATGATCCGATACTTGCTTCCGATACAGATAAACTACTTTTGGCCATGGCCAATTGAGCTAATGCCTGTTCCAGTTTTATATAATACTCCCTGTTGTCGATAGTGAAAAGGGTATCACCTTTTTTTACTTTTTGATTGTCACTAACATAGACATGCTCAATATACCCACCCACATGTGGGATAATAGGGTTCATATTGGCCTGTATTTGAGCATCATCAGTCTCTTCGTGCGACTGAGAATGAATGTATTTATAACCACCATAACTCCCCCCAACTATGAGTAAGCCAGTTATGATGAGAATGAATTTTTTATTGGTTTTTTTCTTTTGTTCCATTGGTCGTGCAATGATTAATTATTTAAACTTTTAGTTAATTGGCCTTCAGCAGTGAGTAACTCATAATATCTCTGGGTAATATTCGCCTTGGCGTAGGTTAGGTTGATTTTGGCCTGAAGTTGCTCCACATCGGCTTCCAGCAAGTCATTGGTGTCGGCCAAGCCATTTTCATATTTATCTTTTACTATCCTGTAATTTTCAATGGCCTGCTCTTGGGACTTAGTGAACACGGTATATTTTTTTAACGCCAGATCGTACTCTTGTTCCGCACTTTCTACCTGAATTTTCACTTGGTCAGAATAGGCATCCAAGGTAAATTGCATTTCCTGAACCCTACTTTTTGCCAGCGCTATATTGCTTTTTGTCTTGAATATATCGGATAGGTTGTAGGACAGACCGATCCCAAAATTCATGGCATTGGTAACGGTGAGTACATTGTGTATATCTAAAACAAGATAGCCTCCAGTGAGGGCAAATGAAGGATAGTAATTGCTCTTAGCTATTTTGATTTGATTTTCGGTAGCAAGCTTATGGTACTTTAGTGCATTCAGGTCACTTCTGTCAATTGAATGGGGTAGGGCAGTGGTCTCGATAATATTGAAGTCAGTTGGCCCCGTTGATATGACCGTTTGCTCATCCAAATTGAGCGACATGGCTAATTTATAATTAAGGATCAGCTGGTTCTTTTTAGCTTCTTCCAGTGTCACCTCTATATTGGACTGTTGAAGCTGGGCTTTCAACAAATCGTTGCGTGCCAGCAACCCATTTTGCTCTTTGGCCTCAAAGTCCTTCACTCGTTGCTGGGCGCTTTTCAGGTTTTCTTCAATCAAGGTGATGGATTGAGTGGCTTTGTACAGACTGATGTAATTATTGATGGTTTCTAAAGCCAATTGTTCCATTTCATTCTGGGCGGTAAACGAAGCCGCTTTGTATTGGTTTTCGCTTGCTTCGATTACGTTTTTCAATTTAAACCCAGAAAATAGGGGCATGGATACCTTCGCCTGTCCCAGTACCAGTTGATCTACATTCAATGATGGCCTAGGCTCACCACTGCTTTGCGTTTGGAGGTCGGTGTTGGCATTGGTGAGGTAGAGGTATTGTGCCGAAATACTGGCATCTGGATAACGTGCGTTTTTTGCCACCTTCAATTCATGCTCGGCCGATTTCAGTTTTGCTGCCGTTAAGTTGGCAGCCGCACTATTTTTCAATGCCCTGTCCACCGCCTGCGGAAGTGTTAACCGCAATGTGTCCTGTGCTTGGGCGACAAAGGCCGTGAACAAAAGGGACACAGTGAGTATTAAAACATTATTTTTCATTGGTAAGTACTGCTTTTATAGTTTGTTGAACATGCTGTGTAAGGGTGGTGTGTACATAGTTATCAATGGCCTGATCATCTTCCAGTTCCAATAGCGACTGATAGAAACGCTTGTTGTAATAGAAATGAAAATAAGTACCAAGGATGGTAGGGGTCAGCATTTGGATGTTGACGTTTTTATTAAAAACCCCTTCCTCCTGACCTTTTTTTATAAAGTTGTCAATGACCAGAAGGTTTTCTTTTTTCTGATTCACATAAAGGTCAAAATCAATGTCACGTGTGCCGTTGGAAAATTCGAAATTGACGATTTTATGGATTCGTCTGTTTTTATGAATGCGTTTGATGGTCAAGGCCACTATTTCATCCATCATTTCAAAAAAGGAAAGGTCTTGTGAAAGCACCGTTTCCAATACCATTCTAAAGTCAGAAATCCGATAAAGAAATAAGGCTTCGAGGAGTTTATCTTTTGAACCAAAGTAGTAGGAGATCATGGCAATATTGACCTTAGCGGCTTTGGCAATGTCGCGGACAGAAGTACCATCAAAGCCATTTTTGGCGATTAGCTCTTCCGCTACTGCCAGAATCTGGATTTGTTTATCGTTTAGGCTCACAGCGATACATTTTTGGTGATCATGCTGCAATGTTAAACAATTGTTTTAATTAAACGTTTGTTTAATTAATTATTTTTTGAAATGAAAGGGAAGGAGGAAGTACATGTTGACCTGTTATATTTTGACTTGAAGATTTTGGTCAATTAGTTGAACGTTAAGTACACGTTCCCAATATTCCATTGTTAGAATATTAGATTGGAGGAAAACCTGAGTATTTATAGGATCATTCGAGTCCCAAGTGGATGCAAAGGAACTCAGTTTTTTCTTAATCTTCTGTTCGATAGTGGTTGAATCATTTTCGCTAAATACTGAAAATAGACCTAACTTATAATTAGCTTGATAATCCAATATAAAAGAGTTGATCTTAAAGTCTTTGATGTCCACTGTGTAGGTTTTGGTACACGCAACAATAGCTTGTTCAATATCCTGGCCTGCTAAATCAATGGTAGACAGAATCTGAAATGTAATTTGCTTATTTCCAGAATTGTTAGCTAATATGTTCATGATTTTGATTGGATCTCCACCTGCCAACCAATGAATCTCAATTTGCTCAAGAGTAATTGGTAAATCATTCTTCTGAGCAACTGAAAGTGCTTGTAAAACTGGTTTTTTGGCAGATTTCCTAGAATAGAGTTTCCATGCATCCCCCAATGTAATTCTAGCTGCGTTCATTGATGCTTTGCCTTTAATGATTAATAAGGGTATTATAATAAAAAAACCAAGAAAAGCGGCAAGCGAAATTATTAGTATAAAAACATTCATAGTGTATGGTGTATTATCGCACATATAGAATTCTGTGCTTAATGGTTGTTATACATTATATAGTGCTGGATACCCCCTTTATTTGGTAGCCATACACCACTATATTATTCTAAAACTACTCTTAATAATTACAAAACGAAAAATTAAAATGGATGTGCTTATCAATCAATAGGTTAGGTGGGAAGGGACTACAAAATTTATATGTAAATAGATATAATATAATTGTAAAAGCGCTAATTATATGTTTATACATATATTAAGAGGTATTGAGATTTAATTTGATCACTCTTAACTCTAAATATTCTATTGAACTCACCCCTTCTCATGCTCTTCCAAATCCTTACGCAAGTCGAGTTTTCTAAAAGTTGGGAAGCGCCAGCCTGTGGCCAGCACGGTAATAAGGGTCATGGAGCCACCAAAGACTACTGCCGTTACGGTGCCCATTAATTTGGCAGTAAGGCCACTTTCAAAAGCACCCAGTTCATTAGACGAACCTACAAACATGGAGTTTACCGAGGCAACACGCCCACGCATGTTGTCAGGGGTTTTTAATTGTAAGATGGTCTGTCGGATCACCACCGAGATACCATCGGTCATGCCGCTAAAGAGTAGCGCAAGAACAGACAGCCAAAACCAAGTAGAAAGGCCAAATACAATGATGCTTACACCAAATAAAAATACAGCCGTTAATAATTTCATGCCTGCATTTTTGTTCAGCGGCACATAGGCGGAGATCAATATGGTAATAAACGAACCGACTGCCGGCATGGCCCTAAGTACGCCAAAACCCTCTGGCCCCACTTTCAGAATGTCCTGTGCAAAGATGGGCAACAAGGCCACTGCACCTCCAAAAAGTACTGCTACCATGTCCAGCGTAATGGCCCCAAATATGGCCTTGGTATGCCAGACAAATTTTAAACCTTCCTTCAGGCTTTGCATGATTGGCTCACCTATTTTTGGGTTGAGGATGGGCTTGGTGGAGATTTGTGTGAGGGCAAGAAGTGCAACCAACGCAAAGCCAAAAATCAAACACATTGACCAATGAACGCCAATCCAACTAATGGAGAATCCTGCTAGTGCTGGGCCGAGTACGGCACCCATCTGCCAGGCAGAACTGCTCCAGGTGGCGGCATTTGGATAAATCTTTTTGGGTACTACAAGCGACAACAATGAAAAGATGGATGGGCCTAGGAAGGAGCGTACAATGCCTCCTAAAAAGACCAGAAAATAAATACCAAATAGTATATTCCCTTTTGAAAATCCGCTTACTACCCTTGGCCAGGTAAGCATAAACAAGCCAAAACTTATGACAGAAAAAGCCAGAATACACTTAAAAAGCAGGGCTTTCTTTTCCTTTTGGTCTACAATATGGCCAGCAAATAAGGCCATGGCCACGGCTGGCACTACTTCCATCAGACCTATTATCCCCAATGACAAGGGGTCTTTGGTGAGGCTGTAGACTTCCCATTCAATGACAATGAATTGCATGGCCCATGCAAAAATCATTGAAAAGCGAACCAATAAAAAGACGTTGAATTCTCTATACCGTAAAGCTGCGTAGGGATCTTTTTTACTCAATTTGGTACCGTGATCGTTAAAAAGTTAAATGTATCAAAAGCCGTTTAGCTTGCCACAAGTTTTGGGCATATAATTTTAAAAAGCTCTCTGGATTCATTCCGGGATCTCTTGGTTCAAACTTTCCTAAAGTTCTACTTAAAATAGGTGAAACCGTATTTAGCAATTCGTGAACTTACTAAGTCAACTTTAGGAAAGTTCTGGAGAATTTATCTTAGGGATTGCGGGTCAAGCCCACTGTTGTCCGGTAAACTTC
>DDIU01000011.1 GCA_002338655.1 Flammeovirgaceae bacterium UBA1842 | reverse complement strand
TCGTTTTTTGGCCTCAAAAAATAAAGGGCTGAATTGCAGTCACCTACAGATTTAAGGATATTGGCTTGGGAATGATTAATATCAGATTAATACCTGATGGCCCTCATTCTATCGATAATTTTATAATAAGTAAATTTGAGTATCAAAATTTCACTGCTATGAAAAAGATACTAGTTCCCATAGATTTCTCATCACAGGCAAAAAACGCCCTTTATTTGGCAATGCAATTGGCCAAAAAGAGTGGTGCAAAATTATTCTTATTAAACATGGTTGAAATACCAGCAGTTGGTGATCCACTCGGTATGAGCGTTTCACCTCTCGGTAGTAAGGATTTCATGACTGCTTTGCTCGATGAGAGGAAGAAGAGAATGAACGAATTCATCTCAAAAATAGAGGAAATGCCGGATCATAAATTGTTAGTCAATATGGGTAATGTTTTTGACGGTATCATGGACACTCAACGCGAAGAACATATTGACTTAATCGTGATGGGAACCAAAGGGGCCTCGGGGGTAAAGGAATTTTTGATTGGTTCGAACACCGAAAAAATAGTACGAAGAGCATCGTGTCCAGTACTGGCCGTAAGGGAAAAAGCGGAGCTAGACTCATTGAGAAATATAGTATTCCCGACAACTGGTAACGAGTTAGATGAGGATTTGATAACTTACCTAAAGCAATTTCAGAACTTAACCGGTTCAAAAATACATATGGTACGGGTTAACACACCAAATAATTTTGAACGGGATGTAAGTGTAGAAAAATTACTTGATACGCTGGCTAAAAGATTTATGTTGAAAGATTACACGGTCAACGTTTTTAATGATACTGCTGTTGATGTAGGAATTATGAATTTTGCAACCAGTATTGATGCCGATGTAATAGCTATGGCAACACATGGAAGAACAGGTTTAGATCATTTTGTGTCAGGGAGTTTGGCCGAAGATATTGTAAACCACAATAAAATATTAAGTTGGACTTACCGAATTAAAAAACAATAATCTGTGAGTACATCGGTGCTAGAAGAGAAGATGGCGTGCTTCCATTGTGGTGATAACTGCAATGGCAATGAGCGTATTTTCAATGAAAAATCGTTTTGTTGCGATGGTTGCGTGGCTGTTTACCAATTATTTGTAGACACCGACCTTGAAGATATATATGCAGAGACCAATCGATTAAAGCCAAAGGTTGAGAATATATATGACTATCTGGATAACATCGAAATTTCTAATTCCCTGCTCGATTTTCAATCAGCCGAGCACAACAGTTTTAGGGTGAAACTACCGGCCATCCATTGTAGCTCCTGTATCTATTTGTTGGAGCACCTTTCACTTTTCCATAAAGGAATAATAAAAGTCAGCGTGAATTTCGGAAAACAGGAGGCCGACATTCATTACAATCCGAAATTGATCACTTTAAAGGAAGTATCCACCTTATTGGATAGGCTAGGGTATGCACCACAATTTAACAGGGAGTTAAAAAAAGGGCGAAGGAATGACCTTTCGGTAAAAATTGGTGTGGCGGCCTTTTGTTTTGGCAATATCATGATGCTCAGCTTTCCTGAATACCTTGGTATTGAAGACATTGATGCTCATTTTAAAACGTTTTTTTCTTATATCAATATCCTATTGGCGCTGCCAGTTTTGCTCTATTCTGCACAGGATTATTTTATCTCAGCATATAAAGGATTGCGTAGCAAGTTTATCAATATTGACGTGCCTATTGCCATTGGTATTGTGGTACTCTTTACTAGAAGCGTTTATGAAATATTGGCCCAGTCAGGAGCTGGCTACCTCGATTCCCTGGCTGGATTGGTGTTCTTTTTACTCATTGGCAAATGGTTTCAAAATAAGACCTATGAACATCTGTCATTCGAGCGGGATTACAAATCTTATTTTCCACTTGCTTCAACGGTAATAACCGAGGATGGATTGACAAAATCAATACCCATTTCAGACCTTGTGGAAGGTGATATCATACAGATTAGGAATCAGGAGATTATACCAGCAGATGCGGTATTGCTAAGTGAGGAAGCAAATATTGATTATAGTTTTGTGACGGGAGAGGAAAAGCCAGAATTAAAAAAGGCCAATGAACAGTTATTTGCAGGAGGTAGGCAAATAGGGCCAAGCATCCAACTTAAGATACTTAAACCCAGCTCACAGAGCTACCTCACTTCACTATGGAACAATCAGGTGTTTAAGAAAGAAACTACCCCTGAGCTGGAGGGTATTACTAACAGTATAAGTAAATATTTTACGATTGTGATACTGGCTATTGCTGTTGGCGCAGGTATTTTTTGGTATGTCAATGACACTACTTATATCTGGCAGGTGATCACCGCGGTATTGATTGTAGCTTGCCCCTGTGCGTTGGCTTTATCAGCACCATTTAGCAATGGGAATGTTATTAGGGTGTTTGGCAACAATAAGTTTTATTTGAAGAATGCCAGTAGAGTGGAGAAGTTAAGTGAGATAGATACACTGGTTTTTGATAAAACAGGCACACTTACCGAGAAAAATAATGAGGCAATTCAATTTGTTGGCAAACCACTTACTGGTTATGAAGAAACGTTGATAGGTAAACTTACTGAAAACTCAATTCACCCACTAAGTAGGGGGATCAACGAAAATTTAAAAAAGAGTTCCTTACCAATTCATTCCTTTGAAGAAATTCCGGGTCAAGGATTGTATGGGGAAATCGATGGCCATAAAATAAAGCTAGGGAATGCAAAATTTACCAGTGCCATGACGGTGGATGACGTTACCAGTGTTTTTCTCAATATTGATGGAAGCCAAAGAGGGTATTTTACCTTCGGCAATAAATTTAGGGATGGTATAAGTCAATTGACTCAACAGTTGGATAGGTATAAACTTGTGGTCTTGTCGGGTGACAATGATAGTGAGCGCAAGCAATTGGAAGCGCTATTTCCAGAAAACACGACCATGCACTTTGGTCAGCAGCCACAGGATAAGCTCGATTTTATCAAGAATTTGCAACAGCAAAATAGAAAGGTATTGATGTTGGGTGATGGGCTTAATGATGCAGGTGCGTTAAAACAAAGTGATGTGGGCATTGCCGTTACAGAAGACGTTTCTACATTCTCACCCGCATGCGATGGGATTATGGAAGGCAGCCAGCTAAAAGATTTGGCTGATTACCTTGCTTATGCAAAACAGGGTAAGAAGGTTATTTTGAGTAGTTTTACTATTTCATTTTTATATAATGCCGTAGGGCTTGGATTTGCCGTTAGTGGTGCGTTAACACCGATATTTGCAGCCATATTAATGCCCATAAGCAGTATTTCCGTTGTAGGGTTTACTACATTTATGACTAATTATTTGGCACGAAAAAAACACTTGATCTGATGTCAGCGATATATCTTCTTATTATTATCAGTATGATAGTGGCCGGTAGCTTTCTTGGCCTCTTTATTTGGGCGGCCAAAAGCGGCCAATTCGATGATACCATTACACCCTCAATGAGGATGCTTTTTGAAGATAAACAGAGTAAAAAACAAGCTAAGGATGAGAAGTAGGCTATTCGCTTCTTGGGGGTAAGTCTTTAAGTGCTTTTTTGATTCCCCTCATTATTTCCTTGTTGGAAATTTGGCTATACTTCGATATCTGATTTTCAATTACCGACCGGTATATAATTTTCCCTTTTTTTCTGTCAGCCACGTCAATAATTAAGGTTCCTTTCAGGAAATGATAGTATTGATCATTTTTATATTTATCCCATAGTGGCAAGTCTTCTTCAAATACATAGCCATTTTTAGTAGAATCTTCTACAACAATAACATGAAAATCTACCAATAAGTCGGATAGATCGTCCCCCATTTTGTAACCTTTTCCATCCATTTCCAAAGCGATGAAATTCACCATGTCATCCATTATACGATCTGGATAAATATAGTCTGGGCCTTCAAATGTGGGGGTACAATTGTTAAACCAACACCAAGTATTGTAGTTTGAAAAATTAACGGTACGGTCGTATTGGGTATTTATTTTTAACGTAGAACACCCGGCCAAAAACAGGATCAATGATAGATAGATTAATCTTTTCATGCACTTTAAATTTCTAAGTAATAACTATAAAAGGAATGAATAATCTACTGCTTGGTATCAATCTATCATATGATTTACGTCATATTTTATTACTTCTGATGGGATAATATTTGCATATGAATATCCCGATTGAATTGATAAAAAAGTATAATGTACCAGCACCACGTTATACGAGCTACCCCACAGTGCCTTATTGGGGGGTGGAAACAATGAAAAATAATGATTGGCTAAAGGTGGTCAAGCGTACATTTGATGAATCCAACGACAGGGAAGGCCTAAGTTTATACATTCATCTTCCTTATTGCGAAAGTTTATGCACGTATTGCGCATGCAATAAAAGAATTACGAAAAACCATACTGTTGAAGATTCATATATAGATGCTGTACTTAGGGAATGGGGCATTTATTTAAAGACATTTGCAAGGAAGCCCCAGATAAGGGAGATTCATTTAGGTGGAGGCACACCTACTTTTTTTAGCCCCGAAAACCTGAAGAAATTGATTGATGGCATTACCTCCACTTCGGTATTGCATGAAGAACATAACTTTTCATTTGAAGGGCACCCTAACAATACGACAAGAGAACATTTACAGGCACTTTATGATGTTGGATTTAAGAGAGTGAGCTACGGGGTTCAGGACTTGGATCCTAAAGTGCAAAAAACCATCAATAGAATTCAGCCATTGGAAAATGTGGTAAGGGCAACGGAAGATGCAAGGGAGGTTGGCTATACAAGTGTCAATTTTGACTTGATTTATGGTCTTCCTTTTCAAACAGAAGATAGCGTACTCGATACCATAGAAAAGGTTTTGGAGTTAAAACCCGAGCGGATTGCTTTTTATAGCTACGCTCATGTGCCATGGAAATCGCCTGGACAGCGGGCTTACACCGAAGCTGATTTGCCTGACGATTCTGAAAAAAGGAAACTTTATGAAATCGGCAAAAAAGCACTGATTGGAAATGGTTATATTGATGTGGGAATGGATCACTTTGCATTGAAAGGCGATGATCTTTATGATGCCTATCTACGAAAGACCATGTTCCGCAATTTCATGGGCTATACTACAGCACAGACAGATCTTCTTATCGGTCTTGGGGCTTCAGCCATTAGCGATGCAAAATATGCGTTTGCTCAAAATGAAAAGAAAATTGAATCCTATAAAGAGATCATAGGTCACGATACCTTACCGCTAACTAAAGGCCATTTTCTCACCAATGAAGATTTGGTCATCAGAAAATTTATTATGAACATTGCTTGTCAGGGTGAAGTACGTTGGCATGATTATCCGCACATCCTTGATTTTTCAATGAACATTGCACTTCTGACAATGGCACAGGAAGGATTGATAAGCTTATATGATAACGGGCTGAGGGTGACGGACAGGGGTATGGCCTTTTTGAGAAATATCTGTGCGGTTTTTGACAAACGGATGGCCAATAATGAGCCGGTCTCGGTCAATCAGATGTTCAGTAAAGCTATTTAAAAATGATTCCTGAAGAGACGCTATTACATTACGGAGGTAGATGCACAGTCTATGGCCGTGGTGAATTGCTTTTTCATCAGCATAAGAAAGCCACCTACTACTTTCAGGTAAAAAGTGGCGAAGTTAAAATGGCCCATTACAATGCAGATGGTCAGGAATTTATTCAAGGCATCTTTGGCCCGGGACAAAGTTTTGGTGAACCTGCAATATTTGGGGGCTTTACCTATCCCTGTGGGGCTGAGGCTACTGTGGAATCAGAAGTGTATAAACTGCCTGTAGAAAGTTTTTTTAAGCTACTCGAAGAGAATTTTGAAATCCACAAAAATTTCAACCGTGAGTTATCTCAAAGGCTAAGGTACAAAGGAATGATCCTCAATGAGATTTCTTCCTATCCACCAGCGCATAGAATACAAACAGTGCTCAACTATCTTCGAAAGCGGTATGGAAGTGAGGAAGAGCAATTTGAAGTACCGCTTACCCGACAACAGATTGCCGATATGACGGGTCTACGTGTAGAAACAGTGATAAAGACCATAAAAAAAATGGCGCTGGACCGAACGCTTAAAATCGAAAACCGCAAAGTCATATTAGAATGACACCCAAGCTAATTCCATAATTATTCCATTTTAACCACGCTGGCCGTTCACCTGATTCAGCACCTTTTGTAAGTTTTAACAAGACCCCAATACGGTGTTTTCTTTACAAAATATCAAACGAAAAAATAGGTGCAATTACAAAAATTATCTAAATTCGGATAAATATGTCCGAAATAGGAATATGACCTTTTGATAGGACAAATTTTGGGGTGTCACTAAGGGGATTGAACCTTGGGAATCACAGCCACAATTTATATTATATCATAAACTATTAAATAAAAATATGAAGACAGCATCTTTATTAGACAACCTCGAATACAAGGAAAATCGACCTGCCATACAGGTATTGTTGGATACAGAAGTGGGAAAGGAGATTCGCATCGCGTTTAAGGAAGGCCAGCTAATGAAGGAGCATAAAACACCATTCCCCATAGTGGTAGAGATATTTGAAGGGAGTATTGATTTTGGTGTGAATGGGAAAAGCCTGACACTTAAAAGAGGTGATTTGATTACCCTTGAAGGCAATGTGCCTCACGATCTCAAAGCTTTAAAGGACAGTATTGTGAGGCTAAGTCTTAATAAGGCAGATACTGTCAAACGTGTGGAAAATGTAGTAAAAAGTTTAGAATGAACAGCACAATCCACAAAGAATGGAGTCATTGAATAGTATGTCAATTATTAAATATTAAAAAACAAATATTATGAAACGTACAGCTGATGCCGTTTGGAGCGGCTCAATCAAAGAGGGTAACGGAAAATTGACTACCCAAAGTAAAACCTTAGATGGTTCACAATATTCATTTAAATCCCGCTTTGAGGATGGGAGAGGGACTAATCCTGATGAATTGCTTGCTGCAGCACATGCGGGATGCTTTGCCATGGCTTTAAGCCTTATTTTGGGTGAGGCAGGATATAAACCAGATTCATTGGAGGTCACTTCTACCGTCACAATGGATGCTGAAAAGCTCGAACTCACCGGATCACATTTGACCCTGAAGGCGAGAATACCAAACATCGATAAAGAAAAGTTTAATGAGTGTGCCAATGCCGCAAAGGACAATTGTCCGGTGAGTAAGGCCTTGAGCTTTAAAATCTCATTAGATGCTACGCTACTATAGATTTATTGGCATTCAACTACCTGAATTTATAACCTGAAATCAGGTGAAAGGGATGCCACTGACAGAAAATAGTTAATCATTAAAAATTGAGATCATGAGCGATAATAAAGAGATACATACACTGTCTGCCGCTGAACTGGCAAAGAAAAAGGCCGCCCTGGCCCCACAAAACATTGAAGCTTGGCGCAATTTCAGCAAAACCGTTTTTCAGGCAGGAGCGCTGGATGAAAAAACCAAACAGTTGATCGCTGTGGCAGTGGCGCACGTCACCCAATGCCCATATTGTATAAAGGCCCATACTCCACAAGCCATGCGCAAAGGTGCAAGCAAGGAGGAGATCATGGAGGCTATTTGGGTAGCTTCAGAGATGCGTGCCGGAGCTGCCTATGCCCATGCTTCAATAGCAATGGAAGAAATGGAAAAAATGTAAAACGGAAGGGTTGGGTATTTAATGGCATAAGCAATGAAGTCCCATAATATCAAGTCGGTCTATACCATCGGGCATTCCACTCACCCTCTGGAAGTTTTGGTTGCTATGCTCCATTCTATACCTATTGAATTGGTTGTGGATATTAGAAGCTATCCCGGATCCCGTAAATACCCACAGTTCAATAAAGAAAACCTGGCAGTCTCACTACCCAAAAACAATATCGAATATATTCATTTAGGTGAGTTGGGTGGTAGGCGAAAAGTAAAACCAGATTCAAAAAATACGTCTTGGAGGCATCTGGCCTTTAGAGGTTATGCGGATTACATGGAAACTCCAGAATTTAAATCTGGATTACTGAAATTAGAAAAGCTTGCATCCAATAAAACAGTGGCGTTTATGTGCTCCGAAGCCGTTTGGTGGCGATGCCATCGCTCCATGGTGGCGGATATCTTAAAGTTACATGGTTGGACAGTGATGCACATTATGGGGATGGGTAAAACCAGTGAGCACCCTTACACACAGCCCGCCAGTATTGTAGAAGGCGAGTTGAGTTATGAAGGTAAATATGAATAAGGAGTAAAATAAATTTCACAATGAAAAAGCGATTGAACTATGAAAAAGTAGCCCCTGATGCTATAAATGGGCTGTTGCAACTTGAAAAATACGTTAGGAATTCTGGGCTAGAAAAGAGTTTGCTAGAATTGGTAAAACTCCGTGCTTCACAGATAAACGGTTGTGCATTCTGCATAGATATGCATACAAAAGATGCACGCAAAGCTGGAGAATCCGAGCAACGGTTATATACCCTATCGGCCTGGCGAGAAACATCTTTTTATACCGACCGTGAAAGGGCCGCATTAGAGCTGACCGAAGCCATGACTTTGATTTCAAACAATGGCATTTCGGATGTGCAATATGAAAAAGTGAGTAAACACTTCAATGAGAAGGAGCATGTGGCACTTACCATGGCCATTATAGCCATTAATAGTTGGAACCGTTTGGCGATTGGATTTAGAAAAGAGCCCGGCACCTATACACCTTAATGAATCTGCAATGAATATTGAACATAAAATAGCAATCATCACCGGAGCCAGTAGTGGTTTAGGGGCCGCTGTTGCCTCGGCATTGGTAGCAAAAGGGGCAAAAGTTTATGGCCTTGCCAGGAATATTACTAAACTCAGTCAATTGAAAACTCAGCTGGGAATTGACTTTGTACCCATTGAAATGGATGTTTCAGACTATGACGCAGTGACCAAATGGGTGGATGAGACCTTTGTAGATAGGATAATGCCAGATATTCTTATCAACAATGCTGGAGTGGGATCATTTGGTAAAATTGATGAAATGCCCACTAAGAATTGGCTAAAAATGATCGATACAAATTTGAACGGAATGTATTACATCACTTCTCAAATAGCTGCGCTAATGAAGAAAAAAGGGGATGTAGCACATATTATAAACATAGGGTCAATTTTGGGAAGCACGAGTCGTGCAGAGGCAGCCGCCTATAGTACTACAAAATATGGGGTGCAAGGGTTTAGTGAGGCCTTGTATCAGGAGCTTCGTGCTTTCAATATTAAAGTAACTTGCTTCAACCCAGGCTCAATAGAAACGGATTTTTTTGAGAGCTCTGGAATAATACCCCATCGCAATATGCTACAACCAAAAGCACTAGCCGATACACTAGTGCATATATTGGAAACACCTGACAATATGCTGATCAATGAAATTACAGTTAGACCTTTGAACCCTAAAAGATCATTGACTACTTGAAAATGAAATCTTAAAATTATATAATCATGGACTTTGTTAATCATTTAATCGACTACTTTAAAAAACCCGATAAAGAGACTAAAGGCACTTCCCCAAATGGTACCTGCCCCGTCTGTTGGGGGCATCAGGAGTATCAGTCAAAAATCCGTAAGATTTTTAAAGACAAGCAAATTGATGTAAATAACCACAAAGACAGCTATATGAAAATACAAAAGTTTGTGGTCAAGTATATCAATGGCATCAAGCTTAGGGACGACAAAGTAGAAACTTGCCCTACTTGTGGCAGTGAAAACTGTGAGCAGGACTGAGCGGCACAATAGAGTTCAAGCTTGTGGAGAGCTTTGTTATTAATACCTGAATTTCTACTGAATAAAGAATAAAGTATTGTCGGGTGTTTTAACCCGACAATGGGGTTAAATTATATACGTCCGAATAAAAAGTTTTAGTTGAAATTTCACCTCACACTTACCCTAAATCCCCTAAATGGGGCTTCTGGAACCCGCAACAGGTGGGGAGTCCTAAATCCTAAAATGATGGATAAATTAAACAACCACACTCTTATTGCTCGATATTTTCACTGTTGGTTCAAATACGATTTCAGATTTGATTGAATTGGAAATCAAACACGCACGTTCTGATTTCTCCAGTACACGCAATGCCCTTTCGTAATCTTTTTCATCAGTTATTGTCACCGTTGGTTTAAGGGTTATTTGGGTCATTAAAAATTTACCTTCCACCTGTTCCAACTTACCGTTCGATTGACAGTTGAAATCTTCAAACTGCAAGTTTGAATTTTCAGCAATGGCCAAAAAAGTTGTCATTAGGCAGCTACTGACCGCAGCGGTAAATAAATGCTCTGGTGACCAAATATTGGGCATTCCTTTTGGGAATTCGGGGGGTGTAGCCACCTCTATGTCATCATTAAGTTCTGGCGAACTCATCATTCCTTTCCGATCCTGACTCCAGTTTATATCTACATTATAATAGTGTGCGCTCATAGTAAGATTTGTTTTTGCTGTAATACAAAAAACGTGATAAGACTCCTTATATAATATGATCCAGATCATATGAGAACTATGATTTGTAACCATACTTTGTAAAAAAAACAAAAGACATGGAAAATTTAAAAGAAAGAAAAATCGGTACCCTGGTAGCCGAAGACTATCGTTATGCTGATGTTTTTAAAAAACACGGAATCGATTTTTGCTGTGGTGGAGGGATAACTATTAATGCCGCCTGCACAAAACATAATTTGGATGAGGAGCAACTGATCAAAGAACTAAAAGCTATTGTGGTCAAGGCAGACCAGACCGGTGATTATAACAATTGGGAACTCGATAGGCTGGCAGATCATATTGTAAACACTCACCATGAGTATGTGAACAACAATTTGCCAATGATACGTGCCTATTCAGAAAAAGTAGCTCAGGTGCATGGGGGTAGGCATCCTGAAACCAAGGATTTGTTGAATATGGTGGAAGAAATGGAGAACGAGTTATATCCACACATGACAAAAGAAGAGGCAATTCTTTTTCCATATGTAAAGGAAATGCTGGTAGTTAAAAGGAAAAGCTCAACACTGGATCCTGTGCATTTTGGAACCATTAAAAACCCGATCAATGCCATGTTGGACGAGCATGATAAAGCTGGTAGCATAATGAAGGAAATAGCTTCTGTGACATCAAATTTTGAGCCCCCACAAGACGCTTGTACAACCTACAGGGTATTATTTCAGAAGTTAAAGGATTTTGAATCAGACTTGTTTCAACACATTCATTTAGAAAACAATATCCTTTTCCCTAAAGCCATAGTGCTGGAGTCTGAGTTGAATGGCTGATTAAAATCATATTTCGACATGACATACATTGGAGAAAGTCCTTCATTTTAAAATCAAATTTGTAAACAAACAAAAACAAACAATGCATAGAATTATATACACAGCAGCAATTGCAATGGCTTCTTTAATACTTTCCTCTTGTGGAGGGGGTGAAAAGAAAACATTGCCACCACCAAAACATGTTTCAGAGTCAGCCAAAATGGCTAGCCCTGAAGATGCCATGAAAAACTGGAAGAGCAACAAAGGGATTGGGCCAGTAACGAATGTGGAATTGGGTGCCATAAATCAAGAAATGGCCCTAGATGGCCAGAAAATTTATGAGGAAATGTGTACCGCATGCCACAAGGTTGACAAGAAATTTATAGGCCCGGCACCTAAAGGACTACTAGAAAGAAGAACTCCTGAATGGATCATGAATATGATTCTTAACCCTGAGGAAATGGTAAAAAATGATCCAATAGCAAAGCAACTTTTAGTGGAAGCCAATGGTGCACCAATGGCCAACCAAAACCTAACTCAGGATCAAGCCCGCAAAGTGCTTGAATACATTAGAACACTGTAAACAAAATTTACTATTATGAAAATCTATCTAAACTTATTAACGGCTGCTATTTTGGCCACCTTTATTGGGTGTAATAGCGGTGGCGATTCGGCCGGAAAAGGAGCTTTGAGCAGCTCGAAAGCAGCAGAAAAAGTCTATGTCGCCCCAGGTGAATATGACGAATTTTACGCTTTTATGTCCGGAGGTTTTAGTGGCCAGCTTAGTGTGTATGGCCTTCCATCAGGTAGGTTACTCAAAGTAATCCCAGTCTTTTCTCAAGATGCAGAAAAGTCCTATGGTTATAATGAAGAAACCATACCCATGCTCAACACATCCTTTGGCTTCGTGCCTTGGGACGATGCTCACCATCCAGAATTATCACAAACGAATGGTGTGCCGGATGGTAGATGGATTTTCATTAATGGTAATAATACACCACGTATCGCAAGAATTGATCTGACTACGTTTGAAACAACGGAAATAATTGAGATTCCTAATAGCGGTGGTAACCATAGTTCACCATTTATTACTGAAAACTCTGAATATGTAGTAGCAGGAACACGTTTTAGTGTGCCCATTCCTCAAAAGGATGTTGCAATCAACTCTTATAAGGAGAATTTTAGAGGAGCACTATCCTATATTAGAGCGGATAAACCAGGCGAGATGGCTGTATCTTTCCAAATTTTGGTGCCCGGTTTTGACTATGATCTAGCACATTCAGGAAAAGGTAAATCAAGTGACTGGACTTTCTTTACTACCTATAATACTGAACAATCACACACGCTGAAGGAAATCAATGCTTCTCAAAACGACAAAGATTTTATAGCAGCAGTAAATTGGAAAAAAGCGGAAGAATATATCAAGGAGGGAAAAGGAAGGGATTTTCCAGTAGAGTATATGCATAATGTCTATAGTGATATAACCCATACTGCTACTTCTAATAAAATAAGTGGGGTTAAGGTACTTATCCCTTCAGAATGCCCTGGTTTAATCTATTATTTACCAACTCCAAAATCTCCACATGGGGTTGATGTTGACCCAACGGGTGAATACATTGTAGGTAATGGAAAGCTTTCAGCAGACCTTACTGTACATTCATTTGAAAAAATGTTAAAAGCCATTGAAAACGAATCGTTTGACGGTGACGTAGATGGTATTCCTATATTAAACTTTGAAGATGTTGTGGCTGGTACTGTTGTCAGTGGTGGCTTAGGACCATTGCACACTGAATTTGATAATAAAGGTAATGCCTATACCTCATTCTTTATATCGTCTGAGGTAGTGAAATGGAAAATAGGAACATGGGAAGTGTTGGATAGACTACCTGCTTACTATTCTATTGGACACTTGATGATTCCAGGTGGTGATTCAAAAAAACCATGGGGAAAATATCTTGTGGCCTTGAACAAGATTACAAAAGACCGCTATTTGCCCACTGGGCCGGAGATGAACCATTCTGCGCAGTTATATGACATTTCAGGCGATAAAATGGAGCTGTTGCTTGATTTCCCTACAATAGGTGAGCCGCATTATGCCCAAGCTATCCCAGCAGAGTTGGTAATGAAAAACTCTAAAAAGATTTATCCTATCAACGAAAATGAACATGCCTACGCCATTAAGAATGAAAGAGACGCCAAGGTGGTTCGTGAAGGCAAAGTGGTAAGGGTATATATGACCTCGATAAGAAGCCACTTAAACCCAGATAATATTGAAGGAATTAAGGTAGGTGATGAGGTGTATTTTCACTTGACCAACCTTGAACAAGACTGGGATGTACCTCATGGATTTAGCATAATGGGTGCCCGTAATGCCGAGTTGCTTGTAATGCCAGGTCAAACCGAAACTTTGCGATGGGTACCTCAAAGGGAAGGTGTTTATCCATTCTACTGTACAGACTTCTGTTCAGCACTCCACCAAGAGATGCAGGGTTACGTTCGCGTATCGCCAGCAGGGTCTGATGTACCATTGAAATGGTCGATGGGTGAAGATTAAATGAACGACTAAAATAATTTCACAGGTTGAAAAGGGGGTTTACTCTTCTGTGAGCCTCCTTTTTTTAAATACTTCGCAATGTCTAAATTATCTAAAGTACTCATGTTGGTTGGTGCATTATTGCTACTTTCCTTGTTTGCGGTACCTCTATGGAAGATCACGCTAGAAGCCCCGCAATATCCTGGTGGTATCAGTATGTACATTTGGATAGATAAAATCACAGGTGATTCAGAGTTTACACTGCAAAATATAAACATCCTTAACCACTATGTTGGGATGAAAAACATTGAACCTGATTCTATTCCTGAGCTTACTTACTTTCCATACATTGTGGTAACAATGGCTGTCCTAGGGGTTATATTTTCATTTATAGGAAACAGAAAAATGGTTTTAACATGGATTATAATCATGATAGGGTTAGGTATACTGGGGATTTATGATTTTTACCTTTGGGAATACGACTATGGTCATAACCTGAGTCCAACGGCTCCTATAAAAGTACCCGGCATGGCTTATCAGCCTCCGGTTATAGGGTCTAAGATGTTATTGAATTTTAAAGCAATCTCCTATCCTCATTGGGGTAGTTTGTTTCTCGGATTTGGTATTCTATTAGCTTCGGCTTCCTACTATTTGTCCGGAAAGAAGAGGAGGCTTAACCAAAGTTAATCCGAATATGAGAACTAAATATTTATTTTTCTTCAGCACAATCCTATTTTTTAGTACGTGCAAACCAGAAATGAAGCCCATTAACTATGGCCAAGACGGATGTGCATTTTGTCAGATGACAATTGTAGATTCACGTTATGCCGGTGAACTGGTCACTGATAAGGGAAAGGTATATAAATTTGATGCCATCGAATGTATGATCAACTATAAACACGAGCACGCCACAACGGATTATGCACTTACCTTGGTTTCTACCATTGATGAAAAAAAATTAAAACCAGCCGCTGATTGTACTTACCTAAGATCTGGACAATTACCTAGCCCTATGGGAATGTACATTACAGGTGTTTCTAGTCTGGAAATGGGCAAAAAGTACCAACATGGCTTTGGTGGCACATTATATACTTGGTCCGAGTTAAACGAAAAATTTAAAGAACTACCTACTATTTCACAATAATGCGTTATTTGATTTTTATGTTCTTTTTTCTGAATGTGATATCAATTCACGCTACAGAGCTTGAAGTATGCGAAAGCTGTATTTATACTTCAATAAAGGCAGCTATTGAAGACTCCAATAATGGAGACACCATATTGGTAAAATCCGGAATTTATAAAGAGGGCAATATTATTATCAACAAAAAACTTACCCTGATAGGGTACGAATGGCCGATTGTTGATGGTGAGAATGACAACGAAATATTTACAATTACCGCTGATAGCGTAAGGATGGAGGGCTTTCAGATTCAAAATGTAGGCACTAGTTATAGAGTAGACCGGGCAGGTATAAATGTAGTGAGAAGTAAGGGAGTAGTGATTATCAATAACAGATTGATCAATACCTTTTTTGGTATATATCTTCAGAAATCATCGCACTGCCTGATAAAAGACAATGTTATCTTGGGCGAAGCTATCGCAGAAATATCATCGGGCAATGCCATTCATCTTTGGTATTGCAAAAACATGAGTATTGAGCATAATATAATTAAGAAACATCGAGATGGGATTTACCTTGAATTTGTTGATCATAGTGATATAATAAATAATGTAACGGAAGACAATGTACGTTATGGCCTTCATTTTATGTTTTCAGACAATGATACTTATGTAGGAAATACTTTTAGAAATAATGGAGCGGGTGTTGCGGTTATGTTCTCAAAAAACATCCTTATGAAGGAGAATCACTTCGATCGAAATTGGGGAACGTCAGCCTATGGACTTTTGCTAAAGGAGATTTATGACAGTGAAATAATCAACAATAGATTTACTACCAATACCACGGCCATTTATGGTGAAAGTGCTACACGATTAAAAATTACAAACAACACCTTTGAGCAGAATGGGTGGGCATTGCGCCTACTAGGCAGCAGTATGGATAATACCATAAGTGCTAATAATTTTTTCAATAACACCTTTGATGTAGCCACAAATAGTTCGAGAAATTATAATGTTTACACAGGTAATTACTGGAGTGAATATGCCGGCTACGATTTGGATAAAGATGGAATTGGTGACGTGCCACATAGGCCAGTGAAATTGTTTTCCTATATAGTAACGCGGAGTGAATCATCCATCATACTACTCAGGAGCCCATTTGTTGATTTGTTGAATTTTGCCGAAAAAGTAACCCCTGTGTTTACACCTGCCACGTTGGTGGATGACAGACCTTTAATGAGACCAAATTTATGATTGAGATTACGAAACTTGAGAAAGCATTTGGAAAAAATCAGGTACTTAAAGGAGTTGACCTGCACGTGAAGGAATCCGGTATTTGTGCTATTCTGGGACCAAATGGATCTGGTAAAACTACCATCATCAAAAGCATTCTTGGAATGGTAATTCCTGATGGTGGTAATATTGAAGTTGGTGGCGAGAAAATAAAGGGGAACTGGCTATATAGAAATCAAATTGGCTATCTGCCACAGATCGCTCGATTTCCTGAAAACCTTACTGTTGCTGAAGTGATCAAAATGGTGAAGGACATCAGAAATGAGCCAGCAGATGAACAGCCGTTGATTGAAAGGTTTGGTATGAAGCCATTTTTGAATAGCCGATTGAGTAACCTTTCCGGTGGCACAAGGCAAAAGGTGAACCTCGTTCTTTGTTTTATGTTCAATGCTAAATATATTATCCTGGACGAACCTACGGCTGGACTTGATCCTATCGCATTGATTAGTCTCAAAGAATTGATTAACGAAGAACGAATTAATGGCAAGGTAATATTGCTCACAACCCATATTATGGATTTGGTAGAGGAGTTGGCTGATGAGATCATATTTTTACTTGAAGGGAAAATCTTCTTCAGAGGAACCTTGGAAGATATGCAAGAGATGACTGGAGAAGTCAAATTGGAGCGTTCTATTGCGAAAATCCTTATGAAGAATAGCGAAGAGCATAAAGAAATGGAATCACTACCGAACTAAATGAAATGATAAAGATATTTAAATACAGTTTTTTTGATTTGATTAGAAGTAGGTGGAGCTTGATCTACTTTTTATTCTTTGCAGTTACTGCAGGATCACTACTTTATCTCAGCAATGATGTAGGCCGGGCGGTCGTCAGTTTGATGAATATAATCATCATTCTTTGTCCATTAATAGCCACCATGTTTGGGGTTATGTATTATTATAATTCACGGGAATTTATTGAGCTACTTTTGGCCCAACCTATCAGAAGGGAATCCATATTGCTTGGCCAATATTTTGGCCTCACCATTTCTTTGACACTAAGTTTTGTTTTAGGGCTGGGTATCCCGTTTTTGTTTTATGGCATTCTAGGGTCGATAGCGCTCACCAATTTTGTCGTCCTCTTGTTGGCAGGCAGCTTACTTACCTTCACATTTGTGGCCCTGGCATTTGTAATAGCCGTTAAAAATGAAAATAAAATTAAAGGCTTTAGTTTAGCCATATTCGTTTGGTTATTTCTTGCGGTGCTTTATGATGGCCTGTTTTTATTGTCGTTGTTCATTTTTGAAGATTACCCACTTGATAAATTTTCATTGATAATGACTACATTGAATCCAATTGATCTTTCACGTATTTTGATAATGTTACAACTTGATGTTTCAGCATTACTGGGATACACTGGAGCAGTTTTCAATAAGTTTTTTGGTACTTCCATTGGCTTTATTGTTTCACTAAGCTGTGGGTTGTTTTGGGTAATCATTCCCGTGCTTTCTATGGTAAGATTAGCCAAACGTAAGGATTTCTAAAATGCATAATTCACTTAAAAAAATATACTATGAAAACACTTAAATTATCTGCCATGTTTTTAATGGCATTATTCGTATTTAGCTGTACTGGCACTACAGAACATAATGAACATAGCGATGACTCACCTCTTGAGTTGGACAATGGACAAAAATGGAAAGTAAATGCTGAAATGATACCCTACATTCTTGATGGCGAAAAAATGCTCAATGAATATGATGGTAGCGACTATAAGCAGCTTGCCGAGCAACTTAAGGATAAAAATAATGGCCTTATAAAAAGTTGTACAATGACAGGTAAAAGCCATGATGAGCTTCACAAATGGCTCTATCCTCATATAGAATTGATAACAGCATTGGGTGATGCAGAAAGCGAACAAAAAGCAACAGCAATTATTGAGCAATTAAAGGAGTCTTTTAATACCTATAACGCTCATTTTCAGTAAAATTCACCATTCAGAGGCTTTAAAAGCAGTTTGAATTGAGATTCCAAAAAAAATGCCGTCCCAAAAAAAACTTTTTTCGGGACGGCATTGAAGTTTTATAAGCTGTGATCTAATTATCAGTATCTTGTTGCTCTTTCTTAGTAGTGAAGAATTTTGGCTTTAGTGTCAGCATTGCCCAGGCCCAATTACTGGTGGCATTATTATTTGTAGCGCCTTTTAGTACAACCATTGTTTCTGAAGCAAACATTTGTGAGTACCCAATTTTAAAATTGACCATTTCAGAAGGCTGATAGTCTATCACCAAATCTACTTCTGTACCCAAGTATTTACTCATTCCTTGCAACGTATTGGGGTCTTGGACTATGCCATCAGAGGAGAAAAAATGAAGGTCAACGCCTGGACTAATTTTGCCAACCTTGGTTTTGGCTTTCAAAAATATATCCTGAAGGCCTACATTGCCCAAATGATTGCCCACATAGAAATAATCCATGAGTCCATTGAATGCATGGTTAGTGCCAAAAAAGGGATTGAAGGCATTATTTTCTGCATTAGGATTCACTTCATCATTTCCTGACATATACTCAATGCCTGCGGTTAAGCTGGTATTATCAGTAACAGCATATTTAACATCCAACTCAAATTCAAATGCATTGATTTTAGTAACGCCATCCTGCTCTTTTCCACTTTGGTGGTAGAAGCTCAGACTGGGATTTATTGACCCTGAACTGTAACTTAGGTGTGTTCCTACGGTTTGACTAAAATAGGTTTTGTAGTTAGTAGGAGTACCCCCTTGCATTCCATTATTTAGGAATAACAGGCTTCCCTTAAAACTATTGAATTGCTGTGAGTAATGTAAATACTGAAACGTTTTGTAGCTGTTGGCTATAGAGTAAAATCCGGTATTTATTTGAGGAGCATCCTGATTAAAGGCTAATCCTATATCTATTTTACTTTCTCCGGGTGTGAGTTTGAATACAACTGCGTCATGGCTTCGGCTCTGTTGTGCCCAACCAACATTTCCAAAGATTCGGGAGTTGTCATAGATGATTTCCTGCCGACCAATTTTAGCATAGATATTGTCAATTATTTTGATGGAAGCCCAAACTTCATGTAATGTGGTCAATGCCCCATCATTGGTGACCAGTTGAGGTTGACTTCCCCATGTGCGCACGTCTTGAATGACTAGCTTAAATTGGTACTTATCATTTTCATAATCAAAGTTAAGCCTAGCCCGTTGGTCTAAAAAGAAGGCAGTACGCTGGTCTTCCTCCGCCAGTGTTTTATATCCATGACGGTATTCCGCTCTGGGCCTGTATTCACCAGAGAGGGTAAATTGAGCCTTTAGGGTACCTGTAAGACATAAAGACATTGATGTAAATAATATAACTATAAATTGTTTTTTCATAATTGAATGTATTTCGTTACATTGGTTAAATAGGGAAGATCCCTATTCATTAATCTTGACCATTCTCATAGGTCAATATGATTTTCATCATACAATTGTATCACATTAAAATTCGTAATTTGTACCCAACTCAAACCATTTAAAAATGAAAGCAATTTATAAAATTCCCTCGAATGTTTTAAGTCTAATTGTCCTTATGGCCTTTTTTAGTTGTAATGGTCCTTCAGAGCAAAAAAAAGAAATTGACCCTACCACCATAAAAGTGGAAGGAGAGCTCGTAGCAGACATGATCGACCCACCGTTAGTACCCTTATCCGTGGTCAACCGACCTGCCAAGAAGCTCATTGTTCACATGGAAGTAGTGGAAAAGGAGATGGAAATGACTGATGGTGTAATATACAACTACTGGACTTTTGGTGGTACTGTCCCTGGCAGTTTCATTAGAACTAGAGTTGGGGATGAAGTGGAGTTTCACTTAAAGAATCACCCAGACAATAAGCTTCCCCACAACATTGACTTGCATGCTGTAACAGGTCCTGGAGGAGGAGCGGAGTCTTCGTTTGTGGCACCAGGCCATGAAACAGTATTCTCATTTAAGGTACTCAACGAAGGTTTGTATGTTTACCACTGTGCCACAGCACCAGTGGGTATGCACATTGCCAACGGGATGTATGGATTGATACTTGTGGAACCTGCTGGTGGCCTGCCTAAGGTTGACAAAGAATATTACATCATGCAAGGTGACTTTTACACCAAAGGTGCATATGGTATGCGTGGATTGCAACCATTCGATATGAATAAAGCCATTGATGAAAATCCGGATTATGTGGTGTTTAACGGGCATGTAGGTGCACTTAACGGTGATAAAGCGATCACTGCCAATGTGGGTGAGACAGTAAGGTTATTTGTTGGTAATGGTGGACCTGGCTTAGTTTCATCTTTCCATGTCATTGGAGAGATATTTGACCGGGTACATGTTGAAGGGGGGAGTTTAATCAATGAAAATGTACAGACAACACTAATACCTGCAGGTGGTGCAGCTATGATTGAATTTAAAGTGGAAGTACCAGGAACATTAATACTGGTAGATCACTCCATCTTTAGGGCATTCAATAAAGGGGCACTCGGTATGCTTAAGGTAAGTGGCGAAGAAAATAAAGAAATCTACTCTGGTACCACACAAACTGGTATCTATCATCCTGAGGGTGGTAGGCCTCAGAACATGCCTGAAGAGGAGGCAGTACCTGAAGTGGTGGCTGAATCAATTAAAGAGCAGATGGAATTTGGTAAGCAAATATATGCAAGAACTTGCTTGGCCTGTCACCAGAGTGAAGGTCAGGGAATTGCACACGCCTTTCCTCCATTGGCCAAATCCGATTACCTCAATGCCGATGTCAATAGGGCCATTGATATAGTCATAAATGGTAAGTCAGGTAAAATAGTGGTGAATGGTGTGGAGTACAACAGTGTGATGACCAGACAGGATTTGACCGATGATGAAATTGCTAGTGTACTCACCTATGTTTACAACAGTTGGGGCAATGACAAGAAAGTGGTTACCCCTGCCATGGTAAAAGCGATAAGAGACAAATAATATGAAATATTACAGCTTATTATTTTTGGTTTGCCTGTTTGCCCAAAACACATATGGGCAAACCAAAAATATGGCTCAAATAGATGGAGGGAGTTTTATACCGCTCTATGGTTCGGACTCTTTGCTTGTTGAGGTTGACGATTTTATGATGGATGTCTATCCTGTGACCAACGCAGAATTTCTGGAGTTTTTAAAAAAACAGCCCAATAAACAAAAATCCAAAATTGTAAAGCTTTTTGCCGATGGCAACTACCTTAGGCATTGGCCATCTGATCTTGACTACGGAAGTCTTAAACCAAACAGTCCGGTAACCAATGTTTCCTGGTTTGTGGCTAAAGATTATTGTAATGCAAAGGGTAAAAGACTGCCCACTATCGATGAATGGGAGTATGCTGCCATGTCAGACCAAACTAAACCTGATGCCCGTAAGGACAGTACCTATAATCAGTACATCCTTGGATGGTACGAAACCCCAAAGACTTTTGAAAAAGAAGTAGGGCATACTTTTAAGAACTATTGGGGCATTTACGATATGCACGGACTGGTTTGGGAGTGGACTATGGATTTTAATTCCGTGATGATCACCGGAGAATCACGGGGCGATAAGGATCTTGACAGAAACCTATTTTGTGCAGCTGGGGCGGTAGGGGCCACAGATTTGATGAACTATGCTGCATTTATGCGCTATGCCTTTAGGGGCAGTATTAGGGCCAACTATGCCGTACAAAATTTGGGGTTTAGATGTGTAAAGGATTTAGAAAATAAAGAAGTGCAATGAAAAAATTATTAATAATACTTGCAGTATTTGTTGGCTGCACCAATTCACAAACAGAAGTCGTGGATCAACCAACTAGAGAAATATTAAGTGAAAGTGAATTGCCAGAGATGTCCCTGTTTCATTTGCCTTCAACATGGAAGACACAAAACAATGAAACCATAAAGCTCAATGACCTTCAGGGGAATGTGTTGGTAATGGTGATGATCTATACAACTTGCCAAATAGCATGTCCAAGGCTGGTGGCTGACATGCGTAATATCGAAAAGAAAGTAAGTAAAAAAGTAAGCCAAGATGTAAAATATGTGTTGGTGAGCATAGACCCTGAAACCGATACTCCAGAAAGGCTGAAAGCATTTGCCAAAGAAAACAATATGGATGGTGATCAATGGATTTTCCTTCAAGGTACTAAAGAAACTACCCGTGAATTCGCCTCTGTTTTAGCAGTAAAATACAAGCAGATTTCCCCGATGGATTTTTCCCATTCCAACATCATAAGTGTTTTCGATCAGAAGGGCGAGTTAGCCAATCAGCAAGAAGGACTTGGGGTCGATAACAGCGAAACGGTTGAAACCATTATGCGATTGGCTAAATAGTATTTGCAGTGAAACAAGTATCGGAGTTGGGTAACTGGGTAAGGGTAACATTATTTTACCTGCTTTTAGTGACCATATTTGGGATGTTGTTGCGGTATACTTTCGTTAACCCTTTGGGTTTTGTATTCCAATATTTCAAGCATACCCATTCCCACGTTGCTTTTTTAGGGTGGGTATTTAATGGTCTTTTTGCCCTCATCATCTATCATTATTTTGCTGAAATAACCAAAACGGTTAAATGGCAATTTTATCTGTTTCAGGTTTCAGTCATTGGAATGTTACTGAGTTTCCCATTTCAAGGGTATACTTCTGTTTCCATTGCCTTCAGCACCCTGCATATATTCATTTCCATATGGTTTTATTTCAGCACCCTTACTAAAATTAAGGGTAATGATATAAGCATTAAATGGATCAAACTGGGAGCCTTTTATATGGTAATCTCCAATATTGGCCCTCTTTCCCTTGGCCCTATCATGGCGTCACATCTGAAGGACACTTTTGTTTACTACCTGTCGTTGCAGCACTATCTCCATTTTCAATACAATGGCTGGTTTGTGGTGGCTATCATTGGGCTGCTCATCAAAATATTCGATCTAAAACCAAAAAATGAGAAACTGCTTTTTTGGTTGCTAGGCTGGTCGGTGATCCCATTATTTTTTGTGACCATTGAGATCATTGAATCAAACCCCATTTACAGGATCATAGGCGGGGCAGGGGCTATTGCCCAATTGTTGGGCGTGGTCATATTGCTCAAGGAGATTTACCCTGCCCTAATAAAACATAAACTGACTTATAGGATAATATTTTTTGTGGCGTCAGTTTGCTTGTTGGTGAAGTCATTGTTTCAGGTAGCAGTAGTATTTCCGTCTGTTTCTTCAATGATCATTCATTCGCATAATCCGGTCATTGGTTTTCTCCATTTGATTTTTCTTGGTGTGATAACCAATGCCGTAATTGCCTTTTTTATAAAGTCTGGATTTATCAAACTGGACAGCACCACCTTATTGGGCGTAATATTATTTAATGGTGGATTTATACTTATGGATTTATTGTTATTCCTACAGCCATTTTATACCCCTAACCATTATTTTCATTGGTTGTTTTATAGTACCATCCCAATTTTTAGTGGGGTGCTGATTTATAACATACAAGGATGGAAAAATGATTGATTGACAATGGTGATAACGAAGCAGTGTAGGTGAGGTTTAACTGTTTAACTGATATGGATAAGATTGATATTGTAAGGGAGATTAATAGAATAAGAAAAGAAAAAAATGCCGTTATTTTAGCGCATTACTATCAAGAACCTGAAATTCAGGATATTGCAGATTATGTAGGGGACAGCCTTGGACTGTCACAAAGAGCCGCTGAAACCACGGCTGACATGATTGTTTTTGCAGGGGTACACTTTATGGGTGAAACGGCAAAAATCCTTAACCCTGATAAAATAGTTTTAATACCTGATTTGGAGGCAGGCTGCTCTTTGGCATCTTCCTGCCCCCCTGATTTGTTCAAAGAATTTATAGATGCACATCCAGACCATGTTGTAGTCACTTACATCAATTGCTCTGCGGAAGTTAAGGCCATGAGCGATATCGTTTGCACTTCATCCAATGCAGTAAAGGTGATCGAATCAATACCTAAAGAGAAACCCATCATTTTTGCCCCGGATAAAAACCTAGGTAAGTACATCATTAAACAGACCGGAAGGGAAATGCTTCTATGGGATGGGGCATGTGTTGTTCATGAAGCATTTTCTATCGACAAGCTCCTCACGCTTTATAAGGATCATCCCAACGCGACTATAATAGCCCACCCTGAATCTGAAGAGCATATCTTAAAAACCGCCAGTTATATTGGGTCTACTGCCGGGATGATCAATTATGTAAAGGATCATCCTAATAGGGAAATAATAGTGGCCACTGAAGTTGGAATCCTTCATGAGATGCAAAAACAAGTGCCAGAAGCTACCCTTATTCCAGCTCCGGTTTTAGAAGATAATACCTGTGCCTGTAGCCAATGTGGTTATATGAAAATGAATACATTGGAAAAACTGTATTTGTGCATGAAAAACGACACCCCAAAAATTGAAATATCCGAAGCGATCAGACAAAAAGCGATTATTCCGGTCAATCGTATGTTGAGCCTTTCTTAAATACTGAAAGATGCACAATACCGATGTTTTAGTAATTGGTTCAGGTATAGCTGGACTCAGCTACGCAATTAAAGTAGCTACTTCATTTCCAGATAAAAAAGTGACCATTATCACCAAGGCAGATGATAGTGAAACCAATACTAAATATGCCCAAGGGGGAATAGCTGTAGTTCTTAATAAAACAGATTCGTTTGATGACCATGTGCATGACACCTTGAAAGCAGGTGACGGGTTATGTGACAGGGAAGTGGTGAATTTTGTCGTTAACGAAGGCCCTCAAAGATTAAAAGAACTTATCGAACTAGGAGCGCAATTTGACTTAAATGAAAGCGGAGGATTTGACCTAGGTAGGGAAGGCGGACATACTGTTCATCGCATCATACACCATAAAGACACAACAGGCCGTGAAATGGAGCGGATCTTACTTCTAAAAGCGTATGCCTTAGACAATATTGATATACTCGCTCACCATTTTGTTATTGATTTAATTACTGAACATCAATTAGGAAAAATCACACCCACAACATCTGGTGGAGTGACATGCTATGGAGCCTATGTGCTTAATGAAAAAACAAACAAAATAGAAAAGCATGCTTCATGTATTACGTTATTGGCCTCTGGAGGGGCAGGTCAGGTATATGGCCACACCACTAACCCTGCCATAGCTACGGGAGATGGCATTGCCATTGCTCATAGGGCTAATGCCGTGATTTCAGATATGGAATTTGTTCAATTTCACCCGACTGCTCTCTATCAACCTGGACGATCACCCCTTTTTTTAATATCGGAAGCGGTTAGGGGCTTTGGAGCCAAATTAAAGACCAAAGGAGGAGAAGAATTCATGCATAAATATGATTCTAGGAAAGAACTCGCCTCAAGGGACATAGTAGCCAAGGCCATTGATAGTGAAATGAAAATCTTGGGCGACCAATCTGTGTTCTTGGATTGCCGGTTTTTAGATTCGGAGAAATTCAAATCACATTTCCCCAATATCTACCAGAAGTGTAGCGATGCAGGGATAAATATTGAGAAGGATATGATCCCGGTGGTGCCTGTAGCACACTATTTTTGTGGAGGCATTAAAGTGGATTATCATGGAAGAACATCTATAAAAAACCTTTTGGCCTGTGGGGAATGTGCCCGTACAGGATTGCACGGGGCCAATCGGTTAGCCTCCAACTCCTTACTGGAAGCGCTAGTATTTGCAGAACGGTGCCATCTCCAAACAGTTAAAGATTTAAACAAGGAGGATTATCGTTTGTTTGAATTACCAGATTACAAAGAAGTGAGTACCGTAAGGCCAAACGAATCCGCTATAATCTCTAAAAACATACATGAACTGCAAGCCCTTATGAGAAACCATGCAGGGATAGTTCGATCCAACGAAGGCCTTAAAAGAGCGTTGGGTAAACTTGAGTCGCTTTACACAGAAACAGAATCTTTATACAAAACCACCAAATTAACTCCCAGGCTATGCGAATTGCGAAATATGGTAACGGTTGCCCATCTAATCGTAAGTCATTCGCTGAAAAGAAATGAAAACAGAGGCCTATTTTGGAATGTTGATCTGTCCTAACAGGCTCGTACAAAGGTTTCAATGGAATTTATCGGAAACAGAACACTGACTAAAATCATATAGTAGTTTTCACTTAACAGGTATTAAGTAGCGATATTTGTATTGATGAAAGCACCTTTTTGTAGTTCATGTACCAATCACAACGAATTTTTCTGTGGTCTGAAGTCAAACGACAGAGATGTTTTTTCGGTAAATAAAAAATTTCATTTCTATAAAAAAGGGGAGGTTATTTTTGCTGAGGGAAAGAGGGCTAGGGGGCTTTTCTGCATCTATAAAGGAAAAGCCAAACTATCCAAAACAGGAGCCGAAGGCAAGGATGTCATCATAAGACTGATTAATAAGGGAGAGGTATTGGGCTATCGGGCATTGTTGGCCGATGAGGTGTATCGGGCTTCGGCCACCGCACTTGAGGATAGTTATATCTGTAAAATATCAAAGAAAGTATTTTTTGACCAACTGTCTAGCAATCAGTTGATATCAGCCAATATTATTAAAATCCTCACGCACGATTTGGCAAAAGCTGAAGACAATGTAATCCATCATTCTCAAGCAAGTGTAAGGCAAAGACTTGCTAGGGTATTGCTGTTGCTTAAATCCAAATATGGGTTGGAAAAGGATGGTCGTACATTGACAGTGACCCTTACCCGTAGGGAGATCAGTGAGATGACAGGCACAACTACCGAATCCGTCATTAGGGCTCTCGCTGCTTTTGATAAGGATGGGATTTTAAATCTACATAAAAAGAAAATTGAGCTAGTGGACCTCAGTAAGCTGGAAATGCTGGCCGACCTACAGGAATAAAGCCGATATAACTAGTCAAAAACCCTAACACAAACTATGATCTCGATCATAGTTTCGATCTTTTTATACCCCTTAATTTACCCTTGTATTTTCATCGGCTTCAAACAGTTGTTTGAATCACCAGTTTTAACTCCATATTAAGTAATACTTATGACAACATTTGTTGACAAATCCCAAACCTTAAAAAAGACCACATTCACCCACGATTCGGTTTTAAAACATACCATATCCTATTTCAATGGAGATGAGCTGGCCGCTACCACATGGATAAATAAATATGCCATGCGCGATAAAGAAGGTAATTATCTGGAATTATCTCCCGATAGCATGCATAAGAGGATGTCCAAAGAATTTTTTAGAATAGAACAGCACTATCAATCTACCTGTCATTTAAACGGGACAAAATCAAAGCTTTCTGAGTATGGAAAAAAAAGGCCATCACTTACTGAGCAAAAGATTTATAACTACTTTAAAAATTTTAAATATGTGATTCCACAAGGCAGCGTAATGGCAGGATTGGGCAATCCAAATATTTTGGCCTCTCTATCCAACTGTGTGGTAATGCCCGAAATTGAAGACTCCTATGGTGGGATTTTCAATACTGATCAGCAACTGGCGCAACTTTTTAAAAGACGCTGCGGTGTGGGAATAGATATTTCGACTTTGAGACCCAGTAATAGCTCAGTATCCAATGCCGCAGGCACTACTACAGGTGCAGTGTCGTTTATGGAACGGTTTTCTAACACCACAAGGGAAGTAGCTCAGAATGGGCGCAGGGGAGCCTTGATGATCACCATGGATATTGCTCACCCTGACATAGAGCAATTCATTAATGCCAAACAGGACTTGTCCAAGGTGACCGGTGCCAATATATCGGTAAGGATTTCAGATGAATTTATGAAAGCCGTTTTAGCAGACGGGGATTTTACTTTGCGCTGGCCCATTGAGGCGAAAAAGCCAAAGTATAAAAAAGTGGTAAAGGCAAAGTCGCTTTGGGATACTGTAGTAAAATGCGCACATCATACAGCCGAACCGGGCATCATTTTTTGGGATAGGCAACACAAATATTCCACCTCTTCCATCTATCCTGGATTTAAAAATGTATCTACCAACCCCTGCTCCGAAATAGCTATGCAAGGAGGCGATAGTTGTAGGCTGATAGCTTTAAACTTATACAGTTTTGTTATTAATCCATTTACCCCCAAAGCACAGTTTAACTTTGAAAAATTTTATGAGATTACTTATGAATCTCAACGGTTGATGGACGACTTGGTAGACCTGGAGTTGGAAGCCATTGATAGGATTCTAAAAAAAATAGATCAGGATAAAGAGCCTGATAATATAAAGCAGGTGGAGAAAGACACTTGGCAGCTGTTGTATCAGTCTGGGAAAAAAGGGCGTAGAACAGGTCTTGGTTTTACAGGATTGGCCGATACGATTGCAGCATTGGGACTGAAATTCGATGCGGATGATTCGATAGAAATGATGGAACGGATAATGAAATCGAAATGTACCGCAGAGTTTGATAGCTCTATAGACATGGCCATTGAAAGGGGCAAGTTTGAGGCTTTTGATGCCAAAGTGGAGGAAACATCGGAATTTGTGCAAATGCTTTCGAAGGAAATACCCGATTTAAGTAAGCGTATGCGGGAAAATGGCCGTAGAAACATTTCTATCAGTACTGCTGCTCCCACAGGTTCTTTAAGTATCCTGGCCCAGACCTCTTCAGGTATCGAACCTGTATTTATGACCTCGTACAAACGCAGAAGGAAAATAAGTGATATCACAGAAAAAAAAGCCGATTTTGTTGACAGCCATGGTGATAGATGGGAAGAGTTTACAGTTTTTCATCCCAAACTTACCACTTGGATGGAAAAGTCCGGAGAAATGGATATCACCAAGAGCCCTTATCATGGAGCTACTGCCTCGGAAATTGATTGGCTAAAAAGAGTCGAGATTCAATCTGTCATTCAAAAATACATTACCCATTCCATAAGTTCGACTATAAATCTACCGGCTGATGTAGCCATAGAAAAAGTAGGCAATATTTATATGGAAGCGTGGAAACAAGGGTTGAAGGGAATTACCGTTTACAGGGATCAGTCAAGAAGCGGTGTGCTAATAGCACAGGAAGAAAAGCAAAATGCCTGTTTGGGTGAAATTAAGGAAACCACTGCACCGTCACGGCCCGAAAAATTGGAGGCTGAGGTAGTAAGGTTTTTAAATAACCAAGAGCGTTGGATTGCTGTTGTTGGTTTATTGAATGGGAAACCCTATGAAGTATTTACTGGAAGGGCAGAAGACTCGTTTTACCTGCCGGGCTGGGTTGATAGTGGCTGGGTAATAAAAAACAAGGATAACAAAAAAAGCCGTTATGACTTCCAGTATATGGACAATGAGGGGTACCGAATTACCATTGAAGGGTTGTCAAGATCCTTTGATAAAGAGTATTGGAACTATGCTAAACTCATTTCTGGCATCTTAAGGCACGGTATGCCATTACCTTATGTCGTGAATTTGGTGAGCAATCTCAACCTTTATGATGATAGTATCAATAATTGGAAAAAAGGGGTTGAACGGGCTTTAAAAAGATTTATACCCAATGGCAGCTCTGCAGCGGATAAGGTATGCAGTGCATGTGGAGATCCTGAGGGGCTTGTCTATGAAGAAGGATGCCTTAAATGTGTGAGTTGTGGCACTTCTAAATGTGGCTAACCGTACAACAGAGCCTGTTGATCACACTAATAATAATTTAAATTTCATAATAAAATCAATATAATGATTAAAACACATTCATTTCATATACCCGTAATGGGCTTGGCTTTCACCATTGATACACCATTAAAAGTAGCGCATTATGGCATCGATTCGGTGATATCCCTTGGTGACGATATGCTCATCGAAAAGATGAGAAAGGTATATGCCGAGAAGTATGATATTGCCTACAAGGAAATCAACTCTTCAGAAGACGATTATAGGGCTAAAAGAATAACAGCCTACCTTAATTTAATAAATGACCTAGTTGAAAAGAAATTTGAATTACTAAATTCAGATAATCTCGAAAGGCAGAGTGAGCTCCGTAAGCTTTACAATTTGTTGCCTGCTAGTTCCACTACTAAAAAGCAGCTGAAACAGCTGAAATCGACTGATCTAACAGCTATTGAAAAGTTGATTAAAGAAAACCTTACGCTAGGTAAGATAGATGTCAATATCATGACCAAGGTGGATAAGGAAAATTATGTAAAAAACGAAAAACTTCCTGTAGAGTATAATGATGCGCACGCTGGGGTGCGTGGCTATGCCAACAGTAATTTAAACTCTTCGTTGGTACTTTCTGCAGGCCTTAACCCCAGGCTTTTCAGCTACATGGAAAATTTCGATGATTTTTTCCCAAATGAACAGGGTGAAATAAAAAAGAAGATCGTGCTGAAGGTGAGTGACTATAGGTCGGCCTTGATTCAAGGCAAGTTCTTGGCTAAAAAAGGCCTATGGGTGTCAGAATTCAGGATAGAATCAGGGTTGAATTGTGGAGGTCACGCATTTGCCACCGAAGGGTATCTTATGGGGCCTATATTGGCACAATTTAGGGATGAAAGACAGGAACTTACCGACACACTCCATGAAATTTTTATTCAGGGATTGGAGCGTGCAAACCGTACAGTGCCCCAACAGAAGCTGGGCATAAAAATTACAGCTCAAGGAGGGGTTGGAACCGCAGAAGAACACGAATTCTTATTAAACCATTATCAGTTGAGTTCGGTAGGTTGGGGTACCCCCTTCTTGTTGGTGCCTGAGGCAACAACGGTAGACGAAGGAACAAGAGAGAAGCTTGCAAAGGCCAAAGAAAAGGATTTGTACTTAAGCAATATTTCACCACTTGGAGTTCCTTTTCATAACCTTAGGAGCAATACCAAAGATCAGGAAAAGGAAAGACGTAAAAAAAGAGGTAAACCGGGGAGCCCTTGCCCAAAGAAGTTCCTTTCTTTAAACAAAGAGTTTACAGAAAAGGCCATCTGTACGGCATCCAGACAGTATCAAAGTTTGAAAATAAAGGAATTGGATGAGGCTGGGCTAGATAAGGAAACTTACAATAACCAGTATAACAGTATTGTTGAAAAAGCTTGTATTTGTGTGGGATTGGGTACTTCAGCCTTATTAACCAATGGTTTAAATACCAAGGTGGAAGGACCCGGTGTGTCCATCTGTCCAGGCCCTAACCTTGCCTATTTTTCCAATATTATTTCCCTAAATACAATGGTCGATCATATTTATGGAAGGGGAAAGAGCCTTACTACAACCAATAGGCCCAATCTGTTTATCAAAGAGCTTGGTATGTACATGGATGTACTGAAAAACAAATGTAAAGAAGCCATCACCCCCAAAAGCGATCGCAGTCTCATGTCTTTTATGGACAATTTGAACGAGGGGATTGATTACTATGAAAATTTGATCGGTAAAGGCTTGGAGACATTTAAGGAGGCTAGAGCTGAAATACTTAAGGCATTGGAAGAGAGTAGGCAGATCATCAATAGGTTGAAGGGAGCCCATATGAGTCAGTTAGTTTTGGAATAATTCTTTTCTGTTTTGTGGGGCACTAAGCAGCCCTTTGAGTATTTCCAAATGAGGATACTATAAAGATAAATTGGTCTGATGCATATCACGTGAGGAGGTGACCAACATCATTCATTGGCAGTTTAATCAAGTATATTTTTATAATATGAAAATCATAAAAGGCTTGAAAGACCTAATGGAAGCTCAACTGCGGGATATTATAGATGCAGAAAATAGAGTGGGCGAGGCACTTCCCGCTTTCATTTTGATGGCTAGTGATCAACGCCTAAAATGGATAATTGATGAGTATCAGAAAAAAAACAATAGCCATATCACTAGGCTAAGGCAAGTATTTCGTGCGCTTAAACAGAAAGATACGGGGGTGAAATGCAAGGCCATCCATTCCATGCTCTTGACAAGCAATGATCTTATTGAACGAACGGAAAACCCGACAGTTAAAGATGCCGTGGTAATTACCGGTTTGCAGCATATTATACATTACCAAGTGGCAGGTTATGGTGCCATTACCAATTATGCCAACACCTTAGACCTTAATGAAGTAGCACTGTTAACTTATAAAAACTTGGATGAAAAGAAAGCGACAGACCGTAAACTCGCTGAACTTGCCGATGAGGTAATAAACATAAAAGCAAAGAATCTAAAATCATAAAACACATCTAAATACTCCACAATGAAAAAGAACATGGGAAATGCAGACAGAATTATCAGAATGATAATCGCTGTAGTGGTTGCAACATTATATTATCAGGGAATTATAGATGGCCTATGGGGATTGGTATTGGTTATACTAGCAGCCATTTTTGTAATGACCAGCTTTATCAGTTTTTGCCCATTATACGCCCTATTCGGTATTAATTCCTGTCCGGTTAAAGACAAAGGCTAATCCATGAGCTTAAAAGTGTATCTGCATGACATTCTAATGTGGGTTATACAAAAGGTATTTACCGATTTGACTTTTAAAGATGGTCAGTACTGTTTTTCCGTAAGGCGATGGTCTAATCCCATACCAAGGGAATACTGATAAAAATCAACAATATAGAGGATGATTGTCAGCTGTCATTAACTAATATCGAGTTAATTTAATTACAAGAAAAACAAGCCAGTATATCATGCTAGGATCTTTAAATAGGGTACAAATCGACTACCTACTCACCAGTCAGGTGATAGGCAGGATCGGATGTTGCTTTGAGAACGAAGTATATGTTGTTCCAATCACCTACGCATATAAAGATGATTATATATATGGACACACCTTGGAGGGAACCAAAATCGAATTTATGCGAAGCAATCCCAATGTTTGTTTTCAGGTAGATGTAATCGAGAATTTGGCGAACTGGCAGAGTGCCATAGTTTGGGGAAATTATGAAGAGTTGGAGGGCGATCTTCGAGAAGATGCCCTTCAGGTTTTTGTCAATAGAATACAGCCTTTAATGTCGAGTGAAACAGACAGGCCTAGGTATGGATTGGACAGAAAAGGTACTGGAACAAATAGGAAAACAGTGGTATTCCGTATCAAAATAACTAAAGCCACTGGTAGGTATGAAAAAAAATAGGTTCAATTATTTTTAAAGTTAAGCCCATGAGATTCACAAAAAACACAGTACTGGTCCCATTGGATTTCTCTGAGCATTCAGATATGGCACTGACAATGGCAACGGAAATAGCCCTTAAATGGAAGGCGAGTGTAATACTCCTTCATGTAATTGACATGCCTGACTATAAGGGCATGGACGATAAATTAATCAACCATTTTAAAGAGGAAGCCCGGTATTTTGCTCAGACAAAAATGGATGAATGGGTGGCACGAGGTACCATGCCAATAAAGCAAGTCAAATGTGAAGTAGTAATAGGCAACGCAGGTTCTAAGGTTGTCGAATTTGCCAACAAGGAACAAGTTTCTTTGATCCTGCTCGGCTCAAAAAAATATGAAAATGCAGATGAAATGCTTGCGGGGTCAGCCATGGAGCGCATACTTAGGTATGCCAACTGCCCAGTACTTACAATAAAGGAATACAAAAAGATTGAGGAAATTAAGAATATAGTATTTGCTACGGATTTTAAGCCAACGCATACATTCATTACCAAACAGTTGAAAAGGTTACAAGAAATAACCGGGGCCACCATCCATATTCTTAAGGTTAATACCAAAGATAGTTGGATGAGTGACGCTGCCATTGAAAATGAGATGAGGGAGTATAATGAGATACATAATTTTACTGATTTTCATTTCCACGTGGCCAATAGTGAGTCTGTTGAGCTAGGTATTCTACATTATTACGAATTTATTTATGCTGACATGATCGCCATGTCAATTCATAGTTTGATTCATGAAAAAGTTCGTTTTAACAATTATTACATTACCGAAAGGGTATTGCAGAATATGCCTGCATTACTATGGACATGTATTCAGTAATATAATAGTAACTACTGATGGCTTGCAGAAAAGTCCCCTTTAGGGGATTTAGGGGTAAGAATGAGGTAAAATTCAATTCAACCTCATTTTTACCAGACACCAGTATTTATGAACTAAACTATTAGCATTATGAACTTTAATCAATATGCCGAAAAAGGCAATAAAATTTTAAATGAAATAGCTCAAGAGTTGGGTTTTCCTGAAGATTTACAATTGGCAAGTCGTATTTTAAGGGGTGTACTCCATACCCTTCGCGAGCGGCTGACTATTCAGGAGTCCTTTCAGATGATGGCACAGTTTCCAATGATGCTTAAAGCCGTTTATGTGGATGGTTGGAAATATAGGACCAAACCGAACAAGATTAAAAATATTGGACAATTTGTTAAAACGGTGGTCGAAAACAATCCAGGGGCAGGCCACCATGATATTAGGACCGCCAAAGATGGGGAAAACGCAGTGAAAGCAGTGCTTAAAGTGATTAAGAACAATCACATAAGCGAAGGCGAGGTTAAGGATATACTAAGTACACTGCCGCCCGATTTGAGGTTACTTTGGACTAACAAAGCTCCGTAGATAAGCAGGATATAATATTCTTGTTTACCAGTCGACTATTGAAAATGATAAGTCCATACCATTTTGGTAGTACGGTTAGTGATGTCCTCAGCTATACTGCCGGCCACAAAATGATCAAATCCTTTCCTTCCGTGCGTGGTTATTGCAATCATTTGAGCCCCGTTTTCCTGAGCATAGTGCCTTAGGCCATTTTCTATAGTCAGATCATTGTAAGTGTGCACGGTCAGTTTGTTCAAGTTAATCTTGGAGAGCATTCTTTCCTTGAGTGGTTTCAGAATTATATCCCGTTCAAAATTATTTGGAGTGTTTACACGTACTATATCAATCTCGGCTTGAAATATACCCTGTAGTTCTTTCAGTTTTTCAATTACCTTATCGCTAATTTCGTTCAAATCGGATCCAAACACTATCCTTTTAACCTCATCAATGTTAATCTTATGCTTAATGGTAATTACGGGACAATCGGCATAACGTACCACCCTTTCGGCATTTGACCCTAGAAAAAATTCTTTCATTCCAGTAGCTCCTTGTGTGCCCATTACCACCATGTCAATATCCAGTTTTTTGATCTTTTCAATTATAATATCACTGGGTACACCTATTTCCACTACCTTTTTTACGTTGTTATGATCCAACTTCAGTTTATCAATATAGGAATTGAGCTCATCATGGCCACCCTTCATAAAATGATCTAAAGCCTCTTTGCCGAATGGACTTTCAGGAAACAATTTATCCAGCTCCAGAGCAGAGTCAAAATTGAACCCTAAAACGTGGAGCAAATGGATATTTACATTTTCCTTTTTGGCTATTTGCAATGCCAGTTGGAATGCATGATCTGCTGTAGGCGAGAAATCAGTGGGGACTAATATGTTTTTCATGGGGTTTGGGTTAGTGTTTTTACAAATTAAGGAATGTCCAGCGGTTATGTACTATTAACTAGCTGTTTTAGCTTGGTAGTGTAATGACTGGGGTTTTAGTATGGAAAATAATTCTTCTACTCTCACTTTTTCCGAAGATCATATCAAAGAATTTATGTTTTCTGGGTATCAAAGCCAGTAAATCAATTTGCTTGCGTATTATGTATTCATTAAGCCCAGTTTCAACATCTTCATTGACTATATAATGAAAATGATGAGGTATGTTTTTAAAGAATTGTACGAATTTCTTGGCCACAGTTGCTTCTGTGCTTGAGATCCCATCTTTGTCACCGATATGAATAATATGCAAATCACCTTTTGTGATCTTTATGAGTTTTTTTAATGGGTCTAGTACTTTACCATCAATAGGTTTATAGTCACTTGCCAAAGCTATATTTCTGATAGCTTTATAATGAGCATTTTCTGGAATAACTATAGTGGGTATATTTATGCTCCTTACAACCGAATTTGTATTTGTGCCTAACAACACTTCGTCAATACCACTTGCACCCTTGGTCCCCATTACTATCATATCAATTTCATTGTTGGGGCATAGTGATTCCACCATTTCTGTTACAAATCCAGCAAAAGAGACAGTTTGGAAAGATACCTCATTTAGTTCGGGGACTTGCCGTTCCATTTTTTCGAACTGCATTTTAATTTCCTCCTCCATTTGATCAGTAATTTTTACTACTGGGGAGTATAAACCTGCTTCGCCATAGGTAATGGGCAAGCTGTATGCATGAGCAATAAGCAAATTAGTGTTAGAAATTTTCCGAGCTAAATTGGCAGCATACTTAATAGCATTTATTGAACATTCGGAAAAATCGGTTGGTACGAGTATTGTGTTAGTCATTATTTCTGTGATTTAAGTATAAGAAAGTACAGCCTCACTGATCATGTACTTGGTAGTAGAGAAACTCTTTTTATAATTGTCGTAATGCCCCTCCTTTTTTAAATCAATTAATAAAACTTTAACTTCTACGAAGTACAGAATTTCTTATATGGAATCAGATGATCATTGTCATGGTGGGGCCATGATATGTATCACCTTATATATGACAGTTTTGAGCGGTCTCAAAGTTAGCCCTTGGATTGCATCCCCTGATAAAAATCAGTTTTTCCACTAATTCCAATCATATCTGACTTGTAGTTGGCTTTTTACCTTCGCTATTGTAACTTAAACTCTATTATCAACTCATTAACTTATGGAAATTGAAAGGTTCAGCTATGACAATAAGATTGTAAAATATTTTATTGTAGCTACAGTAGTATTTGGAATAATAGGCATGCTGGTAGGCTTAACGGCAGCCATCCAGCTATTCTACCCGATATTTAATTTTGATTCACCCTATGTCACTTTTGGCAGGATACGCCCATTGCATACCAATGCAGTGATTTTTGCATTTGTGGGTAATGCCATTTTTGCGGGGGTGTACTACTCGCTCCAACGGTTGTTGAAAGCCAGGATGTTCTCCGACACCCTAAGCTGGATTAACTTCTGGGGCTGGCAACTTATAATTATTGCAGCGGTAATTACTTTGCCGATGGGCTTCACTTCTTCCAAAGAATATGCTGAACTGGAGTGGCCTATTGATATTGCCATTACAATAATTTGGGTGGTATTTGGTATAAATATGATCGGTACAATCCTGCGTAGAAGGGAGAAGCATATGTATGTGGCCATCTGGTTTTACATAGCTACTTTTGTTACGGTTGCGGTTTTACACATGGTCAATTCATTTGCGATACCGGTAACTTTTATGAAGAGTTACAGTTGGTATGCTGGTGTGCAAGATGCATTGGTGCAATGGTGGTATGGACATAACGCAGTGGCGTTTTTCCTTACTACACCTTATTTAGGGTTGATGTACTACTTCCTACCTAAAGCAGCCAACAGACCAGTTTATTCCTATAAACTTTCCATTATCCATTTCTGGTCATTGATATTTCTTTATATATGGGCAGGGCCACACCACTTACTTTACACTTCATTGCCCGACTGGGCACAGTCTTTAGGGGTTGTGTTTTCAATCATGCTTTTGGCTCCAAGTTGGGGCGGTATGCTCAACGGACTGCTTACCCTTAGAGGTGCATGGGACAAGGTAAGGGAAGAACCCGTACTTAAGTTTATGGTGGTGGCAATTACAGCCTATGGTATGGCCACATTTGAAGGGCCAATGCTATCCCTGAAATCAGTAAATGCAATAGCGCATTTTACGGATTGGATTATTGCACACGTACACGTGGGGGCATTGGGTTGGAATGGCTTCCTTACATTTGGAATGCTCTATTGGATGGTACCAAAAATGTGGGGCACTAAGCTGTATTCCAACAAATTGGCCAACTTCCATTTTTGGATAGGCACATTAGGAATTATATTCTATGCACTGCCATTGTACGTAGCTGGCATCACACAAAGCTTGATGTGGAAAGAATTTAACGCAGAGGGTTTTCTTACCTATAAAAACTTCCTTGAAACCGTTGTTCAGATATTGCCAATGTACGTACTGCGGGCAGTTGGTGGTACCCTATATTTAACTGGGGTGTTTGTGATGGCATATAACCTCGTAAAAACGGCCAAGATAGGTAGCTTTATTGCTAACGAAGAAGCCAGCGCACCACCGTTAGTGAAGCACAAAAAACAAAAAGAATCGCATTGGCATAATGTGTTGGAACGTAAGCCATTATTATTCACATTACTCACTTTAGTGGCCATCCTCATTGGTGGTATTATTGAAATGGTGCCTACATTCCTTGTCAAATCGAATGTGCCCACCATAGCAAGTGTAACACCCTACACACCTCTGGAGCTTCATGGGCGCGATTTGTATATAAAAGAAGGGTGTGTGAGCTGTCATACGCAAATGGTAAGGCCTTTTAGGTCAGAGACAGAGCGATATGGTGAATATTCCAAAGCAGGGGAATTTGTATATGATCATCCATTTTTGTGGGGATCTAAACGAACTGGCCCTGACCTTCATCGGGTAGGCGCCAAGTATCCAAACTCATGGCATTACTATCACATGCTAGACCCGTCAGCAGTATCGTCAGGTTCTATAATGCCTCCCTATCCATGGTTATTCACTACCCCTATTGATTTGGACGAAACCGCTGGAAAAATTAAAGCATTGAGAACAATAGGAGTACCCTATCCCGAAGGATATGAAGACATTGCCAATGAGGATCTTATGCGGCAAGCTGATAAAATAGCCAAAAGCCTCCTTGATGAGGATGGTATAGAAGTGGCCTCGGAAGCTGAGATAGTAGCACTAATAGCTTACTTACAACGCTTGGGGACAGACATAAAAGTAAAACCCGAACAAACATCTAACGAATAGCACCATGTTTAAGCATTATTTCGAACAAATACACAATGTAGAGATATGGCCAATCATATCACTAAGTATATTTTTCATCTTTTTCGTTTGCCTTATACTTTGGGTTTGGAAAGCTGATAATGGCTATATAAATACAATGAAAAATATGCCCCTAGAGGAGGATAATATTCAATCAAGTGAAAAAACAAAAAATCTTAAGTGATGAAAAGTAGATGGATTACACTAATTATTCTGTTTTTAATGTTTGTTGGCCAACAGCCGGTACAAGCACAAGATATGAATTCAACACAAGCATTTTATTTGGTATCGGGGCTTCTTCTCGTTATTTCAATACTTGTTTTAATAGTGGCAATAGTTGTATTGCAGGTGCTAAGGGCATTTTATGAAAAAGAGATAGCACTAAAAGGGGGTAAAGCGGAAGTGGAGAAGAAGCAAAGCTGGTGGGGTAAGTTGATCTCCAAAGCCAACGATTCCGTACCACTGGAAGAGGAAGAAACGGTTATACTCGCCCATAGCTACGATGGCATACGTGAGCTTGACAATCACTTGCCACCTTGGTGGAAATGGCTCTTTTACTTATCCATTATTTTTGCGTTCGTTTATCTAGGGGTATATCATGTCTTTAAGACCATGCCACTACAGACCGAAGAATATGAAACGGAGATGGCATTGGCAGAAGAACAAAGGTTATTGCGGGTAGCTGACCAACCCAAGAGCAATATTGATGAAAATAACGTTGCTTTTGTGGATGATCCTGAAGCCCTTGCTCAGGGAAAACAGGTATTTACCATGAGCTGTGCACCTTGTCATAAGGAAGATGGAGGTGGGGGTATCGGCCCAAACCTAACGGATGATTATTGGATCCATGGAGGTAGTATACAGGATATCTTCAGGACAATTAAAGTAGGTGTGCCCGAAAAAGGGATGATTGCATGGGAGTCTACGCTATCACCAGAAAAAATGCAAAATGTATCGTCCTACATTATGACTTTGGTTGGTACTACACCCGCAGCACCTAAAGAACCTCAAGGAGAGTTATATGTACCCACACCTAAAGAAACTACATCCAATGATTCCACTCAAGTGGCAGTAAATAACTAAATTACTGACATGATACATGAAGACGAGCTTTATCAGTATGAAGAGGAATTTCGTGACACCATGGCTACGGTGGATGAAAAGGGCAAGCGTATTTGGGTATATCCCAAAAAACCAAAAGGGGCTTTTCATAATGCACGGATTTGGGTTACAATAATCTTACTGGGTACTTTATTTAGTGGCCCATTTATTACCATCAATGGAAGGCCTTTTTTATTGTTAAATGTTTTTGAAAGGAAATTTATCATACTGGGCCAGGCATTCTGGCCACAAGATTTTTTCTTGTTGGCCTTGCTGCTCATTATATTTTTCGTTTTCATTATTTTATTCACTGTTGTTTTTGGTAGGGTTTGGTGTGGCTGGGCATGCCCGCAAACGATATTTATGGAGATGGTATTCCGTAAAATTGAATATTGGATTGAAGGTGATGCCAACCAGCAGAGAAAATTGGACAATGGCCCCTTAAACGCTGCTAAAATCAGGAAAAAAGGGTTAAAACACCTTATTTTTATAGCAATAGCCATTTTGATATCCCATACTGTAATGGCTTATTTAATTGGGATAGATCAGCTGCTGTTAGTAGTAACAGAGTCGCCAAGTAAAAACATGGCCGGGTTTATCGGTATTGTGGCCTTTACCGGGATTTTCTACTGGGTATTTGCCTTCTTCCGCGAACAGGCTTGTGTTACGGTATGTCCTTATGGCCGTCTTCAAGGGGTGTTGTTGGATAAGAAGTCAATAGCTGTAATGTATGATTGGCTTAGAGGTGAGCCGAGAGGCCGCTTAAAAAAAGGCGTGATTCAAGAAGACAAAGGCGACTGTATAGACTGCAAACTATGTGTACATGCATGCCCTACAGGCATTGACATCAGAAATGGTACCCAACTGGACTGTGTTAACTGCACAGCCTGTATTGATGCCTGTGATGATGTGATGCTAAAGATCAACAAACCCAAAGGGTTGATCCGCTACTCATCACATGAAGCCATTGAGAAAGGGATGCAAAAATTATTTACTCCACGGGTGGCAGCTTATTCAGTTGTACTTGTGGCTTTGGTGGCCATATTGGGGTTTTCGTTAGCCACCAGATCTGATATTGAAGTAACCGTACTGAAAGTACCTGGGCAACTGTATCAGAAAACTGATGATGGACAAATTAGCAATCTTTATAACCTTCAGTTTGTCAATAAAACATTTGATGAAGTGAAACTGGAGGTAAAAGTGGAAGATATGCCTATGGCTCAAATGTCCAAAGTAGGGGACGGGGAAATTATTGTAAAGCCCAATGCCTCGGCTGAAGGTGTTTTCTTTATCAAAATCCCCAGGGAAAAATTAATGAAGGCAAAAACAAGTTTGAAGATTGGGATTTATAGCAATGGGGAATTGATTGAAGAAACAACGACAAAATTTCTGGCCCCGATTCAGGTAAAATTAAATTAGCTATTATTATGAACTGGGGAAATGGAATTACATTAACACTCATTTTATTCGTAGTGCTTATTGCTACCTTGGTTGTCATTTCCATGCGACAGAATATTAGCCTTGTGGCTGAAGATTATTATGTGCAGGAGCTGGCCTATCAAGATCAGATGGACCGTATTGAAAACGGAAATAGGCTTTCTAACAAAGCACATATTGAAGTAGATGCTAAAATCGGTACCATGAGCCTGAGTATCCCTGATAAAAACCTAATTGGTGAGGTGCATTTCTTTAGGCCATCAGATGCCAAACTTGATAGGAAATACAAGTTGCAATTAGATAAAGATGGCCTTCAGGTATTTAATATTAAGGACTTTGAAAAGGGCTTTTGGAAAGTGAAGATCAATTGGTCAGCCGATGGTAAGGAGTTTTATTCTGAGCAGGTGGTGGTAATTTGATGATTATTATAAGTGCCATATTGATAGGAATGGTAGGCAGCCTTCATTGTGTGGGCATGTGTGGGCCTATCGTAATGGCCGTTAATTATACCAAAAAAGGCTTATTTAAAAATCTTCTTTATCATACGGGTAGAATTATAAGTTACATGTCGCTGGGGCTAATCATTGGCTTGGCCGGTTTAGGTATTTCCTTTGCTGGTTTCCAACAAAGCCTATCAATTATAGCGGGGCTTATTATTATTTCCATCACCTTACTGCCCAAGCTAAAAATCATTCAAAACCAATGGCAAAGCACGATTCTAACCCCCATGAAATCCAAACTACTGGGGGCAGTGAAAGGCAATAGCAATTCCACTTTGTTCTCATTAGGGCTTTTAAACGGCCTGTTACCTTGCGGACTCGTGTATGTAGCCATTGCGGCTTCATTGGCTACGGCCAACCCATTTCAAGGTGCCCTATTTATGGCTGGGTTTGGACTGGGCACTTGGCCTATAATGTTGGCTATAGCATTGGGCGGATCATGGGTGATATCCAGATACCGAAATCAATTTCAGTATGTGATCCCTGCCATATCCTTACTTATGGGATCATTGCTAATAGTACGTGGGCTGGCGTTAGACATCCCATACCTTAGCCCCATATTGGCACTATCAGGTTTCGATCAAATCACTATTTGTAAATAACATTTAAATATTATTAATGGAAAAATTAAGACTTACTACTGCCCAGGAGGCAGTAAAACATATAAAATCCAATAGCAGGCTCTTCGTACAAGGTGCGGCTATGACGCCTACTATTTTGATAGATGCCTTATGTCAGCGTTACAGTGAACTTAAGGCTGTGGAAATCCTCCACCTACACACCGAAGGTGATGCGCCTTACACCAAAGACCCTTGTAAACAGGCATTTCAAATAAACAGTTGTTTTGTTGGTGGCAATGTGCGGGCTGCGGTTAATTCCGTTAATGGCGATTATATCCCTATATTTTTAAGTGAAGTTCATTGGCTTTTTAAGCGCAATATTTTACCAATTGATGTAGCGTTTATTCAAGTGTCTTTGCCTGACAAACATGGCTATTGCTCACTGGGCACTTCCATTGACGTAACATTAGCAGCATTGGAAGCTGCCAAAATAGTCATTGCTCAAGTCAACCCCAACGTTCCGAGAACGCATGGAGATGGTATAATTCATCGCAGTAAAATTGATTTTGGGATAGAGGTAAACCAACCGATTTTTAGCACTGAACTCCCCGAAGCTAATGACATTGAGAAAAGAATAGGTAAACATGTCGCCTCACTTGTGGAAGACGGGGCTACTCTGCAAATGGGTATAGGGGCTATTCCCAATGTTGTATTGGCCAATCTTAAAAGCCACAAACGATTAGGGATCCATACCGAAATGTTTTCAGATGGCATACTTCCGTTGGTTGAATCTGGCGTGATAACAGGTGAAGATAAAATGGTCAAAGCAGGAAAAATCGTTAGTTGTTTTGCTGTAGGCTCTGAAAAACTATATCGGTTTATGGATGATAACCCAACTATCCACATGAAGGAGGCCGCTTATACCAACGATACCGCCATCATAAGAAGGAATCCAAAAGTAACAGCGATTAACAGTGCCATAGAGATCGACCTCACAGGCCAGGTATGTGCTGATACCATAGGCAAATACCAATATTCTGGGGTTGGCGGTCAGATGGATTTTATTAGAGGTGCGTCCTTATCTGAAGGAGGGAAAGCCATTATTGCCATGCCATCTGTTACCTCAAAAGGACTATCTAAAATAGTGCCTTTCTTAAAAGAAGGAGCGGGAGTAACCACCACACGTGCTCATGTACACTATGTGGTTACAGAAAATGGAGTGGTAGATCTGTATGGTAAAAACCTAAAACAACGCGCCAAGGCCTTAATATCAATAGCCCATCCTGATCATCAGGAACATCTTGAAAAGGAAGTTTTTGAAAGGTTTAAAAGTAGCGTTTGAGGTACTTGTTACCAATGATCAAAGTCAGCTAATGTGAGAACATAGGTCATTTTAAAAGTGTCTATGCGTGAGCTTCTTTGCGCTGGAGATAAGCAAATATTGTTAAGAATTGGCGAGGGCTAAAGGATGTGAATTCTAAAAGGTGGGTTCTTGTATTAACGATTTAGCTATCTATTCTTAATAACCGCCAGAAAGTAGACACTTCACTTCAATGTTAGAACGAATCATTCAGTACAGCATCCGGCATAAGTTAATTGTACTTTTGTTGTCAGCAGGAATTATGGGTTTTGGCCTTTATTCGCTTACCATGATTCCTATTGGTGCTGTTCCTGATATCACCAATAATCAGGTGCAAATCATTACTACTTCCAGAAATTTGGCCACTGAAGATGTAGAAAAATTCCTTACCTATCCCGTTGAGTTGGAAATGGCCAACCTGCCCAGTGTAAAAGAGATTCGGTCAGTATCAAAGTTTGGCCTTTCGGTGGTAACGGTAGTATTTGATGACAACATAGGAACTTACCTACCTCGTCAACTGATTGCTGAGAAAATTAAGGCTGCGGAAGAAAAGATACCTGAAGGGTTTGGTAAGCCATTTATGGGGCCTATCACCACTGGCTTAGGGGAAATTTATCAATATGTGATTGAAGTAGACTCAGCCTATTGGGATGATTACTCATTATCCGATGTTAGAACTATTCAAGATTGGGTAGTAAAACGACAGCTTTCCGGTATTCAGGGCGTGGTAGAAGTAAACACATGGGGTGGTTACCTCAAGCAATATGAAGTAGCCCTAAATCCCGAAAAATTAAGAAGTCTGAATCTATCTATTGCTCAGACCTTCTCTGCCTTGGAGAAAAACAACAGTGTTGCTGGCGGTGGGTATATAGAAAAAACAAATCAAACCTATTTCATCAGAGGCGAGGGGCTGGTTGGTTCACTGGTAGATATTGAAAACATCGTTATTGAAAACAGAAATGGTACCCCAATCTTCATAAAAGATGTTGCAACTGTAGGGTTTGGACATGCTACACGTTTTGGTGCGATTACCGGAAACGGTGAGGGAGAAAAAGTATTGGGGCAGGTAATGATGCTAAAGGGGGCAAACTCGAATGCGGTGATTGAAGCTGTAAAAGACCGGGTTGCTCAAATATCACCGACACTACCTCCGGGCATTAGCATCAACCCCTTTTTAGAAAGAAGTGAATTGATTGGAAAAACGACTTTGACCATAGCTGAGAATCTAATCTTAGGTGTCTTAATCGTCATTTTTGTAGTGGTCTTGCTATTGGGAAATATTCGCTCTGGATTAGTGGTTGCCTCCGTAATCCCAATGTCATTGTTTTTTGCACTTTCCCTTATGTACATTTTTGATGTAGATGCCAACTTGATGAGCCTCGGGGCTATCGACTTTGGAATTATCATTGACGGAGCTGTGATCATTGTTGAATTTATAGCTTTTAAAATCACTGCTGAACGTACTGAATTATTGGCTTTACCAAAAACCGAAAGACAAAATTTTATTGATAATATCACTCATAAAGGAGCAAGTAAAATGATGCACTCCGCTGTATTTGGACAGCTCATCATCATCATCGTCTTTATCCCAATACTATCATTGGTGGGTGTAGAAGGAAAGATGTTTAGACCTATGGCATTGGTATTCTGCTTTGCCTTAATCGGTGCCATGATTCTATGTTTTACTTATGTGCCTGTTATGGCATCATTATTCATCAAACCTACCGATCCAAACAAGAAAACCATTTCTTCAAGGCTCATGCGTATCTTGGAAGTTAAATACGAACCGACCATTGCCTGGGCTTTACGTAGTAAAAAGCTAGTTCTGGGTATGGTATTTATGCTTTTGGTGTCCGTGGGATTTCTATTTACAAGAATGGGGGGCGAATTTGTTCCTACACTTGATGAGGGTGATTTCGTGATACAGCCTGTATTAAAAACGGGTACTTCATTGAGTAATACTGTAATTGCCACCACAAGAATTGAGAACATACTTAAAAAATTCCCTGAAGTAGAGCAGGTGGTAAGCAGAATTGGAGCAGCGGAAGTACCAACAGATCCAATGTCAATGGAAGAAAGTGATGTTATTATCAAACTCAGACCGAAAAGAGAGTGGGTTTCAGCAAAAAGTAAGGATGAATTGGCCGATAAATTCAAAGAGGCATTGGCTGAAATGCCCGGAGTTGACTTTGAATTTACCCAGCCAATCGAGATGCGTTTCAATGAACTGATTACTGGAGTCCGTGCTGACTTAGCCATTAAAATTTTTGGGGAAGATTTGGACATTCTATACAAAAAAGCAGTGGAAGTAGAGAAGGCGATAAAAGGGGTAAATGGCGCTGCTGATTTAATAGTAGAAAAGGTGGTTGGACTGCCCCAGATGTCAGTAAAGTATGATAGGCGCAAGATTGCTAAATACGGATTGAACGTGGAAGCCCTAAACGATATTATCACTATGGGGTTTGCAGGCAAGACAGCTGGGACGGTCTTTGAAGGTGAAAAGCAATTTGATTTAGTTGTGCGATTTGACAACGCCCATCGTCAGGATATTCGAGATATAGAAACTGCCACTATCCAACTTCCAAATGGTAATCAGCTACCATTGAGTGAGTTTGCTACTATTTCTTACACAAAAGGACCTGCGAAAATTTCCAGAGACAATACCAAAAGAAGGATTGTAGTTGGGGTCAATGTAAGAGGTAGAGATTTGGAATCAGTAGTGAAAGATGTTCAGCAAATCATCAATCAAGAAATCAAATTACCAACTGGATACACCATAGAATATGGTGGTCAATTCGAAAATCTAAGAACCGCGAAAGAGCGATTAATGATTGCCGTTCCGGTTGCCCTACTATTGATTTTTATCTTACTCTATTTCGCTTTCAATTCCGTAAAGGAAGCTCTGATTATCTATAGTGCCATCCCTATGTCAGCAGTGGGAGGTGTATTGCTTCTTTACCTACGCGACCTTCCATTTAGTATTTCCGCTGGGGTTGGATTTATTGCACTCTTTGGTATAGCAGTATTGAATGGTATTGTGTTGATTGAAGAGTTTAAAGAGCTAAAGGCACATGGCATCACAGACATCAATAAACGGATACTCATGGGTACAAAGAACAGGTTACGGCCTGTCTTACTCACTGCCTCAGCAGCTGCATTGGGTTTCTTACCTATGGCCATCTCCACTTCCGCAGGAGCCGAAGTTCAGAGACCTTTGGCTACCGTTGTTGTGGGTGGACTCATCTCTGCAACTGCACTTACACTCATTGTATTGCCTGTACTCTACGCACTTTTTGATAGGCAAGGAAACTTCCCAAAAGTTAAAATACCTGCTGTAGTGATTATTTTAGTTCTACTACTTGGGTTCCCTGTTTTAGGTCAAAGTCAGGGTCATAAAATCAATGTAGATCAGGCAGTGGAAATTGCTTTGCAAAATAATCTTGGATTAAAGGCATCAGCCCTAAGAATTGACCAGAGTGAACAACTTATTGGGAGTGCGATAGATATCAACAAAACTGAAGTTTATTACAATAAAGACCAAAACAATATTGCTCCTAACAACCTTCCGCTAAATGTATGGGGAATTCATCAAACCTTTCAATTCCCTACGATTTATGGTGCTCAGCGAAATGTAATGCAGGGCAAACTGCAATTAACCAAAGACCAGTACATGATGGATAAACGCATGGTTACTAAAGAAGTCCAAAAGGCCTATTATGAAATTGTGTATTGGCAGCAAATGCGTAAGAATTACGACTATCTTGATAGTCTATACACATCCTTTGAATATGCTGCAAATAGAAGATTTGAACAGGGTGAGTCTAACTATTTGGAAAAGTTAACGGCTGAAACCAAGAAAAAAGAGATTTCTATTCAACTCAGCCAAATTGGTGAAAGTATTCGAAAGAACTACATCAAATTAAACCAGTGGCTACAGTCTGACACAAGCTTTACAGTGAGTGATGATCAATTGAACAGAATTACCCTCCAGCAACTTGATACAGTATCCCACCCAACACTTAGCTATTATACCAACGCAATGAAACTATCTAATCAACTATTGGTATTGGAAAAACATAAGATGCTACCTGATATAAATGCTTCTGTGTTTAAGGGTACAAATATGGGCTCAGGCTCTCAATCTTATTCTGGTTTTCAAGTGGGTGTTGCTATTCCATTGTGGTTTGGAAGTCAAAAATCGAAAATAGCAGCGGCAAAAACAGGGACAGATATCCTCATGTCTGAAAGCTACAATTACAAGTTACAGTTGATGTCGAGGTATGAGACATTACTATCAGATTTAAGACAATTTGAGGAAGGGCTTACTTACTATGAATCAACTGGTAAAAAACTGTCGATTGAGACTTTATATCATGCCAACAAAGCTTTTCAGAACGGAGAAATAAACTTTCTCCAATACACCCAACTGTTGGAAAATACAAAGACGATTGAAGCCAATTATCTCAAATCCCTTTTTCAGTATAACATGACTGTATTGGAAGCGAACTATTTAATGAATTAAAAATGGAAAAATATAGCAATGATATAATGAGACGGTGTGTTGCAGGCTATTTGATTGCGGCTGTAATACTTGTTTTGGCATCTTGTTCATCTAATACCGAAGTGCAATTAGCTGATCAAGCAATTAACCATACTCCAGAGGAACGATTTTACGAACTGAGCAAAACTCAATTTGAGTCTTCGGAAATGCAATTGGGGAAAATGGAAATGAAAATTTTTCACAAAGTAGTTAAAGCTAACGGTCTGATTGATGTCCCACCAGAAAATAGAGCTTCCGTTGGTTCATATTTTGGTGGTACTGTGAAAGTGATACGACTACTACCAGGTGAGCGGGTAAAAAAAGGGCAACATCTATTTACTTTGGAAAACCCTGATTTTGTGCAGACACAACAAGATTTTTTAGAGGCCAAGGGCCAACTGTCATACCTAAAATCAGATTATGAAAGACAGAAGAATCTAGCCCAGGACAATATTTCATCGCAGAAGAATTTTCTAAAAGCGGAATCTGACTATACGGTAATACGGGTTAAAGTGGCATCACTAAGAAAGAAACTAACCTTAATGAACATAAATCCGGATTTGCTCACATTAGAAAATATTCGTACAACCATTAATATAACATCACCAATAAATGGCTATGTAACACAGGTTGGCATAGCCAGGGGGGCTTTCTTAAATCCTTCACAGTCAGCCATTACCATTGTTGATACAGATCATTTACACCTTGAGTTGAATATTTTTGAGAAAGACCTGTCGAAAGTGAGCAAAGGTCAACCTATCCGATTCAGAATACAGGAAAACAATGATAAGGAATATAAAGCATTGGTATACCTTATCAGTAAGGAAGTTGACCCTGAAAGTCGCATGATCGGTATCCATGGTCATCTGGTGGATGAGAAACAATCGTCTATGTTCAACCCTGGTATGTATGTAGAAGCGGAAATATATTCAGCTTCTGTGTCAAAAGCCTCATTGCCGGAAGATGCCTTGGTTGAATTGGAAGGTAAATACTACGTGTTAGCTCTTCATAGCACTTCAAATAATGGGTATAAACTGGTAAGGAAGGTGATTAATGCGGGTGAAATCAATGACGGTTTCGTTGAAATATTAAATTCGCAGGATTTTAATGATAGTGTACAATTTCTAACAAAAGGAGCTTTTAACTTAATAACAGAATAATCAAAATTGATTAACTGGTTTTTAAAAATCACTTTGTATTTGTGAGGAATTGTATTGTGCCGGTCATTTGTTGGTTCAAAATACCACGAAAACGCATCCAAAGAAAAGGCTATGAAAGTGATTATTAGTAACGATTAGGTTTTTAAATACTTCAGCAATATAAGGCTTTACCAATAAAAATTGGTAAGGCTTTTTTTATGCTCAAAAAAGAGCCAAAAACAATGTCAAAAGCCTATCAAAAATCATATTTATATGTGACCGTGGTCATTCATAGACCATGGGTTGGGGACTAATATTGTAACATAAAAAAGGAGGAAATCATGAGAAATATAGCCACAATATTACTGCTAATTTTTGCTGGATTTACACTGGTAAATGCTCAAAATCATAAGTTGGACAATGCCAATTCCAAGTTAGTTGTGTTGGGTACTTCTACCATTCACGATTGGGAAATCGTTGCGGGGGATATAGCCAGTACGGCTAATTATTCTATGGAAAACAATCAGGTGAAAATCACTCAACTCGATTTAATTATAAAAGTGGAAAGCCTTAAAAGTGGTAAGAGCTCGATGGATAAAAACACTTATGAGGCACTAAAAAACAAGCAGTTTCCACAAATAAGATACGTGCTAAAGGAAGCACACAATATTGCTGCCTCAGATGAAATTAAAACAAGTGGGGTACTCACTATTGCAGGTGTCTCGCAAACCATCCAGATGATAGTGAAAGCTAAAACAACTGGCGGTAAAACAAATTTCACAGGGAAAATCCCTTTAAAAATGACCGACTTCAAAATAGATCCACCCACGGCCATAATGGGTACGATTAAAACAGGTGACGAGATCACCATAGAATTTAATATTCAATACAACTAGAAACTAAAACTCTAAAAAAATGAAAACTTCAATCAAATTAATTTTAACAGCAATTTTTCTTGCAATCACCTATGTGGGATTTGCCCAGGGAAATAGAGCACTGCAAAATGAACGACCAATTGGTCAGGATGGGCTAAATGTATTTGAGCCTCAAAAGAATTCCGTTGAATTTGATGGGGTAAAAGTGCGAATAGGTGGGGATTTCGCCATGCAATTTCAAGCAATTACACAGGGAAATGACTTGAATAACCTCGTGGAATTGGGTAAGAACCTCAATTTACCAACTGCTAATTTAAATATAGATGTACAATTAGCCGATGGTTTAAGAATGCATCTAAGAACTTATTTGTCAGCAAGACACCATGAAGAGTCTTGGGTGAAGGGCGGCCATATTCAAATGGACAAACTTGACTTTATCAAACCAGGTTTCCTTGAAGGGTTTATGAAGATAGCCACCATTAGAGTTGGTCTTGACGAATTCAATTATGGAGATACACATTTCAGAAGAACTGATAATGCCAGAGCGATTTACAACCCATTTGTAGGTAACTATATTATGGATGCATTCTCAACAGAGGCTTTTGGTGAACTGACATTGCAAAGTAATGGCTGGCTAGGTGTGGTTGGTGTTACCAATGGTAAACTAAACCAGAACGTGGTAATCAATGACAATAGTGATAATAAGATGTCTTTCTTCGGCAAATTAGGTTACGACCAAGAACTTAGTGAAGACTTACGGGTAAGACTTACAGGATCTTGGTACATCAACAAGGGAACAACAACGGGTACTTGGCTATATGGCGGTGACCGGGCTGGTGGCAGATACTACAATGTAATGGACGTAATTGATGAATCACCTAACGACTTTAGCGGACGTCATAATGCGAGATTTACAGAATTGACTGCCATTCAAGTCAACCCATTTGTGAAATTTAAAGGACTGGAATTCTTTGGAGTGTACGAGGTGGCGAGTGGTAGTGCCACAGGTAATGACGGGTCATTCACTCAAATGGCTGCTGAAGTACTCTACCGATTTGGCGGAAGCGATCAGCTTTATGTTGGTGGAAGGTACAACACAGTAGCTGGTGAAAGGGCAGAAGGTTTACCAGAAATGAAAATTGACAGGTTAAACATCGGTGGGGGTTGGTTCCTTACCAAGAATATAATGACAAAATTAGAGTACGTGACCCAAAAATATGACGGTGATGGTTACATAGGCACCGCATTTCAAGGTGGAAAATTTGAAGGGGTTAATATAGAAGCGGTTATCAGTTTCTAGTAGTTAGCATAAAAAGTAGATCAAAAGACTGCCACAATCAATGTGGCAGTCTTTTTTACGTTTAAATTTCACCACAAAGTGGGTAGGTGCCGTGCCTGCGGTGACTATTTTTCAAACCATTGATTTGCATAGAGTTGATATCCCATATGGCGGTTTTCACTAACCATTTTTCACGTTGCAGGTTGAGGTGCGGTTTAGAGTGCCAACCCTTAATCAGAACTTCATTTCGCAGCGTAGCGAAGAAATCTTTTCAACCTTCAAAATTCAGCCTTTATTTTGGTAAAAGATTCCTGCCGGCAAGGCAGGCCTGCGGAATGACTTCCACACGATGATTTTTGTGAAGGATTGATTTGTGCCTATCTAATAACGTATTAATAAGTACTTTGTCGGATTTATTAAGAGACGGTGATGGTAACCCGTTAGGATATAGAATCAATTAGCTACTAAAATAGAATATGATAAACCGGCTTAGATTGCAGGTTAAATTAAGGTAATAACAAAATTAAGGTCGATGGTGATGGTATCATTGACCTTTATTAGTCCCATCAATGCGGTAGGGGGGGTGATGTCAAAATCCTGTAATTGTATGTTTGCTTTTAATCTTATTTGCAATGACTTATCATTTAGAAATTTGACATCGTAATCCAGATTGTAAATTTTGGATTTTCCAGCCATAGTGATTAGCGTTTTGGCTACATCCTTTTCTAAAGTATAATGACCAGATATGCTAAGTAGCTCAAGACTGATGGTAGGGTATTCCTCTTCTTTGAGGGCCTCTCTTAGGTCACTTGTTATGTGATTGTTAGCACATTCAATCTGGTTTACATTTATGGTAACACTGGTGTTTTTAAAGCTAATCTTATCGCCTTCTATTCTTGACCAAATGGCCATTTTTCCTTCATGAAAACCTTGCTTTATTTTACATTTAAATTGATTGATATTGGATGTGCCGGTGATCTGGAACGAACTCTCACGATCTAATACGATTTGACTGATTGATTGGGCAATCGATGTTTGGGTGCAAATCAAGAATATTATGATGTAGAAGAATTTCATGGATGACCTTTAATGCGCCTCAAAGAAATGAAAATGATATTTTGGTTCAAATGAGGACTATCACAGTCAAAACTGATGACAGTCAGTATGTTAAAATGAACTTTGAACGTAATCAAATGGATTGAAAAAGCTCGAAACTTTCCAAATACTCGGGAATGATTACGTTCGACCATTTTAGCTCATTGGTTATTTTTTTCTCTAAGACAGTCGCACTTTCTATTTCACCATGCACTATAAAAGTCATCTTCGGTGAAGACTTGAAATTACTGGCCCACCGCATCAATTCACTTTGGTCGGCATGTGCGGATAGTCCGCCAATTTGTTTTACCTGACATTTAACGGGCACATCGATACCAAATATTCTTGATGTTTTATCGCCATCTACTAATTTTCTCCCCCGGGTGCCAATGGCCTGATAACCCACAAACAACAAGGTGTCGTTAGTCCGGGGCAACCGATGATAAAGATGATGCATTATCCTGCCTCCTGTACACATACCACTGGCAGAAATAATGATAGCCCCATTGGTAACGTTATTGAGATTCATGGATGACTCTTGTGATTGATAATATTGAAAATGTTTATTGTCAAAAATGGACACATTTTCATGTTTACCAATACTAAGCTTATGGTCTTCTCTATGTTTTTTATGGATGTAAGTGGCACTTATCGCCATCGGACTGTCTATATATATCGGGCACGGGGCTATTAGATTATTCTCAAATAAATAGTTAAAGTGATAAAGCAATAATTGAGTTCTGCCTACTGCAAAAGAGGGTATTAAGAGGCACCCATTGTTCTCAAAAGTTTCGTTTACAGCCTTAGCCAGCTCTTTATTTGTATCTGCTTCCTCATTATTTCTATCACCATAGGTTGATTCAATAAAAAGTATGTCAGCATTGTCAATTGAATGTGGATCCCTCAACAAAGGTTGATCATATCTGCCTAAATCTCCCGAGAAAACTATTTTTTTGGTTTGTGTACTTCCTTCAAGCGTAAGCTCAATTATTGCTGATCCCAATATATGTCCGGCATCAAAAAATTCGGCATGGATACCCTCATTTATCAAAAACTTATCTAAATAGGATATTGGCTTAAGCATATTGAGCGCTGATTCAGCATCCTTTGAATCAAAAAGTGGCTGTGGTGATTCATGTTTTGAATAGCCTTTTTTTCTAGCAAAAGCCGCTTCTTCTTCCTGTAGTTTTGCAGCGTCCTTAAGCATTATGTCCAATAATGAGGCAGTTGCCAATGTACAATATATAGGCCCCGAAAAACCTTGCTTTACGAGGCGGGGAAGATAACCTGAATGATCAATGTGGGCATGTGTTAATACGATGGCGTTGATACTTTTCGGATCTACTGGAAATTCATCCCAGTTTCTTAACCTTAATTCTTTAAGACCTTGAAATAAACCACAATCGATCATTAAGTTGAATTCATCTATCTCCAAGAGATATTTAGAGCCAGTTACAGTTTTGGCTCCACCAAGAAATTTTAACCGTACATCCATAAGTGTAAAATAATGAGTTTGATAGCAAAGAAATGCCTATATAGCTCAACTATAGTAATGATAATAGTCATGGTAAAGTGAATAAATAATTATTCACCAGAAGCGTAATGGAGCGGTTATCTCGCTACATGCCATTTCTGTATTTGGCGGAGCTTGCTTTCATCCAAGATCACGATTTTACCAGATCTGGTTTCAAGTATTTTTTCATCTTTAAGATCGGAAATTACCCTGATTACCGATTCTGTTGCTGTACCTACCATATTGGAAAGATCATCACGTGAAATACTTAATTCGAATTCGGGCAAATTATCTGCATTGTATTTTTGGCTGATAGTCAAAAGGGCTTCGGCTGTACGCTGCCTTACGGAGTTATAAGCCAGATTGAGGAGATTCTGCTCCTTTTCCAACACCTTATTGGAGAGCATTCCTATAAACTTTCTTGATACTTCTTTGTTGCTATAGACCAATTCAAAAAACTCATCTTTAGGAATAAGGATTATTTCTGAAGCCTCCATGGTCTCGGCACTATCTTGGTGCTCCTTATGTTCCAACAATGCTTCATAACCGAAAAAATCACCAGGCACGTAAATTGAGGTAATCAACTCCTTTCCATCTTCATTGGTCCTGATACTCTTTACTTTGCCCGAAGCTATAAAATACAGGAAATTGCCCTGTTCGCCTTCTCTGTATATGTCATGCTTTTTTTTGTAGCTCCGTGGCCTTTTGTTGGTATGTAAGTGAGTGAGGTCATGTAAGTCTTTTACATCTTTGATAAACTCATTCAAACCCTCCGCATTGCCCTGATACTCTTTCTTCAATGCCTCGGCCTTTTTTAGCCTTGTTTCTATGGCATCCAACAGTTCGGTGTCGTCAAATGGTTTTGTCAGGTAATCGTCCGCACCAAGTAACATCCCTTTCCTCATGTCTGCACGTTCTGCCTTAGCAGTAAGGAATATAAAAGGGATGTTAGTGGTAGACTCTTTTTTTGATAGAATATGAAGAACGCCATAACCATCTAATTCGGGCATCATTATGTCGCATACGATCAGGTCAGGAAGTAGCTCAATAGCCATCTCAACTCCCTTTTTTCCATCTTCTGCCAGATAGGGTTCGAAATCGGCAAGCTCTAGTATTTCACCTATATTCTCCCTTATGTCTGCGTTGTCTTCTATTATTAGTATTCTCTTCATATTGGCAATATAACTTTAAATGTAGTCCCTTTACTTACTTCACTTTCAAAAGTAATGTGGCCATTGAGCATATCCACATATTTTTTTACAATATTTAAACCCAGTCCGGTACCTTGAATGTTGATAGCATTTTTAGCCCTGAAAAAACGCTCAAATAAATGCTTTTGTTCAGATGCAGGTATACCCATTCCATAATCTTTTATTTCTAACTGAACATTGGCGTTTTCAACAGCCAGAAAAATATCTATTGGCTTTCCTTCCGCAGAGTATTTTGTAGCGTTGGAAATGAGGTTAATCAGAATATTGGTTACAATTCTTTTATCAGTATTCATCGTTAATTTTTTATCGATAAAACTGAAATTTATTTTCTGACCTTTTTTTAACACCCCTTCCATCTCACCGATCGTTTCCTCAATTATTTCGATAAGATTGAATTTCGTTTTCACGAGGTCAGTCTTGCCTTCCTCCAACTTAGCCAATGAAAGGAAGTCATTGAGGATACTATTTAAGTTTCCTATGGAAGATTTGATTTTGTTGACATGTTTGATCCTTTTGTCATGGTTGTCTGAGTCATTGTATTTTGAAATCAATGATGCTGAGGAGAGGATTGTACTAAGAGGGGTTCTAAACTCATGGGAAGCCATGGATACGAACCTTGATTTTAACTCATTTAATTCCCGTTCTTTTTCCAACGCTACTAGCGCTTCTTGCTCTGCTTTTTTAGTGACCGCTATTTGTGTTTCAAGCGCTTTGTTGGCATAAACTAGTTCTTCGGTACGTTCTTTTACCCTTTTTTCCAATTGGGAAGCATAGAGTATCAATTGTTCCTCACTCTTTTTTAGTGCTGCTTCAATTTTTTTCCTTTCGCTAATGTCAATAATATAGGCTATCACATGACTATCACCGTTCAATGTGGCCACATTTAGGCTGATCTCAACAGGAAAAAGTTCGCCATCTTTTTTTACTCCTAATAATTCCCTTCCTGCACCCATTCTCCTAGGAGTTGGGTTGGCATGAAACTTTGTTCTATCGTGAACGTGATTTTTTTTGAGTGACTCAGGTATAAGATCTTCAACACCATATTTTGGCAATTCATTCTTATCATAACCAAATATAACGTGTGCTGCAGTATTGGCCATTTTAATCCTACCACTTTTATCTACTGCAATTATGCCTTCCTCACATGCCTCGTAAATAGCTCGGAATGCTTCTGCATTGGTGTTGTTAAAATCTTTTTCCATACTCCTCAAATATAGAAGAAAAAATCCTGACGAAAATCAGATTTAGCATTGATACCCGTCCTGATTCATGGCTAATAAAACAAATACTTTAGCATAACTATTTGTATTTAATAAAGGCATGCAACTATTTGGTAAAATTCTTTTTCCCACTGACTTTTCAAATCAATCCAATCTGGCTTTGAAATTTGTTATTGATTTAGCTCAACAACATAATTCGGATTTAATCATACTGCACACTTTTCGATTGACGGGAGAAGGTTTGGAAGACGAGGTTTTGTTAAATGCCAAACGGGATTTGGAACAGGACGCCATTAATAAATTTAAAACGATAGAAAACCTGCACCTCAAAAATGCAAATATTGGTTATATGTTTCAATCAGAAGTTGGCTTTATCTCTGATCGGATTATATCGAATGTAAAGACGCATAAAATTGACTTGTTAATATTATGCAGGAGTATACAAGATAAAATAATGGAGCGTGCCGAAAAGGACTCTACCTGTTTGAGTAAAAAAATGACCTGCCCGATTATATTGGTTCCTAAAAGTTAAAAAATTCAGGTTTAATTATTTGGTATTAATTGGTGTGGTGCCAACTGGTCATAGGTTAAGCAGAAACTGGCGCAAGTGTCCACTTGGACCTTTTTATGTTTTACAGGTAAGCCGTAGAGCGATAGTTTAAATTTTGGGTTTGTATAATGCCTACATTGAAAATGAAAACAACTGGTATTCGGTTCGTGAACAGTTTGGAAAAGTGCAAAATGAATGACCTGAGGGACTTACAAGAAGATATTAATAAGTCCCATCTGATTATTTAATGAAACTAAAAGTAGAAATGAAAATGTTATCTTTACCAATAGAAAACTATTTAGCCATGAATACAAAAGTTGTAAAACAAACGATTCACCAGTTAATAGATCAGATAGAGGATAATGAGTTGTTAACTATTTATCTGCAATTATTAGAGAGAGAACTAAGAAAGGGAGCCGCTACAAAATTTTTTGACGCTAAAAATGACGAATTAATTATTAGAGCAAAGGCATCTGTAAAATCAGTAGAAGGAGGTCGAACAAGAAGCATTACAGAATTTAAAAAAGAAGTTGACGAGTGGAAGGAAAAACGAGCTATCTAGTAGAAATAACCCCAGAAGCAGAACTCTACTATTTTGATTTACTAGAATACCTTTACAAAACCCATACTCCCGAAAGTGCCTCCAATAAAGCAGATGAAATATTAGGCATGGCTATGTCACTAGATCAAAATCCAAAACGTGGAAGTGACGAGAGAAGACTAGCTTTTTTAGATAAAGGGCATCGATTTTTATTGTATAAAATTACTTCTAGAAAACAGGTTAAAGTTATCTATTTTGTTGATGAACTCAATAAAACCGTTTATGTAACAGATTTTTTTCCTACTAAAATGGATGATAAACGAATATCAAAACGAGGTAAATAATGAATCATGAAGAAATGAATGTCCTAAAACTAGAGTTGATAAGTAGGATATGTGATTTAGAAGATGAAATAATTTTGCAACAACTGTTGGATATCTTATAAGAAACGGAGCAATAAAAATTACCCACACAAGCCAATGCTCCAAATGGTTCAGGCATATAAAACGAAGAAACTGGCGCAAGTGTCCACTTGTGCTTTTTTTTGTTTTGCAGGTAAGCTGTAGAGCGATAGTTTAAACTTTCGGTCCTACGACCATAGTTAATTGCATGTCCTACGGTATGAGTTAGCAATTGATATGGGGTCGTAGCGGACGCTAAGCGGACGCTACAACCAGAGGTTAAGCACAATCTGCCCTAAGGCCAATATAAAGCATTTTTTTAAACTAAAAACCGGTTCAAGTGTCTCATTTAGACTGTTTGGTTTTGGATCCAGTTAAAGTGTAGTGGACCCCCTAACTAGCGCAAGCGTCCGCTAAGCGTCCGCTTGTGCTATAATACTATATAACAAATAAGCAATAAAAACATGTGTCACTTTGGTTTCATTATTTTATTGGGAAAAAGATTAAAATAGTAAAAGGCACAAGCGGACGCTTGCGCCAGCCAAGGAAGTAAATTAATATATGGAGGCAAATAGGACAGCATGATTATTTTAGATTTTATATTCAAATCATTTATGTGTACCTAACTAAGTTTGGAGATAACGGTAAGACAGCTGCATTGATTCCAATAGGTATGGCGATGAGTTGTATTCTTATATTTTCCTTTTCATATATGTTTGCATTAGTTGGATCAAGTTTTTTAAATACTGTTACTGGGATAGGCTTTACTGTTTTGACAGTCTTGTTTTTTTACTTGAGCTCCAAGGTATTTGAATACATTTATGTCAAGCAAAAAAGAATTATTACTTTCACTTCTCTCCCACTGGTCGTAGGTTAAGCATAGCGGTCCTACGACCTATAGTAGAATATCCTGCCTATCTTAATTATATTATCTTTGACAAAGAGATGAAAGCAGTACAAAAAGGATATGTGCCAATGGAAACGGATGCCAATGGAGCACCTTTATTGATGTCCTTAGACCCTGAAGTGGTGTCACCTGTGGCCGGAACTGTTTTTGTATACCTTACTAATGAAAGCAACACGGAAGTTTATTTCGATGACTTTGAAGTAACCATAGCCGAATCCATGGTAGTACAGAACACAGACTACTACCCCTTCGGGTTGACATTTGATTCATGGACACGGGTGACCGATCTTAAAAACAACTTCCTCTATAATGCCGGAAGTGAGCTCAACGAACACACCAAAAACTACGAAACCTTCTATCGGGATTATGATCCAGCATTGGGCAGAATGACCGGAATTGATCCGATGGCGGTGAAGTATGCAAGTGCCACGCCTTACAATTATGCATTTAATGACCCTGTAGGGTTGAATGATCCTTTAGGTGATGATGTCATAGATTCCGGGCCTATTTACATGTATGGAAGATTAATGAACCCTCGAGGTGTTTGGGGTAGTAGGAGCTGGGAAGGCTCTTATTTGGATGCTTATTTCTTCAATAATGCAGTAGAAGGCTATGTCAATATGGATGGCATTAGTTACAAAGGGAGAGCATTAAGTAGTTATGATTGGGATAAATCAGGTAGACGTGGTACTTACACCAAAAAGGTTACTCATAATTATCACGGAGAGGATTATCATGAGATGAATAATATTGAAGCGGCAGGTTTTGATGTAACATATACTTTTAATCCTATTGAATTAATAGATATTGATATGGATGGACTGTATAGTGAATTAGAGCTAAATTCTAATTCGGGCAACTTAAATAGATTAGGAGCTGTTTCAAGGACTGTTGGATCAGGAAGCGTTTTGATAGGTGCAGCAACAAGTGATGCCAAAGGTGCTATTTACCTTAGGAATCTTAAACTATGGTCAACTACAGAAAAGTCTTTTAATAATCCGAATGTGGCTAAAGCACTCATGGATTTATCTCAAAATGCAGATGAAGCTTTATACACTACAAAGTTCTTAAAAGGAGCTACATTGGCCAAAATTGCTAATTTTGGCAAAGTGGCCGGACCTTTAGCAAGCATAGCTGGGATGGGTGTTTCAGGTTATAAAATTTTGAATGGACAAGGGACTGGAATGGATTGGGCTGATATTGGAGTTAATGCTATAGGGTTGGGCGCTGAAGCTGCAGTAGTCGCAGGGTTAATATCTAACCCTGTTGGATGGGTGATTGGAGCAGGGGTTTTAATATATAATGGATATAGGCTTTATCAAAGTTATACTGACGATTAAATGCAAGCTATAAAACCTAAAGTTCAATATGTAATTTGGATGATAATTATTTCATTCATAATCTTTGCATTGCTTTTTTTATCTAGTCCCTATTTAATAAGTGATTGGAAAGTATCGAGCTTGGCAATACTTTTTACAACATTAGCAATTACTTTGTTATGGGGTTTAGACCGTTCCCATCTTTATATAAAGCTACAAAATGATCTTTTAATACTTAGAGGGTATTTCAATATTCGAAAAATTGAACTTAATATTAATGAAATAAAGGGATACCAAACTCAGGAAAAAGTAGATAAATTAAACGGATTACACAAAGAAATACAGTTGAAATTGAATGATGGAAAGGTCATTCCTTTTCCTCGAGTAGCATATCCAAATTATGAATGTGTTGAATCTTTATGCAAATATAATTTTAATTTTTTAGGAAATAGTAATATAAAATATGGAGAACTTCTTGGCAAACTCCTGCCTGTGATGGGATTAGTTTCAGGTATTTTAGCATTAATTGTAGCGATAATGAAATTTATACGATGATAACCCCACACTGGTCGTAGGTTAAGTGCAACGATCCTACGACCTAAAATAACAAGAGCGTCCGCTCGTTTTAAATTCGTTAATGCATAACCAACCAAAAAGCTATTAATGGTTCATGAGAGTGCAGTAAATATAATTGCTGCTTTGCCAAGTGTCTCACTTGGACCTTTTTTGTTTTATAGGAAATAAGTATTTCCATCTGAAATAATGCAGAGGGATCGATTATGACATGTTGTAAAAAATAATATTGAAGACGAATGAGTCACAAACGGACGCTTACGCCAACCTAGCGGTTTTGGTACAAATAGTTACGATCCAGAGCATATCCCAGCCTACCTTAATTATATTATATTTGTCAAAGAGATGAAAGCAGTACAAAAAGGATTTGTGCCCATGGATGTTGATGCTAATGGAGCACCTTTATTGATGACCATAGACCCTGAAGTGGTATCACCAGTGGCAGGTACAGTTTTTGTATACCTTACTAATGAAACTAATACAGAAGTTTATTTCGATGACTTTGAAGTAACCATTGCTGAATCCATGGTAGTACAAAACACAGATTACTATCCCTTTGGACTTCAACATTCCACTTCATGGACGAGAATAACCGATCTTAAGAACAACTTCCTTTATAACGCTGGTTCAGAACTGAACGAGAAGACCAAGAACTACGAAACTTTCTACAGGGATTATGACCCTGCACTGGGCAGGTTCAACCAGGTTGACCCTCTGGCCAGTAAATTTAGTAATCATACCCCGTACAACTATGCATTTAATGACCCAGTGGCCTTGAATGACCCGAATGGGGACTGCCCGACATGTGATGAATTTGAGCGTACCCATCCGTATAATGACCTTTATCTAGAATTTGATAGGTTTAGACCAATACCTGTTACAGGAAATGCCAATAGGTTTTTTGATAGTGGTTATGGTAGGGGGGATTATTACAATGGGCCTAGCTATGGATATTATTCATCTTCATCTAGTATGATAAATCATGCATGGAACAGTACTAATAATGGCTCCATATCATATTCTACTTACAGTAATGGAAGAAGAACTAGTTTTGCACAGACTAATAACTATGCTGTTTGGGGAGATATGAAGGGGAATGGGGGTTTTGTGGGTACATTTGAAAGTGGTCTTATAAGTAGAACCTTCGGAACTGGACAAGGCAATTTTTATGAGTATGGAGCAGGACATCATAGATTTAATGGTGGCGGAATAAGGGATGCTAGTGGTATAACTGCTGGATCTGGAGGGGGTGATTATTTTAATGCAGGACTTAATTACTTCGTAGCTGATGCTCTAAGATATACCCCTATGTTTGGTACTACAGAAAACCCATTTTATTTAGCAGAAGCAATATTTGGTGATTTTGGAGGTATGTTGGCAGGAGCAGAAACTGATCACGGTTTTTTCTTTATTCTTACGGGGCAACAACAGGGGGAGCTAGTTGGATATGAAGAGTATGCTGGTGGAGTAGCTAATTCATTTAGTATTGGAATAGAAATGGGTAGAGTTGATATGTATGGCAGTGGTAGTACTTTGGCAAATCTCAAATCAACAGACACTTCTTTATTTAATGAAGGACATTTATTTGGAGGAAGGACTAAATATTTTGGAGCGGTTGAATTTATCGGTGCCGGAACAGCCTATGGAACAGCGTATGATAATTCTTTTATAGTTTCTAATTCAATACAACTTGGTATTGGGCTAGAGAACGCTACACCAATGATACTAACCGGTGGAATTAATTTCGGCAAGGTTATAAAAAAATAACTTGAATATGACTAATACTAGAAGCATTTATTTTATATTATTTTTGGCCGGATGCAGTGTAATTTTTGCTATTGTCTACTTAGATCAAAAACAAATGCTAAAGCAGAGTCAAGAAAGACAATTTATCTATCCAAAATTAAAACCGTCAGATTCTATAAGAGGAAAGGTTACTGAAATTTATACTATTGAAGATTTGAGACCGCTATCAAATGCAATGTTTTTAAATATTGGAGGTAAAAAAATTCACTTAGTTACAAACTATAGCAAATTGCTAAATATTAAGGACGTTATTCATATAGAATCAATAGTTGAAAAAGATTATGGTAAAGATTCAATTAGTGTGCATTATCAAGATTCCATATATTATTTTAAATTATACTAATGCTTTCCATATTTAAGTACATATATTATATTTCTGTAACTTCTTTCATAGCTCAGTCTAATTTAATAGGAGGCTTGGTGATAGGATCACTAATATTATTCAATTTAGCCCCAACTAGCGCAAGCGTCCGCTTGTGCTATAATAGTATATAACAAATAAGCAATAAAAACATGTGTCACTTTGGTTTCATTATTTTATTGGGAAAAAGATTAAAATAGTAAAAGGCACAAGCGGACGCTTGCGCCAGCCAAGGGGATCCAGGTGGGCCAAAAAAAACACCGCAGTAAACTGCGGTGTTTGTGGGCCCACCTGGACTTCCCGATTCACTTCGCTACATCGGGATAAACTTCTCGTCCAAGTGTTTTTATTTCACTTCGTTGCATAAAAAAAGCATCACGCTTATTGGCGTGATGCTTGTCCCACTTCACTGTGGGCCCACCTGGACTCGAACCAGGGACCACTTGATTATGAGTCAAGTGCTCTAACCGACTGAGCTATAGGCCCAGAAAACAATTAGCAATGAACAATTAGCAATTGAACCTTGTTAATTGACAATTGTTAATTGATTTTCGGAGTGCAATATTAGATATTTGCCCACAATATCACAAACAAAATTTTTAAAATTGAATCAACAAAAAGTAAAGCATTTAATCTTCGATTTAGGTGGGGTCATTATCAACCTTCAAACCAGTAGGACCATCAATGCTTTTGCCAAATTAACCGATAAACCAACCGAATTCATCCTTGACTTTTCTTCCAGCCATCCGGCCTTTCACCAGTATGAAAAGGGGCAGATTGATAGTGCTGCATTTCGTGAGGTGATCAGGAGCATTTCTGCCCAACCACTCACAGATACCGCTATAGATATTGCCTGGAACGATATGATCTTGGATTTACCGATTGAAAGAATCGACCTACTCAGGAAGCTGGGCAACATCTATGACACTTACCTGCTCAGTAATACCAATGTCATTCACCTGCAAAGGGTGGAGGAGGTGCTGGCAGATTCAGGCATTGAACCTTTTAAAAACCTATTTGTTAAGGAGTATTATTCCCACTTGATGGGTAAGCGGAAACCGGATGCAGAAATATTTGAACAGGTACTGGACGAAAATGGTATCCTCGCAGAGGACACCCTATTTTTGGATGACAACCTTGACAATATTAAAGGAGCTTCAAAGTTGGGATTAAAGACACTTCATGTAACTTCACCGCAATTGATATTTGATTTTTTTAATGGACGATAAATTAAAAACAACCCTTAAGCATTTAGGTCTTTTTATAATCACATTCATTACCGCCAGCATAGCCGGTACGGGTTGGATCAATGGCAATGTATGGCCGTATACACCTTACAGTTGGGATGATTTTGTACTTGGGATGGGCTTTTCCATTCCCTTTTTACTGATCCTTACCGTACATGAATTCGGCCATTATTTCATGGCCAAATATCATAAGGTAAAGACTTCCTTGCCTTATTACATCCCGATGCCCCCCTTTCCGTTGTCCATTGGCACTATGGGTGCTGTTATCCGGATCAGGGAGCACATCAAGTCAAAGAAAATCCATTTTGATATAGGTATTGCTGGCCCTTTGGCTGGCTTTGTAGTAGCTATTGCCCTTCTTACTTATGGCTATGCCACACTCCCCAGTCTCGATTATTTATTCAAGATACATCCGGAATATGCTCAGTATGGCGATGATTATGCCGATCATGTGTATACCTATGAGTTCCAAAAGGAGCAGTCACTCCGTTTGTACCAGGAAGCACGTGTGGCCGACTCTTTAGAGGCAGTACAAAATGGGGAAATAAAAGGCTGGAGTTTTCCTCCTTATGAAGAGCAGGCAAGTTATCCTAATGTATCCATCGGCAAACCATTGTTGGTTCTCTTTCTTGAAAATTTCGCCCCGGATAAAAAATTGATTCCCAATGCCAACGAACTCATGCATTATCCTTTATTGATGGCAGGTTTTTTATCCCTGCTATTTACAGCCCTCAACCTGATGCCCATTGGTCAGCTCGATGGGGGACATGTACTTTATGGATTGGTAGGGACTCATTGGCATCGGAAAATTGCCACTGCCGTTTTCATAGCTTTCTTACTTTATGCAGGTTTGGGGTATGTTACACCCTTCGATGGGTTTGAAAGCTTATTGTGGAATGTGCCGCTTTACATTGGGTTTCTATATATTGCTTTGCGGGGATTGAAGAAATCAACACAAGAAACACTGATGTACGCCCTCATTATATTCACTGTACAGTTTTTGACCCCCTTTGTTTTCCCCCATGCAGTGGGCTACTCAGGCTGGTTGTTTTTTGCCCTATTGGTAGGTAGGTTTTTGGGGGTTTATCATCCACCGGCACCTATTGAAGAACCACTGGATTTTAATCGGAAAGTGCTAGGTTGGCTTTCACTATTTATTTTTATCATTTCCTTTAGTCCTACGCCATTTATATTTGGATAATTGAAATAGGAAGAAATGAATTACAACACACAGACTTTATAGGTATTCGTATTTCAAGTTATTAGGGATAAGTTTCTACAAACCTATTTCAGACATTAGACGCAAGAGATTAGAATCAAGACAAGATGCCTATAATTATAGTTTTGCAAGGAATTACTAATTAGTTATAAAAGAGTGTCTGGTATTATGACAGTTTTAGAAAGGCTTCAATCCCACCAGATAGGGTTTTGACGTTGGTGAACCCATGCTTACAAAGGTATTTCATAGCCTGATTGCTTCTATTGCCCGATTTGCAATGAACAATCACCTCTTTGTTTTGATAAACTTCCAGCTCCTTTAGTTTTTTTGGAATTTCGGCAAGAGGCATATTTATCGCACCGATATTCAGTTCTTCAAATTCCCATACTTCACGTACATCAATAATGATAACGTCATTTCCACACATCTTTTCCTTTAGTTCTTTTGCATTGATCGAGGTCATTCTTTAATCAGTTTGAAAGTTTTAATCGTTTTATTGGCTTTAAGCCTGATAATATAAAGCCCTTTGGGCCGATCGGCAAGGCTTATTAGTTGCCGATCGGTGCCATCATGTTTTCCTTGGCCAATAAGGATACCCTGAACGTTATATAGGGCGTAAGACTGATAGTCGCCTTCGGCATAGAAAATTCCATTGTTCGGATTGGGATACACCTTAAACTTCAATTCACGTTGATCTACCGAAGTTACTAAATCTGTGGTATCCGGTTTCCCGAAAACTGGCCTAATCATAAAAGACCCACGTAGCTCATCAGAAGTTTTTTGCTTCCACTCAGTATCCACATTGATGAAGAATTTTGATCTGCTGTCAGTGTTCACATCATAGCCTACAAAAAGATCACCAACATCAGTCTGGCGATAGCCAAGGAAAAAGGTGTCTGCCAATGGTAGGGGAATCCCTAACTTATACCGTATAAATTTATTTTGAAGGGTGTCACGAAGAATTGAAACGGTTTCCTTGTAGAGCACCTTACCGGGTTCTATGGAACTCAAAGAGTCGTCTTTGTGCGATACGTCCCATACAGTAATTTCTATAAATCTACCTGCCGGATCGTTGATGGATAAGGGAAAATACATATCTACCGCCACTAAGGTGTCCTTGATATTTTCGGGAATGGGAAATTCGATAGCCAATCTATTCCCCGGATTCTCAAAACCTACTGAAGCCTCAGCAGTACCATCGTCATAAGCATAGTAATCTTTTAGAATAAAAACCGATTGGATAGTATCGTTATGGCGAAAATCAATTGGGATATACTTGTTTCTATATTCTAATGTATCAACATTTGGATTGATTGGGATTAACCTTGTAGTGTCACTGGCTTTGATAAGGGTATTGATATTAATAAATATGGAATCCTGATTTTCAGGAATATTTAATGAATAAAAAAGACTATCAAGAATTTCCACATTTCGATTGGGAGCTTTAATCTCTAAATTAAAATTATTTAATTTTTCTGGGAGAGATATTTGATTGCTAGTACCATTTAACCAGGATTCATAGCTTACTTTAAAAAATGTATTATATGGTTGTTCAACATCCGCAGGATTATCAACAGAGGCTACTACGAAAGAGGGTATTTTGTTGAATGCACTTGTATAATGCTTGGCTGGAATCGCAGTGTAGTCATTGAATATAGAAGTCAGCGGTGAGCCAATGGTACGGTCAGGATAATTGTCGTCCGTTAGGCTTCTGCCCTTGTTCATATACACGTAATCGATATTCCATAGGTCATATACTCCCTGTGGGTATCCGAAGCTTTGAAACTTAAATTGAAAGTCATCATGAAAAAATGAAGCGTCATCGACTTTGATCAACTGCTGAACAAAATTCCCTGATCGGTCAATGGGACTGGTGGAGGGCCAAACCGTTACCCATTGACCCAAATTATTTTTAAATTCTAAGGTCAATGAATCCGTTGCCTCAGGGGCATCGCCTGTGCCTGCAAACTGATAGTAAAAACTTATATAGACATTATTGGCCACAGTAAGTGCCCCTAGTTTAATGGGACATGATTTTAAAGAGTCTGTTTTGGCCGTTTGTCCACCATCATACCGCCCACCGGAAGCGTTGATGCCATCCAAACTGGCCACACCAATACTTGGGGGATCAATGGCAAAACCATTGCCTACATAAACCCCGCGGCTATCTTGCCATAAGCTGTCTAACGGATAATTATTTGTGGTAAAGGAAAAATCATCCCAAAAGGGTAGGGAGATGGCCGTGTTTTCAGTCCGTGCCTTTGTGGTACTTTTCTCAACTGATTTTTTTTGAATAGGCGCATACTTTAACTGTCCGCTCACCAAAGTGGTGGTGCAAAGGGCAATAAAAAATATGAAAGCCTTTAGTCGCATAGATTAATTTCCTTCCTCGTTGTCAACATATCCTTCAGGTGCTATCCAGATATCAATGGGGTCACCAATCCTTACCTGCTTTCCGGCAGCGGGTGACTGTTTGGTAACAAAACTTTTCTTTCCTACGGTATCAGCTTCGAGAGTTATTAGCCCTATTTCCAAGTTAGAACCTAAGATGATAAAGCGCGCATTTTCTATGTCATTTCCTACCAAATTCGGGGCGGAAAAATTACTTCTGGCATAACCATCACCGATTACCAAATCTATTACTGAACCTTTGTCTATTCGGTCTCCGGCTTTTAGTACTTCACCATTGCTCCTCATTTCCAAAACCAAGTTTAAAAAAGGACTGGGTTTATAGGTGATTTTACCCCGCTTAAGTTCATTGCTGGTCAATACCGCCTCGGCATTTCTTAATGAGCGGTCTACCAGTTCGGGAACAGGAACAGTGGGTGGTTTCACCCGATTTACAGATATAAATATTTTTCGTCCTTCCTTTACTAATGAGCCTGCCTTGGGGTATTGCTTCAATATTGTCAATGGTGGGTATTTATCTGAATAACTTGAGTCGTTTACCTCAAACCGCAAGGCACGCTTCAATAAAAATTCATCGATGTCGTCCATGTGGATACCTTCCAAGTTGGGCACGGTAACCGATTCACCATGATTGGTATAGGCCGGAAGGTACACATAAAAGAAAATGGCCACAGAACCTGCAAGTAAGGCTAAAACCAATGCAATAGTGACTATAAATCCCTGGATCGTATTGGATGCAAATTTAAAAGGTAGTTTCACAGTGTTGAGTTACTTTAATTTTTAACGTTCAAACTTAACCAAAACTTGTTTGTTGATGAAGAAAAAGAATATTTAACCCCTAGGGTTTGTATTGATTCGTTATTCGCTGATTGTTTTTTTGCCGTTCAAAGGCCATCCCTATCAATTGGGTGATCAAATCAGTAAAGGAGATGCCTCTTTCTTTCCACATCATGGGGAACATACTTGAATTGGTAAAACCGGGAATGGTATTAATTTCGTTGATTAAGATGTCACCATTGCCCTTTAAAAATAGATCGACACGGGCAAAATCCTCACAATTAAGGGCTTTGTAAGCTTTTACTGACATCTCCCTGATCTTATCGGCCACCACTTTGTCTACCTTGGCTGGAACATGGAGTTCTACAGCATTGGGATCAAGGTATTTGGCCTCGTACGTATAGAATTCATAGTTTTTGCTCACCACTATTTCAGCAGGCATGGAGGCTACCGGTTTGCTGTTGCCCATAACGGAACATTCAAGCTCCCTGCCATCCACATACTCTTCAAAAATGATGGTTTTGTCAAATTTAAAAACCTCATCAACCGCTGCCTCAAAATCAGCGGCAGATTTTACTTTTACCACCCCTACTGAGGAGCCAAGGTTAGCCGCTTTGGCCATAAAGGGCAGCCCGAGTTTAGATTCTATTTGATCGAATTTGATGGCCTCTTTTTGTGCAAAATCATAAGTGGAATAGGCACTTACAGGGATTTTTGCTGCTTCCAATAGTCTTTTGGAATAAAGCTTGCTCATGGACAAAGCAGATCCCAATACGCCTGTACCTACATAGGGGAATTCAAATGATTCCAATAGGCCCTGAATGCTGCCATCCTCTCCGTCAGTACCGTGCAATACCGGAAATATGACATCAGGTGAAATGATAGAACCATCCGATAAGTTTTTAAAGCCTTTTTTTGATGTAGATAACTCCAATGCCAGTGGTGGCTGTGATCCGAAATTGTTGTCTATGGAAGATTTTAAAAACCAATCACCTTGCTGTGAAATGCCAATGGGAATGGGCTCAAATTTTGATTTATCAATGTACTCGAAAATATTCCTTGCCGAGTTGATTGAAATTTGATGCTCTACAGATTTGCCACCGAATATAATGGCAACAGATTTTTTAGTCATATTTTAAGCTGTAATACGGTCAAATATAATTGAATTAATCACCCGACACCACATCCAATTCATTATTCATTCAATATTTAATCATTCTTCATCACCCTTCGTGACAGTGCAAATGATTCCCCAATGGCCCGCAAAATATATATCCCCTGGGGTTGGCCACTAAGGTCAAAGGTATATTGTTGATTTAATGTGTTGGGCAATGTTTCTGATAATACCAAATGCCCACTAAGGTCATAGACCATGATTTTTACCAATTCCTTCTTGTCAAGATCAAAAATTAGGTTGAATATTCCATCTACCGTAGGATTGGGATACAGATCATTTTTTCTTGTAGGGAAAAGATCCGTCACATAGATCTGTATATCATCTAGGTAAATATCAGCGCCATTTTTATTGGTGGAGACAAATGCCAATCGCAGCTGGTCATTTCCTAAATATTGTGATAAATCTACGGTTTCGAAACGCCAGTCATTAATACCGGGAGTATCTTGAAAATCCGAGGTATAAAGTTCCTTTCCAATTTTGTTATAACCACCCAGAAAATAATTCTCGCCACAATCGGTAGAAATGTATAAGGCCAAGCCATCATTTGGGTTATTCAAGCCTGAATAGGCCACTTCAAAAGTGAGTGTGGCGGAGGTAGCTTGGGTAAAATCCAATGAAGGACTGATCAGCCAGTCATTTTGGTTAATATTGACATAGTCTGCGTTGTTGATCATCAAGTAGTTCCCTTTTTCACCATTCTCCACTTGCCAGGTTATGCCCTGATCGTGATTGGCAATTAGCCATGTACTCGTTCCAAAATCTTCAAAACTTTCCCTTATCGGAATCACCTCTACCGATTGATCGATGTAAAATTGGTGGTTAATTACTTCGTTTTCAGTACTGTTGGGTAAATCGATAGTTACTTCCAGTAAGTGCCCGCCAATAGACAGGTTGGGTAGTGTGGTACTCACTACAGCGCTGAACCCTACTTCCAGTGGGCTTAATAATGTAAACGAAGTGGTAGTTAGGTTTCCACCATCAAGGCTATAATGAATGTCAAAATTGCTAATGGCCGTATTACCCGAATTCACCACTTCTACCGTTAAGTCCTGAGTAGCCATACAAGAGGCAGGCGATGGAGAGAGAATCTGGTTTTTTACGTCATCCACGATGATATTGTCAATATACAGGTTATTGCCATAGCCGTTTTTAGCAATAAAATTTATTTGCACTGCATTAAGTCCTAAATAAGAGGCCAAATCGATGGTTTCATTGCGCCAATCGGATGAAGAGGTAGGAACGAAATTACTTGAAGTAGGACCCACTGTGGCAAGCTCTTCACCTGACTTAAAATAAACGGTATCAATGCTCAAGCTGGAACAATTTTCAGAAATGGTAACGATCAGTCCATCGCTGTCTTTTCCAAAATATTTGGCGTAAGCCAAATCAAATGAAAGCTGTGCGGTAGTACGCTCAGACAAATCAAAAACTGGGGAGGTAAAAACATCTAAGTCCCCCTCATTTTCATAGTTGTAAAAATTAATGCCCAAAGACATATTGGCGGGATCGCTATTAGGTGCTTGAAAGGTTTCCCAGGTAGTCAATCCATCTGAGTTGGTAATGTTCCAATCAGTAGGCAACTGATCAAAATTTACCCTTACAGGTAATGTGCCGTTGGGTGGTATGGTCACATTTATTTCCTTCTGATTGTTATCTGCATTATTGTCGGTACTGCTGTTTACGGCTGAAACTTCAAAATTGAATGTATTTACCCCTATAGCTGGCAAGGCTATTTCGCTGAACGAAACCGAAGTGATTTCAAGTGGATCAAGAGTTACATTAAAACTTTTCGACTCCATAAGGCCACCATTTAGATTGAAGCTAATCGATACGCTGCTGACGGCATTGGTACCATAATTACGGATTTCAATTTCGGGGATGAGCACATCTCCACATACAGCTGATTGAGGCGCAATGATATTTCTTATCCCTATGTCATTGGCAACACTTACTGGGGCAATTGCACCTTTGCTCGTTACCAAACTTGCCCTTCGCGGACTATTATCGAGCACCGTTCGGATACGGGTTTTTTGATCCAAAGTAAATAGGTTCATGCAAACGTCATCGGTATAGTCCATAAAATTTTGAAACATATCCGGCAGGTCAGGAGACTCGTTGCTACAGGTGTTTGGCCCGGGGAAAGTGCAATTATTTAAGTTACCATGATCGGTGCTTGCCAATGGTGTATCCGCACAATAGTCATCTACGGAGCAGCCCCCATCACCCCAAATGTGGCGTAAACCAAAAAAGTGACCTATTTCATGCGTGGCGGTCCTACCACGATCATAAGTGGAATGTATGTTGGCCGAAGGCACTTTTAATTTCGATCCAAATGCAAAATAATCAATTACGACCCCATCGGTAAGGCCATTTTCACTTGAGGTTTCCAGTCCATCAAGGTTGGAAACAGGAAACTGGGCATAACCCAGAAATTTACTGCCCAGATCTGTTACCCAGATGTTAAGGTAATCTTCTGCTGGCCAATAACTTATGGCCTTTAAGGCGTAATTGTCAGATAGCTCCCAAAGAGGCCGTTCACCATTTGTTCTGGTAATGCCATCTGTAGGCAGCCCCTCCGGATCACGTGCAGCAAGGACAAATTGAAGTTCTACATCAGCAGCAACAGGTTGAAATGTTGTAGGGGTGTTGGACCGGTCATCATTCATCCTGCGGAAATCTTCGTTCAATACTTCAATTTGTGAATATATCTGATCGTCAGGGATATTCATTCCGGTGCCTAGTGGCTCACCATTATGAACGATATGTACTACTACCGGAATGGTGACAATGGTAGCCTCTTCTTTTTGAGCAGCTTGTTTTTTGGATATCTTTTTGCTCAACCAATCTTCGAACTGATCAGTGGTTTCCAGCTTTTTATTATGTTCACGAAGCAACTCCTGATAGATTACAGTTCCGCACCTTTCTTGGGCATAACCTAATTGGAAACAAAACAAAAAGCCTGCTATTAACAGGCTAAATGCTATTTTGTTACTATGTAAATTGCTTTTCAGGACAAGTCAGTTAATGTTTTTAACGATAAGGTTTACAACATATTGTCAGGCAACTTTGCATTGGGGTCATCGGGCAATGTTATGTTGACAGCATGTACATGCTTTATCTCAGGCACCTCACGTTTTATGGCCTCTTCTACGCCCGCCTTTAAGGTCATGGTTGACATAGGACATGATCCACAAGCTCCTAAAAGCTCAAGTTTAACGGTCATGTCATCTGTAACTTCAACAAGACGCACATCGCCACCATCTGTTTCCAAATAAGGCCTGATACTATCAAGTGCTTTGTCGATCCTGCTATGCAAATCCTCTGTTATTGTTTCCATTACACTTTGAATTCTACTTTTTTAGTTTTTTCTATACTTGCATTCCTAATGGCCACTTGTCGGGCTAAAGCTTCGGCCAAATCGGTAAATGCTTTTGCCACTACCTCTTCTTTCATTACTACTGGTAAGCCGCTGTCACCACTTTCCCTAATGCTCTGAACCAATGGTATTTGACCCAAAAATGGAACATCATATTTTTCCGATAAGTTCATACCACCATCTTTACCAAAAATGTAATATTTGTTATCAGGTAGTTCCGCTGGAGTAAAGTACGCCATATTTTCAATAATACCCAATACCGGCACATTGATCTGTGGTTGTCTGAACATCATCAACCCCTTGCGGGCATCAGCTAAGGCTACTTTTTGGGGAGTAGTTACTACTACTGCACCAGTAACGGGCACAGTTTGTACAAGTGTAAGGTGAATATCGCTGGTGCCTGGAGGTAAATCAATGAGTAGATAGTCCAGCTCACCCCAATCCGTATCGCCAATAAATTGCTTTAAAGCTGAACTGGCCATTGGGCCACGCCACACCACTGCATTGTCACCGGGGGCAAGAAAACCTATGGAAATCAATTTTACGCCATACTGTTCCAATGGCACAATGACATTCTTTCCATTTACTTGCCTCACTTCTGGTTGCTCCCCTTCACAGTTAAACATCGTGGGTATGGAAGGGCCAGAGATATCGGCATCGATAATTCCCACTGAGGCACCGGATTTTTTTAATGCCACGGCCAAATTGGCGGTCACAGTGGATTTGCCCACTCCACCTTTGCCGGATGAAATGGCAATGATGTTTTTGACTCCTGGTAACAATGGCCCTTGGTCACGAGTGGTCGTTACGTTGGAGGTCATGTGTATTTCAACCGCCAAGGATTTATCCAAATGCTCATGAATGGCTTCAGTGCAATTGTTCTTGATAAGCTCCTTCAATGGACAAGCGGGGGTAGTGAGTACTACTGTAAATTTGATGGTGTCACTAAAAATTTCGATATCCTTTATCATGTTAAGGGTTATCAAATCCTTTTTCAGATCGGGATCATCTACTGTTGAGAGTGCTTTTATTACATCAGATTTTGTATAGGTCATTTTTTTGTTGATTCTGATTTTACAAAAAGGCTTCTAATTGTTCTTATCAAGGGTTACATTTTATGGGTTTAAATCCTTTGTAATCCCTAAAAGCCGTATTTTTTAAATATATCCGCAATTTAGGCCGAATGTTTTGCTTTTTGTAACAATTGAATTACAAAATAAGTTGATGCGGAAGGCTTTGTGGACTCAAAAAATTAACTTTGATCTAAAATCAATCATTGATATCTAAAAAGACCATACAAGATGTACAAGATCGTGTCGATATTGAAGACATTGTATCTGATGTTGTAACCCTCAAACGGAAGGGGAGCGGCAAATACCTATGGGCCTGTTGTCCGTTTCATGATGAAAAAACACCTTCCTTTTCCGTAACACCTGACCGGGGTATCTATAAGTGTTTTGGTTGTGGCAAAGCAGGCGATAGTATCAACTTTGTAATGGATCATGATGGGCTTAATTATGTTGAAGCCATCCGGCATTTGGCTACACGGTATGGGATTGAGATCATCGAAGATGAGCAAACCGATAGCCAGCTAGAAGAACAAAATGAACGTGACAGCCTTTATATTATTCTCAACTACGCTAAGGATTATTTTCAGGATCAGCTATTAAATTCAGACGAAGGCAAGTCCATAGGAGGAAGTTATTTCTCCGAACGGGGGTTTACCAAACAAACCATAGAGAAATTTGAGCTGGGCTATAGTGTAGATGCCTGGGATGGATTTTTAAAGGAAGCCTTGGCCAATGCTTACAATGAAGATATTCTTGAAAAAGCTGGGCTGATAGTAAGGAAAGAAGGCGACAAGAAGTATGACCGTTTTCGTGGCCGGGTGATTTTCCCCATTCATAATGTAACAGGGAAAGTGGTTGCCTTCGGTGCCAGAACTTTAAAAAAGGACGATAAACCCAAGTATTTAAATTCACCTGAAAGTGATGTTTACCATAAAGGTAAGATACTATATGGCCTTTATCAGGCAAAAAATGCGATCCGTCAAGAAGACAACTGCTTTCTGGTAGAAGGGTATACCGATGTGATATCATTGCATCAGTCAGATGTTGAGAATGTGGTGTCCTCGTCCGGAACTTCATTGACAGAAGAACAGATAAAACAGATCAGCCGTTTTTCACAAAACATCACCGTTTTATTTGATGGGGATGCCGCTGGGATCAGGGCCTCATTGAGAGGCATCGATATGATACTCGAAGCGGGGATGAACGTGCGAGTGGTAGTATTCCCGGAAGGGGATGACCCAGATAGTTACTCCAGAAAATTGGGCACTTCAGCATTTAAGGCCTATTTGTCTGATAATGTTGTAGATTTCATATCATTTAAGACAGGGCTATATGCAGAAGAATCTGCCAAGGACCCCTTAAAGAAAGCACAATCCATCAAGGAGATTGTAAGTACTATAGCCAAAATTCCTGATGGCATTAAAAGGGCCATTTATATTAAAGAATCTTCCAAACTGCTTGAAATGGATGAGTCGGTGCTTGTGGCTGAACTCAATAAAATACTGATCAGCGAACGTAGGAAAGGCGACAAAAAGCGTATTGAAGAATCCACTGGTGAGCAAATGCTTGAAGAGCTCATCGGTGAGCAGGAGGTTAAAGAAATTGACCAAAACGGCCTTATAAAAATTCAAGAGCGGGAAAGTATCAGGTTGTTGATCAATTATGGGTTTAATGAGATAGAGGAGGAGTACAAGTTAAGTGACTACTTGCTCGAAGAGCTGGAGGAGGTTGAATTTGTGACCCCTGTTTATTTGGAAATATTTGAAATCTTCAAGAAGAAATTGGCGGGTGGTGAAGTCATAGATAGCGATTACCTCTTGGCCAATGGTTCTAAAGAAATAAAGAATGAGGTAATAGGTTTAATGACCGAACGTTGGGAAATCAGCCCCAATTGGAAGGAAAAATACCACATCCATATCCCTCATGAAAATGAACTGTTGGAAACCGTAGTGTTCACCAATGTAGCACGATTAAAATTCAGGGTAATCCAGAAACTTATTTCAGAAAACCTTGTCAAGATGAAGAGCGCAAAGGATGCCAGTGAGCAGGAGCGCCTGTTTATGATCCATAGTGAGCTAAAAAAATCTGAAATCGAATTAGCCAAGGTACTCGGTATTGTAGTTTCAAGATAATCCCAATCCCACCTTCCAAAGCATTGTACAACCACTAGGATAATTATCACCTTTTGCCTCCATAGTTTTCATTATCATCGTGATAATACATTGAAAATTATATTACTAATTCAAAAATAAGAGAATGATGAAGAACTACTTAATGGTGATGCTATTATTGCTGTCTGCGGGAATGCTTAGTGCACAGGATGAGGCAATAGTTAATAGTATTGTAAAAGAAGCGAACGAAAATTCACAATTGGAGCCATTAGCCCATGAGCTTATTGATGTGATCGGGCCAAGATTAATCGGGACCCCACAACTGAAAAAGGCCAATGATTGGGTAGTGGAAAAATATAAAGCCTGGGGCATAGAAGCTAAAAATGAACAGTGGGGTGAATGGAGAGGTTGGGATCGGGGAATATCCCATATCGACATGGTATATCCAAGAGTACAGTCCCTGGCAGGTACACAATTGGCCTGGAGTCCCAGCACTTCATCAAAAGGCGTTACCGCTGAATTGATTGTATTTCCTTCTTTTGCGGACTCTATTGCTTTTCAAGCTTGGTTGCCCAATGTGAAAGGTAAGATTGTAATGATTTCTATGAACCAGCCAACGGGAAGGCCAGATGATAATTGGGAGGAATTTGCCACCAAAGAATCATTTGAAAAAATGAAAAGCGAGCGTGATAGCCAAACCAAGGAGTGGTATGACAATATTAGACGTACCGGATATTCAAGCCGGACTATTACAGAGCCACTTGAAGAAGCCGGAGCAGTGGGAATAGCTACTTCTTATTGGTCAAAAGGATTTGGGGCAACAAAAATATTTAGCGCAAGGACTAAAAAGATACCAACCATTAGCTTACAGCTGGAAGACTATGGGATGCTTTACAGATTGGTAGAGCATGGTGAGCAACCCAAGATTAAAATAGTGGCTGAATCTAAAGAACTGGGAGCAATGCCCACTTTCAATACGATAGCTGAGATCAAAGGCACTGAAAAACCAGATGAATATGTAATCCTTTCAGCTCACCTAGACTCATGGGATGGTGGCACAGGAGCTACCGATAATGGCACTGGGACCATAGTGATGATGGAGGCTATGAGGATTCTTAAAAAAATATATCCTAATCCAAAAAGAACTATTTTGGTAGGCCACTGGACGAGTGAAGAGCAAGGCCTTAATGGATCGCGGGCATTTGTGGAGGATCATCCTGAGATAGTAAAGAATGTTCAGGCATTGTTTAATCAGGACAATGGTACTGGTAGGGTGACCAATATCTCTGGAAATGGGTTTTTATATGCGTATGACTATATAGGCCGATGGCTTTATCCTGTTCCAAATGAAATAAAGAGTGAAATTGAAACAGAATTTCCCGGTGCACCTGGTAGGGGTGGATCAGATCATGCCGCATTTTTAGCCCCAGGGGCACCTGCTTTTAGGTTGAGCTCTTTGGATTGGTCTTACCGTGATTACACTTGGCATACCAATTTGGATACGTATGATAAAATAGTATTTGATGATGTGCGAAGCAATGTAATACTGACTGCTATTTTGGCGTACATGGCAAGTGAAGACCCACAAACAACTTCACGTGAGAAAAGTGTGTTGCCAATAAACCCAAGAACGGGTGAACCAAGTGAATGGCCAGAACAACGGGTACCGAACAGAAAAGGCGGATTGGAGTAAATTGCCAGACTTGTTTTGGTATCCCTTGGTTGTAAAAACTACAGTGGATCAAAGGAGTAAAAGGGTTCGTAAGGCACGAACCCTTTTACTCCTTGGTTCTCCTCCTTGGTTCGTGTCACACGAACCAATTCCTACGTGCACGCCCTAGTTGGTGTTGTCACCAACTAGATGATTATGTTGGTGACAACACCAGTATAGGCAAAACCTCAGCTGACCCGCATCCCATTTTGGGTAACATTTCCTTGGTGGTACCTTTCATTTGTAACAAATGTTACTTTATGCAATTTGAAATCGCTTTACTTTGCCATAAAATTGAAAATCTATGTTTGACGCAATAAAGAATCTATTCACTCCTGTCGATTATAGCGAACTGATGAAAAGAAAAGCGATTATCATTGATGTAAGGAGTAGGGGCGAATTTCAATCAGGGCATATCGAAGGGTCTATTAACTGCCCAGTAGATGAACTGGAAAAACACCTATCAAAATTAAAAGATAAGGACCAGCCTATTATCACTTGCTGTGCCTCGGGCATGCGAAGTGGTATGGCCAAGCGTACATTGGTAGCGAAAGGCTACAAAGAAGTGTATAATGGTGGCGGATGGAGTGGGTTGAATGGGAAGGTGAAATAGAACCCCTAGTTGGTTTTAGTATTCTCTTATCTTGTGTGGGGTTCGTGAGACACGAACCCAAAATGAGACTCGAACCCGAAAAAAAGGATATTCTGGTAGTCAGCCCGCTTTGCTTCTTCGAAGCAGTTGAGGAGTCCAAGCCCAGCCATCCGATGGCTCCAAGCCATCGGATGGCTTTCGATAGGAATCGTTCGTTCATTAAGGAGGGTAGGGCGGAAAAATGGCGTGGCGGTGTGTGA
>DDIU01000001.1:18116-18320 GCA_002338655.1 Flammeovirgaceae bacterium UBA1842 | reverse complement strand
GCCTATGCACGCCCGGTATTCTGGCGGTCAGCCCGCTTTGCTTCTTCGAAGCATTGGAGGACTCCAAGCTGAGCCATCCGATGAGTTTTTTATACCTTATCAGACTTGTTCTATCCCTGAATTAGTAGTACTGAAGCTCAATTCCTATATCAATTTTTTATTTGAAAGGTTAGTTCACCAAGGAGGGCGAGGTGAAAAAATGGC
>DDIU01000001.1:0-17975 GCA_002338655.1 Flammeovirgaceae bacterium UBA1842 | reverse complement strand
GCAGCGGGGTTGGCTATTTGAGTGTTGGACGTAGCGCGAGATTTTTTCAAGGCTTTTTTGCTTCGTTTTTTGGCCTCAAAAAATGAAGGGCGAGTAGAAAACGGACACAGACCTTTGTGTTGCTAGATTTAGCTGATAAATTTCACTTCCTTAATTTTATAATTTATTAGATTAGAGAATTAATAAGTTGGATAACGAGTAGTAAAAAGGTGTTATTTGATTTTTTGGGGTAATTAACCAACAACTTACTTATGGAAAAAAGATTGAGGAGAATTGAAATAGCAATCCTAATTTTATTAATAATTTCAACAGTTAACTTTGTAATCCCATTTCTCACAGATGAGAATAAATCAGATATTGAGACTCCAATAGATTTGCCAGACTTGCCTGAGGACTTAACACGAGATTTACTAAACAAAACTGTCTATAAAATTAAAATTGATTTTAACCACTCAGATTGGACTGAATTCTACAATGTTTTTGGCGACTATGCTAAGGCTCAATTATCAACGGAAGAAATTGAACGTGAATTTAAAAAGCTAAAAGCAGCGACAGGGAATATTGGAACCTATGCCTATTCACATTACGTGTATGAAGGGAATGGTAGTAATGCAGAGTGGTTTGAAATTCATTATAAATGTCGATTTGAAAGAGGAAAAGGAACAATAAAAGTATCGACTCGGACGGTTGATGGCATTTCTGAAGTAATTGGCGTGAACATCAACTTGGACGAACTATAACTAAATGAAAAGATTTGAAATAGTATCGATAGTTTCCATTACAATTGGAATCCTCGGAAATTTAATAGGCTTCCATTATGTGAATATGCTTTTTATGATAGGGTGTACAATCTTAGCTGGTATGTACTTTTATTTAAGCTTCGCTCTTTTTAATAATATCCCATTAAAGAAGATTTTTAAGAGGTTAGTTATAATGAAATAAGTACGGGTCGAATACTAGGAACTATTGGGTTAGGTGTGGCACTTTCGTTCATAATTATTGGATTTCAATTTAAGTTTCTAATTCTTCCCGGTTCGCATGAAATGTTACTTATTGGTTCTACTTTAATTGTTTTTATTAGTTTAGTTGCAATTTCAATCTTCATCTTTAAATATAAAGGTGAATCTGATTTTTACTCCAATTGTCTTAAAAGAATAATACCTGTATTGTTAATTGGGCTGTTTGCATATTGGCTTCCAGTTGATACTTTAATAGAAATTAGGCACCATGATCATGTCAAGTATGCAGAACTTTACAAAAAATCTTTAAAAGACCCGACTAACAAGGAGCTACAAGAGGAATTAGCGAGAGAAAGAGAGAAACTCTCAAAAGAGGACAACTAATCCTCAATAAATCCCATAGCCACCCCAACACCTCCCGTTTCCACCTTCTCACCAAACCTCTTTAATAGTTTAATCATCACGGGATGATCCCCAGTATATACTATTTTCATCGGTTTTTTATACTGAGCCATTTTGTTAAATAACCGCATTACACTGCCGAGTTCGGCATTGGTTTGGCAGTCAAAATAGACGAGCAGCTTTTCTGAATTGTCAATCGCCTGTAAACAGGTGTTGACCACAGTCGCCTCAGAGAAATTATCTATGTCGGTATAGGTGGCATTGGAAATCACCAAAGGTGGTGAAAATTGTAGCTGATCTGATATGAGTTTTACGTGTAGGAATAAATTCATCAGCGAATAACTACAAATCGTACAGCATCAATATCAGTACTTTCAGGAGTCACAATATAAAGACCTTCCTTTAGTGCGCTAATATCCAATTTATTTTCCTCCCCCTTTATCAGCAAGAGGTTTTTCAAAACCACCTGCCCATTGATGGTTACGATATTCACATTCATCGTTCGGGATGATTTGATAATTAATTCGTCACCAATCCGTACCGGATTAGGGTAAATCACCATTGGGAAACTAGAATTATTCTCAATCGCTGCTTCATTCTTTAATACAGAAAGACCACCTTGGCCAGTTCCAAGTACTATGGCTGGTTTGTCTGCATTAAACAAATCTACTACCACAGGCTTTATTTTGCTGCCCATATTAATAGATGTAACGTTATCTCCCACTTTTATTAAGTTAGTTTCACCTTCTAAAGGCGCATTCAAATTGGACAAGAAGTCTGAATAAATAGTGATATTACCACGTGCATCCCCAATCACCAAATCTGGCTTACCATCCGCATCTAAGTCCGCTATGTCACATGCTGCATTTTGTCTAAATGGACTGAAATCAAGATCATAGAAAGAGGCATCTTCCAGCGTAAACAATGGCTGTTCGGCACTACCAGTATTTTTATGGTATTCTAACCTTCCGGTTGATCGGCCTAAAAGCAAATCCATTAATCCATCACCATTCAGGTCATACACTTTAAAATTTTCTTCCATGCCAATGCCAGCAAATAATAGCTGAGCTTGCGTCTCAAACGTGAAACCACTGCCCTTCCTTAGTAAATAATAAATACTTGTAGAAAACCCATTGGTTTCGGTAGCGCTGAAAACCAAATCATCAAGCCCATCACTATTCACATCGGCAAATTGAGGTTTGATATTAATGCCGCCAATGAGTGAAAAGAAAAGGAAATCCGCATTTTCCAGAACAAACCGGGGCAAGTTGGGTGTGCCTATATTTTTATAAAGTTCAATGGAGGACCTCAATTGCCCAGCCTTATTGATCATTTTGCCAACAAATAGGTCTTGATCACCGTCATTGTCATAATCAAAAAAGGTGGGTGATGCATTTTCCCCAAAATCCAACATTTGATCCTGCAAGAAATTCTTTTTGGTCAAAGTAAAGGAAGGCTGACTATTAGTACCATTGTTATGATAAACCCAGCTTGAAGATTTAAAGTCCACACTATAATTGACATTTGATGCTACGTTTGGCGCCACTATCAAGTCCTTGACTCCATCGAAATCAACATCTTCATAGTATGCTGCCGGAAATATATATAATGCTGCCGGATCAGTGGCATTAGGAAAATCTTGCGTTGAAGTGTTCATTAATGCATTCTGGTTGTCACCAATATTTGGCAGGTAGTTAAGAAAGGGGCATGATTCTTCACCTACCAATGCATCATAGTCACCATCACCATCCATATCGAGGGTTAATAATGATTTCCCGGACTGATGTTCCGTCCTTCCACCACCAAACGGTGGACAGGCCACACCATTAAATGCAAATACGCCACATATACATTCTACAAAATCACCCCAATTTTGAGTAATCCGTTCAAACCTAAGTGAGTCACTGTTGGTATCTATTTCTACACTCATATTCTTATGAAATTCGATAGTAGAAGTAGAAGAGAACCTATAAACCAAAATATCCAAATCGCCATCACCATCAATGTCTTCAATGGATGGAATATCCGAGCCGTTAAGTTGGATATTTATTGGCGAAGCCGAAAAACCTTTGGTTAGCAATGGAGAAGGTTGGGGAGCCCGCGAATTAAACAGTCTCCATTTTAATCCATCCCCTTCTGATTGATTGACATAAACCCGAATGCCTAATGGATCATTAGTGAAAATATCCTTTCTACCATCTGCATTAAAATCACGAAGCAGCATCCAGTTATTAATTCCAGCTGGAAATTGGATTGAATATTCAGGTTCATACTTATATTTTCCTTCACTATTAATAAAAACATTGATTTTACTGGAAGTTCGGTCAAATACAACAAGGTCATCAATGCCATCCTCATTGACATCCATGGTGCTATACTGACCGGCATTCAGCCCGCCAGCCCATGCATTGGAGAGGGTCACCCCCTCTATTTCAACTGGTATACTCTGATCAATAACATAAACCTGACCAAAACTGTTGATGGAAAGAGTAAATAAAAGGACACAAATATAAATACGCATAGAGATAACAAAGTTAATTTAACGGTGCGTCCTGATTGATGTTTTGAATATCAAATTTAAAAATTAAACATAACTTTAGGCATACTTACATTTCCATGATTGAAGCTTTATACCAACGCTACCTCCAAAACAGAACCATAAGCACCGACACCCGGACAATTACCAAGGGTTGTATTTTCTTTGCCTTGAAAGGCCCCAATTTCGATGCCAATAAATTTGCCAAACAAGCACTGGATGAAGGGGCTTCATTTTGCGTGATTGATGATAATGCATTTGCCATTGATGAAAGGTGTATAGTCGTAAATGATACTTTGCAAACCTTGCAGGACTTGGCGAAACATCATCGTGCACAGCTTACCATTCCGGTTATTGGCTTAACGGGGTCCAACGGCAAAACAACCACCAAAGAACTTTTAGTTGCTGCTCTTTCTCCCAAATACAAGGTACTTGCCACCAAAGGCAATTTGAATAATCATATTGGTGTGCCGTTGACTTTATTGTCGATCATACCCGAACATGAGCTCGCTGTAATAGAGATGGGTGCCAATCATGTAGGTGAAATTGCGATGCTTTGTGCTATCGCCAATCCAACACATGGTTTGATTACTAACATCGGCAAAGCCCATCTTGAAGGTTTTGGTGGAATAGAAGGGGTGATAAGGGGAAAAAGTGAGCTATATAATCATTTAATAAAGAACAATGGGACAGTATGGATAAACTCCAATAGTGAGATATTATCCAACATGGCGAAGCGGTTTTTAAATCCTCTTTTTTATCCTAACAAAGGCAATTATTACCATTGTGAATTTGTGAAGGCCGCACCAGAAATTGTGTTTACAGCTGAGAATAATGAAGAAGTGAAAACACATTTAATTGGGGCATATAATTTTGAAAATATAGCTGCAGCACTTTCCGTAGCTAAATACTTTGAGGTAAGCCCAAAGGCCGCCAATCAGGGCATTGCCAATTACCTCCCTGAGAATAACCGCTCTCAAGTAATTAAAAGAGGGAGCAATACCATTATTTTAGATGCCTACAATGCCAACCCTACTTCCATGCTTTCTGCTCTCGACAACATGGCCAAGATCGATGCAGTAAATAAAGTGGTGATTTTGGGTGACATGAAAGAATTAGGAGAACATAGCGCTAACGAGCATGAAAATCTAGGAAATATCATTTCAGAAATGAGCCTGAACCAAGTGTATCTATGTGGCCCTTTGATCAAACCAGCCTTAAAACAGGTGCCCAAGGCCCATTATTTTGAAGATCGAAGCGATTTAATTAATGAAATTAGAAATCATCCCATTCAAAATTCCACTATTTTGATCAAGGCTTCACGGGGCATTGGACTAGAAATGCTTTTAGAAGTTCTCTAAAGTACATTCAATAGCTGTTCCTTAATTTTCTCCAGCTCTTCTTTCATGGATACCACTTGCTTTTGCATTTGAGAGTCATTGGCCTTTGAGCCGATTGTATTGATCTCACGACCTATTTCTTGCGAAATAAACCCAAGTTTTTTACCCAAACTCTGATCCTCATCCAGTACTTCCGCAAAATGATCAAGGTGATTTCTGAGCCTTACCTTTTCTTCAGTAATATCAAATTTTTCAATATAATAGACCATCTCCTGCTCCAAACGGTTTTGGTCAAGACCTTCTTCCTCCACAAACTGCTTCAGGTTGCCATAAATTCGATTTCTGACCTTTTCTACTCGCTGGGGGTCAATGACCTCAACCTCCTTAAGGTAATTGCCTATCGCTTTGATATAGCCCTCAAATTTTTGATGTAGCACCTTACCTTCTTTAATCCTAAATTGATCACATTGCTCAAGTGCTTGTTTGATTAAGATTAGAATATCTTCCCAATTGCTTTTTGCCGTTTCCTCACTATTCGTATTCACTATCACATCAGGTGAAGCCAATGCCATCCTAAAAATTTCACTTTCATTCGCCCCTACTTTTTGGGCAAGTTTCTCCATCTCTTTGTAGTATTTTACAAAAAGTGCTTCATTGAATTTTTGCTTAAGCTCCGTCTCCGACTCATTCTGAACATCTACAGAAAGGGACACTTTACCACGCTCCAGAATGTCCGAAACAAGGGTACGAAGGGTTAGTTCGTTTTCAGAAATACTTTTTGGTGTTCTAAGGTTGAGATCTAAAAATTTAGAGTTCAGGGTTTTTACCTCCACATTTATGGTTAACGAACCATTAGTGAGTTTGGCGGCACCATAGCCGGTCATTGATTTGAGCATACTTTAAAGTGACTTAATTGAGATTAACCCTAATTTAAGTGAGTTAAAAATCGTATCCTAATGTGAATTGAAATCGGGGATCATTCGCTATGTAATCTTCTACAGGCCAAGCCATGTCTAATTTAACATAGTAGCCCAATAACATCGTGCGGAGGCCTACCCCATAGCTATACAACCATGGGTTTCGGTAGTTGTGCAGATCAATGGTAAAAGCCCCTTCCGATATAACTTCATTGCTTATTCTATTGTCTTTATTAAATGGAGACTTGCCCGTCCAGGAAGACCCTATGTCGTAAAATCCTGTAAACTGAAGGTTACGGAAAAAATTAGAGCTAATTGGTCCGCCACTCAAATAACGGATTATAGGAATGCGCAGCTCTGCATTAAATACCAGTACATTATTACCATAAAGTTCTGCGTAGGCAAACCCTCTTAAGTTAGTGGCAAATTCAGTGAACAACAGGTCATAATTTGATCTACCACTCCTTTCTTGCAATGGATTTTCCTTACCATCTCTATTGACTCTTCTAAATGCCCAATTATCCATGCCTCCCAATAAATATTTTTTTGGGCTCCTTCCAAAAAAGGACCCATAATACAACTTTGTGGCAAATACGATTTCTCGATGAATTTTTTGATAATGCCGTAAGTCAACATGGAAATTACTGAAGCTGTTTTCCTTCGAATTTACGCCCTCATAGTGACGAAGGGAAACTTTAGCCCTTGTGCCTTCTATTAAGTTCATTCCATTTATTATAGAATTGTCATAAACAAATTCGGCAGTGCCCCCTAGGTATTGGTCTGATTGAATTGGAACAAATTTAACTGGGCTGTTAACCGAAGTTGGTACTTGATCCTCAAACCTAGTGACCATATAAAAAGGCTTCACACTTATTCGGGCTTTAGTACTTAAAGGCAGTGAAGCCCCTGCTTCAAATGAATTCTTACTATACTGATGTAAGCTGAACTCGTTTTCCCAAAAAATCACACTTCTATCGTAACGGACGTTAAAATCTACACGGGATTTGAGGTACTGATATTCTGCATAAATATCCCCGCTTTTAAAGTCTAATTGGGTCATTACTCCCCCAGAGAATTTATGGTTTTCGAGCATGTCATTCATTTCAACATTGAGCAAAATACCAAACCCCCGCAGTGGATCAATCACAAATGAGGTAAGCAAATTGTCAAAACTAAATCTGCTTTGATAAGGAAATGGGCCACTTATCCTTTTACCTTCCCTAGTTTGCCGATATTGCGCCAGAAATGAATCCGTTTTTTCAGCACGTAAAATATCTTCATCAAATACATAATTATCCGTGTTCACTATTTCTTCCTCGTCTGTGGTGGGGAGAACTTCCGGTTCAGGTTCAGTATCAAAGCTATAGTTATCCGTATCAATAATGTTAGGGTCCCGCACCACATTCGTGGAATCTTGAACTCCTGACAATAACAGAGAGTCTTTATTGAGCTCCATTTCCTTTTCCTTTTTCTTATTGGCCAGTCGTTGCTCTACTATTTGCTCTATGGTCAGACCTTCCGTGCTTTTCGCCTGTCTTTTAGCTTTAAATTCCTGCACCTGAAGCACCTGCTGACGCAATGTTTGTGGTGTAAAAATTTGTTGATTATAATTAAAGTCACCATCAAAATAAACCAGATCACGCCCTTTAATAGAGGAAACAAAGGCCAATTGAGAATTTTTGAAATCCAAATCGAAATTTTTTATGCTCCCTGAAAAATTCGTGACTTGAGCATAAATCCCACTGGAGACATCATAACTGAAAATATTAATTATTCCCTTTTGATCACTTAGGTAGAATATTTTATTGCCATCCAATGCGATAGGCTTGGTGTCTTTACTAATAGTATTTGTAACTCGGTGCAATACATTTTTTGTAGTGTCCAGATTATAATAGAACAAATTGAAATTATCACTGACAGATTCAATATTATTCTCTTTGGTGTCCAATGTATCACTTACCCTATTGGAGCTAAACACGATGCTATTAGTATTTGGAATAAACGAAGGAGAAAGATCATCATACACATCGTTGGTCAAACGTTTTGTTCTGTCACGTCTTGTACTCAATAAATAAAGATCATTCCTTCCTTGCACCACGGCACTCACAATAACCAATCGGCCATTTTCAGAGAACTCCATACTTTTCACCTGATCCAGACGGTTTAGCACGCGTGGCAATTTACTTTTGGTTTGTAAATCATATAACACAAAATTCATTTGCCCATTCTTAGAATGAATAATTCCAAGTGTGTTATCGTCAGCCCAATCCAAAATAGGTAGCCCATAGTCCACCTGCTGCCCAATTACCCTATATCCACCCTTCAACACTTCGGTTTCCTTTCTTGTTGTCACGTTTTGAATAATCACAGTATATCTGCCATTGTCATTTTTGGTATAGGCTACCTGAGTACCATCGGGGCTTATTTTCACATGATCATAAACTATCCTTTTCTTATTCTTTCCCCCAGTTAGTGATAGCTCTTTGTTAATTTCCAAATAATTCTGTTTGACTTGACGGTCATTGTCTATATAGAAATTCTGCCATTCCAACATCAGCTGTTCGAATGATATACCTAGCGTTATCGCAATACTTTTCTCCTGATTACGGATTATTCTAGTATAATTTAAAATGTTGGAGATATTGCTCCTTCCATATTTATGCGCTATAAAGTTCCATAACGATTGCCCTGCAAGCGCAGCTTCCTTTCCACGTAATCTGTTAAACTTTCTGGCTGATTTTGTATTTACAAGCTCCCGCACATAATCATCCATTTCAATGCTCCAGCCTTGTGCTACATATAATGCCGCCCCTTCTATAAACCATTCAGGCAGGTTAAGCAAAACAGCACTTTGGAACATATCCTTCAAGCTTCCGCCAAACATCATTTCATTTACCATAAGTGATGACACCTTGGTTAAGAGTTCCTGCTTCAGTGCGGCTATATTACCCGGATTGGCCACTTCAATGTTTGGCTTTACAAATTGGGTCTCACCTCCCGGCTCGAAAGTACCTTCACCTATTCCAACATTACTTTGATGAAGGTCAGAAACAGAATTGTATAGAAATAACTTGGTCTTGGTGTATGGAGGGTAGCCTATTAAGTCAGTGATCCTGTCAAACTCCTGCTCAAGAAACTCACTGATTTCTTTGGCAATTTTTCCGCCCCCTGCGTAGTAATAAACTTCAAAATTATCTGAGCTGAGAAATTTCCAGTCGAATTCGGTATATTGAATACGGTTTCTACCAAACTTTTCCTGTGTCTGTTGACCATAACCCGGTAGTGTAAATACCATTATGGTAATCAATAGATATAGCGTTTTAATTTTATTCATATTGCGTCACCGACACGTTATCATTATAAAATGAGAAGTACCTGCTTATGTCTACTTCTTTATCCAGCGCTGATTGATTGACCAAATGCTGTGCAAATTGATCGGCAAAATAGGGCGCTAATGAAACACCCTTGGCCCCCAGCCCATTAAATATCCCCACTGACTTATATTTAGGGTGAATACCAATAAATGGTTTTCTATCCCGTGTCGCAGGCCTGATGCCAGCATACTGCCCTTTTACAGCATATTCAACGTCAATGAGCTCTTTAAGTTTAGCTTCAATTTGCAATCTCCCTTTAGGAGTAGTTGATAAAGTTAGGTCAAAATTATCATATGTTGCCCCTACTCGGAAATGATTTTCTGTCTGGGGAATTACAAATACACCTCTATTTATTATCTTGTTCAGTGTCATTTTGCTTTCAACATGTAATATTTCTCCTTTTACTAACTTGAAAGGAAGCCATTTAAAGTAAGGGTTCTCCATTGAAGCCCTTCCGTCACAGAATATCACCCTTTTAGCCTCTATGTCCTTATACTTTACATGGCCACTATCCAAATTCATTAAAGGTGTTTCAAATAGTTCCGTTTTATATATTACTCCTTTATTCTTAAGAATGTTGGCCATCGCTTCCAAATAATTCTGAACATCAAGAAAACCTGATTGTTTTAAGTGAATACCTCCAAAACCATCCTTTATTGGCACAAATTCACTTTTTTGACTGACCCGCTCAATATATTTCTCATAAGCTTCATCAGCAGTCCTAGCTTCCCATTCATTCTGCTCTTCAATAGATACAAATGGCCTATAAATACCCATTTTATTCAACAATCTCTCACCGCAATTTTTCTCTATTTCTGAATAATACTGCATCAAAAATGGGAACAGATCATCCGCCCGCCACGTTTTGGCCATTTTGCGGCCTGTTATTGGGTTGAATAGGCCCGCTGCCACCCAGGAAGAGGACGTTTCACGCTGAGTATCAAAGACAGCAATTTTCTTGCCCAACTTTGCAAGTTGGTAGGACAATGTGCTGCCAGCCAATCCTTGACCTACTATAATGAAGTCTACTTCAGTCATTCTAATTTCTTATTGAAAATAATGTAGTTTTGAATCCTTAAAATTGATCAAAAGCATAGCATATAAAAAATGATTCAAGTCAAGTCTTTTACTTTCAACCCTTTTCTGGAAAATAGTTATCTTCTTTTTGATGAAACTAAAGAAGGTATCATCATTGATCCCGGATGCTATGAAAAACATGAGCAAAATCAATTGCTGAAATTTGTTGATGATAATAAGCTCAAAATTGTACGTTTATTAAATACACATTGTCACATTGATCATGTTTTTGGTAATTACTTTATTAAAAATCATTTCAATGTCGACCTTGAAGTCCACCCGTTAGATGAAGCCACTTTGAAATCTGTGAAGTTGTACGCCCCTAACTATGGCTTCCAAAATTACCAAGAGGCTACTGTAGATAAATATTTGAACGAAGGTGATATTATCGAATTTGGAAATAGTCAACTCGATATAATGTTTGTGCCTGGCCATGCACCCGGACATGTGGCATTTTATAATACCAATGAAAAAATCTGCATTGGAGGGGATGTCCTATTTCGTGAAAGTATCGGCCGCACTGATTTGCCCGGTGGGGATCATGACGTTCTCATAGCAAGCATCCATAATAAAATGTTTAAATTATCGGACGATACGGTCGTTCATTGTGGTCATGGACCAAGCACTACCATAGGCCATGAGAAAAAATACAATCCATTTTGCGCCATTAATAATTGAATCCAATTAAACACATACCTAACCTCCTTACCTCAGCCAATCTATTTTGTGGCTGTGTGGGCATTGTATTTTGTTTTAATGGCGAGCTGACTCTCAGCGTTTACCTTATTTGGTTGGCCATGCTTTTTGATTTTTCCGATGGTTTTGCTGCCAGACTGCTTAAAGTTAGTTCACCTATTGGCAAACAACTCGACAGCCTAGCTGATATGGTGACTTTTGGCTTATTGCCTTCAGTGATTCTATTCCAGTTATTAAGCGCACATGTGGACAATTATCTTCCATATATGGCCTTCTTAGTAGCAATATTTTCTGCACTTCGGCTTGCTAAATTTAATGTGGACGAAAATCAGGAAACAGTGTTTATTGGGCTTCCAACACCTGCCAACGCCTTATTTTTATCTTCATTGATTTTCGTTTTTGATCAGTACCCTGTTTTTAACAATGTGTGGATCATAATTGGCATTACAGTAGTCTTTTCATTGCTACTAGTGGCACCGGTTGAGTTGATGGCTTTGAAATTTAAAAATTATAGCTGGAAGGATAATTCAACCCGTTTTCTGTTCTTAACACTTAGTATAATCTTCATTATTGTATTCAAGTTAGTTGCCATGCCGCTAATTATTTTAGCCTATCTTCTCATGTCTTTGTTTACCAAACCGTCCCATTCGTAATACATCGCAATAAACGCAACTAGGAAACGTTTAACGATATTATATTGTTTCTTTGCAACAAATCAAGTCTCCAATTTTTAATGACTCGTCTTTACGGCTTAATTATATTCACAGTATCCTTCTGTATTGCTTCACAGCTTAATGCACAATCATCGGTATTGGCTAAGGGGAGTTGGTTTAAAATGGAAATAGGGGAAAGAGGGATTTATAAGCTAACCTATACTTATCTTAAAAACGCTGGGATTGATGTTGATAATATCAACCCCCAAACCATTAAAATATTCGGTAACCCGGGTGGAATGTTACCTCAATCCAATGCAGTAGAGCGGCCATTTGATTTACAGCAAAATGCGATTTTCATTAAAGGGGAAGAAGATGGTAAATTCGATTCTGATGACTACATTTTGTTTTACGCACAAGATGGGGACTCCTATTCTTATGTGGATAATGAATTGATCTATGAGCATAACCTGTATTCTGATGTCAACTACTATTTTATAACATTTAGTGGGGATAATGGGATTCGTATAGCCGAACAGGCAGATCTTGGCACAACCTTCCCTAAAATATCTACTTATAATGACTTCGGTTATTACAAAGTTGAAAAGTACAATCTACTGGCTTCTGGTAGAGAATGGTTTAGTGAAAAATATGACCTGACACTGTCTCAAGAGTATAGTTTCTCCTTTAAGAAACTAGTAACCAACTCACAGTCTAAAGTACACGTCCGGGTAATGGCGCAAACTTTTAACCCCTCAAGCTTCGACATTAACTTCAATGGCGAGCTATTAGGAAATATGCCCGTTGAAAGTGTACCTGACTTTACCCAAAAGGTATATAGGTATAGCATCAAAGGAAAAGAAAATGAAAACACCTTTACAAAGGGTCTTTCAGCCGTAAATGAGTTGATTGATATAGGGGTCACGTACAAGAAAAATAGTTCTGGACAGTCAGTCGGATATCTTAATGATATTCTTGTCGAAGTGGAAAGGCACCTTGAACTCACTGACAACGTCAATATATTCAGGTCACTACAAAGCCTAAACAATGCAAATTCTACCTATGAGATAAAAGGATTAAACTCTAATTCGGTAGTTTGGGACATTACAGACCCCACCCTGCCCACTAAGCAGCAATTTAACCTATCTGGTAGTACAGGTTCTTTCGGAGCCCAATCATCCACTCTCAGAGAGTATGTTGTTTTTAACACTACCATTGAGCATGTTCCAAATAATATCTCATCCATTCCTAACCAAAATATTAAAGGTAACACTGATTCAGAGTTACTCATTATTACAAATCCTAATTTTAAGGCTCAGGCTGATCAATTGGCAAGTTTTAGATCAAGTAATGACAACATTGCATCACGTGTAGTGCTGATTGACCAAGTGTTCAATGAATTTTCTAGTGGTCGACAGGATGTATCAGCGATCAGAGACTATGTCCGTTACCTGTACAAAAATGGTAAAATTAAATACTTACTGTTATTTGGGCGAGGCTCCTATGATTATAAAAATACGATCAATGGAAATACAAATTTTGTCCCAATTTATGAATCCAGAAACTCCTTACATCCACTAGATACTTATGCTTCTGATGATTATTTTGGTTTTTTGGAAGATGAAGAAGGTGAGTGGGCTGAAGTCAGTGGTGGCAACCATACTATGGACATTGGTGTGGGCAGACTACCAGTAAGAACCGCCCAAGAAGCAGAGGGTGTAGTTAATAAACTAATCAATTATTCAACAAATGAACAGACCATTGGAGACTGGAAAAACAATGTAGTGTTTGTAGCAGATGATGGTGATTTCAATCTACATCAAAGGCAAGCTGATGAATTAACGGTTTATGTAGATACTACTTATACAGCATTTAATCCTAATAAATTTTATTTGGATGATTTCCCCCAGGTTTCAAGACCAAATGGGGAAAGTGCTCCATTAGCCAGTGCACAACTTGATAAGACAATTGAGAAAGGAGCTTTAATCGTAAACTTTACGGGGCATGGAGGTGAGAGTGGGTGGATGCAAGAGCAAGTACTTGATATCGCCCAAATTCAAAGTTGGGATAATTATAACAAACTGCCCTTATTTGTAACCGCCACATGCGAATTTGGCCGTCACGATGACCCACGTAGAGTATCTGGAGGAGAAATGGTAGTGACAAGTGCAAAAGGGGGTGGCATTGCAATTGTAAGTACCTGTCGGCCTGTAAGCTCAAGCTCAAATTTTGCCTTGAATAAGGTGTTTTATACTGCTGTTTACAGTAAAGAGAATGGAGGGTATCTCCGCCTTGGAGATATTTTCAGGATTACTAAAAATGAAAGTAATGATTTGGCTACTGATTTCAATAAAGTGGGAAATAGAAATTTCGCCCTGCTGGGTGATCCATCGTTGAGACTAGCCTATCCGGCTCAAGAAATTATAATAACTGCAATAAATGATAATACCAATAAGTCCGATACTTTAAAAGCACTAGGTAAGGTAAAGCTTACTGGTGGAGTAAAAACGACCCAAGGTTCATTGGACAACTCCTTCAATGGAGAGGTTTCATTTGTTATTTATGACAAGGACATCCCTAGAACCACACTTGGCAATGAAAACCCACCTTTTACCTATGACTCACGTGAAAATATTATTTTCAAAGGCGTGTCAACCGTTAATGCGGGCACATTTGATATTGAGTTTATTGTACCTAAGAACATTTCCTATCAGTTAGGAAATAGTAAAATTAACCTTTATGCTCATCAGGCCACTGGTCTTCGAGATGCCAATGGGTCTGATATTAAACTTAAAATTGGAGGTACTGCTTCCAGTCCACCTACTGACAATGAAGGGCCTGAAATTAAGCTTTATATGGGTGATAGTTTAAATACTAACCTATCAGGAGTCAGTCATAACACTTTTTTAGTAGCTACTTTCAAAGATGAAAGTGGCATTAATTTATCAGGATTTGGGTTAGGAAACAACATTACCGCCACGTTGGATGGCGAACAGACATTTGTGATGAATGCCTATTACCAGGCACATTTAAATTCTTATAAAAAAGGTTCTCTGAGATTTCCAATTACCGGTTTATCAAAAGGAGAACATGCAATTGTAGTAAAAGCATGGGATACCTATAACAATTCATCTGAAAGCAGAATTGATTTTACCGTAGCAGATCCAAATTCTATTGTAATTTACAATCTAAAAAACTATCCAAACCCCTTTACAAATACTACAAATTTCAAATTTTCACACAATAGGGCTGGCGAAAACCTGAAAGTTACATTGGATATTATCTCCCCAATAAGTGGCACAGTCTTTACCTCTGATTTTGAAATAGATAACAGTCCCTCAGAAATTAATTTATTCGAATGGAACGGTGAATCAGTTACTGGCGATAAATTAGACGCAGGAATATATATATTTAGAGTTACGGTTCGTTCTATTCGTGACGGGGCAAAAAAACAGGATTATAAAAAACTAATTCTCATTAATTAATTAAATTTGTTGGCTACATAAATTCAATTTATGAAAAATTTTATCAATGCACTTTTACTGGTGCTTTCTATAAACTCATTGTGTTTTGCACAAGATCCTGTAACTAATCCTGCTACCCTTAATGGATCAGACTCTAGTCGAAGAGTAATAACAACTGCAGTACCGTTTTTAACAATAACCCCTGATGCCCGAGCGGGCGGTATGGGGGATGTTGGTGTTGCTACTAGCGCGGATGCTAATTCAGTACATTGGAACCCTGCAAAACTGGTTCATATCAATCAGGATATTGGATTTTCCCTTTCTTATACTCCATGGTTAGGTAAAATCATTAATGACATGTCTATTACTTACCTATCTGGTTACTATAAATTCACAAAGGAACAGGCCGTTGCAGTTACAATGAAATACTTTGATTTAGGGGAAATCATTTTTACTAAAGATGCGAATGATGAAGGAACCTTATTCAATCCACGTGAATTTGCTTTTGATGCTACCTATAGTAGAATGCTTTCACAGCAGCTTAGTGTTGGTATTAGCGCTCGGTATATCCATTCTAACTTGACTGGAAATTTTACCAATGCTTCGTCTGGTGCCGATGCTCGCCCAGGAAGTAGTGTCGCTGCAGATATAGCTGTTTATTACAATAAAGATCTATTGCTATCTGGAACTAACTCCAATCTGGCATTAGGTGCAGTCATATCCAATATCGGATCAAAACTTACCTATTCAGATGAGAACAACAGGGACTTTATACCAACAAATTTCAGGCTGGGTACAGCATTTACCACAAATCTAGACCCTTACAATAAGCTGACCTTAGCTCTTGATTTCAACAAATTATTAGTACCGAGCCCTCAGTTTGACAATAGCGAAAAAGACAAATCATTATTGAGTGGGATATTTGGTTCTTTTAGTGATGCAGAAGATGGTTTTAGTGAAGAAATGAAAGAGATAACGTTATCGGGTGGTGCAGAGTACTGGTACAATGACACCTTTGCTGCTCGTGTAGGTTATTTTTATGAATCAGCCGATAAAGGCAATAGAAAATACTTAACAATGGGGCTTGGGTTTAGGTATCAGGTGTTTGGAATAGACTTCGCCTACCTTGTACCCAAAGAACAAGAACATCCGCTTGCAGAGACTTTACGATTTAGCCTACTGTTCAACTTTGATAAAAATAAGACCAAAGAAGAATCCGTAACTGATTAATATGCTGAACAGGAAACTACCCCCTGTTAAATTCCAAAATGCAAAAATAGATGTTCCTAATGTGGCATCTTCTTTATTGGAAAATGGGGTTCCCATACACATTATTAATCAGGGTAATTACCCCCTTTTCAAACTTGAAATAATATTTAGAAATGGTGGTAGTTGGAATGACCTTAAAATTGGAGCCAGTACATTGGTATCCAAAACGCTACAATCAGGCACTAAAAACTATACTGCCGAAACGATCTCAAAAATCATAGCGCAAAAAGGAGCACATTTAGAAGTGTCCCCTTCATTTGATTATACCATTGTTTCTTTATACGGACTCAATAAATATATTGACGATCTCCTTCCCATTTTGAAGGACATTATACTTAATCCCTTGTTCCCCGATAAAGAAATCACACTACAAAAAGAGATTAGCATTAGCCAGTTAAAGACACAGAATAAAAAAAGTAATATTGTAGCATCAAAGCAATTCAGGAATTTATTGTTTGGCACATACAATCCATATGGCCGTATAGCAACAGAAGAATCAACAATCGATCTCTATAGAGAGGATTTATTAAAACAATTCAATTCATTTTTCAACTCCTTCGAAATATTACTCTCTGGTAATGTTACTGAAGAAGTAAGGCATTCAATTGATTTTCATTTTGGTAAAATAGGTTTTCACAAAACTGAATCAAAACTTGTAAAAGAAACGGCACCTACTTTGTCCAGCTTTAAGCACATACCATTTGAAAATGCCGTGCAAACCTCAATAAAAATTGGAAAGCATATAGTTAAAAAAACCCACCCCGATTATCCTGCATTGGTTATAACCAATCATTTACTTGGCGGGTATTTTGGCTCCCGTTTAATGAAAAATATACGGGAGGAAAAGGGACTTACCTACGGAATACATTCCAGTGTTGTTTCTTTAAAAAATGCGGCTTTCTTTGTAATCAGCTCCGATATTAAAGGTGATAATAAGGAACTTGCAATTTCTGAGATACAAAAAGAAATTAGCATTCTAACAACTGAATTGGTAAGTGAAGATGAATTAGGTACTGTTAAGAATCACATGATTGGTTCATTCCAGTCCGATATTAGCTCCCTTTTATCCTTATCAGAAAAATTCAAGAGTGTATATCTATATGATCTAGACAGTCTTTATTACCAAAGATATTTAGATGAAATTCAATCAATTACTCCCCTAAAGATACAAGAGATGGCTCAGAAATACCTTCAGCCATCAACCATGACCATTGTGACAGTTGGGGCTTAAAATTTAGTAATGACTTAGCAATTGATTGTTATACTAAAGGTATAAAAGCAAAAAACC
>DDIU01000049.1:72692-72920 GCA_002338655.1 Flammeovirgaceae bacterium UBA1842 | reverse complement strand
GCTTTGCTTCTACGAAGCAGTTGGGGTAGAGGATAGGTTGAAGGTTAACTTTTCCTCTTTGTGTTGAAGTTGATCGTTGATCGATAATCGTGGCTAACTAGTTATTTTGAAAACGAATATTCACCATGGCGCGTGAGGCGAAAAAATGGCGTGGCGGTGCGTGACGGTGCAGCCGGGTTGGTTATTTGAGGGATGGACGTGGCACGGTATTTTTTCAAGGCTTTTTTG
>DDIU01000049.1:238-72535 GCA_002338655.1 Flammeovirgaceae bacterium UBA1842 | reverse complement strand
CCTCAAAAAATGAAGGGAAGAATAGAAAAACGAAACGATTACTCGAAGTTGGTCGGCAACGGGTTTATTTATAAGTTAATTATTTAAATTTATTCCCAATAATAATATATATCAACACCTATCGTGCTGTTAGCCGGGTGTTGGCATTCATGCAAGAAACCGCTCCGAAATGAAATGAATTGCTAAAATGATTAGTATCTTTCGGAATTAAAATAGAGAAAGAAATTTGAAAAATAAAAATGTAAATAATGGAATCAGTAAAGTAGTTTCAGAACTCATGGACAGAGTTATGGATAAGGTGCTTATCACTGACCCATTTATAAAAGAAAAGCACCATTCTAGCAAACCTCTTTATGCTGCTTTAGTGCCTGATGAAATTTTTAAAGGCTCACACTTTGAGCGAAGATTTGTAACACCTTTTGGTGGTGTTTGGGAAAAATTAGCCCAAGTAGTCGCTGATGAATACCATGGACATTGCGAAATGGGTAAAACCATTTATGGAGTAGTTGGTGCTGAAAGACTTAGACGAATTCAAGAAGTTTTAAATAGACTAGAACACAAGAAAAAAGGAAAAGACAAACAAAAACCTGATTGGGATGTAGAACTAAAATACATTCTAGAAGGTGGCGGAAAACCTATTCCAACAAGTGTAGTTTGCGACATATTCATAGAAAGTAAAAAGACTAAGAAGAAATATGCTTTTGAGATAAAAGCACCTTTGCCAAATAGCGACCAAACCAAAGTTAGCAAGGAAAAAATGTTTAAACTCTTGGCAATGAACCCAAGCAAAGTTGATTACGCATTTTACGCTTTAGCGTATAATCCTTACGGAAAAAGAGAAGATTACAATTGGAGTTTCCCTATGAGATGGTTTGACATGCACAATGACGAATCAGTTTTAATCGGGAATGAATTTTGGGATTTAATTGGCGGAAAAGGAACATACAAAAACTTCATTTCTGAAATTAATTCATTGGGTAAGGAATATCGCGAAAGAATATATCGTGAGTTTTTAGGAATTGAACCTCCAGAAGGTTTTGACAAATCAGTACTTCAATAGATTATGAGTAAAACAAAATTCACATTTATAGATTTATTTGCAGGGATTGGCGGTTTTAAAATGGCTCTTAGCTCCAATGGTGGGACTTGCCTTGGATTTAGTGAAGTCAACAAAGATGCAATAAACACATACTGTGAAAACTATAACGTTAAGCCTGATGCAAACTTTGGAGATATTACCCAAATTAAAGAACTTCCACAACATGATGTTTTAACAGCAGGAGTACCTTGTCAAAGTTGGTCAATTGCAGGCAAAAACCTTGGTTTTGATGATGACAGGGGGCAACTTTGGAATGATACTATTTTCTTATTAAACCAAGCTAAACCAAAAGCATTTATTTTTGAAAATGTAAAGGGGCTAGTTGACCCACGAAATAAAAAAGCATTAAGCTATATTCTTGATAGAATTAAAGAAGCAGGATATTATGCAAACTATCATGTTATAAATTCTCATGATTATGGAGTTGCTCAAAACAGAGTTAGAATTTATATAATTGGTTTTCGTGATAAAAAATACTTTGACCTATTCTCTTTACCTAAGCAAATCGAAAAGAGAACAACCCTTGCAGATATTCTTGGTATAGAATTACACAATAACGAACCTGAAATTGTACAAAGGGATTTATTTGGAAACCCAATACAACAAAGACAAATGAGTCTTTCAAGCAAAAATGGATTTAATGATTACTTTCTGTTCAACGATTTAAGAAACGGACATACAACCATTCATTCTTGGGATATTACCGAAACAACTGAAAGACAAAAAGAAATCTGTTTACTACTATTAAAAAACAGAAGAAAAAGTCAATTTGGACCTTTAGACGGGAACCCGTTATCGTTAAAACAATTTCAATCTCTCGATACAAGCATATCACAAGAAGAACTTAATGACTTAGTGGACTTATCAATTCTTAAAAAAATTGATTACCGCTTTGAAATATTAGATTTTGACGAAGATAAATTGACAGAGAATGAACTCGAACTTTTAAATCTCACCTCAAATAACTTTTTGGTAATTGACGAATTAAAAACTGAAAGAACTTTAAAAGTAAAGCGAATTTCAATTACTGAAACAATAAATTCACTTTTAGAGAAGAATGCAATCAAATGCACTGAAGAAAGGTTTGATTTCAAAAACACTAAAATTAGTAGTGGTCTAAATGGGGTGAATAGAGTTTTTATGCCAACCTCAGATGTTTTTCCAACTCTAGTTGCCAGTGATACAAACGATTATGTTTCATTGAAAAGCCTTGAACCTACTGACCACAACGATTATAAAAGACAATTTTTAGAAAAGGTTTATTTTTCAAACAACTATAGAAAAATAACAAAAGAAGAAGCTTGCCTTATACAAGGTTTCCCACAAGACTTTAAACTTCCTGAATCGAGAGCTAGGTGGATGAAGTTAATCGGAAATAGTGTTTCAGTTCCAGTAATTGACATACTAATTAAATCAATTATTTCAACAGGAGTATTCGACTTAAAAGCTGAACAAAACGGAATAAAAAAGCACGACTGCCAACAATGGGCTATACGTAATGCGGGGGAAAGTACAAAATTGAAAGGTGCGGGCATTATATAAACTAACTGCCAAACGAAAAGTGAAGTGCCTTGAAATCCCGCACTACGCATAGCCGAAACGTCAAACCAACCATAATCAAAACACAACCCCAAGCCTCTTCGCCACCTCATTCAAATCTTCAACCACTTTTTCATTAACAGGAATCCCAGTTTTCATTCTCTCCAATTCAGCTTCCCGTTCTGGGTCACCAGGGATTAACACTTTCTTGCCAGCAACTGCTTTAGTTTCTCTAAACCTAGAAATCCAATTATCCATATGAGATTTAAATTCATCAGCTGGCCGGAATGCATCAATACGCATAGCACCTACAAAATGACCTAACCCTTCGCCCACTGGGTTTTCCGGTAAAGGTAAAAAACTTACAAAGGGCGGTGCCCAAGGACCATAGTTGGCACCTGAAAATACCGCAGAAAATATATCTACAATAGAACCCAGGGCATAACCCTTATGACTTCCATGCTCACGGTCACCACCCAAAGGTAATAATGCTCCGCCATCCTTAAGTTCATTAGCATTGGTAGATGGTGAGCCGTCTTTTTCTTGAATCCAACCCAATGGGGCATCTTCACCCTTGCGTTGCAGTATTTCAAGTTTGCCATTGGCAGCAGTTGTGGTGGCCATATCAGCTACGAAAGGAGGCTGTTTGCCAGCTGGGATAGACACGGCTATTGGGTTGGTTCCCAACATACGTTCTGTTGCAAAGGTGGGTGCGACTAATGGGCTGGCGTTGGTCATGGCAATACCAATCATATCTTTATCCAGTCCCATCATGGCGTGATATCCAGCAATACCAAAGTGATTGGAATTTTTTACACTCACCCAACCTGTACCTACTAGCTCGGCTTTTTTCATGGCGATTTCCATGGCCTTTGGAGCTACTACCAGACCTAATCCTGCATCGCCATCAACAACGGCTGTACTGGGCGTTTCATGGACAATGGTAATGTTTGGTGTAGGATTTATCCGTTTATTTTCCCATAGCCTTACATAGCCTATCAATCGGGCTACTCCGTGAGAGTCGATCCCACGCAAATCAGCTTTGAGTAAAACAGAAGCAGCTAGCTCTGCATCTTCTGCCGGGCAACCCATAGCTGTAAATATATTTCTTGTAAAATTCTTTAGTCTGTCAAATGTGAAAGTTTGATCCATAATTAGATTTCATTTTTTAGTATTTCTGTCAACACCCCTTCTTTCAACGCATAGGTTGAAACCCTAAGGTAGTCAAATTGATGTCTGGACAGAATGTAATGTATAAGTGCAGAAGCTACCACGATCATATCTACCCGCATTTCGATCATACCGGGGATTTGAAGACGCTCACTTCTATTTTTTTGAATTAATTCCTGATGTATCTCATAAAAGGCCTCCAAAGTTAATGGTATCTCTGCTTCCAACTCAGCCTTTTTGAGCCCTTTTTTATAACAATAAATATCGCTTAGTGTATCAAATGTACCAGAAGCCCCTACCAAGGTGCTGGGAGCCCATTTTCCAAGAGCTTCAAAAAGGGGATGCAGATACTCTCGAAGATATTTGTTCAACTGTACCAACTCTGCGGGATCCATGGGGTCGTTATTGTGGAATAAGTCCAAAAGTCGCTGAGCCCCTATTTCAAAGCTTTGTTTCCAATAAACTTTATGGCTTGAGCCAATAATAAATTCAACGCTGCCACCTCCAATGTCCATCACCAATGCTGGCTTTTTGCCAATATCAATGGCACTGCTTACCCCTTTAAAAATCAACTCGGCTTCCCGGTCTCCCGAGATAACATTTATTTTGATATTTGTCTTTTGATAAATCAAATCCTGAAGTTCTCCACCATTGGCGGCATTGCGAAAAGCACTGGTGGCAAAGCCATAAATACTATTAATGGAATGTTCCTTTATTACCTTGTTAAAATAGGTAATGGTAGTAATTGCTCTTTCAATGGCTGCTGGTTGAATTATACGCTGATTGATCCCACCTTCCCCTATTTTTACAGGAAGTCTTTCTTTGATTAGAATCTTGGCTGTACCATTTTCAATTGACACGATCATCAAGTGAAAAGTATTGGTACCACAATCAATTATCGCTATTTTTTCTGCCACTGCGATGTAATTTTGCGCAATATACCAATTCAATTATTTAAAATTAGTATCAACTTAATTGCATTCCTTTTTATTTATCTTTGGCACTTTAGCAAATTATTAAGACATGCCTGAGAAGCCTAAAAAGCAGGTTTATACCTTGCCTACGAAAGAAGAAAAATACGCACTACTTGAAAGGAAAAATGAAGAGGCTCTATTAGGAGGGGGAGCTGCCAGAGTAGCGTCACAACATAAAAAAGGTAAATTAACAGCTCGTGAGAGGGTTCATCTTTTACTGGATGAAGGTTCTTTTGAGGAGATTGGAAAATTTGTGATGCACCGATGTAAAGATTTCGGTCTTGACAAAGAATATTATCTTGGTGATGGAGTGGTAACTGGTTATGGTACCGTTCATGGTAGATTGGTATATGTGTTTTCACAAGACTTTACCGTTTTTGGAGGATCACTATCAGAAACTCACGCTGAGAAGATTGTAAAAATCATGGATCTCGCCATGCAAAATGGAGCACCATTAATTGGCTTGAATGATTCTGGTGGCGCAAGAATTCAAGAAGGGGTAGTATCACTTGGAGGGTACGCTGATATTTTTTACAGGAATACGCTTGCCTCGGGGGTAATACCGCAATTATCCGGTATTATGGGTCCATGTGCAGGTGGAGCAGTATATTCACCCGCCATTACGGATTTTATTTTGATGGTGGAAAACACCTCTTACATGTTTGTTACCGGCCCCAATGTGGTCAAAACAGTAACCCAAGAAAATGTTACCGCTGAAGAGTTGGGTGGAGCAAGTACCCATAGTACTAAAAGTGGGGTAACTCATTTTTCATGTGCCAACGAAGTAGAATGCATAAATAACATAAAGGAGCTTTTAAGTTTTATGCCTCAGAATTGTGAAGAAGAGGCACCGATGGTTCCTTATGAAATGCAGGAGGATGAAACGGTAGAGAAACTGAATAATATAGTTCCTGATAATCCTAACCAGCCTTATGATATGAGGGAGGTTATAGAAGGGATAGTAGATGCCGATTCTTTTTTGGAAGTCCATAAAAACTTTGCAGATAATATTGTAGTAGGTTTTGCTCGATTGGCAGGGCGGAGTATAGGTATAGTTGGTAACCAGCCGGCCTCATTAGCGGGTGTGCTGGACATTGATGCAAGTACTAAAGGGGCAAGGTTTGTAAGATTTTGTGATTGCTTTAATATACCCCTTTTAGTTTTGGAAGATGTTCCAGGATTTTTACCAGGAACCGATCAGGAATGGAATGCCATTATCACCAACGGAGCTAAATTGTTATATGCATTTAGCGAAGCCACCGTACCTCGAATAACAGTAATTACCCGTAAAGCTTATGGCGGAGCCTATGATGTGATGAATTCCAAACATATTGGTGCTGACATGAACTATGCCTGGCCTACGGCAGAAATTGCGGTAATGGGAGCAAAAGGGGCAGCCGAAATTATCTTCAAGAAGGAAATAGCTGAAGCTAACGACCCAGAAGCCAAACTTCAGGAAAAAGTGGATGAGTACACTAAAAAGTTCGCCAATCCTTATCGGGCAGCACATAGGGGCTACATCGATGAAGTAATAACCCCTGATAATACTAGGATTAAATTAATAAAAGCCTTTAAAATGCTTGAAAATAAAGTGGCGTCATTACCTAAAAAGAAACACGGAAATATTCCACTATAATTATCAAAGTCAAACCTTAACATGAATAAAAAAAGTAAGAGCTTTCTTGAGAAATACCTAAATAACTCATCGCCCACAGGGTTCGAAAAATCAGGCCAGCAGATATGGCTCGATTATATAAGACCTTACATTGATGAATATTTTACAGATACTTATGGGACTGTTGTTGGAGTTGTAAACCCCAAGGCGGAATATAAAGTAGTAATCGAAGCTCACGCTGACGAAATATCTTGGTTTGTAAATTATATTACAGATGATGGATATATCTATGTGAGAAGGAATGGGGGTTCAGACCATCAAATAGCACCATCAAAAAGGGTCAATATTTTTACAAAAAAAGGAATTGTAAAAGGCATTTTTGGGTGGCCAGCAATACATGTCCGGAATGCAAAAACGGAAGAACAACCCTCATTGAAGAATATCTTTGTTGATGTTGGATGCACTACCAAAGACGAAGTGGAGAAGTTGGGAGTACATGTAGGCTGTGTAATGACCTTCGATGATGAATTGATAGAGCTGAACAAGAAGTTCCTAGTAGGCCGTGCCCTTGATAATCGAATGGGAGGTTTTATGATTGCAGAAGTGGCACGATTACTTTTTGAAAACAAGAATAAACTGGATTTTGGCTTATATATTGTGAATTCCGTGCAGGAAGAGGTTGGCTTGAGGGGTGCGCAGATGATTGCCGAAAGGATTAAGCCCAATCTAGCTATTGTAACAGATGTATGCCATGAGACTACCTCTCCTATGTATAATAAGATCGAAAGTGGTCATCAGAAAGCAGGTAGCGGACCAGTGTTAACTTATGGCCCAGCGGTTCATAATAATGTGTTAAATATGGTCATTGATGTTGCAGAGAAAAGAAAAATTCCTTTTCAACGGGCTGCGGCTTCAAGGGCTACCGGTACTGATACGGATGCCTTTGCGTATTCAAATCAAGGGGTAGCTTCCGTTTTGATAAGCCTGCCATTAAAATACATGCATACTACGGTTGAAACAGTACACGTAGATGATGTTGATAATGTGATAAAATTAATAAATTCATTTCTATTAGAATTGAAAAATGGGCATGATTTTAGTTATATGAAATAAATCCTTAGTTAAATTGCTAATTAACTTACATACAGCAATTTACAATCGCAGAATGAATGAGAGTTTTGTAGTTTTGTGTTTAGTCTTTTAAATTTGTTATTAGGATGAAATCTATCAGAATCAGTTTTTTACTAGTCTTTTCAGTATTGTTTATCAACAATACATTACATGCTCAAAGTCGTGCGGAACATGAGCTTCACTCCATGATGATATATAACTTTTTGAAGTATATCCAATGGCCCGGAGATAAGAACTCTGGAGATTTTGTAATAGGTGTTCTAAAGGACGATGATGTTTATAATACATTGAACACTTGGTATGGCAACAAAGAACGTGGAGGGAAGAAATTTATAATTAAAAAGTTCAATTCAGCCTCAGAGGTTACTGATTGCCAATTATTGTATGTAGGTGCAAGTGCCAGCAATCAATTTGAAGAAGTATTGGCAAAAATACAGTCAAATGCCACGCTTACGGTATCCAATAAAAGAGGTTTAGGGGAAAAAGGCAGCTGTATTAATTTTAAAGTCATTGATGGAAGGCTGAAGTTTGAGCTCAATCAAGCCGCAATGGATAAAGCTGGGCTGAAAACCTCCAGTCAATTGGCAGCGATGGCTATTCTGATATAGAAAATAAAAATCACAATAAATTGAGAGGCCACCTATTTAGGTGGCCTTTCTTGTTTTACTTTTGTAAACGATGTTTATATTGTAGTTTATTGGAGATTATCTCCTAATTTCATTACGAGCGATAATTAATATTATGAATATAGCCAACGCCATTTCCGAACGTCTGGCTCATTTTACAATAGAAAGTGCCCCCATTGCAATATATTGGGTGAATTCACACGCCCAAATCACCCATGTCAATAAGGCTGCTTGTAGTATGCTGGGGTATACCAATAAAGAGCTCGTGGGCAGTAAAGTGCCTGAAATAAACCCTGAATTTTCCATTAAGAGCTTTAAGCTGCATTTTGATGAGCTAGTCGAAAAAGAAAAATTGGTACTTGAGACTACTCAGCTAACAAAAGACGGCAATGAAATCCCTGTTGAAATCATCTCCTATATCATTGACTTCGAAGGAAATAAATTTGCCTGCTCTTTTATCACGGATATAAGTTCCAAAAGGCAAATGGAACAGGAAATCCGCTTGAACCATGAAAGGTGGAAGCTGGGTCTTGAAATTTTAAATGAAGGTGTTTGGGATTGGGATATTAGCTCTGGCAATACTGTTTTTAGCCAACAGTTTGCCGATAATCTAGGTTATCAGCAGAAGGAATTGCTCCATTTCCTTGATCGGCTAGAGGATATCATTCATCCCGATGACATTGACAAATATAGAATAAGGTTACAGGATCATTTGAAAGGGCTAACAGAAAAATATGAGTCAGAGCACCGATTGAAACTAAAATCAGGTGAATATAGATGGTTTAAAGACCGAGGCATTGTGCTATCAAGAAATGATAAAGGAAAGGCAACCAGAATGATAGGCAGCAGCCTAGACATCACGGATAGGATCGAAGCTGAAAATCGTAATAAAAAAATCCATAAAGATTTTGTAGAGCAATCGAAGCAAGCACTTGCTTATAGTCAGGTAAAATTTCAAAACATTCTGAAATTTTCAAATGATGCCATTATTGTTCTTGAATCTAAGGGACAGACCATAGCTGAGACAAATGCTAAAACAGCAGAACTACTTGGTGTAAGTGAACAGGAATTGATCGGGGATAAAATATCATCATTTTTGCCAGGTCAGCACGAAGTAATAGATGAATTGCTCAATGCTGTAATGAAAAACAAAATGGGACTGACCGACCATTTGATTTTCAGCAACAGCAGGGGGGAATCGATGGCCGCTGAAGTATCAGCTTCGTATTTTTCAATGGATCAGGAGGAAGGAATATTTGTCATTATTCAGCTTATTTCTGAAGAAAAGCATATTGAAAAAACATTAAGCCAGATGCTTGAGGGGGCACTTTCCAAGTCTCACATGGATTTCATTCCAAATTTTATAGAGCAAACGGCCTCTATATTGAATGCTAGGTGTGTAGGTATCTCTCAAATATTAGATCACAGTCAGGAGGAAATAGAGATTATAACCTTGTGGGACAAGGGTCATTTTGAGGCTCCATTTCGGATAAAGGTAGATGGAGTTCCTAGTGAAAGGGTATTTAAAGAAGGGTTGACCTATTATAGGGAGGGAGTGGCATCAAAGTTTCCCGGAGACAGTTTTCTTCAGCATATAAAAGCAGAGGGATATTTGGGTGTACCGGTTCATGATTCTGGAAAAAGGTTAATCGGACATTTTTTTGTGATTGATGATAAACCTATGGAAAAGAGACCTTGGGTGGAATCATTGCTGAAAATCAGTGCCAATCGTATAGGGTTGGAACTGGAAAGAAAGAGAATAGAAAGTGAATTAAAAATCCGGCTTGAGCTAGAAGGGTTGGTATCTGATATTTCGTCCAGATTTATCAACGCCAGTGCAGCTAATCTTTCTGAAAATATTGACTGGGCTCTTTCAAAAATAGGTCAGCATGTTATTGCTGATAGAAGCTATATTTTTAAATTAAGCGATGATGGTAAATCTGCTTCTACCACACATGAATGGGTGGCTGAAAACATAATTCCGCTGAAATCCGATTTTCAAAACGTTCTGCGAATAGATTACCCATGGCCATTTGAGTTGCTGGACAGTAAAAAATTATTACTTATTCCAGATATAGATGATACAGAGGAGGATATAGCTACATTCAAAGATGTTTTTCATCATCATGGCATAAAATCTATGCTTAATGTACCCATGGTCGTTCAAAATAGGACCTATGGATTTCTTGGGTTTGACTCTGAACAGACCAAAAATTGGTCGATCAATGACATAGTGCTACTGAAATTGGTGGCAGAGGTAATCATCAATACTATTGAAAGGGTAAATTTTGAAACTAGTCTTAAACAGATGAATGACAGTCTTGAAAAACAGGTTAAAGACAGGACCATGGAGCTTTCAAAGACTAACATTGAGTTGCAGGATGCACTCGAAGAAGTAGAGAATCTTAAGGATAAGCTTGAGGCGGAAAATATTTATTTGAAGGAAGAAATTGAATCCGGAGATAATTTTGAAAATATCATCAGTCAGGATAAGAACTTCAAGAAAGTATTGATTGAGATGGAACATGTGGCCAAAACCGCATCCACAGTACTTATTTTGGGTGAAACTGGAACTGGTAAGGAAGTAATCTCAAAGGCCATTCATAATTTGAGCTTGAGAAAAGACAAGCCATTAATTAAGATTAATTGTGCTGCACTACCGGCAACGTTAATTGAAAGTGAGCTGTTTGGGTATGAAAAAGGAGCCTTCACAGGGGCTACTGGCATGAAGCAGGGACGATTTGAATTGGCCAACGGTGGGACACTTTTTCTTGATGAAGTAGGCGAAATGCCCTTGGAACTTCAGCCCAAGCTACTTCGTGCGTTGCAGGAAGGGGAGTTCGAACGGTTGGGGGGCACTAAGACCATTAATGTTGATGTAAGGCTGATAGCAGCTACTAACAAAGACCTTGGGAAGGCGGTTGAAGAAGGCACATTCCGCTCTGATCTCTATTACAGGTTAAATGTCTTTCCTATAAATGTGCCACCACTTAGAAACAGGAAAGATGATATTAGATTATTGGTTAACCACTTTGTGCAAAAATATAATTTGAAACTTGGTAAACAGATCAATAAAATACCTCAAAGCATTATCAACCAACTGGAAAAATATAACTGGCCGGGTAATGTGCGTGAATTGGAAAATATCATAGAAAGGGCACTAATAATTAGCCCCTCAAATCAGCTTAAGCTCGGGGACTGGTTCATGACCAACCAAAAAGCCTTGCCTTCTGACGAGAAGCTTGAAAGCCTGAGTAAAGTAGAGCGCAACTATATTATAAAAGTGTTGCAAAAAACAAACTGGAAAATAAGTGGAGAGAACGGTGCTGCACAAATCCTCGGCCTTAAACCCACGACCCTTGAAAGCCGGATGAAAAAACTGGAAATCCAACGTCCATAATTCACGATATATTGGGAATTCACGATATATCGTGAATTATATCAATTAATAGAAACCACCTAAATGTTTCAAAAAGGCCATTTAATGCGTTAAATAAGCGATTTGATTGATGAATATTTTTTGGCACTCCGTTTGTAAGCCAACACGTATTGTCCAAAAAGTTTATTAACAAATTATAACATGAAAAAAATTATTTCAAGCTTAGCATTAACATTAGCAATGTTCGTTTCTTTTGTCGGTACAGCAGGTAATGAACGTTCAATTTATGAGATCCATTCAATGATGATTTACAATTTTGTAAAGTACATCCAGTGGCCAGATTATGATCCTTCTCAAGATTTCGTGATAGGGGTTATAGGTGAAGATGAAGTTTACAATACCTTAAAGACATGGTATGATGGTAAATTGAGGGGAGATAAGAAATTTGTTGTTAAGAAATTTGAATCTGTGGCTGCTATTTCAAAATGCCATATCATATACATTGGTAAGGATCAAGGAAAATCATTTGATGCCATCAACAGTAAGGTAAAATCCTATTCAGCATTAACTATTACTGATTATCCCGGGTTAGGCCTTAAAGGTAGTGCCATTAATTTTAAAACTGTAAACAACAAATTAGCTTTTGAGTTAAATCAAAAAACTATTGACCAATCAAACTTGAAGGTAAGTGGTCAGTTGTCAGCTATGGCAATACTTATATAGTCAAAAATCAAATCAAAAATAGTAAATCAACGGAATGGTTGGATTTAAAAGTGATTTTGATTTTTGCGGTTTAGATGAATTTGGAGTGGGGGATATTGAAGGTGAAATGTTTAAATCTATTGTTGAAAAATCAAATGACATAATATTAATTACCGGTGCGGATTATACAATAAAGTATATCACGCACTCGGTAATTAAGGTTTTGGGGATGATGCCAAAAACAGCAATTGGCAAAAGTTTATTTGAATTTATTGATCCTGCAAAGGAAACATCCCTAAGAAGATTCGTTGAACACAATACTGGCTCATCAGAAGATAAATTCACTGAAATCTGTATTCATTCAAAGAATAACAGAACGGTATACTTCGATGTTACAATTTCAAATCTACTAAGCAACGAGGAAGTAAGTGGACTGGTTATTAACCTCCATGATATAACTGACAGAAAGCTTGCTGAGCAAAAATTGCTTAAAGCCAATAATGAGTTGGATCAATTTATTTATAAGATATCCCACGATTTAAGGGCACCATTGCTATCGGCTTTGGGACTTGTGGAGTTGGCGGAAATTGATCCCGATAAAGGCAAACATGATTATTTAAAGATGATCAAATGTAGCCTTGGTCAACTTGATAATTTCATTGAAGATATAAACAGCATTTTATCGAAATGAGAAGCTGGCGGTGAAAAATGAAGTAATAAATCTAGACGATATAATAAAAGGTGAATTAAGGCAGCTCACAAATTTCCATAATTCTCAACATATTAAAATAGATTATACACTAAACAGGATTTCTGATTTGTATTCAGATTCTGTCAGAATTAAAACGATTCTAACAAACGTAATTTCCAACGCGTTAAAATACAGTGATAAGACGAAGTCTAATCAATTTATTAACATGAAAGTGCAGGTTACGCCTGACGAGTGTGTGATTAAAGTGGAAGATAATGGTATCGGAATCAGACAGCAATACCTGTCTAATATCTTCGATATCTTTTACAGAGCAGATGAAAATGCTAAAGGTTCTGGTTTGGGCTTGTACATTGTAAAAGATACAGTTGATAGACTTGGTGGACAAATTCAGGTGCAGTCTGAGTATGGTAAAGGGACAACCTTTACCATAACGATACCTAATTTTTTAAACTCAAAAATTCCTTCAACGGGAGTTTTACTTTTGAATAATTAATTTTTTATTTCTACCGCCTATTTTAGATTTGTCCAATGGCGGCAAGAATATTTATTGACCAAATGGGGTTTGAGGTAGGGGTGCCTCAAACTCCCATACGGGTCATTTCCCTCGTCCCTTCCCAAACGGAACTTCTTTTTGATCTTGGTTTTGAAAGCAACATAGTGGGCTTAACAAAATTCTGTGTCCATCCAGCTGATAAGGTAAAAAAGGTGGAGATAATCGGAGGAACAAAAAATTTTAATTTTGATATGATTGATCAACTCAGACCAGATTTGATCATTGGCAACAAGGAAGAAAATTATAAAGAAGGTATCGACCAATTGAAGAAAAAATACCCTGTGTGGATGAGTGATATCTCTAATTTGATTGATTCATTAGAAATGATCAATGAGGTAGGTCGCCTTATTAATTGTGAAAAGAAAGCAAAAGCACTTAGTAAAAATATCAAACTCTCTTTTGAGCAACTACCAACTTATCAACCACTCTCTGTACTATATTTAATTTGGAATGATCCGATAATGGTAGTAGGCAAGGATACTTTTATAGACGAAATGCTCAAAAAGGCTGGGTTGGTCAATGCTATACATCATCAAAGATACCCTGAAGTCACTGCTGAAGGGATTCGCACAATCGATCCCGATATTATATTGCTTTCATCAGAGCCTTTTCCTTTCCGTGAGAAACATTTGAGAAATTTTCAGCAGGAATTTAAAAAATCCCAGGTGTACCTTGTGGATGGTGAAATGTTCTCTTGGTATGGTAGCCGGTTATTGAAATCAGCTAATTACCTTCATCAACTTCGAACTGAAGTGATTCCAACCAATTTCAGGTCTTCCCAAAATCCGGGATAAGATTTATTAACCACGTCTGGATCTTCAATATTTACATCCATAAGCATGGCAAGCGGTGCAAAAGCCATGGCCATCCTGTGGTCATCGTAGGTATTTATAAATACTTCTTTGGGAATATTATTTGTGGGGCTTACACTCCAGAAGTTACTATGTTGTATTAATTCCGCCCCAATTTTTTTTAACTCCTGTTGAAGTGCGCTGATCCTATCTGTTTCTTTTATCCTTAAACTTTCTAAACCAGTCATCTTTATCCGAATGCCCTTTACCGCACAGATTACAGCTACAGTTTGCGCCAGATCAGGACAATCAGTAAAATCAAATGAGAAATCTTTCACAAAAGTAGTCTTGCTTAATATAGCTCCTTTATCAGTAAATGTGGTGTCCACACCTAAAGACTTCATCATTTCTACCAATACACAATCACCTTGAATGGAAGGTAATCTAAGCCCCTTGATTGTGATGGACGAACTGTTACTTAAAGCAACGAATGAATACCAATAGCTAGCCGCTGACCAGTCTGGCTCAATAACATATTCACAACCCTTGTACGATTGTGGTCTAATGTCCATTGTTTGTCCTAAGAAGCTCACATTCACTCCAAATGATGACATTACCGATGCGGTCATTTCCAAATAAGGCCTACTTCCTATTTTGCCTTCCAGATGTATAATGAGTCCATTGCTCAAAAGTGGAGCAATCATCATTAAGGCAGAAATATACTGACTACTTACATCTCCTTTTATCGATAAGCTTTTCAGGTTGAGATCGCTAAATCCATTGATGGCTATAGGTGGATAATTTTCATTTTCTAAATAATCTATATCCCCACCAATTGCACGCAATGCATCAACCAATATACCAATGGGCCTTTGTTTCATTCTATTGGATCCCGTGAGGGTTTTGTTATGACCATTTATTGTAAAAAAGGCCGTGAGAAATCGCATGGTGGTCCCGGCATCCAGCACATCCAACACTTGTTCAGTGCTTTTTAATAGCCGCAACATGGTCTGCGTGTCCCTGGCACTGGATAAATTGAACAGCTCAGAGTCACCCTTGCTCAAAGCTTCAATGATCAATGCACGATTGGATATGCTCTTCGAAGCAGGAAGGCTAATGATCAGATTTTGAAAATCATTTTTCCTTTTTATAAAGATATTTTTATGAGTCACTAATATTTAAATTATGTCATGAACAATTATAGCTCATATTTCGTTTATAACCATATTGGCATAGTTTGTGTCAGTAGTTGGATAAAAAGAAATAATGAAAACAGGTAAAACATTGGTCTTATTACTGGGAGTTGCTACTGGGGCTATTGTTACGGCAATGACCGTTGGCAGAACCGGTAAAAGGGCAAGGAGCTTATTTGCAAAGAAGATGTCACAAGTTGAAAATGCCAAAGGCATAAATCAATATGATGACTCCGATATCAATTATGTTTGATTATAGTACATTAAAGCTTCAGCTATATCTTCGTCATTGATTTGACAATCCCACACCGCAGTGCCAATCCCATTGAGTAGTGCGGCCAATATTATATTGCCTTTATTTTTTTTGTCTTGCCGTATGTTTTTCATGATGACTCCCAAATCTGAGTCTGCAATATTTATTTTCGTATAAACCGAATTGATGTAGTTTGTAATCTGATCCAATTCTTCTTTGGTGATCATCATTTTTTTATAGGATAAGTAACTCTCACCTATCATTCCAATGGCTATGGCCTCACCATGTAAAAGTGGCGAAGGGGAGGGTAAATAATGACTTTCAATAGCATGACCAAGGGTATGGCCAAAGTTTAACGTTTTCCTCAATCCTTTTTCATTAGGATCTTTTTTAACCACCGCCTTTTTTATATTTATGGAATGTTTAACCAGTGAAGGCCAATTCATTGCATCCCATTTTGTACTTAAGAGTTTTGACCAGGCTTTGTCATCAGCAATTAAATGGTGCTTAATAATTTCGGCAAAACCGGATTTCAACTCAGATTTGGGAAGTGTTTTAAGAAAAACTGTATCAATAATGACTAAGTCTGGTTCGCTAAAAATACCAACATGATTCTTGAAACCGTTAAAATCCACCCCTAATTTCCCACCAATACTTGCATCGACCTGAGCCAACAGCGTGGTGGGAATATTAATGAAATCCATACCTCTTTTAAACGTACGTGCACAAAAACCCCCTAGATCACCAATCACACCGCCTCCCAGATTGATCATTAACCCATTTCTATCAAACTGATTGTCAGTAAGACCCTGCCAAACATCAATACAAGTGGAAATCGTTTTTTGATCTTCACCCGATTCAATGATCATCAAATCATGTTCTGGCAGGTTTTTTAATAATGGATAGCAATGTTTTAATGTATTTTTATCAACCAAAATGGCAATATGAGTGTACTCTTTCGATGCTAAAAATGAATGTAATGATTCATTTACATTTGTGGTGTTGTCTATTTTATTCACTCGGATAATTTGTGGCCGTTAGAAATTGTAGTTTGTTTTTTGATGGATTCTGCATGAATCAATTTATAAATATCTTCAATGAATTCACTATTGAGATTGACCTCTTTACCCCACATTCCTCTCGATTTTATAATCTCATTCCAACGATCCAATTGGAGTATGGCAACGTTATTCTCCTTTTTATAAAGACCGATTTCTTCAACAATGTCCATTCTGTTTCTGATCACATCAATTAATTCGTGGTCACTTTCATCTATTTTGTTTCTTAGTTGTTCCAACTTAGATATGAACAGGACATTGTCAGATGTAGCAGACCTAATTTGTAGCACCTCCAACAGCTCCTTTAACCTGGCGGGTGTTATTTGTTGTTTTGCATCACTCCATGCTTTATCGGGATCAGGATGTACCTCAATCATCAAGCCATCATAATTTAGATCAAGTGCTTTTTGTGAGATGCTTTCGATAAGATCACGCGTTCCTCCAATATGGCTGGGGTCACCGATCATTGGAATATCGGGGAATGTTCTCTTTAAATCGATTGGTATATGCCATAGCGGCTCATTTCTGTATTTTGTTTTCCTATGCGATGAAAACCCACGATGGATAGCCCCTAATTTTGTTATTCCCGAATTGGCTATTCTTTCAAAGGCACCAATCCACAGGGCCAGATCAGGGTTGATTGGGTTTTTGATTAAAATGGGAATATCAACCCCTTTTAATGCATCTGCAATCTCCTGCACGGTAAATGGATTCACGGTAGTTCGGGCACCGATCCACAACACATCTATGTCATGTTTTAATGCTAATTCAACATGTTGTGCGGTTGCCACCTCAATAGCAAACTGAATATCGATTTCTTTTTTAATATTTTGAATCCATTCAAGTGCGGGTACTCCAATCCCCTCAAATGTATTTGGCCTTGTTCGGGGCTTCCAAACACCAGCCCTCGCCACTTTAATCCCTTCAGCGGCAATGGCTTTTACCGAAGCCATTAGCTGCTCCTCAGTCTCCGCGCTACATGGGCCTGCAATTAAAACATGTCCTTTGTTTTTAGCCCACAACGATTCTATTTTTTCTTTCATATCAACACAATTTAGGATAACTACCCAACCACTTTATTTCTTTATGCTTCTTAAAAATTTTATCAATGTTTTCATCTAAATAGTGCCCTTCAAACTCCAATAAAAATTGATAGTTAAAGGTTTTGCCCACTTTAGCGGGATAGCTTTCTATTTTTGTCAGATTGATACCAGCTTGATAGAAATTTTGAAGGAATTTCGCCAGACTGCCCGGTTCAGCAGACAATTTAGCTAAGATCGTAGTTTTATCATTTCCACTTTGTTGGTTTTTAAAATCATCAGAGATTATTAAAAACCGCGTATAATTATTAGCACTATCTTCAATATTTTCAAACAACATGGGTAGATTATACATTTTAGCCGCTATGTTGGAACAAATTGCCGCACTAGATTCATCTTCACTGGCCAATAGGGCGGCTCGACTGGTTGATTCAACTGGTACCAATTCAATATTTTCATCAAAATAATTATCGATAAACTCCCGGCATTGCCCAAAGGCGATATCTTTTGAATAAATCTTTTTGATAGAATTAACACTGTCATTAACTGAGCAAAAAGTAAAGTGGATGGGCATTGGAATCTCCGCAACTATATTTATATCAAGGTTGCTTAGGAGGTTTACTGTGTCTGTGACAATTCCCTCCTGATTATTCTCTACCGGTACCATCCCAAACCTGACCCTGCCCGTAGCTACCGACTCAAACACACTTCGTATGGTTTTTAATGCTATATATTCACTCATTGCGCCAAACCGGCTCTCGGCTGCCTGATGGGTAAAGCTACCCTCTGGGCCTAGAAAGGCCACTTTCTCTGGCAATTCTATGTTCCTGCTTACAGCAAATATTTCTAAAAATATAGCATCAATAGCTTTGGCATTCAGCCTGCCTGTACTTAGTTCGGATAAACGGCTGAGAATGGCCTGTTCACGTTCGGGTCGGTAAACAGCAGCCTTTGTTGTCTTCTTAAGGTCACCAATGGCCTTTACTATTTCCATCCTTTCATTCAGCAAAATGAGTAGCTGATGATCGATTGAATCAATTTTTGTTCTCGCCTGCTCTATTGACAATTCTTTTTCCATAAGCATTTAAAGATATTAAATTAAAACAAATCAGGTCATTATAGGTTATTTTATATCTTTGATATTGTTTTAAAATACATCTATGCAACTGAAATCGAACGTCAATTTTGAAGATACTTCCATTGCCTTTGAAGCCAAGTCGGACTGGGCATTAAAAAAGGCCAACATTTTATTTACAGTGGTTAATAATCCATTAATGTCAGGTATTTCTACTGGCTCGGTAAAATTCGCATTGGCCCTTAGGCTACCCATTAAATGGATAATCAAAAATACTGTATTTGAGCATTTTTGTGGGGGTGAGACCATTGCAAAAAGTAAAGCAACGATAGAGGAGCTTGGGAAATATAATATTGGGACAATACTCGATTATTCGGTAGAAGGTGGAAATGACGAGGTTTCTTTCGATCAAACAAGGGATGAAATAATTCGAACAATAGAGGAGGCTGCCAAATCTTCAACTATACCATTCAGTGTTTTTAAAACGACAGGATTGGCAAGTAGTGAACTGTTAATAAAGATACAAGAAGGGAAAACACTAAATCAAAGTGAAGAAGCTGCTTTCGAGAAGATTAGAGATCGGGTGGATACAATTTGTAGAAAAGCATTTGAAAGTGATGTGCCGATATTAATTGATGCTGAGGAAACCTGGTTGCAAGATCCAATTGACTCACTGGCTTATCAAATGATGAAAAAGTATAATCAGGAAAAGTGCATTGTTTATAATACTTTTCAAATGTATAGAACTGATACATTGCCAAATTTGAAAAAGGCTTTTAAGGATGCAGTGATGGACAGTTATTATATGGGAGTAAAATTGGTTAGAGGGGCGTATATGGAAAAGGAGCGTGAAAGAGCTGAAGAAATGGGTTATACCAGCCCAATACAACCCAACAAGGAGGCCACGGATGAAAATTTCAATAAAGCCTTATCCTATTGCATGGACAACAAACAAAGAATTTACATGGTTTGTGGTTCACACAATGAATATAGTAACTATTACCTAGCTTTATTGATGGAAAAACACAGCCTTAAAAATGATGATAGCAGAGTTTGGTTTGCTCAACTTTATGGGATGAGCGATAGCATATCATTTAATATGGCAAAGGCTGGTTACAATGTTGCGAAATACGTGCCCTATGGACCCGTAAAATCGGTGATGCCCTATTTACTTCGTAGAGCTAGTGAAAATACTTCTGTAGCTGGGCAAAGTAGCAGGGAGCTGTCACAGATTAGAAAGGAGTTAAAAAGAAGGAAATCACTTCTCTAAAATCACAAACTCCACTCGTCTGTTTTTCTCACGCCCTGATTCCTGAACATTGGATTCGACTGGTTTTGTTTCGCCAAAGCCAAAGGAGGTCAACCGTTTTTCTTTAATACCATTATCCAACAGATATTGTAATACCGCTCTGGCGCGATCTTCAGATAATTTTTGGTTATAATCCTCTTTACCTATAGAGCAAGTGTGACCATCTAGTTCAATTTTCACCTTTTTATTTTCCTTGAGGAATTCAACTATATTATCGAGTTGTGGTATGGATTCACTACGCAATGTTGCCTTGTCAAAATCAAAATAGATGTTATTTAAAGGTACCCGCTGCCCCACTTCAATGGGATTAAGGAGGATATCACGTTTTACACTATCGCTTTCATACACCGTAAATAAATCAATCGGTTCATGTTCAACAGTCACAAATTTTTCTTTCTTGGCATCTATTTCATAGACTATGCCTATGGGTAAAACAAAGCTGTAATAACCACTGGCAGTGGTTGTTTGTTGGCTAATTATAAAGTTGCCACCCGTATTGTACAATGTTAGTTCAGCTTCGGATATGGGCTCCAATGTGTTGCTATTCAGTACGTGCCCATAAAGTGTTACCACTGGCTCAGGGAGGTACATTGCGGGTAGCTCAATACGGTATATGTCGGCATCAGTCCCAGTTCCAGTAGTGTAATATGCGTATTTCGAGTCGTAGGCTAAATGGAAGAAAATCTGATCGTTTTCATCATTTAGAGTGGCTCCCAGATTTTCTGGTTTTGACCAGTTGGTCCAGGTATCGTCCAACCGATGAGTAACAAATATATCACTCCCACCAAATCCCAAATGTCCCTTTGATGAGAAATAAAGTGTTTTACCATCAGGTGCCAAAAATGGGGAAGATTCTTCGTCAGAAGTATTGACAACACTTCCCAAGTTTTTTGGAGTTGACCAGTTTTGATTTTCCTGGATAAAGGATACATATAAGTCCCTATTACCATAAGTATCCCTCCGCTGTACAGACATAAGTATGGCCCGCTGATCCTGACTTAAAAAATAATTGGCATAGGGCGAATAATTTTCCCTGTTTTCAATATCAATACTTTTAATTTCGGAAACAGTGCTATCCAGAATATATGCAATGGACAAACCTTCATACATTTTTTTCTTTTTGTACTGATTGCCCAATAATAGAACGTAGCCTGTTTTATAAGGGACTATTGATGAAATAAAATTAGGTCCTTCATTGTTCAATGGCGCACCGATATTATAAGCTTTTTGCCACTCACCATTCTTGTCTTTTTTTGCATACCAGATATCTTCCAAATCTTTTTTGCCGCCAACATTTTCGGGATCCTGAACCCTACTAAAAAACATGGCCTGTGCATCGGGGGTAATAAGAGGCTTTAAGTCTTTATATGGGCTATTGATGTTATTGCTCAACTTCTCAGGCTTAACTTCAGCATATACCCCTTTGGCGAATTTGATATCTATTTTTATAGGAATGTCAGAGTCAGAAATGGCTATTGCGTCTATCCCATTAAACCCAGGGACTTTTGAACCATCAATAACCACTTTAACAGCCACCACTTTATAAGGGGTTTCCTCCATAAAGATATTGAGAAGGCGACCATTGATCGGAATGGGCTTGGGTTTGAATACATTGATTAAATATTCATTGCCATCAATATCATAGGCATATACTTTTGAAATGGCCGTTGGGTTTAATGCCTCGGCAATAGCTATCTGTTTAATTTTTAATGGCTCCTCAAAACCAACTTTAATAAAATCTTCTGTGTCGTCTTTCCTGGGTGTCCAAGCACGTGTGGACCCTTTACTACCAGGATATATATTGGGTTCTCCCAATGCCTGCAAAGCTTTAAAGGAATCGTCACCAATTTGCATCAAATGTCTTGGAACCCTCCATTCGGAAGAAACTTCCAGAAGTTCTGTAGCCCATAGCACCTTTTGTGCATTTGCTAATGGGGATAAAAGACTGAAGAAAATTAGTATAATGCACCTCATAGGTCAATAACGAGATTTAGCTGGCGCTTTATTGGCAAACCGATAAGACAAATTAATTTCATAAGTACCTATGCCCCGATCGTTATATCTAAGAGACGAAGTATTCCAATCATAACTAAAGGCCACTTTAAAAAGGGCAGTCTCAACTTCTGTAAGAATAATGAAAGAATCCTGAACCCTGTACCACCCACCTAATCTGGCAATGGCGTACTTAATATTACCTTGTGAATAGGAGGTGACTTTATAGCTCAAATAGGTGCCGATGTTATTCTGATAGCTATCATCTTGAAATGCTGTGAGTAAATTGGCGGAAATGGTCGCTTTTTTAGCAACGTTAAAAACAATTCCTCCATGATACTTATAAAGTAAGGGTAACTGCTGGTGATCTTGCTCTAAAAGTGACTCATTGGGATTGTTTAAATGTGATACACTAAATCCTGAATTTGCACTATTGATCAGTTTTGATCCAATTTGGATAGGAGTATACCACCAAAAAGCACCTGCATTGATGTCTATAAAGGTTCTTCCTTGCAAATTACTTGCTTCAGAAGCTGTTATACTGGAGTTGAAACCAACATAAGGGTCATACTGTTCTCCCCATTGCAGGCCATCTGGATCAATTCTCTTATTTATTAATCCTAACTGCAAACCAAATGTGATCAAATTAACATATTTCCTGTCCAGAGGAAGGTTATAAGCGGCTGTTCCATTAACTCCGGTTGTTTTGAAATTATTATTTTCACCAGCCACATCTTTATATACAGAAAGGCCAAATGCCCCTATATGCCCCAATGGTTTAGTGTGCTTTGACTTATAAAAAGGCATAATAGCTGAAAACTGACTGGTTGTATAGGGAAACTGTAGGCTTTGCCACTGGGAACGATGCCCGAAACTAATAGTAAAATCTTCCTCAATCCCTGCCTGTGCAGGGTTCAGATATAGGGTATTATTGAAAAACTGGGAAAATACAGCGTCTTGTGCTTTCAATTGTATTGAATGCAGACCACAAAACAGCATACCTACGATAAATAACTTGAGTCTACAATGGTTCATTTTACTTTACCAATGTTACTGTTCCAGTTTTTTCAAATGATTTTCCATTATTAAACTTCCCACGCAGTGTATAAGTGAATACATTATTTTCCTTTTCATTATTATTGGTCAATCCATTCCAACCTTCAGTAAGTGCCTTTGTCAAATTACTAGTATGGTATACCGGCTGTCCCCAACGATTATACACATAAAACTCAAATCCTTCTGGAGAAAGATCCTCCCCATATACTTTAAGTACATTGTTCTCTGGATTGGAAGAATTGGGGCTAAATACATTAGGTACAAATAGATTTTGATTGTCAATTACAGCTACATTTCTGAATTGGGTATCAGTACATATTCTATTGGTAGCAGTTAAACTAATTTGATAACTACCAATGTTAGGGTAAGCATACGTTTCCGTGTTGTTGGAAGACCCATTGCCATCACCGAAATCCCAACTATAAGAAGTGGCGTTTAAATCAGTGGCGGAAAATGTGTAATCAACATTAGAGATCAAATTGCCATCTGTTGGCTCCGGAATAATTGTAAATGCAGCACTGACACCAACAAAGTTAGTTGACACTCTGAATTCATAGTTAGAACATCCATTGAATACCGAAAGGGTAAACTGCACGTCATTTTCTGGTTCTACAGCCACATACTTAGCAATTCTGCTATTGGCATTCATAAGATTGCCAGAACCATTGGTCACCCAATTGAAGAAATTATTCCCTTCTTCAAAATTATTGTTAAGAACCACTTCAGTGCCTACACAATTATTTGCATCAAGATAAATTTGTCCAACAGGTGTGGGATATCCTTCAATTGTTGCCACGCCTGTTCCTGTACCATTACAATTAGCGTCCATAACGGATGCGATTGTATAATCACCTTTTGTGCCTGAAGTAAAAGTAATACTTGGATTACTTGTCGTTGTGGAGACCTGACTATTTCCAATTTGATAAACAACTGTCCATGGTGCTTGACCCGTCAGGTCAATTCGTATGGTTGCTCTGTTTTTTCCACAAACAATTCCACCACCAGAAATTACTGCGGTAGGTTTTTCAATTGTTGTTATGGTGGCAGTTCCAGATACTGTACCGGTACAAAGCTGATCACTTACACTTAGTAGCTCAAACGTTCCAGCGGTGGCTTCGAATGTATATAAATTTGATGCTGAAGTCACTTGGGTTGTATTTACACCATCAGTATATTCGACATTCCAAGGGCCATTGCCTGTCAAGGCAATTGAGATTAATGCAGGCTCACCTTCGCAAACCACTTCGTCAGTGGATATAAAGGCTGTTGGAGAAGCACCTGTTGTTATTGTTGCAGATCCTTGAACGGCACCATTACAATTGGCATCGTTAACACTTAAAAGGGTGTATGTCCCGCTAGGAGCTTCTATGGTATTGGAATTATCAACCAAATAAAGGCTTGTGGTATTAGATCCATCTGTGTATTGAACATCCCAAGGCCCAGTTCCAGTAAGTGAAATATTAAACGATCCTAACTGACCTGCACAAATTTCTGTGTTTCCTGAAATTGTTGCTATTGGCTGATCATGCACCCCTACAATTGCTTGGCCACTAACAGTACCATTACAATTTACATCGGAAACACTTACTAAGGAGTAGCTACCAGCGGTGGCTTCAAAAGTGTAAGTATTTCCATTAACAACCACCTCAGTATTATCAATTCCATTGGAATAGGTCAAATTAAATGGGCCTGACCCGGTAAGTGAAATCTCCAAAGGCACTGTACCCTGACCACAAACAACCTGATTGCCTGAAAGGGTAGCGGTAGGCAACACAGCTGGAGTTACAATAGCTTGCCCTTCCACTGTTCCTTGGCAATTGGCATCAGATACAGAGACTAAACTATATGTACCTACTGGTGCATCAAAGGTGTAAGTATTTCCATTCACAACTACCTCAGTATTTTCAATTCCATTGGAATAGGTCAGATTAAATGGGCCTGATCCGGTAAGTGCAATTTCTAGAGGCATTGTACCCTGACCACAAACAACCTGATTGCCTGAAAGGGTAGCGGTAGGCAACACAGCTGGAGTTACAGTAGCTTGACCTTCTACTGTTCCTTGGCAATTGGCATCAGATACAGATACTAAACTATATGTACCTACTGGCGCATCGAAGGTGTAAGTATTTCCATTCACAACTACCTCAGTATTTGCTATTCCATTGGAATAAGTCAGATTAAATGGGCCTGATCCGGTAAGTGCAATCTCCAAAGGCACTGTACCCTGACCACAAACAATTTCATTGCCAGATAAAGTGGCAGTAGGTGCTTCAGAAGATGTAACGATAGCTTCACCTGAAACTGTTCCTTGGTAATGAATATCATGAACAGAAATCAGCGAATATGTACCTGCCGAAGCCTCAAATGAATAGTTGGTATCGTCCACAACGATTGTCGTATTTTCAGTACCGTTGGTATAGGTTAGGTCGAATGGGGCAGCACCAGTTAAAACTATATTAATAGGAATAGTACTTGATCCGCAAACCTGACCACCACCTGATATCGTTGCAGTAGGAATATCAAATACCTCTACTTCCACGATATTGGTCTCTCCCCAATACATGTCACAACCTGCAACTCTGGCGCAACGGATATAATACATGGTCTGGGTCAGACCAGAAACGGCAAGTTCAGTTAGGTTTTCAGAACCAGAGACTAAGCTCCAGTTAGTGTTGCCCACTACGTTTGGCGTATTCACATCACTTTGCAGCCACACATATTCGAAGCCTAAGCTGGCGAATGGACTACTTGGCAAGTTGGTATTGGTAATGATGTTTGAACCACTTGGATTGTAAGGGCCAGTGAATGCGATGCTTCCACCATCAATGTAAGAAGCCTTACAAGGATCAACAGCCACTTCTACGATATTGGTCTCTCCCCAATACATGTCACAGCCCACAACTCTAGCGCAACGGATATAATACATAGTCTGGGTCAATCCAGAAACAGAAAGTTCAGTTAGGTTTTCAGAACCAGCAACTAAACTCCAATTAGTGTTGCCCACTACGTTTGGCGTATTCACTTCACTTTGAAGCCATACATATTCGAAACCTAAGCTAGCGAATGGGCTACTTGGTAAGTTGGTATTGGTAATGATATTTGAACCACTTGGATTGTAAGGGCCAGTGAATGCGATGCTTCCACCATCGATGTAAGAAGCCTTACAAGGATCAACGGCCACCTCAACTATGTTAGTTTCACCCCAATACATGTCACAACCTGCGACTCTAGCGCAACGGATATAATACATGGTCTGGGTCAATCCAGAAACAGAAAGCTCAGTTAGGTTTTCAGAACCAGTTACTAAGCTCCAGCTAGTGTTCCCCACTACGTTTGGCGTATTTACTTCACTTTGTAGCCACACATACTCGAAACCTAAGCTAGCGAATGGACTACTTGGTAAAGTTGTATTATTAATGATGTTCGAGCCATTAGGATTATAAGGACCAGTAAAAGCAATGCTTCCACCATCAATGTAAGAAGCCTTACAAGGATCAACGGCCACTTCCACGATATTGGTCTCTCCCCAATACATATCACAACCTGCGACTCTAGCGCAACGGATATAATACATGGTCTGGGTCAGACCAGAAACGGCAAGTTCAGTTAGGTTTTCAGAACCAGAGACTAAGCTCCAGTTAGTGTTGCCCACTACGTTTGGCGTATTCACTTCACTTTGCAGCCACACATATTCGAAGCCTAAGCTGGCGAATGGACTACTTGGTAAGTTGGTATTAGTAATGATATTTGAACCACTTGGATTGTAAGGGCCAGTGAACGCGATGCTTCCACCATCGATGTAAGAAGCCTTACAAGGATCAACGGCCACCTCAACAATATTGGTCTCTCCCCAATACATATCACAGCCCACAACACGGGCGCAACGGATATAATACATGGTCTGGGTCAATCCAGAAACAGAAAGCTCAGTTAGGTTTTCAGAACCAGTTACTAAGCTCCAGTTAGTGTTGCCCACTACGTTTGGCGTATTTACTTCACTTTGCAGCCATACATATTCGAAGCCTAAGCTGGCGAATGGACTACTTGGCAATGTTGTATTATTAATGATGTTCGAGCCACTTGGATTATAAGGACCAGTGAAAGCGATGCTTCCACCATCGATGTAAGAAGCCTTACAAGGATCAACGGCCACTTCCACGATATTGGTCTCTCCCCAATACATGTCACAGCCCACGACTCTAGCGCAACGGATATAATACATGGTCTGGGTCAAACCAGAAACGGCAAGTTCAGTTAGGTTTTCAGAACCAGTTACTAAACTCCAGTTAGAATTCCCCACTACGTTAGGCGTATTCACTTCACTTTGTAGCCATACATATTCGAAACCTAAGCTAGCGAATGGACTACTTGGCAATGTTGTATTATTAATGATGTTCGAGCCATTAGGATTATAAGGACCAGTGAACGCGATGCTTCCACCATCGATGTAAGAAGCCTTACAAGGATCAACGGCCACTTCTACGATATTGGTTTCACCCCAATACATGTCACAACCCACAACACGGGCGCAACGGATATAATACATGGTCTGGGTCAATCCAGAAACAGAAAGTTCAGTCAGGTTTTCAGAACCAGCAACCAAACTCCAGTTAGAATTCCCCACTACGTTAGGCGTATTCACTTCACTTTGTAGCCACACATATTCGAAACCTAAGCTAGAGAATGGACTACTTGGTAAGTTTGTATTGGTAATGATATTTGAACCACTTGGATTGTAAGGACCAGTAAAGGCGATGCTTCCACCATCGATGTAAGAAGCCTTACAAGGATCAACGGCCACTTCTACGATATTGGTCTCTCCCCAATACATGTCACAGCCCACGACTCTAGCGCAACGGATATAATACATGTTCCGGGTCAGACCAGAAACAGAAAGTTCAGTTAGGTTTTCAGAACCAGCAACCAAACTCCAGTTAGAATTCCCCACTACGTTTGGCGTATTCACTTCACTTTGCAGCCACACATATTCGAAACCTAAGCTAGCGAATGGACTACTTGGTAAGTTGGTATTGGTAATGATATTTGAACCACTTGGATTGTAAGGGCCAGTGAACGCGATGCTTCCACCATCGATGTAAGAAGCCTTACAAGGATCAACGGCCACTTCTACGATATTGGTCTCTCCCCAATACATGTCACAACCTGCAACTCTAGCGCAACGGATATAATACATGTTCCGGGTCAGACCAGAAACGGAAAGCTCAGTTAGGTTTTCAGAACCAGTTACTAAACTCCAGTTAGAATTCCCCACTACGTTAGGCGTATTCACTTCACTTTGTAGCCACACATATTCGAAACCTAAACTAGCGAATGGACTACTTGGTAAGTTTGTATTGGTAATGATATTTGAACCACTTGGATTGTAAGGGCCAGTGAAGTTGATACTTCCACCTTGTATTGACGATTGCGAGCATGTTTCCTCATAATTAAAACAAGCTCCCATGCTATCACCGTGTGCTTCATGTGCAGGCCAAGCAGACTCATCAATTTCTATGGTTTGGGGGTTATTTGGATTACCCGGAGGTATATGACAAATTGTTATTTTATGATCATTATTGTTGTCATCATCATCTCCATCATCATCATGATCCCCGTCATCATCATTATCACATGATCCCATAGTATCTCCATGTGCTAGGTGAGCTGGCCAAGCAGACTCATCAATTTCTATGGTTTGGGGGTTATTTGGATTACCCGGAGGTATATGACAAATTGTTATTTTATGGTCATTATCATTGTCATCATGATCCCCATCATCATCATGATCCCCGTCATCATCATTATCACATGATCCCATAGTATCTCCATGTGCTAGGTGAGCTGGCCATGCAGACTCATCAATTTCTATGGTTTGGGGGTTATTTGGATTACCCGGAGGTATATGACAAATTGTTATTTTATGGTCATTATCATTGTCATCATGATCTCCATCATCATCATGATCCCCGTCATCATCATTATCACATGATCCCATAGTATCTCCATGTGCTAGGTGAGCTGGCCATGCAGAGGCAGAAATCTCTATAGTATGCCGGTTTCCAGGATTACCTGGGGGTATATGGCAGATAATTATCTTATCCTTATTTTGGGGTCCATTTTTGGCGAGAATATCTACTGTATTAGTAATATTAATTACCAGTAGTAGAAACAAGAGCCTGTAAAAGCCAACAGTTTTCATTTTTTCGGGATTAAAGTATTTAAACCTTACATTGAGTTCAGTTATAAAAGTACAAATTTAATTGCTTTTTGTTCTAATTATATGTGATTAGAGAGTATTTATTATGAAATCGAGTAACAAGTAACCCAAATCTTACATGTAGGGATGTTATATTCTAAATTTTTATTGTTGATATAATCATTGACAAAAAAAAGACAGATTAAACTATCTTTGCACACTAATTTTAAAAATGACGTCTATGCAATTGAGCGAACAGGAGATTGTACGCAGGGAAGCGAAAACTAAACTAGAAGAGTTAGGTATTAACCCGTACCCATCAGAGATCTTTGATGTTAATGCTACCACTAGTGATATCCAGGATAATTTCGAAAAAAACAAGGATAAATATCAGGATATTTCAATTGCAGGAAGATTAATGAGTAGGCGTATAATGGGCTCTGCTTCATTTGCAGAGATTCAGGATGCTTCTGGCCGAATTCAAATTTATATTAGGAGAGACGATATTTGTCCCGAAGAAGACAAGACTTTATACAACACCGTTTTTAAGAAGCTTTGTGATATTGGTGATATAATTGGTATTAAAGGGTTCGTTTTTACTACACAAACAGGGGAAATTTCGATTCACGTTACCGATTTCAAAATACTATCCAAGTCGTTGAAGCCACTGCCTATTGTAAAGGAAACAGAGGATGAACACGGAAATACCGTAAAGCATGATGCCTTTTCTGATCCAGAAATGAGATATAGACAGCGTTATGTTGATCTTATCGTAAATCCAAATATTAAAGAGACCTTCATTAAAAGAACTAAATTGGTGAATTCTATGAGGGAATATCTTAATAATAAGGAGTACCTCGAAGTAGAAACACCGATACTTCAACCTCTTTATGGAGGGGCAGCAGCCAAACCATTTAAGACTCACCATAATACGCTTGATATGACATTATATCTGCGTATTGCCAATGAACTATATCTGAAAAGGCTTATTGTTGGTGGATTTGAGGGGGTTTACGAGTTTTCTAAGGATTTCAGAAATGAAGGGATGTCCCGATTCCATAACCCTGAATTTACACAGGTAGAACTTTATGTTGCTTATAAAGACTACAATTGGATGATGGATTTGGTGGAAGAAATGATAGAAAAAGTGGCTTTGGATTTACATGGAACTACAAAAGTTCAAGTAGGTGAAAATGTACTTGACTTCAAACGTCCGTGGAAACGGTATACCATGTTTGAAGCTATTGAGCATTTTACTGGAATCGATATTTCAAAAATGGAAGAAGAGGAACTCAGAAAAACAGCTAAGGAACTTCATGTGCCTATTGATGAAACCATGGGTAAAGGAAAGTTGATCGATGAAATATTTGGAGAAAACTGTGAGGGGAAACTTATCCAGCCTACTTTCATTACAGATTACCCAGTAGAAATGTCACCGCTTGCAAAGAAGCACCGAAGCAAAGAAGGTTTGGTGGAGCGGTTTGAGGCTATCGCCAATGGGAAAGAAATTTGTAATGCATTTTCTGAGCTTAACGACCCAATTGACCAAAGACAAAGATTTCAGGAACAATTGGAATTGGGAAAAAGAGGTGATGAAGAAGCTATGACCTTAGATGAGGACTTCTTGCGTGCCTTGGAATATGGTATGCCACCAACTGCTGGATTAGGGATCGGTATTGACCGATTGAGTATGATTATGACCAACTCCAACTCCATTCAGGATGTCTTGTTTTTTCCGCAAATGAAGCCTGAAAACAAACCTAAAGTTGCTACGGTAGCCGATTTTGTTAAGCAGGGAGTTAGGGAGGAGTTAGTGCCTATTATTCAAAAAATTGGGATTACTACCCTTCAACAACTTAAGGAGGCAAATGCCAATAAGCTCTTCAATGATGTGTGTGGGATGCGTAAAAAAATGAAATTGGAGGTGAAAAACCCCGATATTGAAGAGGTGAAAAACTGGATAGAAAGCTAAAAATTATAAATCATTAAAGCTTCTATTCCTATCTATTTTCAGGTCTTGCAGCAATGACGATTTAACGTGAATGGAGAATCCATAGCTTTGAAACGTACCGAAAGGTGTCCAGTTAAAATCCATTTGCCAACAATGAAGATCGCGTGTGAGACCTAAACGGGTGGTAGTGAAATCGTTTTTATCAAAATCGTACCCCGACCTATAGGTAATTTTCCATTTTTCAGTTAATGATAAATCCCCGGAAAATGTTAGTGTTTGTTTGATCTCCGACTCATTAAACCCTACTCTTGAAATATTAAAATTGTACCCAAGCCTAATACTCCAAGGGATGTTAAAATCAACATAGCTATCAGGGTTATTGAGCAGATAATCTTTGTCAGCATCATTGAGATTGGATCCTTGGATTACTTTATTGGTAGTATTATCCTTGTTCCGACCTTTTGGATTTAAATTGGTGTTCAAAGAAAGTGTGGCAGAAGTTATTTGCCCAAGCCCATCACCATTGTCCCAAGCATAGCGATCAATACGTCTTTGATGAATTACATTTTCATTTTTAGAATTTTTAGTAATACTATCCAGTACATACACATACGGATCAATCGTACTGCTAAAATTGACGTTCAATTTATTCTTAAAGAGTGAAGTGCTGGCCCGTAGGTTAATATTGGAGAGCTTGAATGCATCGGCTACGAGGTTATAACTTGTGCTTACCCCAAAATTATTGAGTAAAGGAACCTTTGTGGATTGATTGGTTGAGTCATTCTTAGACTTTACTTTCATTTCCAGCGTGTTATTTAATGAGAGACCGATTGAGGCACTTTCCCCTTGTCCGGGACCGCCATAAACAAAGCCTTCATGTCGCGATTTTAGGATTTCGGTGCCCTCTTCTGTAATTAGGTGTTGGTAATAGCCAAATTTTTCAGCACTGAAGTCAGGTGTATAATTAAAGGAGATGTTGGGGTTCATAACATGACGTATGGCCTGAATATTTCCTTTCTTAAAAAAATACGTGCCATATACCCTGGTGCTCAAGCTTGTTCCAACACTGTAGGTAGATACTCGATTAAACCCATCTAAAGTATCCACTATTATGGCCTTTCTACCAGTTGAGTCAAGATCCCATATTAGTTTTTCGAAATACCAGAGTTCTTCATAACTGACAGAGGGTGTTGCGGTAAAGTGCTTCAACATTTTAAATGAAGTACTTAATGGCAAGGAATGTTTGATACCCTTTTTGGAATTTTTGAAAAATGTACCAAGATTATCAAAATCAAAAGGGGCAATACTATCCTGAGTGATGTCTGCTTTACTGATTTTTCCAAGATTGTTGGTCACCTGATTTGTTCCAGTGAGACTATACTTTAAATTAAGCTTATCTGTCCATCCACCTGATGTACCAACCAATCCTTTTAATGGATAGATGTTACCCATATTCAATGAAACAGAGGGGAGCAATAAATCCACTTTCCGGGTACGAACGTCTTGGTTATGACGGGCACTCACCCCTAAAGTAAATGGGCTTGTTCCGAAACTCTTAGAATAATTTACTGATGAACTTAATTGTCTGGTGGTGTTATCAAATCTGGAATTATTGGGATCTCCATTTACACCAATAAAATTATTTTGATTATAGGTAGATGTAGCGGCATTGATACTGGCACTAAAACGACTGTTTCCTTTGCTTTCCGGGCTATGGTTAAGCGTCAATCTAAAATCGTTTTGAGTTGATTGGTCTTCAACCAAGTCACTCAATCGGATTTGAGTGTAACTAAAATTCATGTTCCCATTATAGGCGTAACGTTTTTTGTAGGCTGAATTTATGTTGATCCCATGACCACCCTTAGAATATAGATCACCAGTAACAGCAGTTTTAAAATAATCACTTACATCAAAGAAATAGCCTGCTCCACGCATAAAGAAGCCCCTTCTACTTTCCTCGCCATAGGATGGGATAATTACCCCAGAGGAAGCCTCATTTTTGGCTGGAAACATGGCAAAGGGTAGCCATAGTGGGGTGGGGACATCATTTATTTCCAAATTTGCCGGACCAGATATCACTTTGTCATTAGGAATGGCCTTGGTTTTTTTTGCCCTAATCCGATAATGTGGATGTTCTAAACTACAGGTGGTATAGGAGTTATCAATGCTAAACAATTCATTTTTTGAATTTTTATAAACTGTTTCACCATGCAAGAAACCCTCGCCTTGCTTGGTTACTACTTCGGTGATCCGTGCACGTCCGGTTTTGAAGTTGTACGTAATGTCTTTTGTTTCGTAGACCTCCGGGCCATTCTTAAAAATAGGGTAACCTATCCTTTGGCCCAATGAGTCTCTTTTCCCACTGGCACTGAGCACATTATTGGCGTAATCGATCGTAATAAAGTCAGCTTCGAGTTCTATTTGCCCATATTTGATTTTAGCGTTGCCATATAATTTGACAATTTTTGAGTCGACAGAAAAATTAATTGAATCTCTGGCAGAATAGTTGATTGTAGTTTTAATATCTCCTTTTTTAGTTTCTACTTTGGCGCTATCCGCTGGGTTGGAAACAGTGGAGTCGCTCATATTTTGAACAACATTCAAAGGAGGGATACTATCGGGAGGGGTTGTATTGTCACCAAGTATTTCATTTGTAACTTGGAGATTATTTTCAGGATTTTGTGCATAAAGTTGATTTATGAAAAAAGAGCCAAAAAGGAATAGAAAACTGTATTTCACAGAGGTGTGCTTGTTCAATTTGTTAGGCGTATTTTTCGGATTAAGAGAAAAAATTACAACTTTGTTCAAAGTTATTGGATTAACTGTGAAGAAGCGAAAAATTGTAAAGAATATTGCCATTGTAATCGGTCTCCTAGCAATTACCTTGCTAAATTCTTCTACCTCCCTGAGAAAATCTGATTTTAAGGTAAAAACAGTTGTCATTGATGCCGGCCATGGTGGACATGACCCAGGTACACATGGCGCCATGAGTAAGGAAAAAGACATCGTGCTTAAGGTGGCCTTACAAGTGGGAAGCTATATTGAAGAATATTTGCCGGATGTCAAGGTCATTTATACCCGACAAGAAGATAAATTCGTTGAATTGAATGTTCGTGCCAACATTGCCAATAAAAATGAGGCAGACGTATTTATTTCTGTCCATGCCAATTCATTGCCAACAAACACTTCTGACGATCGAAAAGCCTCAGTATATGGTACAGAAACCTATGTAATGGGCGTTCAAAATAGTGAAAGAAACCTGGAAGTAGCCAAACGTGAAAATTCGGTGATACTCCTAGAGGAAGATTATGAAAAGAAGTATGATTTCGACCCTAAATCGCCAGAATCCCTCATATTATTTTCTTTAACACAATCAGCATTTCAAGAAAAAAGCATATACCTGGCAAATATGATAGAACACCAATTTTCCAATCGTGCAGGGAGGAGGAGTTATGGAGTTAAACAATCTAGTTTATATTTGATGTGGAGCACCTCAATGCCTAGTGTTTTGGTGGAAATAGGCTATCTTTCTAATCCAAAGGAAGAAATGGAATTGAATAACAGTTCTATTCAGGCGAATATAGCCTCAGGAATATTCAGGGCTTTCCGGGATTATAAAAATGAAATTGAATCTTTAAATAAATAGGAGTGAAACTGTCAAAGGAATTTAAAGTGGGTCTGTTTATGGTATCGGGAATAACCCTCCTATACTTAGGGTTCAATTATTTGAAAGGGGTAGATTTTTTCTCGTCAAACGATAAATATTATGCTATCTATTCGAATGTAGATGGGCTAAATGTCTCTAATCCAATTTTAATTAATGGATTTACAGTAGGTCGTGTCAGTCGTATTCAATTATTACAAAATAAGACTGACGAAGTTTTGGTTGAACTGGACATTAATGGTGAAATTGTTCTTGGCGATTCATCAGTGGCCACGCTTAGTAGTGATTTTCTTGGTAACAAGTCTATATCGCTTAGTACAGGTGACATCTCAAAACCCTTAACTAAAGGGGACACCTTAATTGCTCTATTGGACAAGGGGATTTCGGACTTTCTTGAAAGTGCGCAGCCAGTAGCCACTAGCTTAGATGCAACCATTAAAAAAATCAATGTCATATTGGAAAACCTTGCTAATAATGAAGATAAAATCAATCAGATTATTGACGGGTGGTCTAAGACTCCAGTAATACTCAATTCAACGCTTTATGAAGTAAAAGGAAAGATTGCTTCATTATCTGAGACATATAATGACCTAGGGTTGGAATTAAAAGGGACAATTAGGGATGTGCGGCCTGCGGCAAAAAATTTAACCCAATTTACCGATTCGTTAAAAAGTTTGAATTTAAACCAAACATTAAGTGAAGTGAATAGGGCCGTGGCAAGTTTGAATAAGGCCATTGAGCATTTTACAAACAATGATGGAACCCTCGGAAAGCTAATCAATAGCGACTCACTATATGTCAACCTGAATAATGCCGTGGAAAGTTTGGACAGGCTCTTGATTCATATAGATACTAACCCAAAGCACTTTTTGGCACCTTTGGGAAAAAGCCAGAAAAAAATTGAGCGGGACAGACGAAAAGAGGCCGACAATAATTAATGGTTCTACAATGTTTTAGGGGTCACTTCTTATTTTAGACTGACATTTCCTCCATATTTACTTTCAATATCTTTAAAATTGTGGCAGCAATGTACTAATCAATTGCATGCACAAATTCTAACTTAATCATCAGCATGGATATCGAATTCAATAAAAACGAAGATCATCTCAAACAACTCATCTATAAACTTAAGGGTAAGAGTGAAAAGGTAAAATTGGGTGGCGGTGAAAAGAAAATTGAATCCCAACACAAAAAGGGCAAGTTAACAGCAAGGGAAAGGATAGATTACCTTACTGATGACAAGTCAGAATTTTTGGAAGTGGGTTTATTTGCTGGTGATGGAATGTATACCGATGTTGGAGGTTGTCCATCTGGTGGAGTGGTTACGGGCATTGGATATGTGCAAGGCCGACAGTGCATGATCGTGGCCAATGACGCAACTGTAAAGGCCGGTGCTTGGTTTCCTATCACAGCAAAGAAAAATCTAAGGGCTCAGGAGATAGCAATGGAAAATCGTCTGCCAATAATTTATTTAGTCGATAGCGCTGGTGTTTTTCTACCCATGCAGAATGAAATATTTCCTGATAAGGAGCACTTTGGCCGGCAGTTTAGGAATAACGCCAAGATGTCCTCAATGGGCATTATACAAATTGCTGCTATCATGGGCAGTTGTGTGGCAGGTGGTGCTTATTTGCCCATTATGTCTGATGAGGCCATGATCGTGGACAAAACGGGCTCCATATTTTTGGCAGGCTCCTATTTGGTAAAGGCGGCCATAGGCGAATCTATTGACAATGAAACATTAGGTGGAGCCACCACCCATTGTGAAATTTCAGGTGTAACCGATAATAAATTTGATAATGATGAGGCCTGCCTCGATTACATAAAATCAATTTTCAATAAAATTGGTGCTTTTGAAAAGGCTGGGTTTGATAGGATCAAGTCAGCGGCACCTAAGCTAAACCCCAAAGAATTGTATGGCATATTTCCAGAAGATCGGGTAAAGCCTTATGATACAATGGACGTTATTAAACGACTGGTAGATAAATCTGAATTTGATGAATACAAGGCACTTTATGGCAAGACAATAATATGTGGATATGGTAGAATTGACGGGTGGGCTGTAGGAATTGTGGCCAATCAACGGAAAGTTGTGAAAAACAAGAAGGGTGAAATGCAAATGGGCGGGGTGATTTACTCTGACTCAGCAGATAAGGCTGCCCGATTTATCATGAACTGCAACCAACGGAAAATTCCTCTTGTATTCCTTCAGGAAGTAAGTGGTTTTATGGTGGGCAGTAAAGCAGAACACGGAGGTATAATTAAGGATGGAGCAAAAATGGTGAATGCCATGGCTAACTCCACAGTGCCAAAATTTACCATTATCATGGGCAACTCGTATGGTGCGGGAAATTATGCCATGTGTGGAAAGGCATACGATCCTAGGTTAATATACGCCTGGCCCACAGCTCAGATAGCCGTAATGAGCGGTGCGGCAGCAGCAAAAACGCTCTTGCAGATACAGGTGGCCACATTAAAAGCCAAAGGTGAGGAAACAACACCTGAAGCAGAAGAAAAAATATTAAAGGATATTACCGATAAATATAATGAGGAATTAAGCCCTTATTACGCAGCTTCAAGACTTTGGGTAGATGGTATTATTGATCCTTTAGAGACCCGAAAGGTGATCTCCATGGGAATAGAAGCTGCTAATCATGCTCCAGTGGAAAAGTTTAATGTTGGGGTAATTCAAACCTAAATATTTTGAAAGTTAAATGAAGTCAGCTATTTTTCAGACAGCTATTAGATAACGAATAAATTTTTTCTTTTGAAAAACAGCGAGCTTAAAGCCCTAATATCCCTCCTTGATGACGATGACCATCAAATAATCACTCATGTAGAGGATAAAATAAAGTCTATTGGCCAGAATATAATTCCATTATTGGAAACCGAGTGGGAAAGTAACCTCAATCCCGATGTTCAGAGGAGAATTGAGGATTTAATACATTTACTGCAGTTTGAGCTCCTCCAAGAGCGTCTCGAATTTTGGCTTGACAATGAAGAAGATGATTTATTGAAAGGGATGTGGCTAGTAGCTACCTATCAATATCCAGATTTAGAATTGGTTAAACTCAAGCAGGATCTCGAACAAATCTATTATGAGGCATGGCTTGAGTTTAAGCCCGAAGCACATCCGTTTGATCAAGTGAAATTATTGAACAGTGTACTATTTGGAAAGTTGAAATTCAGCGCAAACACTAAGAACTTTCATTCCCCCAGCAATTCAATGATTAATATTGTTTTGGATTCTAAAAAAGGCAATCCAATTTCATTATGCGCTGTGTACATGCTTGTTGCCCAAAGGCTGAAAATGCCAATAAGTGGAGTAAATCTACCCAACCTTTTTATTCTTACTTATAAAGATAAAAACCATCAACAATTCTACATTAATGCCTTTAACCGTGGATTGATATTCTCCATGGATGATATTAATAATTATGTAGCAGAATTGAGGTTGAACCCACAAGACAGCTATTTTCAGCCCTGTAGCAATGCAGAGATTATCAGAAGGTCATTGAGAAATCTCATGAACTCATTTGAGAAGATAGGGGATCATATTAAGGCAGATGAAGTAAAGGTACTGTTACAATGCCTATCTGCGGGAGAGTACGAGGACCTAGAGTAATTATTTAATCATACATCCAATTGGTCGTGTGCCTAGGTTCGTTGCACTTCTGCCATTAAGCAAGTTTTCAATATTGTTTTTCAAGTATCGTTCCTTTACATCAGTTGCTACCTGAGGATTATTATCAATGGCACCTTTGTAAAAAATGGAAAACTTTCCGCCATTGTTTTTTAATAAGAAGACCTCAGGGCTTTTGCGTGCACCAAATGCTTTCTTTACACCACCATCTTTATCAGCTAAGTAAGGCGCGTTAATACCCCAGGCCACAATCTTACTTCGCATTTGATCTACTGTTTCTTTGTCATCCGTAAAGCTGTTGACTAACAGAAATTGAATATCATCAGGATAATCAGCTACTAATTGTGTGATTCTACCTTCATAATATACTGAGTAGGGGCAGACATTACTTGTGAAAATCACGGCAACGCCCTTTTTATTATTAAAATTATTAAGGGAGACCTCACTTTTGCTTTTCGCATCAGTAAGCGTAAAATCAGCAATATTTTGCGAATGCAAGCTACTACTTACTAAAAGTACAATTAACGAAGAGATAAATATTTTCATGATATTAATCAAATTAGCCAGTAAAAGTTAAAATATAGTCTTTTTCCACTCTATATTCCAAATTATAGCTTTTTATGGAATCATTTGCAATTATACTGCCAGTTATGATGCCGCGGCTTTTTGGTTCATAGGGTTCCAGCAGTAAATTTTCTTTAAATAACAACCCACGCTTGCTGTGCATTTTATACAAAGTCTCTTTAGCACACCATGCAATACATAGTTTTACCACATCATTATTTGTAAAAAGAAGTTCTTTTTCTGAGAGAAATTTATGTGCAATGGCTTTGAGTTTCTCCTTGGGTTGCTCTAAATCTATGCCCACATTTATATTTCTATCAATGATGGCTGCCACAAAAGGATAGGAGTGCGTCAATGAGATTTCAACATTACTATGGGCCAATACTGGTTTGCCATCTGTATTTTTATCAATACCCTTATAATCAATTTTCATTTTAGCGGCCAGCATTTTTACTGTGAGTCTGGCGGCTGCCCACTCAAGTTTTTTAGACATTATCCTAAACCCTTCCAGTTCTGGTAAATACTTTTGATTGGGGTTTAATTGAGTGAGCAAGTCTTCCAAGTGCTCTGTGATATGCCAAATACCAATATATCGTTCAGGTTTTATTTGTTCTATTTTGATTAAAGGCATTTGATTACTAGTCTATTACTTGCTTCTTTTGTCCTAAATTTAAAAATTAAATCTAACCACTTCTCCATGACTAAGGTTATAGTAAGTAAAAAAGAAACTTACACCGGCCACAATGATTGTATTTATACACTTGAGAGGTCACAATATCCACACATATTTTATTCAGGTGCAGGTGATGGTATGGTAGTACAATGGGATTTGAAAAACCCTGATAAAGGACAATTGATTGCCAAATTACCCAATTCAATTTATGGTTTACACTTTCTTGAAAAAGTCAATCTATTGGCAGTGGGGCATAACTATGATGGGCTTCATTTCCTAGATTGTGATAAGAAAAAGGAGGTTAGTTCATTGAATTTTACCGATGCTGCTATTTTTGATATCACAACTTTTAGGGACAAAATGTATGTTGGTGATGGAAAGGGTATTTTACATGTAATAGGATTAAATCCGCTTAAAGCACTGGATAAAATTAAAGTAGCTGAGAAAAGTGTTCGGTGTTTGGCTGTTAATGAAGTAAGTAATGAACTGGCTATTGGCACAAGTGATAACACGATTTTAATTATGAATCTATCGGATTTAAGTTTAAAATACACATTGGCTGATCATAAAAACTCTGTTTTCACCATACGTTACTCGCCTGACAGTCAGCTACTTTTAAGTGGTGGGCGTGATGCCCATCTCAAAATTTGGGATGTAAAGGGGGGATATGTATTATTGGAAGATATAGTGGCTCATATGTACGCCATAAATAACATTGCATTTAGTCCAGATGGCAAACATTTTGTAACTTGTAGCATGGACAAATCGATCAAAGTATGGAATGTTGAGCGATTTAAGTTGTTGAAGGTAATAGACAAAGCCCGTCATGCAGGGCATGGCACTTCGGTAAACAAATTATTGTGGAGTGAGTATAATAACTTATTGGCAAGTGCAAGTGACGATAGGACAATTTCCATATGGGATATTGAGTTAAATAATTGAGATAGTTGGTATAGTATAAATTTTGATATGAAAATTACGCCATTAGAAATCAGACAAAAGACTTTTGAAAAGGCTTTTCGTGGGTTGGATAAAGACGAGGTAGATGCATTTTTAACGACCATGTCCTCGGAGTGGGAAAAACTTCAGGATGAAAATAAGGAGTTGAGGATTAAGTTAGAATCTTCTGAACGAGAGGTGGAAAAGCTTAGGGAAGTGGAAAACTCATTGTTTAAGACCCTTAAAACCGCTGAAGATACTGGTGCTAATATGATAGACCAGGCCACTAAGACAGCTCAGTTACACATGCGTGAAACGGAGATGAAGGCGGAGGGTATTATGAACGAAGCTAAGTCAAAGGCTAAAGACATGTTGGAAGAGGCAGAAATGCGATCACGAAATGCCATTGAAGACATGGAAGATAAATTAAGGTCAATGGCTCAGGTGTATAGGAACCTTGAAAATATTCGTGAAGATCTGTTGTCTGACATAAAATCATTTACAAATGATGCGTTGGAAAAAGTGAATCGTGTGAAGTCTCAGATTAGCAAAGTGAACATTGATGAAGAACTTTTGAAAATAAAAAGGGAAAATGCATCAGTCAAGAAAGCAAACCAATTAGAAAAGGATTTAAAATTGGAACAGGAAGTGCCTGAGGAGCCAGTTACCCCACCTAAGGAAATAAAGGCTGAGCAACCTGTTGAAAAGGTAGTTGAGGAAAGTAAAGGCTCTTTTTTTGATGACCTAGACTAATGGGTAAAATCAGTTTAGAAGGGCTTTCATTTTATGCCTATCATGGATTTTATGAACATGAACGTAAAAATGGAAATACATTTTTACTCAATATAACTGTAGAGGCTGATTTTTCATCTGCTGCTACAAATGATGATCTAACTAAAACGGTTGATTACGAAAAAATTTATGCCATAGCTGCTGAGGTTATGGCCGTCCCTTCAAAATTATTGGAGCATGTTGTAATACAAATCTGCCAGCGAATCCTCAAAGAATTGGAAGTAGAAAGTGTAGAAGTAAGCCTTTCAAAAGAGAACCCCCCTATTGCTGGTGATTGTAAAAGAGCTACTGTGTCGTTGAAGCTTGAACGTTAAGTAAGTTATTGAGCCAAAGCCCTTGTTTGTCACGGGTAATAACCACGGGCTAAAGCCACGTGGTAATCTTTAGGTGTATGCTTTATAATCAGGGGATCACCTTGCGTAATTCTTAATATTAATTCAATATTTGAGTGCCCTGCCTAACGGGAGGGTCATTTGCCATGCCTTTTAAGGCGTGGCTATCAGAGACAAATTTTATCGGCTTTAGCCATTAACTTTCAATATGAACGGCTTTCTTTTTTATAGCGTGAACATAAGAGTTCAAAAATTTTTATTAAATGCTATTACCACCATGTTCAACCCAGTAATAACCTTGCCTTTTACTTGGATTATGATTGTACTTAAACTTAATTCGCTAATTAAATACCACGCCTTTTAAGGCGTGTTGCTAAAACAGATTCAACTGGCTTTAGCCACTAACATTAATTGAAATGCCATTTGTAAAAGTTTGGATTCATTTGGTTTGGACTACTAAAAACCGAGCTCCATTTCTAGAAAGGGAAATCAGAAAACCTGTTTTTGACCACATAAGAACCAATGCTAAAGACAAAGGAATTTATATTGATTTTATAAATGGATATGTTGACCATGTCCATTGTCTTGTCTCATTGAAATCGGATCAGACCATTGCCAAGGTAATGCAACTTATAAAGGGGGAGTCGGCATTTTGGATCAACAAACAAAAGCTTACTAAAACGAAATTCGGATGGCAGGATGAGTATTTCGCTATATCTGTAAGTGAATCACAAGTTGAAAAAGTTAGAAATTATATTAAAAACCAAGAAGTGCATCATCAAAAAAATTCTTTCGATCAAGAATACAAATTGTTTATTGACAAGTATGGGTTTGAGAAGCTTAAGGGCTAAAGCCCTTTTATGTCATTTATAATTACCACGGGCTGAAGCCACGTGGTAAAATTTGATGTGACCTTTACGGATTAGTAAACTATGGTCTAATTAACAATTAGGATATTAAATTCAGGGTATTTGATTGGTCATTTTATTGTATGATTAATAAAAATAACTTGATTTTAGATCACTTTCCACGCCTTTTAAGGCGTGTTTATCAGGAATAAACAATATGGCTTTAGCCACTAACCTTCATTGAAATACCATAAATGAAAGTTCGGATTCGATAGGTTTTGGGCTTTCAAAACTAAACATAGCATTTTAGCTAATTTTACTCACCCCCTTTCCCTAATATAATAAAATGCTCAATGCTTACCACGGGCTGAACCGCATGATAATTGGCTTTAGCCATTAAATTCCTTTATACATCCACCTTGCTCTTCTTAGCAAAAGTAAACCCTCTGGCATCGTCACCATCATGGAAGTCAACTTCCATGTCTAGCAGGTACATGGCATGTTTTTTCTCTACAAGTACCTGAACGCCATTGGTCTCAAATTCAATATCATTATCCTTTTTTTTGTCGAACCCTAGCATAAACGCAAATCCGAGGCAGCCACCACTTCCCTTTATTCCTACCCTTAGTTTATATCCTTCAGGAATATTTTTATTTTGCATGATGTTCTTAACCTCTTCTACGGCACTTTCTGTAAGTGAAACGGGAATTATTGTCTGCATTTTTCGGTCTGTTGCTTATAATTACACTGACTTTGCTAATTTAACCTATTATTAGAACAAGGATATTGTTTAGTCGGAGCCAATTTATGGTTGTTTTTAGTAAAACACATGGTAAATAATATTGGTTTGGCCAATTTTGAATATAAACACAATAAAAATATATGGACGCAATAATTGAGTTTGGAAAATTAATAATCCCTGCAGGATTGGTACTTTATGCAATGTACTTAATCGTAAAGTCGTTTATTAATGGTGAGATTGATAAGAAGCGAATTGAAGTACGGGGTAAAAGTATAGAGACTGTATTGCCCAATAGGCTGCATGCCTATGAGCGTGTATGCCTGTTTTTAGAAAGAATCAGCCCAAATAATCTTATTGTAAGACTGAATAATGGTAACTATACCGCCAAGGAATTTCAGCAAATATTGCTCAATGAAATCCGTGAAGAATATAACCATAATGTTTCACAGCAGTTATATATGAGTGAGCAGGCTTGGGAATTGGTAAAATCATGCAAAGAAGACCTGATAGTAACTATAAATGATGCCATGGGTAATTTATCGGCAGAATCTACAGGCGTTGATTTATCAAAACTGATATTTGAAAGAACACTGCAAAAAGAACATGACCCGATACAACATGCTTTACTTACGGTGAAGAAAGAGATTTGGGAGACCTTTTAAACAATTATTATGAAGAATATTGAAGGAAATAAATTTTTTAAAAACGCCAAAAAACGTGCTTCAAACATTCTAAAAAATAAAGGGAAATTAAAACATCTTTTCAATGTTTCGAGTGAGAAGCTTTCGGAATTAAAGGTAGAAAATATCAATAATACTACCGTAGTCAGTCAGATCAAGGTGCTTATAAGATTGGTAAAAGCGTATGTAAAAGGCCATTACCGGGATGTTGATTTGCAAACCATTTTAATGATAGTAGCAGGATTGGTTTATTTTGTAACTCCATTGGATTTGATCCCTGACTTTATTCCTATTACAGGTCTTGTTGATGATTTTGCAGTGATCCTATGGGTGTATAGCAAAGTCCAACAAGAGATTTATAAGTTTATTGAGTGGGAGCAACAAGAACAACAAATCGAAAATGGGTAAAACCGCTTTGCTTATAGGGTCTACTGGCTTAATAGGAGGCCAATTACTTGATCTACTTCTAGAAAGTGACCGCTATGACCAAGTAACCACCCTTTCCCGAAAGCCTATTGAAAAAAAGAATACTAAGTTTGTCAATCAAATAGCAGATTTTAGTAAGCTAGGCAGTAATCCAGAATGGTTTAAAGTGGATGACGTGTTCTGCTGTCTTGGAACAACGATAAAAACAGCAGGTAGCCAGGAGGCTTTTAAAAAAGTGGACTATGAATACCCACTAGAGACCGCCAAATTGGCCAAGGAGCAAGGCGCAAAACAGTACCTCATTGTGACTGCTTTGGGTGCAGATGCCAATTCAAAAATTTTCTATAACAAAGTGAAAGGTGAGGTAGAGGACGCCATTTCCCATTTATTTTTTGATACATTCCATATTTTCAGGCCTTCCTTGTTGCTTGGCCCCCGCAAAGAGTTGCGGATTGGTGAGAAGATAGGCCAGGTATTATTTACAGTTTTGGGATTCTTATTTATTGGCGCATTGAAAAAATATAAAGGAATACACTCGATAAAAGTAGTGCGGGCTATGCTTGCAAAAGCTTCTCTTGATGAGAAAGGACAGTATTACCATGAATCGGACAGCCTTCAGCAATTTTAAATTATGCTTGCAGTAATTCAACGTGCGTCTGAAGCAGCGGTAACGATAAATGGAGTCGTAGCAGGTGAAATAGGCCATGGATTGATGGTGCTTCTGGGAATAGAAGAAGCGGATGGCCAAGAAGACATCAACTGGTTGGTTCGTAAGATCATCAATCTTAGAATTTTTAATGATGAGGAGGGTGTGATGAACAAAAGTTTGATTGATGTCCATGGCAACTTGTTATTAATCAGTCAGTTTACCCTTCATGCGAGTACAAAAAAGGGAAATCGACCGTCCTATATTAAAGCTGCAAAACCAGAAATAGCCATTCCATTGTACCAGCAGTTTATTGAAAAGCTAGAAGGTGAATTGGGACATAAGATTGAAACAGGAAAATTTGGTGCGGACATGAAAGTGAGTCTGGTCAATGACGGTCCGGTAACTATTATTATCGATTCGAAAAACAAACAGTGAAAATAACAATTAGTAAATGACCATCGAAGAAGCTCAAAAGCAAGTAGATAACTGGATCAAAACCACAGGAGTACGTTATTTTAACGAACTCACTAACATGACCATACTAACAGAAGAAGTGGGTGAGTTGGCGCGTATTATGGCGAGACGTTATGGCGAGCAATCTGAAAAGGAATCAGATAAAAATCTGGACTTGGCTGATGAAATGGCCGATGTAATGTGGGTACTGATCTGCATGGCTAACCAAACAGGGGTTGATCTGACTAAAGCTTTGGAGAAAAATTTCGAAAAGAAATCAGAACGGGATCAAAATCGACATAAAAACAACCCTAAGTTGCGTTAAACTTAGACGACTAGTTCTTCACCCACTAACCTGGGCACTATATCAAACTCATCTAATTTAAGACAGTATTCGATGTCTTTTTGAACATTCAGTCTGTTTAGTCGCTTAGCATGTGATGAGTTTTGAACTCGATGAAGCATATCATCTTTCATTTGAAGATAGCAGGCTTGAGCTAAAAGAGGTGCATCACTTTCAAAAGCGAAATCATCAATCAATTTATCAACCAGCGCTCCAGTAAAAAGTGAGTCTTCCAAATTGATTTTCCCCTTCCAACCTGCACATAATATCAATACGTTTTGCCGTTGTTTTTTAACATGAGCAGCCACAGCAGAGATATTCAAAAATGAACCTATAATCACCTCAATGGCACGTTTTGATTTTTCAATGGCGACAGTACCATTAGTAGTGGTTACAGCTACTTTTTTGCCTCTGACACTTTCATCCAAATAGTCGAACGGAGAATTACCAAGGTCAAAACCATCTACTTTTTGTCCATCCCGTTCACCAGCTATTAAATAGCCTTTGTATTTCATGAATTCGCATTGCTCTAGATTTTGATAAGGAGTAATACTTTTTACTCCGTTGGCCAATCCTGCCGTCATGCAAGATGTTGCCCTCAGAATATCAACTACTACAACAACCTTGTCAGAAACATCATACAAGTGAATGAGATCTGGGCTTAAGCAAACATCGACAGTTTTCATATTGCAATTATAGGGAATATGGATAATTTCTCTGTGTGGCTCTGTGTGCTCAGTGGTTTATCCTTACCGCAGAGATCACAGAGAAGAAACACAGAGTATTTCTAAATCAACGGCAACTTACTTACCACAGCCTTCAGTGCTTTGTTTCTTACAGCTATGTATATTTCAGTATCTGCTTTGGCAAACTCAGTATTTACATACCCCATTCCAATACCTTGTGACAATACAGGCGATTGGGTGCCTGAGGTAACTCTTCCAATGGTGTTCCCCTTTGCATCCTGAATTTCATAATTATGACGAGGGATACCCCGATCGATCATCTTAAAGCCAATTAATTTCTTGGTTACGCCCGCTTCTTTCTGTTTTTGAAGGGCTGCTGAGTTGGTAAACTCTTTGGTAAACTTAGTAATCCATCCTAGGCCTGCTTCCAAGGGTGAAGTGTTATCATCAATATCATTGCCATAAAGGCAAAAGCCCATTTCCATGCGTAACGTATCCCGTGCACCTAGGCCTATTGGTTTAAGATCAAATTCAGCACCTGCTTCCATGATTTTATTCCATATCATTTCGGCATCTCTATTGTGCAGATAAATCTCAAATCCACCTGAGCCAGTATAACCTGTAGCAGAAATTATGACATGCTCAGCACCGGCAAAATCACCTATAGCGAAAGTATAAAATGGAATATTAGACAGATCAACGGAAGTCAATTTTTGCAAAGATTCAGTAGCCTTTGGCCCTTGAACGGCAAATAGGGAAAAGTCATCGGAGATGTTTTTCATAGTGGCCCCTATGTCATTTTTGGAAACTATCCATGACCAATCTTTATCAATATTGGAGGCATTCACCACCAACATATATTCCTCTTCCCGTATCTGATACACCAACAAATCGTCAACAATACCTCCTTTGTCATTGGGTAAATAGGAGTATTGTACCTTGCCGATCTCTAATTTCGAAGCATCATTAGAAGTCACCTTTTGGATCAATGCCAAAGCATTTGGCCCGGTTATTAAAAACTCACCCATGTGTGACACATCAAACATGCCTACCCCATTCCTTACAGTCATGTGTTCTTCAATGTCAGAGGAGTATCTCACTGGCATATTGTATCCTGCAAAAGGCACCATTTTAGCACCGAGTTTTTCATGAAGGTCGTTGAGGGCTATTTTCTTTAATTCCATGGGACAAGTATTTAAAGCGATAAATTTAAAATTTTATTTTCATTGATTTATGGCACTATATTAAGGCCACTCTTCATTCATTTTATTTACTAATTCTTTGTAATTGGCCTCTATCATATTGTATTCTGAATAGGAAACCAACGGTTTCAATGTTGCAAGGGCAATATTAGCAGAAGTGTTTTGTTGAACCAAGGCACATTGGTAAATATAAGCCTTCAATAGCTTGATAGACCTTGGGTTGATCTCCAATGCACTTAATAAAACATTATAGCTTTTAAATGCATCCGACTTACCAAAATAGCGAGCTGCAGCAATGACTGATTCTTCATAAAATGGATTTCGATCGGATATAAATTTATAATTAATTAAAGCTGCAATTGAATCTCCATTAGCCTCATTGATTAAGCCAGTAAAGTAGGCCTTTTCAAGATTGTGTGAAGTGTCAAACTCGATATCTTGATTGATTTTTTGTGCTAACCCTCTGATATTACCATCAGCTGCAAGCATTCGAAGCTCAAAAAACTGGAGATTATTATATAATTCCTCATCTGTAATATTTAATCCTTTGGCCATGGAGTATATTTCTATAGCCGAATTCGATAAATCACGTTTCCAAAGCTTTCGTGCCATATCCAATATCGCCTGTGCTTTATAATTCGGGTCTTCAAAATGGTTTACCAATGAATTGAACAATAGTGTGTCTGTGGCACTCAACATAAATCTTTCAAAAAGATACAACTGGCTATCCTCCCTTCTCATGGCCTCAGAAGGGGTTAATGACAATACTGAGCTCATACTTTGAGCTATTTGTTTTAAGCTAGGATCATCGGCTTGAACCAGTTCATTCCAATTATGAATAGCCTGAGGGATATTTTGATTTTCAGCTAAAGCAATTGCCAGGTGCAAAGCAGCATCGTCATACCCCTTATCTTTTGCCCACTGGAAATATTCAATGGCCACGTCAGCTGCACCTTGTTCCAGAGCCCAAAGCCCGATGTCATCAAAATATTTGGCTGCCATTTGCTCACTGGTATTGGCTAGCCAGTTGAGCCTTCTAAATGCATTATTGATGTCCCCGTTATTATATAACTGCAGACATGCAGCATATTCCAATGATTCTTTAAAGGCAACATTGGAAGGGTATCTACTATAGGCGGTTATTGGCTCCGTACTCGCTGTATCCTTATCATAAAGACTATTGATAGCCATATTTTCTAAAATACTTGCATCCACAAGGGTAAGTGCAGAATCGGACTTGCTAAAGGGGATATTTAAAAACTGTTGTGTTTTATTACCCAGAACTAATTTATTATTGATGCTAATCGGATCATCTCCTACCTGATATTCTTTAAGCACTGTGTCAACGGGTATTTCAAATGTATTCTTGGCTAAAAGTGCCATGATATTACTTATCGCACCACCTTTATCCGGCTCTATTTTACTGGCTTTATCCAGATAGTATATAGCAGAATCTATGATGCTCGTTTTCCCATATATCAACCCTAATGTGTTTAATACCTCAGGGCTTTCAGGATATTTTTTAACCGCTTCCTTTGCGGTAAAAAGTGCATCAAAAAACTGCTGATTTTTTAGATGTAGATTTGAAAGGTTGACATAAGCTTGGGGACTGGGCCATTTTTTTGTGGCCTCTTTATATCTGTACAATGCTTGTTCATCATTGCCCGATCGCTCTGACAATACGGCCAAGGAATAGTTTGATTTGTGATTATAGAGGGCATAATTAGCGGCCTCCTTATAATACCGTTCGGCAAGTTGTTTTTCACCATTATATTGATGAAGATCAGCCACACTATTGTAATAGGCGGCTTTGCCTTGAAATACGGGTACTTGCCAGTTTGATTTTAATACAAAAGCCACAACAAGGATTATCCCAGCAAACCTAAAAGTAAAGTATGGCATGCCATTGGGCCTATACAGCACCTGATATAGTGGCAGGTTCTTTTTGAGAAGCGATACAAAATTGGAAATAATGTAAAGCAAGAAAATGATGCCAAAGCCAAGGTGACTATAAAGAATAAAATCACGAAAAATCTCAAGTCCTGCATCATTACCTGTGGTCTGGAGATGAGCAATAGTGATAAAACAAACTATCCCTAGACCAAGAAAGGTCAACGCCCCTGTGGGATAAAATTTAAATATGTAATCATATTGATTCTCACGATGCCTAAAACCCCAAATTCCAAGAAGGGCAGAAATAATAAGTAGAATGAAAACATTTACATATAGAAAATCCCAATCGATGATATTCGTTTCGTGGAGGAAGGCTAGGGTAAGATTGACCAAATAAAAGAGGGTGATGACAATAAAATGTATGAATCCATTTTTGGTACCCTGCGAACTAACTCTGCCATAGAGTAGGTAAACAAATGAAGCAATTATTTCGTGAGCTATCCCGAATATGAATAAAAGGGAAATTAAGAAAGCACTACCTATCATTGAGGTGCTCAGATAGAAAAAAGGATGTGGCACATCTGTTCCAAATCCAATAAGTATAGCTAAAATGATAGCCACACCAAAAAAGGCAAGAAACCGTTTTATCAACGGGGTTTCGGTTTTTATACTTTGGAAATAAAAGGAGAGTGGCAAATAAAGGATCAAGGCTATGACCAAACCAATCTTCTGCCCACTGCCAAAAAACAGCAGTAATTCAAGTTTTAGACTAACTAGAAAAAATGCAAATATGGCTATGCCTACATAGTACCAAAATCGGGTGAGGTTACTTATTACGGTCACCAATAAGGTGGCTACTAAGGTAATCGCCAATAAGAATAAGTAATAAGAAAACACATTTATGGCAGGGGCTGTGCCGGCATATTCTTGTGTAAAAATGGTACTATCAACTGACTGTGATAGGTTGAAAGGACCAACTTTGAAGGTCTTAACAATTATTTCTGCCTTATCCACTTGTGCGAGGATGTTCCAATCTAAAACATTGCCCACACCGATGACATAGCTAACGGCCATCCATAGCATGGCCATAACAAATAATGTCAAGAAAAGTAGATAAGAATATTTGTAGGCCTTAGGCCATTGGTTCCAAAAATATTTCGATTGCATGTTACTCCATTACTTTAGGGACCCTGAAATAATCAGCATCCTTTTTAGGCGCATTTTTAAGTGCACGCTCATGACTTAAATGTGGCTTCACCTCATCATTTCTTAACACATTTATTTCGTGAGACATTGTAGTAAGCGGGGCTACATTTTCAGTATCGACCTCATTTAATTTTTCAACCCAGGTGATAATTTTTGTCATATCCGACATCATTTCTTCAGCGGCACTATCATCAAATTCAAGTCTTGCTAAATGAGCTGTTTTATTTAGTAATTCTTTATCGATTTTCATTTAACTGAAATTTCAATTCTAAATCTATGGTGTCGAACGTTTTCTCCTTTAATCTTTTAAGGTCATCCAAGGTCATCCCCTTGGTCTCAATTGGCTCATGATAAACCACCTTGAGTAGATGTTGATTGGCTTGAAAACTTCCGTCTGGCAAAATTATCCAATTAAAAGGAATAGTGACGGGTACGATTGGAATTTGTTTCTCAATGGCAGCACGGAATGCACCATCTTTAAATCGAGCCATACGAGGTACTTCTTGAGAAAGCATTCCCCCTTCAGGGAATATCATCAGATTTTTTCCATCATCCAACGCCTGCAATGATCTTACAAAAGTAGAATACTTACTTTTCAGGCTTTTCCTATCCACTGTGATATGCAGTTTTTTATACATAAACCCAAAAATCGGAACCCGCTCCATATCGTTCTTCCCTACGAAAATAGCATTGATTTTATTCAGCCCCATTGTGGGGATATCCAGATAGGAAAAGTGATTGGGACAAAATATATACTGTTGATCTTTATTTGGTTTAAAGCGATATTCTATGTCGTATTTAAAGAAAGTTAAAGTGAAAAATGAGCGAGCCCATATTCTATTTAATACGCCCGTCCATTGAAATCGGGATTTAAATATAATCGGCACCATAAAAAAGGGCAACAGAACAATGAATAGGACGGTGAATACCACAAAGGCGTAGCCCACATGAATCCCTTTAAAAAATTTCATTGGCAAATGTTACGATCTTATTTTAATATTTCAAACTATTAAAGACACCGCTCATGCCGGGCCAATGAACATTAAACATAGTTATTATATAAGTTAATCTAGGATTCTTTTCAGAATTTTTCTATATTTCTTGTTAAATTTTCTAAACCCTTCTGTTATGATTTTGCGCACCATCTTATCAGTATTTATTTTAGCCGTTACACTTCAAAGTATTTCATGCAAAAGTGGTGGCAGTGATCCAGTCCCGGAAACGGAAGTTCAACGTGTTACAAAATTACTAGTAGGTGACGCCACTTCGGGCACCCAATGGAATATTTTATCTGTAAAAGTAGATGACATTGACTATACCGAAGTATTTACTGGGTTTACTCTTACATTTTCTGAAAATGGCTTCACCTCCACCAACGGTACTATTGTTTTTAATGACACCGATACTTGGTCGTTTAAAGATGATACTGCCAAGGTAATAACCACTTCAAATGTTGACATTACAATAGATGAAATCACGGAAGCTTCACTGATTTTTTCTTTTATATGGGAAGGAACAGTTTATGGCGAAGGAGGTCGTAAATCGGCTGTGGGAGGTGAAAATGTATTTACAATGACTAGAAATTGATTAGAATTTATGACTCCACCTCCTCCATTTAGTTACACGTATACACCAAATATTCCAGAGTTATTACTTGGTCTAAAATGCTCTCTTGCCATAAGCACCTATCAAACAGGCAAAGTGGTGATTTTCTCAGCCAAGGACGAGAATCAGCTTATTCAATTGCCCAGGAATTTTGATAAGCCCATGGGAATGACCATCAAAGGAGAGAATTTTGCGTTGGCCACCCGTGATGAATTGATTATTACCACTAATTCTGTGGGAATGGCTAAAAATTATCCACCTAACCCTAACGTATATGACAGCCTATTTATTCCAAGGGTAACTTACCACACAGGTACATTGGATTTACACGATATTCATTACACAAGTGAAGGCCTGATGGGAGTGAATACCCTATTCAGTTGCCTTTCATTGTTTGATGAAAACTTAAGTTTTCAGGAATATTGGAGGCCTTCGTTCATTACTGATCTGAAACCTGAAGACCGATGTCATTTGAATGGTTTGGCAGTTGACCCAATTACTCACAAACCAAAATACGTATCTGCATTGGGTTCTGGTAATGCTGCCCGATCGTGGAATGACAATATGATGAAAGGAGGGGTGCTGATTGATCTGGATTCCAATGAAATTATATTGGATAATTTACCAGTACCACATTCTCCAAGGTTGTATGACGGTTCACTCTGGATGCTGCTTTCAGCCACAGGCGAAGTGATAAAGGTGAATGTGAACACAGGCAAATATGACATTATTACCCAAATCAATGGGTTTGTAAGGGGGATGGATAAAATTGGGGATTATTTGTTTGTATCCACATCTAAGTTAAGGCCTAACAGTTCGCTTTTTAAAGAAGCACCTATTGCAGACAAATCTATAGTATGTGGGATAACAGTGATATACATACCTACAGGGCAACCTTGTGGACATATTTTATATAAGACATCAGTAGAAGAGATATTTGATTTAAAGGTGTTGCCAGGCAAATTGAGGCCCAATATTCTGAATAGTGCCAAGCAAATGCACAAAACCTCTGTGATCTCAAAAGATGAGGTGTTTTGGTCAAATCCTGAATTAAAAGAAAATGAAACTGTTTCATCATGAACAACATCAATCGACAACTCCTCAGAAGGCTCAAAGACAAGCACACTAAGTTAGCTGCAAGGTTTCAAAAAGGTATTGAAGAGGGCTACTTTCAAGAAAAAACCAATCGCAAAAGATATACAGTAGTTGAAAGACTAAAACGCTTAGAAAAGCAAATCCAAAGTTTTAGTAATAGAACAGGGGAGAAGTTGAAAATGAGCTATAAACACTGGGCATTGGCATTGGCCATGGGTGTGGTGGTGAGTGCGGCAAGTGCACAGGAGAAAAAGGAAACCAAGTTTAAAGACAGATTTAAGCATCGTATTGAGAACAAGAAAAGTGGCATAACAGGCAGTTCAAACCGAACGGAAGCACAGACCATATTTTTCACACAGGTGCAACAATTGGGCTTGCCTTATCCACAAAATATTCATGTCGGGGATATGGATAAAGATGGTGATTTGGATGCCGTTTATATTTCTTATATCAACAATCCCATTATTTTCAGTAATGAGGGTGGCTTATCCTTCAGCCAAACTGAACTTACTACTGAAAACTTATATATAATATCGTCAAGTGCGGTTGCTGATTTTGATGGCGATGGCGATTTGGATATCCTTTTACAATATGGGCCATACGGTGCAAGTACTCAGTTAGCAGTTTGGTTAAATGGTGGCAGTGGTAATTTTACTAAACAAGCTGTTACGAGTTATCAATATTTGAACCATGATTTGATATTAGCGGATTTAGATGGCGATGGTGATGCTGACATCGTAATAGAAAATGAAAGTACTGAAATACAAGTGTTAATTAATAACAATCTCGATTTTGTGGCTGCACCTGGCGCACCATTGATGGGTAATTATGCTGGTCAGCATCGGGCACTGGTAGTAGCTGATTTTGATGGAGATATGGATTCAGACATTGTTTTTAGGGCACCTGATGGATCTTTTAATGATGGAATTAGGCTATTTACTAACAACGGCACAGGAACGTTTACCGATGCAGGGAGTCATATTATTTTTCCAAATAATTCAGGTGAAGCTAAGGAAGCAGATTTTGATAATGATGGTGATATGGATTTTGTAATTGCAACTTCTATTTATCCAGATTCTGAAATAACAGCCTTTTTAAATGATGGAAACGGTGTTTTTACTCCCCAAACGCCAATCTCTATTTTAAATGGGCAATATCCTAATTTAGTGCATACACCAGATATCAATAATGATAATTTTGACGATATTGTACTTTCCAATGAAAATGACTCTACTTATGTTATGCAAGGGGACGGTCTTGGTGGGTTTACATTGAGAGATGAATTCCCTGGCCAATCAATACCTGGTGATTTTGACGCTGATGCAGATACTGACTTTATAGTATTTGGCACTAATATTTCAATATTTGAAAATCAAGGGTCTTTTACGTTTGTGAAAAGTGCAAATGATCTAGCCTTAGTTTCTACTAGCTATGACATTGATGTTGCTGATGTAGATGAGGATGGTAACTTAGATATTGTTCAAGCGGGACGTTCAAGGGTTTGGCTGAATGATGGAAGTGGACAAAACTTCACTGTTTCTCAAGAAATTGATGGGGACAGTAACCAGCAGGAATTAAAGGATTTAGATGGTGACGGAGATTTAGATTTGGTAAGAGCGATAGACGATGGCACCAATTACCCAGGATTGGAAATTTGGTTGAATACGAGTGGGGTCTTTACTTATAATTCTAGTATTGGCCAAGGGATATTTGATGTTAGAGGCTTCAAGTTGGAAGATTTGGACAAGGATGGGGATTTTGATATTTTTAGTTTAGTCAGGACTGGCTCATTTACTTATTTTCTTAAAACATTTATTAATCAAGGAGGTTTATCTTTTGCTGAGTTATCTAATGTTGATATTTCACCCGATGATCTAAGTCAGTTTGAATTAGGCGATATTGATGGTGACTCTGACATTGATGCAATAATAGCCAATGGAACTTCGGGTTTAAGGGTTGTTTTTAATGGTGGTTCAGGTGACATGACATTAGGGTCATTTATTGTCCCATCGGGTACTAATTTTAATATTTCAGATGTTAGCCTGGCAAATTTAGATGGGGATAGTGACCTTGACGTTTTTGCCTCCAATGGTTATGAAACTGGGGGTACTGTATACAGTTATGTATTTTTAAATGACGGAACAGGTTTATTTACAGACAGTGGTCAGAATGTGGACACAGGTACAAGTTATAGTAATTCTTTAGCTGATTTAGATGGTGATGGTGACTTGGATTTAATGACAACGAGGTATTTTTCAAATACCTCAGTATGGATTAATGATGGGTCTGCTAATTTTTCCTTTGATCATGATCTAATCAGTATTTCCGATGATTATTCAAAACCTGTTTTTGGTGATTTTGATAATGATGGGAACAATGATTTTGTGATGGGTGGAGCCTACGGCCCAACAATTATATTTTTAAATGACGGTATGGGCACAAATTCATTGGAGGCCGATTCCTTAGCATTGGTAAATTTATATGATGTGACCAATGGTGATGCTTGGACAGATAAAACAAATTGGAAAACGGGTGATGTCAGCACTTGGTTTGGCGTAACCGTAGCTACTGATCGGGTAACTGGTCTTGACCTCAACAATAATAACCTTGAAGGAGTTATTCCCGCTTCTTTCAATGGGCTAAATGAATTGCTAACCGTTGATTTAAGTGGCAATAAGATCTCAGAAATACAAGCAGATTTGTCCGGGTTGACCAAACTGACAAGTATTGACCTATCTGATAACAATTTGGATTTTGCAGACTTTGAGCTTATTGGTTCCATTCCAGGTCTGGTGGTGGGGGCTCAAACTCCTGTTGATACCCCACAGAATGAAGAAATACCCGTTGGGAGTCCTATTACATTGTCATTTGTAGTAGATGGCACCGGTAATACCTACCAATGGTTTAAAAACGACAATATATTAACTGATAGTACTAGAAATCAAATAGTGATTGAATCCATCAGTCGGGAAAATCAAGGGATCTACTACTGTGAAGCAAAGAACAGTGCCGTGCCTAGTTTAGTGCTGACCTCCGCTTTGAAAAGTGCATTTGGTACCGCATCAGTTACCGGTAGACTTTTGATTAATGATACTGATCCAGCCACAAAGGGCGAGATGACTTTATTAAAAGTGACAGCGAGTGATGGTTATGATACTACTGCAGTGGTTGATATTAATAATATCGGGGAATTTAGTTTTGGTAGTGTGGTGCTGGCTGATTATCTAATCGTTGGATTTGCTGATACGGTACAACATCAAGGTGCACTGCCCACATATTATCAAACAACTGGAAGAACAGCTTTCTGGGCTGAGGCGGACACATTGTTCTTGGCCAATAACTTTGACCTTGATCTGGTTTCTGTAATCTACACAAACCCAGTTGGGGATGTGGGGGTCTTTTCTGGATATTTGGAAGAGGAACGTGATGATACAGGTGGCAGAGTAGAGGCAAGAGAGCGGGTAAGAAGGGTTGGGGTTTCTATGAGAAGGGGCAGAAGGACATCAAGAACATCTGGAACTGGTGATCTGGCCTATTATGTTTATACCAATGATAATGGTGAATTTTTGATTTCTGGTGTAAAGCCAGGTGAATATAATGTCGATATTCAATATCCAGGCTACCCGATGGATGAAGAGTCCTTTTTGGATATTACTATAGGTGAAGGAGTTAAAGATAAGGAAGTATCTATTGCTGCATTAGTTGAGGATGGTAAAATAACTGTACGCCAGTTGATAATCTTAAGCACGGATAAAGAAACCAGTGGCTTGTTGATGTATCCCAACCCCACTAGTGAATTGATCAAGATCATTGACAAAGAAGGTAGAAATGGGTTATCGGTGGAATTATATGATATGGGCGGCAATAACCTGCAAAAATTATTCTTCGATAAAGAAACGGACATTAATGTAAAAACACTTCCTATAGGACAATATATAATAAAAGTTTATGATGGAAGTGGTTATGAAATTTTAACTCAAAGAGTCTTAATAGAGTAGTTTTTCTAATCCAAATCTATAATACAGCGTTGGTTTTTTAACAGTTTCAATGCTTTTTCAGTATCAAGTTGAGACTTGGTTTCATCCATCTTGTCATTAAAGGTTTGCATGAGCTCTTTTCTCTTCATTGATTCCACAAATCTTCTGACCTCTATTTGTTTGTCAAGAATAAGTGGTGGTACTTTTATTGGTTGGTGGTCATCACCTTTGGCTACCATGGTCACGTAAGAGGTATTGGTATGTTTTACGGTACCTAGTTTCACATTCTCGGCAATGATTTTTATACCTACGACCAATGAGGTGTTGCCTACATAATTGACCGAAGCATGAAGGGATACCAAATCACCCACCTCAACAGGTTGCAGAAATTCCACCCTGTCTACCGATACGGTTACACAATAATTGCCAGCATGCTTACTAGCGCATGCATAAGCCACCTTATCGATTAAGGAAAGCAGAATACCACCGTGAATTTTCCCCCCAAAATTGGCATATGACGGGATCATCAACTCAGTTATGGTGGTTTTGGAATGTTCTACTGTTCTTCCTGCGAGTTCTTCCATACTCCAATATAGTAATTAGCATACGGATTAAGCCAACTTAATTTACTTTATCCCACCATTTTAGCATTCTCTTGAGGATAGTAAAGGGTAAGTAAAGAATCCATCTCCATTTTTCCTTGAGAAATTTGCTCAATCATTTCCCACTTTTGGTTATCAATAAGGGCCCTGAGTGGCTGATCCCTTTTAGGAATGGATTTGAATGGACTAATCAGTTTCTTGTCCCAAACCTTTGCATAGCGTACTAGGTCATCAGGATATACTACCTTTCGCTTGGTGCCTTCGGGAGCCGCCCTGAAGGGTTCAGAAATATTCAAATAGCCATAGTCATCAGTTAACTGCTCGCCTGGTTTGATATCGCGAATGGCGATTTCAAAATCATAGGCCGTAGTAAAACAATTGGAGTTGAAACTATGATTGACAAATCGACCATTGTCCCAACAAAGTATGTAATTACCTTCTCTGTTTCGATATGAATAAACCTCAAGAATATCTTGATAGAGCTTGTCGAGCTTCTCCACCTCTGAAGGAGTAAGCTCTTTGTCCAACTTGTCCAGTACCCAAGTAATGGTGCCGGCAGGGATGAAATCTGTAGCCACTACCCCGTAGCCTATTTCATCATTGATGAATTTTAATTCAGTTTTTGGATGTATCATCGTTTTACTAACAATAGATGATATGAATATATGAATAAGTTTCTTTGTTTCTAATTCTATCTATTCAATTCACTAAATAATTTTTTAGCTTCTATTGGTCAACTTTAATTAACCTATTAGACTCACGATTTTACAAAAGTCACATACGTTATGAATTAATATATCAATGTACTTTATTTGATGCCTGATTACTTGCTCAACAGACTCAAAAATTCTTTTTGTATGGTCGCATTCCTATCTTTTCCATACCAGGTATGTACTATAACAGCAAAATCTTCATAACTGGCTTCTGGATTGCTTTTAAACTCTGCAAGTAACTTTTGAACGGGTTCAGGCCTTGGTCCCCAAGTGCCTAGTTCATTAAAATCTTCATCTAGGATGATTAATTTAGGAATGGAACGCCCACCATTGGTCAGGTAGTTGTCCATGATGTCAAGATTTTCATCTCTCAAAATAAATCTAAGCTCAATATTTTCATTTAAATCGGCCATCTTACTGATTATTGGAATATTCTGAGCAGCATCACCACACCATGCCTCAGTAATGATCAACCAGTGCTGTTTTTTGGTTATATTTTCAATCGCAAGTGCAAGCTCATCATTGATTATGGAAATTTTATCCCACTTAGACATCCGCTGAACGTTGAGCTGAGTATACTCAATCATTTTATCCGAATGGTCTTCACCAGTAGTCTTTTTCTGATCGAGTAAACCATCGATTAGTTGACGATATTCTGAATAACTAATGGCATTATCCCATCGGGACTTATCTATTAATGTTTGTTTTTGTGTTTTCAATGTACTCTTGTTTTAGTTTATACCATTAACAACAAAAAGGCCCACAAATAGTTGTGAGCCTTTAATTTTAAATGCCTAAAGTCGGCAGTAAGACAATTGTGTTATGCAGCTTTCTTTATATCAGAGAGTGCTACTTCTTTTTGTTTTACCAATTTTATGATCCCTACTTTATTTAAAAGCTTTATCATTTGATACGTAGGGTCAATCTCATGCCATCTGATGCCACCAAAATTAGCCCTACTTCCATGTTTGTGATGGTTGTTATGATAGCTTTCACCCATCATTAGAAAGTCAACCGGAAGAAAGTTCCTAGAAGTATCGCCTACCTCAAAATTCCTATAGCCATACTTATGGGCAAACCAGTTGATAATGGCACCATGAACAGGGGACAATAGAAACTGAATTGGTAATAATAACCATAACCACCACACTGTTGCAAACTGCCAGTAGATAGCTACATAGATAGCTCCCCAAAGTAGGCGCGAGGCCCAAGATCTGGCAAACTTGTCAAATGCGGGCCACTCGGGTACATCTTGTGTAAAGCGAGCATCTACTTTCATTGTTTTGCTGGTAATTGCCGAGTAGATGGTTTTTGTTTTCCACATCATTTTAAAAAGACTTTCATCATATTTAGGTGAGTGTGGATCTTCTGGTGTATCTGCAAATGCATGATGCATTCTATGCATTATCCCATATCCGTAAGGGCTCAGGTAGTTTGACCCTTGAAAAAACCAGGTAAGTATAAAAAATACTTTCTCCCATGATTTACTCATAGTAAATGCCTTATGCGAGGCATATCTATGTAAAAAGAATGTCTGGAAAAACAATGATAAGTACCAGTGCGCCAGAAAAAATGTTATTATAACAGCCATTTAATTAATTTATTTCTTGTTAATAAGATCAAAAGAAGACCTTCTCTATGTAGGACAATGAAAGTTTAATGTTGTGACAAAAAACTTTACTTTTTTTCATTGCTCCCTGTTACTTCTTCTTTTATATGATCAATAAATACCTTTGGATTGCCCATGTCACAGGCTTTTTTGAATGATTCAAGGAAATTGGATTCAGATAACTCAGATTTAATTTTAGACGTTTCAAGGTTGAGTTTCTCCTTTGCCCTACAAAATAATTGTCTACAGTTTTCTTTTTTCTTATTAAACACCTCTTGTAAATCATCATACTCAAAGTCGAAAAACTCACGAAGTACAAAGATTCCTTTTTCCAAAGGCTCTAGCTTTTTATGAATAACATTAAGAGCCGCAGATACCTCATTTTCAAAATCAAAACGGAATAATTCCATTTCCTTGTATTTGTCTATTAGCTCATGTGATTTAATAGAATCTATGCATTCATCTTTCTTTCGCTTGAGAGTATTTAGATGATTTATACAATTGTTGGTTACTGATTTAATCAAATATGCTTTGGTATTTCTGATTTTATCGGTGTCTATTGTCAACCATTTTAGTAAAGTATCCTGTACAATATCTTCCGCATCAGCAATAGAACCCAACATACGTTGAGCTATTGTTTGCATCATGGGCTGATAAAGCGCTATTGTGGTACTTTGATTCATTCTTCTGCAAAGATAAACTAATAATTTTTAACTGACAGGTGTTAGGTTAGCCATCATCCGTTTAGTCAGAACATTAAATCGCCACAACATGGCCACAGCAACAATGGTAAGGCCAATAAGTAAGCCATACCATACGCCTGTAGCCCCCATGTCAAAAACAAATCCGAGTATGTAGCCTATGGGCAAAGCGAGTACCCAGTAAGCAATGAATGTGAGCAGAGTTGGGATTTTTACATCATGAAGGCCTCGTAACGCACCCAGACTAAGCACCTGAATGCCATCTGATATCTGAAAGAAACCAGCGATTATCAACAAAGAACTGGCTATTTCTATTACAGTGGCATCTGCTATATAAAGTGAGGGCAAAAAATACCTACCTACTATAAATAGGGTGGCGGTCAGGCCCATGAATACAATTACCATTATGTATAAGGTAAAGGCAGCCGCTCGCAAAGTAGGGACATCCTTTAATCCTAGTTGGTTGCCAACCCTGATGGTGGCAGCAGCAGAAAGCCCAGAAGCCATCATATAGCTTACCGCAGCCAGATTAATAGCTATCTGATGTGCTGCCAATGCCTTCGTCCCAATCCACCCAATCATTATAACGGCAAAGCCGAATGCCCCCACTTCAAATATGAGTTGAAACCCTGATGGCAATCCTATCGATAACAGTTTTCTAAAAACGGCCTTACTATAATCTTTAATAGCAAATGCCATACGGTAAGGTGAATAGCGCGACCCATAATAAATATAAAGTGCCATCCATAACGCTAACACTACTCTTGAGATCAAGGAAGCATAACCCGCTCCCAATAAACCCATGGCGTCAAAACCAAATTTGCCATAGATTAAAATGTAGTTAAGACCAACATTCACAAGATTGGAAATAATAACAATTACCATAGCTGGGCGTGTATCGGAGAGACCTTCTGCAAATTGCCTAAAGGTTTGAAAGATCATCAATGGAACAAGCGAAAAGGTGATGACATTTAGATAGGGCACAGCTAATTCTACCGCTTCTAATGGCTGGTTAAGGTGATAGATTCCAGAATTGGCAACAAAAACCAATAAGAACATAAATACACCTGTAAGAATGTTGATGATAATGGCATGTCTTAAAAAGTTGGCTGATTTTGATGTATTGCCTTCACCATCGGCAGTAGCCACAAGTGGAGTTATGGCATAAGATACCCCTATGCCAAACATCAAAGTAATATTAAAGATCACATTGGCTAGTGATGCCCCTGCGAGTGGCACAGCTCCCAACCTGCCTACCATAATACTATCTGCCACGCCTACCATCATATGCCCGAGCTGGCTCATCATCACCGGAACGGCAAGATGAAAATTGGTTTTAAAATGGCCTAAATAGTTTTGTTTGATCATCAATTCTTTTTATTCAATAGCATGGCTGCTTTCATTAAACCTGCTACACTTATGCTATCGGTAATTTTACCCTCTAAGGCCATTTGTATAGCCTCTTTGAGGGGTAATTTCTTCACTTTAAGGTCGGCCTCTGATTCTTCTAAATTAGCCGAACCATGTTTTAAATCTTTCGCCAGATATACATGAGCTACTTCGTCTGTGACAGAGTTGGATGTATGTAATGTCATAAACAATTCCCAATGGTTGGCCTCAAGCCCTGTTTCTTCTTTCAATTCCCTTTTGGCTGCCTCCAAAATATCTTCACCTATAGGAGATCCACCTTCAGGAATTTCCCATGAAAATTCATCCAATGTGTATCGGTGTTGGCCTACCAGCCAAGTATTCCCCTCTTCATCAATTGGGATGATGCCCATGGCTTTATTCTTAAAATGAACCTTGCCATAAATGCCTTCACCACCTCCCGGATTGATCACTTGGTCTTCTACCACCTCAATCCACGGATTGTTATATTTAGTTTCTGAAGAAATCGTTTGCCATGGACTGCTATTATTTTTCATGGTTGCAAAGCTATTCATATATGTTTTGAAGTCTATATGATAAAACTAATTTTGTAAAGATGTTAAAATCCTCATTTAGTAAAGGAATAATTGAGGCCGGTTGTGATGAAGCCGGCCGAGGTTGCTTAGCTGGGCCAGTGGTGGCCGCAGCCGTTATTTTGCCTCTAAGATACAGGCACAAGTTACTTAATGACTCCAAACAACTGTCGGAAAAGAAGAGGATACAGCTTAGAAAGGACATTGAAAAAGATGCCCTTGCTTGGGCAGTTTCCTTTGTTGATAACAATGAAATTGATAAAGTAAATATTTTAAATGCTTCCTATTTGGCCATGAATCGGTCGGTAGATCAATTAAAAACGGTTCCTGAGTTGCTGTTGATTGACGGTAACCGCTATAAGCCCCATAATGATATTCCTTTCGAATGCATCATAAAGGGAGATGGCAAATACTTGTCCATTGCAGCAGCTTCAATTTTAGCTAAAACGTATCGTGATGAATATATGATAAAAATCGGGAAGCAATTTCCTGATTATCAATGGCATCAAAATAAAGGCTATCCTACTGCAATACATCGGGAAGCTATACGGAGTATAGGGTTATCTGCATATCACCGGAAAACTTTTCGGCAGTTACCTGAACAATTGGAGTTATTTGAAGGTTGACGACATTTACTTACCTTCAATATGTTTAAATTTGCCTTATGTGTTTGATTTTACTTGGTTACAAAGTACACCCCACCTATAAGCTGATAATAGCGGCTAACCGGGATGAATTTTACGGTCGACCAACTAAACCACTTGATTTTTGGGAGGAGGATAGGAGTATCCTGGCTGGAAAGGACTTGGAAGCTGGAGGTACATGGCTAGGTTTGACTACTGCGGGAAAGATAAGCTTACTGACCAATTATAGAGACTTGAAAAATATTAAGCCCAATGCACCCAGTCGGGGGCATTTGGTTTCTGATTATTTGAAAAAGGGAATAGATGCTTCTCAATACTTGGAAAATGTTGCACAAAAAGGCAATAACTACAATGGGTTCAATATTATCTGTGGTGATGTTGATGAACTTCAATATTATGGAAACTACCAAAAAGGCGTTCATAAAATCAAAGCAGGTGTCCATGGATTGAGCAACGCCCTGTTTAATACGCCCTGGCCTAAGGTAATTAAAGGAAAAGAGAAGGTTGAAAAGGTGATTGCCAATAATGAAATTACGGCTGAACATCTTTTTGCGACACTTTATGATGATCTGAAAGCACCTGACAATCAACTTCCAGATACTGGAGTAGGATATGAAAAAGAGGCTATGTTGTCACCCATGTTTATAAAAAGTGAAAATTATGGCTCTCGATGTTCAACAGTAATATTGGTGGATAATGACAATAATGTACACTGTTCAGAACGTACCTATAATCCACATGACTATAGCTATGAAACAAAAAGCTTCGATTTCAAGGCGAAATAATTTGAAATAAATAATTTTTTATTATCTTTGAGACCAACCGGTCGGTACTATGGATGAATTATCTACAAGAGAACGTATAATTGAAAGCTCAGCTGCGCTATTCAATACCTATGGATACCATGCCTGTTCGCTCAGCCACATCATGGAAGCCACTGGCCTTAAGAAAGGTGGCATTTATAATCACTTTAAAAATAAGGATGAAATAGCGGTGGAGGCCTTTAACCATAATTACCAAAGGGTACTCAGGAGATTTCGTGAAACATTGGATAAAGTATCTACCCCAACAGAGAAGATATTGGCCGTGGTTGATGTGTTCGTTTCATTTATTGATGACCCGATGGTGCAAGGTGGTGGATGTCCAATATTCAATACTGCCATAGATTCTACCAATACACATCCTGCACTCAAAGAAAAAGCGAGGGAATCGATTATTATTTTGAGAAACTATATTGAGATAAAATTGAAAGAGGGGATAAGCGCTGGGGAAGTAAAAAGCGATGTCAATATAAAGCAAATGGCAACGGTAATTATCGCTACTCTCGAAGGAGCCATTGTGTTATCCAGAGTAGATGGAAACAAGGACAGTGTTGAAGTTACTGCCGAACACATGAAAAAATTTATCACGCAGAGTATTTTAATATAAAATTTTTTGAACCAAAAAAGACCGATCGGTCTGTATTAATATGAAGAAAAACAGTATAAAAACCCCATTACCATTGAGAATAATTTCGTGGACATTTCCTAAGGTTGAGTTTTTAGTACCTTGGTTGGCCCAAAGGTGGTTTGTAAACATATTTTTTTCGACTGCAAAATATAAACTTCCGTATGGAGAAGTTGAGGCCGCAGAGCAAGCGAATAAATATAAAATCGATTTTGACGGGAAGGCAATTCAAGTGTATGAATGGGGAGAGGGTAATCCCGTTCTCATGGTTCATGGTTGGATGGGACGAGGTACACAGTTCAGGAAATTTATTTCTTCCTATAATGAGGCCGGCTATAAAGTAGTGTCGTTTGATGCTACTGGTCATGGGCAGTCGGAAGGTAAAACTTCCCACATATTGGAGTTTGCTAAAATTATTGAGCTCTTAAATGAAAAATATAGAGGTTTTGAAATGATTGTCGGTCACTCATTGGGCGGAGTGTCAGCCATGCATTCTGTTATCAATGGAGTAGGGACAGATAAGTTGGTCATGATAAGTAGTCCAACTATAGGAAGTGAGATTGTGAAAGAATTTAGAAAAAAGATTAGGGCTTCTGAGCGCATGGTTCCTTATTTTGAAAGTTATATTGAACAAAAATTTGGGAAGGCCTTTGAAGAATTTTCAGCCGAATATGTCATCGATCAGTTAAAACCAATGGAGCTCCTCTTGATTTATGATGAGGATGACGAAGAGGTGTCCTCAAAGCATCCGGAGGCAATTATTAGGAAATATCCCACTGCACAGTATATGAAAACACAAGGCCTTGGACATACCAGAATACTTAAGGACGGGATTGTGATCAAAAGGACATTGGACCATTTAAAACAAAACATCGATGAATCGGCTCAATATGAGCACGCTATGCCATAATTTACACTTGCCTGTATTATTCACCGTTTAAGTAAATAAGGTATTATCAATGTTTACTCTTTCCGTTCTTCGTGATAAGGTTTAAATTTGGAAAGGTTAACTTACTACTCATGAGCAAGATAATAGAGACAAGTGAAATTTCGAAGATTTACAAAATGGGTAACCAAACGGTAGAGGCTTTGAAATCCATTACTTTGGAAATCAACAGGGGAGAGTATGTGGCTTTTATGGGGCCATCAGGTTCAGGTAAGTCCACATTAATGAACATCATAGGTTGTCTTGATACACCTACCAATGGCTCCTATGTTTTGAATAACCAAATGGTAAGTGACCTTACTGAAAATGAACTGGCTGAAATTAGAAATAAGGAGATTGGCTTCGTATTTCAAACTTTCAATCTTTTACCACGGGCTTCTGCATTGGAAAATGTGGCACTGCCATTAATTTATGCAGGCTATGGCAAATCCGAAAGAGAGGAAATAGCCATGCAAGCACTTGAAAATGTAAGCTTGAGTGATCGGTTTCATCATAAACCCAACGAACTTTCGGGAGGTCAACGACAAAGGGTGGCCATAGCAAGGGCATTGGTAAATAAGCCAAGTATTATCCTTGCTGATGAACCTACTGGAAACCTCGATTCGAAAACTTCTTATGAAATCATGGACTTGTTTCAGCAGTTACATGACGCTGGAAATACCATAATCATGGTAACACACGAAGATGATATCGCCCATTATGCCCACCGTATAGTAAGAATGCGTGATGGACTGGTGGAATTTGATGATATTAACACGAACATTACCCGACAGCCTGAACATACTAGTTAAATGAAAGTATACACCAAAACCGGAGATAAAGGAACAACCGCATTATTTGGTGGTGCCAGGGTATCAAAAGCCCATATACGTATTGAATCCTACGGAACAGTTGATGAATTAAATTCCCATATTGGTTTACTGCGTGATCAGCCGGTCAACAGCAACCGACATGATATATTAGTAGAAATTCAGGATAGGTTATTCACACTGGGATCTATATTGGCCACAGAGCCAGGCAATACTAAAGTAAAAGTACCCGCACTTACGGAGAAGGATGTAGTTGCTTTGGAAAAAAGTATTGACCAGATGGAAGAAACACTGGAGCCAATGAAAAATTTTGTGCTTCCCGGAGGGCATCAATCTGTCTCTTTTTGCCATATTGCCCGTTGTGTTTGTCGTAGAGCAGAGCGACAGATTATTGCATTGGCGGATCATGAAGACGTGCCCCCGATAACCATTCAATTTATAAACCGACTTTCAGATTTTCTGTTTGTGCTCAGCCGTAAAATGACAGCTGAATTGGGTGCCCCCGAGACACCTTGGATTGCTAGAAAGTAACCAAAGATTTTTCTGCAACTATAATTTTGTTAATTTTGCGATCCTAACGAACGTTAGTTGCGTTAAACACATCTAATACCACCATGACAGAGACATTGAACATATCAATTAACAAAACTGCCAATTCTAAAATCGACCAAGTTGATTTTAACAATATACAGTTCGGGAAAGTGTATTCCGATCACATGTTTACTGCAGAATATCGCAATGGTGAATGGAACAACCTGAGAATAGAGCCTTACGAGGCGATGCGCATTAGCCCTGCAAGTCCTGCATTACACTACGGCATTTCAATATTTGAAGGCCTGAAGGCTTTTAAAGATGAAAAAGGCCAGGTCAATGTATTTCGTGCTGATAAAAATTTTGAAAGGCTAAATATTTCTGCAAACAGAATGTGCATGCCGCAGCTGCCAGAACAAATATTTTTTGAAGGGCTCAACGAACTTTTGAAGCTAGATAATCAATGGGTACCAGACGTACCTGGGACGGCACTATACATTCGGCCTTTTATGTTTTCTAATGACGATTATATTGGCATTCGGCCTTCAGAAAGTTTCAAATTTATGATTATCACTTGTCCGGTAGGCGCATATTACGCCAAACCAGTAAAAGTGAAGATAGAGGATCATTACGTAAGGGCGGTGGAAGGAGGCAGCGGCTATTGCAAAACGGGCTGTAACTATGGGCCGGCAATTTACCCTGCAAAATTGGCACAAGATAAGGGCTATGACCAACTTGTATGGACAGATGGCAGAGACCACAAATACATAGAAGAGTCAGGCACCATGAACGTGATGTTTGTAATTGATGGCAAACTCATTACACCAGCATTGGGCGATACTATTCTCAATGGCATTACCAGAGACAGCGTACTTGCCTTGGCAAGGGATTGGGGCATGACGGTTGAAGAACGTAAAGTAGAGGTAGCCGAGGTAGTGGCAGCTGCTAGGGAAGGAAGGTTACAAGAGGCGTTCGGTGCCGGTACAGCTGCCACCATTGCGCCTATTGATTTGATAGGATATAAAGACGAGGATTTTCAACTTCCTCCGGTAGAAGGTAGGGTATTTTCACAAAAAGTGTTAAAAGAACTCGATGATATAAAACTTGGCCGTATTGATGACCGTTTTAATTGGGTAAGTAAAGTTTAGATTGTTTCACAGACAATTTGGTTTGAGAGGCTGGTTCAAAGAACCAGCCTCTTTTTTGCGCAAAGTGCCAAAGGAAGAACCTCATAATCTCATGAACCTCTTCAGGATTTGCAATCCTGAAGAAGTACCCATGGATTTTTAATCCAGATCTAGAAGTGGAATATAATTTCTGGTTTAATTATTCGACATTACAAATGTCGAATAGGGGTTTTTATTAAAATTATTTTGTAATACAACTTCGTTTCGTTTATTTCGTTTATACTTGTATAATGGATGAAAATTTAAACTAAATGGAATACTTTAACGACTTAAAGAAACCTTCTAAAAAAGAACAGATTGCAGCAATGGAATCATATAATGCTCTTGCAGCCACCTTAGAAGATTTACGTTCAGAAAATCCAGCTATCGAAATTGAGGAAACTGCTGAAAAAATCAAAATTCCTCTAAAAGCGCTTAAACTTTTGGCAAAAATATTAAAAGCAACCAGTCAAGGTAAGCCAATTTCTTTAGTGCCCATTGCAACTGAAATGACTACTCAAGCGGCAGCTGAATTATTAGGTTGTTCAAGGCCTCATATTGTAAAATTGCTTGAGAAAGGAGACATTCCTTTCACTATGGTAGGAAGGCATCGTAGAGTTAAATTCGAAGACGTAATGAATTATAAGAAAAAGATGAAATTGAAGCGAGAACAACTTCTGATTGATATTATGAAGTCTGACGAAGAGTTAGGGCTATATGATTCATAGTATACGATTCACATGTGTTCTTGACACTAATGTAATTTATCCGATTGAGATTAGAGATTTACTTTTTTGGTTTGCTCATTATGAATTATTCACTCCGAAATGGAGTAGTCATATTTTTAATGAGTGGGAAAGTGTAATGGAAAGAAAAGGTATCAGCAAGAAGGAAATTAAGAAAAGATCTAATCGTGCCAATTTAGCATTCCCAGATGCATTAGTAGCAAATTACGAACCTTTAATTCCAGGTTTAACACTACCTGATGAGAATGACCGTCATGTACTTGCTGCTGCAATAAAAACTAATGCAAATGTGATAGTAACTAATAATTTGAAAGATTTTCCAGAGGACTATCTAGCTTCTTTTGGATTGGTTGCGAAATCTGCGGATGACTTTATTGCAGATATCATTGACTTAAATCATGTGAAAGCATTGGAAGCTTTTAGAAAGCTTGTATTAAATAGGAGGAACCCTGATTTAGATGAGTATGGGGTTTTAGATAACTTAAGAAAAAATGGACTAATCAACTCAGCTAATTATTTGCATTCACTAATTTAATACGACCAATTACTTTGAGGTTTCAGCTAACCTCTTGAACCTCTTCAGGATATGCAATCCTGAAGCAGTACCCGGATTTTTAATCCATACTTGGAAGGTTTTATATCGTTACCAACGATATTGAGTAGCAATATCTAGTATTTCCTATCAGGCCAAATATTGGGCACTTCTCCACTAAAGCCCATTTGTGGAAGGTTGTTTATTTGTTTCATCTCTTCTTCCGATAATTCAAAATCAAACAGATTGATGTTTTCCTTAATTCTTTCCGGTGAGGTTGATTTTGGGATAACAATCACATTGTGCTGAATAATCCAACGCAGACAAATCTGGGAAACTGATTTGTTATGCTTTTTAGCAATTTCTATTAAAATCCCATTTCCAAATACTTTACCTCTTGCCAATGGCGACCAGGATTCAACGGCAATACCTTGTGCTATACAATATTTGGTAAGTTCTGGTTGCCAGTAACCTGGATGAAACTCTATCTGATTAACTGAAGGAATCACTTTCGCAGTTTGAAAAAGTGCTTCCAAGTGTTCCTGCCAAAAATTACTGACTCCAATTGATTTGATTTTTCCTTCAGCTTGTAACTCTTCCATTTTGCGCCAAGTATCGGCATTGGTTTTTTGCCAATGGTCATAATTTTTAGCATTGGCTGGCCAGTGTATCAAATATAAGTCGATGTAGTTAAGATTCAGTTTAGCAAGGGATTCTTCAAAAGCAGCATTCGTTTGTTCATAGCCCAAGTTTTCACGCCATACTTTAGTGGTCACAATAATTTCTTCTCTTGGAACTCCACTTGCTTCAATACCTTTTCCAATAGCCTCCTCATTTCCATAAATAGCGGCAGTATCAATTAATCGGTAGCCACTTATTAAGGCATTCTTGACCGCCTCAATTCCTTCCTGCTCTGTTGCTTTGTAAGTACCAAAACCTACTATTGGAATTTTGTTGCCATCATTTAATATTAGCGTTCTCATATTTTTGATTTTTCATTTTTAGAATAGAGCTGTGTGTATCGTCTGAGCTACCCTAACCTCTTCAGGATATGCAATCCTGAAGTAGTACCAATGGGTTTTCAATCCAATACTAGAAGTGGATTATAAATCCAATGTTAATTATTCGACATTACAAATGTCGAATAGGGGGCGATACAAATCGCACAATCCTAACTACAAGGTGCTTAGCATATGATTTTCTACATAATTGTTGGTAGCCGTTATTCATCTATAACAAACTCATGGAGAGATTCATTATATGTCATAAAGAATGAGCCGCCCATATGTCCGTCATCTACATTAATAAGTAAGGCTTTCGGTGTTTTCCAAATAGTCACATTTGAAAAAATATCAGTCATTACATTTCCGATTGGCTTATCTTTATTATCAAATTTAATTAAGTGTTTTAATTGATTAGTTTTCTTATCAATAACTTTCAATTGAGTCATTTTGGCCCTTTGATCTAAAGTTGTTTTTAAATAAGTGCCTATAAGATATTCATTTTTGAATGCCGACTCCATCATGATATCCGTTGGTTCATTAACTCTCTTCTCATCTATGTCCGACAGATAACCTACCTTTTCAAGTTGAATTTTATATGATTTATTAGAGCTGTTCCAAATTCCATCTACATTATCCTTGCCCCATTCCATAAGGAGTTCTGCAAATGGGTTGTCATCATGAAATTCAGTTAATTTAAGTACTCTTTGGTTGAGCAAAACACCTCGCAAGTTTATTGGTTCATTTATCTTATCATATTTATAGATTCCCTTGACGATGATAGAATCTTTAGAAGTAGAATGAATATTCATAAATTGAAGATACAGGTGGATTCTTGCTCCTGCTAATGTTCCTCGGTAAGTATGACATTCATACCATCCAGCAAACGTTTTTCCGTATCCTATCAATAGAAGAGATATTAAAATTATAGATTTCCTCATTTTTCACATCGCATAAATGGCTACCAACGCCTATGTATGTGGTCGTGTGCCACCTTTCATAAGTCACCACTAAAATAGCACCTTTTGTGTTTCCTTCCAATATCGGAAAAACTTAGCGAAGAA
>DDIU01000049.1:0-128 GCA_002338655.1 Flammeovirgaceae bacterium UBA1842 | reverse complement strand
AGCGAAGAACTTATTGCAATCTTAGATGCCGAGTCTGCTCGAGGCTAGGTAAAAGAAGCTCTGGCAAGTCATTCACAAATAAGCTATCTTGAAAAACACAAAAGGTGCGGGCAAGTAGCACGCTCTTT
>DDIU01000016.1 GCA_002338655.1 Flammeovirgaceae bacterium UBA1842 | reverse complement strand
TATTTCCACCAGTTGTCAGAATCAAACGCAAGTCCGACTGTTGTACCAACCACCGCCCCAGCAATTGCACCCGTAGCAATAGCACTCCATCCACCATCTACATCTGTAGCTCCAGGGTTATTCCCCATCCCTGTGTAAGGGCTACCAAATTGCCCGTATGGGTCGGTGCCTAGCCAGCGTGCAATGATGGGGTCATACATGCGCAACTCAAAACTACTCCAGCCTGTTTCTTCATCATGCTCGGCAAACTGGCCCTGGTAGCCAAAACGGTACTTATCATTGCCCTTGCTCCACTTGTCAAATGCCAAGCCCATAGGGTAATATTCAGAAGTCTGTAAAATATCAACCCCCAGTTGCATTACCGTAAAGTCATCAAAATAGACATTGAGGTCGTTCAACGTTTCGTTTACCAAATACACAAACAAATAGCCGTCCTGATGTATTGTAATTTCATTTTCCAAGTGCTCGTGCGGAATATTAATAATCTGACCACTGCCATTTTTAGTCACCATGGCGTTAGTGGTTACCATTGTATAAGTGTCACCCACGGGTATAGAATTTACATAATTGAAGTTTTCATCAAAAAGAAGGTATTGCATATAAGCTTTAGGTGCCCCTGATGGGGGTGCCGCTGTTACAGCAGCAGGCCCACTTAAGGCGTCTTGCAATGCCGAAAGATAGGTTGTGGTTTCATTGCCCAATCCAAAATTATAGGCATTGGCAACAGACAATGCGAGACCTGCAATCAGATCGTTGGTAGGATTTGGATCTACATAATTGGCATAAACATCCATCTTCACCACATCGCCAGCAGTTACCTTCAATGATTTGGCGGGACCTACTACCCTGCCCAATGCACCATTCAACCATGCTGCATAACTTGCTCCATTTACATGACTGTCAGGCGTATGATTGAAGATGGCATCTTGTCTTCTGGTCTCTGTAATATTATCAAAAGCGCCTTCTTCCAGCAATGCCATTTCAGGTTCCATACTGGCCGTTTCCATAAATTTAAGTTTGGAGATCACCGCTCGAACATTGCCCTGATGATCAGAAAGTTCATAATTATATTTATAATGACTCGTGTTTCTATAAGCAATGCCCAGTCGGCTGGCACCGTATATCGGTAGTTCACCCTGAAACAATTGCCCTTGGTAGCGATAATACAAGCTCACCAAATTTCCGGCAACATCCCGAATATACCAGGTTTCCAAATCCTGATCATGGTTCTTTTTCATCAGCCTATAACCCTGATCACTATAGGTAAAACTCAACCGTAAATTCTGAGGTTGTTTGGTAGAGGCAGAGTAAATAGCAATAACATTGTCATAAACATCATATTCTAGATAGGCATCTTCTTCTGTGCCTACATAGTCCACTTTAATCACTCTCCCTAAGGGGTCGTATTCGTAGGAAGCGTAGCCCGTTATAGCTGCTAATTGATTAGTACCTGGCGTGTATTGATAATCAAAATTATGAAGTCCATTCCCCTCATCATCTTTACGTATCAAATCCCGAATATTACCGTTTTTATCATAGACCATGTCACCTACCCTGTTCTGCTGACTGTTGTAATTAAAGGAACCCTGCTCATCATAAATAGCCGTTTGCAATTGCTCCAAATCATTGTATTTATAAGCATACATTTTGGGAGGTTCATTGGGAATCTGATAAGTTCCTAATGGGTCAATATGGGCATCAAACTTTTCTACTCCAGTATTAAAACCTGGTTTCAATGTAATGCTTTTTCGAGCCAGAGCATCCTTTTCATCAGTTTTATATTGATCGAGAATTAAATAATCATCCGCAGGATGATCTAATCCCAACCCCTCTTCACCATAACTCACCGCCCTAATGTTGCCATTAAACTTTTGCTGTAGTTCACTGTCGTCAAGATTTAAACTCCCAAAACCACTTCCCGGTGAGGCATAGTCACCCTCGTAATATTCCAATGTAAGTCCAAGAACATCTTTTATAAAACCATTGGCCACGCCATCCTGTCCAGGGTCATCATTATGATCGGGGTGATTGATAGATTTTAGTGCTCCCTGAGCCGTGTAAGTATAATCAATGCCTTGAAGGTCAGTAGCCAGTTCAACCCGCTTTAGTGGGCCGTGCTTGTAGTAGTAATAGGTAGCCTGTAAATAGGCATTGGCTTCCACGCCATCTACCGATGTGCTTACCGTTGATAGTCTTTGGTCACTATCGTAGTTATAGTGATGAAAAAAGGCCTCTCCCACTACATCTCTTTGGAAGGCTACTTTAGTAACATTACCCAAAAAGTCATAGGTATAATCTAATGTAACATACTTGCTGAGCCCCTTAATGAGTTGAATTACAAAACCCACACGACCGAATTCATCATAGTTATACCAGGTTTTTGTCTGCTCATTTTCTGTAGCCGTAATGGCACCATAGGTAAACCCCTGGTCGATATGGTTGGGGTCGCTGGGAAAATCAGCCTGAGGAAGGTCATAATAGATTTTATTCCAATCTACCACTTGAGATTCTGGCCACAATGAGCCATTTTGATCCAGCAGGTCTTTCAGTGCCGTAGAGTTAAATAATAGCGTTCCTTGATATTCACCTGCTTCAATCAGTCTTCCGAGCTTGTCATAGTGCGTATAGGAGAAAACATTGTTACCTCTTGCCAGCTGTTCACTATTTTGAGAAAAACGTAATTTTCCATCGCTGGCATACTGATAGTGTATTTCGCCCGCATCAGGGGATGTTGTTTCAATCAATAAACCACGGTGATCATAGGTGTAAAGCGTTACAAATTGAGGGTAAGAAGAACTTGCGGTATTAATGCCTTGAGGAGCCACACTGGCCACCAATTGACCCATATCATTATAGTAGGCGTAGGAATATATAGCATTTGAATCGTTAATTTTGGTCATTAACGTCTTGCCATCTGCATCAATATAAGTATAGCTTTTCTTCCCTTCAGAATTGGTATTTACTATTTTATAAGCATCATTAAGGTTTGCAGGATTCGGGGTGGATACGAAATGACTCCGCAAGCTATAATAATGATTAAGTTCCCCTGAACTTATCAAAAGTTTTTCGGAAGACACCTCATGTCCAGTGCCCAATCGATAAGCATCGCCCACCCCTGCTACTTTAGAAATACGTGTGTCAGGACCAGAAGGAGTCCAGCTTCGGCTGTATGGGTATGACGTAGTGGCAATATTGGGTTCGTCAGAATTGGACTCGCTATAATACCACCCCAAGGTCCCAACCTGATTGCCAACAGGGTTCGGGTTATTTAATTTACTGGACGTGTCAAAATCCGTTGAACTGTAATTTTCACCTGAGAGATTTTGTACAAAATTAGCCTTGTATCCAAAACTTGATCCAATAGGAGCTGGTAAAGTAGAAATAGCTGGTCGCCCATCACTATCATAAATCAACTGTACTGCAAAAACAGTATTTTCAGTGTAATTTTCAAATTGTGTTTGTAAAGGCTTACCAAACTCATCAGCATAACTTTTCGATTCCCCAATAACAATCACATTTCCATTCTCATCCAACCCATAAGCAATAGATTGTGACCAATTGTAGTCGTCATCCTGTGCAAAAACAGATAGGCTTGCAAATGAAATGCTAATTGCTATTAATATTTTGAATTTGTCAAACATGCTTACTCAAATTCGCTTTATGGTTATGTCCGTTTTATTCGCTGTCACGTTTGTAATGTTGATTCACTTCAGTTAACAGCACCCTACCGTAAGTAAATGTCTCCTTATAAGTTTTTGTCAACAACCCGCGGTCATTGTATTCATATTCCGTAAAAAGGTTCTCATTATCGAGCATAAATCTTAATTGATCTTGTTCATCATAAACGTATGCTGTAGTGCCGGCATCTATGGGCTGAAAACGAAAGTCGTCAAGATAAGTGGCGGTACTTGAGGTGCTTCTACATCCTACTTCCAAGTCGTCCGTACCATTAAGTGATGTAGATGGGATAATCGCCTCCAAACGATACCAGTCTCCATTTCCAGCCTGTTTCTCTGTCCTGTTTAGGATAACCGTAGAAGAGCCCAGTTTATAATATAATTCGATTCGGCTAGGTGCATTTTTAACCCAGACGTTCAATCTGTAATTCCGAGAAGGATCAAAGTCACCCGCCTTCGTTTTGTAGAAAAACCCTTTGGTACCATTGCCATAAATTTTAAGTGATTTTTTACCTGTATGTGCATCATAATCACTAATTTCCGCATTGGTAGAAATCCTAATTTCTCCCTCAACATATCTAGTATTTTCAATGATGTCATAATTATTCTCCGCCCCACTAAATGCTACCTCGGTATATTTGGCATTACCTGCTTCTAATATTTTTTGTTTGCTGGCGATATCAGTTTTAGTACTTGAATATATTCCATTAAAATCCACTGACTCTAGGGGCATAGAATAATTGTCAAATCGCAGTAACTCATTGGATTTGAGCCAACCCGTATTTTCTGCCCCATTAAAATCAAACTTGTTTACCGCATCATTGAAAGTGAGCGTTCCATCTGACTTCAAGTCAGTAGGTTGACCTTGATAAACGTAAGAAGCTGATTTTCTCCATCGTGGATAACCATTATCCACATCCTCATAATCTCCACTAGAGTTGACCATGCGGTAATTGTCCCAGTCTTTTCTCCAGGTTTGAGTAGCAGCTCCAATCAGACCTGTTTTCACACCGGCACTATTTAATTTGTATACGTAGGTGGCCACTGTGCCCGCTACCATATGTAGATTATTTCTATCTTCCTGTTTAAAACCCATTTCAGGATAGACTTCATGGGTCAAAACTTTTTCAGTACGTGTTTTAATGCCAAGAGCAGAGGTAACTTCGGTGGCTTTTACTATCCCAGTTTTAAAATCCCATTCTTTATTGGTTTGAGTGGTTGTAAAACCATCACTATTGGTAGATTCAATACTGCTTAAGACGCTTGGGTAATAGCGTTTTACGGTTTTGAAAACACGGTTGTAGTATGACTGACCTGCTAGCTGCATTGGGCCTTCCACTCTTTCAATTAAAAATGATCCTTCTGTAAATACGCCTTGGTGAGGGTAGTCAGAATTTATCAAATCATCAGAATATATCAATGAAGTGTTAAACTTTAGCAAATCATTATTGTCAAATATATTGATTGATGAGGGCTTCCCTATTGAACTTGATTTAATATCTATATTGAAAAGCGATTTTTGTAAATACTCAATAGTGTTGACTCCATTAACATGATCATCAAATAAAATATTTTCTTGTTTTGTTATCATCGATTGATTTGGAGTAATAAATTCATACACTTGTTTCGTATGATAGTCTGTGTTATTTGTATTCTTACCATCGAATACATTCACGACACTATACAGTACCGGAGTTGATGGATAATCAAATAATCCATAAAAGTCATAGTCTGTTTGTTTAATATAGGCTGGTTCCTGAGCCACGACCCCTGATGAAACTCCTGAGTTAGTATATTCATACCGTGTTTTGAAGGATTGAATTCCATTTGTTGATTGAATGGATTTAACCCTTATGCCCTCCCCTTTTTTTTCTGGAATGCTATTTCCTGAAATAGATGTATACCTATCCCGTTCATATTCAATCTCTAAATCATTCCCCAAAGGATTTGTAACCTTATTTAATGACCATGCATATCCGTCCTGATCAATATTTGAAGATTGATGGGTATCATGCGCAGATGTTCCATTTGAATTATAATAGCCCCATCCATCCCATTTGTCTTTATCATATTCTGGGTTGTATCCATAGAAAAATAAGTAATCAGGAGCTGTTTTTATATTGTTTCTTCCATAAATAGAAATTGAATTTAAGGTTAGTTTTCCTATTGTATCAACGCCAGTTTTAACTCCTGATGATATTGAAAATGAATTTGTCGTATTCTTGGCAAGGGAGTAATCATAATTAAATTTCACTCTGGCCAACTGATTTTGATAAAGATAATTTCGCTGTAATGGTGTAAAATCATCTTTATCAATCACTGTTGTCATATTGTCTGAAATTGTAGTTAATTGAGTATGGGTGGTATTATTTCCAGGTGAGAAACCCATGGATACAAGTGATTCATAATCTTGATTTTTTAAGAGAACAAATTCATCCAGTAACATTGAAGAAGACGGTGCATTTACATCCGCATCACGGCCATCTAACTTCACATCTTTAATAAACAGACCCATATGTGTTCTGGTCTGTATGCTATTTAAATAATACTGCTGTCTTTGTCCACTTTGATAAGTCCAAGACTCTCCATCATCAGATTTTATCATTCCTTCATAAGGCGTTCTCCATTGATAATTATTGGAAAACTTACCGTAATCAAATTTTACCCAATACCCCCAGTCCTCTTCATCTACCTGACCATTTTCGTTTCTATCCACAAAATCAGACCCTGTAATTGAAGTAAGCAACCATGCACTTGGGAATGGCTCCATTCTATTTAATGTGGTCACATTATCGGCATCATTAACATCTTCAATGTAAGTGTAATCATTCCAATCATAAATGGGTAAGGCGTAATGGTAAGTTTGGCCGTCTTCACGAGTAATTGAATAACCACCAATGGTATTAGAATTCACTCTTATTTTGCTCGAATAGATTTTACCTGAATATATATAATCAGGAATATCCGCATCAAAAACTAAGTAATCAGTTCCTACCTCTGTAATTTCAATATTGGTAAGATTAAAATCATAAATAACGAGATTTGACCCTAGGGCTTTCCCATCGATTCGGACAAAATCTCCAACCTCCAAATATTCGACACTGGTAACTCCGATTTTAAGAGTATTAGTATTTTCCTGCCATGCATTATAGGCAATACCAAACTCACTATTCAAATCAAGAGATGTTTCTCTACCTTGCGTTGAAAAGCAATCCATAAATCCAGTTGCATTGCCAGTAATAATATCATTATTGGTGTACCATTCCACATTTTTTTCCTGTGAAAGTCCCAAATAGGATAGTCCCTCTCTAGGGGCTTCTGTTTTTGCACCAGAACTTCCAAAGTTATAATATTCCGGTAAAGAAGGGTCAGAAGTACGATAGGCTAATTTACTATTTGAGTTGACTTCATGTTCAATACCGAAATTAATATTATCCAAATCGAAAGTGTAATTTGAAGATGTGCCAGTGCCACCTACATGATGGTAGTAAGCATTAGCTGTTGAACTTCGATATCTAAATTGAGGCTTGTAGGATTCAGGCCAAGCTCTGGATTTCCAAGGAAGCATTGCTATTCTCACATGGTCATTTTTCATTTGCCTAGGAAAGGACAAAGTTCCTATATCCAATCTATAAGGTTCGATAGAACCAGATATTCCCGGCCCCATTACCGAATATCTGTCCTTTGCCAAACTTGTAGGACTACTTGAACTGACATATGATGATGTGCCATCAAAATCATAATACATATCGCTAGCAGCACCATTTTCCTCAATATTTGCTCCATCGTTCAAATAAACAGGTGTAACACCATCGGTATCAAAAGCACTGGTATATACTCTGGGATTTTCGATATCATAGTAATATCTTTTCATTTCACCAAGATGGAGCACACCATACATATCTTCATATCTGGTTTGATCTAGGTAATACTTATAATTTGTATAAAAAAGTCTTTTATCAGTAGATTTAGATAATTTCCAAAAACCTTGTGGTCCGATGCTGGGTGAAGACACACCAATCGCAGCCGTAGCTGCTGCTTCAATTGCAACCTGTACTGCCGCTTGCTTTGCAGCTTCCACGTAACCACTTGCTGTGCCATAAGTTGAAATAGTGAGTATTGCACTTACAGTTCGCAGTGGATTGGGAGCTACCCCATTTTTGTTAAATTCAACACCAAATAAGTTACCTGCCGTAACTGAACCATTATTATAACTAAATCCAACTAAGCCTAATACGCTTAATCGGCCAGTATGACCATCGTTATTATTCCAACCTATTGAACCAATCCCCGGAATGCTGCCTGTCCATCCTCGGGCGAGATCATCATTCGTTCTATGAATTTGAAACACCTCACCACTTGCGTCATCCGGGTACTCTACTACATTTCTGGTAATGGCCCCGGCATTTAATGACCAACCTAAACCCACCCAACTAGCCTCTTGGTCCAAACCTATTCCAGCTTTATACGATAGCGGCATTGAGAAACCTCCTTCAGGTCCTGGTATAACAACCGCAGGTAGACGATAAGTAAAATCTCCAGTAAGCAGGTCAACCATATCCTGTTGTCCGGGCTCCTCGTAGGCAGTGTACTCAGGCTGGTGAGGCCCATTGGTCAGAGCAAGAGTAATTGTTGGAGCCAACAATGAATTTAAAAAGAGCAAAATGAAAAATACGCTTAAAAAACGGGTAACAAATTTTAGTCTTATTATCCTCATCAAGTCAAATTATTAAAGGTGGTATATTCTCAATCTGCTTACCAAAAAATATAAAGGACTGTACTCCGTAACCTAGTACGCTAGTATCAATATCTAATTCAAGATTTTCCTTTTCTTTGATGTAGTTGTAAACCAGTAGGATATCGGTTGAGCCTGCAATTGCATAATTATCTATCACATGATAATCAATTAAAGACTGATTATTGAAGTTTACCGATTGGTCAATTTTAGATGTAAAGTCCTGAATTTTTTGATTCAGAATAGCATCAACATATACATTATCACTGCCTATGGAAATTAATAGATATGTGAATTGTTTATAGTATTGTATAATGGAATCTGAGGCTAATGCTTTTGATCTTATTATATCAACGGCAGCCATTAATTCACTAGGTTTGTATTGTACACTTAATTCCACTTGACCTAATTGTATTGACTGAGTTAAACCGTTATTTGGATTTTGAACATAATCTTTCAATTCAGCCAATGTAACAGGCTTTAGATCACAGCTTATCAAAAACAAATAAGGAATTAATATGATACTAATTTTTCTCATATTCTTCATTTAAGCCTATTAGTATTTCATCAGTTAGATTGAGTGCTTCCTCTGCATAAACTAAATTTCCAGACTCTGTGGCACCAATGATGATGGTATAACCATGTTTATTGCCAAATGACTTCACATAAGCGCTCACCTTGTCAAGTACTTTTTGGGTTACTTCTTGATCCTCTTTGGCCGCCTTTTGCTCAATTGATCTTTGATAATCAACCAACTGTTTTTGTTTAGTATTTATTAGCTTTTCTGTAAGTTGTCGCTCCTTTTTAGATAATCCTTTCTTTTCAACTTCATATTTCTTAATCTCAGTTTGAAGTTCGTTCCTTAATGTATCGATATTTGCGGTCCAAATCTTAACCTTATTTTGATACTCACTGCTTGCCGCTTGCATTCCTTTGTATGAAACAAGTAGTCGGTTGGATTCGATATATGCAATTTTAGGTTTATTCTCAATTGAGAAGTAAAGTGTAAATGCTGAAACCGCTAAAGCTAGTAAAGCTGTATAATGTGGGAGGTATCTCATCAACTAAGACTATAAATTAAAAGTTAATGACAAAATAATGTATATATTATTATATAAAATCGTAAAACATGTCATGCTTAGTAGTTATGTAATAATTTGATACCAATAGTTAATAATAATGCATTTATGTATCCAATTTAAGGATGGGTCTTAGTTGTAATTTTGCCGATTAGATACGTCCATGTGAATAAAAGAACGCCCAGTATCCAAACTATTAGATTAAAAGATCTCTTAAATACAATGTGCTTTATTGTTTTTAATCTTTATTAATTTGAATATATTTTACTTTTTTAATAAAATAACTTACACAGCAATTTCAAATGATTGTTAAAAAATGTTAATCTTTATGTCGGTATATATTATTAAAATATGTAATGGAAATGTAAGCTTAGACTCTTATTGCGTCTATTTTGCGCCTTAATCCATCAAGATTAATAGGGTGGGTTTTAATTACTTAGAAGATGCTATTCTAAGCTTATCAAAGCACTAGACTTATTCCTTCCAATTTACTTTAAGTTGATCACCGTAATTCCTGCTCCGCCCCTATCGATGTGCTCATCTTGGGCTGAGGAAACAAAACTTTGAGACTTCGCATGATTTCTAACCACTTCTCGGAGTACACCATTGCCCTTTCCATGAAGTATCCTTACTTCATCCAACCCAAACAAAATCGCATCATCTAAAAACCGATCCAATTCACCCATCACCTCTTCAGCCCGTTTCCCACGTAAATCCAAGGTAGTGTTAAAGTTCACCAGTTTGTCCGTCATGTTCAAGCCATGGGTAGATCTTGCTTTTTCTTTTTGAATGGTCTTATCCTGTCCTTTAGAAATCCGTACAAGCCGATCCAGTTTCACCTTGGACTTCAACAAACCAATCTGGACCTCTGCATCCTTCCCCTTAATGGCCAATATAGTAGCCGTTACGTCCTGATCTGTCAATTTAACCAAATCGCCTGGAGCTAATGGCTTGTCTGATCTGTTAACTCTTAGGGGTTTAACCACAACTTTTGGCTCTTCCACTTTATCTTTCAAATTTTGAAGTCGCTCACGGGCCTTCTTTGTTTCGGCTTTATGGGCGCTGTTCGCCTTAATGTGCCTGATCGTTTTTTCTATTTCCCTATTGGTGTCTTTCAACAATCGAGAAGCTTCTTCCTTAGCTTTTGAGATAATATCCTTCTTATTTAACTCGAGTTTCTCTAACAGGCTTTTATAGTCATGTTCCAATCTTTTCACTTCATGCTCACGCTCACGGAGTTTTTCATCCCTCTCTTTTACCAATTGCTTCTGCCGCTCCAATTTCATCAGCAGATCATCTACATCTATGTTCTTATCACCAATTACGGCTTTGGCATAGTCAAGCAAATCTTTTGGTAAACCGGTTTTACGGGCTACTTCCAATGAAAATGAACTGCCTGGTTTACCAACATCAAGCTGAAACATGGGCTCTAACTTGTTCATATCAAAGCGCATGGCCCCATTAACAAGCCCAGCAGTACGCTCTGTAAAGCTCTTAATGTTGCTATAATGGGTGGTGATCACACCAAAAGTCTTTTTGGTATGTAGCTCTTTTAATATGGCTTCTGCAATTGGCCCTCCGAACTGCGGGTCTGTTCCAGTCCCAAATTCATCTATTAAGCAAAGCGATTTATTATTTGATTGCTCAATAAAAAACTTCATGCTTTTTAGATGGGAACTGTAAGTACTCAAATCATTTTCCAATGACTGTTCGTCACCAATATCTATAAAAATATTATCAAAAATACCGGCTTCAGAGCCTTGATCGAGAGGTACGAGCAGTCCACATTGTAGCATATACTGGATCAGGCCTACCGTTTTTAAGCTTACCGATTTTCCACCTGCATTGGGCCCTGAAATGACAATAATACGCTCTTCTGCTTGTAGTTGGATCGAGAGTGGAACTATTGCTCTACCTTCTTTTTCCAATGCAAGTTTCAATAATGGATGCGTTGCATTCTTCCATTGCACTAGAGGGTTTTTATTTATTTGAGGCTTTATCCCCTCTATATCTTTTGAAAATCGCGCTTTAGCCCTAATAAAGTCTATTTTCCCTAGAAAGGAATACCCTTCCTTTAGATCAGGTAGGTTGAGTCTGATGGTATTGGTAAGTTGTATTAATATCTTTATTACCTCTCGTTTTTCTGCATATTCAAGCTCCCGGATTTCATTATTGCCTTCTAATATGGAAGTAGGCTCCATGTAGATAGTGCCTCCAGTGGAGGATTCATCATGAATAAATCCACTAATCCGTTTTTTATATTCGGCCAATACTGGAATGACCATTCGGCCATCTCTAACGGTAATGGATGATCCACTTGGTACTAACCCATCTTCTACCGCCTTTTTATAAATAGACTGCATTGATTTCCGTACCTGATTGTACCTGTTCCTCAAACTATGACGGATATCCTGTAAGGCTTTAGTGGCATTATCCTTTACACGGCCATCAAGGTCTATCTTTTCGGCAATAGCACTTACTATGGCTGCATCCACTTCTATATTTGCTGATAGCAAGCTTAAATTCGGGTAGGTCTCCTTATTTAATTTTAGAAAGTGAATGCATTTTATAACGGTCTCTAAAGATTTACTAATATCAAGAAGTTCCAATTCAGATAAAAAAGCACCTTCAGTGGCACTTTTTTTAAGTAAATCAGTGACATCTATAAAATTTGAAGTTGGGAATGAATCACCGGAGATCAGTATCCTTTGAAATTCATTGGTTTGTTCAAGGAGTTTAACAATGAGGTCATAATTAGAAGTGAATCGCATTTGGTCTGCAACAGAAGTACCCAATGTGGAGGCACACTTGCCCTTGACAAGTGTTCTGATCTTATCAAATCCTAATTTCTCCTCTATATCGTTTGGATAAAGCACTTATTTATTCTCTGCTTTTTTTCTAACTAAAGAATCCGCTTTGGACTGCATGCTTCTCAATCTAGAATCCCTTTTAGTAAGCGTATCTAAAATCGCCTCATAAATGATTTCCAATTGATCGGTATGATCATAATAATAGGTCAAGCTCTTCTTGTATTTTTCACGGTCCACATTAAGTGAATCATAAATCAACCCTTCATAGGTTTGGAATATACTGGCCGTGGTATCTCTATTTAACCGCAACTCTGTTATTTGGCTTTCGGCCAGATAGATATCCAGCAATACAGGCACCATTTCATTGGGCTTCATTATGTCATTGGGTATCTCCTTGGTTCGTGTGCAACCCACGATCATGAGGCAAGCAAATAATAAAATAATTATTCTCATTTTTTTAATCTTTTGAGCTTTTTAACCGTTGATAATGTTTGTTGGCCTTTTGGTCATCGATATTTTTTCAATACAAGTATTATTCCACAAATTTGTGACATCATTAAGCTAATATTGAGCCAATGAAGGAACTCCTTAAGAAGCTTCGAAAATACGAAATACAAATAAGAAAGGCTATCAACAGTCAAATGCAGGGAGACTTTCATTCGATTTTCAAAGGATCAGGATTGGAATTCGATGATGTACGTACCTATCAGTATGGTGATGATATCAGAACCATAGATTGGAATGTGAGTGCAAAGGGCCAAGGAACGTTTGTAAAGACCTTTAAGGAAGAAAAGGAACAGACCGTGTTTTTCATATTAGATGTGAGTGCTTCACAGGAAATTGGAGATGATGGAAAACAAAAATTAGATATCGGTAAAGAAATTTGTGGTGTTTTAGCACTATCAGCAGCAAAAGAAGGTAGTCAGGTGGGTTTTGTTGGGTTCTCCGACAAAAAAGAAAAATATCTAAAGCCAAGTAAAGGGGCAAAACATGCCTATGAGCTCATTCATAGTCTGGTGCACCTGAAGCCTGAGTCAGTTAAAACCGATTTAAGTAAGGCCATTCTTTTCACGCTCAATACCCTTAAGCGAAGAAGTGTAATGGTATTTATCTCGGACTTTATAGATGAAGACTATTTTCACAATCTGAAGGGAATGGCACGTAAGCACGATGTGGTGGCGATTAGGATCACCGATAAAAGAGAAACACGCCTTCCTAAATTGGGTATTGTGCCCGTTTATGATAAAGAAAGCAAAAAAACAGTTTGGGTAAATACTTCATTTGGAAATTTCAGATCAAAGGTGAAAAGTAATTATGCAGACAAGGAAAAAGAACTGGCATTGTTTGCTAAAAAACATCAAATCAACTTTATATCAGTAGATACCGATGAAGATTATGTGCCTAAACTCATCAAATTATTTAAGATCAGAAATAAATCGTTGAAAAGTGTTTAGAAATTTTGTTTTTGGTTCCCTTGTACTATTACTGTTTTCACTTAGTTCTTCAGCACAGGAAAAAGAAGTCATTGCTAAAGGATATTTTCTTGAAGACAGTATTAAAATAGGAATTAGTACCCCCTATGTTCTCACTGCCAAATACCCGATCAATAAGGATGTTGTATTTCCCGATTCCTTATTTGATTACAATCCCCTTGAACTTGGTGAAAAACTGTATTTCCCAACCAAGTCGGATTCAAAGTATAGCTACGACAGTGCCATATATTACCTTACCACTTTCGAAATAGACACCGTACAGTATTACCAACTGCCTGTCTTTCTGGTGTCTGGAGGGGATAGCATTAAAATACTTGTAGAAAGGGATTCAATACTTTTGACCCAACTAGTAACGGAAATTCCCGATTCGGTGGCTGCCGAAGCCATGCCGTTAATCGAAAATACAGCTTTTAAAAATGTAAGGTTGGCCTTCAATTATCCCTATCTGATAGCAGGTCTTTGCATCCTCTTTGTAGTTGTATTAATCATATTTATATTCTTTGGAAAACGGATTCGTAAGTGGTTTATATTGAAGAGATTGAACAAAAAACACCTTAAGTTTTTAAGTCAGTTTGATGATTTGCTTTATAATGGAAAAAATGGGCCGGACTTTTATGAGCATGTGCTGCAACTGTGGAAAAAGTACCTGGAGGACCTAGAAGGTAAGCCTTACACAAAAATGACTACTAAAGAGATGTCAAAATATGATCATATTGCTACGATAGCACCTCTTCTGGGCACGTTGGACAGGGCCATATATGGGAAACAAAACGGCATTGAAAATAAGGAGCTTGATCAGTTTAGGTTCTATTCGCAAGAGCGATATAACGTTAAAGTAAAGGAGGTAAAAAATGGATAAAACAGCATCTGTACTACCTTGGTATTCCTTTGATAATTTTTCGCCAGCTGTCCTGCAAAACTACAATTGGGAATATAGCCTTGTGCTGTACTCCCTTTTGGCCATACCGTTATTTTTTATAGCACGTTGGATAATCCGCTACTATTTAAACCAAAAACTTCCCATAGCATTCACCAAAAGTCAGGTAGTTTCCAACCCAATGAATGTAATCAGGCTTCTGCCTGACCTGCTTATGATCATGGTTGTGGCATTGATCATTGTCGCCTTGGCAAGACCGCAAAAAACAAACGAAAAAGTAGAGCAGTGGACGGAAGGGATCGATATCATGTTGGTAATCGATATCTCCCAATCCATGCAAATTGAGGACTTTGTGCCTAATAGACTGGAGGCAGCCAAAAAAGTGGCCGAGAATTTCATAGATGGCCGAATGCAGGATCGTATAGGTATAGTGGTCTTCTCTGGCGATGCCTACTCGCTATCCCCCCTTACTACTGACTATGACCTATTGAAGTCTTACATCGATGATATTGACTTCGATATGATCGAAAACAGAGGCACGGCCATAGGTAGTGCGCTTGCGGTGGCTACCAATAGAATGACCGAAACTGATTCTAAATCCAAAGTTTGTATTTTATTAAGTGATGGCGATAACACGGCAGGAAATATTGACCCCATAACTGCCGCTAAATTGGCTGCCGCCTATAGTATAAAGACCTATTCCATTGCCATAGGTAAAGAAGGTAAAGTACCTTTTGGGAAGGACTTTTTTGGTCGTCCTAGAATGGTTGAAAACACAATGGATGAAACTACTTTGAGGGAGATAGCTAAAATCGGTGGGGGTAAATTTTTCAGGGCATCAAACAACGAAGCTTTATCAGAAGTATTTCAACTCATTGATAAATACGAGAAAGCAGAAATCAAAGAAACCCGCTATAAAGACACTACGGACTTTTATCGTAATTATCTGATGTGGGCATTGGTATTGTTCCTTATCTGGATGTTGTTGAAATCCACATTTATATCCAATGTGCTTCAGGATTAATTGTGGATTTGTTGGTGACAATACCAAAAAGGGCGAAGATTATTAATGATAAACGATCATGTACTTAAGGCAAGCCAGAAAACAACAAAAGCAAATAGATTGGATTAACGTCAAGTTGGATAAAGCTGAAAATAGCGGATTTACAAACGACAGTAAAGAAGACATTTTAGCTAAATCAAAGACTTTACTTATTGGCTAATTACAAATTAAGTAATGACGCTAAAGACGACTTGATTAGGATTCATCATTACGGAATTCATCCCAATTACTGCTGATAAGCGACCTGAGAATTACTACCACGAATAAGTCGCCATCCTTATCGCAAAAAGGATAAATGCAATACCTACTGTGATATTCAGGATTTTAATAACCCTGTCATTGATCCATTTCGACAACTTATTGGCCAGGTGTGCTTTGGTAAGGTCTGTAATAAAAACAACACATACGATGGAAGCAAAAAAGGCAACCAGCTCATACCCGCTGTAGCCATATTTTACTTTGGCTATACTCATTGTCCCCATCCAAAAGATGGGCACAAAGGGACTGATAGCATTGATTAAAAAGCCTTTGATAATAAATCTGAAAACCCCTTTGATCTCCTCATCGTCCTTTTTTCTTTCAATACGCCTGTTGGCCTTTAATATATTGGCCACACCAAAAACCAGTAATATGAATGAGCCTACATAACTTATTAGTTCTTCATTTTCTTCAAAGCCTACTACCGTTGAAAGCCCAAAATAGGTAATCAATATCAATGCTGAGTCACCTATGCTTACGCCAACAGCTACCAGGGCTGCTTTGCCAAATCCCTTTTCAATGCTGGTCTGAATAACTGTGAAAAATATTGGCCCGATCATCACTGAGAGTGTGAGCCCAAAAAGAATTCCGTGAAAAACCTCCATTAACTCTTACTTATAAAATTTTGCCAATCATCTAAAAGCGGACTTTTCATCACCCTAGGAAACTTATTCTGTCCACCTACTTTCCCCCTTGACTCCATCCAATTGTAAAACATACTTACTGGCAAAACATCTACTATTATATCCTTTAAGGCCGCAGAGCGTTCCACGGCATAATCATCATTAAGTTCTTTTAGATAGCTATCCAATTTCGTTCGGAAAAGACTGGAATCTACTTTATCATCTGTGCCCACATACCAATGATGGGCAAATAAAGTCCCATGAGGTATGCCTGCAACTGTAAATTCAGGAACCTCAATGTTCAATTCATCTGCAACCATTTCCACGGCTTTATTCATATTATCCACTGATAAATGCTCTCCACAAAGACTTAAAAAATGCTTCGTTCGGCCAGTTATTACAATCTCCGCCTCCTCTATACTAGTGAATTTAATTACATCCCCTATCATATATCTCCAAGCCCCTGCACAGGTGGACAGCAAAAGTGCATACTCTTTGCCCTCCTCCACACCATCAATCATCAGTGTTTCCGCATTCTCCTTCACATCGCCATTGGAATCAAAATTATTGTCATCAAATGGGATGAACTCATAAAAAATGCCGTTGTTCAACACCAACCGCATTGATCGGTAATTGGGCTTATTCTGAAATGCGATAAAGCCCTCTGAGGCCAAATAGGTTTCTATGGTATAGATTTCACGCCCAAGTAATTTGGCAAATCCTTTTCTATATGGATCAAATGAAACTCCCCCATGGACATAGACACTCAGATTTGGCCATATCTTATGGATATCACTCACTTGATGGTAAGCAATTATCTTTTCCATTAATATCTGTATCCATGCAGGCACTCCTACGATAATATTGATATTCCAGTTTTTAGCATTTTCTGCTATCTCATTCAGTTTGGAATCCCAATCCCTGGTTTTCGCTATTTTCTTCCCTGGTTTGTAAAAATGTTGGAACCAAAATGGTAATTGTGCCGCCTGAATTCCACTCAAATCACCTTCGAAATAGCTCCCTCTATTATTTAAATGGGTACTTCCCCCCAACATTAATATCCCACCCTGAAAAAATTCAGCTGGTAAATCATACTTGGACAAAGAAAGGATTTGCCTAATACTTGTCTTTTGAATGGCCCTCTTCATATCTTTTGTAATTGGAAGATATTTTGAAGCCGCCTCAGAAGTTCCTGAGCTCAAAGCAAAATATTTAACCCTACCCGGCCAAGTGACATTCCTTATCCCTTGTCTGGACTTATACCACCATTCTTCATACATTTTATTGTAATTATGAATGGGCACATTGGCCTTAAACTTATTGTAATAATTGTTTCCTGCCCAAGATTTAAATTCATTCAACACTTCTTTGAAATTATAATGTTGTCCAAATAGTGTCTGATCAGCCGAGATTAACAAATGCTTCAATTCTGTCTTTTGTAAATCTAACGGATTCGTATAATCCTGCTCAAGACTCTCCCTGATTCGTATTCCCTTCTTTAATAAAGTACCCAGAATTGGCATATCGTGTCGGTTAAAAGTTCTTAATTTGTCAGAAATGATATGTGGGCTAAAGTTATAAAATGGATATTAAAAAAAGCATAAACGAAATCATCAATTACTTAAAAGGAAGTAATACAAGGTTAGTGGCAGTTTCAAAAACGAAGCCTGTATCCGTCATAATGGAAGCCTATGATGCCGGGCATAGGGTATTTGGAGAAAATAAAGTACAGGAACTAACAGAAAAGGCAGATCAACTGCCCAAGGATATTGAATGGCATATGATTGGCCATCTGCAACGCAACAAGGTCAAATATATGGCCTCATTTGTAACGCTTATACATGCTATAGATAGCTTTAAATTGCTAAAGGAGGTCAATAAACAGGCTAAAAATCACAATAGGGTGATTGAGTGCTTGCTACAAATACATATTGCTGAGGAGGACACCAAATTTGGCTTAGATGAAAATGAAGCAATGGATCTGTTGAAATCAGATGAACTTAAAACACTTGAAAATGTAAAAATCGTAGGATTGATGGGCATGGCCACATTCACTGAAAACGAAAATCAGATTAGAAGTGAATTTAAACACTTGAAAAATATTTTTGATCGGGCTAAATCCACAAACTCGAAGAATGTGGAAATAAAGGAATTATCAATGGGGATGAGTGGGGATTACAAAATAGCGATGGAAGAAGGTAGCACACTTATCCGGGTTGGAAGCTCCATTTTTGGAGAAAGAAATTATTAACAATAGTAAAATGAACAAAACAATAAAAACAGCGGCCATATTCGGGGCATTGGCAGTAGCTATAGGTGCCTTTGGTGCACATGGGTTAAAGTCCTTCCTTATTGAGGCAGGAAGATTGGATACATTTAAAACAGCGGTGGAATATCAATTTTACCATACGCTTGCCTTACTTTTTATCGGTGTGCTCCAAACCCAAAATGACAGTAAAAAACTCAAATGGGCTGCTTTTGCAATGACCGCAGGCATTATTGTGTTTAGCGGAAGCCTTTATGTACTTTGTGTCAGTGGTTTGGGAATTTTAGGTGCCATCACCCCAATAGGTGGGCTATTTTTTATTGCAGGATGGGTATTACTAATCTTAAATGCAAAAAAATAGGCCTACTTACAATTGCAAATAGGCCTATTTATAAATATTGATGTTTCTTATTTCTGATTCTCGGTTTTCTTAGGGAGAATATTGGTGATTATCGCTACCTTATTCTGAGCAGTTGTTGCATTGGAAACTATAGTGACTACTTTATGTTGTCTACCCATTTTTCCGGTACTATTAAATACTACTTTTATCTCAGATGTTTGTCCTGGAGCAATTGGATCTCTTGGCCAAACTGGAGCTGTACAACCACAAGTGGTTTGCACATTAGTAATAATAAGAGGTTCATTACCTACATTCTCAAATTTGAATACATGCTCAACTTTATCACCTTGATGGATATCGCCAAAATCAAATTGACTTTCACTAAATGCCATAGATGGGCCTGATGTTGATTCTGATGCCGCCACTTCCTGAGCCACTGCTCCATAAATCGTAAATACCCCAAATACAAATACTATTAATGTTTTCATTTTTAGTTTAATTTATTTCCTAACAAATATAAGTGCTTACTGACAACAATTAACAGGTTCTAACCAATTTTAACATTTCATTAAGAAGTTATGCAAACAAATTTTTGTCAAAATTCACCAAAAACAATTGTGAAGTTGCCCTTGTTATTGCTGTATACAGCCAACGAACATACTCTTTATCTATGCTATCCTCCTTTAGGTAACCTTGATCCACAAAAACGGTAGCCCATTGGCCTCCTTGTGCTTTGTGACAAGTAATGGCATAGGCAAACTTTACTTGTAGTGCGTTAAGATAAGGATCACTTTTTATGGCTTCTTTTTTCTTTGTTGCTGTTAGGTCGGCATAATCTGCACTTACACTTTGATACAGTGCATGATTTTGTTCTTGGGTCATGGCGGGGCTCTCAGAATATAACGTGTCAAGTATAACCTTGGCCTCAAAACTATTTTCTGAAGGATAATCCGCCAGTCTTAATTGAAGTGTTGCAAACCTTAGTCCATGCATCTCTTCAAAATTGACAATTTTCATTATTTCCAGAAAATCGCCATTGGCAATAAACCCGCCCGTGGTATCACCGGGAGAGTAGATATAATTATTGCGGACGACCATAAGAAACTCGCCTGCCTCTATCTCAGATTCATAAAAATGAATAGCATTTCGGATGTATTGATTGTAGGCATTGGCCGTCTTATTAGAACGACACAAAATAATGGTGTTTTCAATGCCCACATTATCATAAGCATACCTAATACCATCTTCCATACGTGCCCCAGTCATTTTAAAGGTATCGTTAAAGGCCGTTGAAATGGCTATCCTTGGATTACTAGTACTTAATTGATTTCTAAGATTGGTCGCATTGACCAAAATACCAGAATCAACTTCCTGCCGCATCACCTCTGTTAGGGTGACCTCATCCGTCTTTAAACTAAATTTTAACTGAAGGGCTTCGTTATCCAGTGCAGGGCTCAACAGTTGCCCCACGGGTGGTAGTTGAGCATCATCTCCCACCAATATGAGTTTGTTGGTGCTATCAGAGAATACGTAATCTACCAAATCAGTAAGCAAGCCCTTTTGACCGAATCCTGCATCTTCATTGATCATGGAAGATTCATCAACAATATAAACGGTATTCTTAGCGTAATTTTTTTGCCTTTTAAATTTCAATCCCACTTCCCCTTCAGCCACCTGCTTATATATTTTTTTATGAATGGTAAAGGCCATTCGCTGTGAATATGAAGACATCACTTTGGCCGCCCTACCTGTTGGGGCGAGCAAAACGAATTTCATGTTGAAAGAAGGCAACACCTGCACCAAAGTACTGATTACAGTAGTCTTACCCGTACCAGCATAACCCTTGACCAATAACACGGGTAGGCCATTCTCTTCCAAAAGCTGATCGACCTTATGAAAAAACCCGACCTGTCCTTTTGTTGGTTCAAAAGGAAATTTTTGCAATAATATTTCAGATGGTTTTGGCACCTTTAAGACTGTGGCTTAATATCTCCAGGGGGTATTGTCACCATGGTTGCTGAAGCTTTGGCTATTAAGGTTTCCTTTCCTTGTGCAATGCTCCAAACTTCCGCTTCACAAAAATTCATTTTACGCCCTTGTTTTAAAACCCATCCCTTTGCTCTCAACTTCTCTCCCACACCTGGGTTGAGATATGAAATTTTCATTTCCCCGGTAACTACATTATGCCCTTTCTCTACCAATGTGTAAGCTGCAAATCCAGCAACAGTATCTGCCAAAGTAGCCACTAAACCACCATGGGCAAAGCCTTTTTGTTGTTTATGAATTTCCTTTAATTCAAGTTCCCCTTCTGTGCGGCCCACTTCAATTACGTCAAGGGCGAACCCAATAAACTTCATGAAATGCTGCTTATCGAGGTGTTCTAAAATTAATGATTTGAAATCAGGATTGTACGCGTGCATATTTTGATATTGAAAAGTGCAAATATAGGTCTTGTTTTGACAAGCTCATACTTAGGTGGGTCTAGTATTTGATGGGCTAAATATTAAGCAAGATCTTTAAGTGATACTTGCTTAACAGCTTCATTGGACAAATATTAAACCCCTTTGGGGTTATTTAAGTTGTTTGTCTCTTTTATTAACTTTTAATCCCTTCGGGATTAGAATTCATTAAATATAACTGTTGAAAACCTGGAGTGAGATTAATCCCGAAGGGATTAAATACGAATAACTATAAAAGAATATTCCCTCAAACCCTGAAGGGGTTTAACCATGCAGGAATTAGGAGTAAAGTGCTTAATTTAGACCTACATGAATAATATAGAGGAGATATTTGGTAATCGGGTGCGGGTCAGGGTCTGTGGAATTTGTATTGATGAAGATAAATTATTGCTAGTGAACCATACTATGGGGCCGAAAAAGGAACTTTGGTTGCCCCCGGGCGGTGGGATCAATTTTAATGAAAGTGCCGAAGATGCACTGATCCGGGAATTCAAAGAAGAGACGGGTTTAAATATTGCAATTGAAAAATTCATGTTTGTTAATGAATTTAAATCTGGGCCACTACATGCAATAGAATTGTTTTTTAAGGTAAATGTAACCGGAGGGGCATTAGTTAAAGGATTTGACCCAGAGCTTTCAAAAGGCCATCAGATAATAAAAAATGTAGGATTTGTGTCTTTTAAAGAGATCGTAATTATGGAAGATGAAATACTACATAATATTTTACATGGAAATATCAGTCAAGAATATTTATTAAATATGACGGGCTATTTTAAATTATGGCAATAATTGCATTAATTAGCGGGTATATTCATTATGTTTTACTTCACAAAAGACTTATAATTGCAATCAAAAAATCATAGAAATGAGCGTTACTAGAATTATCTCAATTGTCCTTTTAGTCCTGAGCCTTGGATTGGGATTTTATTTGGTGAATAGTATAAAATCCACCATCGATGATCAGGCACTTATTGCCGAAAGGGAATCCGCAATTATCAATAAATTAATGCTAATCAAAGAAGCTGAAATAGCCTATTTGGAAGTAAATGGCAGTTACACCAGTGACTGGGATAAATTGATCAATTTCATTGAAAATGGCAAATATCCAATAGTTCAAAAGAAAGAAAGAGTAGTTACCCTAAGTTATGGGGCCGATAGCTCTATAGTGACGTACGATACTTTAGATATAATATCCGCTAAAGATAGAATCTTTAACGCAGCACATAATGTCAACGCTGCTAATAGTGGCACTTTTGTGGAATATAACATTAAAATAGGTGAACAAGCTTTAAAAGGAGCCCCTGCCTATACCCTTAATCAGGATGGTAAAAATGTGACCCACAAGTTTAAGGAAAATGGTAAAGTAACCAGCCGTAAAAGATTTACAGAAGGTATGCCCATAACCAAGGGGCAACTGATGATGACTATTGAAGAAACCAAATTCGACCCGAATGTGGATATAAGCAGATTGGCCTATGTACCTGGGTATGATGACGTTAAATTTGATATTTACGCGGCTGAAATTGAAAGAAGCAATCAATTGGTTGATGTGATTGAAGTAAAAAACCCAAGGCCATTTAATCCGGCAAGGCGTGAAGATAACGAGGCTAAAAACAGAAAGCCTCTAAGATTTGGATCAAAAACAGACGTAACCACTTCAGGAAACTGGGAATAGAATATTGAATACGACAGCGGAAGGCTACAAGCTTATAAAGAAAATTAAGGATGCTAAGTTCGAAGTTGAGAACTTACATCAATATAATCTATTGTTGCAGGTCGGGGTTCGTGATTTACAAATTGCAGTAATAGATTCTTCAAACAACAAAGTAATGTTGCTTGAAGATTACGTTATTGCAAATACCAAAACCTACCGTGAGCTCAAGGATTTACTGTCACATTTATTTGAAGATCACCATGTACTAATGGCGGGATTTTGGAAGACCGTAAGAGTAAGTGTAAAAAACAATAAATTTTCCCTTGTCCCTTCCTCCCTTTTTGTAAAAGAGGCGTCAGAAGACTACTTAAGGCTCAATTCTAAGTTTGATGCCTCTTCAGAAGAAATTCTATATTATAAGCATATTAAGTCAGATGCCATTTGCGTATTCGCAATGAACAAACTGCTTGTAGAGTGGATTAAATCCCTTTATCCTAATGCTGAGGTACAGTTCATCCATCAGTCCAGTGCGCTGATAGAGGGGGCTATTAATTTTGCTAAAGTGAATAAAAAGGACTCAATGTATTTATACATTGATAGGTTCAAATTGCATATAATGACCCTGCGCAATGGGCAGCTTGAATACTATAATCAATTTGCCATCAAGCAGTTCAATGACTACATACGTTACATCATGTTGGTGATGAAAGGGCTTAATAAAAGCCAGAAAACCAGTGATGTAGTAATGTGGGGCTATATTGGTAAACAATCGCCCCATTATAATGAATTCTATCGATTTATTAAAAACATATCATTCGGTGATCGACCAGATTACCTAAGATTTGGATTTGTTTTTGACGAAGTGCAGGAACATCACTTTTTTGACCTGTACAGCATGCACCTTTGTTCGTAATGATGCCTTTTGGAATCAGTGATTCCAACTGACAATTAAACATTAGAAACCATGAATAGAAGAGTAGCTATTTTCCCAGGTTCATTTGATCCATTCACAAAAGGCCATGAAGACATCGTACTAAGGGGGTTGGAGCTTTTTGATGAGATTATAGTCGCAATTGGACACAATGTCCAAAAAAATGTTCGCTACTTTGAGATCGAAAAAATGGTCGGCTACATTGAAAAAACATTTGTTGACCAACCTAATGTGAGTGTAATGGTCTATAACGAGCTAACTGCCGATCTTGCCAAAAAACACAAAGCCAATTTCCTATTGAGAGGTCTAAGGAATACAACGGATTTTGAATATGAAAACAGTATAGCTCAGGTCAACCGATATTTAAATGCCGAACTAGAGTCTGTATTTCTTATTACGTCACCACAATTTGCAGCCATCAGTTCTTCTATCATCCGCGAAGTTCATAGATATAATGGCAATATTGGAGACTTTCTGCCTTATCAGATTGATTAAGACGGGATCTCTGCGTTAGTCTTTTCCTTCTCTTTTACGAAGTACCTGTCAAAGACAAAACTTATTGATTTATAGGAATGCTCAAGTGCATGGAAAACTTCTTTAGGGGTCATCCAGCGCACCTCCTCAATATCTTCCTCTACTTGCGGACGCATTTTTTTATCTTTCAGTACATCCATGGCAAACCAAGTGGTCTTTTTTAGGATCATTTTGCGCTTCATGGTGTAAGTATGCCATGTAGTACATATTTTCTCTCCGAGCTCCACTTCTACGCTACACTCTTCTTCCACCTCACGTTTAGCACCTTGACTATGCTTTTCGCCTTTTTCAAGTTTCCCTTTTGGTAGATCCCATTTTTTCAATCGGTAGATCATCAGCAGTTTGTCCTTTTTTCTTACCAACCCGCCTGCTGCTTTAATGACTTTAAACTTCTTCTTTAAAAAATATTTGACCTCCTCATAATTATCCACGGTTAATGTAAGTGAAATTAACCCACTAAAACTGGTCGTGTCCAGTAAGTCCAAAATCCTTTCGATTTCATCTGTCTTAGCATGTTTTATCCAAACCCTATGTAGCAGTTTGGCCTTGGTAATAGGCTCTAGTTCTGCATTAATAATAAGATTGAATTCTCTTTTATCAGGCTTTACATGTGGCCCTAAAATTTGAACTGGAATGTCATTGATGAAGAGGTTCATCGATAAGCGTTGAGTTTTAAGTTTAACAAATGACTGTAAAATTTATTTGCGCACCAATAGATATTGACTTTTTTAATCAATAATTTCGTGCCCATGACGCATTCCCCAAATACTGATAACATAGGAGCTGAGGTAGCTTCAAAACTACTTGACATTAAAGCCATTAAGCTAAATCTTGACAAGCCCTTTACCTGGGCTTCGGGATGGAACTCACCCATCTATTGTGACAATAGGCTGGCCCTCTCCTACGCAGATATTAGGACAACAATAAAGAATGCCCTGGCAGATGTTATAAAGTCTGCGTATGATAATGTAGAAGCTATAGCAGGTGTGGCAACAGCCGGTATCCCACAAGGTGCTTTAGTGGCAGATGCATTGAATATTCCTTTCGTATATGTGCGATCAAAAGCTAAAGGCCATGGAATGGAAAACATGATTGAAGGTAAGGTAACACCGGGACAAAAAGTGGTAGTCATTGAAGACCTTGTTTCAACCGGAGGTAGCTCACTCAAGGCAGTAGCTGATTTAAGAAATGCAGGTTTTGAAGTTCTTGGTATGGCGGCCATATTTACCTATGGCTTTGATCTTGCCTATCAAAATTTTAAAGAGGCCGGTGTTACACTCCATTGCCTTAGTAATTACAATATTTTACTGAAAGAAGCCCTTGAAAGAGGGGTGATAAAAGAAGATCAACTTGCCACTCTTGAAAGCTGGAGAAAAGATCCTGCAAGTTGGGGGAAGTAGATCAAATGATACCTCCATCCATAAAAAATGGCTGATATTGAGTATATTTATATGTATAAAAATATAATTATAGAAGGGTAAAGTAAGTTTTGGAATGAAAAATAAAAAATCCATTAGTTGGAATCCAAATATAGACAGTGAAACAGAAGATCGTCTTAATTATCTCCGACTGACTCCCATTGAAAAATGGAATTATATCATGTCAGTAATTCTACTCACCTATCCCAATACAAACAAAAAAGTGACATTTAAAAAGCGGATTATAGAATGGAAATAAATAACCCGTTTTTGATTCACAAGAATTTATGAAAATTACTGAACTAAAACTTCTCTTCAATACCCAGCCCAAATAAGGCAAAATCATATTTTACGGGATCATTAGCATCGAATTTCTTTAAATTCTCTGTAAGCTCCACCGCTGTTATCCAGTCCGTTTGCTTTCTTGTGATAAGGCCTAGTTTTCGAGCTACTCTATCCACATGCAAATCACAGGGACAAATAAGCTGTGCTGGCTTAATGTTTTTCCAAAGGCCAAAGTCCACCCCTTTGTTATCCTCACGGACCATCCATCTTAGAAACATATTGATCCGCTTGCAAGCCGACTTACGCTCAGGTGTGGCTACGTGTTTTTTGGTTCTGGCAGGGGCAGTTGGAGAATCAAAGAAAGTGTTATGAAAATTAACAAGGCCGTTTTCTACGTTCTTATCCTCTGAATCAAACAAAAAGGCCGTTTCTAAACTTCTATGATGGGTATAATAGTTCTTAAAAAATTCAATAAAATAAAGGGTATCTGTAGCATTGAAAGTACGGTGCTTGAATGAAATAAATCTTTTTAAATCGCTTTCCTTATGGTTTAACATAAAATCATAAGGTGCATTATCCATTGCCAAGAACAGTTCTTTACATTTATTGATAATAGTTATCCGTTGGCCCCAAGCCAATACGGCTGCCCAAAATCCAGCTATCTCAATATCTTGTTGTAGGCTGAAACCATGTGGGATAACAATGGGGTCGTTTTTAATAAAGTCGGGCCGGTTGTATTGGTCTACTTTACTATTCAAAAAGTCTTCTAGCTGATGGTTTTTAAGTGGCATCCGAAAATAGAATTTTTTACCTGAGTATCCTGATTACACCCTTTATTCCCTAAAGGGATATCGCGATCAAACACATCCAAGCGGGTGGGCTTGCGTGAGTATTGAATCAAAATCTACGCTCGGATGCATTAATTATTTTATAAAAGTGTAATCAAGGGATGTAGGAAATTGTAACCCTGAATCTGGGGTCAATCGCCCCTAAGCGGTCATAGGCTGCCTTTGATATTTTGATCACCACATTTTTGTTGACTCCAGTATCTGGTAATTTTCCGATTATCCTTACAAAAACTTCTTGATCATTCATCTCATTTTTTACCTTCATTATGGTTCCAACTTTTGCTTTGCGGTGCATCCCCAGATACTTGCGTGAGCTTGTGGTCCCCTCTATCTGTTCCGCTAATCCAGATTCTACAGTCTCTTCAAAATTCGTTCTTGTTTCAGGTTTAATATTGTATTTGGCCGTATCGATAGCTGAGCTTTTATCACTAACCTCTGGCTTAATAACTACTACTTTGCTAGTATCAATTGACTTGGTGTCGGTTCGGATGTTTTTACCAACAATCAACTGTTGCCCAATACTAATTTCGTTGCCTATCAGACGGTTCCATTTTTTAATATCATCAATACTTACTTCGTAAAGTTTAGAAATTGAATATAATGTTTCGGATGCGCTTACCACATGAATTTTGTCATTGTCTTCAGTGACAACAGTAGGTTTGCTTTCCTCCATTGTGGCCGAAGGCGTTACCCCTTTTTTAATCACAAGACGCTGGCCTATCTCCAGCTCATTACCACTTAAATTATTCCATTCCTTAATATCAGCAACGGTTACACCATACATTCTTGATATGGAAAACAAGGTCTGCTTGGCTTCGACTATGTGTATCTCATTGGCAGTTACCACCGGCTTATCCACCTGTGGTTTCATAATCTCAACTTTTTTGACTTCTTTTTTGATAATAGGAATGAGAATTATTTTTCCGACCTCTAGCCCAAACTCGGTAGGTGGATTGCTTTCAATAATTTTATAAATAGGTACATTATACCTGCGGGAAACCGAATAAAGCGTTTCACCTTCCGCTACCACATGCTGGATATAAGATTGATCGCCTTTTTTTTCAATCCCAACTGAGTCCATGCTCATTGAGCCAGCAAATCCATTTAATTGAAACGCGCAAAAAATAACAACTAATGTCCAACGCATATTATGGTAATTGATGAATGAGTAATTCTGTTTTGTTTTTAACAAATATAAGCTTGTTATGTTGAATGAAGAAAGTATCCTTGCCAATTCCCTCAAGATCATTCCCAAGGGCTTCATGTAACAATATTTCTTTATTTTGATCAACTACAAGCAAATTATTGGCCATCTTTTGCTGTCCGGTGTAATACGAAATGAAAGCGATCTCATTGTATTCAATATACTCTGCGCCTACCTTAATATTTTCTGAAATCATCTGCTCGACAAAACGTTCAATAGTTGGAAAATATTGATTCTTCTGCGGATAAAATTCTGGCGAAAGAATATTAAGGATATTCTCTCCAATTTCATTTCTATTTAAGGTCGTTTTCTGGCCATTTGAAACATCAAATACTGTGGGTTCTTGATTGTTTTCATCCTTCACCAGCAGCTGATCATTTACAATGGAAACATTTTTCCATTGGTCATGCCACCATATTTCCTTGTTCTCTTTCAGGCTCCAGCCAATATAGTTGGCCACATCAGGATTAGCCTCAGATAGGTAGGTTTGAAATATTAAAATTGAGTTGGATACATAAAATGGTGATATCAACCACTGTTCATCCAACAATATTTTATTCCCCAATACTGAGTTCTCTAAGTCGAAGATATAGAATGAGGCTTCCATTATTTTATCATCCCTAATTTCCAACAAAAGTTTTTTTCCTTCATTATCCGTATTTATGCTCCACACTTTACCCTTGAAGGCATGCGAAAAGATGAGGTCTAAGTTTCTTACCAATGGTTATTATTCTTTAATTTAGACAAAAATACATTGTATGAATCGGTTAGAAAGTTTTGTGCTTCTTTTTTGTTTGATCTCTTCATTGAGTTTGAATCATAATGTCTTTGGTCAAACCAAAACGAAAGTGATGGTGATGGAGTTAAAAGCCGAAATCGATCCACGAACCAACCGTTATGTTGACTTGGCATTGAAGCATGCAGATGAAATTAATGCTGATTATGTCATTATCGAAATGGACACCTATGGAGGGATAGTAACTGATGCCAAGGACATTGTAGAAAATATTATGGACTTTGATAAGCCTGTTTGGGTGTTTATCAATAAAGATGCCGCCTCAGCTGGTGCCTTGATTTCCATTGCCTGTGACAGTATTTATATGTCACCGGGTGCAAATATAGGTGCAGCTACGGTAGTTACTCAGGATGGTGTCGCTGCCCCTGACAAATATCAGTCCTATATGAGGAGTACCATGCGGTCAATTGCTGAAGAAAAAGGTAGGGATCCAAAAATAGCTGAAGCCATGGTAGATCAGACCATAGAGATTGAAGGTATTAGCCCAGCGGGTCAGGTGATCACGTTTTCAACCAATGAGGCCATTGAACATGGTTTCTGTGAAGCCAAAGTATCTAGTATTGAGGAAATACTGACCAGGAATAAGATTGACAACTACGAGCTTATAAAGTACGAACAAAGTACTACAGAATATATCATTTCGATATTCCTCAACCCATTTATAAGTGGGATTTTGATAATGGTTATTATTGGTGGAATTTATTTTGAGCTGCAAACTCCTGGGGTAGGGTTTCCAATTGCTGCTGCCATTATTGCACTAATACTCTATTTTGTTCCCTATTACCTTACTGGTCTTGCTGAAAACTGGGAAATCATTGCCTTTTTCATTGGTTTATTGCTCATTGTATTGGAAATATTCGTAATTCCGGGTTTCGGGGTAGCTGGAATCCTTGGTATTACATTGACCCTGAGTTCTCTAATACTAGTGATGCTCAATAACGATGCTTTTGATTTCACTTATGTGGACTACAATGCGATTATAGTGGCAATAATTACGGCCAGTTTAGGTGTTTTTGGGGGTGTGGCGTTACTTTTTATTGTTGGGGTAAAAATGACCGATTCCAAATTTTTTGCGCGTGTGGCACTTACGGATACCATGAACCGAAGCGAAGGCTACACCAGTAGTTTTATCAAAGAGTCAATGATTGGCAAAAAAGGGGTAGCGCATACTGTATTACGACCAAGTGGACGCGTAATGATTGATGGAGAGGTATTTGATGCCTATACCAGAGGAGACTATATCGACAAAGATCAAAAAATAATAGTGACAAGTGAAGAAGGCACTTCCTTGAAAGTAAAGTTGGATAGTTAATTGCAAAACTGAATTCATGAAAATACTAGGCGTAATCCCTGCACGATATGCATCCACCCGATTTCCTGCCAAGGCCCTGGCCGATATTGGTGGAAAACCAATGGTTCAACGCGTGTACGAGCAAGCGCTTAAAGCCAAAAAGCTTACCAAGGTAATTGTGGCCACAGATCATGCTAAAATTGTGGAGGCTGTCCAAGGATTTGAAGGAAATGTGTGTCTGACAGATGAAAACCATCAAAGTGGTACAGACCGGTGCAATGAAGTACTTACCAAAGAAGTGGATGAATTTGATTATGTAATCAACATTCAGGGGGATGAACCTTTCATTGATCCAAGCCAAATAGATTTACTGGCAGGTTTGCTCGATGGAAAAACAGAGCTAGGCACACTGGTGAAAAAGATTGAGGATACCCATGAGCTTTTTGATCCCAATGCGGTGAAATGTGTTTTTAATAACAACAATGAGGCCTTGTACTTTAGCCGTTCCACAGTGCCATTCTTAAGAAATAAACCAAAAGAACAGTGGCTTGAGCATCAAGACTTTTATAAACATATTGGCATTTATGCCTATAGGGCAGATATACTTAAAATTATAGCCCATTTACCCCCCTCATCATTAGAGCATGCCGAATCTTTGGAACAACTAAGATGGTTGGAAAATGGCTATAAGATTCGAATTGCAGAAACTCATATACCTTCTTTTGGAGTGGATACCCCTGACGATCTGATGCGTTTGAAAGATTTTTATTAACACTAATTTCAATGTATTTTCGCGCATTAAAATGAATGGTCAGTGCGATTTAGATTATTAATACCTTTACTTTTTGTCTCTACGCTAGCTTTTTCCCAGTTTACCCCAGGGTTGAACAAAACCCTAGGGATTGAGGTTTTTGACGGGTTCATTTTACAACATAAACCTCAAATCAGCCATTTGATCACCAAACACCCAATAGGATTTAGGGTAACTATGGACAAAAAAGTATATGGTAGTGAGCCGTGGCAACAACGTTATAACTACCCAGACATGGGGATGACGTTTGTATACATGGATTATCGTAATCCAGTATTGGGTAAAACATTAGGGCTGATCCCACATATCAATTTTTATCTTCGTGGCAACCGTGAAGCAAAAGGCCAATTACAATTTAAAATGGGCTTTGGTATGGGCTATACCACCAATAAGTATAATCCTGAGACCAACAATAAAAACAATGTAATCAGTACTGACCTTACCGGTGCGGTATTATTCCAATTTGGATATCAATACCAATTGACTGACAAGTTATTTTTTAACAGTTCTGCCTCTGTAACTCATTTCTCCAATGGCGCTATAAAAAAACCCAACTCCGGGATCAACATAATCGCCACCAACTTAGGCCTTAGCTACATGATCCGTTATGAACCTAAAACCTTTAATTTTATAGAGGAGAAACCATTGGAAAACAAAGTAATTGGCGCTTCGATTACCCTAACGGGAGGAGCTCATGAAAGCTTGAAGATTGGCAGTGGTGCCAAGCCGTTTTTTGTGCTTTCTGGCTTAATGGATAAGCAGTTAAATCACAAAAGCAGACTGGGACTTGGAATGGAATGGTTTTATTCGGCCTCTCTAAAAGATGAAATAAAATATGATGATTCAGTAGACAAAGGGACTGATTCCAACCGAATTGGGCTGTATGTAAGCCATGAATTAATGATCAATGAATTTTCAATAATGGGACAGGTGGGTTATTATATTTATGATCCCTACAAACCCTACCAGTCTGTGTATCTAAGACTTGGATTGAGACGGTATTTTACTAAAAAATTATACAGTTCAATAGGCGTAAAATCGCACAGTGCAAAGGCAGAAGCCATGGAATTCGCGATAGGTTATAGATTGAAATGAAAAAACTTCTCTACATATTAACCATTGTGTTTGCCTTCGGGTGTAATAGTGAAGATGCGCCTGATTGCCTCAAATCTGCCGGTGAGCGGGTCACTAGAACCGTTGTTTTGGCCGATTTTGATCAACTCTATATTAATAATGATTTTAATGTTTTAATAACCCAAGGAAATGTTCAAAATGTTGCTGTCACCATTGGTGAAAACTTGTTCAAAGAGATTGATTTTGAGGTAATAGAGGGTGAATTGCACATCACAAACCATATAAGTTGCCGTTGGGTCCGTAAATATGATTTTCCCACCATCAATATAACCGTCCCTATTATTTCAAAAATCGAAATCACTGGTGGCAGCGTCATTCAAACTGTAGGCGGCCCCCTTAACGTGCCTTCCATAGAACTGAGGTCTCAGGATTGCAACGGTGATTTTTATATGGATATTAATAGCAATGACTTAATTGTCTGGAGCAATGAGATTTCCAACTTCATATTAACCGGACAGGTTTATAATTTGACTGTAAGCTTTACTTCTGGTGACGGCCTGTTTAAAGGTGATAATTTACTTACAACCAATGCCACTGTATTTCATAATGGAACGAATACCATTACTGTAAATGTTAGCAATGAGTTAAAAGGGAATATTAATTCTACAGGCAACCTCAAATATGTTGGTAATGTTCCTGTAACAATCGATGTAAAGGAAAATGGCAGAGGCCACTTAATTAACGGAAGCAATTAATGGAAAAGATAGCTGTCATTTGTGGTACAAATAGATTGGATTCTATGTCATATCAAATAGCCAAAATTTATCAGGGTTTGTTGAAGAATATCGGCTATGAAAGTGAGTTGATCGACCTTGCTGACCTACCCGCTGATTTCGTTTTTAGTGCATTGTATAACAACGCTGGCAAGAATGTAGAATTTAATCACTTCAGGGATATCATAACTCAAGTGGATAAATTTGTTTTCATTGTTCCCGAATATAATGGTTCCTTTCCCGGTGTGTTGAAGACATTTATTGATGGCTTAAAATACCCTGATAGCTTTAAAAATAAAAAATGTGCCTTAGTAGGCTTATCCTCCGGAGTTCAGGGAGCAGGTCTTGCGTTAAGTCATCTGACGGATATTTTTCACTATTGTGGAATGGAAGTGCTCTCTTTGAAACCCAAGTTATCATATATTGAACGTCATTATAAGGATGGAGCAATCGCCAATGAGCTTTATGTTAGTTTACTGACTGATCAGGCCAAGAAGTTGATTGCTTTTTAGGGTTTACAGTAAACGTAATTACTTGTTATCCTTACCTTTTAATTTTTCTAGTTCTTCAATATCCGCTTTGTCCCGCATCCTATTTGCTGCTTTTTTTGCTACTATCAGGTCGCGATAGTGTACCACCTTTACCGTTAATTTATCATCAATGGTATAATCAATTGCATTCTCATAGGCCGTGTAGAATGGCAGCCCTTTACAGGCAGTCATCAAATCAATTTGGATTGGAGATACGCCAAAGGTAAAAACGTCATATTTATTCGTATCTAAAAAATTATCAAGCAATTCCATTTCACCCATATCCATACCGAAATCAAAATGTACTTTCATTAGTTTCTTATGATTTTCGGCAGTTGGATTTACGAATATATCCATATCTCCAGTTGAACGCCTATAACCGTGTATATTCACGGCCATGCCTCCCACTAGTACATATTCAACCTTGTTTTTTTTAAGGAGTGTGATATAGTCATAAAAATCACTATTAAAAAAAACCATTATTGACGCTTATGTGCCTTAGATACTTTTCTATTTAGTGGGGTCTTGGGATCTATATTATGATTGGCACAATGTAATCTCCATGCTTCAGCCAAACGTTCTTTTGCAGTTTTAGAATTGGCCCAATATAAAATATCGTTCTCATCTTTATCTTTAACTTTTCCTGCATAAAATGGAGTTCGCTGCATTTTCATATATCAAATATAACAATGTTCTTTAATTTCATCCGGTAAGTCACTCTCACTTCACTTCTTCCCTACCATCTACATGTTTAGCAAAACGACCCATTTCACGTGGGTGTACATGGTCATGACTTGGCCAAGGCCATCCACCAAACTGGGTTGATTGATAGTCGTTCATGGCTTCCTGAATTTCATTTTGGGTGTTCATTACGAAGGGGCCATATTGCGCTACCGGTTCCCCAATAGGTTTACCTTGCAACAAAAGCAATCGGGCTGGCTCACCATCATTCTTTATTGTCACTTCACTATTTGCTTGTAATTCAACTCCATGATAGGGGCGGATAGATTGATCCGCTATTTTTAGGTTATCCCCTTCAAAAAAATAAACCGTTCTGTTGCTACCTTCCTGGCCTTCAGGAATTGTCCATTCTGCCCCAGATTCCATAGCGATTGTCCAAATGGCCACATCATTGGCTGGATCGGCTGCCCAGGATTTAGGAGCTGGAGCTGCGGCTAATGTATCATCCAATTTTCCAGCTATTACATCTACAATTGTTTTCTTTCCATTTTCATCATCGTATTCAAGCGTGGGAATGTTATCGCTCCAAAGCATTGCAAAATGCGGCTCGACTAACTTATTGGCCTTTGGTAAGTTTAGCCAAATTTGAAATAGCTCTAACATATTTCTGTTTTCTCTGTCAAGTAAAGGAAACATCTCTGAGTGTTGAACCCCTTTACCTGCTGTCATCCATTGTACATCACCATAGCCAAATCGGGCTGCTGCACCAAGCGAATCAGAATGATCGATCAATCCATTTTTGGCGATAGTTACGGTCTCAAACCCACGATGAGGATGAGCTGGAAAACCTGGAACCGTTTCTCCGTGGTACATTCGCCAGCCATCTTTCAAGGTAAAGTCCTGGCCGATATTTCTACCTGCAAGCGATTCATCTGGTCCCATCTGGTCATTCCCTTTAGGGTAATTATCGGCATGGTGAACACAAAACAAAAAAGGGTCACTCGTCTGCCATGGGAAGTCAAGCGCTTTGATTTTTATAATTGGAGAAGCCATATTTTTCTAATTTATTAATAGAACAACTTGAAGTTAAATAAAATCCATTTAGAAAATAAAGTGAACCATTTTATTTCTAATGCGTTTCAATGTTTAAACATCAATTAAATAAAAATTACATTTATGTCATTATTAGAATCTTATAGTTCCAATGGGCTGAGCCTTAAAAATAAAATGGTTATGGCTCCCATGACTCGTTCTAGGTCGACTGAGAATAATGTTCCAACGCCTATTATGGCCGATTACTACGGACAACGTGCAGGTGCTGGATTGTTGATTACCGAAGGGACAAGCCCCTCACCAAATGGTGTCGGATATCCAAGAATACCAGGATTATACAATCGGGAACAAGTAGAAGCTTGGAAAGTAGTTACCAATAAAGTGCATCAGAAAGGTGGGAAAATATTCATCCAATTGATGCATACTGGTCGCATTAGCCATCCACTAAATTTACCGAAAGGTGCCGAAGTATTGGCGCCCTCACCTATTGCTGCCGTAAATACTAAAATGTATACAGATCAGGAAGGTGAACAGCCATTACCTACTCCAAGAGAAATGACTACTTCTGATATCACCAAGGCGATTGATGAGTATGTTATTTCTGCACAATTGGCAATGGAAGCTGGATTTGATGGTGTGGAACTTCATGGAGCCAATGGTTACTTAATGGAGCAATTTATTAATCCTGATGCGAATCAACGTACTGACAGCTATGGTGGATCAGCAGAAAACAGAAGTCGTTTTGTATTGGAAATAGCTAAAAAGACAGCCGAAGCTATTGGAAAAGAAAAAGTAGGAATCCGATTATCACCTTATGGAGCATTTAATGATATAATGCCTTTTGATGGCCAAGATGAAACCTATGAGTATCTCGCAACTGAACTGGGAAAACTTGGACTCACCTATATTCATTTGGTTGACCATTCAACAATGGGCACACCGGTAGTTCCCTTGGCATTGAAAGAGAAAATAAGAGATGCATTTGGTGGAACCATCATTATTTCTGGAGGTTATGATAAAGAAAAGGCTGAACAAGACCTAAAGGACGGACTTGGTCATTTGGTAGCTTTTGGAAAAGCGTATCTGGCTAATCCAGATTTGCACCTACGTTATAAGGAGGGTGCTGAATTAAACCAACCAGATTTTAGTACTTTCTACACCCCCGGTGAAAAAGGATATACCGATTATCCTGTACTAAATTAATAGCGATAGATTGATCTGAACTTAGAAAGCACCTGCAAAATGCAGGTGCTTTTTTATATAGTATTATAAAATAAAGAAATGAATGATTTTATACGCATTTTAATATTGGCTCTATTATCTTGAACCCAAATTATCTTAAATCATTATGAAAGCTGCATTTTTGAAATACCTCCTACCATTACTGATTATTATTGGCTGCCAAGCTCCTGACAAAGCTAATACTGAAGTCCTAACTACACCGAAATTTGAACATGACTTAGTAGAAGGCCCGACTCCTTGGACGAGTACTGAATTTGAACTGGAAGAGGAAGATTTCACGTTTGCCATCATTTCCGATCTTACCGGTGGCGAAAGGCCTGGTATTTACAAAATGGCTGTTGCGCAGCTCAATAGACTTGACCCAACCTTTGTATTGAGTGTTGGCGACCTGATTGAAGGGGGCACTGAAGACACTTTGCAACTCGCCAAAGAATGGGATTCTTTTGACGATAGAACTTCAAAATTAAATATGCCTTTCTTTCACTTAGGTGGAAACCATGACCTTACCAACCCGCTGATGCGAAAGTTTTGGAAACATCGCTATGGGCCTACTTATTATCATTTTGTTTATGAAAATGTACTCTTCCTTATGATGGACTCTGAAGATTATGGGGATAAAAGAATGTGGGAAGTTAATGTGGCCCGTGAAGAAGCCATGAAAATAATACGTGGAGAAAAAGAAGGCAACTTTAATGATACAGAATATGCTCAGATGCTTGAGAGTAAAGTGGGTGGCATAAGTGCCGCACAGCTTGATTATTTTAAAAAGGTATTAACGCAATATCCTGATGTACGTTGGACATTTGTATTGATGCATAAACCAACATGGATGCGTGAAGATAGCCTTGGCCTTGATCCATTGGAAGCTCTTCTTGCCAATCGTAATTATACAGTGATCAATGGTCATAAACACTCCTACTCCCACCGAAAGCGTAATAACATGGATTACATAACACTCGGTACTACAGGTGGTTTTCAAGATCCGGGTGACACTATGGCTTTTGATCATGTGACGTTAGTACGCATGGCAACAAAGCCTGTGATTACCCATTTGAAGATGGAAGGGATCTTGGATGAGACAGGTGCGGTACCTAAATAAAACCTTATAGGTTTTAATTTCAATTCGTCTTTTCGAACCGAGGCATGAGGGAGAAATCCCCACAAGCCGAAGGAGACCTCTCGGGCATAAAACCTACTAGGTTTAACTTTCATCCTGCAGATAAACCTAGTAGGTTTCCAAATCAACAACAAACAATCAAATTTTACTTCTATCCGTCATTTCGATCTGAGGCACGAAGGAGAAATCCTCTCAAACCGAAGGAGACCTCTCGGTCATAAAACCTGTAGATTTAACTTTCGCTGGGCAGATAAACCTATAAGGTTTCCGCCATCCTCACTACTTCGTCAGTGAGAAGGAATTCCCTATAAAAGCGGAAGCGCAGAACCTTTCGATTCTACGCCTTTCCACCAATAAAACCCGAGAATTTATTGTGCGCTAATCATTTTCTTTGATCATTCTTGAATTAGAAAAATCAGCCATCTTTAAAGGAATATCCCAATCGCTCCTATACTTGCCGTCTACAACGATTTTCTTCTCTTCCCGTGAAATTGAACCATTCCAGGTACCTGAATCCCATGTTCCATTTATGTCAAATTTCATATCTACACGACCTGATTTATCATCCAAGACGTTAGCATCATAATAAAAATACCAGTAAGAACCCGTTCGGTCAAAATTATTATGTAGGTGAAGCTGTTCGTTAATTTCAACAAATTTGTAATAGCCTAGATGTGTAAAGGAAGCATAAGCCGGAACGTAATACCCGCCAGAAGTAGTTTCATCAGCTGTGCCCGGGTTTACTGTAGCATATAGGTCGTATGGTTCATAATTATCATATACTATATATTGATAGGTATTGTCACCAATTACGTTGTCCACTTCCAACCCTGTTTCCCCGGATGGTGGGTTTGTAATTGTCCAGCCCGCACCAAGGTCAATACCGCCCACCTCAACTAGATTCCATGTAATGGAAATAGAAGCGGCTTTATTGATACCAGTAAAAGTATAATTATCACGAGCGGGTATTTGGCCCAGATAAGAACCATTCTTATAGATGTTAATGGGGAAGTATAAATAGTTCTGAACTTTAAGATCGAACCAATATGCCTCATAGACAATTATAGTTACTGATTTAGAATCGGTGCCAACGGCATTGGTTACCTCCAAAGTTGTGGTGTAAGTTCCAGGAGTGGTATAATTCACGGCTCCCGGACTAGCTTGAGTGGAGGTAGAAGGATCACCCCCATTAAACGTCCATTTGTAAGAATCTCCATTACTTGAACTGTTGGCGTAGGTAATCGAATTATTTTCATATATCGCACTCGAACTTTTGGTAAAATCAGCCACGGGTAGTGGGATAACCTCAATTAAACTCGTTTTAATCTCGGTATCGGATTCATCAATGGCATTAAATGCTTTTAACGTTACCGTATAAGTTCCTACTGAATTGTAAGTAACAGAAGGACTGGAAGAAGTAGAAGAAGAAGGAGATCCCCCTGCAAAACTCCATTCGTATCTGGTTGCATTGGTACTACTGTTTGTAAAGCTCACTGTCGTTCCTGGAGCTACTTTTGTCTTGGAAGCAGAAAATGCGGCCGTTGGATTTGGTTCATCTACTACTATAAAATTGTCTTTGGACTCCGTAACTTCTACTCCACTAGCATTAAAGGCTTTTAGTGTAACCGCAAATTCACCTTGGGTATTATAAGTTACCGTTGGACTTTCTGACGAAGAGCTTGATGGGTCGCCACCTTCAAAAGTCCATTCAAACCGGACAGCATTTTCAGAATTATTGGAAAATGTAACACTTTGTCCTGGACGAATATTTTGCGCTGATGCACTAAACGAAGCGGTTGGTGTTGGGTCAGTCACTGTTATGTGCGAAGGCTTGGTTTCAGTATCACTACTACTCCCATTCGAGGCTACCAAAGTGACTGAAAAGTTACCTGCATTATTATAAGTCACAGATGGTGTCTTACTTGTAGATGTTGACGGGGAGCCCCCTTCAAATACCCATTGCAATTTCGTGTCATTTTTGGAGGTACTGGTAAACTTTACCGTTTCTCCAGATTTGATGTTCTGAGTAGAAGAAGTGAAGGATGCAATTGCTGCTGGTTCAGGTTCATCGTCTGCCGTACAACCCGTAAAATACAGTGTTGAAAGGACGAGAACAAAAAGGTTCGATATTTTTGTTAAGTCGTTCATAATAATAATTTTGGTGAAAAATCAGAACTCAAGATACCTTACCCAAACGACACATTTTTTAAGGATGTGATGAACTACTATAAATTGTGGATTAACCGTAGGATTATGGAGTAAGACCTGCTATATTATAATCAAAACCATATATTTTATAGGTTAATGACCCTCAGACACTCTTTATTCACTTTAATTTCGTTATTCTTAGTTGGCCTAACTTTTGGCCAGTCAAAATTGGATAGTCTTGAAAGTATCCTTGATAATACCACAGGTATAGAGAAGGTCGACATACTAAATAAGCTAGGCTTTGAATATGCTTTCTCATCACTAATCAAAGCGAAAAAATATGCGTACCTCGGACTTTATGAGTCGAAAAAAATAGGGTATGAACAAGGGCAAGCTCGGGCATTAATCAACGTTGGGTATAGTAATTTAGATTACAAGCAACTCGATAGTGCCATCTATTATTTTTCCCTTGCATCTGATTTTTCCAAGAACATTAAGGATACCACAAGTCTTGCAAATGCATTGAACGGCCTAGGCAATCTGTACCTAAATCGGGGCGACTACACATTGGCTATATCCAATTATAATGATGCCCTATTTTATCAGACCAAAATTGGTAACAAAAGAGGCCAATCGGCAGCATTGAACAATATTGGCAAAATACTTGAAAATGTGGGCAGCTATGACAAAGCTATTGAATACTTCATGGCCGCTTTGAAGATTAATAAGGAAAATAATTTCGATCGAAACTCGGCATTGAATCTCCTCAATATATCAATGGCTTACATCTCACAGGATGATTACGAAAATCCTACACCCTATTTAGAAGAGGCTGAGGCTATGCCCATTACAAATGAAAATCAATCTTTAAAAGCTAACCTTTTAAATCAAAAGGGACTTGTGGCCAAAAATAAAACCAACTATGACAGTGCCATATATTTTTACCAACAAGTGATCCAAATCGATAATAGCATTGGCGCAAGTATTGCCACACCATTACATAATATGGCGGATGCCTACCTCGCTAAAAAGGAATATTCCTCAGCCTACTCCATAGCCAAACAGGCGCTGGAATTAAAAATGAAGGAAAAAAATAGATCCAGTATCATATTTAGCATGAATCTATTAGCGGATATTTATTTAAGACTGGAGAACTACGATGAAGCGCTTAAAATTTCAAATGAAGCCTTAACCATGGCCATAGAGGTTAAGCATAAAGACAGGGAAAGGCAATCTTTGAAATATATTTCTGAAAGTTACTATGGTAAAGGGGAGTTCAAAACCGCTTGGGAATATCGTTTGAAGTACGAACACCTTGAAGATAGTTTGTTCAATACCCGAAAATCTGAGCAAATGGCCATAATGTCATCTCTTTATGAAACTAACAAGAAGCAACAGACCATCGAACTACAAGAGGCGGACTTAAAAGTACATCAGGCCAATTTAAACATTGCCCAAAGTTCAAACAGTAAATTATGGCTTGGAATTGTAGCTGCAGCCATAGCAAGTCTTAGTTTGTTAATGGCCTTTGTAATCAAATTTAGGAGCAACAAGAAGCTTTCAAAACAAAAAGAACTCATCGAAGCTAAGAATATTGAAAATGAAACACTGCTCAAGGAAATTCATCATAGAGTGAAGAATAACCTGCAAATCATATCGAGCATTTTAAATATCCAATCAAGAAATCTAGAAAGCCAATCTGCTAGGGAGGCCGTTAATGAAGGTCGAAGTAGGATCAAGTCAATGTCACTTATTCATGAAAAATTGTATGGTAACAACCAGCTTTCCTTTATTAATATGAAGGAGTACATAGAGGAACTTAATGCCTTTCTATTCAAAAGTTACTCCCCTAAAAGTGAAGTGATACAGCATATCGAGGTTGACGCCATTAATTTGGATATAGACACGGCTGTGCCTGTTGGCTTAATTTTAAATGAATTGATTTCAAATGCTTTAAAATATGCCTATAATGACAACGGGCAAGGTGAATTAAATATTAGCCTATTTACAGAAAATGAAAATCATGTATTACGGGTGCAGGACAATGGCCCTGGGTTACCTGATGATTATAAGGAAACAAAAAGTATGGGCATGAGGTTAGTAAATGCACTCACGGAGCAACTTAATGGAATATTAGAGATTGACTCAAGTGAAGGGACCTCTTTTGTACTGAAGTTCGCTTGTCAAGTAAAAACAAATTAATACATGACTGCAATTAGGGTCGGCATTATTGAAGATGAAATGGTTATTGCTGAGGATATCAGGGATATCCTCGAAAGCAACGAATATGAAGTTTGCGGCATTGCCAAAAACTATGAAAAGTCCATAGAGATGATAGATAATTGTCAACCAGATATTGTACTACTTGATATTAAAATCAAAGGTGATAAAGATGGTATTGATCTGGCGCGTACCCTTCGTAGTGATTATAATATTCCTTTTGTCTTCATTTCCTCCCACTCCGATAGTCAGACAGTAAAACGTGCTGCGGAAGTAAATCCTTATGGTTATTTAGTAAAACCTTTTGAAGATCCCGATGTACTGGTAGCGGTAGAAATTGCGCTGAGTAATTTTCAAAACGAGCAAGATCAAACAGTTGATGAAGATCGATTATTAAACAATGATCTTTTTGTGAGAATGAACAACCTATCGGTTAAAATACCTCTGGACGATATAAAATACATTAAAGCGGACGGTAACTATTCTCAAATACAGACAAAAGGGAAGAGTTATGTGATGCGATCAACGCTAAAGGATATTGAAGCCAAATTGGATAAGACTAGATTTTACCGCACCCACAAATCCTATATTGTCAATTTAAATCAACTAACCGCCATCAATTCTGAATATGTAATTATTGATGAGGAAAAACTGCCAATTGGCCGTGATCGATTACAACATTTGATGGATAGGATCAACAAACTTTAAATAACACCGTCATTTCGACCTGAGGCACGAGGGAGAAACTTCCATAAACCGCAGGAGTCCTCTCGGGCATAAAACCTACTAGGTTTAACTTTCACTAAGCAGATTAACCTACTAGGTTTCCAAATCAACAACAAACAATCAAATTTTACATCAATCGTCATTTCGATCTGAGGTACGAAGGAGAAATCCCCTCAAACTGAAGGAGACCTCTCGGTCATAAAACCTTATAGATTTAACTTTCGCTGGGCAGATAAACCTAGTAGGTTTCTAAATCAATTAACAACGATCAAATTTTACTTCTATCCGTCATTTCGAACCGAGGCACAAGGGAGAAATCCCCATAAACTGAAGGAGACCTCTCGGGCATAAAACCTACTAGGTTTAACTTTCACCGAGCAGATAAACCTAGTAGGTTTCCAAATCAACAACAAACGATCAAATTTTACATCAATCGTCATTTCGATCTGAGGCACGAAGGAGAAATCCCCTCAAGCCGAAGGAGACCTCTCGGGTATAAAACCTACTAGGTTTAACTTTCACCGAGCAGATAAACCCAGTAGGTTTCCAAATCAACAAATTTTAAATTATTGATTATGTGGTGGTTATGATACCCCGCAGTTAAAAGAAAATCATTTTATCATTATTATTATTTTATAATTACCTTATATAAGGATAAAAAAGTAAATTCATAAAATATTAAGGGTATAGTTATGAACTATATCCGGTTGCTTACACTTCTATTATGAAATCCATTAATGAAACAAAATAACTATAAGATGAAAATAATCTCAACTCTAGCCGTACTATTAACATTTACATTTTGTCAAGCTCAAAAGTCAGAACTGATTTTGAGGCTTGAGAAGGACGTTGAATACATCCAATCAACTAATTCGGAATCGACTATAATTCAAGAAATCAACGGTCAAAAGATGAATATAGTAATGACAATTAATGGAACAATGTCATATTTAGTAAAGGCGATTAATGATGATAGTTTTGATATGGATGTTGCATATAAAAGTTTAAGTATGTCAATGCAACTTCCCCAAGGCAAAATGGAGTTTAGTTCAGAAAAAAAAGATGAAGGTGACATATTTTCTCTAATCCTGTCTGAAATGAAGAACAAAGAGTTCCAAGTAAAAATGACTAAGTATGGAAAAATTACTGAAATAAGAAATATTGAGAAGCTTTTTGAATCTGCATTTAGCATCCTACCTGAAATTCCTGAGGCTCAATTATCACAAATAAAGACTCAGTTGTTAAAAGCCTATGGAAAAGAAGCCTATAAAGGTAATATCGAAATGATAACTGCCATATACCCCAATAAGAAAGTGGCAAAAGGAGATGAGTGGGTTATTAATACTAAATTAGAATCAGGAATGTCCGCTAATATGACGACAACATACAAGTTTTTAGATAGTACAAAAGAACACTATTTAATAGTTGGAGAATCAAAAATTGAGACTGCTGATAAAGATGCTTATATTGAGTCAAACGGTATGCCAATGAAGTTTGACTTAACAGGATTCATGACTTCAAATATAAAAATTGATAAGACATCTGGCTGGATAGTTGTAGCTAAAATTGATCAAGATATTCAAGGAGATACATATATTAAAGAAAATCCTCAAATGCCAAATGGAATGAAAATACCTATGATCATGAAGAGTAAAATGGTTTTTACCAATAATTAACTACCTCCAACATTAGATAAAAAAATAGGGCTCTACTATTTCAAAGTTAATTGGTTCTACCAAGTCCAACAAAATTACTGTTTGTCTCTCCACGTTTTTGAGCAAGACCATTAATTTGACCCGTAATAAAGTCGCATTCCCGAAGAAATTGTTTGAACCACAACAAAAAAACCTCCCCCGACACAGCGGGGGAGGTTCATTCTAAAAAATGACATTGCAGCACCGGCCAAAAAATTTACAACCAACAACCACTACGAATTGGAAAGTAAGCCGGTTTTAATGCTGCATCTGTCAATCAGTGGATCTAGTCCACATTATCGTGTAAGAATTTGTTGTTACCCAAAATCTGATTGTCATCGTTCAAATTATACTTTGACACATGAGGCTCCGAAGAATGAGGGACATTATTAAGCCTTACATCTTTGCGCAAAAATGCAGGTATGTCCAGTTTCTCCTTAAACTCATTGGCATTCATCTCGGCCTTACTTAGGCCTTTCAGCTTATTAATCCGCTCTTCCGCCTGTAGTCTCAACCGTTCCTTTGTAGAGCGCACGTCCATCATGCCATCATCATTGATCAACTGATCAGAATCATCTTCATCTACAATCTCAAATTCTTCGTCCAGCTCAGTGAATAAGCCATCATCGCCATCCATTTCATCTTCTTCACTTATATTGCTTTCAGGTCTGCCAAAAGAATAACTAGGTGATGATTTGGGTTCTTCCTCCTCCTCAATACGAGAGGTGATCTCACTTTCACGTCTATCATTCACCGAATTGTCAGTATTAAACAAGTTGATCTGCTCGTGTGCTTCAAGGTCAAATACCCTTTTGCCGTCCTCTTCTTTTTCTTTGGCGGCAGCCACAACTGGCTTTTGAACATTCTTATCAAACCCAGTAGCAATTACAGTGACTCTTATGCTTTCTTCCAAGCTTGGATCAACCCCGTGACCAAAGATCACTTCAGCTTCGTCCCCTGCTTGTTCCTGAATGTACTCTGTGATCTCTGTTAGTTCATCCATTTGCAATTCAGCCTGATCACCTGAAATGATCGAAAGCAAGATCTTCTGGGCACCGAGAATATCCCTGTTGTCCAATAGCGGAGAAGATAGTGCCTCTTCAGCCGCTCTTCTTGCCCTGTTGTCGCCTTTGGTGGTGGCGGAGCCCATAACGGCTGCCCCCGCATTGTGCATGACTGCCTTTACATCCTGGAAATCGACATTGACATAGCCCGCAACTGTGATGATCTCCGCTATGCCTTTGGCAGCTGTGGTCAACACATTATCCGCTTGCGCAAATGCACTTCCTATAGAAAGGTTGCCATGGATCTCACGGAGCTTATCATTCAAAATAACCAACACGGTATCGCAGCATTCTTTCAATGCATTGATCCCGATTTCGGCCTGAGCCATTTTCTTTTTGCCTTCAAAAGAGAAAGGTGAGGTGACAATACCTACAGTGAGGATGTCCATTTCCTTTGCTATTTTGGCAATCACGGGAGCGGCACCTGTACCGGTGCCTCCGCCCATTCCTGCGGTAATAAATACCATTTTGGTATCTGTTCCCAGCAGGTCACGTATGTCTTCTTTACTTTCCAATGCTGCATTTTTACCAACTTCAGGATTGGCACCCGCACCAAGACCTTCGGTGAGGTTTACCCCTATTTGAATTTTTGCAGGTATTGCGCTTGATTTCAAGGCTTGTGAGTCAGTATTACATACAACAAATTCTACATCTTTAATGCCCTGATTGTACATGAAGTTGACTGCGTTACTTCCGCCACCCCCAACGCCAATTACTTTGATAATCGACTTGTGGTGCTTTGGAATCTCGAATTTATATCCATTGTCCTCCATAACTTTAATATTTAGTGGTTCGCATTTAATTTGACTAGTAGTCTTTGCCTCCATCGAGGTCATCGATTAACAGGCCTTTGGTTTTATTTAAAATTTTAGCAAAGAAGTCTCCACCAGATACCTTTTTATGGGCAACTAATTTTCCGCCTCCTTTTGCTTCTTTGTATCGCTCCTCCCGGTTGTCGAGCGCACGGAATCCAGATAACACCAACCCAACTGTGGTGGCGTACATTGGACTTTTTACAATATCTACCTTGCTCTTCCCAAGGTGTTCGTTTGGATAACCAACACGGGTATCCATGCCAGTCATATATTCTACAAGTTGTTTCAGACTGTTGAGCTGCGCACCACCACCGGTGATCACAATCCCTCCAGCCAATCTGTTTTCAAAACCTGAAGTAATGATTTCAGCGTGTGCCAACTCCACAATCTCCTCCATCCTTGCTTCTATGATATTGGCAAGGTTTCTTACTGATATTTCCTTCGGAGCTCTATTTCTGATGCCTGGTATCGATACTATCTCATTAGGACTAGCCTCTTCGCCAATCGCTTTACCGAACTTGGTCTTGAGCAACTCAGCCTGATGCTGCATTACCATACACCCTTGCTTGATATCGGAAGTGACGATGTTGCCTCCAAAAGGAATGACCGCAGTGTGCCTGATAATATTATCGTGGAAAATAGCGATGTCCGTTGTTCCGCCACCTATATCAATAAGGCAAATCCCTGCTTCCTTCTCCTCTTCGCTCAGCACGGCTAAACTTGACGCCAAAGGCTCAAGAATTAAGTTCTCAATTTCCAGTCCTGCTCTTCTCACACATTTATTGATATTATTGATCGCATTGGTTTGAGCGGTGATCACGTGGAAGTCAGCTTCCAGCTTCACTCCCGACATACCTACAGGATCTTTGATGCCTTCTTCATAGTCTACTGTGTAGTCTTGAGGCATTACATGTATGATCTCGCTCCCTGGAGGGATTACAATGCGATACATATCATTGGTCAATCTGTTGATATCCTCAATGGTAATTTCGTCATCATTGCTTGATCGGGTAATGCTTCCGTGATGAATGGAGCTTTTGATGTGCTGGCCAGCAATGCCCACATTCACGACCCTAATGTCGATGCCTGCTTGCTCTTCAGCCTCTTTTACTGCTTTTTCAATTGCGTTGACCGTTTTGTCGATGTTGGTAACAATGCCACGGATTACGCCATCCGATTCGGCCTTGCCCATTCCCAAAACTTCGAGTTTGCCGTACTCGTTCTTTCGCCCCACAATCGCGCAAATTTTTGTGGTTCCAATATCGAGTCCGACTACAATTTTGTCATTTTCCATGGTTGTAAATTTATTTTTAGTGGTTGTTTTATTTTAGTCGTAAGTCCTAAGATTTTTAGTCATAAGACTTATTAATTTTTCGTTTTTACTTACTACTTATAGCTTACTACTAAGTACTATTCCGCTATTATCTGATCTTTATATTCCAAATTGACCCTTTCATAGGTGTTCCATCCCTTCTGGGGTAGTATCTTCTGATAAAATACTTTCAGCTTTCTGAATTTTTCTTCCAGCTGCACCGGTTGCCCAAACTCCACAATCTGCTTTGTCACTTGTGGGTATATTTTCACATATAAATTCTTATCTATATCAATTTCAGCGATCTGTGCCTTCCAAAATTTATCTTCATTGATGAATTTCAATAGTGCATATATCTTTTGTCCATCTTCCGTGGCTTTCAAGTCTTTTTCTGTCATTTTACCCATGTAGCTGCCCGTAATCACCATCGTTCTAGAGGTATACTTACTCGATGCCGGTAAAATCACACCGTCCATAGCCACATAACCACTTGGTGTTCCATTATTTAAAATTCTGGCAAATGGCCTTCTCAATGAGGCGTTTACCAAAATATTACCTTTCAAATCTTTATATATCTCTGCTTTATTGAGAAATTTCTGTGCACGTACACGCTCCTCAATTTCCTTTAAGTTCAAATCCTTAAAATCAACACCAACAATGGCCTCATCCCCATCATCCGTCATGAGTGAAAGGATATCATTCTCATCAATAAAGAAGTTGTTCGCCTGATTGTTGAGTTTGATGACGATACTTCTGCACACCTCTGCACTTTGCTTGCGCTCAGCAAAACTTATCACTGAAAGAATAACTACTCCAGCTATGATAATTCTAACCCCCTTTCCGATTTTTATCTTTTTAAGCATCGTATTTGTCAGTTAAAAGTTTCTTAATAGGTGCAACCAATTTATCTATGTCGCCCGCCCCTATGGTGGCCACAATTTCAAAATCCATCACTGTCATTTTATCCAAAAGTTCCTCTTTAGAGGTCAATACTTTAGCTGTCTCAATCTTGTCAAAAACAAGCTGTGAGGTTACACCTTCTATTGGTTCTTCGCGTGCAGGGTAGATATCCAAAAGAATAACTTCATCAGCCAAACTCAGACTTTCGGCAAAGCCATCTACAAAATCTCTAGTACGGCTGAAAAGATGTGGTTGAAATATGGCCGTCACTTTTTTGTCAGGATAAAGTGCTTTCAATGATTTTAAGAAGGATTCTATTTCTACCGGATGGTGTGCATAGTCATCCACCAAGACGATATGCTCTGCTTTCAAAATATATTCAAATCTCCTTTTTACGCCCTTATATGACTTAATTCCTTTTCTGATCTCCTCCACAGAAAGGCCTAATTCCAATGCTACTGCAATGGCAGCCGTAGCATTTTCTACATTATGAAAACCGGGGACGCCTAGCTCAAGCTTTTCAATATTATGCTGCTTGTCGTTATAGTTGAATTCAAAAAAACCATTGTTCATGGTAATATTGCTGGCAAAAAATTGTCCTCGGCTTAAGCCATAAGTATGTACTGATTGTTTGTAATTCTCTGTTACAAGGTCTTTGGCAATCTTCTCATTAATGAAAAGTTTACCGTCCTGCTTTATTTGGTTTATAAAGTCTTTAAAGGAATTTTCTAGATGTTTCTTATCTCCATAGATATCCAAATGATCGGCATCTGCTGAGGTCACTATGGCCACATCGGGATGCAAAGTCAAGAATGAGCGGTCAAACTCATCGGCCTCCACTACCGCAATGGCCGTTTTACCTTCTACCTTACTGGCAATGAAATTGGAACTATAGTTAGTGGCTATGCCTCCTAAAAATGCAGTGATATCCCTACCTGAATGTTTCAGCAGGTGAGCTACCATTGAAGAGGTCGTAGTTTTGCCGTGTGTACCAGCAACAGCCACTAAATAAAAATTGGCAGAAATCATCCCTAAGACTTCTGATCTCTTATGAAGTTTGTAATTATTTGTATTGAAAAAATTTAACCCTTTGTGTGATTTTGGAATAGCAGGGGTAATTACTACCAGTACATCCTCCTTGTCGGTTCTAATTTTTTCAGGAATGCTATCTAAATCATCCACAAAATGGATGTCGATGCCCTCAGTTATTAATTGATTCGTCAAAGCTGTAGGTGTGCGGTCATAACCCGATACAGCAAAACCATTTTGGTTGAACCACCTGGCCAAAGCACTCATACCTATCCCACCGATACCTATGAAATAAACGCTATGGTATTGAGTCAGATTCATTTGACGATTTTCATTAATTCTTCTACTATATCTTTTGCAGCCGATGGTCTGGCCAGTTTTTTTATGTTTTTCGAAAGCTTATTTTGAACTTCAGCATTTTCAAGAAGATCAATTATATTGAGCATCAGTGTAAGCCTGGCTGCAGAATCCTTTATCAGGATTGCTGCGTCTACAGTGCTTAGTGCTTCAGCATTTTTGGTTTGGTGATCTTCGGCTACATTGGGTGATGGCACCAGAATGACTGGCTTGCCCACAATGCACATCTCTGATATCGACAATGCGCCTGCCCTGGATACAATAACATCGGCCACAGCATAGGCCAGATCCATTCGGTCTATAAACTGAACAACACGAACATTTGTCAAATCAAAATTCTTGGATTTGGAGGTCATTTCATCAAAATAGAACCTACCTGTCTGCCATAGCACCTGATGACCTGCTTTTATGGCCTGGTCCAGCTTTCCAATTATACTGTCATTAATGGTTCTGGCACCAAGGCTTCCCCCTAATATTAGAATGGTTTTTCTCTTGCTATCCAGATTAAAATAGGCCAATCCTTCACTTTTCTTCTTTTCAATATCAAGAATGTCCCTTCTAACCGGGTTTCCTGTAAGTACAATTTTATTCGCAGGAAAATACTTTTCCATGCCGTTATATGCCACACATATAACACCTGCCTTCTTTCCAAACTTCTTGTTGGTAAGGCCTGCATAAGAATTCTGTTCTTGAATCAAGGAGGGCACATTATACTTGTTGGCTGCAAACATCATGGGGCCACTTACATAACCACCAAATCCCAAAACCGCATCTGGCTTATATTTTTTGACTATTCTCATGGCAGAAATAAAACTGTATATCACCTTAAATGGGAAAATCAAATTACTAATGGTAACCCTACGCTGGATTCCACTAATCCAAAGCCCCACTATTTCATAGCCTGCTTTAGGTACCATGGTCATTTCCATTTTGCCCATAGCGCCTACAAATAAAATCTGCGCATCAGCATCGATCCGCTTGATCTCATTGGCTACAGCCAAAGCGGGATAGATATGGCCACCTGTGCCTCCACCGCTGATAATGAATCGATATGGTTCTTTTCTAGTCAATTATGCTGCTTTTGCTACATTTCTTATTTCCCCACTGGCACTTTCCCAAGTGGTATCTGTTTCCCCTCTACTCACACTTATGATTATACCTATGGATAGTCCGGTAAATAAGAGCGATGTTCCACCCATACTTATAAGTGGAAGGGGAAGTCCGGTAATTGGCCCTAAACCCACTACTACACCCATATTTACCATAGCTTGTAATACGATGGCAAAGCTCAGCCCTGCCGATAGTAGGCCTCCAAAGGCGCGCTCACTATTCGTAACCGCCTTCATGCCCCGTGACAATAAAATGAGATAGAGCAGAAGTACCACTATACCCCCCACCATGCCATACTCCTCAATGATGATGGCAAACACAAAATCAGAATAGGGATGCGGCAAAATATTTCGTTGTTGACTTTGTCCGGGCCCTTTGCCAAACACACCGCCAGTTGCCACAGCGATCCGCGCATATTTTGCTTGAAAAGGTAGTTCATCCCCATTGATGAAGCTTTCAATTCTGTTCTTTGCTGTTTCTCCCCTTACTCCAAATGTTAAGGCAGCTGTACCGGCCAGTAACCCAACAAATATGAGCATCCCCAAATATTTGACAGGTACCCTACCTATAAACATGACCAACATACAGGTTAAGAATAATAGCACCGCTGAGGATAAGTTGGTAAGTGCGATCAACCCACAGATCACCCCTATCCATATTAACATTGGTATAAATGACTCTTTAAAATCTTCTATATTTTGCTGTCTTTTGGAAAGCATGCTTGCCAAGCTGGTAATTAAGGCTAAACTCGCCAAGTCTGATGGTTGAAATGACGCATCGATCACCGGAATCAATATCCAGCGGGAGGCATCATTGAGACTAACCCCATTGGTGAATGTGTAAATAAGCAAGGGAACACTTATCCAAAGAGCAAACCTTGATAGTTTGGAATAGTAGCGATAATCTACCCTATGGGCTGCCCACATGGCAAAAATACCAACGCCTACCAGAAATGTATGCTTAATAAGATAAGACTCAGGGTTTTTCATATGCTTGAAGGCAAGCGTACCTGTTGCGCTGTACACGACCAGAATACTGATAAGTGAAAGCGCAAATATTACCACCCAGATCACCGGATCGCCTTTCAAATGATTGTCTACCCAAGCTTTTACTTTATTCATTGTTCTAAAGCTTTAGATTTATGTGAATTGGTCATTTTTATTTGCCACATCGAATTCGCATTGTATGGTTCCATATATTTAATTTTTAGTACCATCATTAATGCTCATTTCAAAATCGTTTTTCAATTCCAACACTGCTTGTCTGAACCGGTTTCCTCTGTCTTCATAATTGTTGAACAAATCGAAGCTTGCACAAGCAGGTGACAACAGTACTACATCATGGGCCTCAGCATAATCCAATGACGCTTTCACAGCTTCTTGGATATTGTCGGTCTCCATCATATTGATGATCTTATTATGGAATGCATCCCTCAGCTTGGAATTGTCTTTGCCCAAACACACCAGTGCCTTCACCTTTTCATTCACGGCATCCATGATCAAATCGTATTGATTCCCTTTGTCAATGCCTCCAGCTATCCAAACCAAAGGCTCTGAAAAGCTATCCAATGCATATTTTACTGCATCTACATTAGTTGCTTTGGAGTCGTTGATGAAGCGTACATTATTGATTGTAGCCACATACTCCATGCGGTGTGGGGCATTTTTAAATGTTTTTAAGGAAGCTTTTATACTTTGCTCATCAATGCCAACCAACTGAGCTGCACTAATGGCAGACATCATGTTAATGGCATTATGTTTACCCAATAAGGCCGTGTCAATTTGATTGATAGAAAATGAACCAACATTCATAACCCCATCTTGGAAGTAACCATAACTTTGGGTCTGTTCCAATGAAACTGGCATTAAGCCATTCTCGATATTCAAATGGTTCACCCCTTGCTTAATCAACTCATTATCAACATAATAGATGAAATGATCCTGAGCATCTATGTTCTGGATTATTCTAAATTTAGAATTGACATAGTTTTCTATTTTATAATCATACCTGTCCATATGATCAGGTGTGATATTAAGAAGTATGGAAATAAATGGTTTTAATGAATAGCAACCATCGAGTTGAAAACTGCTCATTTCAACTACATAATAATCGAATTCATCTTTAATTACCTGCTTCGCCAAACTGTGCCCCACATTGCCAGCCAACCCCACCTTAAGACCTGCCTCTTTCAGTAAATGATAAGTAAGCAAAGTGGTAGTGGTTTTTCCGTTGGTACCGGTGATGGCTATTAATTTGGCTTTGGTATAACTAAAAGCGAATTCTATTTCATCTACTATTTTGATGCCTGCATCCCTAATCTCTTTTATGATAGGTGCCTTTTCAGGAATGCCCGGACTCTTTATCACCATTCTTGATTTTAGGATTTTCAGCTTGGAATGCCTTTCTTCTTCAAAATCAATATTGGCCGCCACCAACTGGTTTTTGAATTTTTCACCAATAAGCCCATTGTCAGATACAAACACATCATAGCCTTTCGCTTTCGCTAAAAGTGCTGCGCCCGTACCGCTTTCCCCTGCTCCCAATATGGTGATTAAATGTGCTATGTTATCTTAGTTTTAATGTTGCTAATGTTAAAATGGCCAACAGAATGCCTACAATCCAAAACCGTGTTACGATCTTGGATTCATGGATTTCCATTTTCTGATAGTGGTGGTGCAGTGGTGACATTCTAAAAATCCTCCTGCCTTCCCCATATTTTTTTTTGGTGTATTTGAAATAGCTCACCTGTAATATCACTGACGATGTTTCTATAAGAAATATTCCGCATAATAAGGGTATCATCAATTCTTTACGCACCACCAATGCGATAACAGCGATCACTCCACCGAGTGTAAGGCTGCCAGTGTCCCCCATAAAAACTTGTGCTGGAAATGAATTATACCATAAAAAGCCAAGGCAGGCCCCCACCATTGCCGTACAGAATATTACCACTTCACTTAAATTCGGAATGTGAAGTATATTCAGATAGTTACTAAAATCGACCCTGCCTGATAGATAAGCCAAAATAGCCAAGGCCAGTACTATAATAGCGGAAGATCCGGCTGCCAACCCATCTATACCATCAGTAATGTTGGCGGCATTAGATACGGCCGTAATGATAAAAATGACGATCAGTACGTATACTATCCAGGTGTTTTCATGGCCAATAAATGGGATCAACTTATCGTAATCCAGCTCATTATTCTTTAGAAATGGTACGGTGGTCTTAGTAGACTTTACATCTTCATAAGATCTGACAACTTCATGATTTTCGATAATCGGATCGTCAGAATATTCCCTTACCACTACGTTCTCATTAAAATAAAGGGTAAGTCCAATGATCAATCCAATAATAACTTGACCCACGATTTTAAACTTACCCGCCAAACCTTCTTTGTTCTTCTTAAAAACTTTAATGTAATCGTCAAGAAAGCCTATCATGCCAAACCCTACTGTGGCAAAAATGAGAAGCATCACATAAACGTTATCCAATCGGGCAAAAAGCAATACCGGAATGAGTATGGCACTGATCATTATCAGCCCACCCATCGTTGGTGTGCCTTTCTTTTCCATCTGGCCCTCAAGACCTAAGTCCCTGATGCTTTCGCCTACCTGCTGTTTGCTCAAAAAACTAATGATTCTTTTTCCTATGAGTATGGTTATAAAAAGGGAAATAACCGCAGCCATACCCGCCCTGAATGAGATGTATTGAAATACACTCGCTCCTGCCAGGTTATATTCTCTTTCTAAAAAATCAAACAAATAGTAAAGCATACTTTAGTTTGCGAATAAGTTTAACATACGTCCTAAAACTTCTTTATCATCAAAGGGGTGCTTCACACCCTTGATATCCTGATACTTCTCATGGCCCTTTCCTGCCACCAATATGATGTCATTGGCCTTGGCCAATAAACAAGCTGTCTTAATAGCCTCTTCCCTGTTGGCCAGTACCACAGTTTTCTTATAGTCCACAGGGCTTACCCCTTTTTTCATATCATTGATGATCTCATCCGGGTCTTCATGGCGTGGGTTATCAGAAGTAAAAACCACCTTATCGCTCAATTTGCAGGCAATTGAAGCCATTAGTGGCCTCTTCGAAGTATCTCTATTTCCGCCACAGCCCACTACAGTTATTACCTGTTCATTGCCAGTCCTTAGCTCTGCAATGGTTTCCAACACATTTTTGAGCGCATCAGGCGTATGGGCATAATCTACAATGGCAGTAATGTCCGATTCGGAAATCACTTGCTCAAATCTGCCGGGAGCACCATCTAAGGAGGACAATGTGGTTAGTACCGCCTCTTTTTCTTCTCCCAATAGAACCGCTGCGCCATACACGGCAGTTAAATTATAGGCGTTAAAATCCCCAATGAGCCTGAACCAAACACTCTTATTATCAACCTCTAGTTCAAGCCCTTGTATGGTATTCGACATCATTTTCGATTTAAAATCTGCCATACCTTTCAGCGCATAAGTATTTTTAGACGCTTTGGTATTTTGCATCATGATGTTTCCTCGTTTGTCATCAGTATTGACCAAGGCAAAAGCTTGGCTGCCCAATCCATCAAATAGTTTCTTTTTCGCTGCGATATAGGCGTCAAACGTTTTGTGATAATCAAGATGATCGTGTGAAATATTGGAGAAAATAGCCCCTTTAAAGCTCACGCCAGCAATCCTATTTTGATCAATGGCATGGGAGCTCACTTCCATAAAACAATACTCACAGCCTCGGTCCACCATTTGCCTGAGTAATTTATTCAGGGTCAATGCATCAGGTGTGGTATGCGATGCGGGTATGACCTCGTCATCAATTTGATTATTAATCGTTGATATCAATCCAGCTGAGTAGCCTAACTTTCTAAAAAGGTTGAATAGAAGTGTGGCAATAGTTGTCTTACCATTTGTTCCAGTTACCCCTACTAACTTCAATTGAGCGCTTGGGTTATTATAAAAATTGGAAGCTACTATGCCCAATGCAACAGCACTATCTTTAACTGCTACATAAGTGACATTCTCCTCAATTTCTTCCGGTAGTTTTTGACATATAATGGCTACAGCACCTAATTCAATGGCTTTTCTAATGAATTCGTGACCATCTACCTGTGTGCCTTTTATCGCTACGAATAAAGCACCCTTTTCCACTTCACGGGAATCAAAACACACTTGGGTGATGTCACTCGACATGTCTCCAGAGGCCGAAACCAAAGGTACTTTGTACAATATGTCTCTCAACTCTGCCATTAACTTAGTGTAATTGTTATTGATCCCCCCTTAGAAGCCCTGCTTCCAGCTATTTTCGACTGTGTAACCACTCTTCCCTTACCTTCGATGTTTACTTTTAACCCAGAGCTTTCCAATAAGTAAAGGGCATCTCTCAATGTCATCCCCTTTACATTGGGTACCAGATTTTCAATAATCTTATTTTCCTTCCATTTTATGGAATTACCAAATCGTTCTGTCACTACCCAATCCTTTTCAGTGGTACTGTGATTAGAAACCCCTAACTGGTTGCACAAGTATTTCAAATCTTCTTGATTCCCAGATTGTATCACTGGAAATATTCCTGCCTCCGCTATATATTCCTTGGGCATAGGATCGTGCATTTCCACATCTCGGGCATAGATATTATCTGCGATTTCTTTAAAAACCGGAGCTGCTACATTGCTTCCATATTGTTTCCATCCTTTAGGGTTCTTAATCAATACAATCGCACTGTACTTTGGATTTTCAGCTGGGAAATAACCTACAAATGAGGTAAGGTATTTTTTGGTATATCGGCCATTTTCAAGAATTTGAGCTGTACCTGTCTTGCCCGCTATTTTATAATGGGTGTTTTTAATATTTTCAGCAGTACCGCGTTCTACTACACCCTCCAACATAATTTTGAGCTTGTCGAGTGTCTCATCAGAGCAAATCCTGCTATTGAGCACAACTGGTTTATAATTTTCCACCACCTTATCTGCCTTCCTTACCTTTTTGACAAAAATCGGCCTGATCATTTTTCCTCCATTTGCAACCGCATTATACAAGGCCAATGTTTGAATTGGTGTTATCTCCAACCCATAGCCATAAGCCATCCACGGCAAGGTTATTCCACTCCAGTCCTTATCGGTAGGTCTTTTTATTTTTGGAATCCCCTCCCCTTTGATCTGAAGTCCCAATGGCTGGGTAACACCTATTTTATCCAGCTGTTCGATGTACTTCATGGGCTGCTTGCCAAAATACCGATCTGCCAGCCTGGCCATAGCCACATTGGATGACAGCTCAAATGCCTGTTGAATGGTGATAATACCATAACCCCCTTTTTCATGGTCTCTTACAGTATTATCATAAAATTTATAAACCCCGTTACCAGTGCCTATGGTATCTGAAAGCTTAATGTTTGTATTTTCAAGTAAGGCGATCATTGTGGCCAATTTGAATGTTGATCCTGGCTCCCTTAGTCCACCTACAGCATAGTTGTACCTCTCATAATAATGCCCTGAACTGTTTCTGCTTAAGTTGGAAATGGCTTTAATTTCACCTGTATGAACCTCCATAACCACTACTACCCCATAATCTGCCTCATGATAATCAAGTGCCCTTAAAAGCGCTGTTTCGCTAACGTCTTGTAAATTGATGTCAATGGTAGTTTCAATATCCAAACCCTGTTCGGTTTTAACCTCTGAGCCATCGAACACAGGTTTCCAGTTTCCCCCTGCAATCCTTTGATATAAAGCCTCTCCATCTTTTCCGGCCAGTTGTTCATTGAAACTGTACTCAAGTCCGGCTCCCCTATTATTTTCATTAATGAAACCAATAGTCCTTAAACTGAGGTTGGAAAACGGCCTGAACCTTTTATCCACTTTTTCGAAAATTATCCCTCCTTTTAATCTTCCTTCCCTAAAAATCGGCCAGCTTTCAATTAATTTCTTTTCCTGATAGCCAATAGACCGATTGCTCAACTGAATGTACTGTCTGTTGGAAGCCCGTGCATTTTTAAGCATCCGCTTATAACTCTCCGCACTTTGATCTTTGAAAAATCGGGACAATTGAAACGCCAAGGAATCCAATCCTTTTGTAAATAGCTCGTTAGAAGGTATGGTAGCATCATACGCCACTTTATAAAATGGCAATGAGGTAGCTAATAAGCTGCCATTGTCACTATAGATATTACCCCGAGTGGCTTTAACCGGACGATATTGAAAAGTCATCTGGTCAGACACCTCTTTCCACTTCTCCCCTTCAAAAAACTGAATGCGGCCCACCTTTATGGCAACCGCAGCAGCAAATATGAAGACAAGCAAAAATGCTATCCTTACCCTTAGTAATATGGACTTCTTAATGTTCACTTTTAACAATCACTTTTTCTGGTGGTCTCAAACTTTCCTTAATTCCTAATTTTGCCACACTTTTGGCTACTTCAGATTGCTTACCCGCAAACATATAGTTGGCCTTCAATGTGGTATAGTCTGCCCTTAAATCCTCCACTTGCCGTTCAAGCTTATCAATCTTTCTTACATTTCTTTCAGCGTAGTGGCTATTGCCAATATAAAATATGCCCATAGCGGCTATAAATAAAACATAAGGCATATAGCGAACAGGAATGCCATTTTCAAAGGCTGCATCAATGTGCATAAGATTATCAATGCGATTAAAAAGACTTCCTCCTCGCTTTTGATCTTTTGACTTATATGAATTCTCTGACATACCTATATTTTTTCCGCTACACGAAGCTTAGCACTCCTTGCACGATTGTTTATCGCTCTTTCTTCTTCAGAAGCCTCTATCGGCTTTCGATTAACTGCAACAAGGGGTTTTAATACATTCCCATAAAAGTCCTTTTCAACTCCTCCAATGATTTTACCCGTTGCTATAAAGTTTTTCACTGGTCTATCTTCCAGAGAGTGATAGGACATAATTACCAATCGCCCTCCTTTATTCAGTATTTCTGCACTTTGCTCCAATACCTCCTCCAATGCCTTCAACTCCTGATTTACTTCTATTCTTATCGCCTGAAAAACCTGGGCATAATACCTATTCTCCCTGCCTCTTTTGGCAAATCGGTTTAGTATAGCTTTTAGGTCTTCCACAGTTACTATTTCCTTATTAATCCGTTCAGCTACTATGGCCATGGCCAGTGTTTTTGCGTTTCTCACTTCACCATACATTCCCAGAATACGCTGCAATTCATCCTGACTATAACCATTTACTACATTTTTCGCGGTCAAATCAGCAGACTGATCCATTCGCATATCCAACTCTGCATCAAATCGCGTTGAAAACCCCCGTGATCCTTCATCAATTTGGTGGGATGATATCCCCAAATCACCGAGAATGCCGTCCACCTTTGTTATTCCATAAGCCTTCAGATACCTTTTTAGATACCTGAAATTTCCTTCTATCAGTGTGAAGGATTCACTATCAAATTTTTCAGCATTGATCACCGCATCTTTATCCTGATCAAATGCATACAAATGACCATTTGTCATTTTCTTTAATATTTCCCTCGAATGACCACCACCCCCAAATGTTAGGTCCACATAAATCCCATTGGGCTTTATGTTGAGCCCTTCAATGCATTCTTTGAGCATTACAGGGATATGGTAGGTGTCAGTCATAAGTTTCAAGTCTTAAGATTCAAGTTTGCTTAGTAAGCCATTCTTCTTGAACCTTTTCATTCATCCAGGTATTTTTGTGCGAGCTTCGAAAATTCGGCTGGATCACTGATCAAATGCTGCTCAAACAGAGCTGGACTCCATATTTCAATCTTATTTCCCATTCCTACTACCACTGCATCTTTCTCCAACTGGGCATAGCCAAGCATTAGTTTAGGAATGAGTATTCTGCCAGAATTATCAATTTCAACCACAGAACTACCCCTAAAGAAGTTTCGCTGTAATTTTCTATACTCTTCATTGAATTCACTCAGACCTGCAATTTTTGAGTATATCTTTTTATACTCAATCATTGGGTAAATAATAAGGCAAGGCTCAAAACCTCTACGCACAACTATCTCATTACCAGACGATTCTGGTAAATTAGCTTTGATCTTTGCCGGCAATACCAACCTGCCCTTGGCATCGATCTTACACTCATATTCACTAGTGAAAAAAGCCATTGTTGTGTTTATTCTATTATTCTAATAACCAAATTTAGAATAAAATCTGACATTTTCAACCACTTTCTACCACTTTACTCCACTTTTTAATATTTTATTGTTCAATAGTGGTCAAAAAGCCAATTCATGGCACTTTGGGGAAATTCATGAGAAAATCTATATAAAAAACCTAAAAAAGAGGGTATTATAGGTATTATAAGAATCTGGCCTAAACTATCTTCAAATTGATCAATTCATCGATTTCAGATTCATTGAGACCTAGAATAGTAGATAAAATGTGTTTTGAATGCTCACCTAGATTTGGTGGTGGGAGAAAGTGGGTTGATTTTGGGCGATCTATGCCCTTAGCAACAAAGGTTTGTATGCCTTTCAACTGCCTTTGATCATATAATCCAAACTTTGCACCATATGTATGTATTGCTTCAGAAACGGAATTCACAATTCCGGCCGGTACTTTGTGGATATTGAAAAGTTGCATTAATTCTGATGATCCGAACGGTTTTATAGCATGTTGGAGTATTCTCATCAGTTTTGCCCTATTTTCAACACGCTTTGAGTTCGATTCATATTCAGCACTAAATGGTATATTCAAAATTTTGCATAAAGTTTGAAATTGCTGATTGTTGCCCACGGCTAAAATGATAAGCTTGTTGTCCTTAGTCTCATACACCTCTCCATAAGGAGCAATATTGGGATGTGAGGAGCCTTGCTTTTGTGGTTCATGGTTGGCTATCAGGAAATTGGTGGCTTGATTGGCCAATGAAGCTAGGGCTGAATCAATAAGTGAGACTTCTACCAAACTCCCCTCACCAGACTGCAACAGTTTAATATAGGCCAATAATATCGCCTCTTTAAGTTGATGACCTGCCAATAGATCCATCAAAGCCACTGGCATTTTTAAAGGCATCGATCCTTTTTCGCCATTAATAGACATATATCCCGCTTCGGCCTGTACAATAGCATCATAGCCAACTTTGTCATTATCACTCCCATAGCCGGAAATCTGTCCATAGATTAATTTGTCATTGATCTTTCTAAGCGATTGATAATCGACTTTCAACTTTTTATCATCTCCAGGCTTATAACTGCTGATTACCACATCCGCCCAGCTCACTAATTTGTATAAAACCTTAAGTCCCTCGTCCTTACTTATGTCCAAAGTAAGGGACTTCTTGCCCCAGTTTACACAACTGAAATAGGCTGAATTTGCGCCATCTTCCTCGCCCCTTATTTTCCATGATCTTGTTACATCACCATTTTGTTTTGGGTTTTCCACTTTTATGACTTCGGCCCCTAGTTCTGCAAAAAACTGACCTACACTAGGACCTGCCAAAACAGAAGCGAGTTCCAAAACTTTCAGATTTGAAAAAATAGATTGAGCCATAAGTGAATGAATGTTAAGAAACCCTACAAATTAGGTTACTTTTTATTTATTTAAGAATTTAGCGGCCAAATTAAGGCATTTATTTACAGTCAACAATCTATACCTATGAAAGGCAGAATAAAATTATTTTTTAGTTATATGCTCTATTGGGTGGTGATTTTCATTGTCTATAAAATCCTCTTCCTCATTTATCATTACGATAAAACGGCCGAATTGCCCGCACTAGATGTTGCAAAAATTTTCCTTTATGGCTTTAGAATGGATCTGGCAATGGCCGGCTATTTTATGCTGGTGGTTGGTCTGATGATAATAGCTGCACTACAAAACAACAAGGCTTTAAAAATATCACTTAATATACTCACGCTGTTTCTTATAATAGTCACTGCCCTGCTAGTTGTAATTGACATGGAACTTTACCGTATATGGGGGTTTAGACTGGACGCCACACCTATATTGTATGTAACCACCAATGCTGCTGGAGCTACTGCATTGGGCAACAATTGGATCATTGTAAGGCAGCTTGTGATTTGGATAGCCCTTATTATCCTGAGTTGGTGGGCATTTAAAAAGACCATTATCCCTCAAATTGAACGATTAGAAAAAATTAAATGGCTTTGGGCTCCTGTATTGTTGTTATTGACTGCATCAATGATTTTGCCCATTCGAGGCACATTGGGTATGACACCACTCAATTCCGGTTTTGTCTACTTTCATAAAACCAACGTGTTTGCCAACCATGCCGCTTTAAACCTGATCTGGAATATTGGGAAGTCACTCACAAGTTTAAATAAACTAAGCACCCCAAATGACCTGTTTGACCAAAACAAAACCACTCAGCTTTGGAACGAGTTGTTCAATAATGATACTGGCAAAACGGTAAAACTATTAAATACAGATAGGCCCAACGTGATTATAATCGCCTTAGAAAATTATACTGCAAAATTCATTGAATCGTTAGGGGGCAAAAAAGGGGTCGCTCCAAATATTGAGAAGTTCATCAAAGAAGGGGTATTATTCACAAATTTCTACGCCAATGGTGACAGAACCGAACGTGGTTTGGTATCTATTTCAAGTGCCTATCCCCAGCACCCGACCACCTCGATTATTAAGTTTCCCAATAAAACCCAACACATGGATTTTATAAGTAAAGAGCTAAATAAAGTAGGTTATAGTAGTGGGGTTATTTCAGGCTATGATCTTTCTTATGCCAATTTCAATTCCTATTTCAGTAATGCGGAGTTTAGTAAAATTACAAGCAAGGGAGATTTTGACTCTTCTATTCCAGTTGGAAAATGGGGGATTGACGATCATTATGTGTTTCAGAAACTACTTTCAGATATTGAGACCATGCCTAAACCATTTTTTAGCTTGTGCCTGACATTAAGCAGTCATCATCCATTTGATGTGCCAATGGAGACTGTGATTAAAGGTGAAGATGAGGAAAGTAGGTTTATGAATTCCGCCTATTATACTGACAAATCATTGGGTGATTTTATCAAGTCGGCTCAAAAAAAGGATTGGTGGAAAAACACTTTGGTAATCATTACGGCCGATCATGGCAATATGCTTCCTTCAAACGTATATAATAGGGCCGATGAAAGCTTCAAAATTCCAATGGTTTGGTTTGGTGGTGCCTTGGCCAAAAAAGATACGGTAATCAATACATTTGGTTCCCAGAATGATATTGCCAAAACATTAATGGGGCAACTAGGTTTAAAGGGTGATGCCTTTAAATTCAGCCGTGACTTGCTGGCAGAAAATGCCCGTTCTTTTGCTTTTTTTAGCTATAACAATGGTTTTGGTTTTGTCAATGACTCTTCTCTTTTGAAATATGATAATGTGTCAAATCAATATATGACCAAAGATGGTGTGTGTTCCACTAAAGAGATGGAAGAAGGAAAAGCGTGTATGCAAATGGTCTATAATGACTTAAGCAAACTATAAGCCCTTATCAATTGTGAAGTGGTCTAAAACATCACCATTTTCTGAAGATATAAGCTCAAAAAATAACTTCTGTTTATCTATTTCCACCCTTGCAAATGCCAATTCATGAATAGCCCTTGTGACAATACCTTCTTTACAATACCCCTCACCATTAGGTTCCCAACTTGACGGCCTCCCAGAAGTACCCGCAGTAACTGAAATAAACCCATCCTTAATATCTGGATAAACAAATTCTGTTTCACTAAAAGCAGGTAGTACATTACCCAAACTGTCCAACGGTTTCAATCTTTCATAAGTATGAATATGACCATTAAGAACGAGATCGATACCGTATTTTACAAATAAAGGGTACATGCCAATGACATCACTTTCCTGAATTTTATAGGAGCAAGTCCTACCATGATGATGCAGGAACACCACTGTCCAATCATACTTACCTTGTGCCTCTTTTAAGTCATTTTCTAACCAATCCAACTGATTATCCTTATCATATAAACCAGAATCATCTCCTGAATCGAGCCCAATGAAATGGGCCGTACCGTAATCAAAACTATAATAGTGTTCATTATTAGGTAAAATCCATTCTTGTTTAAAATTTACATCTACAGGGCTTTTATGGTCATGGTTGCCCAGTATTGCAAAAACTGGAGTATTGCGCATTAAGGGGGCTGCCTTTTTAAAAAAATAGTCATCCGCCTTTTCACTCTCTCCGTCTGGATAAACAATATCGCCTAATACCAATCCTAAATCCGGCTTCACCTTCATTTTAGAAATCTGATCCATTGTTTCGTCAAAATGCCCATGCCAACTTGGGGGTTGACCCACATCCGCAACAGCTATAAATGAAAATTGATCGCAAACACTCTGTGCGGAATAAAAATAATACTCCTCTCCTTCAGCGAGCAGTGTTTCGTTTGTGTAGACTTTATAATAATATTTTTCAAATGGTTCTAATCCATGTAAAGTAACATAATTCATGGTGTTAATCCGTTGTGGTTCCACTATACCTACTTTACGAACCATGTCAGATGAACCAGTACCAAACTCAATATAGCAACTCTTTGCAGTTTTGGTTGTTTTCCAGGCTATCGTCACGCTGTCAGCAATGTTATTTTGAAGGTAGGGTGATCGAATTAATTTCAATGGCGGATCGACCATTGCATTATAATATTCAGCATCCGTTTCCCCATCACATCCATACAATGCAGATAATATTAATATCAAAAACAGAATTGGCTTCAATTTTCTAATCATCGGCCGAAATTAATTGATTTGTAATTAAGAGTGCAATTACTGAGTTAAAAGTTGTGAAAACATGAAATGTTCTCGTTTATCAAAATACATGCTTTCCCAGAAATGATTTTGAACTTAAAATTTCAATTTTCGAAAAGTAAAAATCATCGCGATCCTCAGAAATAATACAATCGCATTCAGCGGCTATAGCAGAAAAATATTCTAATCCATCTTCAAAATCATGGATGGATTTATCACCAATGGTGTTTAAAGCGCACTTTTGATCTACTGTTGTTATTTTTATTTTCTCGCAAAGCAAAGCCATCTTTTTATTGGCTAACGTTCTACCACTTTTCTTTTCTGAAAAATAATAAGCTATAGCCAAACAAAGAGGTGATGTGTAAACTGTAAAATCAACATTTTCTATAAGACTTAAAATTCTGGAGGAGTGTGTAAACAAGGGGTACTCCTTATTTAAAACCGAAACAAGGATGTTAGCATCAAGAAATACCTTCATTTTTTAGATTGACAATATTCATCCTTTAGCTTTTTTCTACTTTTTATTTTTGTCTTGTATTCTAAAATTTTCAGGTGGATTTATTGACTTATTTTTTATAGCCAGACAAATTATTGACAAACACGAACTATTTCGAGACGAAAATCCTTGAATAACTTATGTCTTTTTTGTTTTAACTTTGCATTAATGAAAAGAGTAGTTGTAGGTATGTCTGGTGGGGTAGATTCCAGTGTAGCGGCTTATTTGCTTAAAGAGCAGGGCTATGATGTGATTGGTATGTTCATGAAAAATTGGCATGATGATACTGTTACTATCAGCAACGAGTGTCCCTGGTTGGAGGATTCGAACGATGCTATGATAGTTGCTCAAAATTTAGGCATCCCATTCCAAGCCATTGATTTAAGTAAGGAATATAAGGAAAGGATTGTCGATTACATGTTTGATGAATATCAAAAAGGTAGGACACCAAATCCAGATGTGCTTTGTAATAGGGAAATTAAATTTGACATATTCCTGAAAGCTGCGCTCAAACTAAAAGCCGATTATATTGCTACAGGCCATTACTGCCGAAAAGGTGAGGTGAGTATTAATGGCGTTAGTACCTATAAACTTTTGGCGGGTAAGGATGATAATAAAGACCAAAGTTATTTTCTATGTCAACTTACACAAGATCAACTTGCTAAGGCATTGTTTCCGATAGGTGAGCTTACTAAGCCCGAAGTAAGGAAAATAGCGAAGGAAATTGGGTTGGTCACTGCCGACAAAAAAGACAGTCAGGGGCTTTGTTTTATAGGAAAAGTAAGGCTACCTGAGTTTTTGCAGCAAAAACTAGAGCCAAAAAAAGGCATTGTTATAGAAGTGCCTGCATCCTCTCCTAAATACCTTAACCCCGTTATTGCCAATAGTGATGATATGGAATTGGAAGAATTAACAAAAACATTAAGCTATTCCGAAGAAGATGGAAAGGTAGTGGGCGAGCACTCTGGTGCGCACTACTTCACTATAGGTCAGCGAAAAGGACTAAACATCGGAGGAACCCCCGAACCGTTATTTATTATAGAAACAGACACCACTAACAATATAATATACACAGGACAAGGTGAAAATCATCCCGGTTTGTTTAGAAAAGGCCTTTTTATAGAAGATGCCGATATACATTGGGTGAGGACTGATTTAGCTATGAACATAGGTGAAAGCCGAACTTATGATGTTCGGATAAGGTATAGACAACCTTTGGAAAAAGCTACTGTGTATAGAGGGCCTAATGGCCTGTATATGATATTTGAGCAGCCTCAAAAAGCAGTGGCCGCAGGTCAGTTTGCTGTTTGGTATGATGGAGCAGAACTTATAGGCTCAGGGGTTATTAACTAAATAAGAACAAGGGGCTATAAAAATTCAGACTAGATATTCACACACTTACAGTTTGTTTTGCGTATTACTAACGCTTCATTAATACGCTAAATACTGTGCTGATTTCGCCTGCGTAATCAGAGTCCGATGCAAAAAGTGCATGGTCATATTTATTAAATAATTTTTCTGAATAGACTGCGCAAGAATCGCAGCCACTTATAAATGCACTAAGTAATCTTTCTTGAATTTTAAACATTTTCCGTATTCTTGGTTGTGCATTCCTAACACTATCAGACAAAGACATTAATTCAAATTCTTTCTTGTAGTCTAATATTGTACTTTGTGTGTCCATTGAATTAAATGGTAGCGGTGTAGGCCAAAAAAGAGTATCTTTTTTGAATTCGTAAGTTTTGGACTTTAAATTTAAATTAAGGTCATATTTTGCTATTCTAGTTCTTTTGGTAACCGAATCTTTAGATGTCAACAAATTATAATAAATCGAAACTACAAAATAGGAATCATTTATTTTTTTAACATCCGAATTTGACTCAATTTGAGGTCCTTCTGAATCAAATAACCATTTGTTATTCTTACGATCAATAATATTCACTCCACTTGTGTCAATTTGATTATCCCCTGTTCGATATGTATAAAAATTAATCTCCAATATGCTGTCAAGCGGGAAAATTCTAATAGTTCTATCTTCCCAATTCTCTGATATTACCTGATTATTTTTCAGTGATAATGTAGAAACTGATATGCTGTCCATCTCAGTTTGTTTAATAGTCTTTGAGTGACAACTAGTCAATCCAAGTCCAATCCACTGTTGTCCGGAGAAAAATTTAAGGCTGGTCATGCGACCAGCCTTTTTGTTGATTAATTTGAGTTTCCATACATAAAGAATCAACAATGAGTAAAAGTACTTTTTTTACCGGACAGCCGATCTTAACACAACTGTTAAAATATGTAGATCGAAGCACTATTAAAGGACTTACTAAGTCGGGGGGCCATGATCGTTACTATAAAAGTTTTGATACCTATACCCACTTGGTCACCATGCTCTATTGTGCTCTGCAAAAATGTACCAGTAGCAGGGAAGTTGTTAGTGGTATGAAGGCCTGTCACCATAAACTCATCCATCTGGGTATTAAAAAATCTCCAGCTAGGAGCACATTATGTGATGCCAACAAGAAACGGTCATCTGAAATATTTGGTGATATTTACCGCATACTTCATTCTAACTTCAGACATCTTTTACCGGACAGCCGAAGCTGTAAAAAGTCTAAGCTATTTATAGCAGACTCTTCTACAATCACTCTTTTTCAGCAGATACTCAAAGGAACAGGCATGAAAAATGCAAATGGTAAGCGTAAGGGAGGTATCAAGGTACATACACTCATGAGTGCTCATGAAGATGTAGCAGTGAAAATAGACTTTACCTCAGCAAGAGCTAATGACATGGCGTTTCTTCAGCAAATTCATCTTTCAAAAGGCTCCTTCATAGTTTTTGATAAGGGTTATATAGACTATTCCCAATATCAGCGTCTAAGTAATGAGGGAGTGTTTTTTGTAACCAGACAACGCAAAAGTGCCGATTACGATCAGGTTAATGACAAATCGCTAAAAAATGAAAGTGTCCAGCAAGGGGTTCTCAGAGATGAACACATTATCTTAGGTACAAGAACCCATGCCAAAAAAATAAGACTTAAATCAAGGCTAGTCACTTTTTTTGATCAAGAAAAAGGACGGACATTTCAATTTTTGACCAACAACTTTGAACTTCCACCCGAACAAATCGCAAACCTTTACAAGGAGCGTTGGCAAATTGAGGTACTCTTTAAAAGGGTCAAGCAAAATTTCCCGCTCAAGTATTTTTTAGGGGATAATGAAAATGCCATCAAAATACAGATTTGGTGCGCTTTTATAGCAGACCTTCTGATTAAAATAGTTCAGGCTCAACTAAAAAAGCGTTGGGCTTTTTCTAACCTTCGATCCATTATAAGAATACACCTAATGAGTTATATCGATTTAGTTAAATTCCTTAATAACCCTGACCTTCTAAAACCACAGACTGCCAATCCTCAACTTCAAATAGAGGGCTTCGAAATCAATTTTAAAACTTAAAGCTCTCTGATTCATTTCAATTCAACAATTCTTTACCATTGTAGAAGTTTACCGGACAACAGTG
>DDIU01000030.1 GCA_002338655.1 Flammeovirgaceae bacterium UBA1842 | reverse complement strand
TATAAATCCTATGATAACAATTCGACATTACAAATGTCGAATAGAATAAGTCGAAAGGGTAAAGGGTTTAACCTCTTCTGGATTTGTAGTCCTGAAGTTACACTCATAGGATATGCAATCCGTTCTTATCCATATACAAAATTGGCAGAAAAACGGATCACTTAGGATTTCAACCAATTATTCGGTCTCTTCAATCAATGTTGAATTAGATATTTGGGACTTTTACAATGTCGGATTATAAATCCTATGATAAAAATTCGACATTACAAATGTCGAATAGAGTATAGGGTTTTAGCGCTTAAGTTTTGAATAGAAATCCCAGACAACAACCCCAAGGCTTACCGAAATATTCAGTGAATGTTTGGTGCCATGTTGAGGTATTTCAATGCATAAATCAGAAGCATTCACTACTTCCTGATCCACACCAAAAACCTCGTTACCAAATACGAGGCAATATTTTTCATTATCCACAGGACTGAAATCACTTAGCGAGATACTTTTTTCAACCTGTTCGATTGAAATGATTTTATAACCATCGGCTTTCAATTTATTAATAAGCGTCAATGGATTGGGAGCATGTTCCCAATCAACGGATTCGGTGGCGCCTAAGGCCGTTTTTTGGATTTCTCTATGGGGAGGGGTGCCGGTAATCCCACCTAAATAAATTTTCTCTACGAGAAAAGCATCACTTGTTCTAAATGCCGAGCCAACATTATTGAGACTTCGGATATTGTCCAACAAAATGACAATGGGAAGTTTATCAACCTCCTTAAATTCCTCAATAGAAATCCGATCCAATTCTTCGTTGGCAAGCTTTCTCATTTTAGGGTTTCTGAAAGGTGTTTTTTTAGTTTGACGCGATTTGCTGATTTGAAGTTTACCAAATGGATTATAACTGTTTTTGGGTTTTCATTTTCATTGTATTCTATCAACAATTTTCCCCCGATTAACCTTCTACCTTTGATGACGTGGTAGCCTATAATATCCTTGAGTTTTATTTGTAATTGTATTTTTTTGTAGGGGTTAAATAACCTTCTTACATAAATATGAAGATCACTGTCTTTTTTGGAAATGGTAACAAATGCCGGCTTCAAAAAAACAAATTGGATGATGGTGGCCAATGATATTAAGCCTATAAATATTGCAATTGAGGACTCATCCCCATGCCCGACTATGGCTATGACGATTGAAGCAATTATAAACATAATACTCACAATGATCACGGTATTCAACGCCCGCATCTGAGTCTGATTTTTTACTTCCCAATTGTTTGCCGATTGTTCCATATTTCAAATATAGCTACTTATATATTTAGCCGCAGCTAAATATAACACACTGAGGAAAGATTCTTCCGTGTTGTTAAACCCTGCAAAAAATTGAATCTTTGTACACCCTCTATATTATATACAATGGCCAAAACCAAAGATGTAAAAGAAACTCCCTTGATGAAGCAATATAATGCCATCAAAACGAAGCACCCAGGGGCACTTTTACTATTTAGGGTAGGTGATTTTTACGAAACATTTGGTGAAGATGCCATCAAGGCCAGCAAAGTGCTCGATATTGTTCTGACAAAAAGAGCCAACGGATCAGCTTCTCATATAGAATTGGCGGGATTCCCCCATCATTCATTAGACACCTACCTGCCAAAACTTGTTAGATCTGGATTGAGGGTTGCCATTTGTGACCAGCTAGAGGATCCGAAGTCAGTCAAAGGCATTGTGAAAAGAGGAGTTACTGAGCTCGTGACCCCAGGGCTATCCTACAATGACAACGTACTTGAGAAAAAAACGAACAACTTTTTAGCATCAGTCCATTGTGGTAAAGATCACATAGGAGTAGCATTTTTAGATGTTTCTACGGGTGAGTTTATGGCCGCTCGTGGTAGTGCCGATTATATTTCAAAATTGTTTCAAGGGTTTAACCCCTCAGAAGTTATCTTCAGTAAGCCAAAAAGAGGTGAATTAGAGGCATTATTTCATGACGACTACAACGTTTTCGCCATAGATGAATGGGTATTCAATTTTGATTTTTGCTATGATAAGTTAACGGAGCATTTTAAGACCTCATCGCTCAAGGGGTTTGGTGTGGAAGAAATGGGGGAGGCAATAATAGCAGCTGGTGCCATACTGCATTATTTGGATGAAACCGAACATCGGGAGGTAAGCCACATCTCATCTATATCACGCATTGATGAGGATAAATATGTCTGGCTAGACAAATTTACGATCCGCAACCTTGAGCTGATTTATGCACAGAATGATGGTGTTTCACTTATTGAGGTGCTCGACAAAACAGAGACCCCAATGGGTTCCAGAATGCTTAAAAAATGGATGGTATTGCCATTGAAAGAGCAGGCTACCATTGTTGAGCGTCACAAAATTGTAGAGGCGTTTTTCAATGACGAGGATCTACTGGAATCTACTAGGGGCAGCCTTAGGCACATGGGCGATCTGGAACGATTGATTTCCAAAGTAGCGGTGGGAAGGATCAACCCACGGGAAATGCTTCAACTGAAAAGATCCCTAAAAATCACTCAACCAATACATGCATCATTAATTAATCATGCGCTTCCTTCCATTAAAAAATTAGGGGATCAGATCAACTTATGTGAATTTCTATTGGATAAAATAGAAAAGGAACTGAAAGAAGAAGTACCGTTAGTTTCCAACCTCGGCAATTTGATCAAAGAGGGGATTGATGAGGAGTTGGATGAGCTGAGAAAAATTGCTTACTCAGGTAAAGATTACCTTTTGCAGTTGCAAAAACGAGAAGTAGAACGCACAGGAATCACCTCTTTGAAGATTGCCTTTAATAAGGTGTTTGGCTACTATCTGGAGGTCAGTAATGCACACAAAGACAAAGTGCCACAGGAATGGATAAGGAAGCAGACTTTGGTCAATGCCGAGCGGTACATTACTGAAGAGCTGAAAGTGTATGAGGAGAAAATCTTAAATGCAGAAGATAAGTTGTTTGTCATTGAGCAACGAATATATAACGAACTGGTAGTTGCGGCAGCGGAATTTGTAGGCCAAATACAGCAAAATGCTCGGGTGCTGGCCAACATTGATTGCCTTTCCTCTTTCGCCCTGATTGCCAAAGAAAATAACTATACTAAGCCGGAAGTCAATGATTCAACGGCCATTGATATAAAAGCTGGACGTCATCCTGTTATCGAAAAGCAGTTGCCAGTCAGCGAAACCTATGTGCCCAATGATGTTTACTTAGATAACAGCACGCAACAGATAATGATTATCACCGGCCCCAATATGGCGGGTAAATCAGCATTACTCAGACAAACGGC
>DDIU01000038.1 GCA_002338655.1 Flammeovirgaceae bacterium UBA1842 | reverse complement strand
TAGCATAACTGAATAGTGCATCTGATTACGGCTCAGAAGGTTACAGGTTTGAATCCTGTCGAGGTCACCAAGAGCTCTGCTACACAGCAGGGCTCTTTTTTGTTAAATTCATGTATTACGTTTACATACTATACTCAGAAAGTCTAAAGAAGTATTATGTCGGGCAGACCAATGATCTTGATAAAAGATTAGTTAGACATAATATGGGGCATGGTAATTTTACCAAGAAAGGGATTCCTTGGGTACTAGTTTGGAAGCTAGAGGTTCCTGATAGATCTGAGGCAATGAAATTGGAGAAGAAAATTAAGGGAAGAGGTGCTCATAGATTTATCGAAGAGAATATAACTGAATAAGTGCATCCCGCTGTGGCGGGAAGGTTACAGGTGCGAGGTCACCAAGAGCTCTGCTACCCAGCAGGGCTCTTTTTTGTTTATTATATATCTTCATTTTGAAAAATGAGTCTGCCAAGAAAACCTTATTATAGCGCAGGAATCTTTAATTTCACAAATTACATAGACTAACAATATTGAAGAACTATGTCAGGTGAAATCAAACAAATAGAAATCCCCATTTTTAAGGATAATCGTGGCCAATTGTTGGCGATAGAGCAGAATGAGAATAACCTTCCATTTTTACCAGCTAGGGTATTCTATTTGATGGGCGTTCCAAATTCACAAAAGCGAGCGGGGCATGCGGTGGATAGTGAATTGTTTGTGATGGCCTTAAAAGGAACTGTTACACTTATAAATACAGCTAAAAGTGGTAAGGTTTCTAATTGGAAACTTTCCAAAATTAATGTGGGTGTATATGTTCCTCCATTTCATTATATTGAACTAGTGGATTTTTCGGCAGATGCCATTGTTGCAGTTTACGCAGCTAAGAAATTTGAAGACACTCATTATTTTTCCCTAGATGAAATACAAAATAGGCCATAGCACTTCTATTCCTGCCGCCAATCCTAAGCTTAGGTTCGAGGTATTTCGAAAAAAGATGATGGAAGCTACAGGCAAAGTTTTGGATGGGGGCAATTACATTTTAGGTGAGGAAGTAGAGAATTTTGAAAAGCACTTTGCCCAATTTATTGGAACTGAATATTGCATTGCAGTAAATTCTGGTACCGATGCCATTTCATTAAGTTTATTAGCAGTAGGGGTGAAGCCAGAGGATGAAGTAATAACCACAAGCCTAACGGCCCCGGCCACTGTAAGCGCGATACTTAATATTGGGGCTACTCCAGTGATAGTAGATGTAGAAGCTCCAGAATATTGTATTTCGACAGAAGCAGTGAAAGCCGCAATAACGATTAATACAAAAGCCATTGTACCTGTACATTTGCATGGCTATGCAGCTCCAGTTAAGGAATTAGCACATCTGGCAGAAAAATACAGCCTACATATTATTGAAGATTGTGCACAAGCTCATGGTGCCAAAATGGGTGACGATAAACTTGGATCTCTGGGCATATGCGGAGCTTTTAGTTTCTATCCAACAAAAAATTTGGGTTGTATGGGTGATGGAGGTGCGATTACTACTAACGACCCATCAATAGCTCAAAAGCTTTATGCCCTCAGAAACTACGGAATAAATACAGAAGGAGTAATTAAGTCTAATGGTAAAAACAGCAGGATGGATGAATTACAGGCTGCTTACTTAAATATCCAACTGCCTGATCTAGAGGATTATAATAAGCGAAGGGTATTTTATGCCAAAGCCTATGCCGTGCGATTTAAGGATTATGCGGATTTATTGCCTCCCATTATAGAAGGGGCTAACTATCATCAATATCCCATTCGCTTAACCAATCGGGATGATTTTAGGGGCAGGCTGATGGAAAAAGGAATAGCCACCAATATCCATTATGAGCTGACCATGAAGGACCATCCAAATTTTGTGAAATACTGTAAAAATATACCAAATGCAGAGTATGCCGCCAGGCATTTTGTTTCACTGCCCATCCAACCAGAAATACTGGACGTTCATTTTGAGGAAATAGTCAGTAAAGTACTGTTGACCCTGAGAGAATTACAGGCATACTAGCAGGAGTATATTTGTTATAACTATAAAAATAATTTGATAATTATAAATATAGTTATACATTTGAAAAATGAAGGAACTCACAAAGGCCGAAGAGCAGATCATGCAAGTACTTTGGAAGCTTGAAAAAGGTTTTCTAAAAGACATTGTCGAAGGGATGCCAGAGCCTAAACCGGCTTACCCAACTATATCCACTGTAATAAGAGTATTGGTAAAAAAGAATTTTATTGGGCATCATACTTATGGCAAAGTGCATGAATATTATCCTTTGGTAAAAAAGGAAGTGTATTTCAAGACCCATTTTAAGGGAATGGTCTCTAACTTTTTTGAAAACTCGTGGCAAGGCTTTGCCTCCTTCTTTGCACATTCTGATTTGACTACTGCTGAACTGGAGGCCATAAAGGCGGAAATTGATAAGCAACTTATTAAACAAAAGGGATCATGATATTCTATTTGATTGTCGCGAGCATTGGTCTAACCGGGTTTTGGCTTTATTACCATTTTGTACTTCGCAAAATGACATTCTTTGGTTTGAATAGAGCATATCTTTTACTGACTATAATATTTTGCTTGTTGAGCCCATTTAGTACGTATTTAAACCCCGTAAGTCAGCAACCCATCACACATGAGCAACAAAATATAATTTCACCAATAACAACAAACGTTCTTCAATCGGTAAGTACACTGCAATCAGAAATTCATACATTTCAAAATGCTGAGGAAACCCCAATTTCCTGGATCTATATCATTTACTTCCTTGTAGCAGGTATATTATTGCTACGATTATTCTGGTCCTTTATAGCAGTAAATCGATTATCAAATGGGGCTACCACACATTATTACAATGGAGTGAAAATCATTTGTAGTGATAGGATAACCCAACCGCTGTCTATGTTCAGGTCCATCTATATGCCTAAGCAAGGGGGAGTTAAACTACCAAATGAAATTCTACTACATGAAAAAGTACATGTGGAACAGTGGCATTTTATTGACCTCCTTATAGTGGAACTTGTGGCTGTTGTATTTTGGTTCAATCCGTTTATCTATCTGTATAAAAGATCAATTAGGTTAAATCTGGAGTACTTGGCGGATAGAAATGTGTTGAAACAAGGAACCAATCTATGGCAATATCAATCTACGCTACTGTCACAAGCCATTAATAAAAATTATAGCTTGACTCTAGCTACTAATTTTTCTACACCCCTAAAAGATAGAATAGAAATGATGAAAAAAAACAGATCAAAATTATGGATGAAAATGGCAATAATGGGTGCAATTCCCCTGGCTATTATACTAACGGCCTTGAATACCAAAAGTGCTCTATCAAAACCAATAATTAAAACGTTTAAGCCAGTGTTAGAGCTCGCTGATTCTACTGACAAACCCTCCATGTCGCCATTAGGTGATGGACCATTTAAGGTGACTTCAGGCTTTGGTATGAAAATGCACCCCATATTGAAGGTTGAAAAAATGCACACAGGTGTTGATCTTACTGCCAAAAGTGGAACCCCCATTTTTGCTACAGCAGATGGTTGGGTAACCCTAACAAAGTACGATGAAGCTAAAGGCAACTTTGTGCAGATCAAACATTCTGAAGTTTATACAACACAATATTCACACATGGCCAGTTTTAAGGTGCTGCAAGGTGAAATGGTTAAGAAAGGACAAGTTATAGGGTATGTTGGCTCTACTGGCCAGTCTACCGGGCCGCATTTGCACTACGAAATTCATGAAAATGGTGAGGCAATAGACCCAGAATCAATTCTCGGAGGGTGCTAATTCAATGATTAAATGGGATGTCTTAATAGATGTCCCTCTTATTTTATGGGTACCCAAACTTCTTCTTCCGCATTTGGATCAACAGGGTTATAGTTTGGTGGTAACAATTGGAAGTGGGGGCGGGAATCCAAAGAATATCCACTGGAGGGCAACCAACTATCAAAAATGAGCGTCCATGTTTTATGAAATGCCGAAGCACGGCCATGGTGGATAAACACCGCATATTTACCTGCCTCAAGTACCAAGGATGACATACCTTCAGGTATTAAGGAGAAATCTGCTACTTCTACTGCGCCCCACTTTACAAACTGAGTGTTTTCATTGAAGTCATCGAAGCCTATAACATCATAAAGTTGCAAACAATATATTTTAGGGTTCAATGCATTTATCTCTTTCTTTCGAGGCATTAATCCTCGAAACAATTCTTTGGTAGTATCCCTAGCGGGTGTCATTTTTTTGAACATACCTACCAGCTTGATATTACCTATGGTCTCAATTCTTGGAGTCATTTTTTCAGTCATGCACAATTTGATCAAATTGGATCCAAGTCATGCAATCCAGAATCTTCTTACTGGTGTTTGAGGTGTCCGTTTCGATTTTACTGACTTGGTATAAATAGTCACGATCAGTGAAAAATACTTTCTCAACCCCAATTTTTGACACGTGGCTATTGTAACGTTCAAACAGCTTGTCAAAGTCATGCGCTAGTTTGGAGTTAAGAAGAAAATTGGAGATATCATCATATTCCGATGTTGGAATCCCGGGCTTTTCCCCAAACGTTTGTACATATTGATTGGTTAATTCAATGGCCAAGTCACCCGAAGTATAAAGTCTGCCAAGAGAAAGGCTACTTAGAGAATCGAGATTATAAGATTTTGCAGCATGTGGCAATATTAATGCTATACTATTAAGTTGTTGCTGATAGGTATATTCAGGCCTTAACCTTATAATTATAGTTATTCTACCTTCATTGGTTTCAATAAATGTTGGCCAAAAACTCGAGGTATCCCTGTCTATTATGACAAAGTAAGCCGTTGCCCTTTTCCTGTATACCGAGCCAGCAAGCTCATTGGTAATGGCCTTGCTGCCAATGACCGTATCTGCTTGATATGCGTCCGTTGATTTGGAATTACTGTTTTCATTTTTGCTTCCACAGCTTATTAGAAATATTACCGCAGGTACTATTAAAAGTCTAATCATTCTATTTCAATTTGATATTTATCAAGTAAACCTGAAAGGCCCTGCCGAGAGAATTTTGCTTTTTTAATTCTGTTTGATTCTGGATCAATGGAGTAATTAAAAGAGGACCTAAAATCAGCCTTGACTAAAACAGTTTTACTAAAAATAGCATTGGCAAGATCACAATTGTCAAAAATTGATTCAGTGAAATCTGCTTCGGTAAAATCGGCTTCTTGAAGATTACAATTCTTAAAGCGGGTCTGTTTTAGTTTTAGCTTATAGAAATAGGATAAGTTCAATTGACAATTATCGAAACCCATTGCCAATAAAAATGGATTACACCTATCGAATTGAAGGCCGATCAACTTACAATTTTTAAAGATTACTGACTTTAGACCTGTATTATTCAGCTGTGCTTCACTAAAATTGCAATTCTCAAATTCACAGTCCATAAAGGTAATATTGAATAAATTGACTCCTGAGAAGTTACAATTTATAAAGGTACATTGCTCGTATTCCCCATTGGGAAAAGGTTGCAGGGTATAATCAATACCTTTAAATAGCTGATCTTCAAATATTGGATTGATCATTATTTTTCTAGAGTTGAAATCCAATCGGCAATCAGCTTCACACCTTCTTTGTGTACAATTGACTTTCCAATCTCAGGCATCATAATAGCTGGATCAACAGATTGCATTCTATACAATAAAATAGATTGGTCAGGGTGGCCTGGCACAATATCGTAAAGTAACCCTCCCGTACCTTTACCGGCAGCGATGGGAGCTTTGAATATGCCCATAGCAAGTGGAGCCTGTGCAGTAGTTGTCAAGTCAAGTCCGGAGTTTTTGGTTGGGCCATTTGCATTATGACAATGGGCACAATTAATTTCGAGATAAGCACGTGCCCGTAAATGTAAGGGTTCACTATTATCCGTATAGTCTGTCAAAGTCGGCCATTCAGAAGGGGCGGGCACATTTTTAATCCAGTTCATTGCAACAAGTTTCTCCAATTGCCCAGCTTTGTTAAGCTGTCGCGCAGAAGGTCCAATAAGCACCATTTTTCCATTTGAATCATGGCAGCTTTTGCATTGCATCATTGTGGGTACGGAGTAGAGTATCTTTTTATTTAAACTTAGTAAAGTGAGGGGCACCGTTCTTCCCGGCACCTCTAAATAGGCTTCTGTTTGTTCCTCATTCCATACATAGGGAAGTGATTTCCAAGTGTCTTGTGTTTTTATGAGCAGTCTGGTTTCTATGATTTTCCCTTTTCCAGCGCCTAATTGCTCATCACTAAAATAGAAGTTTTTTATAAGGACACTCCCTTCTGGAAAATCAAATGGGTCGGTACTGTTATAGGTTATTTGTTCACCTTCAGGTAAGTAGATAAACCGTTTCTTCAGGGCATAATCAGAAAATAACGGACTATTGATATCATAGGGAAAAACACGATGGACAGGACTTAAATCTGCGAGGTGACCTTCAAAAAACCCATAGTCAGACAATTTTATTTTACCAACCGCCAAATATGCCGCAGTATCAGGCATTTGCCAGCTTTTTTCCACGGCCACTTCCTTTTTACTCTCTTTGTGTGAGCAGGATAGTGAAACAATCAGCAAAAAAGGTAAAAGGTATTTCATTAATTATATATCACAATTCACACGAAAATAGGGCTGGATTTTTTGTTAGGTTCTCAAAATCATTGGCTGCATCTAAGTCAGTAGTAATGACATCTTCGCCTTCATCTATACAAATTTTATAGAGTGGATTGATAGAGCCGTCAACATAATATTCAGGGGCTCGGATGCCATCCCATGCGACAGATGGTAAATTAAATCCAAAATTATAGACGAAAAGCTTACCGAAATCATTGTCTAAGGCTGGAAGCCAATAGGAGGAGGAAATATTGTTGCTGTGAACGAATATCCGTCTTGGATAGGGATTGTAAAGTGTGTCGGTCTTGTAGTTGTCATTGACAGTACGGGCAGTGCCAGCGTCTGTTCCCTCCCCATCACCACTATCCAATGCGGCCACCAATTCATAACTCACGATAGCCACCCCAATGGTTTTATTATCACTTATTATATTGTTAAAAACTTCTACACCTTCAGTGGCCAGTATCAAAATGCCCGTCCCTTTTGGCACCACGCCAACTATATTACCTGCCGGGGCAAAGTTTTCCATGTTGTTTTCGACAATTTCATTGCCATAGACTTTGATGTCATTACCATATCTGGTCAATCCCGGCAAATCAAACACCAGTATTCCACCGGTATTATTGTAGGCTTTGTTATCATGTATTATCACATGTGCTGAATTTTCACTTTCTATGCCCGCTACATTCCAGTATACAGTGTTATTTCTAATAATGACCTGTTCAGATTGCCCAACATAAATACCGGCATCACTCGCGCCCATCACCTCACATTCTTCAATCATCACATTTTTACAAAGGACAGGATACAGGCCATAAGCCCCATTCTTTGCTGACACTTCCCCAGTCCAGGCAGATTTTACCCTTCTAAAAGTGATGCCATCAGTATCTGTTACTTTGATGTTATCGCCAGCTGCATCTTCAATACTAAAATCTTCGAGTACAATATCAGTACAATTAGCTATTCGGATGCCCTCAGCACCTTGCTTTTGATCTTTAAAAGAAAGCACTGTTTTATCGATTCCCTGTCCTTTTATTCTAATGTTATGTTTCCCTTCAAGGATAAGGCTCTTGTCAAAAATAAAGTGACCTTCAGGCAATTCTATAACTGTGCTGTCTTCAGTTAAGATAAATTGGGTCAGCAAACCCTGTTGGATGTCTTCAAATTTTCTTTCCGGGTCGTACCTATTTTCTGAACATGAAATAATAATCAGAATAAGGGGGGCAATAAAAATGGTTCGTTTGATCATGATCAACTTTTGATATTCTGTTCAAAATACGAATGAATTTATCAATTTACCAGAATCTCCTAGCTTCTAGCGTAAATTATTCAAAACCTTCATTATTATAATCAGGAAAAGCCTTTCTGATATTTTTATCAGTGGGCTCTGAGGAGTTGGTCCAATCTGCTGGGAGTTCTAATAAGATCAATTGCTTGTTGTTCAATTGCGCTTTTAGCTTTTCACTATCCACATTGAATTCTTTGTCTCTACGCTTCACTTTTAAGGCATATTGCCTTGCAAACCGATCACCTTCAGCTTGCAGTTGATTTCGGATATCAATATTGATTTTTAGTCTTTCCAGCAGCTCATCTTTGGAACGTCCCATCACTTCTGTAGCTTCCAAAGTACCGAGTGTAAGCACAGCTGTACCACCTATTCCGGTCACATAATCTTTGGAAACCCCATCAATGAAAACAGGGGAGACTCCGGTAATTGCGCCTAATGAGGCATTTAAAATTGATCTTTTCTTCTTTCCCTTTTTTGCTTTTTTCAGCTGCTTGTTAAGCTTTTTCTGATTGTCATCCAGTTGAGCTATTAAATCCATTGACTGTATTAATATTCCTTTGTATTTCTGGAACAGACGGTTGTCCAATTTTTCAATGTTTTCAGAATCTACCACCCTGACCAAGACTTTCTTGTCATTCTTTATTCCCGACTTATCAATAGCAAAAAACGTGAGGGCTATGGTATCTACCCCGCCAACCTCATCAATAAAATCATAACCGGGAGTCCATTTAAACTCCCATTGTGTTGCCGTGTTCTTAACAAGCGCATCTTTTGTTACTTTGTTGTTATTGGACAAAAAACCAACATCCATAATATTATCATCACCATTGGGATCGGTGATGTATAAATTTAGGTTAACAACATCATCTTCTTTAGCCGAAATTAAGGTATCGGAAGGTACAATAAGGACTTCGGGAGGTAGGTCCAATTGAGTTTGGGAGATTTTAAATACCCCTCGGGTCTCCTTTTTAAATGGCTGATCCTGCACGATGAACTCGACAGAAATTGGCTTCCCATAAAGTCGCCTAAATTGTAATCGTGAGGGTTGCCATTTGAATGTGCCAAGCTCAGAAAGGGTAGCTCCTTGTGGCATCGACTCTTGTACGGGTATGAATACAATGGGGTCATTGTCAGGATCTTTGATCTGATCTAGCTTATTAAGGTTATATACATTGGTGGTATATTGTTTTACATAAAATAGGGGCAAGTTTTCAACTATTGGGGTCCTATTCTTATGAAATATTTCAAACTGTAATTCCTTACTGATTTTCTCGTCCCCATTATAAGCTTCGAGTATAAAGCTAAACTGCTTGCTTTCTTCTATACGGCTGACCAAATCGTAACTTGGAATCCAAAGGAAATTTCCCAGTGAATCAAAATGGACACTAATATCATTATCATGAATCAGACGATATTTAAATTCAAGGGTATCCCGATTAGTGATTTCAAATTTATATTGGAGCGTATCACCTTCGTCCACATTATACCAACTCTCCAATTGGGGCAGATTAAAAACAAAAGTCTGTGCAGAAGTAGCTAAACTTACTAGCAGCAATAATGCTGTCACTAAATTTTTATGCATACGTGTTTCTTATTTTATTATTTTCTTCAATTTCTCCCCCGCTTTATCGCTGCCTTTCTTGATCCCCTTTTCCATTTTGTTACCCAATTTGTTTAAATCCCGATCAAGTTGACTCATCCAGCCTTCAAATTTACGCTGCCCTTTTTCTTTATTAAAATTGTTCTTTACCGCATTGTAAACGATCCGCTCACCCCGTTTTACGGCATGTTTAATTTTATTGGCCGTCACCTCTATTGCACCTTCATCCACTTCCACTTCAAGCTCATCATTGTTAGTGTTTACATTCAATTTGGTTCCTGTAATTAAAATGTCACCTTGTTCGGTTTTGATATTAAATGGACTACCATTTTTTGATACATCGAAATAGGCTTCACCCGTTAGGCTAACGGTTCTGTTTTGAGTGAAATTTTTAGGATAGACAAGCTCAGAATTTTTATTCATATAAATAATCGTGCCTTCGGGTAATTCCACTACATTAAATTGATCACTGGTTTCAATAGTTACGGTATTGCAACTCACAATGGTAAAAAGCCCTAGCACAGACAATAATAATAATCTGAAGTTCATATTTTAAAGTGTTTTCGTTAAGCAATAATAATCAAGTAACATAATCAAACATCGTACAATAAGATAAATAGGCCTTATTGCTAGACTATATTAACAGAGGGTCGGTGAAAGAATATGATCAGTCCAGACCGATCATGATAAAAGAACCCCAGAATATTGGATCACCATATTCTAAACGCAACTCCTTTTTAGCCGCAACAAAAGACTCTCGCTTTTCACCGGTTTCAAGCCATTTTTTGTAAAATTTGATCATCAGCTTCTGGGTTGCCTCATCATCTACTTTAAACATACTCATGATCAAAGTTTTTGCCCCAGCTACTAGAAATGCCCGTTGAAGACCATATACTCCCTCTCCAACCGCCAATTCACCTAGCCCTGTTTCACAGGCACTTAGTACCACTAAATCGGTATGGTCAAGGTTGAGGTTCATGGCCTCATAGGCAGTCAAAATACCACTCTCAACATTGTAATTGAACGAGGTTTCATTTAACACATCACCAGCACCCGTAAGTAATAGACCTGTTCGTAATAAAGGATTTTCAGATGCCTCGGACTCACTCAATGTTAATTCCTCACTGGCATCTAACTCATGTTTAGGGGAGAAGAAACCATGTGTGGCAATATGGAATATTTTTGGATTGTCGATTTTTTTCACCTGCTCTTCGCTGGCATCTTTTTCGGTATAAGAGTTAGTTATCCAGCCTTTTGTTTTGAGAAGGTCTTTGAGCTCTGTGATCTCCTTCTCGGTTCCAGGTAAGGAGCTTATGTCTCCGGTATTGGCCGTCAGATAAAAATTGGGGTTTCCAAACATGGATGCCCGTTTCTCATCCTGAACCAACCTGGTTGTAATTTGCCTCAGATATATGTCTTTGGTATTACTCACCAATATGATGTTGGATTCATCAATGACATATTTACCATCATGGGTAGGTACCGCCTCTAAATTGATTTGGTTATAAACACCATCAGCACTTAAGTATACTGTGGCATAGGGGCCAACAACACTTTCAAGGGGCTTCCAATATTTCTCATAACTGTATGCATCAGCTAATCTGAAAATAATGCTGTTTCTGTAATTTTTGAAGTATCTATTTTCAAGTTCCTGTCCATCACTTATTAGCACCACTTCAGGACGTGGATTAGCTTTTTCATTTTTCACATACATGGCCGCATACACTATGGAGTCAGTGAATATATGATCGAAATATCGATACCTTACCATTTCAATAGCCACTTCATTGGGTTTCAATGCATTACGCACATTGTCCCAAACGATCTTTTTGTCTTCAAAACTCTGCGAAAAAAGCTGTGATTTCTCACTTAAATCTTTCTCAAGTCTTTCTACCTCTGCACTCAACACAACCGGGTCAATTTGATTTTCCTGTAATTGCTCTATGCTCATTGACAGCACATTGGTGAGCTGCTCTTTTTTCTCTAACCAGCCATTGTATTTAGCCTTTAGGTCTTCATCATTACTGTTTAGTATTCTCTCCCGAATCTTTATTGATGAATTAAGTAAAATGGCTTTTGTCAATAATGCGTTGTTATAGACATTGCCAATAATTTTCGGGTTTTCATCTTTTAATTTGAATGCTAGCGTATTGTAAAATTCATAATCTGATTTGATTGTATTCCAATACTTGGCCTTCTCCCTTTCACTTAATGCAGGGAAGTAATCTTTGATGAAATTTTGGTAATTGGCAAGTGCTTCTTCTATGTTTTGTAACGATCGCTTAGTATCACCTTCCATATAGTACACTTTACTAAGTTTTGAAAGTATCCGCACATATTCAGGGTGATTGCGGTTGAAGAATTTCTCGTACAGTTTCTTCGACTTTTCATAACTATCCTCTGCTTGATCATAGTGGCTCTGGAGGTAATGGATGTCACCTGTAAGTGTATAAATGGCTGCTAAGTTGATATTATTTCTTTTGCCAACTTTAGCAATCCATATATTTTCTGCCAAGGTAAGGGCATTAAAAGCCTCATCATATTTCTGTGCAGAAATATAAATTTTTGCGAAATCTATTAATAAATTGGCATAGGTTGGATTTCTATTGCCCAGCTTGGCAACGATTATTTCTTTAGCTTCATCCATAATGGCTTCCACTTCCATTATGTTATCCCCTTTATGGAATTTAATAATACCTAGTTGTGTAAGGGCTTTTCCTACATCTACATGACTACTCCCAAACTGAACTTGCTGAATGGCAATGGCATTCTTAATGTTAGTTTCAGCTTTTTCATAATCGCCAAGGCTTGTATAAATCTCCGATAACAACAATAGAGAAGGTGCTACTTTAGAGGATTTATCACCAAAAATAGTGGTGGCTATGTTTTTTGCCCTTAATGCTGTTTTTTCTGCCTCAGTATAATCTCCATTAATTAATTGTAGCCTGCCATCGTTCACCAGCGGAATCAAAAGCCTTCTGGAGGTGGTACCATATCGTTTTTGATATTCTTTAAGCAGAGTTTCCAGTAGCTCTTTTGTGTCGGTATATTTTCCTAGTGTGATATAAAGACTCGACAAATCTTCAGCGGCTGCCAGTTCATTATACACAACAGTCGTTTCCGCTCTTCTCAAAAGCTTTCCAGAATTATAAATATTGGATTCAGCTTCATCAAAAAGACCTTGAATAGCAAATAACTTCGCTTGTGTTTCTAAAGCACCCACGTAATCAACTACTCGGAATTCGTTCTTTCTTTCCTTTTCAAGTATTAGAACAGCATCTTTTATGTTAGTTTGGGCTTCTTCATAATTACCTAATTTGATCTGCAGTTTGGCTATTTCGTTCAACTCCACCCCATAATCAGGATCTTGGTTATCATATTTTGCCCGAGCAGCATTTAGTGCTTGGTCGAGCATGTCAGCTGCCAATTTATATTGATCGGTGCTCTCATAAAATGCTGACAAATGGTTTAAGATATTCACATAATCTTTATGCCATGGGTCTATTTCTTTATCAACTATTTCAAAAAAGCTTTGCTTATATATATTCTCAGCATCCTTAATCTTGTCAGTATAGTCAAGGTAATAATTGGCCAGCTGTATTTTTGCTAAATGATAAGCGGGAGATTCCTCACCATACAGGTTCTTTTTGATTTCCAATATTTCTTGGAGGTTCTTCTCCGCAGCAGTGAATTGTTGTTGTTGGATATCAAGGTTGTATAAAAACTCCAACAGTGATATTCGTTTTTCGTGGTTTTTGGGTAGTGCCCGGGTAGTAGCCAAAATAGCACTGGCTTGTGTCCCTATATTTCGGGTTTTGTCTTTAGTGAGTTTGGCATCAAACTCAATGGTTTCCAGATTGATATAATGGAGGCTGGTCCTTTTGAAATTCTTTTTTATGGCTTTTTCATATTCAATTTTTACATTTTTATACTTACTTTTTTCACCTGTGTAGAGGTACTGCTTTAGTAAGGTTTCATATAATTCAAAGGCCAGGTAATGTGATTCTTCATGCTCCCTTTTTAAGTAACTTAAGGTTTTATCGAATCGGGTCTCACGTGGCATGTTTTCAACATCCAATCCGTTTTCCACCAGTAGCTTACCTTGGAGAAGTTGATTGTTGACATAATAGATACTTTGTTTGCCTAAATTATCGGTTATCCAGGCTTCAGAACGAACAAAAGCACTATCAGCACTTTTAAAGTTACCCTTCATCCTAAGTGTATTTGATTTAAGGGTTAGTAATGTGGCATAGTCACCTAGTCGATCTTTTACCTCTTCTTCAGATAACCTTCTGGTTTTTAGCTTACCTGATTCATCAACATAACTTTCTTTGGTTACAGCCCTTGTTCTCAAATACTCCATATTACTGTCAATAAACACCAAAGATTCTTTGTAGTACCCCTGTCCAGTAAGTATCTGCGCCATTACCAAGTCTGTTTTAGCATGTAGATTGTCATCATAGGCATCAGTTGTTTTTAATACCGCCAAAGCATCTTCTAAGTATTTCCTTGCTTGTAAATAATTGCCATATTGGGCCATAACCTCCGCAACACCTACTTTATTTAAACAATCGGCAACACTGTTCTCCCCATTGATGGAACTGCTTGATTTTAAAGATTCTTCAATCAGGTTTTCAAAAGTGGAGAGGTAGCCTAAAGCGAGGTTGTATTTAGCCGAACGAAGGTAATAATTGGGCATATAGGCATTGTTGGCCCCCAGCTTTTTGGTCACCTTCTTTTTAAACTTCTCTAAAGTTTTCGTGGCTTTTACATAATCCCCTTGTTCATATTGACCTTCAGATTTGACAAGATATTTATCCCATTTCTGAGCATATCCGTTCGTATTTATTAATAAGGCTGTAATAAGGACAATGAGTGTTGCTTTCCACTTAATAGAATCCATATGCTTAAAATTTTTTGAGTAGTGTATAAAATTACTGAAAACCAGTCTATTAAATTAATCTTGTAGCAATTTGTTCAAAATGTCCTTAGCGGCATCGGCAATTACTGTTCCCGGGCCAAAAACACCACTTACACCTGCTTCATAGAGAAAGTCATAATCTTTTGGGGGAATTACTCCACCGGCTATGACCAAAATATCTTCACGACCTAGTTGTTTTAAGGCTTCAATTAATTCTGGAATCAATGACTTGTGTCCTGCCGCTAAACTGGAGGCACCAATAACATGTACATCGTTCTCGGCAGCCTGTAGGGCCACTTCTTGAGGAGTTTGGAACAAAGGGCCGATATCTACATCGAAGCCTAAGTCAGCAAAACTGGTTGCTATCACTTTGGCTCCTCTGTCATGGCCATCCTGACCCATTTTGGCAACCATTATTCTTGGCCTGCGGCCTTCTACTTCAGCAAATTTGTCTGACAGTAGTTTAGCTTCTTTAAAATTGTTATCCATTTTCACTTCTCCTGAGTATACACCTGATATTGATCGAATGGTGGCTTTATGCCTACCAAACACTTTTTCCAAAGCATCTGAGATTTCACCTAAACTTGCCCTGTGCCTTGCTGCAGTTACCGCAAGTTCCAATAGATTGCCTTTACCTGATTTTGCTGCTGATGTAAGGGCTTCAAGGGACTTGGTCACGGCTTCATTATTTCTCGTTGCCTTGATTTCTTTGAGTCTGGCTATTTGACCATTGCGGACCTTAGTATTATCAACCTCTAAAGTATCAAAATCCGGTTTTTCATCAGTAGTGTATCTATTTACACCAACAATGACATCTTTCCCAGAGTCAATCCTTGCCTGCTTTCTGGCAGCGGCTTCTTCAATTCTCATTTTTGGCAAACCACTTTCAATGGCTTTGGTCATTCCACCCAACGCTTCAACTTCCTCAATAAGGCTCCAGGCCCGTTTCACCAATTGATCAGTTAGGTATTCAACATAATATGATCCTGCCCATGGGTCTACCACTTTAGTAATGTTGATTTCCTTTTGTAAGTAGATTTGTGTGTTACGTGCAATCCTTGCAGAATAGTCTGTAGGTAAAGCTATGGCTTCGTCTAGCGCATTGGTATGCAATGACTGTGTGCCGCCCAAAGCGGCCGCTAACGCTTCTACACATGTCCTGGTCACATTGTTATAAGGGTCCTGCTCAGTTAAACTCCAGCCTGAAGTTTGGCAGTGCGCCCTCAATGCCAATGATTTAGGATTTTTTGGATCGAATTGGCTGACAATCTTAGCCCAGAGCAATCGCCCAGCCCGCAATTTGGCAATCTCCATAAAGTGATTCATGCCAATACCCCAAAAAAAGGAAAGCCTTGGGGCAAAGTCATCGATTTTCATTTCTGTACCGATGCCCGTACGTAAATACTCCAGGCCATCGGCCAAAGTATAAGCCAATTCAATATCCGCTGTGCCCCCCGCTTCCTGGATATGGTACCCACTGATACTGATAGAATTGAACTTGGGCATTTTATTGGAAGTAAATTCAAAAATATCCGCAATTAATTTCATGGAGGGAAGCGGAGGATAGATGTAGGTGTTCCGCACCATAAACTCTTTCAAAATGTCATTTTGTATGGTGCCACTTAGTTGATCAAGTTTAACCCCCTGTTCTTCTGCCGCCACAATATAGAAGGCCATTATGGGTAACACCGCACCGTTCATGGTCATGGAGACAGACATTTTATCCAGCGGAATCTGATCAAAAAGCACTTTCATGTCTTCCACCGTATCAATGGCCACTCCGGCTTTTCCGACATCGCCTGTCACACGCGGATGATCCGAATCATAGCCTCTGTGGGTAGCAAGGTCGAAAGCTACGGAAAGCCCTTTTTGTCCAGCAGCTAGATTTTTCCTGTAAAAGGCATTGGACTCTTCGGCTGTAGAAAAGCCTGCATATTGCCTAATGGTCCATGCACGACCGGCATACATAGTAGAGTAGGGGCCACGTAAATAGGGTGGGGCTCCGGCTGAAAATCCAATGTGTTCAATGTCCTTAATGTCACTAGGATCGTATTTTGGTTTGATGGCCACCTTTTCGGCAGTAGGCCAATTTTCCTGCTCCCTTCCAGCTTGTGTTTTGGGAGCATATTGATTGTAGGCTATTTGACTAAAATTTGGCTTCATATTCTTAATGCTCAATGACAGTGGTCTCCAGTTTTTTTTGAAATAATTTCCAGGCCGATTGAGCCAGTTGATCTGTTAGTGATTCTATATAATAGGAGCCCGCCACTGGGTCGGCTGTTTTTGATAGGAAAGATTCCTCTTTCAATACAAGGGAAACATTTCTGGCTATTCTAGTGGTGAGTGTCCCGTCATTATTTTCGGGTTCAACCACAAGTGAATTACAACCCCCTAGTATTGCCGCCATAGCAGCAGTACTGCTTTTTAGCATATTGGCATTGGGTTGGTAAGATTCTTCTAACCATGCGGTAGAGATACATTTAATGTGTAGATCCTCTGGCAAGAAACTATTATGATCATAGCTTCGGGCAATCTGAAAGAAAAGGTTTCTTATGGCTCTTATTTTGGCAATTTCAACGAAAAAATCAGTACCAATTTTTGTGGTAACATATATTGGGTTGATAGCGGTCTCTACATTAAGCCCACCTAAATGAAGGTTACGAATATTACGATTGACCGAAAGTAGCAAGTTGGAGACTTGCTCTGTGATAGTATCACCAATGGCGGAGATTTCAATGCATTTGATCTCTTTTTGGTGTTTACTCAATTCAATAAGCTGAAGTTGACTGTCTAGGTTATCCTGTCCAATTGTAGATACAAATACCTCCATTAACGGACTGCCTTTTGTGATTCGTTTTAGGAAAGCGCAGCTATCGTCATGTGTAGCATTGGTTAAGGAAACTTGGCAATAATTTAATTTGATATTTGATAAAAGAAGGTCGAAATCAATTTTACTCACTTCACTACAATCCAACTCAATACCATCAGCACCGTTATTTAAGGCCTCTAAAGCTTCCTTGTTGGCCGTTTTTAAGTCCTTAACGCCAATTTTTTGAATATTAGCCCATACACGAGGTTCTCCTGACGGGTCATTATTTTTATAAAGGCGGTTTTCAAATTCAGTTAATTTTTTGATCTTTTCTAAATCACTACCATCATAATATGGATCTAAAGTGAGTCCATCCAATTGCCAGCTATATTTTTCGTAAACATCTGTACCTTTCAAATCGGAAGTGGCGTTATTTGCCCATTCTTTTTTCGAAAGTTTTTTAAAATCATTAAACATTGGTCTTTCTTTTTCACCCATGATAAAAAAATTATAATGGAGGTAAAGTTAAATCATTTGACCTCAAATTACCTCAAACTATAACCTTGATTAAGAATCACTTATTTTATTGGGTTATACATTTTGAAGAATTCGTATAGCTTTTTTATCAAAGGAAAAAATAAAAGAAAATAGGCAGGTCACTAACTTTTTTCTTCGTGTTTTTTTTTACAATTTTGATTCCCCTTTTTTAAAGTAAGTCCTACAACTAAAACTGAAAAGTCATTACAGTGTACATGGAGATTGATAGCGCGACTGTGTGGAATGATTGCCTGCGGGTAATTAAGGAAAACGTTCCTGAACAGAGTTTTAACACTTGGTTTGTGCCTATTATTCCAATGAAATGTGAAAACGATATCCTCACTATTCAGGTACCAAGTCAGTTTTTTTATGAGTGGCTTGAAGAAAATTATGTTCAAATCTTAAAAAAGGCCATTACTTCTGTAGTGGGGCCAAAAGCAAGATTAGAATATTCGGTAATTGTGGATAAGGGCAATAGTGGATCTGTCCCGTTGTCTGTAAATCTTCCTAATAATGGAGGGAATAAGGGAAATATTTACAATCAACAAAAAAGGGATGACTATGGATCGCCTTTTAGGCTGAAATCTGTTGATAGTCTTTTTCAGGAATCGCAACTCAACCCAAACTATAGTTTCGATACCTACATAGAGGGTGACTGCAACCGTTTGGCTAGATCAGCAGGTTTTGCTGTAGCACAAAAGCCGGGGATTACCTCTTTCAATCCATTGATGCTCTATGGTGGTGTTGGACTGGGCAAAACTCACTTGGTGCAGGCCATAGGCAACGAAATCAAAAACAGTTTGGCCGATAGATTTGTACTGTATGTTTCTTCAGAGAAATTTACCAATCAGTTTATTGATGCGCTGAAAAACAATAAAATTCAGGAATTTCAGAATTTCTATATGCAAGTGGATGTACTGATCATCGATGACGTACAATTTCTTGCAGGCAAGGAACGGACACAGGAAATTTTCTTCCATATATTCAATCACTTGCATCAGGCAGGTAAGCAAATAATCATGACCAGTGACCGTCCTCCTAGAGACTTAAAGGGTTTGGAAGAGCGATTGCTTTCACGCTTTAAATGGGGACTTACAGCTGATTTGCAGCAACCTGATTATGAAACCAGGGTAGCGATAATCCAGCGCAAAATGCAGGCTGATGGAATCTACATCCCTGATGATGTGGTGGAATATTTGGCTTATAGTGTGGATACCAACGTCCGTGAATTGGAAGGTGTGTTGATCTCACTAATTGCCCATGCCTCCTTAAGTAGGGTAGAACTTGACCTTGAGTTGGCAAAGCAAACCCTCAAAAATATCGTCCATGATATTGAAACTGAAGTAGGTATTGATTATATCCAAAAAACGGTTTCAGAATATTATAAAGTGGATATTGATTTACTTAAAGATAAAATCAGAAAGAAAGAAATAGTAATCGCCCGTCAGGTCGCCATGTATTTTGCGAAGGAATACACACAGCACTCACTCAAGGCCATCGGCTATCACTTTGGTGGTCGTGATCATAGCACGGTTATTCATGCGGTACAATCCGTAAATAACATGATGGATGTTGATGCTAATTTTAAAATTCAGGTGGAAGAATTGAGGAAAAAACTCAAGATGAGAGTTGTCCAATAGCTTTTACAAGTATCAAAATAGCCCTTTCCTGTTCCTCTTCGTCCAGTGATGCGAAACCCATTCTCAGTGAATTATGATCTTTGGCCAAATCCTTATCAATATCCATATATAAACCCATTTTGTTAATGACGGGTTTTAGGCTTACCAAGGAAATGCCTTTGAATCTCACCCAAATGGCCATACCGCCTTCGGATATTTCGAACTCAACAAATTCACGTAAGTGTTTGTTTAATAATCGAACTAGGTTATCCCTTCTTTGACGATAAATATGGAGGGTCTTTTTTAAATGCCTGTTGAGCTCCCCTGATTGAATGGCTTCAGCTAATACATGTTGCATTAGATGATCACCCTGTCGGTCGATAATACGCCTTAATCGACATAGGATTTCAATTGTATGTTCATGGGCTACCAGATAACCAATGCGCAGATTTGGTGCAAAAACCTTACTGAATGATCCGATATAAATTACCTGCCCACTGGAATTGAGGCTTGCCAAAGGCAGAATGGAATTACTCTTATAATGGAAGTCAAAGTCATAATCATCTTCAAGAATAGTAAAGCCAAATTTAATACTGAGCTGAAGCAGGTGCATCCGCCTTTTGTTTGACAGCGTGACGGTAGTTGGAAAATGATGATGCGGAGTGATGTAAACGATTTTTACTTTTTGTACCTGACATAAATCGGCTAGATGATCCGTGTTAATACCTTCTTCATCTACTGTAATCCGATGGATTTTGCTACCACAGTATTGGAATGTCCATTCGGCAGCATCATAACTTGTAGAGCCTACTACCACGACATCATTGGTTTTGATCAAGCTGTTTGAGGCAAGGAAAATCCCCATTTGACTCCCATTTGTAATCATGATGTTTTTTTCAGAAACGCTCAATCCTCTGGTTTCTGAAAGGTATTTGGCGAGTGTTTTGGTAAGTATGGCATCACCCTGAACCCCGTCATAAGCCAGTAATTTTTGGGCCATTCGACTGGATTTGACGAGTGATCTACTTTCTTTATAAAGCCAATCTATAGGCGCAAGCCTTGGATCGGGCGACCCTCCATCCATAATAATGGCGGTGGGGGATTTGGGTAGGTAGGAGGGGATAAAACCAAAGTCATTTTGCAAGTCAGGTACTCCAGATGCTTTTTCAAACCCATTATTTTCAATCTTATGGTGTTTAGTGACTGGCAGATGTTTGGAAATAAAGGTGCCAGAAGAAGGAATAACTTCCAGCCATCCCTGTGCTAATAGCTCATCAAAGGCCAAAATGACGGTCTTTCGATTCAGCTCCAAGAGTTCTGCCATCATTCTAGTACCGGGTAATTTTTGACCGGGCTGCAATCGACCGGCACTTACCTCTTTGATTACATTATCAGTAATCTGTAAGTATTTGGGACGTTTTGTTTGTGTGTCTAATGAAAGTATAGATTTCCAAGGGTACATAACCGGACCATTAATTTATTATAAAATGGTTCCCAAAGATAATCCGGGATAACATTAGTATTGCTATCTAGTTTTAATATTTTTCAATAAGCCAATGAGCGAATATCAAATAAATCAAAGAAATAAAGTAAAGCGTATACCCGATCGGGGTCACTATGACCATGAGACAGTGTATGCCATATTGGATGCTGGATTTTTGTGTCATATAGGTTTTGTTGTCAATGACCAACCTTTTGTTATCCCAACTCTTTACGGGCGCAAAGACAACAAAATTTACATTCATGGTGCTTCTACCAGCAGGATGATAAAAAATCTGGAAAAGGGGTTTCCGGTAAGCCTTACTGTAACACATGTAGATGGACTTGTTTTGGCGCGGTCAGCTTTTCATCATTCCATGAACTATCGTTCAGCGGTCATTTTTGGTACAGCCAAACCCGTAGCACCAGAAAAGAAGGACAATGCCCTTTTTGTAATTTCTGAAAATATAATAGCAGGTAGGTGGGCAGAATCACGGAAACCAAATGCCAAGGAGCTCAAAGCAACTGCAGTTTTAGAAATTGAAATAGAGCAGGCTTCCGCCAAAATTAGGACCGGGGGGCCGAAAGATGATAAACCCGATTATGAACTAAATATCTGGGCGGGTGTTATACCCATGACAATGACCTATTCAGAACCCTTGCCCGATGATTTATTAAAAGTAAGCACTCCGTTACCACCTTCAATAAAAAATCTGTCCTAAGCTCTTCTTGCGTAGTTATTGCCTAATAAAGGATAGTTTTCTCGTTTATGTTTTGTGTAAAGAGTATATTCGCAATTCTTTTAGGAGGAATGAATAACAATTTTTGATAATAATATTTTTATGAAAGTAAGGTTTAACGGTAAGAATCAAGCGGAGTTTTATCCAGAGGTAAAACAGAAAGTTGAAGAATATTTCAAATCAAACAACATTAGCAAAAATGCAAATGGAGAAATGATTTTCAAGTCGGTTTTTTTCCTTGGTTCGCTAATCGGCCTTTATCTATTGATCATACTCGGTAATTTTTCACTTGGCGTATTGCTAATATTGGCCATACTTATTGGTATGGTGCAGTCGTTTATCGGTTTCAATGTTGCGCATGACGCAATACATGGATCCTATTCGTCCAACAGCACCGTCAATAAAATAATGAGTTATTGGTTCAATATTATTGGAGCAAATGCTTTTGTTTGGAGTGTTGCGCATAACAAAGTACACCATACCTATACTAATATCCCGGGGCACGATGAGGATCTTGAGGTAGCTCCCGGTTTGGTAAGGGTTTCTCCTGATGAGCCAAGAAAGCCCATCATGAGATTTCAGCAGTTTTATGCATTCTTGTTATACGGATTGGCTTCATTGTCATGGGTATTTAGAAAGGATTTTGTTAAGTTTTTTCAAAAGAAGATAGGCCATACAGATAACACTAAGCGGCCAAAGATTGAATACTTTAATTTATTTTTCTTCAAAGCAGTGTATTACACGCTATTTATTGTCATCCCTCTTTTGGTTATGGACATTACATGGTGGCAATTTTTGATTGGCTTTTTAGCCATGCATTTAGCAGAAGGTTTTGTGATGGGCTTGGTATTCCAACTTGCCCATGTTGTTGAAGGGATGGATTTTCCTCAACCTGACGATGCTGGGAATATGGGTGATTCATGGGCTGTTCATCAAATGAGAACTACTGCTAACTTCTCTCGTGAAAGTGGAATAGCCAACTTTTTATGTGGAGGTTTAAATTTCCAGATTGAGCACCATTTGTTTCCGAACATTTGCCATGTGCATTATACTGAAATCTCTAAAATCGTAAAAGCAACCGCTGAAGAGTATGGAGTGCCTTATATCGAGAATAAGACCTTCTTTGGAGCATTGAAATCTCATTACAAAACATTGAAGCATTTCGGGCAACCGGAGCCAGCAATGGCTTAATCTCGCAGCTCGCAGCTCGTAGCTCATAGCTCACAGCTCTCAACTCACAACTTAACCTCCCATATTCGGAATAGTAGTCGTATGCTTAATTTCTTTGAGCACAAACGAACTCCTTATTTCACCCACAAAGGGAATAGAGGCTATTTTATCTGAGTAGAAATCATGATAAGAGTCTAAGTCTTTGGCGATTACTTTCAGGAAGAAATCCTTGTCACCACCTAACAGGTAGCATTCCAACACTTCATCTATGTCCATGACGGCTTCGTAAAACTCCTGCGTTTGCTCAAATTTACTGACGTTCAATGAGCCTGTAAGGAACACAATAATGGAAGGCGTAAATTTTTTACGATCTACCAGGGCCACATACTTAGCAATGACACCACTTCTCTCCAGTCGCTTAATGCGCTCATAGATAGGGGTTTTGGTAAGATGTAATTGCTGCGCAATGTCATTTACATTCAATTTGGCATCTTGCTGCAAAAGCTTTAGTATTTGATGATCGACTTGGTCTAAATCCGGCATGGGAATATTTCCTGTTTAGGTGTTTTCTAAATAATGAATTTAGGAAAATAATCTATTATTAGTAAATAATCAGGAAGATAAACTGAAATTGTAAGTGATTAAAGATTTGTGAACGGATTTTAGTACTTTTGCGGAGAGAATCTACACACAACAATAAAAAATATGATTGACGAAAAATTACAATACAAAGTCAAAGACATCTCTTTGGCCGCGTGGGGGAGAAAAGAAATTGAATTGGCAGAAGCAGAAATGCCCGGTTTGATGTCTTTAAGAAAAGAATTTGGTGCAAGCAAGCCATTGACTGGTGCAAGAATAGCCGGATGTCTACACATGACCATCCAAACAGCTGTTTTGATTGAAACACTTGTTGAACTTGGTGCTGATGTAACTTGGTCTTCTTGTAATATATTTTCAACACAAGACCATGCCGCAGCGGCAATAGCAGCAGCAGGAGTTCCTGTTTATGCATGGAAAGGTTTAACCGATGAAGAATTTGACTGGTGTATTGAGCAGACCCTTATATTCCCAGACGGACAGCCATTGAATATGATCTTGGATGATGGTGGTGATTTGACCAATATGGTATTTGATAAATACCCACAATATGTGCCTGGCATCAAAGGTCTTTCTGAAGAAACCACCACTGGTGTTCACAGATTGGTAGAAAGGGAAAAGAATGGCACTTTAGTGATGCCTGCCATTAACGTAAACGATTCTGTTACTAAGTCTAAGTTTGATAACAAATACGGCTGTAAAGAATCATTGGTAGATGCAATCAGAAGGGCTACTGACGTAATGATGGCCGGAAAAGTGGCCGTAGTTGGTGGTTATGGTGATGTAGGTAAAGGATCTGCGGCTTCATTGAGAGGTGCAGGAGCAAGGGTTATTGTTACCGAGATCGATCCAATATGTGCGCTACAGGCTGCAATGGACGGTTTTGAAGTAAAGAAAATGATTGATGCCGTTAAGGAAGGTGACATTGTTGTGACCACTACCGGTAATAAGAACATCATCATGGGCGAGCATTTTGAATTGATGAAAGACAAAACCATCGTTTGTAACATTGGTCATTTTGACAATGAAATTGACGTTGCCTGGTTGAACAAAAATGCCAAAAAAGACGAAATCAAACCACAGGTTGATAAGTACACTTTGCCAAATGGCCGTGACGTTATTTTACTTGCAGAAGGTAGATTGGTAAACTTGGGTTGTGCCACTGGTCACCCTTCATTTGTAATGTCTAACTCGTTTACTAACCAAACTTTGGCTCAAATTGAACTTTGGACAAACAGAGAGGCATACGAAAACAAAGTATACACATTGCCTAAGCATTTAGATGAGAAAGTAGCTCGACTACACTTAGCTAAGATTGGCGTGGAACTGGATGTATTGACTCCAGAGCAAGCGGCTTATATCGGAGTAACGGTAGAAGGCCCTTACAAGCCAGAAGCTTATAGATACTAAGAATTAAACTTCTTTATAAAGTAGAAAAGGCCATCGGAAGATGGCCTTTTTTTTATGGGTAAGATCTTGCTTTGATATATAAAGCAGTAGACATAGGTGTTTTTACTCAATTTTATAGGTGTTTTTACTTAACGATAAAAGTGATAATGAATCAATTGAGATATAATTGAGCAAACTGAACGCACGACTGTTAATTGTAATTAAATACTATAATTCCATTGGCGTTAAATTAAAGCACAATTAAAAACTAAAATCATGGCAGTAAAGCACATACCAACAAAAGAGGTTCATAGAGGAACAGAAGGAGGAACAACAGGTTGTGGATTCAACACGAAAGATAATCCCGATCATTGGGTGAATTCCAATGAAAAAATTACCTGTTCAAAAAATGGATGTAGGCTTTAATTTATAAAGAGATTTAACTAGTGAGAAACTCTTATTGCTATAGTCTTTTCAAATTGACCTTTTGTGCCAAGATTTTTTAAATATCAAATATTCTATTTCTCTTTTTATATTTGTGCTTTTGTGCTTGTTTTACCAAGTATGACGGAAAATACGAATAACGAAATTAAGGAAACGACAGAAATTAGTAAATCGGTTTATATTGATTTGTTTGCAGGCTGTGGTGGATTGTCTTTAGGTCTTCATAATTCAGGAGAATGGAAAGGGTTATTTGCAATTGAAAAGAGCATTGATGCTTTTGAAACGTTAAATTTCAACCTAATCAAAAAGAAAAACCATTTTGATTGGCCTGATTGGTTAGAGAAAAAAAATCATGATATCAATCAAATAATTGAAGATTTTTCTGAAGAATTGACTTCTCTGAGAGGTAAGGTCGATTTGGTTGCTGGTGGACCGCCTTGCCAAGGTTTTTCGATGGCTGGAAGAAGAGTTGAAAGTGATTCCAGAAATAGTTTAATTAACTCATATATCAAGTTCATTAAACTCGTTCGCCCTAAAACTATTTTTTTTGAAAATGTAAAAGGGTTTACAAATGGATTTAAGAAAAATAATGTTAGGGGAAGAGCGTATTCATCTTTTGTAGAAGAAGAACTGGAGGTATTGGGTTATAAAGTTAAGGGACAACTAATTAACTTTTCAAATTATGGTATTCCACAAAAACGAACTCGATTTATTCTTGTTGGTGTTGAAAATAAATTATTTGCTCAAAATCCAGAGATAAATAGTGAAACTTTCTTCAATAGACTATACGAAAACAAGGAGAGTTTTTTAATTAATAAGGATTTGATTGTCAATCCAACGTTGGAGGAAGCGATTTCTGATTTATTACAATCAAATGGAACAATTGCTTCTGAAACACCTAAGTTCAATGCTGGCATATATGGGGGGATAAAATCTAAGTATCAAAAGTTTATGCGAAAGCATAAAGGAGATAAAAGTGAAATAGATAGCCATCGATACGCTAGACATTCAGAAGAAGTAAAAAGTCGGTTTCAGATAGCTATAAACGAACATTTGACCAGCTCTGAATACAGAAACAGATTTAATTTAAAAAAAAGTAGCACCAAAATACTAGATGCAAAAAAGCCTACACCTACTATTACTACACTACCAGATGACTATATTCATTATTGCGAGCCACGTATCATGACCGTTCGAGAATATGCGCGTATTCAGTCCTTTCCAGATACATACCAATTTAAAGGAAAATATACTACTGGAGGAAAAAGGAGGACAAATGAAGTGCCAAGGTATTCACAAATCGGAAATGCGATTCCTCCTTTATTTGGAGAGCAAGCAGGAATTATACTAAAATCTATGATTAAATAATGGATACCTTAGAATTCAAAGTTAGTTCAGCACTCAAAAACATAATTGGTAAAGACTTAATTACAGATGATTTTATTGCAGTCTTTGAATTGGTTAAAAATTCATTTGATGCTTATGCATCAGAAGTTTTAATAAGGTTTGAAGAAATTAACAACGGAAAAGGTAGAATCATAATTAAGGATAATGGCAAGGGGATGAATTACGAGGACCTTATCTCAAAATGGTTGTTTGTAGCATATTCTGCAAAGAAGGATGGGACAGAAGATGCGAACTTTGATTACAGAGATAGAATTCATATAAATAAAGTATTCGCAGGAGCAAAAGGAATAGGTAGATTTTCATGTGATAGGTTAGGAAAGCAATTGATGTTAGAAACCACTAAACAAGAAAAGAATTCTACAACACAAGTATTATTAACGGATTGGGAAAAATTCGAGGATGATGATAAAAAGGAATTTATAAACGTAAGTGTTCTTCATGAGAGTCGAAATGAAAGCGAATTTGGAATTGAACACGGTACGGTTTTGGTTATTGAGGATTTGCGAAGCCAATGGGATAGACCAAAGTACTTAAAACTAAAGGATTCACTCTCTAAATTAATTAGTCCTAAACCAACCAAAGGGCAGCAAAAATTTAAAATTTTAATTGAAGTTCCTGAGGAGCTCGATAATGATGATAATGCTAAGGACTATCATGACAGAGTAAATGGTGAAGTAGAAAATTTCATCTTCGAAACATTGGGTTTGAAGACAACCAAGATTATTTCTGTTATCTCTAAAGATGGAGAGTATGTAACCACAGAATTAGTTGATGGTGGTACTGTTATATATAGGATTAAAGAGCAGAATAACTTTAGAAGGTTGGATGATATTGAATATACGCTCTATTATTTGAATCAATCGGCTAAACTGACTTTTGCAAGGAGAATGGGGGTTCCAGTTGTTCAATATGGCCATATATTTCTTTATAAGAATGGTTTTCGGATATATCCTTATGGTGAACCAGGTGAAGATCCTCTAAAGGTAGATCAGAGAAAGAGTCAAGGATATAGTAGATTCTTGGGGACAAGAGAATTAATAGGACAAATAGAGATCTATTCAAATACGGACGAATTAAATGAGACTTCAAGTAGGGGAGACGGATTAATAAAAACTAAAACATATGAAGAGCTAGAAGCTTTTTTTTGGATAGTACTGAAGCGATTAGAAAAGTATGTAGTTGATGTCCAAAAGTGGGGACTTAGTATTGAAGAAGAAACCTCTATGGACTTTAAGTCTCGAATTACTGATTTAATTGCGAAACTAACCAATAGCAATGAAATAGTAGATTTTGAAGTCCCTAAGGATTTTATTGAGATAATTGCTGCAAGTCAAGAACAGAGTGCTGAATCGGTTATTACAAATTTAAATAAAATAGCACATAAAAGTGGAGATGAAGAACTGATTCAACAAGCGGAAAGTGCAAGAGAAAAACTTGTGGAAATCCAAAATGCAAGAGTTGAAGCAATTGCATTAGCAGAAAAGGAGCAAAAAAGAGCTGAAGAAGCCACAAAAAAACTCAAAGAACAGATAAGCGAAAATCTGTTTTTAAAGTCAATTAATACTTCAGAATATCAAGAAGTAATTAGTCTTTTGCATCATATTGGAATCTATGCTGGAACGATTGATAACAATCTTAAAGGTATTTCATTGAGGGTGCAGAATAATATACCTCTTACAAATGAAGATTTAAATAATATCATCAGACTAATGAGTTTCGAAACCAAGAAGATATTAAACGTTGTTGCTTTTGCCACTAAGGCTAATTTCAAGCTTAATACTGAAAAAATAATTGTTGACCTAAACAATTATATAACAGAGTACATTCAGAATATTATCCCCACAGTTACAGATAAAAATTTATCAATAACTGTTAGACCTGATAATCAGAAGGAATTTAGTAGAAAGATAAAGCCAATTGAGCTCAATATTGTATTGGATAATATCATAAATAATGCAAAAAAAGCAAATGCCAAAAAATTGTATGTAGACATTAAGCATTTAGATAAGAGGCTTGTAGTTAATTTTATTGATGATGGAATTGGTATAGACTCGAATTCTATGGATAGAATATACGATTTTGGGTATACAACCACTGATGGAGCAGGTTTAGGTTTGTATCATGTAAAAGAAATTATGACATCTCTTAAAGGTTCGATAAAAGCCGAGAACAATGAAAATAAAGGAGCAGTATTTACACTAGAATTTAGATAATAATGAGTACCAAAGTATTGAAATTTTTATGGATTGATGACATGGAGAATTGGGCAAGATCAGCTCAGAAAAACCTTGAAATTATAGCCTCAAAACATAATAGGATGTTGAAGATAATAAATGCAACTAACGGTGAAGACATTGATATAATTCAGAAAATGGAGCTGTATGATTTTGACGCTGTGATAATGGATTATCATATGGACCCCTATAATGGTGATAAATATATTAAGGAAATCAGGGAAGTGGAGCATCTTGAATTAATTCCAATTGTATTTTATTCACAAGACAATTCAACGGATCTAGTAAAATTGGTGAGTGGGTTACCAAATATAATCACCGTATATAGACCCAATTTAGAGGATAAATTAAAGGAACTTTTCTATGGAAAAGACTAAAGTAGATACCGTGTATTGTCCTTACTACTTCATGAACTAAAAAAATTTTTGGACCATGTAAATTACAAGATAATCCAAATGAGATTTACCCCTTCTTCACAAACTCCGATTTCAAGGCCATCGAACCAAAGCCATCAATTTTACAATCGATGTTATGATCTCCTTCTACTAGTCGGATGTTCTTTACTTTCGTACCTGCTTTTATAGGCTTGGGTGCACCTTTTACGGGTAGGTCTTTCACCACTACCACGGTATCACCATCTTGCAACACGCTACCATTGGCATCTTTTACCACCAGGCCAGTTTCTACTTCTTCTTCAGCTACATCATCAGGGTTCCATTCATGGGCACATTCCGGACACACCAATAGGTGATCCATCGGATAGGCATATTGAGAATTGCATTTTGGGCAGGGAGGTGTGTCTGGCATACTTATTAATTTAGATATGGCAAAGGTATTATTAATAGACCGGACAATGAATTATAAAGCCAATACTTTTGCATGATGTAATAGACGAACCAAACCAAATGCTTTCGTCAAATCCCATTTCATAGCCGCTACAATACTATGTACTGCTATCAGTTCTCTGTTTACAGGTTTGTGTTCTGTTACCCGCAATTCGGTCAATACGTTACTGGCTTGATCATAGCCATAAGTTTCGAAAGCTATTAGAATAGCTACCGAATTTTCTTCACCAGTTTTTTCACGTTTCTTTGGCTCACGCCCCAATTGTTTTACAACGGCTTCTGCAATTGCCCAAGTAGACCAGGGATTTTGGCCAGTCACTAAGTTTCCATCTGAAATTACGTTTTCTAGATACATATGGCCTTCTTTAAACACAGCCCCTTTTTCAACTAACTTGTCCTCCAACATAAATGGGAATATAGTAGCTGCATCCGCAATTAGGAATAGCTCTTCTTTATTTGAAAAACTACTCACTGTCTTGTCTTTCAATAGTAAACTGCCATTGCTCAATGTTACATTTATCAGCGCAGCTGGACCATGGCATACCGCACCTATAACTTTTCCTGATTCGTAAAAATCCCTAACAATGGATTGAATATATTTATTTTGAGGAAAGTCATACATTGCTCCTTTGCCACCAACAAAATAGATTGCCGCATATTCATCTGCATTAACAGCCTGCATAGCGATTGTATTATTCGCTTTCTTTTGGGCAATGGAATCATTTAAAAAAGCATAATCAAATACGCCCATATCATCATCGTCAATCACAACAGGGGGCTTGCCGCCTAGTGGGCTTGCTATGTCCACGACAAATCCATTGGCCTGAAATACATAATAAGCACGTGACAGTTCAGTCAATTCATAACCGGTTGACATTTCGCTTTCCCCCATAACATCAGTACTAGTAACCACAGCAAGAATTTTTCCTGAATAAGGTAGCTGGTTTTCAGTGATATAAGGCAGGTCTTTAGGAAGTGTGTTTTCAACACCTACTACAATATCCCTAGGGGAGAGGAGACTCATAAACCAATATCCAAAGCCAAACAGGACAAGGATTAGACTTGTGAAAATAATTAATGACCACTTGATAATTTTTCTTCGCTTCGACATAGTATTTGTATTTTGTTTTGATACAAATGAAGCTATCAGTCAAGGATAAATCTACCGAAATGATCATTTCGGTAAAGTAAAGGATCATTTCGCAATCTGATTTCTATAGGTCAATGGAGTTTTTCCAGTTTGTTTCTTAAAAGCCGAATTGAAACTGGAGATACTATTGAAGCCAACTTCAAAAGCAATTGCTGCGATGGTACGATTGTTAAATTCTTGTTCATTAAATAACCGTAACGATTCTTTAACCCGGAAGCTATTGATAAAACTATTGAAGTTTTGCTGACTTTTTTGATTGACTACCATTGATAATACTTGCGTAGTCACTTTAAGTCTTTGGCTAAGTGATTTTAATGTAAGATTTGGATCCTTGTATTGATGCTCATCGCCCATGAGGTGCAATATGTTCTGATAAATATCATTTGATTGCTCGTCCGATATTGATGTTGTTTGATATTTTGTTTGATCTATTTTATTGATATAACCTTTTTTTATAACTATAAAGCTGATGGTGTAAGCTACTAAAGAGTACAATATAGGGCCAATAATGTAAGGGATGTCCTCATCAAATATATTTAAAACATATACAATCCAAATGGCTAAAAACCCAAAGAAAAGTAGCTTAATAAAATTATTAACCTCTTGATTTAAACCAGCTTTTTTTCGTTGGGCGTAACTATAACCTATGATTAGGTAAATAAGGAAATGCAAATAATAGGAGGCAAACACACTCACAAAAAACAACATGGGCAATGTACTTGTGTGACTATCATTAATCCAAAAACCGAATATCACGCCTAGAACAAAAGGAATGAAATGAAAGAAATGCGTACTCCTGATTTTGAAGGATTTGTCGATGCATGTTCTCACGAATAAATAGTAGAGTGGCCCCAAAGCGAATATTGTACCCAGACCAATAAATATAATTTTTACATCTAAATTGGGAGTAAATTCAAGAAACACAGACTTACCGATTCTAAAGGATAGAACTACTAGTAAGAGACTCAATAATTTATTTGACAAGGTATTACCCTTGGTGAAAGTCCATAGAAAAATAGCTAGAAATAAGCCATGTATGACTCCGAGACCACTAAGAATGATTATAGAAATATCACCAGTTGACATTGTCGCAAATTAATGAATAACAAATTAAATTTCAGGCTTTATTAAATCAGGGGCGATATGACCTTCGCAACACTTCATAGATAAGTCCGAGATTGTTTGATACACCGCATTCACCGGGTAACTCCAAGTCACCCGATGTATTCTACCTACACTAAGTTCCTCAGAGTCCTCTTCGAGTGACTCTGAGACGGGTTAGATGACAATAATTATCACAAAATCATCGGCACGAGGTAGTTACACACCAAGGTCAAAATGAAAATGGAGATGATGTTTAGTAAAAGACCGGCCTTAAGCATGTCGCGCATTTTTATATGGCCACTGGAGAAAACAATCGCATTGGGTGGTGTGGAGATGGGCATCATAAATGCACAACTGGAAGCCAGCGTGGCCGGAACCACTAATATCAACGGATTAATATCCAACCCCTGAGAGATACCAATAATCACAGGAATGAGTATGGTGACCAAGGCCACATTACTCATGAACTCTGTTAGGATCAGCACTAAGGCCGTTACGATGGCCGTCAGCGCTATAATTTGTAATCCTGACTGGGCACTTACGAATTTTCCAATTAAATCAATGATGCCGACTTCTGCTAGTCCATTGGCCAGGGCCATACCACCACCAAAAAGGAGGAGGATACCCCAAGGCAACCTACTGGTATCTTCCCAATTCATTAAAAACTCCTTTCTTTTAAGATCAATGGGGGTTGAAAACATTAAGATTCCACCTATCATGGCCGTAATATGGTCGGTGAGGAGGTGACCACCGAAAAGGACGTTAATCTGTTGTTTGAAGATCCAGCCAAATGTTGTGAGCGCAAAGATGGCCAGTACCAATTTCTCAGCTTTGCTGATTTTACCCAGTTTATTAAGTTCTGATGTTATCATTTGTGCCGAACCATCTATGGTCTTTAATTGATTGGTAAATAACACTTTGGTAAGGAGAAAATACATGCAAGTGAGCAATATAAGTCCGGTTGGGATGCCAATGAGCATCCATTCGGCAAAGCCCACTTTTATATGTAATAATTGTCTGAGATAACCCGCCATCACCACATTGGGAGGGGTTCCGATCAAGGTCATTGTACCCCCGATATTGGCGGAGTAAGCAATGCACAACATCAGGGAGATTGCAAATTTATTCTCTGTAACAGCAAAATCAGATCGCTTGGAAAGTAAGGCTACTACTGACGTGGCTAAAGGAAGCATCATCACAGCCGTTGCGGTATTGCTGATCCACATACTGAGTAGGGCGGTGGCCAACATAAAACCTAGAATAATGCCATTCCCTGAAGTACCTGTTATTTTGAGCAAGTTCAAGGCTAGGCGCAAATGAAGGTTATGTTTTTCCAATCCTAGCGCGATCATAAATCCGCCCATGAAAAGGAAGATGATCGGGCTGGCATAGGGGGCAGTAGCTTCGGTCACAGTAAAAATGCCTAATAAGGGCAAAACCACGATGGGTAACAAGGCTGTAACCGGTATGGGAACGGCTTCACTGATCCACCAGGTGATCATCCAGGCGGCCAAGGCTATGACGCTTATAATTTCAGAAGTAAGCACTTCACTGGTAGGCGTGAGTACTTGTATGAAGATAAACAGAAGTGGACCTAATATGATACCAACTGTCCTGCGCATTTTAGGTAGGTAAAGCCAGAAAGAACATCATTAGTGCAATGTACCCAATCACTAAAAAGATGACGTGTACAGTTCTGTTTTTATGAAAATAGGCGGCCCCTGCTGCCAATAAAACACCTAACGTCCTTATGAGGTTTTGGACTAAAACATTGCCAATATCTGGGTAAACAAACGAGCTTACAATGGTAAAGACAAAGTAAAGTGAAAAAAGACCAAAGAGATACCTTGAATTTTGATAAAAATATTCCTGCATGTCAATCTCTTCGTCAACTTTTTTAAAGTCGGGAAATAGAATGACACTTATAGTGTAAAACAGAAAAATGGGAACCAATGAATAGAAGAAGTAGAATATATTCTCGTTGATCAGAGCGATCCGTGGCCAGATGCCCCACCAATTTTGAATAAAAAGTGTAAAGGCAAAGATAGTCCAGAGGGTGTGTTGCCAATACACCTTTACATTTTTACGGTTTCTTATTAAAGAGCCCCAGCCCTGAAAATATTCAGCTCCAACATAACCAAAAATGATCGCACTGAATACGGTGAGGTACTCGGTGTGTGTAAATCCTTCAATAATTTGCGGTACTCTGTCCATTACGAACTACCAGTTTACGAAATATTAATTAGTGTCCGCAAGAAAATAAGGAAAATATCGTCTTACCGATCCACCATTGGCTCAGATGCGATCCTTTACTGGATTTATTCCGCCCTGTCTACCGACAAAGACAAGCATCCCATATCAAGAGACCCAGGAATATATCCTGGAATGAATCCGGAGATACCATAAAATAAATATATTTCGTCCACTAATTAGACTGCATTAATTCTTTTGCATTTTCGAATGCAATGGAGGAAGGTTGGTCGCCACCAATCATCTTGGCGATCTCCGTTATTCGGTCCTCATCGTTGAGTTCCTTGATTTTACTCACTGCTTTGGCCAAGCTACTATCTTTATACACAAAGTAATGCTGATCACCGATTGCAGCTATCTGAGGTAAATGACTAATGGTTATCAATTGATGATTTTGAGCCATTTTTTTCATCATTACGCCCAGTTTTATGGCAATTTCGCCTGATACACCCGTGTCGATCTCATCAAAAATGATGGTAGGCAACGCCACTTTAGCAGCAAGAATATATTTTATACAAAACATAAACCTTGAAAACTCTCCACCTGAGGCTACTTTAGACAACTCCTGGGGGGCTATACCTTTGTTGGCACTAAAGAGTATATGGACAAAATCAGCTCCCGAGGCTTCCAAAGGGATAGCTTTTCTGTCAATATCTATATGAGCATCACTAATGCCTACTTGCTGAAGTAAGCCAACCAATTCTGTGGTTAACGACTTGAAACAGGCCATCCTCCTTTTTGTAAGCTCTGCTGCTTTACTTTCACAAGTAGCCGCTAATTGGGTAACGTTAGCCTCTGCTTCTTTTATCTGATCTTCCAAATTACTGGTATGAAGCACTTTTTCCTCAAGTTCAGACTGAATTTCCAATAAATTGTGAATAGACAGGGCATTATGTTTTTGCTGAAGTTGGTATATTAAGCTGAGCCTCTCCTGCGCAAGTTGTGCTTCTTCAGGATTGAAATTTACCCTTTCTTCTTCCTTTTCAACCTCTGTAGCAATATCATTTATTTCAACAAAGGAGCTTTCTAACCGTTCCAGAATTCCTTTGTAATGCTCACCATATTTAGCCAATTGATTAAAAAGGCTCCTTAATTGTTGAAGTCCATTGGTTACTGAGTACTCGCTATTGGAGAGCAAATCGATTGACTGATTGAGCTTAAGTTTTATCTCTTCGGCATTTTCCATAAGCCGAACCGTTTCCTCCAGCGACTCTTGTTCATCGGCTTTAAGATTGGCCGTCACTAACTCTTCCAGCAAAAAATTATTATAGTCACCCTCCTTGTCGGCTTCACTTTTTTCACTTTTCAACTGTTCGAAGAGCTGAAGTGCTTGTTTATATGCATGAAAGGAGGCGAAATAGTCTTTTCGAAGTGCTACGGTATCGGCATAAACGTCAATAAGGCGCAACTGAAAGTTATTCTTGCTTAGTTGTAGGGTCTCATGTTGTGAATGGACATCCACTAATTTTACCCCCAGTTTTTTCAATACCTCTAAATTGACCGGAGTGTCATTTACAAAGGCCCTGGATTTACCGGAAGGGCTTATCTCGCGCCTAAGTATGGTCAATGCCTCATAGTCCAAATCTTCCTTTTCGAAGAGAGGTTTGATATTATAATTTGATATATCGAATTGCCCTTCAATTACGCACTTAACATCTGAATTGAGCAGTGATTTGGTATCGGCCCTATTGCCCAGCAAAAGGCCAACAGCCCCCAGCATAATGGACTTGCCAGCACCGGTTTCACCAGTAATGATGTTCAGGTTGTCAGAAGGAGAAATACTCAACTCCTGAATCAGTGCATAATTCTTAATCGAGAGATGTTTGAGCATCTAGGCGTTAATGTCTATAATTATTTCTGCAATATTATTTAAATCGACCTCAGATTGTACCAAACGCATATTTTGATATTTCAAAATTGAAGATGAAATATTCAAAACAGTTGCCAACACCACCTGACCGTCCTTTAATACAATATTAGCTTTTTTACCCATAATTTCCGGTGCACTTTTTATTATGCTTTGCATGGTCGCATATCTAATTAGACGCTTCGCCATTCCAGAATTATTTGATTATTTTTTCGTAGTCACTGCTTTTTGAGGGGTCAATAGCAGCAAGGATGTCATAAGCCTCACGCCTGATCTGAATGTTGCCTTCTGAGAATATATTGATCAGTTCATCCTTTTTTGCGTCAAGAAACGCTATCGCCAAAATTGAATTAGGGTAAGCAGTTTTTAATTTTTTGAGGTCTTTAAGTACATCAAGTATAATCTTTCGGCTATTTTCCGGATCCTTTTCAAATGTATCCAAAGCCAGTCTGTGGTATTTGTACAAGCCCTTTCTTAATGAGATCATTTGCTGATTATTCAGGTTTTCTGACAGCCAATACCTGTTTCGGGTACTACCCAATGTATTCCAACCCGGGCGATTGGACTGTTGGGCATTGTTTACAACGTTTAAGGCTTCCTGAAAGTACTCTGTACCCCCTAGCTCACTGAACGAATCATAATCAAGGCCAATGATGATATAGCAATAATATGCGAGTAATGACGTAAGGTTAGACTGGTAACTATTGTCGTTATACTGTAGGGGTTGTGACTCTATATAATCAAACTGCCAGTCCCTATCGGCAAAATTGAGCAAGATGGTTTCATAATTTGAGCCATAAACTGGTCTGGCCGACTGGATTTGCACGGTAGCATCGTATATCCCAATGCTTTTAGGGTTTTGAAGGGTTATTATAATATTGGCATTTATCTTTTCTGTACTTTCAAAAGTATCGTCCGTCCATTGACGCGAATTGATAAACTGAGTGAAAGCGGTTTCCATGTCTTTGAAAACATTTCTGTCAGAAGTCTGTACCTGATCTGCATTCACCTGCACCCGACAGTTAAGCTCCTGAGCCATACCCTGGCGAGCTATTGCAAATAATATAAGTGCGAATAAATTAACCCTTATAAACATTAATAATTGTATTTACAATGTCCTTAGCAACTTCGTGCTTAGTCTTTAACTCAAAATTCTCGATTTTATTATTCTTATCGATTATGGAGATTTTATTCGTATCATGACCGAAGCCTGCGCCCTTATCATTCAGTGAGTTCAGCACTATGAGATCAAAGTTTTTTGCTTCGATTTTCTTTTGTGCATTACGTTGCTCATTTTCAGTTTCCAATGCAAAGCCAACATTAAACTGTTTGGCCTTTTTTAATTTTCCCAGCGCAGCTGCAATATCTTGGGTTTTGACAAGTTTCAAATCCAAGGCATTCCCGTCCTTTTTGATTTTTTGATCCGCCACAGTATCAGGCTTGTAATCTGCCACGGCCGCTGAAAATACAGCTATGTCCATTTCACCATACAGATCAATGCACTTATTGTACATCTCTTCTGCAGAAGTGACTTTATGTACAGCAATCTGTGCGTTGTTGACCACTTCATGTGATGGGCCGCTTACCAACTCCACAATAGCCCCTTGGTTGGCCATGGCTTCAGCAATGGCATAACCCATTTTACCTGTAGATTTGTTACCAATAAACCTCACTGGATCAATAGCTTCATAAGTAGGGCCAGCAGTCACCAACACTTTTTTGCCCTTTAATTTTCCTGCATCGAAGTAGGAGTTAAGGTAGGCTAAGATCTCTTCTGGCTCCTGCATTCTACCAGCACCTACTAGTCCACTTGCCAATTCACCACTATCGGGATCAAGGAATTGGTTTCCATAGGATTTTAATTTCTCGATATTGTCCTGTGTGCTTTTGTGGGCATACATGTCCAAGTCCATCGCTGGAGCAATTAGTACGGGACACTTTGCCGACAGATAGGTAGCAAGAAGTAAGTTATCACAATAGCCATTAGCCATTTTTGCAATGGTATTGGCACTGGCGGGTGCAATGAGTACCAAATCTGCCCATAGGCCCAAATCAACATGGTTATTCCATTCTCCGGTTTCGGAATGGCTGAATTTGTTGAGAACAGGGTTTTTAGAAAGGGTAGAAAGGGTAAGGGGGGTAATAAAATCAAGTGCAGCATCCGTCATGATAACCTGGACTGCTGCACCTGCTTTGGTAAGTAACCGAATTAATAGAGCGGACTTATATGCCGCTATGCTTCCACATACTCCTAGTACTATTTTCTTTCCGTGGAGCATGTAATTTTATAATTCCAACTTATTAGGTTCTTCTGCGTCCCTGTACCTTGAGCTAATTTTACCTTCAATAAATTCTTCGATTGCCACGCTAGTTGACTTAGGCATTCTTTCGTAGAATTTTGAAATTTCTATTTGCTCTCTATTTTCAAAAATCTCTTCGAGATTATCGACAGTAGATGCGAATTCGGCAAGTTTTGAATTCAACTCCTCCTTCACAGTTACTGCCACTTGTCGTGCTCTCTTAGAAATTACTGTTAACGATTCGTACAGATTACCTGTTTTGTCAGCAATCTTGTCCATGTCCCTCGTTACAATTGATGCTTGAATAGCCATAATTTTATCTGTTAATTTTATTTTTTTGCTAGTTGATTGACTTTGTCTAAACTGTCGCCATATTTTTTTTCTGCTTCCTTAAGATATTCACTATTTGGGTAAGCATCAATAAATTCAATATAATATTGATTGGCCTGTCTGTATCTCTCCAATTGCTTAGAGTAAATACTTTTTTCTGACAGCTTGTATTGTGACATAAATTTTAAATATGAGATTTCCTCATTATACTTTGAGTCTGGAAAATCGTTGGCAAAGCTTTCAAAAGCCACTACTGCCGCTTTATAGCGCTCAAGCTTATAGTATTGCTTTGCATTTTGATATCCTTTTTCTTCTAATTTAATTTGGATGTCATTGATGACATCAGCAGCATCTTCGCTGAATCTGCTCTTAGGATATTTATTTAAAAATTTTTGCATGGCATCGACAGCCTCAATACTTGAAGTCTGATCAAGATTGTAATTCGGTGAGTTGGCATACAGCGAATAAGCATGCATATACCTAGCTTCCTGAGCAAACTCACTTCGGGCATAAGTTTCATAAAACACTTTGAAATGGTGTGCTGCCAGCAAATAAAAATCCTGATAGTATTGGGTATAGGCAAAATAGAATTGTGCTTTTTCACCCTCAGGCAATCCCCTAACTATTGGCAATATTTGTTCAAATAGTGTGCTGGACCTGAAATAGTCCTTTTTTTCATAGTACTTAATGGCCGCATCATACTTGACACGCCAATCTGTGCTTTTCTCAATTTTTCTGAATTTACTGCACCCAGTAAAGATGAAAATGAAAAATAGCACTAAAAAATACTGAAAATACCTCTGTTTTAACATAAGCCTGCAAATATAGGTCAGTAATAACTAATAATCAATAAATGTTGACCTACTCTACAAACAAGATTTTACTGGAAATTATTTGAATATTGGACAATTATTTTCTGATGATCAATTTGTGCGTCATCACACCATCACCATCCAAGTAAAGGGTATAGAAATAAACCCCTGCATTAAATTCTTCGGTTTTGATTTTTAGTTTGCTTTCAAATGGTGCCAGCTCATATTCTCCTACTATACTTCCAAGCACATTGTGCAAAACTATCTTTGCTTTTATGTTTTCATCAAAGAGGTTATAATCAATAATTGCAAAATCAGTTACTGGATTTGGATAGATATCATTCAATGTAATCTTAGGGGAGCTAAATAAGGTTTTTGAATTATCTTCTTCCTCAATGGTATAATTCACTTCATACACCAATGATTCTTCCGGGATATCACGATTGTAGATCAGGTATTTAACTGAACTGATTCCTGGTACAAGACCTGCTTCCAGCACGCTTTCAAATTTAAGTGAGGTCTCCTTGGGGGATATCCTTTTAGAAAGAGGCAATTGATCCTGATCGGCAGAAACACAATCACCGCCCCAGCAAATAAAAGTCTTTTGGCTGGTACCAATGACCTTCTCCAATCTTTTTACTACAATTTGAATGGGATGATCGGTAAGGTTTCTTATTCCTATTTTAGCTTTGACCTGTTCACCTACATTTCCTTTGAAGACCTGGTTGGTTTCAACTACCTCAAAACTCTGCGACTGGCAAACAAATGCCAGAAGGAGCAAAAGAGTAGTTGAAATAAGTGACTTCATAGTGAATCCATTTTCAATAGGTACGGAATGTTTAAACAGATTTCAATATAGTGAAAAAAATCTAATTATGAATACCTTTTTATATGAATTTGGTAACCTTATTTTGTAATTATTTGATTTAGTTGCTTTCTGGTTTTGTTAAAAGCTTCTTCGGTTTGGTGGTGAGACCTTTTGTAGTCCGTCCTTTTTCAACTGGAGGGCGCTTGTCCTGCTCTTTTTTTTCAATTTCCAAAAGCTTCATTTCAGCCCTTGTAGGTTTTTCTGTTAGCCTCCAATTAAAGCCCTTAAGCCGGGTTTCTGGATCTTTTAGCTCATGGGGGGGAATGAATGAGGCATCAGGTTTTACATAAAAGGAAATATTATCTGGTTTGTTCAGTATGAAATTAATGATCATCGAAGAGCAGAATATTTTATTCATCCCAACCAAATCGGTTTCTTCATCATTGAGGGCAAAAAATAAGCTTTCGCCATTTCCATCCACATTTACCTTGTTTATTCGGCCTTTATTAAACCGGGCTACCATTTTGCGTCCCTTAATCTGATTGTAATTATCAATACTGTCTAAGGAAACCACGAATGAATTTTGATTCATGTTCAACTTATCAATAGTGCCATTACTAATGGTCATATTGATTGAGTCGGCCGTCATTTGATTGCCCCCTGACCAGAGTACCGGATCTCTATAAAAAAACAATATGGAATCGGCAGTAACATATGCAAGGGAATCTGCCCGACCTTGTAAATCGGATTTATAAATACGCACATTGTTATAGGCGAGAATTCTCTTTTTGGCCGGATCTTTACTTTCTATGGCCATCAAAGTATCAGCAGTTAGAAATAAGGTATCCAGATCCATGATTTTTTTCATGAGCGCATGGCCGTATACCTTGGCGATACCCTTGGTTTTTTGATAGGAACTATTGTCACCGGTAATTATAATTTCCTGCTCTTTACTCACCAGTTCCACATTGCCTTTGGCCTGATAAAGTTTTTTAAGGTCATCGAGCAATAACTGATCACCAGTAAGTATGTATGAATCGGTCTCTACTTCACCTTGCGCAAGATTTGATTTCCTGATATTGGTGTTGTACTCGCCCTCCTCGTAGAAGAACTCATTGCCTTCAACATCTATTAGTTGGGTGTGGTCCCTGAAATAGACCACTTTTGTTTTGGTACTATACTGCAAGGTGTCTGATTTTAAGGTGTAGTCGGGATTTTTACCCACCACTTTTTTCTTAAATGAGGCCATATTGGTGTTGACCTGATAATACCCCTTATTACTTGTGAGTGTGTTGATAGAGTCTACCAGTTTACCTCCATTGAAGTATTTAGCCTGTTGCCTTAATCGGTCATAATCCAGAAAATCAGTATAAAGTGTTGCGCCATTCAACTTAGTGAACACCACGTTTTCACGTAGTTCGGCTTTTTTGTCGTCACCTTTATAGACCAATCTTTTGGCCGTTATTGTCACGGAGTCACCTTCAATAATTTTTACGTGGCCGAATGCTTTCACCAAATTTTCTTTTTTGAAAAGAATGGCTGAGTCACAGTAAATAATAGTTTCATTTTGCTTGAAAACCACATTCCCAACAAACCTATCAAATCGTTTTCCCGAGGCATCAATACCACCTACCAGCCGATCGGCATTTTGAAGCTTTACTTTTTTCTGTGCCAATGATTGTGTGGTGATCACAAAAGAAAAGCACAGTAGTAATGAATATTTTATGATTAATTTTATCATGTCTATAATTGCAATTGCAAAACTAACCAAAAAAGTAACGCTCATACATGTTAGAAAAGTTTTTAGCCTTTGTTTCTGAACAGAAGTTGTTTACCACCCATGATCGTCTTTTGGTGGCGGTTAGTGGAGGGCTGGATTCTATTGTAGTGACGGACTTATTGGTTAAAGGGGGTTTCAATATTGATATCGCCCATTGTAATTTCCAATTACGTGGATCGGAATCAGATGAAGATGAAGATTTTGTTGCAAAAATAGCGGAGTCCATTGGGTGCGAATTTTATGTAAAAAGGTTTGACACTAAACTATATGCTGAAAAAGAAGGTGTTTCTACTCAGATGGCGGCTCGGGAATTACGTTATTATTGGTTTGAACAATTAAGGAAAGAAGGCAATTACAGTGCCATTATTACTGCTCACCATGCCAATGATTCTATTGAAACAGCCATCTTCAATTTTGTAAAAGGAACGGGCATAGCAGGGCTGCGAGGGATAAAACCTAACAATGACCAGATCATCAGGCCATTGCTCTTTGCTAAAAGGGAGGATATTACTCTTTATGCTAAAGAGAATAAAATTAAATGGCGTGAAGACAGCAGCAATACCTCCATAAAATATAGTCGCAATTTTATCAGGAATAAGATTGTGCCTTTGATGAAGGAAATCAACCCGAATTTGGAAGATACCTTCAAAGTTACATCGGAACGAATGCTTTCTCTTGAGTTGTTGCTGCAACGCGCTGTTGAGCAATTTAAATCTAAGTGGATAGTAAAAGGGGAAGATATATATATTGAAACAAAGGAAATTCAACAGGCTGAACTGGTGGTATTGGAGGAGGCTTTGAAGCCATTTGGTTTCAATATCGATCAGGTAAAAAGCCTGTTGGTAAGTATTAAGAATGGGCTTTCAGGAAAAGTATTGGAAACCCATGACTACAGGTTAAACCTAGATAGGGGGCAAGTAATTATTTCAGGTGTTAAAAATAAGGCTTACAAAGAGTATACCTTAAAGCAGGAAGGTGAATTGAAGACCGGTGATTTCAGCCTAAGTTTTAAAGCAATTGAAGACCTGACGATAACCACTGACAAAAATGAGGTAAAATTTGACTTCGATAAACTTACATTCCCACTAAAGCTAAGGAAATGGAAAGCAGGGGATGCCTTTCAACCTTTGGGGATGAAGGGCAAAAAAAAGCTTAGCGATTTTATGATAGATGAGAAAATTCCTCTAAACTTGAAAGAGCGCATTTTCGTTTTATTATCTGATAATAAGGTCGTTTGGGTGGTAGGTCATCGAATGGATGATCGGTTTAAAATTACTTCTGAAACACGTAATGCTTACCATATTATAATGGCATATGATTAATCCTTTTAAGAAAACATTTACACCCAAGGAGCATGAGATTTTTGTGTTTCTCACCAATATCAAGCTGTTTTCAGAATTGAACTACAAACAACTAGCTCAGTTTATTCCGCACATGCATGTAAGGAATTATGAAAAAAATGAGGTGGTTTTTTTTAGGAATGACCCAAGTCATGCGCTGTATTTGCTAAAGGCAGGTGAAGTTTCAATAAATATTGACGTCAATGATTCTTTTGAATCATTGAATAAATTAAGTGGACGGAATAGTTTAGGTGAGAGCTGTTTGCTGAAAAATTCAAAGCGACTTTTCAATGCCATTGTTACTTCCGAAACGGCAGAATTTTATGTTATTCCACAAGGCAATATTTTTTCCATTTTTGATGATAATGTAAAGATAAAGGCGAAGATGCTTGAGAGTCTTGCGGAAATTTATAACGACTATAATGCCAGTTTATTCAAGGCTTACCGGTCATCAATGGGCTTTTTCAATTTAAAGCAGGTCTACAAGAAAGGGTAGGAATATATTGTTTAACCTTTAGTCAAGTCTTGTTGATTGTATAAATTTGCCAATCAAAATATAAATCATTCTAAATTATTATAAATATGAAAGTTACTGTAGTAGGTGCAGGTGCTGTAGGGGCAAGCTGTGCTGAGTATATCGCCATTAAAGATTTTGCCTCAGAGGTAGTTCTAATCGATATAAAAGAGGGTTTTGCGGAAGGCAAGGCCATGGACTTAATGCAAACGGCATCATTGAATGGGTTTGACACAAAAATAACTGGTACTACCAATGATTATAAAAAAACCGCCAACAGTGATGTGGCTGTAATTACATCTGGAATACCAAGAAAACCAGGTATGACCCGTGAGGAACTGATCTCTACCAATGCCGGAATAGTAAAGAGTGTAGCTGAAAATTTGATCAAGCACTCACCTAATGTGATCATTATCGTAGTATCCAATCCAATGGATACAATGGCTTACTTGGTTCATAAAGTTGCTGGATTGCCAAAAAATAGGGTTATAGGCATGGGTGGTGCACTCGATTCTGCAAGATTTAAATACAGATTGTCTGAAGCCTTGGATTGCCCACAGTCTGACGTGGATGGAATGGTAATTGGCGGACATAGCGATACGGGTATGATTCCTTTAACACGATTGGCAACTAGAAATAGTGTACCGGTCTCCCAATTTTTAAGTGCCGATAAATTGAACTATGTGTTGGAAGAGACTAAAGTAGGTGGTGCAACGCTCACTAAGCTCTTAGGTACCTCTGCATGGTATGCGCCAGGAGCAGCAGTTTCTGCTATGGTACAGGCTATTGCTTGTGACACAAAGAAAATGTTCCCATGTTCTTGTCTTGTAGATGGGGAGTATGGACTAAAGGATATTTCTATTGGTGTGCCAGCCATTATCGGTAAAAATGGTATCGAAAAAATTGTTGAAATAGAATTGGACGCGGCCGAAAAGGCGAAATTAAAGGAAAGTGCAGATGCAGTAAGAAAAACTAACGACTTACTTTAATCCAGCATTGAATTAAACATCGAAAACCCACTGTGCAAGCAGTGGGTTTTTTGTTTTCAAAGAGGGTTGCATAAGATGCAATCTTTGGTAAAAACTATGGTATTGAGTAATTTCGCAAATTGATATAATAGGTTAATTCCGATTTAGTTAGTTAATATGCGTGCATTAACTTATTACCTTCTGTTCCCCATCATCTTTTTAGTTGCTAAAAGCCCGTTTTGGGTGCTTTATGGAATCTCAAACTTTCTATACATAATTATTTACTACCTAGTAGGTTACCGAAAAGCCGTAGTACACAAAAACCTTGAGAATTCATTTCCTGAAAAGACAGCGCAGGAAATCAAGCAGATTGGGAAGGCTTATTATCAATACTTATGTGATCTGTTGCTTGAGAGCTTAAAAACCACACAATGGACGGAAAAGGACGTTAAAAGCAGGGTAACGATCAACAATGTTGACATGCTTAATGGCCTATACGATCAAGGTAAAAGTATTATAATCGTGATGGGGCATTTGGGAAATTGGGAGTGGGCTGGCCCATGTTTTTCCCTTAATTGCAAACATCAATTATATGTGGTTTACCAACCGCTCTCGCATCCTTTGTTTGAGAAGATGTTTATCAACTCAAGGACAAAATTCAACACAAAAATAATTCCCAGAAAAAATACTTTAAGGTCAATGATCGCCAATAAGGCAACAATCAGTGCCACGGCACTAATTGCCGATCAGGCGCCCACGCCAGTGAATACGGCAGTTTGGATGGATTTTTTAAATCAGGACACCGCAGTATTTAACGGGCCAGAAAAAATTGGGAAGATGCTGGATTATCCAATTGTGAACATTAGTGTAGACAGGGTAAAAAGGGGATATTATGAAATTACCCCTACCTTGCTTTTTGAGAAACCTAAGGAAACCGTTGATAATGAGATCACCTCTACTTTTTTTAGAACATTGGAAAAGGGGATAAGAGAAAGGCCTGCAACCTGGCTATGGTCACACCGCAGATGGAAGTATACCCGTTGATAATTTTTGGCTATTTGAAATAATAAAAATGAGCAATTTGAAAGAACCTGTTTCTTTAAAGGCAACAAAACTACTTTCTGGGAAAGCATTGGTTCGGTCCAGTATTAAATTTTCAGTGGAGGACAGAAACAAAAGCTGGTTTCAGACCTTCTTGACTATGGCTTTATTGGCAACTGCGTTAACCGGAACATTTTACAATTTTCACATTGGACTTCAACTTATTTGTAGTGTATTGTCCGGACTGTTGATAGTGAGGTTTTTTGTGATTTATCATGATTACCAGCACAAGGCCATTTTGCAAAAGTCTAAATTGGCCAAATTCATAATGACCCTATTCGGCATGTTTGTGTTGGCACCTACCAATATTTGGAAAAGAACTCACGATCATCACCATCAGCACAACTCAAAACTGTCAAACAGTGGAATAGGCTCTTACCCATTACTTTGCAAAAATAAATTTGCTAAACTCAGTTCGGGGCAACGTTTTAAATACCTAGCCTCTAGGCACCCACTCACTATATTTTTCGGATACATCACCTTATTCATTTTTGATTTCAATGTAATGTCCATTGCAAAAAGCCCTAAAACACACTGGGATTCATTTGTTGCCTTAGGCTTACATATTATTTTGGGCGTTTTGCTTTATTACTATGGGGGGGCTATGGCTTTGCTGCTAAGTTTCTTTATCCCTTTTATATTGGCCCATGGATTTGGGGCCTATCTTTTTTATGCCCAGCATAATTTTCCTGATGCCACATTCGAAGAAAACAAAGAATGGGAATATGCCAATGCTGCCGTAAACTCTACCAGTTTTATGATCATGAACCCGGTATTGAACTGGTTTACAGGAAATATCGGCTATCACCATGTGCATCATATCAATCATCGCATCCCATTTTATCGACTGAAGGAGGCTATGAACATGATGCCGGAGTTGCAATCCCCTAAAACGACCAGCCTTAATATTAAGGATATGGTTGCCTGTTTAAAGCTTAAGGTTTGGGATCAGGAAAAGGGGCAAATGGTGGGGTTATAAACTTCAACCCTGTTCCTCATCCCGTGCTTAGTAAGTTGCCGTTTAGTCGGCAAAAACCTTATTCAGCTTGTGGTAGCTTACATAGGAAGCTACCAGAATACCCAGAACAAAAAGAGGCAAGATCAACATAGTACTTAATCCGTCAACCGCCCATAGGCTTATAAAGGCGAAGATAAAATCAAAAGCAAATCCAGCATAGGCCCATTCCTTTATTCTGCTGCTTACTTTTGGGATTATCAGTGCCAAGGCTCCCAATACCTTAAATACAATAAAAGCGGTAGCGAAATATTCAGGATAACCTAAATGCCTTACCCCTTCCATGGCCATTTCGGTATGACCGGTTAGGGCTGGCATTACCCCTTCGAAAAGGAAGATAAAGCCAGTTGTAACCCAAAATACTATTTTAGTGGTTTTCATTTTAGTTAGATTTTTGTCTCAACATATTTTTTAAAATTGTCAAGGATAGCCTGCCAACCTTCTTTCTGCATTTCTCGGGGATTCGAAGACTCAGGATCGAAGGTTTGTACTATTTTAACGTCACTGCCCAATTTTGAGAAAAGGGTAGCTACGTGCCTACCATCTGCAATATCATATTCAATCAGTTCATGTTTTTTTACTGAAGTATAGACACCTTCAAAATCAAAACTCATACTCCCGTCCTTGGCAGCCATGGTAGTTTTGAATTTCCCGTTAAGTTTTAAGTCATTATTGGCATAAGGTGCATGCCAATCGTCTGAAGCAAAAGCCCAATTAGTTATGTGGTCTGGATTGCTCCAACAATCCCATACAATTTCCATAGGGGCATGGACGGTAGTTTCAATTGTAATTGGTTTGTTTGTTTTCTTTTCCATTGCAGTTTATTTTAGTTGTTAATGTTTTTGATAGTGCAGTAGCCATTGGTTGCCATATTGATCAATTAAATCACCAAAAAGCGCATTCCAGAAAGTAGTTTCAATAGGATGTGTTGGTGAACCATTTTCAGATAATTTTTCATATAGATCGTAAATTTCACTTTCACTGGTACAATTGAGCATCAACGATATGGCATTGCCTTTTTTTAATCCGGCATCGCCCACCATATCCGAGGCCATAAGTATAAGATCCCCTTTGGTAAGGGTGGAGTGTACAATACAATTTTTCATCTTCCGAGGCATTTTTTCGGCCATTGGTGATTCACCAATCGTTTGAAGCATAAGTTCTCCATCTAGACATTTTTTGTAGAATGTCATGGCTTCACGGCAATTGCCATTAAAAGTGAGGTAAGAATGAATTTGCACGGTCGTTAGGCATTTATGAGTGTTTCGATATCTAATTTTTTCATCTTCAATATTTTATCCATTACCCGCGAGGCTTTTTCCGGTTCACGCATTAACTCACTCAGGATTGAGGGTATGATCTGCCATGAAACCCCATATTTATCTTTGAGCCATCCGCATTGGCTTTCTTGGCCACCATTGGCAATAAGCTTGTCCCAATAGGTGTCTATTTCTTCCTGTGATTCGCATTCTACCACAAATGAAACGGCTTCATTGAATTTGAAAGTTGGCCCGCCATTCAAACCCATAAACTCCTGACCATTGATTTCAAACTTGACCACCAAGGGAGAGTCTGAAATAATTTTTGAATTTTTAAATATGGAGCAATAAAGAGACGCTGCGGCTTTAGCCTGACCATCAAACCATAAGCAGGGGTATATAGCTTTTTTCATAATATTTAAAATTTAATGAAAATTGATAATACAAAGGTGCAAAACCCCTTTAAAACTATTGAGTGGTAAAAACGTCAACTTGAGGGGTTGATTATGACAGTTAAGGCACTTATTTTTATAATATGAAAAGTGTATCGATACTAGTACCAGAAACAGCCGTAATTGAAGCTGTTGCGGATCCACATTATATGTTTTCGGCTGTTAATCAATTTTTAATGGCCTCTGGGAAAACACCATTGTTTGAGGTGCAATTGGTTGGGTTGACCAAAGAGGTAAAACTCAATGGAAGCCTATATACAGTACATACCGATAAGTTGCTCGAAGAGGTTGATAAAACAGATTTGATATTAATACCTGCCATAAGTGGGGATATTGCCACAGCCCTACAATTAAACGAAAGAACTATACCCTGGTTAATTGATCAGCATAATAAAGGGGCTGAATTGGCCTCCTTGTGTATTGGGGCCTTTGTACTGGCCTCAACAGGATTATTGGATGGAAAAAAATGTTCTACCCACTGGAATGCAGCCAATGATTTCAGGAATAGGTTCCCCGAAGTAGAGTTGGTAGATGGCAGCGTAATAACAGAAGAAAAAGGTATTTATTCCAGCGGAGGGGCTAATTCATATTGGAGTTTATTATTGTACTTGGTAGAAAAATATACTGATCGGGATACCGCAATATTGACCTCCAAATACTTCGCGGTTGACATTGACCGGGAGAGTCAGGCGGCTTTTATGATGTTCAAAGGTCAAAAAGAACATGGGGATACTGCCATCATTAAAGCACAGGAATTTATTGAAACAAACTACTGTGATAAAATAACAGTAGAAAACCTTGCTGATTTGGTAGCTGTAGGCCGAAGGAGTTTTGAGCGAAGATTTAAAAAAGCTACCAATAATACTGTTATAGAATACGTACAACGTGTAAAAATTGAAGCCGCCAAACGTAGCTTTGAATCAAGCAGAAAAAACATCAACGAAGTGATGTTTGATGTGGGGTATACAGATACAAAGGCCTTTAGAACGGTATTTAAGAAAATCACTGGCCTGACGCCCATCGAATATCGCAATAAATATAATAAACAGGAGAATTTAAATACCGTTGTATAACAATACATTAAGCAATCAAAAAGTCAGCCTAAATATTAGCCAATCCGAAAATGATACCTCATTTCTATTTCCTTTATTAAGTTATATGGCTAACTTATAAATATGATATTATTAGGCCAATCTGTTGCCCCTCTTGACTTAAAAGCCATTGGTCTTGTCATTATACTCTGTGGAATTTTTCCTCAGTTTACCTTTAGTCAGAATAGCCGACAGGATATATTGGAAGTCGATTCGATCATTCAACAGGCAAAGGGTGGATTGTCTGATTTCAAATATGATTATGCAATTGCCCTGGCAAAGGATGCCCTCAATAAATCCAATAATTTATCATACCAAAATGGGATTATTAATAGCTTACTGATTGTGGCGGATGGGTATAAAGCCAAATCGGATTTTCCTACAGGCCTAAATTGCTATTTACAGGCGCTATCAGAGATTGAAAAACAGGAAAATAAGCAGGATCTGTTAACTGTCAATGACCGGCTAGGTCAGTTGTTTTTTGATTGGGGCATCCCTGAAAAGGCATTGACATACTTTAATAATGCGCTGGAATTAAACCAAAGGCCATTTGGGGTGGCTCAAATTGATTTATTGAATAGGCTTGCCGAAACCCACTTAAGACTAGGTGAATATACAGCGGCCCTTACATACTATCAACAGGTACTTTCGATTGGAAAGGGGAATGGAAATACAACATCAGCATTAGCTACGCTTAAGCAAATGGCACTTATTTATAATCAACAAAAAGATTTTGAAAACGCTATCAAGTATAATTTTGAAATACTTGATCTTAATAGGCAGTTAAAGGACACCGTAAATGCTGCTGTAAGCTTAAATGCGATCGGCTCTCTTTATAAAGATTTAAATGACCTCAACAAATCGCTTGATTATTATAAACAGGCACTGGTCATTAACCAGCAGTTGAATCGCAAGGGCAACCACGACAATAATATTGTTTCCAACATGATCAACATAGGGGTGATTTATCAATCCCTTGGTGATTATCGTAATTCAATGAGAAGTTTTAATGAAGCACTTAAGCTCAAAGAAAAACGGGGGACACCGGTAGAAATAGCCGTTATGCATAACTATCTTGCCTCTATCAATTACAACCTTGGAAAGAATAAAGAAGCACTGGAGCAAACCCAAAAGGCGATAGACCTCCTTCAGGGTAGCGACAATAAAAGGATGCTCGCCACCAATTACAAAAGGATGTCTGACATTTATCAAAAGACCGGTGATTATAAGTCAGCATTAGAAAGATATGAGCAATATTCGCTCATAAAAGATAGTCTTTTGTACCGTGAGCAACTAGCTCAGGAAAGGGAGAAGTACAAGGAATATGTTGTAAGTTCCACTGAAAAAGAATCGAAACTCAGCATCATTGATCAGGAGATGAATGCACTTGAATTGCGCAATGAAAAAGTGAGGGCTGAAAATGAAAAGAATGAAATAGAGTTGCTATTAAGGGAAAAGGAGTTGCAAAATATTTCACTCAAAAATGACCAACTTTTACAGGAAAGGAGCCTACAGCGACTACAGCTCCAACAAGAACAGCTGGAGACGAAACGTAAAAGTCAGGAGATATTATTGCTTGAGCAAAAAAGGGATTTACAAACCATTGAGTTGCAGAAGAATGCCTTACTTGAGCAGGAACGCAATCAGGAAATTGAGCTTCAAAAATCTAAACTTGAACTTCAGCAATCAAAATTGGAAAGAGGCGCAACCCGTCAAAAGTATCTTACAGGGGCGGCTGTATTATTCTTAATTATCCTATTATTGATTTTACTTATGTATTTCATTAAACGGCAAGACAATAAGAAACTGGAAAATCAGTTTCTGGAGATCAACCGTCAAAAGGAGCACATAGAAGATATCAATAAGTCACTTGTTCAGCTTAATGAAGAAAAGAACGATCTGATCAATATAGTAGCCCATGATTTAAAAAGCCCGCTCAATCAAATCATTGGCATATTGGATATTGTAAAACTAACAGCAAAAAATCAGGATACCGAGCAACAGGATTACATTGCCAAAATTGACCAATCGGCCAATCGGCTTAAGAACATGGTAACGAAAATTTTGGATGTGAATGCCATTGAATCCAAAACACTGAATATAGATTTGGAAGACATTAATCTTGCGGAACTGCTTCGGGAATCCGTGGGTCAGTTTAAAATATTGGCAGCAAATAAAAGCATTAAAATCAATGAGGAAATTGATGAGGGCCTTCCAATTATGAAACTGGACCGGACACTTACTGCGGAGGTTATTCAAAACCTACTCTCCAATGCGATCAAATATTCACCAATAGGGGCTGAAGTTACAGTGAAGTTAAGTATCATAAATAAAAATGTACGGATGGAATTCATTGATCATGGGCAGGGAATTGATAAGGAGGATATGAAGAAACTATTTGATAAATATCACAAATTGAAGGCACGGCCTACGGCAGGGGAAGACTCTACCGGACTGGGTCTCTCCATTGTAAAAAAATATGTAGAAGTACTCAATGGTAAAGTGTGGTGTGAAAGTGAAGCAGGCAAAGGGGCTAATTTCATTGTGGAATTCCAGTCATAAACCTAAGAGGCTAATTCGTCCCCATCATTTTCAAGATCTCGGTTTAGAATATCACTTATTTCTGTTAGAACACTATCAAGTTCTTTGGCATTGCTCTTAAGCTCATTAAAATAATAACTCCTCGTTTGTTCTTCATCTAAATCTTCATATTGTGTGAGGTTTACCAGTCCCAATATACGCGCCAGAGGGCTTCTTGCCTTGTGAGAGTTTAGGTATGCATATTTGCTAATCCCTTGATTCTGTTCTTTCAGTTTCTTTGTGCTCACCTGTAATAATTCTTCCAATTGGATTTTTGTGCCTAGCAGTGTATCCCTTTGATGGTAAATCATATCTTTTTGCTCCTGAAGTTCCTGTTCATATTTCAAATGTTCTGATTTGAAAAGAACATATCCGAAATAGATAAGAAGTGCACTCGTTATGATATTTGTATAGTAAGGGAATATCGCTCTTTCAAGGGGAAATTCAGGTTCAACATAGTTGTATAATACTTTAACAATAATGAATGTGAGCGTACTAAAAATAAATAAGGATAAATAATGGGATCTTTTTTCAAAGAATAAGACAGGTGAAAGTGCGGTTACTAAAAACAGGAAATCGTACCCTCCATTCTCTCCATGTATTAAGCTGCCAAAGACTTGCATTATGATCGCAAAACTGAAAAATATGTATCTGGAGATCAGATAATGGCCTTTTAAGTGAATGATTAAGAGCATTGAGAATACTACAATTTCACCAATGCAAATCCAAAATGGCAATATGGCACCAATACTCAATAAAAACCCAGAAATTAAGGTCAATACCACGATAGCAAGAACTTGCATGATATTAAAAATCTTGAAGATGCGTTGATCTTTAAAAGAAAGCGCTGGATTATATAAGAGAGAACTAAACAAGCAGTCAATATAAAAAGAAATTTGCAATAAATCCTTAATAAAAGCATATCAGAAGCAAGGGCCTTTACTATTTGGTTGTAATTGTCTTTTTAATATCCCTATTCATTAGTTTAGAAATAGGTGGGACTTTGCAATCGATCTTAACCATTCGTCAAATTCCACTTTCTATTGAGGGTTATAAAGGGTTACATTTATGCGATTGAATAAACTATAACTATGAAAAATCTTTTTACACTTCTTTTAGTATTAACGGGACTTACCCTTGGGGCACAGGCCCAAAATGATTCGCAACTCGTACTTCGTGAGATCATGAAGGGCGAAGATTTTGTAGGCTATTTACCAGGCAATGTACGTTGGTCTGACGATAGCAAGTACATTTATTTCAGCTGGAATCCTGATGGGGATACATTGCGCTCTACCTATAAAGCCGATGTAGCCACCAAAAAAATCAGTAAACTGACAATTGATGAATTGAAGGCACTGACCGATGATGGGGAGTATACCAAAGATTACGGCAAAAAAGTCTATGCGTCCAATGGGGACATTTTCCTTATGGACAATAAAAATTTTGCAGTTAGACAAATCACCAATACCCTTGTCAGGGAATCGAACCCGGGTTTTTCAGGTGATGAAAAGTCCGTGATTTTTAACCTGGACAATAACCTTTATTCATGGACAATAAGTGACGGAAGCCTGAAGCAACTGACAGATTTTAAAGATGGAAATAAGAGAAGCAGTAAGAAAGATGCAGCCGCAGAATGGCTTGAAAATGATCAAATGGCCAATATCGAGATTTTGCGAAAGCGAAAAGGAGAGCGTGATGCACGTAAATACAGAAATGAGTTAATTGAGCCAAAAAGGCCTAAAACAATTTATACCGGAGATTTAAAATTGGCAGGCATGTGGCCTTCCCCTGATTTGCAATATGTGGTATATCGCATTTATAAAGATGCGAAAGCCAAAAACACTATGGTTCCTGATTATGTAACAGAATCCAGTTATACCGAGGAACTACGTGCAAGGCCAAATGTAGGTGGCCCAGAAAATGAATTTGAATCATGGGTATATGACATAAAAGGCGATACCACCTATCAAATAAAAACCGATAACATTGAAGGCATTTTTGATAAACCTAAGTTTATGAAGGACTATGCTAAAAACCCTTCAGAGTATAAGGATACTTTTGATAAACCCCGGAGTGTGATCATTGGTCAGCCTATATTTTCAAACGATGGTAAGGCAGTAATGAACATCACATCACAAGACAACAAAGACCGTTGGATAATGACCCTTGATTTGGCCAGTGGCCAACTGAAGTTGATCGACAGGCAGCATGATGATGCGTGGATTGGTGGCCCTGGGGTAGGTTGGTTTGCCAATGGAGTCATTGGCTGGATTGATAATGACAATATCTATTTTCAATCTGAGGTGACGGGCTATTCGCATTTATACACCGCTAATGTCAATAATGGTAAAACTAAGGCCTTAACCAAAGGTGATTTTGAGATACTGGATGTGCAGCTTTCAAAGGACAAAAAGACATTTTACCTAACCAGCAATATGGTGAGCCCTCATGAGCAGCATTTTTATCACCTACCGGTAAAAGGAGGGAAAATGGTGCAAATCACTTCCCTGAAAGGTGGTCATGAAGTGACTGTATCTCCAGATGAGAAAAAATTGGCTGTTCGATATTCCTATAGCAACAAACCTTGGGAGGTGTATTTGATGCCTAACCAGGCTGGAGCTAAAATGGAGCAGTTGACTACTTCCACAACTAAAGAATTTAATTCTTATAAATGGCGTGACCCTGAAATCATTCAGTTTGAAGCGGCTGATGGGGCTAAAGTACCGGCTACATTATATGAACCTGCGGCCGATAAGAAAAACGGAGCGGCAGTCATCTTTGTGCATGGAGCAGGCTATTTACAAAATGTACACCGTTGGTGGCCTTCTTACTTCCGTGAGTATATGTTTAACAATATGTTGGCGGACAATGGTTATACCGTTTTAGCAATTGACTTCCGTGCCAGTGCGGGTTATGGCCGTGATTGGCGTACCGCAATTTACCGCCACATGGGGGGTAAAGATCTAAGTGATCAGGTAGATGGAGCTAAGTACCTCGTTGAACAACATGGCGTTGATAAAGATAGGATAGGCCTCTATGGCGGCTCGTATGGTGGTTTTATCACCTTAATGGCCCTGTTTAAAGAAGCTGATACCTTTAAAAGTGGTGCGGCATTAAGATCAGTTACAGACTGGTCACATTATAATCACGGATATACCTCCAATATTTTGAATACGCCTACGCAAGATAGCCTAGCCTATGCACGCAGTTCACCTCTTTACTTTGCAGAGGGGCTAAAGGGTAACCTGTTGATCCTACACGGTATGGTCGATACCAATGTGCATTTTCAAGATGTGGTGAGATTGTCACAACGGTTGATCGAATTGGGGAAAGAGAACTGGGAGATGGCAGTATTCCCTATGGAAAGCCATGGTTTTATTGAAGCTTCTAGTTGGGCGGATGAGTACAGAAGGATCTTTGAGCTATTTAATAAGACTTTATTGAAAAAGTAGAATTAGCTAGTAAAAAAGGCTGGCTGAAAAGTCGGCCTTTTTTATTGTGGTCTCTTTCTAGTATAATGACTCTGAACCAACTGGTTAAGGTGAACTTCTGATTTTACAAGCTCAAAGTACATTTCATGATTGAGAGCTGAAAAGAGGGATATACCGTCCCCTAAAAGCACGGGTATCGTGGTGATGATCATCTCATCGATTAGGTCTTCATTTAAAAATTGCTGAATGGTAATTCCGCCATCTATATAAAGGCGATGGTAGTTTTGCTTATGAATAGTGGACAATACTTCTGATAAACTACCTTTTACCAAATGAGCCTTACCTTGATATTTGGCTGGAATCTCCTGCAAAGAATTACTTAATACAAATACAGGAACAGTATAAGGCCATTCTACATCGAAACCACACACGGTGTCAAATGTGTTTCGTCCCATCACCATAGCATCTATGTGCTTCATAAATCGAAAATACCCCATGTCAGAGTTTTCCGTATTGGGGGTGCTGTCAAGCCAATCAATACCACCATTTTTATCTGCGATATAGCCATCAAGACTGGTGGCTATGAAAACACTATTTCTCTTTTCCATAGTCAGTATTATTTAACTTTTATCGTTCCATTTCTATACAAATCTAAGGCACTTTTTAGCAACAAATCAATTGTCTTTAATGGCAGGTCTTGATTAGGGTTTACCCTAAATATTTTCATTCTAGCCCGGTTGCCCTCTTCCAGTTTAGGATGGTCAAGGTGTTTCCCTTCAACGAACAGAAGGTAGGGTTCTGTGGTCTTTTTATCCGTCCATAGATAGCAGAACATTTTTTTCTTATAGCAGAAGCAGGGCATGCCGTACTTCTTTGTTTCGGTAACATTTGGATCTTGTTCGAGGATAATACTTCTCAAAGCTAGTAGGCAGCCCTTGATGGGTTCTTCTTTGTTTAAGTAATAGTTTTCAACTTCTCGAATCATATGTTGTATGAAAGCTAATTAGATCAGTTGATAAATGAAAGTTGGCAGGTGCTAGCTGCTAGGTGATGAGTTTTTATAATAGATTTATGAGTCATTAATTATCAGTTGTCTTAAAAATGATAACCTTTGACTGAATTTGATCCTTATCTATTTCAATAATTCTGTATCCAAATACCTCACCACTTAGCACTAGTTCTTTTGTGTTTTTTACTAGCTGAACTGAACTGGCAGGGGTAATGAATTGCTCAATATTGTTACTAGTGGATTGATCGGCCATGTGATAATGCCCACAAAATATAATTACTTTTTGACCACAGTTGTGTAGTAGGTTTTCTATTTTTTTCCTACCGTACAAAGGGTATTTTCTATCAACCTCAGTATCTACAGAAAGAATTGGGTGATGGACAAAAATTATTATCTTTTTTCTTTCAGCGATTTCATTTTCTAACCAGTTGAATTGCTGTGTGCTAATTTTCTCTAAACTGGTATCGAGGAATAGATAATTGAAATAATCATCTTTTTTGGAATAATAGTGTTCGGAGGCATTAATTTCTTTGTTGTTTTTTATCACATATTTTATTACTTCCGGAAACTGATCATGATTGCCGAGTGTAATATCCCAATCATATTCATTCAAGGATTCAAAAAACCATTGATGTGCACTGTTTTCTCCGATGTCACCACCTAAAATGATTTTATCTACATTACGCAAGGCAACATCTTTTAGTATCCTTTGCCAGTTTTTTCGAGCGTCCACACCGTGATCTTTAGGAAATTGTTCATCAAGATGTAAGTCCGTTATATACGCAATTCTCATTTTTTTAATTTACTGTGAGCTTAATTAAGCAACGAAACTCTTTAGTCATTTGCCTTGAGTTAGTATAGCCTTCTATTAAATTACGACAAAGCTACAACTGGTGTAAAGAGCGGTTGCAGTATGCTTCACGAACCGCCAAGTACAGCCTGCCCCGACATAGTCGGGGAGACCCGTATCCGCTAGCCAGCGGATGAGAGCCTCAACCTGAGTCTTATGGCTCAGGTCGGGCTACTCGATTAGCAAGCGTTTTTATTCTTCAAGTATTCTATTTCAATTGTCGATTTGTGCGTTGGTTTATCAATTTCAAAGCCATTTTCAATTGAAACTTGATTTCCATATTCATCATATTCACGTTTTAACCATTCAAGACTTTTTCCTTTATCGTTCTTTCTGACATAATAAATTTGATTCCCGTTTTTGTCAGTTTGATACTCTTCTGTTTTAATAAACTTTCCGTCAATGTAAAGTTCCCAGATTTCTGTTAATCCTGAATAACGATATCTATTCTCTTCGGTAACTTTACTTTTTGTGTTTACGGTTTTGGAACTTATCAATCTTCCACTATTATCATATTCTTTGGTTATTGTCGCATACAGTTTTCCGTCTTCTCCAAATCTTTCTTGCGTGCCAGTTTTAGTGTTTTCAATAGTCTTATGATTGATTATTCCTGTTTCGTCTTTTGAGATATAAATAACTGTATTGTCATTTGGGTATTGTTTCTCGTACCATTCCCAAATTACGTTTTCAGCTGTAAGTTCAAGAAATTTAATCTCTCGATTCTGTTCATCAAATTCCCATTGGTTAGAACTCTGTATTTCATTTTTAGCATCAAATTCTTTTTTTAAAATGCAGTTGTCATTAGAATCATAAACGAACTCTGAGTAGAATTGCAATTGTCCGTGTTCGTCAAGAAATTCAGTTCTTTCGATAAGTCCTTTTGTATTGAATTTATTGACAAAGTGCTCTCTCACTTTTCCATTCTGTCCAATTATTTTTTGCGACTTAATTTTCATTTTTCTAATGCTTGCTAACGCCTGGCTAGCACGCGAATGCCACTACCCAGACTGATTTGCACGCAAAGTAATGAATTCTGTGTTTTGAGCCAAGTTGCAGAGACTTTGGCAAAGACGTTTTCTGCGTCTATCCCGCCCGAGTCTGCTCGAGGGCTCTACAAACTGCAAGTAGACCAAGGAAGACCTACAACTTAAAGCTAAGAATGTATACACAGAATGAATAAGTCGTAGTCACAAACCAGCAAAGCACTTAAGCATATGCGCTGCTAGCTATGTGTGTGCCTTGAATGGTGAATATAGCTCATGAATTTGAGCGTTCCAAAGGGTGCAA
>DDIU01000015.1 GCA_002338655.1 Flammeovirgaceae bacterium UBA1842 | reverse complement strand
TGTACGTCCCTGATATAGGTTGACCACAAAACGTGGAAATCATGAAACCTAATCTAAAAAGTATTCACAAGAAACGGAAGTACTCCATTGAGTTTAAAAAACAAATAGTATCAGAGTTTGAATCTGGGAGGTTCAGTGTTATTGAACTCGAAAAGCTTCATAAAATCTCGAACCCCACTATTTACGATTGGATCTATAAATTCTCTAAATTTAACGATAAGGGTTATAGAATCATTGAAATGAAAGACAGTAGTTCAAAAAAGCTCAAGGATTTAGAACGTAAAGTAAAAGACTTGGAAGCAGCTTTAGGCCGCAAACAGATTATGATAGACTATCTGGAAACAATGATGGAGGTAGCTAAAAATGAGTTGGATATTGATTTAAAAAAAAACTTCTCCACCTCACCATCAGTGAAATCAGAAAAAGATCAGACCAAGTAAGCTACTCGATGAACCAGTTATACAGAACCCTAGGCATAAGTAAACAAGCTGTTAATCAATATCAAAAACGTCAGATCATTTTTGACGGTAAGATAGCAACGTTAATCGCAGAAGTAGATGATCTAAGAAGGGATTTCCCTGGTTGTGGAGTGGAAAAAATGTATGATATCCTGAGCCCAGACTTTATTGGAAGGGATAGGTTTATTGAAGTAATGATGAGTATTGGGTACCGGCTGAAAAAGAAAAGAAACTATAGGAAAACGACTATAGCTTCCAAAATTTACTATCCAAACTTGATCAAAGGAATGATAATTAACCAACCATCAACAATATGGCAATCGGATATTACTTACATACCAGTTGGGGTCAACCATTATTATGCAGTGTTCATTATTGATGTTTACACAAAAAAGATCGTTGGTTATAACATATCAGATAATATGAGGGCAACAGCTAATATAAAAGCATTAAAAATGGCACTAAAAGACCATAAGGCCCCATTAATCCATCATTCTGACAGGGGCAGTCAATACACTTATAAAGGATATATCAGTTTATTGAAACAAGTAGACTCAAAAATCAGCATGGCATTATCAGCACAAGACAATGCATACGCTGAAAGAATAAATAGAACAATAAAACGGGATTATATAGATTATTGGAACCCTAAAGACTTTATAGCTCTTAAGTCACGAATGAAACAAGCAGTTAAAAACTATAACGAAGTTAGAACACATAATAGCATTAATAAAAAAACACCAATTGATTATGAGAAATTATGTTTGGCTACTAATCCTGTTAACCGAGAATCAATAACTATATTTAACAACGAATTAATAAACTAAAATCGGTCAACTCCAATCAGGGATATACAAACATCTAACATCTAACATCTAGCATCTAACATCTAGCATCTAACATCTAGCATCTAGCATCTAGCATCTAACATCTAGCATCTAGCATCTAACATCTAAGCATCTAACATCTAAGCATCTAACATCTAACAATAAAAATAGGTACCTTCAATCTGTGTCTAACGGCATCAACCGTAGTGCCAAAGAGTAAATCCTTAAACCACATATGCCCATGGGCACCCATCACCAAAAGGTCTGCTTCAAATTCATCTACAATCTTGGGGATATTCTGTTTAGGCAAACCATAGCCCAGTTTTATGCTTGTATTGTAGCCTTCATGTTTCATTTGATCCGCATATTTTTGCAGGTTTTTACGGTCCAAGCCGGACTCCAAATCGGATATTTCACGCCCCATCATCCAAGCTCCTGTTGATTCCACTACGTGGATGAGTAAGTATTCTGCTTGTTTTCCTCCCTGTGCAACAGCACTGTTGATAGCCTTGGAGTCTATATCACTAAAGTCAACGGCCACGGCTATCTTTTTATAAGAAGACCCTTTAACAAATTCCAACGGAGTAAATTGGCCATGTGGTGTTTTCCTTTTAGCCCTTTTTTCATGTTTAAATAATGGACGGAAAGTGATAAAAAGCAGCAAACCAAATGAAGCCAAAGCTATTGGCACAACGGTCAGCCACAGTATATAGGCATCATCACCAGCATAGGCTAGCCATCCATTTATCTCATCGTATACAAGCTTTACATTGAGCGAAACGATAATAAGTGCAATAAGCCAAGCGATTACCTGAACGATTGGTTTAATGGCAAATTCACCCATTTTAACTTTATCAGAGACAAAATGGATCAGCGGGATTATAGCAAAGCCCAGCTGAAGGCTAAGGATTACCTGACTGAAAATTAACATCTCGCCAGTCTTTGCTTCCCCATAAATGGAAATAACCAGAAGAGCGGGAATGATGGCTATCAATCTGGTAAGTAGTCTTCTGAGCCACGGTTGAATGCGTAAATGCAGATACCCTTCCATCACGATCTGACCAGCAAGGGTACCCGTTATAGTGGAACTCTGCCCTGCCGCTATCAATGCTACGGCAAATAGGATAGGAGCCCATTTGGTTCCCAATAACGGAGCTAAAAGCTTATGGGCATCCTGAATTTCAGTGACATCAAACAACCCGGAGTTATAAAATGTAGCAGCGGCCAGAACTAGAATGGCGGCATTCACAAAGAAAGCAAGGTTCAATGCAATGGCCGAGTCAATGATATTAAATTTGATGGCCGTCCAGATGCTTTTAGAACTTAGTCCAATTTTTCTGGTTTGTACGAGTGATGAATGTAAATACAAGTTGTGAGGCATTACCGTAGCTCCAATAATGCCAATGGCAATATATAATGCCTGATTATTTGGTAATGAAGGAATAAAGCCCGTTGCTAGTTCGCCCAAGTCCGGTTTGGCCAAAATCATTTCTATTATAAAAGCACCTCCTATTATAGCCACTAAAGCAATTATGAAAGCCTCCATCTTACGCATTCCATAGTTTTGAAGGACAAGAAACAGCAAAGTATCGGCTACTGTGAGGCTCACACCCCAAATTAACGGTAAACCAAATAACAGTTGTAAACCAATGGCCATTCCCAATACTTCAGCCAAATCACAGGCAGCAATGGCTATTTCAGCGAGTATATAAAGGAAAAAGTTAATGACAGGGTGGTAAGTAGCCCTCGAAGCCTGGGCAAGATCCATCTTGCGTACCAAACCAAGTCTTGCGCTTAAACTCTGCAGTAGCAAAGCCATCAGGTTTGACATCAGTAGCACCCAAATAAGTGTGTAGCCAAATTGACTACCCCCAGCAATGTCTGTTGCCCAGTTACCTGGATCCATATAACCCACACTCACCAGATAAGCTGGCCCCATAAAGGCAAAAAGCTTTTTCCAAAATCCCTTTTTATTGGTTACATCCACTGAAGCGTTTACTTCAGATAGGGACTTCATCATTTCAGCTTTTGTTTTATTCATTTACTATTCAAGCCGGGTGGGGGCTGATTGTTTTTTAAGTATTTTAAATATATAACCTTCTTTTGGGGCAAATAGAAAGGCTAACCCAAAAAAGACCCCTGACATTGCAGCCATAGCACCCGCAATGGATCCATCAGTGCCTGCAGCAAGGTAATATCCTGATATAGATATCAGAATTCCCAGAATGGAGGAGATGATCATCATTTTCACCAAATTTTCGGTGAGTAGATAGGCCGTTGCAGGGGGAGCAATAAGAAATGCAACCACTAATATAGCACCGACTGATTCAAAAGAAGCTACCGTTGTAATGGACACGGCACCCATCAACAGATAATGCCATGTGATTGTTGAAATGCCAATTGCTGTAGCAAAAGAGGGATCGAATGTGGTAAGAAACAGCTCCTTGTAGCCAATGAAAATAAATGCCAATATGATCAACAATACGGTACCTGCTATATACAAAACCCGAGGCCCCATAACTACCCCTGCTTTGGTAATCCATAAATCTATTGGAACGTAGGCAATTTCCCCATAGAGCACGCAATCCTGATCTAAATCTACTTTTCCGGCAAATACCGAAATTAGAATAACACCAATGGCAAAAAGCCAGGTAAAAGTGACACCAATAGAGGCATCTGTTTGCAGTTTACCTTTTTTATGAAAGAATTCAATTAGAAATGTCGTCAAAACGCCAATGGTTCCTGCACCAATAAGCATGGTCACACTGTCCCTTGATCCTGTAATTAAAAATGCAAGTACAATCCCAGGCAGGACGGCATGAGAAATAGCGTCACCTACCATGGCCATTTTCCTTAGTATTAGGTAGCAACCCAATAACCCACAAGATATGGCCACTAGAGAACCCGCCAATATGATTTGGAAACTATGCATAGGGTATTTCTGATTCGTGTGGATCAGTAGTTGGGTAATTGAGAAGTTTCTCAAGTCTAGCCTCCAACTCTGGTGTTAGTACGTGCTCTATCGTGTCCGCATCGTCATGCACGTGATCTGGCGCAATGCGTAAATATTGGGTAAGATAAACTTCCCACAGTCGGTGTAGTTTCACCACCCGTTGACCTCTGTTTTTACCTTCTATTGTAAATGACCAATAGCCATTACTGTTTTTTAAATACCCCTCTCTTTTTAGCCGCCTTAGACTTTTAAGTAGCACCTCCTTTTGGAGGGTTCGCTTTGACAGGATGGTTTCTATGGTTCTTTCATCAAAAAAATTCTTCTCTTCTTCTCCAAGATGATAGAGTGCTTTTAGTATGTTTTCATCTACGATATGCCTCTGAATTCTTTTCTGGGTCAAGTACCGTATTATAATACCTCGTTTGGGCGCGAAGAAGAAGGAGAAGAAAGCAATGGTCGAAATAACAATCACAATCCACGGGCCAGTGGGCATGGAAGGGGCAACGTAGGAAATATAAGCCCCTGATAGACCACTAAAGGCACCGAATATGGCTGCCAACCAAATCATTACCTGAATCTTTTCAGTCCAAAATCGAGCCGCTGCTGCTGGTGTGATCAGCATGGCCGCCATAAGCACAACACCCACTGCCTGAATACCAACCACTACCGCCAAAACAGTTAACGTGGTCAAAATTAGCTCCATTGTTTTTATTGGTAACCCAATGGTGGATGCAAAATCCTTGTCAAATGCGATTAGAGTAAACTCCTTGAAAAATACATATACGGCTATTAACAATATCACAGAGACAAGGCTAAAAGTAACCAGGTCACTGCCCACCAGTGAGGCCGCCTTACCAAATAAAAATTGATCTAATCCGCTTTGTGCGGCATTACCTGATTTCTGAATGATAGTGAGCAAAAATATGCCTACACCAAAGAATACTGACAAAATAAGGCCAATGGCGGTGTCTTCTTTTATTTTCGATTTGGAAGAGATTATATCAATTAAGGTTAAGGCCAGCCAACCTGTGATGAATGCCCCGATGATCAATACCAATGGATTTTTCTCACCATAAACGATAAAAGAAAGGCACACTCCAGGTAAGACGGCATGTGCCACCGCATCACCTACCAATGCTTTTTTCTTTAAAAAAGTGAAGGTGCCCACGATGGCGGAACTGGCCGTGATCAGAATTGACCCCAATACAACATAGCGTACGTTAGGGTCGGTAAAAGAAAAGAAGTCAATAAATGTTTCCATTAACTTTTTACCTGTTCATTTTTTTCACGGCTTGGGAAAGCACCTTGTTTTAGGAGATTTCCAACTTCTGATAAGAGCGTTAATTTACCCCCATAAGTCTCCTGAAGCATTTCAGTATTAAAAGTCTCAGCGGTTGGGCCTGACGCTACCAAACGCATATTGAGCATTAACACCCAGTCAAAATATTGTGTTACTGATTGTAGATCGTGGTGAACGACCACGACTGTATTGCCACGTTCAGTCATTTCCCTAAGTAGCTTAATAATTGTTTTTTCAGTAGCTGCATCTACACCTGCAAAAGGCTCATCCATGAAATACAGATCTGCCTGCTGTGCCAAAGCTCTGGCTAAAAAAACACGTTGCTGCTGGCCGCCCGAAAGCTGTGATATCTGCCGATCTTTATAACCTTCCAAATCAACCTTTCTAAGGCTATCCAAGGCAACCTCCCGATCCACTTTTCTTGGTCTTTTAAAAATCCCCAGTTTACCATATCTGCCCATAAGTACAATGTCCATTACTGATGCTGGAAAATCCCAGTCTACCGTTTCACGTTGTGGTACATAGCTAATTCTATCCCTTACGTTGGAAAGCTCATCATCAAAAAGCTTAATATAGCCACTACTGTTGGGTATAAGTCCCATGATTGCTTTGATCAGGGTAGACTTCCCAGCCCCATTAGGGCCAATTATCCCTATTAACTGTCCCTTGGGGAGTGTAAGATCAACACCCCACAATACCGGTTTCTTATCATAAGATACTGTGAGGTCATGGATTTCAACTATTGGATCATCTGCCTGTATTATCATTTTTTGTCATTTTAATGCCGATACAATTGTATTTACATTTGCCCTTACCATTCCTTCATAGGTACCTTCAGGAGAACCTTTAGCTCCCATAGCATCTGAATACAGATTGCCCCCAATGGCTATATTATACCCTCGTTGTTGACATCCTTCCACCACCGCATTTATTGCCTTACTGGATACTGATGTTTCTACAAAGACTGATTTTATTTGGTTATTGATAATGAAATCAACAAGATTTGAGACATCTCTAAGGCCATATTCCGATATAGTTGATATTCCTTGTAGGCCTTTTACTTCAATGTTATAAGCGTCTCCAAAATAACCAAATGCGTCATGTGCGGTGATGAGTACACGCTGAGACTTGGGTATTTCCTTAATTTTATGCGTCACGAATGTATGTAAGGAATCGAGTTTCAATTGATATCGGATTTCATTTTGAGCATAGAACAGGGTATTTACTGTATCATATGACTGCATAAAGCGACTGATTTCTTTCACGGCCTCAGACCATAGTGCCACATCAAACCAAATGTGAGGGTCATAATTATTATTGAACTCAGGTACTTTTCTTAGTTTGGATGGGTCAATATGTGCGGATACTGCCAACACTGGTTTTTGATGACCTAGCTTCTCAAGTATCTCACCCATTTTGCCCTCAAGGTGCAAACCATTGTAGAATATAATGTTTGACCCCGTCAATTTTTGTAAGTCACCTTGTGTGGCCTTATATAAGTGTGGATCCACGCCAGGACCCATCAAGGCCTCAACATCTGCTTTGTCCCCAACAATATTTTTTACAGCATCTTCTATCATGCCAGTGGTTGTCACAATTTGAAGACGGCCATTATCAGGCTGTTGCTGTTTACAACCAGATAGGAGGGCAATGGCAACAATGAGAATTAAAATTATTCGGTTATCCATATATTTTCTGATACTTCTTTAGAAATGAAGGTGCTTTTTTTATTATCAATTTGAATTTCAAGTGAACCGTCAAACTCGACTTTATCTATAATCTTTATTTTGGCACCTAGGTATAATCCTATTTTGTCAAGGTACTTTAGGAAGGCAGAATTACTGTCTTTTACTGCCACGATTATGCCAGACTGACCATCCAAGCATTGGTCTAGAGCTACCCTCGGTTTGGATTTAAATAAACCATTTTCATCAGGGATAGGGTCGCCATGGGGATCGTATTTTGGGTAGGCCAAAAACTCATCCAATCGTTGGATTAGTAGGTCTGAATTTATGTGCTCCAATTGCTCTGCTACCTCATGTACCTGATCCCAATTGAACTTCAATTTATCAACCAAAAATGTTTCCCAAAGCCGATGTTTTCTTATTACCTGAAGGGCGGCAATTTCGCCAGTTTTTGACACCTGAACGCCTTTGTACTTTTGGTAGGAGAGGACCCCTTTTTTCGACAATTTTTTAATCATGTCCGTGACTGATGCCGCTTTGGTATTTAGGCTATCAGCAATGGCATTGGTAGTAACAGCACTATCGGTTTCCTGCGATAGATGGTAAATTGTTTTGAGGTAGTTTTCCTCTGCGAAACTCAGCATATTTGATAAATTTCTTCAAAGATAATACATTTAGATTAACCTAAAAATATTTTTCATTTATTATTAAAAAAATAAAAAAGCTTTACTGTCTATGTAATTGAAGGCATTTTAGCTATCAACTCGTATTTGTTAGGCTTGCCTAAAAATGGGGAATAAATGTGTGGGGTGAATTTAATGGATCAGAATGATTAAAAAATAGGCCTTTCGAGTGATTTATCTATTTAGATGATCAGATAAATTGACATTATATAAAGCATTGATAATAATATAGTTATGAATTAATTATCATTAACAATTTAACCTCTTCTGACCTCCATAAAACCTCACTTCCGGGCTTGGTTGCATAGAAATTAGCGCTTCGCATCTGAGCTAGTATTTGTTCGCTATTATAGTCATTAAAATCTATAACTATTGCAGCTGGGTATTTGGCGGTTATTGAAATAAAAGATGGTTTATCTTCCATAAGTATGGGCAATTCAGCACTTAGATATTCATACAATTTTGTGGGGATTGCATTGTCATTGGCTACATTCGGAGGATAATAAATCAAACCAAAATCAGCGTTATTGATTGCATCCAATATTGCGGAGTGCTCCACTAAATTATCACCACCTTGAAGTGTGATATAGGGCTTGTTATTTATGGCATTCTTAATCCTCACCAATTCAGCTTTTGAACTGCAATAACCTATGATGTTGAGTGTAATGGAGTCATCCATTTGATGTAAATTTTGAGCCAATTTGATACAATGAAACACACCAGTACTTTCAGCCAATGTGCCAGTAAAAACCAACTTAGTCACTTCATTATTTTTATCGGTAGCCCTTTCGGATTTTGACAGTAAAGAAAGAGCTTTATTCTCAATAATATTATATTTATTTCCAATAAACGTTAGTTCATTTTCATAACATTTTTCAGCTAGGGTGAAATGCTGAACATAAGAACTGGTCAAAGTTTCTTTGAACCTTACCCAGTAAGCTATGATATCCCTAAGTATGTTGGGAAACGCATTGGTATGTCTGATATTTAGAAAGTAATTTTCCCTGACATCATAAATTAATTTTGCCCTAAAAAACACTTTAAATATTAGGGATGGAATTAATAATTCATGGGTAGTGATTATTATAACTACAGGTCTGATGGCCAATAATTTAACTAAATATTGAAGAGGGGCCAAAATCCTTTTTATACCGATTCTTTTGAATTTAAATATGGGGTGGAAATAAATATTGTCAGCGTTAGGTATTTTTTTTGAATAAAAACCTATGATATTTACCTCATATTTCTTTGCTTGGCTGATGGAACGGCCAAATTTCTCATACATTCTTGTATCAGTTACCGGTTTGAGTACTGAGGCTATCACAAGTTTTTGTAGTTCCATTACAGGTAATTATAAGGATAAATCGTTAATCATAAATGGAATTAAAGGAATTAGTAGAAAAAGCATGGGATGACCGCTCGTTGCTCAAAGTTAAGGAAGTACAAATAGCCATTAAGACTACTGTAGATGATCTTGATAATGGAATTAGGCGTGTTGCGGAACCTGATGTGTTGGGCTGGAAAGTCAATGAATGGATCAAGAAGGCCGTTATCCTTTACTTTCCACTTAGGGAAATGAAGACCATTGAGGTAGGCCCGTTTGAATACCATGATAAGATCAGGCTTAAAAATAATTATGAGAAATTGGGTGTGAGGGTTGTTCCCCCTGCAGTGGCGCGTTACGGTTCTTTTATAAGTAATGGAGTAATACTTATGCCCTCCTATGTCAATATCGGTGCTTATGTAGATGAAGGTACAATGGTAGATACTTGGGCTACTGTTGGTAGCTGTGCGCAAATCGGAAAAAACGTGCATTTAAGTGGAGGGGTGGGTATTGGAGGTGTATTGGAGCCGGTTCAAGCAGCTCCGGTTATTATAGAAGACAATGCTTTCATCGGTTCACGTTGCATTATAGTAGAAGGGGTAAGGATAGGTAAAGAGGCTGTCTTGGGTGCCAATGTGGTGCTTACTGCCAGTTCAAAGATCATTGATGTAACGGGTGATAAACCTGTTGAGACTCGTGGATATGTTCCAGAGAGGTCAGTAGTGATCCCTGGTTCTTATACCAAAACCTTCAAGGCCGGTGACTTTCAGGTGCCATGTGCTTTAATTATTGGTAAGAGAAAAGAAAGTACAGATAAAAAAACGTCTTTGAATGACGCATTAAGGGAAAATAACGTTTCTGCTTAAAGCTGGCATTTACTTTGTAAGGCAGCCTAGTATAAACGGATAGTTGTCATTATGAAAAAGCTAATCATTTTACCTTTCCTCGCCCTAATAATCTCGGCATTTACAGCCGATGATCAGGTTCAATATCAAAATGTTGATTATGATAGCTTTGGTAGAGGTGAAAAACTGGAGTTTAAAATCAATTTCGGAATTTTCCCTATAGGTGAAGCCGAAATGATAATTGATGACAAATTCTATAAAATCAATCATAGAAAATGCTATAAGGTCGATATTTTTGGCCGGACAAGTGGGATGGTCGATTGGGTGGCTAAAGTAAATGATCACTGGGGTGCTTATGTGGATTCAGCAGCACTTTTGCCGCACATTTCATATAGAAATATCAGAGAAGGCAACTATCGTAAAGATGAAGTGGTGCGGTTCGACCATCGGGTAAAATTGATAGAAGCCAAAGTAGTGGATAAGGAAAACGGAGGCTTTAAGGAGCCTAAAATATTTGTGGCCACTGATAGCAGTGTCCGTGATATGATGGCCGGTGCCCTTTATTTGAGGACTATCGATTTTTCAAAAATGAAAAAAGGGGACAGGTTTACCATTAGCGGATTCTTTGAAGATGCCTTCTATGATCTGGAAATGATCTATAGGGGCAAAGAAAAAATAAAAACGAAAGCAGGAAAATTTCATGCGATCAGAATAGCACCTGTAGTACCTGACAATGAACTTTTTGATGGTGAGGACTCGGTGTTGGCCTGGGTAACTGATGATAAAAATAAAATTCCACTGAAGGTACAGGCGAAGATGTTTATTGGAAATGTTAGTGTGGAGCTATCAGATTTTAGCAATGTGAAGCACCCTGTAACGAGTAAGATAAAATAAAAATCAATTGATCCGATTATTTTTCGGTGATCCTATTTTTTTAGGTTATATTCATAAAATGAAAAGCTCACTGTGTATTTTGTTTTTGTTGGCAAGTCACTGGGCGGTATCCCAATCTTTGGACAAGATGATCACATTCCCCTCAGAGGATGGTATTATTATCAGTGCTGATCTGTATCAGATTCATGAGAAATCAGCTCCCTTCATAGTATTGTTTCACCAAGCCAATTGGAGCAGGGGAGAATACAATGAGATCGCTCCAATATTGAATACACTTGGTTATAACTGTATGGCCGTTGATCTTAGATCTGGTGGTGCTATCAATAATGTAACCAATCTCACTAAGTTAAATGCCGTAAAAGCCATGAAGGCCACCCAGTATGTTGATGCTATGCAAGATATGCGTGCTGCCGTTCAATATGCGAAAAGACATTTTGCCCAGGGAAAATTAATTATTTGGGGGAGTTCCTATTCATCTGCCTTAGCACTTAAGCTGGCAGGTCAAATTGGAGATCAGATCGATGGGGTATTGGCTTTTTCTCCAGCTGAATATTTTACTTCACAAGGCAAGCCGAGGGATTTTATTACCTCGGATGCCGTTAAAATCGCAAAACCAACTTTTATAACATCCGCAAAATCAGAAAAAAATGGCTGGTGGGGAATATATGTTTCTATTTTATCCGATAAGAAAACATATTATTTACCTGAATCAGTGGGAAACCATGGGTCAAAGGCCTTATGGTCACAGTACCCTGATTCCGAGGGGTATTGGCAAGCAGTAAAAGCCTTCTTAAAAACCATTTGAATTAAATAATTCTTTACATTTGCAGCTAATTTTTATTTAAATAGCGCAATGAGGGGATTATTATTTTTTGGATTTATATTATTGGCATTTGCCTGCAAAAACGAAAATTCTCAACAAGGGGATGTATATTTCAATAATGGTGAATATGAGAAGGCGATTGAATCCTATACTATTTACCTATCAACAGAACCACGTGACATAAAAACCATATACAACAGGGGTCGGGCCTACGAAGAGCTGGGCAAACATAAGGAGGCATTGGAAGATTTCAATCTAGTTATTAAAATCGACCCTTTGAATGTTAATGCACTTCTGAGCCTCACGGCAGATTACTACGATCGTCTGCATGACTATGAGAACACAATATTCTATGCAGAGAAAGTGCTGAAACTTGACGAAAATAATGCCACGGCTTTCACTCTTAAGGGTAAGGCAAATCAAAAATTGGGCAATTTACAAGATGCTTTAGCTGCCTATAATGCTGCCATAAGTGTGAATAAGGAATATGCCGAAGCCTACCTTTCCCGTGGATCACTAAGGATTTATGGCAGACAAACCAGCAAGGCCTGTGCAGATTTTAGAATGGCCAGAACTTTAGGCGTTGAAAAGGCAGATGAACTGATCAAGAAATATTGTAAGTAAATTCGATTTGAATAATTAGACAATTTGAAAATGCTGGTTAATTGTCAAAATACTTATCTGATATAAATCCAATAATCCTCGTTTATAAAGAGTATTACAGAGATCATCAAGTATCTTCTAGTGTGATGGTTCACGGTAACTGACAATAAAATGCAATTGTCACATCATCAAATTAACCTATCATCAAATTATTTACTAAACCTATCCGCAACAATCAGATCTTTAGTACCATGTCCCCAAGTGTAAAATCCACTTCCGCTTTTCACACCTTTATGGCCTGCTTCCACCATATTTACAAGTAGCGGACAAGGGGCGTATTTAGGGTTGCCAAATCCATCGTGTAATACATGAAGAATAGATAGACATACATCAAGGCCTATAAAATCAGCGAGTTGTAATGGCCCCATTGGGTGAGCCATCCCTAATTTCATTACCGTATCAATTTCCTCAACACCCGCTACGCCTTCATACAATGAGTAAATAGCTTCATTGATCATGGGCATCAAAATCCTGTTGGCAATAAAACCGGGGTAGTCATTCACCTCAACAGGTACTTTTCCCAATTTCTTGCTCATTTCCATGATATCAGCAGTCACTTTGTCACTGGTATTGTATCCGCGGATTACTTCTACCAATTTCATTACAGGTACAGGGTTCATGAAGTGCATGCCTATCACCTTATCTGCCCGGTTCGTAACGGCCGCAATTTTTGTAATGGATATGGAAGAGGTATTAGTGGCTAGAATGGTGTTTTTATCACAAATTTCATCCAGGCTTTTAAATATCTTTAACTTAAGATCAATGTTTTCTGTGGCGGCCTCTACCACCAAATCAGCATTCTTAACACCTTCTTTTGTTTCAGTATAGGTAGTGATGTTGCTTAAGGCATTGGCCTTATCCGTTTCAGTAATAGCTCCTTTGCTCAGTTGTCTGTCAAGATTTTTGGTAATGGTAGCTACTGCTTTCTCCAAAGCAGGTGCCGATATGTCAATCAGGGCAACGTTATATCCGTTTTGAGCAAATACATGAGCAATACCATTGCCCATTGTTCCTGATCCTATTACTGCAATATTTTTCATAGAGTATTTTTCTTATTGGTAATTGTTTTAGGCTGGCAAATATATAAAATTTTGCTCCTTGTGACCTCAAATGTTGTTAAATTGCCGACATGCATATTGGGGATTATTACAAACTAGAAGTGGTTAAAGAGGTTGATTTTGGCCTTTACCTAGATTCTGAAAGAGGGGAAATACTTTTGCCCATCAAGTATGTACCGGAAGGTACTGCTGTAGGGGATGAGATAGAGGTGTTTCTGTACAAGGATTCTGAAGATCGTCTGATCGCCACTACCTTGAAGCCTTTTGGTAAATTGGGCGATTTTGTGGCCCTTGAGGTGACGGATATTGCCCCCCACGGAGCATTTCTTAATTGGGGATTGGAGAAAGATCTTTTTGTGCCCATTAAAGAGCAGCATAAGGATTTTCGTGTGGGTGATAGACATGTGGTAAAGATTTGTTTGGATGAAAAAACCGATCGTTTGGTAGGGGTGAGCAAGTTGTATGCTTTTTTTAAGCGCGATTTCTCAGAGCTTAAAGAAGGAATGGAAGTGGATTTACTCGTATATGGAATAACCGACATAGGTTATATGGCCGTTGTCAATCAAAGCTATTCAGGTATGATTTATAAGAATGAAGTTTTTGACACTATCCGGGTTGGGGACACAATGCGTGGATTTATCAAGAAGCTCAGGGATGACGACAAGATCGACCTGCGAATAGGGCATGTAGGGGTAGAAGCCATTGATGAAAACACTAAAAAATTATTGGATTTGCTGATTAAACATGATGGCTATATTTCCATCAATGATAAATCAGATCCGGAAGAAATCATGGAGCGTCTAAAAATGAGTAAGAAATCGTTTAAAAAAGCAGCAGGTGGCCTTTACAAACAAAAGAAAATTGAAATTACCGATGAAGGCATAAAATTAATTGAATGAAAGCATTCTTTTGGATTTTAGGTATTACAGTACTGATCCTGATTATCGGGTTTTCTTCCAAAAACTCACTCAGGGAGCTTTTGTTTAAAGATCAATTTATCGTACGCCCTCGTGGTGTGGAATTAAATAGGATCAAAATCAAACAAACAGCAGAAGGAAGCACGGACACCCTCACGGTTTACAATGGAGAACGGAGGGAGACCGCTACTTTTAGAAAAATGGGATTAAATATATTCTTAGTTTATAAAGACAATAAGTTAATCACCACATTCGAACAGTTTAAACAAACAGAATGGGCTACCCATCAGTATTTGTTTGAAATAAATGTGCAACGGGACTCTACCACCGTAGACTTACATATTTCTGGGCCTGATCAGTCGTTATAATCCCTGCGCAGATGAGGAGGTACTTTATTGCTGCCTCTGCTTTGGTCTTCCAATTTCAGTATATCAGTGGGTTTTTGGCAGAATACGGCATTGTTGTGATATATGGCAATAGGAGCTCTCAATAGTTGTGGGGATTGGGCCAGTACTTGTAACAATCCATCCATAGTAAAATTGTTGCCCTGAATTTTCTCCCTATATTCCTGGCTCTCTTTATTCATAATATCTTCTGGATGTACTTTTAACTTATTCACAATTTCCTTCCAAAGGGTAGTGGTTAGTTTTACATTGCTTAGATCAACTTCATTTACATTGTTGGACACAGATTTAGCGTAGGCCCTGGTTTGTTTACCTGTGGTAGTGTTCGGATCGTTGTAAATCAGAAGAAGCTCATTGGGATGAAACTGTATACTGCTCATAGGCTAATGTTTGGTTTAGCCAATAAGATACGAAAAAAAAGTGAATTGTAAATAGAATTTATTCGGTGTAGACCAACACTTCTTTGGCCAAACCCATAGCAGTGAAACGGATGCTGAGGTATTTATGCTCTTTAGGTTCATCACCACCACAATTTTTAGGCGTAATGAAATAGATCAGAAAATTTTGTCCCCTTTTATAAAGTTCATTGGCATCTGGCTTTCCGAGAATAGCCATTATTTCATCTTGGTTCAAGGCTTTTAACTTCTCTTTATCAGCTTCCAAGGCATCAACCATGTTTATACGGACGGAGTTACAGCCATTTTTATCTTGCTGCCACGCAACTTCATCAAAATTGTCAAGATCTATTGTTTTTTTGTCACAGCCTACCATAAAGGTAATCAGTAGGATTAAGGAAATTATAGTTCTCATGCGTTGGCTAATCTGGTTTTTGGTTGTGGAAGTACGGTCTGGGAGATTAGAAAATAGGCTGCCGGAATTAAATAAAACCATAGGCTTAAGCCTAAAAAATAAATCGCTAACATTCCTGCAATACTAATGGTTAAAATCCGCATTCGTTCCATCATTGGAGCCCAGGGTTTGTTTTCAAGCAATAAACCAGCTAGTACAATAGTGGATACAATGCCCAGTACCACAATACCCTGAAAAATTAAATCTAATTTGGTGTAGTTAAATAAAAACAAAGCTGTACCTGCTAACGCAACAACATATTGGTATAGCACATACAAATTAAGCTTTGTAGGGACATTTGTATCAAACTTTTTATAGGTTGATTTATCTACTTCAGGGGCTGCCTGATACCCACCCAACTCTGGGGGCAACCATCCCGGCTTGTAAAAGAGGAATTTCATCTTATTGCTAAAGCCTTTAATGGTCTTTATCTGTTTGGCCATCTGACTATAATGGTCGAGGTTTACCCAAACTGGGTTCCAACTATTGATGGGTTTGGTTATACCATAAGTTGGCTTTTCCTCTTCTTCTTGAAAAGTACCAAACATTTTGTCCCAAATGATGAGCATACCTGCATGGTTTTTATCGATGTATTTTGGATCTCGTCCATGGTGCACCCGGTGGTGGGAGGGAGTGTTGAATACTTTTTCAAACCAGCCCATTTTAGTAATTGTCTCGGTGTGAATCCAAAATTGATATACCGTTACCAAAGCAGAGACAAACACAAAATCTATCGGGTTAAATCCCGCTATTGCCAATGGGAAATAAAAGAAGAAAGTCCATATTATTTGAAAAGATCCTTGACGAAGGGCCACGGAGAAATTATAGTCCTCACTTTGATGGTGCACCACATGCCCGCCCCAAAAAAGATTGATTTCATGGCTCATTCTGTGTGCCCAATAATAGAAAAAATCCACTCCAATAAATAAGGCTACGATTGACATCCAGTTGGTTGGAATATCAAATACGGCAAAATGTTCATACACCAAGGCATACGCCCCAACGCCAAGTACTTTTAGAAAAATACCCGAGAGTTGTTGGGTGATACCACATGAAATATTCGTTACAGCATCATTAAGCCTATAAAGCTCTTTTTTTGTTATTTTTTGGATAATAAGCTCAATGCCAATAAGTAAAAAGTAAATGGGAATGGATAATATTATCGGACTTAAATTCATAAAAGACTTATCGTATTAGAAGACCTAAAATTAACAATAAAAATATAACTTCGCGCAAACGAAAAAGACTATGAATAAATTGATCAAAGCGTTTTGGTTCGTAACACTACTCATCACAATGGCGGTATTATTATACACCTACGCTTCTTTTGCTGAAGCTCAAATCGTTAACATCCAAGATAATGTCGGTAACATTTCGAGAGAATCGTTTTTCTATTTATCGCTGGTTATCATTACCCTATCCAATTTCACATTATACATTGTGGCCAGAAAGCTTAAGGATCGGGAGAATAAGATAGCTGAGTTTGTCTACGGTTGGTTAATGAGTTTTGCAGTGGTTTTGAATTTCTTTTTTATGATTTCAATGTCCTTTGTTCAGGTCAACAATTCAGGGGAGATGTATGATTTCACCTATCTTGGATACTTAATTTTTATTGCGCTGGGTTTTATTGTCTTATGGGTGTTGGCTTTGCCTATATTCTTATTAAAACTAAAAAATACTGCTTAAACCTTTGTTTTACTGAAGAGGTATTAATTTGCTAATTATCTGATACTTAACGTCTTCCATTTCTTTTTTGATGTTATAATCTTTGGTAAATCAATAAGTATCATTGCTTGAATTAGTCTAAAATTTCATGTTTCTTCGCTCGTTAACCTAAGTAAACAAAATCAAAAATATGGCTGTTGATCAAGTAGCATATACCGAGGATAGTATCAGATCACTGGATTGGAAGGAGCATATTAGGCTAAGGCCTGGGATGTACATTGGTAAACTGGGTGACGGCTCGGCTCAGGATGATGGTATCTATGTACTTGTAAAAGAAGTGCTTGACAACTGTATTGATGAGCACATGATGGGGCATGGTAAAACCATTGAGGTGAAGATTACCGATCATCGTGTTGAAATCCGGGATTATGGCCGTGGTATACCCCTTGGTAAGGTGGTGGATTGTGTGTCGAAAATCAATACAGGAGGAAAATATGACTCGGGGGCTTTTCAAAAATCAGTTGGACTGAATGGGGTAGGAACAAAGGCCGTAAATGCCTTGTCACAATATTTTAAGGTACAATCCTTCAGGGATGGAGAAACTAAGGTAGCCGAATTCTCCAGAGGGGTGATCTCCAATGACGATAAAATTATCAAATCAAGCGGGCGTAATGGTACGTTGGTGCAGTTTGAGCCAGATGAGACAATTTTTAAAAACTTTCATTTTATCCCTGAGTATCTCAATGACCTGATTTGGAATTATGTATTTCTTAACGCAGGTCTTACCATAGTATTCAATGGCCAGAAATTCCATTCTGAAAATGGTCTTAGGGATTTATTGGAAAGGAAAACGGATATTGAAAGTCTTCGATATCCAATCATCCATTTGAAAGGCAATGACATTGAAATGGCCATGTCGCATTGCAATCAGTATGGTGAGGAATACTATTCATTTGTCAATGGTCAATACACTACGCAAGGGGGTACGCACTTGGCGGCATTCCGAGAAGCGCTAGTAAGGACGGTAAGGGATTTCTATAAAAAAGACTTTGACGCGGCAGATGTGCGTGCTAGTGTGGTGGCCGCTATTTCCGTAAGGGTTCAAGAACCAGTATTTGAATCACAAACCAAGACAAAGCTAGGTTCCCAAAATGTGGGCCCAGATGGGCCAACAATGCGGACTTTTATCAATGACTTTGTAAAAACCGAGCTTGATAATTACCTACATAGGGACAATGCGGCAGCAGATGCCTTACTTAAACGGATTCTACAATCAGAACGTGAGAGAAAGGAAATTGCGGGCATAAAGAAACTGGCCAATGAGCGGGCGAAAAAAGCCAACCTGCACAATAAAAAGCTTCGTGATTGCCGTTTGCACTATGATGACAAAAAAGGTGACAGAACAGATGACACCATGATCTTTATCACTGAGGGAGATTCAGCGAGTGGATCTATTACCAAATCACGTGATGTGCAGACCCAGGCTGTTTTCAGCTTAAGGGGTAAGCCGTTGAATTGCTTTAACCTGACTAAAAAAGTCGTTTACGAAAATGAAGAGTTTAACCTTTTGCAACATGCCTTAAATATTGAAGATGGTATTGAAGGGTTACGCTATAGAAAAATAATTATTGCCACGGATGCCGATGTAGATGGAATGCACATTAGGCTGTTGCTGCTCACATTTTTCTTGCAATTTTTCCCCGACTTAGTGAAACAAGGCCATGTATTTATTCTGGATACACCTTTGTTTAGGGTACGAAATAAGAAAGAAACCATTTACTGTTACTCCGAAGAAGAGAAACGTTCCGCAGTAGAGAAGTTGGGCAACAAACCTGAGATTACCCGATTTAAGGGACTTGGCGAGATCTCTCCAGAAGAATTTGGCAATTTTATTGGCGAAGATATCAGGCTGGATCCCATTATTTTAAACAAGGAGACTTCGATAAATAATTTACTTTCCTTTTATATGGGGAAAAACACACCTGATAGACAAGAATTTATCGTTGAGCGATTACGCATTGAGAAGGATGTGGTAGAGGAGAACGTTTAGTATTATAAAATAGATGACTGAAGAAAATAATCTGGAGAACGAAAAATCAACAAATAAGGACTTAACCCATGAGGTAATACCAGTTGCAGGAATGTACGAAAACTGGTTTATGGAGTATGCTTCCTATGTAATATTAGAACGTGCCGTACCTGCTATTGGTGATGGGTTTAAACCCGTACAACGTAGGATCATGCATGCTTTAAAGGAGATGGATGATGGGAGGTACAATAAAGTAGCTAATATCATCGGTCAAACCATGCAATATCATCCGCATGGGGATGCGTCCATTGCTGATGCCATGGTCAATATAGGTCAGAAAGACCTGCTTATTGACACTCAGGGTAACTGGGGCGATGTGAGGACAGGAGATAGTGCAGCGGCACCCAGATACATAGAAGCTAGGCCTTCCAAGTTTGCATTGGAGATTTTATATAATCCACAAACTACCGATTGGCAGCTTTCATACGATGGTAGAAAACGTGAACCCATAACTCTGCCAGTGAAATTCCCATTGTTGTTGGCACAAGGAGTAGAAGGCATAGCCGTAGGCTTATCAACCAAAATACTGCCGCACAATTTCTGTGAGCTGATTAAGGCCAGTATCGATATTTTAAAAGGTAAGAAAGTAAAAATATATCCCGATTTCATAACGGGGGGTATGGCCGATTTCTCCGAATACAATCAAGGCTTGCGTGGTGGTAAAGTAAAAGTCAGGGCTAAAATTGAGGAGCATGATAAGAAATCCCTCGTTATCCGTGATATCCCTTTCGGAACCACCACTACCGGCTTAATAGAATCAATAATTAGGGCCAATGATAAGGGCAAAATAAAAATTAAGCGTGTAGTGGATAATACCGCTAAAGACGTTGAAATAGTAATAGATTTAGCACCTGGCCAATCACCCGACATTACCATTGATGCACTCTATGCTTTCACGGAATGTGAAGTTTCCATATCACCCAATGCCTGTGTGATTATCGATGATAAACCGAGGTTTCTTCAGGTGAGTGAAATCTTGGAAATCAATACTGCTCAAACCGTGAGCCTACTTACGCAAGAGCTTGAAATCAGGAAAAATGAGCTCATGGAAAAAATCCTGTTTTCCTCGCTTGAACGCATATTTATTGAAAACAGGATATACCGGGATATTGAAGAATGTGAGACTTGGGAAGCTGTAATAACCACCATTGATAAAGGCCTTGATCCTTATAAACCCGAATTTTATAGGGAAATCACAGAGGAGGATATTGTTAAGCTTACTGAAATAAAAATTAAAAGGATCTCCAGATTCGATGCTTTCAAAGCGGATGAGTTATTGAAGAGACTTGAAGAGGAGCTGAAGGAGGTATTGCATCATTTGGAGAATATCACTGATTACTCCATTGCTTACTATTCAAATTTGCTTGAAAAATATGGCAAGGGCCGTGAGCGGAAAACAGAGATCAAATCATTTGATTCTATTGATACAACAGTAGTTGCAGCCAATAATCAAAAACTCTACGTTAATCGTAAAGATGGATTTGTAGGCTATGGATTGCGTAAAGATGAGTTTGTAACGGAATGTTCTGACCTGGATGATATCATTGCTTTAAGAAGTGATGGTAAAATGATGGTGTCACGAATCTCCGAGAAAACCTTTATGGGAAAAGACATCCTTTATGTTGGCGTTTGGAAAAAAGGGGATGACCGAATGACGTATAATCTGATTTACCTTGACGGAAAGACTGGTAGGTCTATGTCAAAACGATTTAACGTGACCGCCATTACCAGAGATAAGGAATATGATCTCACCAAAGGTGCAAAAGGTTCAAAAGTGCTTTATTTGACCGCCAACCCTAATGGTGAGGCAGAATTAGTGACCGTGAAACTCACTTCTGGATCCAAGGCAAGAAACAAAATATTTGATTTTGATTTTGCGGAATTGGACATAAAAGGCAGGGGAGCAGGAGGTAACATTCTCACCAAATACCCAGTACGAAAAATCGAGCTTAAAGCAGAAGGGCTATCTACCTTGAGCGGTTTGGATATTTGGTATGATGAGTCCATAGGCAGATTGAATAAAGATGGAAGGGGCAAGCATATTGGCAAGTTTAATGGCGATGATAATATTTTGATCATTTATAAGGAAGGCAGTTATGAGTTAACCTCTTATGAACTGACCAACCGTTATGAAGCTGAAAAAATATTGCTTATTGAAAGGTTCAATCCAGTGAAAGCCATATCTGCTGTGCATTATGACGGTGAGAGCAAACATTACCTTGTAAAACGATTTTTGGTTGAAACAACTACATTGGATAAGAAATTTGGCTTTATAAGTGAGGCTAGTGGATCAAAACTGATTTTAGCCACTACTGAAGATAAGGCGACCATAGCGGTGGAATATACAAGAGGGAAAAGCAAAGACAAAGAGGTAGATGAGCTACAGTTGGAAGAACTGATTGATGTCAAAGGATGGAAAGCACTAGGAAATAGGTTGAGTAGTCATAATGTCAAAAAGGTTAACCTATTAAAAACGGAGTCAGTTAAAGAAGAGAATACGCAGATTAAATCAACTCCAAAACCGGAATCAGTGGAAATTGAACCGGAAGAGGCTGATGTTGAGGAAAAAACTAAGGTTGCCGATGAAATAAAAACAGAAAAGGCCGTTGTAACCCCTGAGAAAGAGGTTATAGAAGAAAAAACAGTAGTGGAGAACCCTAAAGAAGAAACGAAAAAAGAAGATAATACTAAAGGTAAAAATGGACAAGGTGGCTATAATGTTGGCGATACAATAGAACTTGATTTTTAATTTTTCGTTATAATTAATTTAGTAAAAAATTGAGCTTGAGTAATATGTATTAAGCTTCTATTGACTTACTTTGTTGTTTTTAAAATTTATCGTTGACGTTAGTGCAGGAGAGATTTATAATAGTATTACTTGTTTTACTTTCATTATCCGGATTAGCCCAAAAAACAATAGTTACTGGACGTGTAACTGATGCGGCAAGCGGTGACCCTATTCCTTTTGCCAACGTTATTTTTAAAAACTCATCAACAGGCACTACTACAGATTTTGAAGGGTATTATAAGGTTCAGACAGGGCTTCATGTCGATTCCATTCAATGCTCCTATATTGGCTATAGTGTAAGAACCAAACCCGTAAAAAATGGATTATCTCAGGTGATTGACTTTCAGTTAGCTGAAGATGTAGTCAGACTTCAAGAGATTGTTTTTCATGCTGGCGAAAATCCGGCTTACCCTATCTTGCGGAATGTAGTTGAAAACAAAAACAAGAATGACAAAAGAAGTTTAGACGCGTATCAATATGATACCTATACTAAAATTGAGGTAGACGTTGATAATATCACCGATAAGTTCAGGAAAAGGAAGTTTGTAAAGAAAATCACTCAGGTGCTTGACAGCATAGACCGAATGGCAGGTGAGGACGGAAAGCCCATTCTACCGGTGTTTATCTCAGAGACCATGTCTGAATACTACTACAGACAAAACCCCAAATTACAACACGAAAAAATTGTGAAGTCCAAAATTACCGGGGTTGGCGTTGAAGACGGATCATTGGTGTCTCAGTTTATTGGCTCGTCATTTCAGGAATACAATTTCTATAACAATTGGCTCAATATTGTGAGCAAAGACTTTGTTTCACCAATAGCCGATGGATGGAAGTTATATTATGAATATGACTTAACGGACAGTGCCATGATTGATGGTTTCTTTAGTTACCGGCTTGATTTTTTCCCTAAACGCGATCAGGATTTGGCGTTTAAGGGTACTATGTGGATTACAAAGGAGGGCTATGCATTAAAGCAGATTGATGCCACCATAAGTGAGACCGCCAACTTAAACTACATCGAAAAAATTAAAATTCAGCAGGAGCTGAAACCAACCACAGCAGGGCCATGGATACCAAATAAAAGCAGGATACTCATAGATATTGGTGAAGTTACAGACAATATGGCCGGGGTATTGGCTAAATTCTACACTTCCAATAAGAATGTGGTTGTTAACCAGCCGCAGGATCCCCGTTTTTACGCACACCCCATTGTAGTTGCTGAGGATTTTAAAATGAACAATACCGATGATTATTGGATAAATAATCGGCATGAGCCTCTGACCCCGGCTGAAATGAATGTGTATCGGATGATTGACACCCTGAGGAATATTCCCGTGGTAAAAACATATACTGAAATATTAAAAATTGCGATCAACGGTTACAAAAAATTCGGCAAGCTTGATGTAGGCCCCTATTTGTCAATTTATTCAAATAACTCAGTTGAGGGCCATCGCTTTCAAATAGGTTTTAAAACCAATATTGATTTTAGCAATAGCTGGATATTCGGAGGTAGGGCAGCTTATGGCACACTTGATGATGAATTCAAATACAGCGGCTTTGCGGAGCATATTTTATCCCGAAAGCGATGGACAACAGTAAGGGCTGAATATACACGGGATTTAGATCAAGTGGGGCTTGCAGCCGATGATCTTATTGGAAACAGCGTGTTTCTGGCAGCAACAAGATTTGGCAATCAAATAAGGCCTTATTATTATAATCAGGCTAAATTGACAACCCAGCGTGAATTGTTTCGGGGCTACACCCAACGACTAATTTTTAATTACAGAACATTTGAACCCCTTTACAATTTTGCTTATTATACTGTGCCCGGTCGCTCTGATTCCCCGATTGCCAGTAGTTTTGAAACAGCAGAAGTGACAATAGAGTCACGTTTTGCAAAAGACGAACTGTTTGTACAGAATGACAACGACAGGGTAAGCCTTGGCACACAAAAGTGGCCTATTTTTACGGTCAGATATACCAGGGGAATTAAAGGTATTGCCGGTAGCGATTTTGAATATAATAAAGTAGGCCTTAATATTCGTAAACGACTCGGAATGGGCCTTTTGGGTACTTCTAATTTTGACATTACTGGTGAATATATCTTTGAAACATTGCCCTATCCATTGTTAAAAGCACATGTAGGTAACGAATCTACTTTCTATACTACGGCAGCTTTTAATCTCATGAATTATTCGGAATTCGCCAGTGACAGTTATGTGTTTTTAAAATACAATCACTTTTTTGAAGGGTTCATTTTGAATAGAATCCCATTGATGAGAAAACTAAAATGGCGGCTAGTGGCATCAGGCAATATAATTTGGGGGCACCTAGATGATAGAAATTTGGCTATTATCCCTGATTTTGATAATAATGGAAATCCTGTTACCTCCATTGGAGGATTTTCAAATACTCCCTATATGGAAGTGGGTTATGGAGTAGAAAATATCTTCAAGGTACTTAGGGTTGATTTTATCCATAGATTGACCTACTTGAATAAGCCAGATGTTAGTAAATTTGGAGTTAAATTTAGCTTCCAGTTTATATTGTAATTTTGAAATACTTCCCAATAATCATATTCATACTCCTTTCGCAGTTAGCCTGTGACCGCTATTCTAAAGACAAAATCGTAGAAAGTAACGGTCTAGCAGAAGGCGATGAGATGCTCAATTATTTGAACGACTTACTGAAAGATGATCCCAATAACCCTAAAATATTGTTTAAAAGAGCGCAGGTTTATTTTGATCATTCTGATACGAGAAGGTCTTTGATAGATGTTCAGAAAGCACTGGAAATAAATCCTACCGATCCTGATCACTACTTGCTTCTTGGTAGAATATATGATCTTCGCAATAGGCCAGAGGATTGTCTGGCAGCCGCTTTACAGGCAGAAAAACGGGGACTCCACAACTATGAACTATATAGAATTCTGGCCGTAAATTATTTAAAGTTAAATGACGCTGAAAACGCTAAAAACGCTATTGAAAGATTGTTGGAGTTTAACAGAAATGGGGAAAATCTTTCACTTCAGGGAGACATATTTTTGCAATTAAAGGACACAGTTGGGGCAATAAAAAGTTATGAAAAAGCAATAGCCCAGAAGCACCTGATTTCGCGCCCATTTAGGGAATTATATCAAATATATCTTGCAAAAAACGAAATTGAAAAAGCGGAATCCTATTTAGACCAATACTTAGCGAAAAACAATGACGACTCGGATTTTTTGATTTTGAAGGCTTCACTTAAGGCAAGGGCGAAAAATTACGACAGTGCTTTGGTGTATTATAATAAGGCCAATGTGATAGATTCTGAGGAAAAGAATTTGTTGGTTGACTATGGCAATTTGTTTTATTCCTTGTCAGATTTCGATTCCGCATTACTTATTGCGAATAAGGTAACCGGACTGGATAGCCAGTATGTGGAGGCAAATTTGTTAGCTGCGAGGTCATTGGATAAGTTGAGGAATTACCAAGAATCAAAAAAAATATATGAATCAATATTGGAATATGATTCTACTGTGCATATCGCAGCCAGGGAACTCGATATATTGAACAGAAAAGTTGCATATTTGTGGCGTTTACAACAACAGGAGAAAGCTTTTGATAGCATCAGAAACAGCCCTCCACCAGCTGTAGAGAGAAAAGAAATAGAAAATTAAAATATGAAGATTGAATGATTAAAATTACCTTACCTGACGGTTCTGTTAAAGAGTTTGAAAAGGGTGTATCTGGCTTTGACATTGCAATGAGCATAAGTGAAGGCCTGGCAAGAAATGTATTGTCGGCAAAAGTAAATGGTGAAGTTTGGGATTCTAACCGACCTATCCACACCAATGCTACGGTTCAATTACTTACCTGGAATGATGCAGAAGGTAAAATGACATTTTGGCATTCGTCCGCCCACTTACTGGCCGAAGCACTGGAAGCGCTGTATCCAGGAGTGAAATTCGGAATTGGGCCAGCTATTGACAGTGGTTTTTATTATGACATTGATTTAGGGGATAGGGAATTTGGTGAAGAGGATTTAGGTGCAGTTGAGGAAAAAATGTTGGATTTGGCCAGACAAAAAAATCAATACATCAGAAGTGAAGTAAGTAAGGCGGATGCTTTGAAATATTTTACTGCAAAAGATGATGAATATAAGCTGGAGTTGATCAATGACTTGGAAGATGGTACCATTACCTTTTATAAACAAGGGAATTTCACTGATTTGTGCCGGGGGCCTCATGTGCCGAGTACCGGGGTGATCAAGGCCATTAAATTGATGAGCGTAGCGGGTGCATACTGGCGTGGTGATGAAAAACGCAAGCAACTGACCCGGATTTATGGCATATCATTTCCCAAGCAAAAGGAGCTCACTGAATATTTGGAAATACTGGAAGAGGCCAAAAAGCGAGACCATAGGAAACTTGGTAAGGAACTTGAATTGTTTACGTTTTCCGAAAAAGTAGGCCTGGGGTTGCCCTTATGGCTTCCTAAAGGGACAATACTTAGGGAGCGGTTGGAGAGCTTCATGCGTAGGGCACAAATAAAATCTGGCTATCAAGCCGTGGTGACACCTCATATTGGTAGCAAGGCACTGTATGTGACTTCTGGCCATTATGAAAAATATGGTGCTGATTCATTTCAGCCTATAAAGACACCCAATGAAGACGAGGAGTTTTTGTTGAAACCAATGAACTGCCCCCATCATTGCGAAATTTATAAGTCTAAACCAAAATCATATAAAGACCTTCCTGTTCGCTATGCGGAATTTGGTACCGTTTACCGTTATGAGCAAAGTGGTGAGCTCCATGGCCTGACTAGGGTGAGGGGGTTTACCCAAGATGATGCCCATATTTTCTGCCGCCCTGATCAGGTGAAGGAAGAATTTGTGAAGGTTATTGACTTGGTGCTCTACACATTTAAGGCATTGGGATTTGAGAATTATACCGCTCAGGTATCTTTGCGGGATCCGGAGAATAAGGCAAAGTATATAGGGGCCGATGAGCTTTGGGATAAGGCAGAAGCCGAAATACAGGAAGCGGCAGATGAACGTGGCCTGAGCACTATTGCAGTGAAGGGCGAAGCGGCATTTTATGGCCCGAAGCTGGATTTTATGGTGAAGGATGCTTTAGGAAGGAGCTGGCAGTTAGGAACTATTCAGGTGGACTATACCTTGCCTGAAAGATTTGAACTCGAATATACCGGGGCAGATAATCAAAAACATAGACCAGTTATGATTCACAGAGCGCCATTTGGCTCTATGGAAAGGTTTATAGCTGTATTGATTGAGCATTGTGCGGGAAATTTCCCGTTGTGGCTTTCACCAGATCAAATTGCTATATTGCCGATTTCTGAGAAGTATCAGGATTACGCCAACGAATTACATGCGTTATTATTAGAGAAGGATATAAGGGGCTTTTTAGATGATCGGGATGAGAAAATTGGAAGAAAGATCAGGGATGCTGAAGTTCAAAAAGTGCCTTTTATGCTCATAGTAGGCGAAAAGGAGGCTAATGACCGCTTGGTTTCAGTCCGTAGGCATGGTGAGGGAGACCTTGGGTCGATGAGCATAGATGAATTTATTGCGCATTTTGAAGAAAAAAGTGTCATATAATATTTATTATTAAAGAATATAAAGTTTTTAAATAGCGAGGTCTTATTGACATATAGAAAATATATAGTCATATTTGCAGACTGTTTTTTCAAGGTAAAACTAAAAGGAGGTTACAATTAGTAAACAAAAATTTCAGAGGAGAGGGTTTCGAGGGAGAGTAGAAGAGCCCTATAGAGTCAACGAACGTATTACAGCCAGAAATGTGCGCGTAGTAGGTGAGAACGTAGAAGTGGATGTATATCCAATTGAACAGGCGATAAAATTGGCTAAGGATCAGAATCTGGACTTAGTTGAGATATCCCCTAAGGCTGATCCTCCAGTTTGTAAGATCATTGATTATTCAAAGTTCAAATACGAACAAAAGAAAAAGCAGAAGGAAATCAAGGCTAAGGCTCAAAAAACGGTAATTAAGGAAATCCGTTTTGGCCCTAATACTGAAGAGCATGACTTTAATTTTAAATTAAAGCACGCTATCAACTTCCTGGAAGAAGGGGCAAAAGTGAAAGCTTATGTTCATTTCGTAGGAAGAACCATTGTGTTTAAAGAACGCGGTGAAATATTGTTGTTGAAGTTTGCGCAGGCACTAGAGGAGTATGGTAAAGTGGAGCAGTTGCCTAAGTTGGAAGGTAAAAGAATGATAATGTTCATTACTGCCAAACCAAAGACAAAAAAGAAATAAAAATACAGATCGACAAATAATAATAAAATGCCAAAAGTAAAAACTATTTCAGGAGCGAAGAAGAGATTCAAGCTGACGGGTACAGGCAAGATAAAAAGAAAGCATGCTTTCAAAAGCCATATCCTGACGAAGAAGGAAACTAAGCAAAAGAGAAATTTAACCAAGACTGCATTGGTACACAAAACCGATGAGCCAAACGTTAAATTGATGTTGAATATTTAATGTTCAACAAAAGGTTCTAATTTATTCACCAGGTTAATTGGCCAATAAAAGATTCTATCAAAAGATGGAGCGCCACTAACCAAAAACAATTAAAGAAATGCCAAGATCAGTAAATCATGTAGCTTCAAAAGCTAGAAGAAAAAGAATCCTAAAAGCCGCTAAAGGTTATTGGGGAAGAAGAAAAAACGTATGGACAGTAGCGAAAAATGCTGTTGAAAAAGGATGGACTTACGCCTACCGCGATAGAAAAGCTAAGAAAAGAGATTTTAGGGCTTTGTGGATACAAAGGATCAATGCCGGAGCAAGAATGCACGGAATGTCTTATTCTCAGCTAATGGGTAATTTGAAGAAAGCAAATATCGACTTGAATAGGAAGGTATTGGCTGACTTAGCAATGAATCATCCAGAAGCTTTCGAAGCCATTGTGAAGAAAGTAAACAAGTAAGTTCAAACAACGATCTGTATTTTAAAAGCCCTGATCCGCCAACTGGAGGATCAGGGCTTTATTTTTTAAAATTACTAGAGTTCAAAGTTCAAATTCAATATTCAATTGGCTACCGCACAACTTTGAACTTTGAATTTGAACTTTGTTCATTTTCTCTTATACAACCCATCAAACTGTGGAGACCACGTTTTGCCATCGTCTGTAGAGCCTTCAAAGAGCTGTCTAACAGTACCATCGTCATTGAGGGTAAAGGTGAGTCTGGAAAGGGAAATAACGCCCTGAGCGTTCATAAATTTGCTTTCAAATTGAAGTAGACCTTCTTCCCGTTTAGTTTCAAGGTAATTGTAAACATCACCACCACTACCTACCCAGTGTTGGTGCCATTTTTTATCGATAGGATCGTAATAATTGATACTTTGGCCTGCATAGTTACCAGGAGTAACATAGTTTTCATGGATGGCACAGCCACCTAAAGCCATAGTAATTGAATTCTCACCCACTTTACCACCACGGGCGTAGACATCCCACTCGCCCAACCAAAAATCAAAATGCCTGCGCTCTTTACTTGACAGACAGGGATAGGCGTTGAGCTTAACTTTCTCTAGTATGGCCTTAAATTCCTTATTCTCCCGATAATTTTTAAATGCTGAATCAGATTGAAGCGTAGAATAGAAAAGGAGACCGTTTTCACTACCAAGCTTTAATGCATTCAACATGGCTTTGGTATCATTGTTCAAAGCGTGACTTTTACTAATACTAAAATCAACAAAAAAGGGATTGAAATTTCTTTTTTTAGCTTCATTGTAATACTGAATGGATTGCTCATGGTTTTTCAATTTCATTTGACAAAATCCGAGATTATACCATGCCGATGAATCTTTATCATTCTTTTTCAGATATTTCAAGTAGTCATTTGATGCAGCCTCCCACTGCTGATTATTGAAATGATCAAGTGCCGATTGTTTGAGACCCTGAGCCAACAAGGGGCCAGTGATCAACATTAAGATTAAGATATTTTTCATGTCGTTATTAGTTATTTGGTTTTAAATGTCTGACTATAATTTTTCCTATTAAAAATTAAGTTTAATCGAAATTCACCTCACACACCTAAATCTCCTAAAGGGACTTTTCGGCATCCGTCAATTGGCGGGGAAGTGGGTCTTTTTGGAATAGTTTTAAATCATTTCCCATACCATTTTAGTATTGTTTGGCAAGTAAGCTTCTAGTTTAATCACATAGGGAGCTTTTTTACTGAGCCAAAATGTTAAATTTTGATTGGTTTCCACTTTCCAGGTAGTTATGGTTTTATTGTTAGGCACAGAAAGTTGATCTTTCCCAGTTACATGTGCTACAAGCCATTTTAATTCTCCGGAAGGAGTGCTCGCATAAGGGAGTTTGGCTATTAAATGCTCCTTTAATGGCAAGCCAATAAGGAGCATTCCATACATATTCCAATCATATACGCTTTCCGCCAATGTTTTGTCGATAGAGATTATCTCCCTTTCTTTAGATTGATTATTGGCACTGCCAATGATATGGTTTCCATCAAATTGATAATATGAAAATCCACCTGAAGGGCTTAAGGTTGAAAAACTTACTGGTAATAATGTATTCAACTCCACCATATTGATCCACGTTACCAAAAGGTTCATTTTGGGATCATAGAGATCCTGTACCCTGTGGAAATACTGCTTATCATCCAACTCAATGATTTGCCCATAATCTGTCCATACTTTGTTTGGAACGGCCTTTCCTTGGGCATCGAAATAGGTCACCTTCCACTTATTGGTGTAGGGTTTAATGATTGTCCCATCAATAATTGTATTACCGGGTTTTAGTAAAAGGGTATCTGGCTGTGCCTGTACTGAATAAGAAAGAAGCAACAATAGAATAACTGCAATGGCCTTGGAGTGCATAATAGTTTCATTTGAAAAAGAATAAAGTGAAACTATTACTATTTGATTGGCAACAGGGTAAATCCTATAATATTTTACCCTTTAATTATTTACCTTAAGGAGGTACCTGATAAATATTTCAACTCAATGGCCGCTAATTTTGCATTGAAGGCCGCATTCTGAAAACGTAGTTCTGCATCTAGGAAATTGATTTGTGCCTCACGAAGTTCAAGGGCAGTGGAAAGCCCTATTTCATATCGTGCCTTTGAAATTTCATTATTTTCACGGGCTACGCTGAGATTCTCACTTTCGAGGGCCATAAGCTCCAGGCTATTTTTATAATCAATATAACGGGATTTAATAGCGGTATTAAAATCAAGTAATTGGTTATTATATTGATACTCAGAGTTTTCGCTCTGTATTTTGGCATTTTGAATGCGCCTGTTGACATTAAACCCATTGAAAATGGTCCAAGAGGCTGTGAGGCCATAAGTGATGTCACTGGAAGTGTTTTCAAGGGCAAACCCAGCAGGTGTAATCGACTTACTATGCACATAACCAGCATTGAGACCAACTACTGGAAGCCTGTCGCCTTTGTTTATTTTGGCATTATAATCTGCAATGGCTTTTTCGCGTTTAGCAGCAGTCAACACTGGATTTTGGGCCTCCAAATTCTCTAAAAGATCACTTAAATTTAAATTATCATCATTGACCAGTTCAAATTGCAAAGTAAAATCAATACTGTCTGCGTAATCGGCCATGAGTCTTGCCAATTCGTATTTGCGTAAAGCCAGCTGCTGTTGCTGCTGAATTCTTAATGATTTGTCAGCATTCAAATCTACCTGCGCCTGCAAAAATTCCAATTTTGAAGCCTTGCCTAATTCATATTTATCTTTGGCCACACTTAAGCGCTCATCGGATAGTAACACATTGCTATCGTACCTGGTGAGTCTTTCTTTTTCAAGGGCTGCCAAGTAAAAGGTAGAGGTGATGTTATAAACAAGTAACTCAATCTCGGCTTTTAATGATTCTTCGCTTTGCTGGTTCAACTCTGACAGTTGGTCGTAAGTGGTGAACATTTTCATGCCATCGAAAATAGTCCAGTTCAATGAAGCGCCATAAGTGGTACGTTCATTTTTCGCATTGGATTGTGACTGAAGTGTACCACTAGCGAGTTCACGGTCAAATGACTGGTTGCCAAATGATTTGTCAAAATTGGCGTTTATGGAAGGTAGAAATCCTGCATTGCCCAGCGAGTAATTGTTATCTGCAATTTCTTTGTTATTACGTGCTATCTTAATGTTATAGTTGTTTTCAAGTGCCTGATCCAAGGCTATGTCCAACGTAAGTACATTTTGAGCCGACAATTGAAAGGCGGCTATCAATAGAAATAATAGAATGGATTGGCTTTTCATACTCGTGCTAATCTTTTCTCTTTGCTGGTAATGAAACTATAAATGGCAGGAATTACGAATAAAGTAAGGATTGTGGCGAATACCATACCACCTACTACGGCTATTCCCATTGATACCCTACTTTCTGAACCAGCACCCAGTGCAAGGGCAATAGGCAAAATTCCCAATATCGTTGAAAGACTGGTCATTAGAATGGGCCTAAATCGAGCTTTTGCAGCTCCCATAATGGCCTCTGTAATGGTCATGTCCTGTGCTTTTCTTTGATTGGCAAATTCCACAATAAGGATACCGTTTTTAGTCACCAATCCAATCAACATGATGATTCCAATTTGGCTGAAGATGTTTAAACTTTGACCAAACAGGTACAAGGTTAAAAGTGAGCCCGCTAAAGCCAAAGGAACGGTGAACATGATGATTAAGGGGTCCCTAAAGCTTTCAAATTGTGCTGAAAGTACTAAATAGATAAGTACAAGGGCAAAAGCAAAAGCAAAATAGAGGTTGTTGGCACTTTCATTATATTCAAGTGAATTGCCTGAAAGTGAAGTAGAGTAGGAGCCATCGAGTACCTCAGCTGCTACAGCATCCATGGCCTCAATACCATCACCCAGTGAATACCCTGGAGCCAAACTGGCGGAGAATGTAGCCGATGCAAACCGATTGTACCTATATAACTGTGGTGGTGTACTCATTTCACGAAGTGTAACGAGGTTATCCATTTGTATCAATTCACCTACATCGTTTTTAACATATATTGATTTCAAGTCCAAAGGATCATTTCTGTTGCTCCGTTCCACCTGGCCGATAATATAATACTGCCGGCCATCTTTTATGAAATAGCCAAATCTCTGGCCACTTAAACTTAATTGGAGGGTTTGGGCTACATTTCTCACCGATACGCCTAAATCACGGGCTTTATCCCGGTCAATTGTGATATTGAGTTCGGGTTTATTGAATTTCAGATCCAAATCCACAAAATCAAATACCGGACTTGCTTGGGCTTTCGCTTGAAATTGTGGGAGTACTTTTTTCAACCTTTCAATGTCAGGTGCTTGCACCACATACTGTACAGGTAAGCCACCCCTTCGGTCTCCAATGGTTTGAGGCTGTGAAATAAATGCTCGGGCCAATGTGTTTTCAGCTATTTTTGGTTTAAGTGCATTTACTATTTCTGCTTGGCTCCGTTCCCTTTCTGATGGATCGGTAAGGTTTAAAATAAGCATGGCAGAGTTGACCGATGAGGAAGCACCAAAACCAGGGGAGGTGATGGAAATAACAGACTCGTTTTCAGGTACTTCTTCATCTATGATGGTGAGCATTTGATCAACATAAAAGTCCATATAATCAAAGGTGGCTCCTTCAGGGCCTGTTGCGAATATTCTGAAATTACCCCTGTCTTCCAATGGGGCCATTTCTTGAGGCAATTGTTTGCCTAGCATATAAATGCCTAGTCCCGAAAATAATATGACAACAAAGGCTAACCATCTATGCTTCATGAAGCCCTCCAACAATTTGCCATAATAGTTATTAAGCCCAATAAAGAAGGGCTCTGTTTTTCTATATATCCAATTGTGCCGCTCACGTCTTTTTAACATTTTTGACGACATCATAGGTGTTAATGTCAGTGCCACAAAGCTTGAAATAAGTACGGATCCGGCTACAACCAATCCAAACTCCCTGAACAATCTGCCAGTTATTCCTTGAAGGAAGATAATCGGGAAGAAAACAGCCGTCAGTGCAATGGTAGTAGAGATCACGGCAAAGAAAATTTCCTGTGTTCCTTTTTTACCAGCTTCAGCCGGGGTCATACCATCTTCTATTTTGGTATAAATATTTTCCAGCACCACTATGGCATCATCCACGACAAGTCCAATGGACAGTACGAGCCCGAGAAGCGTAAGTACGTTAATGGAAAAACCAAAAGCATACATGAGGAAAAACGAACCAATAAGTGATATAGGCACCGTAATCACTGGAATAAAAGTGGTTCGCCAGTCTCTTAGAAAGGCGAAAATGATAAGCACAACCAAACCAAAAGCCACATAAATAGTCTGTTCTACTTCCTGGATGGATTCATCTATGTATCGGGTGTTATCAAATCTTACGTTTACCTCGATATCATCCGGTAAATTCTTCTTTAAGCCCTCCAGCCGCTTGTAAAACTCAGCTGCAATATTCAGGTTATTACTGCCAGGTTGGGGCGTAATAGCTGTCATAACCAGGGGAATGCCATTGTTTTTAAGCAGTGTCCTTTCATTTTCCGGGAATAATTCTGCCCGACCAATATCACGAAACCGGGTTATACTCTGCTCGTTCTGTTGAATTATTAAATCGTTGAACTCTTCTGGGGTACTCAGCCTGCCCAGTGTGCGGACAGTGAGTTCGGTATTTTGACCCTCAATACGCCCGGAGGGTAGCTCAAGGTTTTGTGCATTTACGGCATTATAAACATCCAAGGGGGTCAGTTTATAAGCGGCCAGTCTATCAGGATCCATCCATAAACGCATGGAATATCTCTTTTCTCCCCAAATACGTACTTCACTTACCCCTTCAATAGTTTGGAAGTTTTCCTTAAACACATTTTGGGCTAATTCTGACAGTTCAAGTAAGTTTCTTTTTTCACTATAAATCCTAAGAGCAATAATAGGGGAGTTGTCCGCATCGGCTTTTGACACAATGGGTGGATCCGCATCAGGGGGCAGGTTTCTTTGTGCCCGTGAAACTTTATCCCTTACATCATTGGCCGCAGCCTCCAAATCAGTATCAAGGCCGAATTCCACCCTAATGGTACTTCTGCCTTCATTGGATGTCGAACTTAATGTTTTTATCCCTGCTATTCCATTAATGGATTCCTCTAATGGCTCGGTAATCTGACTTTCAATTACATCCGAATTGGCCCCTGCATAGCTGGTGGATACGGTAATAATCGGTGGATCAACACTTGGGTATTCCCTTACACCCAAAAAGTTAAATCCCACAATCCCAAATATTATAATTGAGATTGACATCACCACCGCCAATACCGGGCGATCAATACTTATGTTGGATAAACTACTCATTGCCAAGGTTTAAATCCACTTCCATACCTTGCTTCAACTGCAATATTCCAGAAGTGAGTACAATATCACCTGCATTCAATCCTGAGGTAACCTGAATTCTATCTGCGGTTCTAATTCCTGTTTCGATACTTCTGGAATCCACTTTACCATCTACGTATATAAATACCTTTTTTCCGTTTAGCTCTGGAATCACTGCCTCAGTGGGGATCATAATAGCATCATTGAATGTATCAAGGGTCAGCCTTATTTTTGCAAACTGTCCAGGCAATAATTTGTTTTCTCTGTTTTGGCTCTTTGCCCTGGCTTGAAGGCTTCTTGTTTTAGGATCTACCTGTGGTTCTACCGCATATATCTCGCCATAGAATGCTTCCTTTTCATAAGAATCGACATTGAATTCAATTTTATCCTTTGGGTTAACCAATGCCGAGTATTTACCGGGAATAGAAAAATCTATCTTGATAGGGTTGATGCTATATAAGGTGACAAGTTCATCTGCCGAGCTGATATAACTTCCCTGACTTACGTTGCGTAAGCCAATAATACCATCGAACGGGGCTCTTATTTGATGTTTTTGTTGTTGAACTTGTTTTACTTTTATATCTGCGAGGGTTGTGTTTAGTGTGGTAAGGGCCGTTTCATACTCCTCTTTACTGATAGCCTCTTTTTCCAGGAGCTGTTTCTGACGGTTTTCATTATCCTCATTCAGTTTTTTTATAAAATTCAGTTTAGCTATTTCTGCCTGAATTTCACTATCATCAAGCTGAACAAGCAATTGACCTTTCGTAACATTTTGCCCTTCAATAAAATTTATTTTTTCAACCCTTGCCGAAACTTCTGCCTTTAAGACCACCGATTCATTGGCAACTAGTGAGCCAGTAAGCCGAAGGTCATTGTTTAATTTTTCGCTTTTAACCTTTAAAGCATTAACCCTCAGTTTGTTAACCACCGAGGCCACTTGTTGTGGAGCATCATCTGTTGAGCTAAATTTAGGGTAAACAATAAACCCTATGACAAGCACTGCAATGATGGCAAAAACTATTATTTTTCCTGTAGATCCCATTGTAAAATATTGTATGCAAATCTACGGAAATAGTAGGCATTAATGTTTAACCACTCATCAAATAAATGGGGCTAAAACCACTGTGTTGAATAAAAATGAAGATGTTTCAAGTAGAAAAAATAAACCCTACCAAACCATGAAGCCTGATAGGGTTTATTGTTGAATTTTTAAGACTCTTATTTCCAAGCATCAATAGCTCGGTAAACTTTGAATCAATTACGAGGCCACTACAATTTTTTCAATGACATCACCTTGTTTTATTGCATCTATTACTTCCAAGCCCTCAACCACTTTTCCAAAGCAGGTATGGTTTCTGTCAAGGTGAGCGGTGTTGTCTCTGCTGTGGCAAATGAAAAACTGGCTACCACCAGTATTTCTACCTGCGTGTGCCATGGAAAGCACGCCTCTATCGTGGTATTGATTTTCCCCATCCAGTTCGCAATCAATGCTGTATCCTGGGCCACCGGCCCCTGTTCCTTCGGGGCAACCTCCTTGGATTACGAAATTAGGGAGTACACGGTGAAACGTCAGTCCATCGTAAAATCCTTTTTTTGCTAATGTGATGAAATTCTCTACAGTCTTAGGTGCGTCTTTATCATAAAACTCCACTTTCATTGTCCCTTTGCCGGTAACTATCTCTGCCGTATTCATTTATTATTAGTTTTATTTAGTACTTATATTTCCGAGGGCAAAAGTATAAAAAAATCCATGTTTTTGAGTACTTACTTTTAATTTAGAAGAATGATAAGTCAAAGAATGAAAATGAAGCTCATCAACTGGTGGCCACCAATGTTGGGCACAGGAATAAGTTTGAGGTATATTGATGAGAAATTGTTAAAATTTGTTGTCAAGCTGAAACTCACTTGGTACAACAGAAACCTAGTTGGTATTCACTATGGTGGCTCTCTTTATTCTATGTGTGACCCTTGGTACATGTTTATATTGATGGCCAATTTGGGTAAGGGCTATGTAGTCATGGACAAATCAGCCAACATCAGATATTTATTGCCGGGAAGGGGCACCCTTAAATGCATTTTCGAACTTACTGAAGAGCGGATACAGGAGATCAAAACTGAACTGGACACTATTGGCAAGAAAGATTATACATTTCTATGTGAGATAAAAAATGCCGAAGGGGAAGTGGTTACTGAAGTTGACAAAATTGTTTATGTGAGGAAGAAGGATTTTGATTGGGAGAAATTTAATAAATAACTATTTTTAGCAACTAATTGCCATTCAATGAAATGGTGGTGGTATCATGTCAATACCATTATGGTATTGAATGCCCCTCTATATGTTATTATTTGTGAGGCACTTATTTCACTTTCATTGCCATTGATAATATACTATTCTGAACACAATAAAATAACCAAAACAATAAGTTTTGCTATTATTGAAGGAATTTGGATTTTAATTAGCGCATTTATTGCATATAATCTGGTATAATTTATTAGATATGTAGTCATGATTTAAATCTAATTCATGACTATAGCGACATTTATCGATAGATTCCTTCATTTAGACAGGTTCACAACTGAGGAGGGACTTAAAAAGTCACGTCTCTTTGTTAAAGCTTGTCTTTTAACCAGTTTATTCTCCACCACCTATATCTGGTTAAGTATTTACTTTGGGTATGACAGAGGTGTTTACCTCATGTTATTTAATGTGGTTGGGTTTATCCTTTTAGCATTATTGGTCAAAACCAAGTTGCCGATTGTATGGCTTGGGAATGTGTACGTTTTTTTTGGGGCTTTTGCGATATATGTGCTTACCTACTACTCTGGCGGGGTATGGTCGGCCATTTATCCATGGATTGTGTCCATTCCAATATTGGCAATGTTGGTGGTCAACAAGTTTTCAGGTGGCTTTTGGGGGGTAGTTTCTTTTGGTGTAATGATTTGGTTTGCCTTGCTTGCTTACAATGAAATTGAATTGCCCATTGAATATAATTTTGAACAAAGAACGTTATGGTACATAACTGTTCTACCCGGATTATTACTTATTATACTTTTTATTTCATTTGTTTTTGAAGACATGCAGTCAAAATCATTGATGATTTTGACTAAAAAAAATGAGCAGCTAAATATTCAAAAGGAAACCATATCCAAACAGTCTGACCGATTGACCAATCTATTAGAAGAAAAAAACACCATAATTAGAATACTTGCACATGATTTGCGGAATCCGTTAAAGAATATAACCAGTTTGGTAGATCTCATGGAAATCGAAAATGATGAATCAATGAAAAAACAATATGTAGGAATGATCAATGATGGGTCTTTAAAGGCTCAACACTTGGTGAACCGCGTATTGGAAATGGATGCCTCTAATCAAGAGGACGTTGAACTTCATTTGGAAGAGGTCGAAGTAAAAGAATATTTAAACCTTATCATTAATAGTATGAAAATCTCTGCTGAAAGCAAGAATATAGTACTTAAATTAATTGATAACAGCTATAACACTGTTGTTATGGCCGATAGGACTTATTTGGAATTGATCTTTGAGAACCTTTTATCTAATGCCATTAAATTCTCAGAAAAAAACACAACTGTAACGATATTTATAGAAAATGATGGTAATAAGGTAAGGATAAAGGTATCGGATCAGGGGCCTGGAATAAGTAAAGAAGAACAAGGGAAGTTGTTTCAAAAATTTTCAAAACTTAGTGCAAGACCTACTGCTGGTGAATCCTCTACCGGGTTAGGACTCTCTTTAGTAAAGAGGTACGTAGAGTTAATAGACGGAGAGATTTGGTTTGAATCAAATGAAGAAAAGGGATCTACATTTGTGGTGGTATTAAAAGCTGAAAAAACTAAAATTCCAGTGTGAGTTGCATTGCTTTTCTAGGTTCGTCTTCTTGTATCTCATGATTTAAATTGGAAATGGAAAGCCCTAATAACCGAAATCCATTTTCAATTGGCACCAATGAAAGTAGCTCTTCGAAAAGGCCATTGATCTGTTCATCGTTTTCTATCCAATAATCCACTGTTTTGCTTCTGGTTACTTGCTTAAAATCGCCATATTTGGCTTTCAAGGTGAGGGTTTTGCCTTTTGTTTGTGAGGAAAACATCCTTCGCAACAATATTTCCTTTATTTTCAACAATACATCACGTATATCCTCCATTGAGGTAAGGTCGTGCTCAAAGGTGTTTTCTGCCCCTAGTGATTTCCTAATGCGATCTGGATTGACTTCCCGGTCATCAATAGCCCGCGCTATTCTATAGTAATATGCCCCTGACTTTCCAAACCTGTTGATAAGGTCGGTTTCTGAATATTTTTTTAAATCGAGGCCATTACTAATGCCCATTTTGTGCATTTTCTCTGCGGTTACCTTACCTATACCAAAGAATTTTTCTATTGGCATTTTTTCAACATAAGCTTCCGCTTGATCCGGGGGTATCAAAAAAAGGCCATCAGGCTTCATTACATCGGAGGCGGTTTTTGCCAAAAATTTATTCATGGCTATTCCAGCCGAAGCGGTGAGCTGGGTGGTGGTTTTTATTTTTTCTTTAATGGCCAAGGCTATCCTAGTGGCCGATTTCATTCCTTTTTTATTAGAGGTGACATCTAAATAGGCTTCATCTAAAGAAAGCGGCTCCACGAGGTCAGTATATTCATAAAATATTTCCCGTATCTGCAATGAAACCTCCTTGTAAGCATCGAAACGTGGGCTGACAAATATCAGTCTAGGGCATTTTCGGGCGGCAATTTTGGAGGGCATTGCTGATTTGACGCCAAACTGCCGGGCTTCATAGCTAGCCGCAGCTACCACACCTCTTTCTGAAGAACCGCCAACGGCTACGGGTTTACCTTTCAAACTAGGGTTATCCCTTTGTTCTACCGATGCAAAAAACGCATCCATATCGATATGGATAATTTTTCTCAATGATTATTGAAAATTATAGAGCCTGACAACTTTTTATATGACCGTTTAAATAAATACAATTTGATATGGCTCATTATATAACCAACTTAAATGCTGAGGTTGAAGCTCAAATTAAATCAATAACTAAACTTAAAAAAAGGAGGAAACTTGAAAAGAAGAGATTTTGTCCAATTAGCCGGACTAGGTGCAGGGGCTTTGATGCTACCCACCACACTAATGGGGAGATCCATTTCAGCGGAAGCTTTATTGACTCCTGGAATGGATGTGGCCCAAAAGAAATTGATGGCTGATGTGGCACTCAATACAGCGAAATCACTGGGGGCAACTTATGCGGATGCCCGCATTGGCAGGTATTTAAATCAATATGTTTTTACCCGTGAAGACAAGGTGCAGAATGTAGTCAATACTGAGTCTTTTGGTATAGGTATACGGGTTATTGCCAATGGAACCTGGGGCTTTGCATCTACCAATGATGTGTCACCAGAGGGTATTAAGGTAGCCACTAACCAAGCCATAGCCATTGCCAAGGCCAACTCTAAAATACAAACAGACCCTGTGCAACTAGCACCAGTAAAAGGGGTGGGTGAAGTGAGTTGGAAAACTCCAATTAAGAAAAACTTTAAAGATGTTCCCGTTTCCGAGAAGGTAGAGTTGTTGCTAAGCGCTAATGCTGCGGCCATGGAAAATGGAGCCAATTATGTAAACTCTGGCCTATTTATGGTCAATGAGCAGAAGTATTTTGCTTCTACGGATGGCTCTTACATTGATCAGGACGTGCATAGGATCTGGCCAACATTTAGCGTAACTGCCATTGGAGGGGGTAAGTTTAAGTCCCGTCAGGCACTTAGTGCTCCTATGGGATTAGGCTATGAATACATGGATGGAGCAGCTTCTGAAAAGATAGCTGGACCTGCGGGTTTTAATATGTACCGTAATAGTTACGATATGGTTGAAGACGCTACTGTAGCTGCTAAACAGGCCAAAGAAATGCTTGATGCAAAATCTGTGGATGCTGGAAAGTACGACTTGGTGTTAGAGCCAAATCATTTAGGTTTAACCATTCATGAATCTGTTGGTCACCCATTGGAGCTGGATAGGGTGCTTGGTTATGAAGCCAATTATGCAGGTACCAGTTTTGCAACACTTGATAAATGGAAATCAAAGGACTTTCACTATGGAAGTGATATCGTAAACCTGGTGGCTGATAAAACCCAAGTGGGCTCATTGGGTGCAGTAGGTTATGACGATGAAGGGGTGAAGTGTAAGGAATGGGATCTTGTAAGAAATGGTATACTAGTAAACTATCAAGCTATAAGAGATCAGGTTCATATGATTGATCAAAAAGAATCCCATGGCTGCTGTTATTCACAGAGTTGGAACGATGTTCAGTTTCAAAGAATGCCAAATGTTTCTTTGGAATCAGGCAAAGAAAAGTACAGTGTCGATGACATGATAAAGGATGTTGAAAAAGGAATATACATAGCCGGACGTGGTTCGTATTCTATAGATCAGCAGCGATATAATTTCCAGTTTGGTGGGACAGCGTTCTACGAAATAAAAAATGGAAAAATAGAGGGTATGCTCAATGATGTGGCTTACCAGTCCAATACACAGGAATTTTGGAATTCTTGTTCTAAGATTTGTGACGAAAGCGACTATCGTATGTTCGGGTCATTCTTCGATGGTAAAGGTCAGCCTTCACAGGTTAGTGCCGTGTCACACGGTAGCTCTACTACCCGCTTTGACGGTGTAAACGTGATCAATACCGGAAGATCCATTTAATGATTGTAAAACGAAAAATGAATAAATAAAATGGCAATATATTCTGAACAAGAAGCACGTAAAATCATGGAGAAGGCGATCGCCTATTCCAGTGCTGATTCGTGCGAAGTAAATTTAAATGGTAGCGAAAGCGGCAATATACGTTATGCCCGAAATACTGTTTCTACTGCCGGACATAGGTCAAATCAAAACCTTGCAGTACAGTGCAGCTTTGGGAAAAGAGCGGGTACGGCCACCATAGATGAATTTGACGATGCCTCTCTGGAAAAAGTGGTAAAAAGAGCCGAGGAACTGGCAAAATTATCACCTGAAAACCCTGAGTTCATGGAACCATTAGGACCACAAACTTATGATGAATCAAAAACCTATAATGAGTCAACGGCCAACATTACTCCAGACTTTAGGGCTAAGGTGGCAATTGAAAGTATCACACCAGCTGCGGCTAAGGATGTTACTGCTGCTGGATTTTTAGATGATTCCAATAGCTTTAGTGCGATGATGAATTCCAATGGCCTATTTGCTTATAATAGGTCTACTAATGCGAATTTTACCGTCACAATGCGAACCAATGATGGCACCGGCTCAGGTTGGGCAAGCCGTGATGTTACCGATGTCAATAAGTTGGAAGCGGCAGCAGCCTCTAAGCGAGCCATAGATAAGGCAGTGTTGTCTAGAGAGGCAAAGGCCATAGAACCCGGAAAGTATACTGTGATCCTTGAGCCAGCTGCGGCTGAGCAACTTTTGGGTAACATGCTTTTCTCATTTAATGCACGAAGTGCTGATGAGGGCAGAAGTTTTATGTCTAAAGAAGGTGGTGGCACCAAGCTAGGTGAAAAAATTGTAGATGAACGGGTGAATATTTGGACGGACCCATTGAATGACGAAGTACCTTCATCTCCGTGGAACGGAGGGGGAGAGCCTTTGAAGAAAATGTCTATCATTGAAAATGGAGTGGCTAAAAATATGTTCTATAGCCGCTATTGGGCAAAGGAAAAAGGCGTTGATCCGGTTCCATTCCCAAGTAATGGTATCATGGATGGAGGTAGTGCTACCTTGGAAGAAATGATCAAAGACACTAAAAAAGGTATTTTGGTAACCCGTTTGTGGTATATCAGAGCCGTTGATCCACAGACATTATTATATACTGGGTTAACCCGAGACGGTACTTTCTTTATCGAGAATGGAAAGATCAAACATCCCATTAAAAACTTCAGGTTTAATGAGAGCCCTATCATTATGCTTAACAACCTGGAAACCTTGGGGCAACAGGAAAGGGTTAATGGAAACCTGATCCCCTATATGAAGATCAGGGATTTCACGTTTACCAGTCTTTCGGATGCTGTATAATCAACGGGATTCATAGATTAAAAACCCTACAAAATTTGTGGGGTTTTTTTATGGCCAAGAATGTCAGGTGAACTAATGTGGCAATTAAAATAAGGGGTAATTAGTTGTATTTCAATTAGTTATATTTCCATTCTATAATATTAATATCTATCTATCCGTAAATAGTATAAATTATATTCTGATATATATAAATTATACTATTTGTGATTAGGTTAAATGATTAATCTTTTGCTAATTATTAGTGCAAAAGATTAGTGTTAGAAAACCTATATTCCTTTTGATTCTCAGAATATTTGATATGGTCCATCATAAAATTCAAAATAGAAACATTCATGCATGGCTAAGCATGTTTTCTAAGGTAATGATAGGTGCCATTATTATTGTTGGATTAATTGTACTGTTGGGATGGTGCTTCGAAATTGATCCAATCAAAAGACCAATACCTGGATTGGTGGCCATGAATCCCATGACCGCTTTTGGTCTTATTTTATTGGGGCTAGCCTCTTGGTTAATATTTTACATAAAACGCGTTCACACGCTGTGGGTTGCCAAAGTTTTAATACTAGTGCTTACCATGCTCGCTTTTTGGCGGATTTTGGGAGAATTTTTTGATGTAAACCCACAAATTGACAAAATATTCTTTAAAGAGCAGTTAAGGGTAGATGATTTAAATAATCTTTCGAGTAGAATGGGGCCAAACACTGCATTTTTATTCTTATTGTCAGGTATCGTTATTTTTCTTCCACAGTCAATAAGGCTATCTAAGTTGCTACAATTTATGGCCATGGTGATTATGGGATTCTCATTATATTCCATATTTGGATATTTATTTAATGTAAAGGAATTCATTGGTGTTCTGTCGCTCATACCAATGGCCATACACACCGCCTTATGTTTTTTTGTTTTTGCACTAGCAGTCTTTTTTCAAACTAGTGATAAGGGATTCATGAAGGAAATTACCAGCCCCTATGAAGGGGGAAGGGTGGGGAGGATTTTATTACCAATAGCAATAATAACACCGTTGAGCCTTGGTTATTTCTGGCTTGAAGTCCTTGATAAGAATTCGTTTTCAATGGAATACGGTATTGTATTAATGATTGTATCCATTACCGTTATTTTGGTGGGTTTGATTTGGTTTATCATTTCTTCATTAAATAGGGAAAGTAAATTAGAAAAACATGCTGTACGGCAAATCAAGGAGGCTCATAATTTACTCTATTCTAGTATTGAAAGCCTGAAAGACATAATGATCTTCTCCATAGACACAGAATATAATTTGTTAAATTTTAATAGTGCTTTTAAAGAAGCTACTGATGGTATTTATGGCGTTGACATTACTGTAAATAAGAATTTGCTTGAATACATGACCAAAGAAGACCGTAAAAAAGCTAAGCAAAATATTGATCGGGCACTTGGCGGAGAGAATCATTCGAAAACAGAGGTCTACGGTGGGTCAATAACATTTGAAACAAAGTATAACCCAATTAAGAATGATGATCAAGAGGTAATTGGTGTAACGGTACTATCAAGCGATATTTCAGAAAGAAGACGAGCGGAAGAAAAGTTAAAACAAACGGCTGATCGTTTGTTGTTGGCTACAAGGGGTTCTAAAATAGGTATTTGGGATTATGACATCCTTAATAAAAAGTTAATATTGGATGATAGGATGTTGGAGCTATATGGCATTTCTAAGAATACCTATAAAGGGGATTTCGAAACATGGATAAATGGCTTACATCCTGATGACATGGAAAGAATAGATCTAGAAATGCAAATGGCCATTAATGGTGAAAAAGAACTCGATACCGAATTTAGAATATTGTGGCCTGATGAATCCATACGTTATATCAGGTCGCTGGCACTTGTACAACGTGATGAAAGTGGGAATGCCTATAGAATGATTGGGACCAATTGGGATATAACTGACATAAGAACGGCAGAGTCAACATTAAAAACCTTCCATAAGGCAATTGCCGAAATTAAAGACTATGCCATTATACTGCTAGATACCAAAGGGAACATCCAAAATTGGAATAAAGGAGCGGAGACAATAAAAGGCTATACGGAAAGTGAGATACTTGGGGAAAACTGGCAAAAATTTTACACAAAAGAAGATCGGGATCAAGATAAACCTAAAAAGTTGATAGAGACGGCAAAAAGAAATGGACAAGTACAGGATGATGGTTGGAGAGTCAGGAAAAATGGGGAGAAATTTTGGGCAAGTGCTAATATTACTAGTATACATGATGATCGGGGTAGATTAACCGGGTTCAGCAATGTGATTTGGGACTTAACTGAGCGTAGGAAGATGGAACAATTAAAAATGGACATAGTACAGTTAAAAAGTAAGGATATGGAGCAATTGGTCTATATCACCTCCCATGACCTTAAGGAACCTTTACTAACAATTAAAAACTATATACAACTCCTGATAGACGAGTACCATGACCTTATGAATGCTGACGTACGGCACTTAACAAAATCCATATTAAATGCATCGACTCGCATGGAGGCACTTATATTAGGCTTATTGGATTATTCCAGACTTAGCAAGCCGAAAGAACTGAAAATGTTAGATTGTAATGAGGTTTTAGATTCAGTTAAGGCCGATCTCAATTCACTAATAGAGTCTAAGCATGCAGTGATTATTGATAAAAATCTACCCAAATTAAAGGCTTATCCGCTAGAATTGAAGTTGCTGTTCCAAAACCTTATACATAATGCGATTAAATTTAGCCGGGAAGATGCCACTCCTGAATTGGCCATTAGTGCCGAAAAGATAGTTGGAGGCTGGCAATTTAAATTTGAAGACAATGGAATAGGAATAGCTGAAAAAGATTTTGAATTGGTATTTACTATTTTCAGAAAGGCGCACAAGAGAGATGAGTATGAGGGAACAGGTATCGGATTGGCACATGTTAAAAAAATTATTGAGATCCATAATGGAAGTATTTGGGTTGAATCAAAAATAAATAAAGGGACTACATTTTACTTTACCATCTTAACTGAATTTATATGAAGAAGAAATTAAACCGTGTTTTATTGGTGGATGACGATGAGGATTGCAATTATTTCCATAAACGTTTGCTGACGAAAATGAATGTTACAGACAATGTTGAAATAGCCAACAATGGACAGGAAGCGATTGACTTTTTGGTATCCGAGATTGAGGGTAAACATCCTAAACCAGATATTATATTTCTGGACATAAATATGCCAGTAATGAATGGGTGGGAGTTTTTAGAAGCATATAAAAAATTAGATAACAGTCAAAAAGGTAAGCTTGTTATTGTAATGTTATCTACTTCTTTAAATCCGGATGATAAGACTAAGGCCCTGGGTAATGACTTGGTAAATGATTTTGAAAATAAATATTTAAATGAAGAGTCACTGACCAAAATCCTTAAAAAGAATTTCCCAATACATTTTTGATTTTATGAGACACTTTATGTGAATTGTGACTGCTTAACTGCCAATCAATTTTCCTTACTTAAATCAATGATATGCTCTACTTGAGTGCTATCGATGATCTGTACCACTTCCCATTGGCCGTATTCATTGAGCCGTTGTAGAAGGTATTTACTGGTGCCACCTTTCCATCCTGAGTAGGGTGTCCAGTATAGTTTGTTGATATATTGATCTGCCTGTTTTTGTAAATTGATAGAACTTCCAGTATTACTATCCTCACCAATAACGTCACATGTGTTTACCACCGCAATTTTATAAATGTAGCGCTGTTTTTCAATATCCACATCTTGATCAAAATAGCTATTGATCCCTTTTGGTACTTTGTCAATTGATTCAAAATCAACGCCATCCGTGGATTTTAGAATCTCATAGTAAAGCACTTTATCCGGGCCAATTTCAGGGTCTTTCCATTCAGTATAGGTGTATTTATTTTCTTCGATGGTAGTTCTGATCACATCTACTTTTTGTTTAAGGAAAACATTTTCTATAGGAGAAGCTTCAATGGTATTACTGGCCGAATAGTATTCATTGTTATCAAGGTTTACTGCCAATATTTTGTAATGATATATTCCTGGGCATAAGTCTTCGCTATCAGTAAAAGATAGTGTTCCCGGATCCACTTTATCAATATCCTTCCAAGGTCCACTATCCTGACTTCTAATTATGGAATAATAGTCAAAACCATGGCCTTCGTAGGCAGTCCATTTCAGGTGAATATCATTGTCAATGGATTCCGAACCCACAGAGGTCAATAGTATGGACTTATAAGTAATTAGCTCATCAATAGGAGCTGGACTGTTGCAATATAAATGTGTTTGAATCCTATAGGCATAGGAATTCTCCATCGTAAATACCTCTGTATCGTTGTATTTTGTGGAGTTGGAATGCCAAATTGTATCACAGACCACAAATTCATTCTGGGCATTTTTATTTTTGTAAACCACCTCATACCTGTAGTTGTTATTCGGATAAGGTTCATACTGCATTTCTATTGATTTATCATTGGCCACAGTCAAAACAAAAACATTTGGTTGTTCTTGATAAGTGGTATCGTAGACCGTTATTTCTTTGTTATAAGTAAATGTGTCGGTACAAATCCCTTCGTTGGATACGGTAAGTGAAACAGTGTACATCCCGGGCTGAATATAAGTCACAATGGGATTAATACTATCCGTTTCGTAATTATTACCAAAGTCCCATGTAAAGGATTCATTTTGAAGATTAGTGCTTTGGTTATTGACATTCACCGTAACGGGAAGACAATAGTCATAATCTCCAACATCAAACTTAGCAACTGGCACGGGTATCACATTAACATACTTGCTATGAGCTTTTTGCTGACACCCATTTAAATCTGTAGCTAAAAGGGTTATTTCGTATCGACCTGGCTGTGTGTATGCATACTCGGGATTCTGCAGCTCAGATATATTCCCATCACCAAAAAACCATTTCCACGAATTCGAGCTTGCAGATTTATCATAAAACTGAATAGACTGTGGGTAGCACACAGAGGTATCAGACATTTCAAAATCCGTATCCGGGCCCGTGGCGTTTACCAAATTTTGAAGGGTTAATGTGTCTCTGCAGCCAACGCTATTAAAAGAAACCAATGATACATCAAACTCACCTACGGTTGAATATATATGAACAGGGTTGGGGCTAGAGGAGGTGGAATTATCACCAAATATCCAATGGTACTTATTTGCACCTACAGATTGATTTTCAAAACTGACTATAAAGGGCACACATGTTGATTCCGAATAGTTGGCTTTAAAAAGTGATTTCACGCCTTCTACTTTTATATAATTTTCTTTTATGAGCGTATCATAACAGTTAAATTTAGATTCTGATATCAGCTTTACGGTATAGTTGCCTTTGGTTTTGTAGATATGGCTCACTGTTTTTGTGGTTGCGGTATTACCATCACCAAAATCCCAAAACCAGCTAATTGTATTCTTATTGTCTGCACTGAAATTGACTTCAAGAGGCTCACATCCGCTTACAACTTCCGAAGTGAAATCAGGATTGAAGAACGGACCTATAGATATTTTCTTCTTTGTTTGGCATCCAGTCGCATTTTCAACTGTCAGTATTACTGGTGTCTCAGGCATGGTTTCATAAGTATGGGTTGGGTTTTGCTCCGTTGAAAAATGGCCATCACGAAAATCCCAATGCCAAGAAGTGGCATTTGTACTTTTATCAGTGAAAACCACTTCAGAAGGCAAACAAACTTGATTTTGTGAATAGCTAAAGTCGGTATTTATATAATCCACCTGAATTAAATTACTTTTTCTTAGCGTGTCATAGCATCCTGCTTGCCCTGCTATGAGCGTAACATCATATGTGCCACTAGAATAAGTTATTGCCGGGTTCTTATTTATTGAGGTAGAATCATTACCAAAAGTCCATTGCCAATTATTGGCACCTACTGAATTGTTTTTAAACTTGACCGATAGGGAATTACAACCTGTGTCTTTTCCCACTACTTCAAAATCAGCTTTAGGGTCATTCACTACAACCGGGTTGGGCAATTCGATCTCTTTAAAGCAGCCAGATTTATCTTCCAGCGTAAGTTTTATTGAATAGGTGCCCCGTTCAGTGTAATTATGAGAGGGTTCTTCAGCATTAACTATTGCACCATCGCCAAAGTCCCAGGCAAATTTACTGAAGCCCTCAATATTGTGTTTTATATTGATGGTTTCACCTTGGCATATATTGTTACTGTAGTCAAATTGCAGATAGGGGTTGCCTATAATTACATTTTTTACGATTTGTACTTCACAAGTCAGGGTGTCACGGGTCTTGAGTTGAACTTGAAATACGCCTGACTTAGTAAATACTTTTATTGGGTCTTTTTGTGTTGAGGTAGTTCCATCACCAAAATCCCATTCCCATAAAGAAGCATCTGAATCTAAGCTGCTAAATTGTACTTCGTAATTGCCACATACTTCGTTTACTACGTAGTTATAATCAATGTCTGGACTCTGAATTACGACTTCAGTATAGTTTTCAAGTGTGTCTATATTTCCATTATTAAATTCGACAATTATATCCACCTGATAAATGCCTTCACTTTGGAAAACATGGCTGGGGGTTTTTTCTGATGAATTATTTCCATCACCGAAATCCCAGTACCATGATTTTGCATCCATGGCGGGATTGGCAAATTTTATCTCCGATGGTGCTGAACACAAATTGATGTAATTATGATATTCAAATAGGGAATCAGGAAGTATTGTGCTTCCGCCAGGGCCATCAAAATCAACTTCACAATAGAGCCATGGTGAAGCAATTAGTTCTGAAGTAGTACTGTAGCATCCATTATTATCCCATGCGGTTACATAGGCGGATATCTGTCCATTGGTTGCAAATGAAGCGGTCGGATTAGGAGATGTACTGGTGATTCCACCGTCAAATCTCCAGAGGTACTTATCGGCATCGGTTGTTGTACTTTCAAATTGGACGGTGAAATTAGGGCAACCGGCTGTGGTATCAACAATAGCCGCAGTAAATGAAGCAGAAATTTGGCTTACTATAATGTGGTTATAATTTGAAATTACTGAGGTACAGCCAAATTCATTATTTGTTTTTAAAGATACATTGTAGCTACCGGGTTCACTATAAAAATGCGAAGGGTTCATCAGATCTGACGTATTTCCATCTCCAAAGTCCCATTCCCAAAATTCTTTGCCCATTCCACCCCTGAAATATACGTTTACAGCCTCACAAGTATAGATGGGTTTATCAGGAGTGCTATAATTAATACTGTTTTTATTTACAATAATGGGTTTGTCCAAAGTAATAGTCTGAACGCATCCATATTCGTTGGTATAGGTAGCCCTTGCCGTATATTGTCCAGAATTATTATAGACTACAGTTGGTGCCAATTCGTCAGATGTTTTACCGTTTCCAAAGTCCCAAACTATGTTGCTCACATTATTATTGGAAAAGGAAAACTGTGTTGTAAGCGGCTGGCAACCGGTGTAATTGTCTGCTGAAATGCTTATTTCATCACTATTAACAACAATTAATGACTCGTAGGTATTGATGTTTACGCATCCGGAATTATAAACAGTCTTGGCTATTACACTATAGGTTCCAGGTTGTTCAAATATGTGCTCGAAAGTCTTGGAAGTATAATTTACCCCGTCAACTTCCCAATCATAAGCAATGGCACCTGGTGTATTATTTATAAATGTGCTTGTAAGTGGGGAGCAGCCTACTGTATTGGTTATATCAATATCAGGTGTCTCGACATCAACTACAGTTATCAGTTTATTTTTGATCAGTTGGGTAGTACACCCATTATCCCCATTGATAATGACAACAAGATCATAGTCACCGGGAGTATCAAACGTACGTGAGAAGGAGTTTTCACTGGTGCTATAACCATCGCTAAATGACCAGAGTACATTCTCCGTATTTTTGGTAAGGTTTTTAAATAATATTTGTCCTCCAACGCAGAGGAGACTATCAGAATAGGAAATGGAGGGGGTGGGAGGAGCCTTTATTTCTATATAATTGTTTTTTATAATCGAGGATGTACAACCATTTTTATCTTGTACCTGCAAAGAAACGTTATACTTGCCTGCGCCAGAATAGGTGTGGTTTGCTGATGATGTTGTTGCTTGCTTCCCATCTCCAAAGTCCCATAGCCAGCTTGTGTAAGTGTCCGGTGAGCTGAATTCTATAGTTGAGCTGTTTGTACATGCTATTGTTTTGTTTGAACCAATGGTAAGTCCTTCTACCTCATTTATTCTTATTAGATTTTGCTTTACTACTAAGCCTGCGCAGCCCAGTTCATTGTAGGCTATTAATGAAACAGTATAGACACCACCTTTATCATAAGCGTGGTTAGGGTTGGTTTGTGTGGAAGACTCTCCATCGCCAAAGTCCCATAGGTAGGTACTGGCATCTGATGTAAGATTGGTGAAGGTGATAGGGGTGTTGTTACAATATTCTGTAGCGGTAATGGTAAAATCCGGAGCTGGTTTATCAGCTACCTTTATTGGGGTGGCTATGTTAAAAGTCTCTTGGTTATTGTTATTATAGGTTACTGTTAGGCTTACATTAAATTCACCTACAGTTTCGAATAGAATGGAGGGTGCGGCAATACTTGAAACATCGCCATTTTTAAAATCCCAATTATAACTTTTTACATTGGTCAAATTAGTATTGAAGGTCACCGCAAGGGGGATACAGCCTTGATATTTGGTCGCTTGAATCCCGGAAGACTGCGAAAAAGTAGTGAGGGCAAGTAAGTTTAATAATAAAATATTAATGATTTTCATGCGATCTAAACTAGTTTACTACGATTACGTGACCTGTTTTGTGCACTTCGCCAAATTCTTTGCCATAGGCAAGTAATTCATAATTATATGCTCCGAAAGGAACAATGGTGCCTTTATGTAACCCGTCCCATTTGGTGGAAACATCATTTGATGCGAATATTTCTTCTCCCCATCTGTTATAGACGGTAAGTTTATATTTTTCAATGCCTTCGCCTACTGCACCAAAAGTGTCATTTAAACCATCTCCATTTGGAGAAAAGGCTGTTGGCAAATAGATTTTCATAGGCAGGTATAACTCCACTATGTTTGATACACTTTCTATGGTATTATCTGTGCTATTCACTGCCACTACTCGATAACGGATTGGCTCATTTTGATTTTGAGCATTTATACTTTCAGTTAAAATAATCAAAAATATTAATATTATTAAGCGTTTCATTCTTTTCTTCTTTTTAGTTTTTGATAAAATATTTATAATCAGTAGCTATTAAAAAAGATGCTTTTGAAAAGGAGGGCATTTGCCTTTATAGGTATTTTTAATTTTTCTCTTCTTGTTATACTTAAATTGGTAGCCAATACTCAACTCATGAGCGTTACCTGATACTGATTTATAATCTGCTACTGGGAAATCGTAGCTATAACCAATTTTGAATTTGGACACATTAATTCCGAGTGAGGCGATTACAGCGTCATTTACCCTGTACCAGCCACCTACAGTCCACACATCGTTACCATAATACATTCCGAGATGTAAGTATTGGAATGAACCTTGTCTTTCGTAAATGACGTTAGGAGAAAGCACATAAGCTTGTCTTCGATAATTTATTAAATTGATAAAACCACCGGCATGTATGGTATACTTTAAAGGCACACTGTTTTCTGTATCTACCGCAAAGTTTTCTTTAGGGCGGTTGACGTGACCTACTGTGGCTCCGGCAAATAGGGTGTTGGAGGTGTACATCATCCCCAGTGCTATATCCATATTGGATACCTGATTTCTTCCGAACCTTTCATTAGTAGTACCTACCATACCATCTCTTTGATCTAACTGATCCTCGAAGGTTAACCGACTCCAATCGAAAGCTTTTTGGTAGGCACCCAACCTTAACCCTATTCCAAGCTGTGAGTTTTTATTAATATCTATTCTGTGTCCTAATGAGCCATAATAGGAGGTAGTATTTAATAGTCCATTCATTTGGCTGTCATGGATTACCTGCACCCCCCATCCAGAGTTGGTAGCCAGTGGAGAATCAAATGAAAAGGCTGAGGTTGTGTATCCTTCAGTGGAGGTCCCTTGTTGTCTGTGCGCTACGATGGCCCTAAAATTGCCAGACATTCCAACCATAGTAGGGTTAAGATTTACTGGGTTGGCATAAAACTGTGAAAAGTGAGCATCTTGTGCTATGGCACTTTGTGCAAGTAGTATGGAGAATGTGATGAGTAGTACAGTTAGGTTTTTCATGGCTTCCGTTTGTTTTTTGATATACCCAAATATGGGGTTTAGGCATACGGAAAAGGTCAGGGAAATCCTGAATTGAAAAAATCAGGAAAACACTCAAAAAATGTCCTTATTTGATTCTGTGAGCAGTTTTTTGCCTAAGGACAAGCCCAATCTATTCGCAAACAACTAGGAGTATATCAGGGTAAGGAAATAGCGCCTCGGGGTATACTCTTACAAATAATAAGAGTAGCACTTAGGAATAGGGAGATATGCTTTTTTGCCCTATCTCAAATGCAGTTTTCAAAATGTAAAAATCAGGAGCAAATTCTCTCTTAAGATATTATTATTTAGCATTTAGTATGAGCTATGCACAAAAAAAGTGATGGCATCAGGCCATCACTTTTTTGCAAATTGGAAATGATAGTTAAGAGCTTATTTTAAGCAATTTTGAAACTGTTAGGGATTTTAACGATACAGTGTGTACCCACACCAGCAGCTGAATCAATATTTATAGTACCCGATAATTGATATAAACATTGCTTAACAACATAAAGGCCAATTCCAAAACCAATGGACAATTTTGATCCTTTGAAAAACATTTTGAAGATATCCTTTTGTATGGCCTTACTCATTCCAATACCGTTGTCAAGTAAGTCAATAACCAGCTCATTATTTTTGACTGTAACGTTAAGATCAATAAAGTTTTCGTGTTTCCTTAAATCCTGAAACAAAATGGAATTCTCAATTACATGACATAGTATTAATGTAAGACGGTATTTGTCTGTATAAAAAGGACTTCGTTGTTCGATATTTACGCTGACCTCGATGTTTTCTAAGTGAGAGTGGTTTTTAGTTAAGTTTATTACCTCGTTTATTGAAGCATATAAATCAATATTTTCAATACAGTTCATACGAGGTTCTTGCATAAGGGAATCTTTCAAGGAGCCTATGTCTATATTGTTACTATTGCTACTATAATTGTCTATGGTATTGATCATTGACGACCAGAGGGTCTTTTCAGTTTGAATGGGGTAATTATTTGCTCTTGCTATCATGTTTTAATCTATTATTTTTCGATAGTCAAAGATTGTAATTAACATAAGGTTTACTTTCAGGAAATTCCTGATTTTAAAAAAAATATGTAAAACATAACTTAAAATGGATGTTTCACGTCATTTGAGCTGATTCTACATGCAGCAAAAACCTGTATCTAAGGCTTTTGTTATTATATTACGTAAGGGGAAATGTCAGGGCCTCGGGGTAATACCTGATTAAAAACAAGGGGTTATTAAGTATTTTTTCAAATTGATAAATTTTTTTTACTGATGTCCGGCTAACATATTTAGCTATTAAAATAAAACGAAGTTTAATCGAAATTTTACTCACACTTACCCCTGAATCCCCTAAAGGGGTAACCTGAATCCCCTAAAGTGGCACCCCTGAATCCCCTAAAGGGGTAACCTGAATCCCCTAAAGGGGTAACCTAAATCCCCTAAAGGGGTAACCTGAATCCCCAAAATGGGTAACTGAAATCCCCTAAAGGGGGAATTCCGGAACCTGTCAACTTGCGGAGAAATGGGGTCTCTTTGGGTAATGTGGAAAACTAATGTTGTTTTTGATTAAGGTCATTTTTACTCGTTCGCCAGTAATTGATTTAAAGCTCTATCACTTTATTCTTAATGGCATACCTTACAAGCTCTACAGTATTTCTAAGGCCTAGTTTGGAAAGGATGTTTGTCTTGTGGGTTTCAACGGTCTTAATACTAATAAATAGCTCATCAGCTACTTCCTGATTGGACTTTCCCAAAGCAACTTGCTTTAGAATTTCAAATTCACGTTTGGTCAAATCGCTATTGACAGCTGATTTGGTCTCACCACTTTCTTGTTTGTAAAATGAGTCCAACATGATGCTGGAAATAGATTGGGAAAAATAGCGCTCTCCAGCGTTTACTTTGTTAATGGCCTCTATTAGTATCGGTTTCTCCACATTCTTTGGCAAATATCCATCAACCCCGGCCTTTATAGCCAGAGATACATATTTTTCATTGACCTCACTGGTAAGTATAATTATTTTAATAGTATCATTTTGTTCCTTTATCCACTTCGTAGCTTCTATTCCAGTCATTCCCTGCATCACAATATCCATTAATACGATATCAGGGGTGAGTTCATTGACCAAATTGATAGCCTCTTCACCACTGGATGCTTTTCCTACTATTTTTATATATTCGATATTCTGCAACATAGAAGCAATCCCCTCTAGAAGGAGAAGGTGATCATCAACCAGTATTACCTTTATTTTTTCCATTTAATATTAAGATATCAATTTAGTTTACTATTCTTAACCTACAGGTGAAAAATAGATGTTTTATTATCATTCAAATGAGTTGAGTAACAGGTTCAATCCTATCATTATTCATTGCTGATAATGTCTGAATTATCATAGGTAACAGGAAAATTAACAACAAAAGTAGTACCTTTTCCTAATTCACTAAAAAGCTTTATAGTGCCTCCTAGTAGCTCTACGGCCTTTTTAGCTATGGACAGCCCAAGGCCTGTACCATCAATATTTGTAACTCTTTTACTTCGATGAAAAGCTTCAAATATTTGCTCCACTTCTTCTTCATCCACACCAAGTCCCCAATCCTCAACCTGTATTTGCATGTAATTTTTACTGCATGTCACGGTTAATCCCACTTTATTTTTGTTAGGGCTGAATTTAATGGCATTGCTCAATAAGTTAATCAATATATTCCGTAACAATTTTTCATCTGAACTTATGTGTTTGGTATCACTATTTATTAAGGATTCGATGGAGTGGGAGTTATTGAACATATATTCGACTTCACCTTTAATTTTAGTACAGAAGGCCCTAATGTCAACAGGTGCTTTGTTTATCTTTATTTTACCAGCATCACTTTTGCCCATTATTAAGACATCATCAAGCAAATAACTCATGTGTTTTATTTGCTCATCAATATTGTCAAGTTTGGCCAAAAGATTGTCCCAATCTGTCCTGTCATGATATTTGCGAATAAAATCAGAAGCGAATTTAATACTCGATAGGGGTGTCCTAAACTCGTGTGACGCCATGGAAACAAATTTTGACTTGAGTTTTACAAGTTCCTTTTCGTTTTGCAATGCCTCATTGAGTTTTAAAGTTCTTTCATTAACTTTATTTTCAAGTTGATTTCTATATTCTATTAATTCAGTAATGTCTTGTCCCACGCAAATCATACCGATAATATTATTATTAAAATCTTTTCGAATAGTGGCATTAAACAGTATTGTTACCACTTTTCCGGTTTTAGTAATAATTGGTAATTCATAATGGGTTATTTTTTCACCAAGCATTACACGTTCAAATAGGCCCTTCACATTTTTAATTTCACCTTTTAATATTAGTTTGTCAAATATGTTTTCATTTTCTGTTTCTTGTTTAGAATATCCTGTAATTTGGCTTGTATAGCTGTTCCATTCGGTTATATTACCCTCCCTGTCTGTACCAAATATAGGGGCATTGGCCGTTTCTATTAGAGTTACCAATTCTGCTGCTATTTGATTGGCTTTTTCCTCATTATTAAATAATTCAGTGATGTCACTAAAGGATAGCACAGACCCTAATATTTCATCATTTAAGGTATAGGGCACTACATTCAGTGACAACCAACGCAAATTATCGTCTTTTTTGAGTCCAATCACTTTATTGAATATTACCCTTTCACAATGCTCCATAGCAAATTGAAAAAACGCTTTGGTCTCAATGGATTTGTAATGCGTATCTACGAGACGAATACTATCATCGAATATGTTGGTCAGGCTATCATTGATACTGATATTGATTCCTAGAATGGTACTTACACTATGATTAAACGTTTTTACTCTATTAGAATTATCGACCAGTAAAATCCCTTCAGAAAGGCTTTCTAATACGCTTTCATACATCGCTTGATTCTCTTCAAGTAACTGGGTAGCTAATACTTGCTCTGTAATGTCGCGTGCTGTCCTAACAATCCGCTTTAATTTGGCATTTTCATACACTGGCTCCGCCAAAGCTTCAAGATAAATGTAAACTCCATCTTTACGCATATACCGATAAGTAAACCGTTGCATACCCCTTTTATCCCCACTCAGCATTTTTTTAAAAGTATTGGTCACTACCCGCTCATAATCTTCAGGATGAATTTGTGCAAAAGCTTTTTGAGACATTAATTCTTCGGTAGACCAGCCAAGTATTTTTCTTGCCGAAGGGCTTATCCAAGCAAAGTCTCCCTTATTATCATGTACAGACACGAGATCTTGGACATTTTCTGCAAGGTATTGATAGTTCTGCAGGCTTTTTTTCAGAGCCTCTTCGGTTTTTAATTTTTGGATCTGACTTTCAGAATCGCGCAACTCCCTATTGATGGCTGGGACCAACCTTGATAGGTTATCTTTTAATATATAATCATTGGCTCCGGCCTTCATTGCATTTACTGCGATATCTTCACCGATGGTACCCGAAACAATTATAAACGGAATATATGGCAACACACGTCTTGTAATACCTAGGGCTTGGGTGGCATCAAATTTTGGAAGGCTATTATCACTTAATATGATATCCCAATTTTTTTCAGCTAGGGCTAAGGTAAACTCTTCCGAAGTCTCTACCCTGGCTGATTCTATTTCAAAACCATCTTTTTTGATCTTGTTGATTATCAATTCATAATCATCAACAGAATCTTCTGCTACAAGAATTTTTAGTTTTTTACTATTGGTCTTGGTTTCTGTCATTCGTTTACGTTAAACTATCCCCACATTTTGAACCGTTCCAGTTATTTTATTCTTAAAATCAGGAAGCCATACATCGAATCTGGCTCCCTTCTTATAATTCCTATTGAGTTCTATTTCGCCCTTAATTTTCATCAATGCGTTTTTTACAACGTAGAGACCCAGCCCAGGACCACTTGATGCCACATTGCCACGATAGAACATTTCATATAATCTTGGATACTGTTTTGCGGAAATACCTTGCCCTGTATCGCTTATTGTTGCAAATAATTTCCCCTGTGTTTTGCTTGCAGAGATTTTGATCTCATTAATTTTTCCTTCTTTACTATATTTAACAGCATTGACAATTAAATTTTGCCATATACACCTAAACAGGCCAATGTCGCTCAATATATCTAGGTTTTCATCTATATCAATAGTGCAGTTTACTCGTGCATGGTGGTCTGAGAATTGAATATTTTCAATTATTTCATTCATAATGGGTTTCACTCGAAATAACTGAATATGTGGTTTGCCTAGTTTGATATTGGAGATGTTTATCAGTTCTTTAAGGATGTGATTCAATTTTGACATACTGGAGTTCATCATCTCAAGAAACTGCTCTTTTTGAAAATAGGAATCGTTTTTTGAAATATTGATAAGGCCTATTACAGAAGCCACAGGGCCTCTAAGATCATGGGCAATTCTATATAATAGTGTTTCGAGCTCATTGTTTAACCGGACAAGATTATCCCTATTTCTTTTCAGCTCGGTTACTTTACTGAGGAGCACTGAAACCCCTTCTCCCGTTGGAAAAATAGTGCCTTCATAATATTCCGTTTCGTTAGCTTCATAGGTGATAGAAACATTATTGACTTTACCATCTTCCATGGATTTTGATATGAGACGGGTGATGTTTTTGTATTTCCATTCTGGAAAAACATCATTAAAATATTGACCAACTACATTCTTTTTGTCAAATTCCCTATGTGCGGCTTCATTCCAAAAGGTGATTTTTAGCCCATTGTCAAGTGCGAAGAATACATTTTTAATACTTTCGGTAAGTAATTGATATTTAAGTTCGCTCAATATCAGGTTTCTCTTATTCTGCTTCTGATTTAACCTGAGTTTTGCATCCCTAATTTCCCTTTCTATGGCGGGAGCTAAGCGGCTAAGGTTATCTTTAAGGATATAATCATTGGCGCCCGAACGCATGATCTCCACAGCTGCCTCTTCTCCAATAGTACCAGAAACCAATATAAATGGAATTTCAGGGTCAATTTCCCTAACAATTATTAATGCCTTTGGTCCAGTTAGGGTGGGGAGTTTATTGTCACTAATAACGAGGTTCCAATGCTTTTCCTTTAGCTTTTGCGTAAGCTCCAATTCTGTTTGTACACGATCGCTTGTAACATTAAAATTTGCTTTCTTCAATGAAAGTAAAACCATATCATAGTCGTCCTTATCATCTTCAATGAACAATATTTTAATGTTTTGCTTTTTCATCCCGATAGGAAATTTTTAACCATCCTCATTATGACATGCTAAATGTTAAATAGAATGTTGCTCCTCGATTAGGCTTGCTTTCGGCCCAGATTTTACCCCCATGTTGGCTAACAATACGCTTCACTATGGCCAATCCCATACCTGTACCTTCAAACTCTTCAGGTGTATGCAGTCTTTGGTAAGCTCCAAATAATTTATCTGCATAGGCCTGATCAAACCCAGCACCATTGTCCCTAACATAAAAGACAGTTGAACCTTCATGTTTTGTGGTTCCTACTTTAATAGTAGGGGCAAATTCTTTGGAAGAAAATTTAATGGCATTGTCAATTAAATTCTCAAACAATTTTTTAATTGATTTAAGATCTCCATTGGTTACAAGGCCTTCCTCTATTTCAAAATTGTATTTTGAATCGGTTTTGAAGCCTTCTATGGTCTCCTTGATGAGTTGTGTTAGGTCAATATTTTGAGGTCTTGTTTTTTGCAATGATAATCGGGCTAACCCCAGTAATTCGTCAAGCATCTTTCCCATACGAACAGAGGCATTATAAATTCTTTTTAAGTGGTCTTTACCTTCGTCACTCAGGTTGTCCATTTCATCTTCTTTGAGCGCTTGACTAAACCCAAGAATGCTTCTTAAAGGTGAACGGAGGTCATGGGAAACGCTATAACTTAGTTCCTTAAGCTCATCTGCCATAGAATTACAAGCTGATTCAAGCATTTTTTCCTTTGTAATGTCATACACCTGATCAATGAAAAGTATAGTTTCTTGATCTTTTACAACTACCTTCCTAAGGGAGGAATAACCCCAAACAGTTTGCCCTTTTTTGTTAAGGTATTTCCTTACTTGATTGTTATTTTCGACACCATGCATGGATAAATCATTGTCAAGTACTATATCAGGATAACTAAGTATTAATAATTCCTGTCTTGTATAGCCTAGAATAGTACATAGATGTTGATTGGCTTCCAAAATTTTGGTATCTTCTGAAATCACAGCCATTCCAATCGTGGATATTCTCAACATAGATTGGATTTCAGACATGTCTACCTTTATACCTTCTGTTGGTGAGGAATTTTTAATTTGTGGGAGTTCTAAATTTTGATTCATTTCTCTGTGAGCTTTAGTTTAGAATAATGCTTTATCTCATCAGATCTTGTGAGTATATTGTAGATAATGGAAATTAGCAAACAGCGATATACTTGTTAATATACTTATTATTTTTGGTATATAAATTATAAATGGTAATAATTTATCTAATAAATTCTCTTACAATAATGTAATATAACTATATAAATATCAGATATATATTATTCATAAATAATTGTAATTATCTAATAATCAATTCTTTATGAATCTCTATTTTGATAATGCAATGATTATTGGTTCGCATTCTTATGTAAGTTATTATTGTAGTTAGAATTATTATAAATGAAATATGAACTACGCTTAGACATTATAAAAGTTTTCTAAATATTTAATCTTAAAATATTTTAAGTAAGCTCTATTTGTTAAACAATGCGACATTTTTCCAATTAAATCTCAAACCATCTAAACACCGCTTAAATAATGTGATTTTCAGGTTAGTGCGATTAAGTGCAATTTAGATATCATATATGGCACCTATTATTTCTAATCCCAATACACTGCAAGGGGGCAATGCCTTCTTCTTCACCCGGCTTCAATACGAATCGGGCGACTGGGATGTGGACCAAAGGATGCCCTCTAATTTGTTGAACTCACTCATAGAGTACACTACTTTAGAGGTCAATACCACCGAGAATATTATCCCATTGAGCAGTGATGAGATCTTCAAATGCCCATTTTGCTACATCTCTGGACATAAGCTCGTCCAGTTTTCAACCAAAGAGCGCGAGAATTTTGAAAAGTATGTAAACAACGGTGGTTTTGTTTTTGCCGATGATTGCAACCATGATATCGATGGCCTCTTTGCCAAATCTTTTGAGGAACAAATGGCACAGATATTTGGTGATCAAGCATTAAAAAAGATTCCCAACGATCACGAGATATACTCGTCCTTTTTCACCTTTGAAGATGGCCCCCCCACAACATCACAAGAGCTCAACGGCTGGGGCGATGATCTGGTGCATGAATACCTGAAGGCCATTGAGGTAAATGGTAGGATAGGTGTACTCTATAGCAATAAGGATTATGGCTGCGAATGGGATTACGATTTCAGGAATAAACGCTGGTATAAAATTGATAACACAAGGTTTGGCGTAAACATAGTGATGTACGCCCTAACCTCATAAGCAATAGATATGGAACAGGAGTTAGTAAAAGCGGAGCAGGAGCTCAATGAACTGGTAGCCAAACTTGGGGCACTGAAGAAGGAAATTGCCAAGGTGATAGTGGGGCAGGAGGAAGCCGTTGATCAATTGTTGATTACTTTTTTAGCCGGAGGACATGCATTATTGGAAGGAGTGCCTGGGCTGGCTAAAACATTGATGATAAGGACGTTATCACAGGCTATTGATTTGGATTTCAATCGCATTCAATTTACCCCGGATTTAATGCCTTCTGACATTGTAGGTACTGAAATTTTGGAAGAGGATCACACCACTGGCAAGAAGTTCTTTAAATTCAATCGGGGGCCTATATTCTCTAACATTGTATTGGCCGATGAGATTAACCGGACACCACCAAAAACCCAAGCAGCGCTTTTGGAAGCTATGCAGGAATTTGAAGTTACCTATGGAGGCAATACTTACCCGTTGGACAAACCCTTTTTAATATTGGCGACACAAAATCCGATTGAGCAATCAGGCACATTTCCATTGCCTGAAGCACAACTGGATCGGTTTCTATTGTACATCCGTATCGGATACCCTTCAGAATCAGAGGAATCTGATATATTGAAAAGCACTACGGGAAGTAAAAAGGAAAAACCCGCTTGTGTGATTGATGGAAAGGATATTGTAAGGCTACAAAGTCTTGTACGCCAGGTGCCTATCAGTGACGATTTAGTGGATTTCGTTAATAAAATGGTAAGGTCAACCAGGCCTGAGACAACTCAAAACGAATACGTAAGGGAATGGGTAAGTTGGGGTGCCGGACCACGCGCAGGACAGGCGATAATACTGACCGCCAAAGCCAGGGCATTGCAACAAGGGCGATTAGGTGTTACCAAGGCTGATATCGAGCATGTAGCTTATCCCGTATTACGGCATAGGATTTTGGTCAATTTCAAAGCGGAGGCAGAAGAAATCACTTCTGATGACGTGACCAAGCACTTGTTATCATCATGAAAACCGACTACCGCCAATTGCTTAAACCGGAGGTGCTCAACAGCATCAAGGGCTTGGAGTTAATTGCCAAAGTAGTAGTTGAGGGCTACTTATCAGGGCTCAACAAAAGCAGAAAGGTTGGTGCGGGCATGGAATTCAGTCAGTACCGCAGCTATGAACAGGGTGATGATTTAAGGCTTTTGGATTGGAAAATGCTGGCCCGATCAGGCCGATATTATATCAAGCAAGCCGATATTGACACCAATATTGCCGTTAAATTCATCCTTGACGCAAGTAATTCAATGCTACATACGGAAGATGGCATCAACAAAATGGATTACGCCAGGTTCATTTCAGCCACTTTGGGCTATTTGTCTAAACATCAAGGAGATGCCATTGGACTATTTGCCCTCAATGACCATGATTTGTACTCGTTGTTTCCAAAAGTAAATGCTCAACATTTCAACAGATTTCTTCATCAGTTGGTGGACATCAAGAACAGCGGCACTTGGCCTGTAAAAAGTGAGACTACCAATGTTTTACATAATAAAAAGCACAAGGAATTGATCGTGTTTATCACGGACATGTATCAGGCCAATAATGAATTAACGGAGTTTATTACCAGATTAAAGACGAAAAGGAATGAGGTGCTTCTTATTCATTTGATGGGTAGACAGGAGCTCGAAATGGATTACAAAGGACAAGTTACTTTCGAAGATTTGGAAAGCAAACATAGAGTGAAAGTAGACGTGAAATCAGCGGAGAAAGCTTACCGATCGGCTCTCAATGAATATATGGAAACGGTAAAAAAGGAGATGCTGCAATTGGGTGTTGACTACTCATTATTTTCATTGCAAGACCCAATAGGAGACACACTTAATTTATTTCTCAAACGAAGATCAATGTTGCTATAATGAGTTTAGCTAACAGTACATATCTGTTTGGTTTACTGGGATTTATAGTTCCAATTATAATCCATTTGCTCAATAAAAAAGAAGGCCAAGTTATGACCGTTGGCAGCATTCAATTTATGCCGGAAGCCGAGTCGACCCATTCCAGAAGCCTTCATTTAAATGAATATGTATTGTTGCTCTTGCGCTGTTTATTGCTTGCCTTGATTTCGATATTAATGGCGGGTCTGTTACTGCCTGAAAAGGAGATGGATAAGAAATCCGTTGTGTTGGTGGATACCTCCATTTCGAATGATACCCGTGTAATAAGGGCCTTGGATACCTTGGATAATTACGAAAAAAGATGGCTACAAAATGGCTTACCATTAGCCCATAATGCCACACCTGATGCCACACGACCATCGAGTGTTTGGTCACTGATCAATCAGGTAAATCAACTTAATGCGGATACTATATTTGTGTTTAGCCCTCTGACAATCAGCAGTTTAAAAGGAAAAAGACCGATTATAAATAAAGTAATAAAAATCATTGGTGTGGGGGAGTTGGATACAAAAGACTATCTGTTTCAGGCTTTTAAAACAGGAGATACGCATAAATTGATTTTGGGTAATTCCAATACTTTAAGAACGGAATACAAATTAGTTAACTCAGGTAAAGTAAACTATTTAAAGTTTGAAAATGATTCAATCAGTTGGAATAACGGAGCGAAAATTGCCATAAGGCAATTGGACACATTACACGTTAAAATTATTGCAGATAAGGGGTATGAGCGTGAGCAAAAGTATTTAGAAGCAGCCCTACTGGCTATTTCTTCCTACTTAGAATTGCCCATCAAAATTGATAGTAATACGACAAGCAGTTTAACCAAGGAGAGTGATTGGTTATTTTGGTTATCGGATAAGGAGGCACCTATATCTGAGGCGAAGGTTTTGTCATTTCATGAAAACCAATTTGAAAAACTAATAAGTAAAAATGGACTTAAGGCCTACCATCTAAATCAGCGTTTGAATGCTAACAACATTATAGAACAAAATCTGACAAGTCAATTGATAGATATACTTTTTGATTTTAGTCAAATTGATCTGAATGACTCCAGACAGGTGGCAGTTGGACAGTTAACACCCAAGTTTTCGAATGAAGAAATTAGTCAAGGCACTATGCCAGCTAATCAGCACTGGCTGTGGTTGATATTTGGGATTATATTCTTAGCAGAACGTACTTTATCCATGGTAAGGAATCAATGATAAAAGGCCATACTATATTGAATAAATTGACATTCAAATGGCGTTTATTGGTCATTGCTGAGGCTATTCTGTGGGTGACGGGTTTGACATGGCTTGTCATGGCTTGTCTAAGTGCGCTGGGAGTAGTCAATGCAGTTTGGCTGGTTGTACTTATGGTTTTGTTGTTTTTGATCGTTGCCCTGTTCATACTGCAACCCTGGAAAATTGATCAGGAAGCAACCGCAAGCTATATTGATTCCCAAATAGCAGCAGTTGAAAACAGTACCTATTTATTAACTCAACAGGATGGATCGCTGTCCTTGTTGGCCCAGATTCAAAGGAAAAGGGCCCATGCTTTACTTAACACTCATCAGCAAGAGATAAAAGTGCCTCATCATCTACTTCGGGGCATTATTGGCTTGTTGGTCTTACTGTCTGCTTCCTTTGTTATTCAGAATATTGATTTTTCTAGGGCTTCTATTCAAATTGAAACCCCTAATCCATTTATTAATTTCACGGCTGTCGATTCACTTTCTGCTCCAGTCAATGTAAGAATTGCCAACCAACGAGTGGTTATCAAGCCGCCCCAATACACAGGTGCAGAAAACATTTCTTCAGATAAAATGAATGTCAAGGCTTTGGAAGGCTCAGTTTTAAGCTGGACGTTAAAATTCACAGCACCATTGAAAGAGGTGAATTTAGAGTCGATAGGAAAGTATAAGCGATCAATGAAACCCTACAAGGGGGCTTATCAGCTTACTTCGACTTTAGCGCATAGTGGATTTTATAAGTTCAATTACACCGATGTTAATGACAGAAAATATGAGTCTGACATTTTTCAATTAGTTGCCCTTAAGGATCAATCGCCCACAGTAGCCATCAACAACCTCGATCGATTTACTCTTTTGGAGTTTAATGATAATAAAAACATTAGCTTCAAAACCTCGCTGGCTGATGACTATGGGTTGGCATCTACTTCCATCATTGCCACTGTAAGCAAAGGCACGGGCGAGTCGGTGAAGTTTAGGGAAGAAAGAATGGACTTTGACAAACCTTTAAAAAATGAAGCTAAAAAGGCCATTTTAACTAAATCAATCAATCTTGATGCGTTGAAAATGACGCCAGGGGATGAGCTTTATTTTTATGTGGAAGTGTATGACAACAAACAACCAACGCCAAATCGAAATAGAACTGAAACCTATTTTATAAGCATCAGGGACACTACAAACTATGAATTTTCACTGGAAGGCGCTTTGGGTGTTGACTTGATGCCGGAGTACTTCAGGAGCCAGCGTCAGATTATCATCGAAACCGAACAACTGATTAAAGATAAGCCTAAGTTGGCTAAAAAAGATTTCAACTTTAAAAGCAATGAACTTGGCTTCGACCAGAAGACCTTGCGATTAAAATATGGCCAGTTTATGGGCGAAGAATTTGAAACGGGCATTACCGCTGAGCCAGAACATGAAGAAATTGATCACGCTGTGGACCATGAAGACGAAGATCCGTTGGCAGAATACTCTCATAATCATGATGGAGATAATGAGCACAATCTGGTGGCTGAAACCGGGGAAGAGGAAGAAGATCCTTTGCATGACTATAAACATAACCATGACGATCCCGAAGAAACCACCCTTTATACAGCCTCTGTAAAAGGTAAATTACGAGCAGCCATGACAGAAATGTGGGATGCGGAGTTGTATTTACGACTTTACGAGCCTGAAAAATCGTTGCCCTATCAATACAGAGCGCTAGAGCTGATTAAGGAAATAAAGAATCACGCCAGAATATATGTACATAGAATGGGTTTTGATCCACCACCCATCAAGGAAGACAAGAGGCTAACAGGTAAAATCGAAGATGTTAAAACCACTACTAAACAAACTCTAAATGAGAATGAGGTGCCTTATCCTAGCATAAAATATGCACTCACTTATATTGAGAAATTGCTGGCGGAAAATTGGACAGCGTATGATGGCACCGTATTTAAGAAAGCTGGTGATGAACTGGCAGGTATTGCTATTGAGGCACCGGGCAAATATTTACAGACGTTACAAATACTACAAAAACTATCGATTAAGCAGGTGCCTGCAGCGCAATTACCTGGTGTACTTAATCAATTGCAAGGTGAATTGAATGAAGCCTTGCCAAAGCCATTGCCCTCGCCTTATATCATGCCTATTGAACACGATGGATTGACTAAATCATTTTTGGAAGCATTAAAAAACAGTTCAAATGATTGAGGGATTTGGTTTTGTACATCACGACTGGTGGATCACGGTGATGATCATTGGCGTTGTTGTCTTTAGTTTACTTTGCATTAAAGAGATCATAAGGCAAGACAGAAGCCATTTGGTATTACGAATATTAGCATCATTTATTGCCGTTTTGAGCCTTTGCTTACTGGCACTCAAACCGTACATCCAAAACCAAAAGCCCCTGGATACTACTGTAATTCTAACCGAAGGGCATATGCATGAAGATAGTCTAGCGGCAGTTTATCCCAATGCCCATTTTATAAATTGGTCAGACAGCATCAGTGAAAAACAACTAACTAACAAGGTGATCATTGATGGATACGGATTGCCCGTTTATGATCTGTGGAAACTCGATGCTAAAGAGGTTACATTAAGCCGAACACCCTTGCCCAAAGGAGTATTGAAAGTGAAACAGGAGCAAGAGGTGCCGTTGGGAACTAGATCAAGTATCCATTTCAAAGTAAACGACTTGAAGGGACATAAACTCGTACTTAGATCATTTGGCCAAAGATCAGACTCTGTAATGGTCGATCAAGAGGGACAGAGGGAGGTAAGTCTGTATTATGAGCCTAAAACAACAGGAAAATTCGTCTTTGACCTGCTTCACTATGATCAATCCAACGAACTGATCAATACGGAACCTTTGCCTGTGGTTGTTCATCCTTCACGGAAATTGAATATTTTGTTTTTACATGGATTCCCCACCTTTGAAAGCAAGTTTCTCAAAAAATTCATGATAGAAAGTGACCATGCTTTGTCGGTGCGAAACCAGATATCTACCAATAGGTTTAAATTTGAGAACTATAATATTGAAATCAGGGAATACAGAACAATAACTGATCAGCTCCTTAGCAGATTTGACTTGGTCATTTTGGATGTCAAACATTTGTTGCAATTAAAAAGAAACGAATTAACTGCACTTGAAAGTGCTATTGAGCAAAAAGGAGTGGGGTTACTTATATTGGCAAATGGCGGTGACCTTGACATGAAGTTGCCAAAGTGGGCCACGTTTGCCCATGAAAAAACAAAAGAAATGGAAACCGATTTGGATAGCGTCACAGTCAGTACCGCTGGGTACAATCTGATGGAGGACCTTAATACAGAGGCCATATTTTCCGGACGGCAACTGGCGATGAAGCGTAGGCATGGGCTTGGGGTTATCAGTGCGTCAGTCATTACCAGCAGTTATCAATTGGTGCTCGATGGCAAAGAATCTGATTACCAAATGATCTGGAAAAAAATATTGGAAAGTACGGCCAGGCCATTGACTTCAAATAATGTGCGCTTTGATCAATTAAGTTATGTGGACGAACCAACTCCATTCTTTCTTTCTAACTTTGATCCAACGGCAATTGTAAGAATTGACAAGGAGGTAATGCCGCTAAAACAAAACCTGTTAATACCCGAACAATGGCAGAGTGTTTACTGGCCAAAGAAAGAAGGTTGGGAAACGTTGACCATTGAAGGGAGTACTAATTCGGAACAGGCCATTTATGTTTTTAAGTCAGGGGAAAGGCAAACGGAGAAATTAACCAACAGATTGGAGAAGAACATTCAATTCACCCAAAAGGAACCCTCTAATAACGCAAAAGGGATTTTTGTTAAAACCAATCTTTCCTATTGGTGGTTTTATTTGATATTCCTCTTTAGCATGGCATATTTGTGGATAGAACCGAAATTAAGATGAAAAAATCTAAAAAAATATTCTTAACGATAGCCCTTACCTTTTTTATATTGATATTGTATTTGGCCTACGACATATCCACGCGCACTACTTTTCCGGGTCAGAGACCAGTGGATAAGGAGCTGAATACATCAAAAGATAGTCTTGCTGTGGACTCAGTAGGAAGGGATTCTATACATCAGGAATAACCTCAGATCAATTTAAACGGCCTTTCTATATAGCATTTTAGAATTATCTAAAATAATGAAACCTTCGAATATCTGTACTCGTTATTTTAGCAATCACTAAAATACTAAATTATGAGCAACACATGTATCAGAGTATTGGCAGACCCAGTTCAAATAAAAGAATGCAGGGAGAGCATTAGTAGAATAGATACTTCATTGAACGAGATGGCCAAGGTTTATAATCTCGCTGGAAGTGCAGTGAGACTAAAAATACTCTACCTACTTAATAAGGAAGATGAAATGTGCCCCTGTGACTTGAGTGACGTATTGGATATATCTGTGGGGGGCATTTCTCAACATCTAAGAAAATTAAAGGATGCTGGAATGGTAAAGGATAAAAAAGTTGGCCAGACTATCTTTTATTCTCTTGTAGAAGGGCGAAGTGCAGTCCTTATGCCCACACTTGAAAACCTATTGCAAGAAAACAATAATCAATTAACAATATGAGTTCCACTAATTTAAGTACAAAATCAGCTGGGGTTGGATTATTTGCTGCTCTAGTGGCCTCGCTTTGTTGTATCACCCCAGTTTTCTCGTTATTGGCAGGTATTGGTGGTATCGCAGCTACATTTTCCTGGATGGAGCCATTAAGGCCATATCTAATTGCCATGACTATTGGTGTACTGGCATTTGCCTGGTACCAAAAGCTTAGACCTCGTACGGACGAAGAAATAGCCTGTGCCTGTGAGCCTGCCGATGAAGCAAAGAAACCCTCGTTTTGGCAGTCAAAAAAATTCTTGGGCATTGTAACGGTATTTGCCCTGATCACGCTGGCATTTCCTAGCTATTCGTATCTATTCTATAATCAACCTACGCAGCAGAATATAGTCGCTGATTTACAAGAAGAGAATATAAAGTTAGCTACACTCAAAATTGATGGTATGACATGTACCTCGTGTGAAGAACACGTCAAGCATGCCGGTCTGGAATTAAAAGGTGTTTTGGAAGTTGATGTATCCTATAAGGAAGGAATGGCTTATGTGAAGTATGACGAAAAACTAGTGACAATTGATGAAATAATAACAGCAATAAATACTACAGGATATAAAGTAGTGGATACCCAAGTTACTAATTGGTCGGCCGACAATCAGCTATTTAAACATGTAAACTATAATACGATTGAAGTGACTATAAAAGGGATGACCTGTAGCGGTTGCGAGGAACATGTAAAACATGAAGTAAATAATCTGGAAGGTATCAGTGAAGTAAATGCTTCTTTCGAAAAAGGCAATGCTGTGATAAAATACAATACAGATAAGGTGTCTGAAGCCCAAATAGAAGAAGCAATAAATAAAACAGGCTATACCGTTGTTAAACCGGCTAAGAAAAATTAAAAATGGAAAAGGAAATAATAGCAGAATCGATCATTACTTGTCCAAAATGCGGACATCAAAAAGAAGAGACCATGCCCACTGACGCTTGCCAGTACTTTTATGAATGCGAAAATTGTCATGAAGTGCTCAAGCCTATCAACAACGATTGTTGCGTTTACTGTAGTTATGGTACCAATGCCTGTCCACCTATTCAGGTAGGCTCTTGTTGTTAATGGGCATGAGCTTTATAAAATATAACCCAGGCCAAGTTTTATCTGCCAGCTGAAACCAAAGGGAGCGTAGCCATTCAGATTTTCATTTTGGTGAGGTAACACGGGGGCGTCATCAGTTATAGATTTGCCTTTTGTGTAGGAATAGTAGATGCCTATGCCTACGGAGTTCTGTAATTTGATATGGCTGGCCAATTTTAACTCTAACCCATAGCCAAGGTTATTGTGAATAACATACTCAGTATTCTTATATTGGTAAGCTACGTAATTTCGGTTGTTGCTGTCCCATATTGTTGCTGCCCACTTGTCCACAAGCCGTTGTGCTAGTAAGTCATCATATAAAAAAAAGTCAATTCCACGTTGGCTGATGAGAGGAAACCACTTATAGGTCAACTGTAGCCCAGTCAATTTTGGAAAATTCTGGGTAGCTGCCGTTTTTGATATACCCATCAGTACTGCAGGCCCTAATGACCATTCATGACTTGATCTTCTAAGGCTCAGCTGTGGTGACGACACTATTCGCAGTGATTGACCTATAAAAGCACCTGTAGTTAGCACGTTAATGGAGGTATCATTTTGGGTATAAACCGAGGATGATATAAAAACGAGAAATAATGATGGGATAATAAAATATTTCATTTTACTAATTCAGTTATCGGCTCACCTTCACCTTCCCATTCCATTCCCAAAAGTTTAGCAATAGTAGGTGCGATATCTATTTGGCCATAAGTATCAGATACTATTTTGTTTTTATCGAAATCTGGCCCCAAAGCAAGTAATGAGATATGTCGGCAACCTTCACATTTATCACCATGGCCAACAAATCCAGTTCCAATGCCATCCAAATGCCTGCCGTGGTCATTGGTGATGAAGAGTGCGGTTTGGTCACGATAAAATGGATCACTTTGAATGTAATCCCATATTTCCTGCACATATTCATCAGTGGCCCTGATACTGGCTTTATACTTTTCCCAATTATTGGCATGGCCATAAGTATCTGGTTCTTTGAAATGGATAAGCGATAGTATTGGCGAATATTCTTTCAACACTTGCAATGCAATTAGTATCGTTTCCGCATCGGCCCGATCTTCGGTATCAATGCGGGGTGAAAATGAGCCACGCCAATCTAGGTCTTTGGTATCGCCTAAAGCTGCAAGTTTAGCTTTACTACCTATAATCCACGATTTTTCTGGGGGCAATAAGGTAGTTGAAAGAAATTGCTGAAATATAGAATGGTGAAAAGGGAGTTCGGAACCGTCATTCGCAATGGTTTCATATCTACCAGTGGTAATGGCGGAGTGGCCTGACATGGTTTTAGTAGTACCTTCATTGTAGAAGTTATCAAAAAAGACGCCTTGAGTGGCCATATTCCGTTGATTGGGAATGTTTTCTTCAGTAGCTGAAGTCCACGATTCTGTAAGCCGGGGACCATCAATAGAGATAATAATGACTTTTTTAGTAAGAAAATTGGGCGTAGACTGCTGGACAATGCTTTCATCCTGATTACAAGCACTAAGTACAAGTATGATGCACAGTAAATTTAATCCAAGATGGTAACTCCTCACGAGGCTTAGTTTTTAAAGTAAAAACCTGGGAATGGAAAAATCATTCGCACCATCTTCCAAACCCAGGCTGTGACTAGAGTCACTTTTAATTGATTAAATTAACAATAGTTTTATAAATCAAAAACCATAACCCACACGATGGGCAGTAGGGAATGGTTGGTACGACAATGTTAATTATTTGCCGACCAACCGTATTTAGCTAAATTTCGTGTAGCTATAGAATAATTGTAGTTAAATTTCGCACCATCACTACCGAGAAAGAATTATATCAACTAATCAAATCCTGTAAAAAGGGAGATAGAAAGAGTCAAGATCAGCTCTATGTGCTGTTTTATGGGTATGCGATGGGAGTATGTTTAAGATATTCAAAAAGTAGGGAAGAGGCCATTGAAATAGTGAATGATGGCTTTATGAAAATATTTAATAATCTCGATAAATATACCGTAGGGCGGCCATTTAAAGGCTGGCTAAGAAGAGTAATGATCAATGCCTCTATTGACCACTATAGAAAGTATGAGAAGCATTATAACACCTTGGATATATCCTATGCACAATACCAGCCTACTGCAGAAGCTGCGTTGGACAATCTCTCTGCGGAAGAAATATTGAATGCTGTTAGCCAATTGCCCCCTTCTTATAGGTTGGCTTTTAACTTGTATGTAGTTGATGGTTTTAAACATGAAGAAATAGCGAACAAACTGGGCATAAGCGTAGGAACCTCAAAATCAAACTTATCGATTGCTAGAAGCAAACTCCAAAAAATACTCATGAAGGAGGGAATAGAGCATAAAACAGGTGAAAACAATGGATGATCAGCGGTTTGACGATATAATCAGGGATAAGATCGGAGAGTATGAATCTCCGGGATTTGACCCTGCAGCACTGTCAGGGCTGCATTACCGCATGTCCATGGAATACACTGCGCCCTGGTATGTAAGATACCGTAGTGAGATGTTGGTAGGTGTTGCCTCCGTTTTTATTGCCATGATTATGCTTTGGGGGCAATGGAAGATAGGAGATTATAACAGGCAGCTATTACATAGTGAAATTGCAGATCTTCAAGATCAAAATAAGGCGCTTGCAGCTATGCAAGATCAGATAAATACCAAAAATCAAATGCAGGACACAGTCACGATTGTGGAATATAGAAATGCCGATGACCAGCGCTATGTCAGTCTGATGAACGAACTACAAGCATTGAAAAGACAGATGACCTTAACGAACTCGTCTAATTCTAAACTTGATCTTAGCACGAATAGACAACTCCTTTTGCTTGGTAAAGAACAAGACCTACCGTCTGAGGTATTGGCTTCGCTCAATAACAGGCATAACGTGATCCGAGATGGTGAATACCTGTTTGTAATATTGGATGATAACGTCACTGCTTATTCGGAACCCTACCTTAGAAGGAAAAAAGGTGTGCAGTTTAATACAATTAAACCCGAATATGAGCTGGTCATTGACACCACCTTATTTGTGGACGAAAATTTTATTACCAAAGAGCATTCCAAACCAGTTCAAATATCCTTGCGACAGTTAAAGGAATTGGAAAAACATTATCAAAAAGGAGTTGGATTGGAAGTAGGGCCAGCTGTAGAATTGTACAGGGTAATTCATCAACCAGGAACCACTTCCAGTGGGGCAGGAGGTGGTGTATTGGTAAATTTCATTACTTCTCCAACTTTAAGTTTTGAAACGGGTGCCATGTTTACCACACATTTTTATGATGTGCCAGCAGACGATATTTCCCAATTAAATTTACCAGCACATGATCAAAGTTTAGGGGAGTTAAACCGAGCTGAAATTACTTCTTGGCTTTTGGAAATCCCTTTCAATTTGAAGTATAGGTATAGGTTAAACCAAAATAGTCACTTGATGTTCGGAGTTGGCCTGACACCTTTACTCTATACCAAACAGAAGGTAGAACATTACTATACATTTGATGGCGGCAATGGCCAGTTTTTGCCTGTAGAATCCTCCAATGCCATTAAAGGCCTCAAAGGTTATTTAGGCTTGGCTAATGCTTCACTTGGGCTAAGCAATAAGCTCAATAACAATAAACGATTGGAAACCTCCCTATTTTATAAGCATAGCCTGGGTACTATTGGTTCAGAACAAGTTAATGCCCAATACTTTGGCGTGAGTGGGGCGTATATGTTTACGCTGAAGTAGAATAGGGTACTTCTTTTTAAGATTTCTTAGATTATTTATCAACCCAAATATCTAAATAGCTTTATAGAATTAAGGGAGTTAGCATAATCCAGCTCTTAAATACAATTATTTTTCATGCTTTGCTTTTTAGACTTAACTAAAAATGTATTTTTGTATTGCTAAATAAATATTTATAGTAATGAAAAGATTGTTTCTGGTCAGTGTGTGGTTTGTTTTTGGTGCTTGTGAGCGCATAATACCCGAAAGTTTATTGGAAGAAGAGGTGTTGGATGGACCAATTGAAGGGTTGTCAAAATCAGAACAGAGCCAGTTTCTAGCTGGAGATATTGCTTTTAACGAGGTCTTTTTTGAAGATAATGGCCTTGGCCCTTTGTTTGTTGCCACTTCCTGTGGAAGCTGCCATCCCGGTGATGGTAAAGGCCATCCTTTTACAACCCTCACCCGATTTGGCCAAACACAACCCAATGTTGCACCTGACCTAACCATTGGTGGGCCGCAATTACAAAATCGGGCTATTCCGGGCTATGAACCGGAGAGTTTGCCGGAAGGCGTTCCTTTTATGAAATTCAATCCACCTGCTGTCACTGGTTTGGGGCTTTTATCGGCACTTACTGACCAGCAGATACTCGATAATGCCGATCCTTTTGATTTGGATGGAGATGGTATTTCGGGTGTACCCAATTACATTACACCACCTGATTATTTCATTCCACAATGGTATCACCAGCCATTCAATGGTCAATTTATAGGCCGCTTTGGTAAAAAAGCCGCTGCCATTGATTTGTTACAACAAACGGTAGGGGCTTACAATCAGGATATGGGCATTACCTCTACTTTCGAACCTATTGATACCTCAACGGGCCTAAGTACTGATCCTGAGGTAAGTGATCAAACCATTCGGGATATCGTATTTTACTTGCGAACGTTGAAAGATCCGATCCAAAGGAACCCTAATGATGCTCAAGTAATAAAAGGAAAGCAGTTGTTTACTGACCTCAATTGCAGTGCCTGCCATATTCCTGAGTGGACAACCCCTCAATCTGATATAGCTTCTTTATCAGAAAAAACCTTTTATCCCTATACTGACTTATTGTTGCATGATATGGGGCCGGCTTTGGACGATGGCGCGACAGAGGGTTCAGCAGAAACTTATGAATGGAAAACACCTGCACTTTGGGGTCTGGGTCTATCACCTGGTTCACAGGGTGGTGCTTATTTCTTAATGCACGATGGCAGGGCAAAAAGTATAGAAGAAGCGATAGTAATGCATGGGGGGGAAGCAGAACAAATAAAGAATGACTTTGTTGCACTTTCTAGTGAAGATAAAGCGGCCATTTTGAAATTTTTAGAATCCTTATAGACCATGGAAAGAAAGAAATTTTTAACTGTGTGTGGTACCGGATGCCTTGGATTGATGGTAGCACCTATGCTCCTTCAAAGTTGCATGAGCACCAAGTTTATAGCCGCTACTTTAAATGGAGCCTTTCTCGAGTTTCCTATTAGCGAGTTTATAGAAAGCCATAAAGAACCAATAAAGTATCGGAACTACGTAATCACCTACCACGAAAAACTGAAATACCCTATTTGTGTTTATCGGATTTCGGAAGGTGAATTTAAAGCCTTACTGATGCGATGTACCCATCAGGGTACTGAACTTCAGGTGTTCGGTGATCGGCTTCAGTGCCCAGCACATGGTAGCGAATTTTCCAATTTGGGTGTTGTTAAAAATGGCCCGGCAGAAGAATCATTAAGAACTTTCCCTGTTGAAGTAAATCAAAACTTAATAAAGATAAACCTATCATGAAGCTGACTATACTCACTATTTATTTATCACTGTTCACTTTAGTTTTATATGGTCAAGTGGATAGTTCCTTATTCAAACGAACAGCAATTGATACCACTTTAGCCAAAGGAATGAACATGGATGCGGTTTATAATCGCCCTTTTCTGAATATGGGGAAACTGCCTGTTTCCCTAGGAGGTTATATGGAAGCAGATTATCAATACATGGGGGAAGATGGTATTACCGAGGGTCATACCTTCAGGATTCCACGGATGACGCTTTTTGTAGCTTCTTCCATTCACCGAAAAATTAAATTTTTATCGGAAATTGAGTTTGAAGAAGGAGGGGAGGAAGTAGCCATTGAATTTGCCGCCATCGATTTTAATTTTCATCCAATGCTCAACCTGAGGGGCGGAGTGATTATGAACCCAATAGGTGCTTTTAACCAGAATCATGATGGGCCAAAGTGGGAATTTGTTGATCGCCCTGTTGCTGCTACTCAAATGCTTTCCGCCACTTGGAGCAACGTGGGTTTTGGCTTGTATGGGAAACAATATTTGAAAAACTGGGCCTTTGGCTATGAAGTGTACCTTACCAATGGTTTTGATGATACAATAATCAGTAACGCAGAGAATAAAACATTCTTGCCTTCATCAAAAACAAATAAGGAACGATTTGAAGAAAGTAATAATGGTGAGCCGCTGGTCACGGCCAAGATGGCGTTAAGACAAAATTCGATCGGGGAGATTGGTATTTCCTATATGGGAGGTGTTTACAATACCTATCAGGATGATGGCATTATACTAGATGTGAAAAGGCGATTGGATGTTTTTGCCATTGATTTTAATACTACCCTACCAACACTCAATACCTACTTTGTAGGTGAATGGGCATGGGTTTGGGTGAATGTCCCTTCATCTTTTACCCAGCAATATGGGAACAAACAACAAGGCGGATTTATTGACATTGTTCAACCCATACTTAGACGCAATATTTTCGGATTTGACAAGGCAATAATAAATATAGCCTGCCGACTAGAGTATGTGGATTGGAACGTAGGTAATTTTAAAGAAACAGGGGATTCCATTGGTGATCATTTGTGGGCTATTGTACCTGCCCTAAGTTTTAGGCCTAATGCCCAGACAGTTATTATGTTCAATTACAGATACATGCAGCAGACAGATATTTTAGGAAACCCTGCGGCCAAAATTGGAGGCATCCAATTGGGCATTGCTTCTTATTTCTAATCTTTCGACTCCCAATTATGCGGCTTGTCGGCCGTTTTGTTCACTCACCAGATAACTGTTTATTATCTGGGATCGACTCATTACATTAGTATCATAAAGCCAACTATAGACAACGATTCACCCCTTAGAGCTAGGTCTCTAAGGGGTGTTTTGTTTTATGATTGATGCATTCCTCGCTGCGTGCAATATCATTGCATGATTTTAATAGTTATATTTGATGCTGTGAAAATAACGAGTGTTGTATTAAGCCTATTGCTAATTTTTCTTTCTTTGATGCCTTGTGCAGATGAGGCTGAGACAAGGCTAGATGTACAATACTCACAAATACAAGCTGATCAAGCTTGTGGTCACTTTACTGATATTTGCTCACCGCTATGCGGATGTAATTGTTGCCACAGCCACCTGGCTCAAACTTTATATGTCCATGAAATGGAATTTCCTATTCCTTTTGTAGAGCAATCATCAGCCTATAGAGATGGTATTGGGCTAAACTTACTTCATAGAATATTTCAACCTCCTCAAGGGTAATACCTACCTCATTTATTTAATCCAGCATCAGCTTCAAGAAAACTGCAAACACCGCATTCTATTCCTGAATGCCAGCGGGATTATCTCATTATTTATTACTGTTGTCCGACTAAAATTTATTAGCTATTAAAAAAATGAAGTTTAATCGAAAGCGATTAAGGTTTTCGGTATTTCCACCAAAAGACCCCATCTCCGCGAGTTTGTGGGTACCGGAAAGTCCCCTTTAGGGGATTTAGGGGTGCCACTTTAGGGGATTTAGGTTACCCCTTAAGGGGATTCAGGGGTAGTGTGAGGTGAAATTTCAATTAAACGCCATTTTTACACGGATGCCAGTAATTATTTATAAAAAGAAACAAAATAATTTATGTTAAAAAGTATCATTCAATTTTCAGTAAAAAACAAGCTGATTATTGGTCTATTTACATTTGCATTGATGATATGGGGAGGTTATTCATTGACCCAACTACCCATTGATGCTGTACCAGACATCACCAATAATCAAGTGCAAGTGATTACTACTTCGCCTTCATTGGCAGCTGAAGAAGTAGAGCGGCTCATTACGTTTCCTGTTGAAATAACCATGGCCACGATACCCAATATCGAAGAAATTAGGTCTTTTTCGAGATTTGGTCTTTCGGTAGTCACCATAGTATTTCATGAAAACATAGATGTGTACTGGGCACGCCAACAGGTTAATGAACGTCTTGCAGAAGCGGAGGCACAAATCCCTGATGGTGCGGGAAAGCCCGGTATGGCACCGGTAACTACAGGCCTAGGGGAAATTTATCAATATGTAATTCATACAGAGCCCGGGTTTGAGGATCAATATTCCGCCCGTGAGCTTCGGACTATCCAAGATTGGATAGTAAGGAGGCAGTTACTTGGGACACCGGGTGTGGCCGATGTAAGTAGCTTTGGTGGCCTCTTAAAACAATATGAAGTAGCTATAAAGCCCGATAGGCTCAATGCCATGAATATTTCCATTTCTGAAATATTTGTAGCCCTTGAAAGCAATAACGAAAATACAGGTGGAGCCTATATCGAAAAGGGGCCGAACGCCTATTTTATCCGAAGTGAGGGAATGGTGAGCTCCATTGAAGATATCCAAAAGATAGTAATCAAAAATGATGAAAATGGCATCCCTGTGCTTATCCGTGATGTGGCAAATGTGCGTATTGGCAATTCAGTAAGATATGGGGCTACTACCAGAAATGGTGAAGGGGAAGTGGTAAGCGCCATCGTGATGATGCTGAAAGGGGAGAACTCAGCAGAGGTAATTAAGAATGTAAAAGCAAGGATTGAGGAGATAAGCAAAACTTTGCCCGAAGGGGTGGTTATAGAGCCATTTCTAGATAGGTCTAAGTTGGTAAACAATGCCATAGGCACCGTAACTAAAAACCTGACAGAAGGAGCACTTATTGTGATTTTCGTGCTTCTCCTTTTTCTTGGAAATTTCAGGGCGGGCCTTATCGTATCCTCGGTCATTCCATTGGCTCTTTTATTTGCATTTGGGATGATGAGTTTGTTTGGGGTGTCGGGCAACCTGATGAGCCTTGGAGCTATAGATTTCGGATTGATAGTGGATGGGACAGTGATCATTGTAGAAGCTACCATGCACCATTTAGGAATGCAAAAAATTGGCCGTAAGCTAACCCAATCGGAAATGGATGACCATGTGTTTCATTCGGCAAGTAAAATCAGAAAATCAGCTGCCTTTGGTGAGATCATAATTCTAATCGTTTATTTACCCATACTTGCGTTGGTAGGCACCGAAGGCAAAATGTTCAGACCAATGGCTCAGACCGTGAGTTTTGCGATACTTGGGGCATTTATATTATCCGTTACCTACATACCGATGATGTCGGCTTTGTTTCTGAATAAAAACATTAGCACCAAGAAGAACATCTCAGATAAAATTATGTCCTTCTTTCATTGGTTGTACGATCCAGTGATTCGTTGGGCTATGCACAAGCGGTTGACCATTTTAAGCATTGCATTTATATTGTTTTTATCGGCACTTTGGGTGTTTTCCAAAATGGGTGGTGAGTTTATTCCTACACTTGAAGAAGGCGACTTTGCTGTGGAAACAAGGGTAATGACTGGAAGCTCGCTGATGACTACTGTAGAGGCTACCACCAAAGCGGAGAAAATCCTGTTGGCTCAGTTTCCTGAAGTAGAACAAGTGGTGTCAAAAATTGGAGCAGGAGAAATACCAACCGATCCAATGCCCATAGAAGCGGCTGACCTCATGATTATCCTTAAAAATAAAAAGGACTGGGTATCCGCTTCCACTCGTGAAGAATTAGCCAACAAGATGTCGGAGGCTTTGGAAGAAATTCCGGGGGTCGCTTTTGGTTTCCAGCAACCCATTCAGATGCGCTTTAACGAGCTGATGACAGGAGTGAGGCAAGACGTGGCAATTAAGATTTATGGTGATGACCTCGATCTACTATCTACCTATGCCAATCAGATTGGGGGACTTGTAAATCAGGTGGAAGGGGCGGTAGACCTATATATTGAGGAAGTTACGGGAGTACCACAAATTGTGATCAGCTATAAACGTGAGCAATTGGCTAAATATGGCTTGAGTGTTAGGGAGGTAAACCGATCAATACAGACTGGATTTGCTGGGACATCTGCAGGGGTGGTCTATGAAGGGGAGAAGAAATTTGATCTAGTGGTAAGGCTTGATAAGTCGCAGCGTAGAAATGTGGAAGATGTAATGAAGCTATTTATCTCCCGTCCTGATGGACATCAGATTCCACTTTATCAGGTAGCAGATGTGCGGATCAAAGAGGGGCCTTATCAAATCCAAAGAGATAACACTCGAAGAAGGATTATCGTGGCATTTAACGTGCGGGACAGGGATGTTGAAAGCATTGTAGAGGAGCTCAGATCTAAGATTGAGACATCCATGATCTTTGAGCCCGGTTATTCTGTTACGTATGGTGGGCAATTCCAGAATCTTGTTGAAGCAAGGCAACGTTTACTCATAGCCGTTCCTATGGCATTACTTTTAATATTTATACTGCTCTATTTTACTTTCAATTCCATCAAACAAGGATTCCTCATTTTTACGGCAATCCCATTGTCAGCGATTGGAGGTATATATGCGTTGTGGTTGCGCGATATGCCCTTTAGTATTTCGGCAGGGGTAGGGTTCATTGCGCTTTTTGGTGTAGCGGTGCTGAATGGAATTGTTTTGATTGCTGAATTTAATAGACTGAAAAAAGAAGGCGTAACCGATATTTTCAAACGGATTTATCAAGGTACGGCAGTTCGACTTCGCCCTGTAATTTTAACGGCCTCGGTTGCCTCACTGGGTTTTTTACCCATGGCTTTGTCACAGTCTTCAGGGGCAGAAGTGCAGAAACCGCTGGCTACCGTGGTAATTGGAGGGCTTATTACGGCCACATTACTGACGCTTTTGGTATTGCCTATTTTGTATTATTATTTCGAAAAAGGAGTGAAAGTTAAAAAAGCGGTCGTTATGGCCATTATTGTTGCTCTGGCGCTCCCCAGTTTTAGTGCTAACGCCCAAAAGTCGGTGCATCAGTTCCATTCATTGGAAGAAGTAATACAATCGGCATTGGAAAACAATCCAAATCTAAAAGTAGCTGATTTGCAAACCCGGCAAGTCGAAATGCGCAAAGGGGCGGCTTGGGACATTCAGAAAACGCAGTTTAGTTGGACACATGGTCAGTATAACAGTATACATGATAATGATAATCAGTTTAATGTAAGCCAGCAATTTGCTTTCCCCACCGTCTATATTAATCAGAGCAAACTGGCAGATACGCATATTGAGCAAAGTCATATTAAAAAGGCGATAACTCAAAACGAATTGATCTATCAGGTGAAGACCACTTATTATCAATTATGGTTTGAGAAACACAAAAAAATGTTGCTAAATAAGCAGGATTCGCTATTTCAACGGTTTGCCCATGCAGCTGCACTGCGTTATCAAAGCGGTGAAAGCAATTTGCTTGAAAAGGCAACTGCGGATTCCAGAGTAGCGGAAATAAAGGTCATGCAGCAGCAAAATCAGTCTGATATAGAGATATACAGGGCTCAACTACAAAAGTTGCTAAATACCGCAGATTCCATAGATATCATGGCTGATATGTTGGGCAAAAAGACCGTTGAGAATTTATTTAATAAAGATAATTTGGAAAATAATCCTCAGCTGAAATGGTTTCAACAGCAAATCGATGTGGTAGAAAGGGAAAAAGCAGTTGAAAAGGCTAAACTTTTGCCAGACATTACTTTGGGGTACTTTAACCAATCCTTTATTGGCAATGGTCAGGATATTAATGGAAATCCGATGGTTTATACCTCTGGGGATCGATTTGATGGTTTTTCTGTTGGATTATCCATTCCACTATGGGCAAAACCTCAGGTTTCAAGAATTAAGGCAAGTGACTTAAAAAGGCAGGAAAAGGAGGCTGAATTATTGGCCCTTCAAAATGAACTCAATGGTCAATACAACGGATTGGTTCAACAATACAAAAAATACAGCACGAGCTTGTCTTACTATGAGTCCAATGCACTTCCTCAGGCCGAATTGATTTTAAAACAAGCACAAAAAGGGTTTGAAGGGGGCGAGATTGACTATGTAGAATATACGCAAGGCCTCAACAGGGCATTGTCCATTCAGTTCAATCATTTAGAGATACTGAATCAATATAACCAAGCCGTTATTCAACTTGAATTTATTACAGGTATAAAGTAAAATCACATGAAAAATAAATATATAAATAACATCACACTGTTTGCTTTGGCTTTTTTGCCAGTTGTTTGGGGGTGTTCCGCCAAAACGGAGGAGCATGCAGACGAACATGAAGAAAATGAAAATGTAGTAGAACTTACACTACCTCAGTTTGCACAGGCGAATATTGAAATTGGCAAAGTAAAAATGCAAATACTGGGCACCGAGCTCCAAGTTAGCGGCCAGATTGAAGTACCCCCACAGGGTAATGTTTCAATTAATATGCCTTATGGTGGCTTTATTAAGAACATCACCATGCTTCCGGGGACAAAGGTTAAAAAAGGCCAATTGCTGGTTACTATTGAAAACCCTGATTTTATACAGTTTCAGCAGGAGTATTTAGAAAATTTGGCCAAAAGGGAGTTTTTAAAAGCTGAATTTGAACGTCAACAGTCACTCTACAAAGAAAATGTAGCTTCTGGAAAGAATTTCCAACAGGCTAAGAGCGACTATGAAACCAATGAGGCCGGCATAAAGTCCATGGAAGCCCGACTCCAATTAATTGGGTTTAATCTTCAAAGATTAAATGCGGGGAAAGTATCCTCATCGGTGAACATTTATTCACCAATTACAGGCTCCGTCAGGGAAGTTTACACCAATATTGGCAAGTACATCAACCCAAAGGATGTAATCATGGACTTAACGGATGCGCATGATTTACATGTAGAGTTGACAGTTTATGAAAATGACGCTCCAAGGGTAGCTGATGGACAGCGCATCTTATTTACGGTGGCCAATGCCCCCCATAAAGTTAGGGAAGCGGAAGTATTTCTAATTGGTAGCAGCATCAGGGAAAATAGGTCAGTAACCGTTCATGGTCATCTAAAAAATCCTGATGGCGACTTACTTCCCGGTATGTATGTGAGCGCTCAAATAGTCACCGATAGCCATGAGGTATTGGCTGTGCCCGAAACTGCGGTAGTCAGATTTAATGGTAAACATTATGTGTTTATTTCAATGGGTAAGGAAATAGAGCATGAAGAAGAAATGTACAAATTTGAAATGAAAGAAGTGATCATTGGCTATCAGGAGTTGGGATTTGTACAGATCGCTTACAAAATTGGTAATGAAACATTGGAAAAGGATGATATAGCTTTATCGGGGGCATCTGTATTATTGGCCAAAGCCAAAAACAGTGAAGAGGGTGGGCATCACCATTAAGTCCTTTAACATGGGAATATGCCATTTAACGACTATAAAATACTTCTATCGATTGGCAGTTCCGGGTTAACCTGACATTGCCTAGGTTAGTATCATAAAGCCAACTATAGACAACGAAATACCCCTTAGAGCTAGGTCTCCGAGGGGTATTTTGTTTTACGGAGCTCAACAATCCATCCAACGTTTAAAGTTATTGACCCGATCACGACTCACTATAATTTCGCTTTCCGACTCGGGTTTTAATTTTAATAGCAATCGGCTATTCAAGTAAGTGTGGATTTCTTCTATGGCCTCTGATCTAATTAAAAACTGCCTGTTGATCCTAAAGAAATCCATCGGGTTAAGAATTTCCTCAAGTTGATCAAGCGAATAATCAATAGGCAATCTTTTTGCTTCATTAGTCACCAAAAAACAACCTCCTTTTTCATAATAGAGGTAGCTAATATTATTGACTTCCACATTTTGAAACTGTTCCCCGATTTTTATTAGAAACCGCCTTTTAAATTCCCCTGAGATCGATTTTTGAATCGTATCCATTTTTTGACGTAGCCCATCGCTTTCCAGCGGCATCCGGTTTAATTCCTTAAACTTTTGCAATGCATTAGCAAGGTGTGCCTCCTCAATGGGTTTCAATAGGTACTCAATACTGTTGTATTTGAAGGCCTTCAAAGCGTACTCATCATAAGCGGTTGTGAATATGATGGAAGGAATTGTGTTGAGTGTTTTTAAAAGGTCGAAACCTGTACCATCGCTCAGCTGTATGTCAAGCAACAACAGATCAGGAGGGGAGTTGTCCCTGAACCACTCCTCAGCCATTTCCACTGAGGGCAGAATCTCTTTGACATTAATGGAGTTGTCGATTTTCAATACCAAATGCTTGAGCCGTTCTGCACTCAGTTGTTCATCCTCTACAATTACTACATCCATCAGCTAGGGGATAATGAAGTTAACATAGGCAATTTTACAGCAAAAAAGCCTTCTGATTGGTACACCACTACTTTCTGGTCGGATTTGAGATTATATCTATTCTTAATATTCTCCAAGCCCACTTTTGTGGAATCACGAACTCCATTTTTAAGGTTAAGTACATTTTCAACAATGATAAATTGCTCTGCATCATTATAAATCCTAATCTTCAATGGATTCCTTTTGTTGAAGCTGTTATGCTTCACGGCATTTTCGATAAGCATCTGAAGTGACAAAGTGGGCACATAAAAATCCTTGGCTTCAATGTCTATATTGATCTCAAGATGGATACTTTCTTCATGCCTTATTTTGAGCAAGAAAAGATAGGAATCCAAACACTCAAACTCACGGGCAAGGCTCACCATTTCATTCTCTTTGTTGTCTAAAATGTACCTGTACAATTTCGAAAGCTGTGTTACAAAATTGGAAGCCAGATCAGCGTCTTTATGGATCAGGGCGGTGAGTACACTAAAATTGTTGAATAGGAAATGAGGGTTTACCTGATTTTTAAGGCTTTCGTATTGCGTCCTTAGCAACTCTTTTTGCATTCGCGTCTGTTCGACCTCCATATTCCGTAAGTTGATATAATAAAGCCTAAGTATTTCGCCCGATATTACCAACCAGGTTACTACAAACCCCTGTGGTAGATCAGTTAAAAACACGCTATATGAGTTGCTAACACAGTTGAGCCAAACTTTAAGGTAGTAATTTTCAAAATAGATAAACCCAGTTACAAAAGGGAATGTAGCCAGCGTGGTCATAATGAAGATGCTGGCCAGCATCTTTTTTGAAGTGAGATGATTGGGATAATGTTTGGAAAAATAATTGATAACGAAATCACATATTTCCCAAATGATCAAAACAACAGAAGTGGTAAATAATATTATAATTGACCATACCCTAGGGTCATTCACCACACTTTCCTCTACATTTTCTGAAGTGATCCTAAAGAAAAAATAGACAAATACTGCCACCAGCACCCGGAATCCATATTTTTTTACGGCCTTATGCATGCCTAAATGTAATCATTTCCTTTCAACACTATTTAGTTGTTGACTATTTGATTGGTACCGACATTAATGGAAATGGCTATACCTTTTACCTTGTGACTGTTTTTGCCTTCCCCTTTGATAATAACAGTATACATCTTGGTTTCAGCGTCTATTGCGGCATCAACTGTCATGGTATAAAGGTCTTTGTTCTCAGGATTTTGCACAAATTTAATATCAAGTCCCTGTGGGGAATTTGCTGTAAGGCCACCAAAACCCGCTTTTCGATATCTTTTGGATCTGATCAATTCAACAATTGCCTCATGTTGTGTGCCTTTGGCTATCTCCAAATTTGTTTCCTTCATGGAAATTACCGCTCCATCTTTCGGCAATTCCTGTGCAATGGTGGAGGTAAATGTAAAAATCAAAAATAGACTGGATAGGTAGATTAACTTTTTCATAATAATAGGGTTTTGTTTAGCTAATAATACGAACGACCCAATGCATTAGAAACTGAAAAAGCTTGAGTTGTCAATTAACCTATTTCAATTGAAAGATCACCCCCTTGAATTGTAACCTTTCAGGCTAAACTGCATCAGAGCATATATTGAATGTGTTTTTAAAAAACGAATGACAATTACTCTATTGTTTAAACATTGAATTTTGTAAATTATTTATTAATCACAGGCAACCAATTATTATTGGCTGCCGTGCTATGACCACAAGATCACTATATGGTACTTATTGAAGGGTGTAAGGAACATGACCGCGAGAGTCAGCGCTTACTTTATAAGCACTACTATAGTTATGCCTTAGGAATTTGTATCAGATACAGCCGAAATAGGGAAGAGGCCAATGAAATCTTGAATGATGGATTTATGAAGGTGTTTAATAAAATAGAAAAGTATGATGTTACCCGGTCTTTTGAAGGTTGGTTAAAACGCATTATGATCAATACTGCCATTGATCATTACCGGGTGAACAAAAAACACTATTACCATGGAGATGTAGCAGAGTTGAACCATTCAATACCAGAAAAAGCAATAGATGAGTTGTCTTATGAAGAACTACTTCTATTGATTCAAAAGCTATCACCTGCTTATAGAACTGTATTTAGCTTATTTGCCATTGATGACTATACACATGAAGACATAGCCAAACGGCTGGGGATTTCTGTTGGTGCTTCGAAATCAAATTTATCGAAGGCCAGGGTCAAGTTAAAGCAAATGTTAAAAATTACTAATCAGGAGGTGTATGAGCAATATGTCAGATGAACATATAGATCAGCATTTTAAAGCTGCTGCCGAAGGGGCTCAATTTCCTTTTGATGAATCGGCATGGGCCAGTCTGGAGAAAAGGATATCGGGCTCCGGCTTTTCGTATTATCAGGTAATCGGAACAGTATTGATTGGCTTGATTTTAATGGTGGGAACGTCCATTTATTTGCTGGAGCCATTACCTCAAACGAAGGGGGCCAATAATGGATCGGAAGTGGCTAAAAATGATGTAATGGATCAAATTGACCCAGCCAATACCATTGAAAAAGCAGCAAAATCTGAAGCAGAAACTGCAAGATCAGGTCAGTTGACTTCACCTATCAATGAAGAAAATTTGCCAAAAACCTCATTGGAGAAGGAGGGCAGTACCTTGAAAAATAAGGCAAACAACCAGCCTATTACAAATTATAAACAAAATGAAGATACCAAGGCCCTTAAAAAACCATTCGTACCTATTCGGCAGTATGATCAATCAAATGAGTTGTTAACTAGGTTAGGTTCGGATTTAGGGCTTAGTCATAATAATCCGCTAACCAAGATCGGATTCTCAACTGTCGAAGCCGTAATGACGCAAGACGTGACATTAAGCAAAAAATCGCCTTGGGCATTTAAGGTGCAATATGCCCCTGACATCAGCTCTGTAGGGTATTTCAAAGGGGGCAAGGTGGGCAGCAATTGGGGGTTTGGGTTGGAATATAAAATTGCCAATAAATGGAGGCTATCAACTGGAGTGATTTTGAGTAAAAAATTGTATTACACAGATAAACAACTCACTTCCTATGGATTTTATGGAAATGGAGCTACAGACATTCAAAGATTAGACGCCAATTGTCAGGTATTGGATATCCCCATCAACATCATCTATGAGGTATTCTCACACAAAAGTTCAGGTTTCTATGTTGCTACTGGCTTCTCCTCCTATATTATGCTTTCAGAAGATTATTTGTACAAGACCAGTGGGAACGATTGGGAGCAAAATTATACCAATAAGAACAGTCACTTATTTTCCATAATTAACTTCTCGCTGGGTTATGAGCATTCAATTGGCCGGAATACCGCAATCCAACTGGAGCCATTTATAAAAGCTCCTATTGCGGGAATAGGGGAAGGAAAGGTGGATTTAGTAAGCTCTGGACTTTTTATAAATCTGATGTATCAACTCAACAAAAGGAGTAAATGAAGTTATCAGGCTCATTTTTCATAAGCAGATTGATTGCACCCATGTTTAATGGGTACAATAGGAAATTAGTACTCAATATGACGAAGTCTAATATGAGAAAGCCGATACTACTTGTGATAATATTATGCTTATACATTCACTGTGACGCACAGCGATACAAAAGCTTTGAAGGTTTTATCGGTTTCTATTCTGAGGCTCCAATAGAGAATATCGATGCCAAAAATGAAGATGTGGCCAGTATAATTGACATCAGCACAATGGACATAGTGTTTTCCGTGCCCATTCAATCTTTTGAATTTGATAAATCGTTGATGCAGCAGCATTTCAATGAAAAATATATGGAATCTGAAAAATACCCTAAAAGTGTGTTCAAAGGCAAAATTTTTGGTTTAGATGCTTCGAAAAATGCCAAACAAAATGTAACCGCCCGCGGGCAACTTACAATCCATGGTGTAACTCACACAGTGGATATACCCGGTGCGATCATGCTGAGAGATGGAAATTTACATTTGACAAGTCAGTTTCCCATTAAAATAGAAGATTACAAAGTGAAAGTACCCCAGCTGCTTTGGAAAAACATAGCCGAAGTAGTGCAAGTGACGGTAGACCTTAACTACAAGATTTTATGAAAAAACTATTATTCATTTTATTAATAACACTTCCTTATGTAAGCCATGCACAAGATGATCTAATGGATTTATTGGATGATGGTAGTGATAAGAAACAATATGTTCCTGCGGCCTTCCACGGGTCACGCATTATCCTTGGCCATTCAGTAGTCACCAGACATAAAAAGGAATTGGAATTTTTGATTAGTCACCGGTTTGGTACTATTAATTCGGGCTCCTATGAGTTTTTTGGCTTGGACAATGCATTTATTAGGCTCGGCCTGGAATATGGTATAAGTGATAATTTCAATGTGGGAGTCGGACGGAGTTCATTTGATAAGACCATTGATACTTTTTTAAAATACCGAATCGCGCGCCAATCTACAGGGGTAGGAAGCTTTCCTTTTTCCATTGTATTCATCCATTCCCTAGCCATAAAAACCACTCCAAGGTCATCGGATGACCCCACTATCTCTTTTAGCGATAGGCTTGCAACGGCACATCAGGTGCTCATTGCCCACAGGTTTAATGATAAACTTTCTTTGCAGCTTATGCCCTCATTTGTACAAAAGAACAGGACGCAAGGTGTTGATAATTCTGATCAATTTGCCCTGGGAGCCGGAGGCAAGGTTAAGCTTACCCGCAGTGTTTCTTTAAATGTGGAATACTATTATCGAATAGATGAAGCCGAGAATTCAGTATATAACAATTCATTTTCTGTTGGGTTTGATATCGAAACGGGTGGTCATGTGTTCCAACTTCATTTTAGTAATAGTGCCATGACAGTAGAAAGGTCTTTTATAACGGAAACATTTGGTGATTTCTTTGATGGGGACATCCGCTTTGGGTTCAATATATCAAGGACATTTCAACTTGGACATTAACACACTAACGTTTAATCTGTAAAAGAAGCATCTTGTCGTAATTATTGTCTATTCAACTGGCAGCTGTTTCAGGTGTCTCATCAAATGCCTAGGTTAGTATCATAAAGCCAACTATAGACAACGATTTATCCCCTGGAGCTAGGTTCTTCAGGGGATATTTTGTTTTATTACCTTTAGCTTTTATGAAACGTTGGTTAATCCCTTTCCTTATCCTTTTGATGTGTTGGTCATGCACCAGTGATGGCGATCCTGTACCTGAAGAAGATTGTATTAACCCGCCAGAGGTCTCAATACTTGATGTTAAGAAAGCCACCAACTGCACGTCATTGGATGGACAAATTAGAGTACAAGCTAGCCAAGGAGTAAAGCCCTATGAATTTAAGATAAATGATAATGATTATCAGCTTGACAGCACATTCTCCAACCTTAAATCAATGGAATACACGATTAGTGTACGGGATTTTAATGGATGTAGTGGTTCAATCACGATTGATTTAGGAAATGATGCAAGCACTCTGAACATAACAAATATCCATACCACCATCTCAGGCTGTGGATCCAGTGAAGGCGGTGTGGAAATCATTGCCAATGGGGAGGGGGTTATAAATTACCGATTAGGCAATGGCACTTTTCAGGAGAGCAATACCTTCAATAATTTGGCTGCGGGGAGTTATCAGGTAACAGCAATTGACGACAGTGGTTGCGAGCTAACAAAGAGCTTCACTATCAATTCAGGAGTATCATTTTCTACTCAAATCCAGTCAATTATTACCACAAATTGCACTTTAGTGACCTGCCATGATGGAAACAACAGTCTTCCTGACTTCACCAAATTTGAAAATATAAAAAGTCGGGCTGCAGATATTAAAAGCAGAACACAAAGTGGAAATATGCCAAAAAACCGAACATTATCACAGCAGGAAAAGGATCTTATTGCCTGCTGGGTAGAGGATGGCGCCCTGAATAACTAACTGAAAAGTCCATTAATTTCCAGATCGATCTTGCTCACAATCTCTGAGAAATCAGCGGTGTTGTTTACAAAATCCTTATCATTCATGTCAATGGTGAGCAACTTGCTTTCTTTGTATTCACCTATCCAATTGTTATAGTGGGTATTCAGGTTTTTGAGGTAGTCAAGCCGAATTGCATTTTCATAAGTACGGCCTCTTTGTTCTATTTGTGAGACTAATTTTGGGGTATCGGCTTTAAGGTAAATCAGTAAATCCGGAGCCTGCACATGTTGGATCATCGATTCAAAAAGCATCAAATATGTTTTATAATCGCGATCGTTCATATATTTCGATTTATATAAATTAGCAGCGAAAATGTAGGCGTCTTCATAAATAGTCCTATCTTGAATAGTAGAAGTTTGGTTTTCCCGGATCCGTTTTATCTGGTTGAACCTGCTATTAAGAAAGTAGATTTGCAGGTGGAAAGACCACCTTTTCATGTCTTCATAGAAGTCTTCAAGATAGGGATTATCCTCTACCGATTCCATTTCAGCATGCCATCCAAAATGGTTGGCCAGCATCTGTGCCAGTGTAGTTTTTCCTGATCCTATATTACCACAAATAGCGATGTGCATGCTTTTTTTCATTGCCAACAAAACTAGTATTTAAGGGTTAAAGATAAGCTAAATTGGAAGGCGTTTTTCAGCTTCTTCCCGGATTTATTCCGGGGCCTCAAATTTCAGATGACGCTCTATATTCCGGGAGCCCTTGATCGGAGAGACTTCCTCTCACAGGACGAAAATGATGAATTTCGAATATCGAATAACGAATTTCGAATTTCGAATAATGAATGTTGAATTTCGAATAATGAATTATGAATGACATGCTTTAATATCACTCGAAATCTCAATTAGTACGTCATTTCGCAGCGCAGCGGAGAAATCCTTGCCATAAACAAACAGTGGTAAAGACCAACTCGGTTTGACTCTCCCCGGATTTAATAACCCTGTCAGGTTTGATACGGCAAGGCCTTCGTACGTCCAAGATCAACAGCTTTAAGTAAAGAAAAACCTGACAGGTTTTAATTGTACACCCACGGTTTTCTATCCCCGGATTTATTCCAGAATTTACTCCGGGCCCTTGATTGGAGAGACTTCCTCTCACAGGATGGAATATGATGAATTTCGAATATCGAATAATGAATGTTGAATAATGAATGACTAACCCCAAGGTTTTACTCTCACCGGATTTATTCCGGAGCCCCAAAGTAAAAAATATTGCATGATTTGAAGGATGCCGGAATATATCCAGCAACGTGTCTTATTATTTCAAGTATGAACATCAAACCTCGCTCTCCAATTTTTTATTAGGCACTACCCAAATAACAGCGATGGACAAGTAGATAAAGACAGAAAGCCAGACGTTAACAAAGGCAAGGCCTATTCCTGTGGCGTAAACCAAAATGGATATATTTTCTTTTACGCCACCTGTAGTTACAATCTGCAGTTTAGCATTGTCATGATGATGCCTAATCAAACTAGCTTGAAGAATGCGGTAGGCAATGGCACACATCAACAATACCACTCCATATAGGGCAATTGGAAGGGCAGCGGTATGATTTTCACCTACCCAGCTCGTTGTGAAAGGAATTAGTGAGAGCCAAAATAACAGGTGTAAGTTCGCCCACAGTATTTTCCCATTTACCTTTTCAGTAGCCTGAAATAAATGATGGTGATTGTTCCAATAAATACCGATGTAGATAAAGCTTAACACATAACTTATCACTATTGGGCTAATGGATATTAATGCTCGAATTGTGGTATCGTGCGGGGCCTTCATTTCCAATACCATAATCGTAATGATGATGGCCAGCACCCCATCACTAAATGCTTCTAATCTTCCTGATTTCATAATGTAAGTATAAAGTAACAATTGAAGTTAAGAAGCTATTCGGCATAAAAAAAGGGCTTAACATTAGACCTATAAGGTTTCATAAACCTTATAGGTCTCATTTAAAAGTTTATAAGAAAGCCCGTAACGCTATTATAATATTACGACCCGGTGCACTTATCCCACTAGAATAAGGCCGATAGTGAATGTCAAAAATATTTTCGATACCACCACTCAATTGAAAATGCTTATTGAAATCATAAGCACCTTGAAGGTTTACCGTGTACCATGCAGGACTACCATCTTTTGAGGGATCAGAATTATGAATAGCATAGAGTTCAGGCTTGTCGTTGATTTCAGAAGAGGGTATGTCCTTTCTGTATCGCGCACCATTGAAATCCACATAGGCCGTGGTTCTCAGTTTATTGAACTGATAGGTGGCACTTATTTTACCAAATAGCGGGGATGTATGTCTAAGCGGCTCATTATGGGTTTTGTCCTCTCCATAAACACCTGTGATACTCCCTTTGAAGAGTATCCGGTCAAATGGTTTGGCTTCTAACTCTACACTAAATCCATAAATATTTGCCTCGCCAGTATTGGTAAGCGCCACTACTTTGCTCAGTTCACCATCAAATATGATGGAGTCTTGACCATTAAAGGTAAAGTCCCGTCTTACCATTGCATTATCGACTAAAGTATAAAAACCAGTTAACCCGATTTCAATGGTATTTGTGAGTTTAGACTCAATGCCGGCTTCTATATTGTAGGAATATTCTGGTTCTAAATTCGCATTAGGCACCTGAACTTCGCCATCACTGAAATCAAACACTTTACCCACATCATCTACATTAGGGGCCCGAAATCCAGAGGCCAAGGCTAGGTTGGCCTTTAGACTTCGATTCGGTGAATAAACCAAACCAAGACTGCCGTTTAAGGCGCCATTGTCAACCGTCAATTTATCAAAAGGGAAACTCAGTTCACTTTGATCAGAGATTTTTGACTCAAGTTTGACAAAGCTGTAACGTAACCCACTATTCAATGTCCAGCTGGTGTTGAGGTTCCATTTATGGCTCAAATAAGCAGCATAAGACCAATATTTACTACCACCATCGGGGTATCGTGTTGAAGGAAAAGTCACCTCACCCGTAGATTGGTTTACCCTTACTGCCGTTGAGCTGATGTCATTGTAAAGCATTTCCACACCATAAAATAAATTTCCGCTATTCAACTCCTTATCAAGGTCAATATTGATACTATACACATCAACAGCCTCTGTTCGTGTCCTCAACCTATTATCACCAAAGCCTCTGTCCACCCGGCTTTCTTCATAATCCTGAAATGCAAGCACTGATTTCATTTGGTTGAAAAGGAGCACTGATTTTACTAATTTCATATTCACAGCATGCATTTGCCATTTTTGTGGGCCATAATACCATTCTGCATCATTGGGTACACCATTTTCATCAACAGAATTTAGTCGGTCATACCTTGGGACATCAGAAGTAGTACTGAAATAAAACCCATAGCCGAATTCGAGCTCATCATTAGCCCTAAAACTTAGTTTTTGAACAAAGCTGCGGCTATCAAACCCAGACCCTACTTGTAAATTTGGATCGCTATTGGGAATTATTACGTCATTGCCAGCAGCATCTTGTGCCACATAAAAATCACGCTTACCAAAAGTATCATAACCATCCGGACGATTCGAACCAGCCTTTAAGTCCCTAAGTTTACTTGATGAAAAGGAGGTGTAAGAGGCTATTTTTGACCATCCAAGGTTTAGGTCCAAATGAAAGGTGTTTTCGTCACTTGCACTTGAATATCTGCCCATAGCAGAGGCTTCCACATTAAGTTGATCATTTGCTGATGAGAATTTTGGTCTTTTGGTATGGAAATCCATCACTCCGCCTAAGGCATCACTACCATAAATGACGGATCCTGGGCCAAGTACTACCTCAGCACCTTCCAAGCTATTGGGATCTACGCTTATAATATTCTGAAGATTACCACTTCGGTAAATCGCATTGTTCATCCGTACACCATCAATGACCATCAAGACAGAATTAGCTGCAAACCCCCTCAGTTTTGGGCTTCCTCCACCGTACTGGCTCTTTTGAACAAAGACTTCACCCGTACTGGTGAGCATGTCCGCAGAGGTTTGAGGGTTGGTATAATTGATTGTCTTTTGGTTTATGCTTATGATTTTATTTGGTATTTCATAAACTGACTGCTCCCATTTGTTCGCAGAAATGACTACTTCATCCATCGCCAATCCGGCTTCTTCCATTTGGATGGAAAAGTTATCGTTTTTCAACCCTTCAAATGACGTTTTGATTGTTCTATAACCAATAAACCTGATTTCTATGTGTTTTGCACCCACTAGTGCACTTATATCCGCCCGACCATTCTTATCGGTAGTCACGAAGTATTTAGGTGAATTACTAGCGATAGTCGCCAGTTCTATGGGATTATTCGTGCCTTGCTCCGTGATGGTAATGGTTTGACCATATACTAACGGGCACAAGGCCATAATCAGCCATGTAAAGTATATTTTTAACATGTATTTAAATGTTTTTAAAATGCACCTCCTCATCCAACAGGGATTTAGGCTGCAGTTGACAATATTTTTAGAATTAAATTGGGTTGTTGTGTTTAAACAACAAATTCGGGTGGAGGTGAGGGAGGCTGACTTTTATGTGATATTAAAAACGGTTTTTCAGTACTGTACAAAGGTGAAAATATATCGATAGTCGTTTTTAACTCAAACTTGGCAATAAAATGAAATGATTTTAGAAAGGTGAGGAGCTGGTTGGCTCTTCGCTTTTTGTCATCCTGCGATGCTTCGGAGGATAATTTTTCCAGCATTTTATTGAGATGGGTTTCATCATTGTCAAGCCAACACCAATATTTTACTGAATCTGGGGTCAACTCACTTTCAACAATATCAAACATCTGACCCTGATATTCAAATTCCCTATCATGTTCCCAATTCAGTTGTTTCTCAGCTTCTGTCTTTGACAAGGCGATAAGTACTAAGTCGGATTTGGAAAGGGTTTTGATTATTTCATGTTTGAACTCTCTTCTTATCACCTGCTTTTTTATGGTCAATATTGTGTGAATGGCCAAAAATGGCAGACATAGTAGGATAGATAATATGATTCCGGGTAGCTTTTTCAATGAAAGGTGAAGTTAAAAATTCAATCAAACATGTTCACTATGCGAATAGTAAAATCTGTATACTACCTTATTAATATCCGGTACACGCCCCTTAATGGCGATTATAAATTTAGATAGGAATTAATATTTCGGAGTTCCATATTCGAAGACACTTCCATTACGCATTTACAAAATGTATTATTAAAATTATTAAAACCTAGCAGGTTTGATATAGCAACGCCTCTGTCCGCTCAAAATCAACAGCTTTAAGTAATTAAAAACCTGACAGGTTTTTAATTCATGGAAAGCATACAGAATCTTGTTTCTTTGCGCCTATGCCACTAGTTAACTCAACTTACCATCCGCCTTTTTGGTTAAAAAATGGACACCTAGCCACAATATACCCGAGTAGTTTTCGAAAGGTTACTGGTGTATTGTACGAACGCGAAAGAATCGCCACTCCAGATAATGATTTTCTGGACCTAGATTGGATCAAAAACGATTCTGATCAATTAGTAATCATTTCCCATGGATTGGAAGGCAGTAGTGACCGACCTTATGTAAAAGGTATGGCCAAATATTTCAGTAAAAAAGGCTGGGATATATTAGCATGGAACTGCAGAAGTTGTAGTGGGGAGATCAATCAAGCAGCAAGGTTTTATCATCATGGTGATACGGATGATCTTTCTTTGGTTATTGATCACGCTTTAAAATCCAAAGATTACAAAAAAGTAGTACTCATAGGCTTTAGTATGGGGGGTAGTCTTACGGTTAACTATTTAGGTAAATATGGAATAAATATACCACCATCCGTAAAGGCAGGGGTTGCTTTCTCTATCCCCGTAGATCTAAAGGCCGGGGCCATCGCTTTAAGTAGAAAAGAAAATTCATTTTACAGAAAACGATTTCTAAAAAAGTTGAAGATGAAAATGACCCTGAAGGCTGAATTGTATCCAAAATTGATCCAGCTGGATGATTTTGACTTTATTAAAGCCTTTCCAGATTTTGATGAAAGGTATACTGCTCCATTACATGGATTTGAAAATGCGGATGATTTCTATAAACAAGCCAGTGCGGGAAATTATATGGAGGGAACTACAGTACCAATCTTAATTTGCAGTGCCTTAAACGATCCTTTTTTACCTGCGGAATGCTATCCATATGAGCAATGTAAAACGCATAAATTACTCCATCTTGAAACACCAAAACATGGGGGGCATGTAGGGTTCTCCTTAGCCAATAGTGACATCAACTATATGGAGCTAAGAGCAATGGAGTTTGTAACTAAGTTTTAAGTTTAAAGTTCAAAATTGAAACTGTACCTTAATCAGGCATGCTCAAACTTTAAACTTTGAACTTTAAATTAAAACACCTCCTGAACCCTACCAATCTGCCCATCTTCCAGGCGTACTTTGATGCCCCTATGGTGTTTTGGGGATTTTGTCAGTAAGTCTTTTACAATTCCTTCTGTAAGAACGCCACTACGTTGATCTTTTTTCAATACAATGGCTACACGTGTTCCTGGTTTAATATTTTCTCTTAAGGTTCCGTCCACAATTTTATTTATTAGTATTTTGCACAAAATTAGATTTTATCACTGATGAAAAAAGCAATTTATGTATTTGCAGTCTGCGTTACACTTATAGGTTGTAATCAAAGTAAAAAAGAGAAAGAGACGGTGACAGAGAAACAACCTCAGACCATCTCTTCGGATGATTTAATAGGATCATGGAAAAATATTTCAATGAAAGTCACTATGAAACTTGAGGATCGTGATTCTATACTTAATGTTCCAAAAGGTAAGTGGCAGGAGATATTAAAAATTAAACCGATAGTAACACAGTTTAAGAAAAATGGAACTTATATCTCAACTTATCGCTCATTAGATGGCCAAATTTTCATGACTACCAATGGTTCATGGGAATTGAATGGTAATAAATTAAAAATGGTTTCAGAGCAAAAGAAATATACCTACACCGTATCCATCAAAGAAGATGTGGCCACTTTCAAAGGGAAGGTTGATTGGGATGAAGATGGACAAGTTGATGATATATACATTGGGAAACAGCGAAAAATAGTTAAGAAAAAAACAGAAGAAACCAACGTTTAGGACAATTGAAAAAGATATTTAAACAAGCCATAGTTTTAGTATTATTTCTGGGCCTCATGTACGGGTTAAGTTATGCATGGAGGGCTTTACCTATTATTAGTGGCTATGGGGCCAAAAACCTATGTACCTGTGTATTTGTAGCTGGCCGTACAACTGAATCAGTGCTTAATAATGAACTGAAAACCAATGCGTTACTTAGTCTGGGAACATTCAAATTACATTTGGAAGATAGCTCGGCCACTGGCAATGTACTTGGCATGGTAGCTAAGAAAGCCATCTATAGAAGAGGGCTTGGCTGCACGCTCATTTCTGGAATTACTGAAGCAGAGGTTCGAAATCAACCTGTACATTTAAATCCTATCCAAACCCCTTCAGATACATTGCCCTGGCCTTATGGAACTGTTGATATCGAGGCCAATTTTGCCAATGTAGATTATGCGGCACTTAACAAAGCAGTAGCCGATGCTTTTATTGAGAATAACCCCGAAAGAAAAATCAATACGAGGGGAGTGGTAGTAGTATATAAAGACCATGTAATTGCTGAAAAATATGCAGAGGGTTTTGATAAGGATACCCCACAAATTGGTTGGTCTATGACTAAAAGCATTACAGCCACGGAAGTAGGAATGCTAGTGAAGGATGGCAAGCTCGATGTAATGCAACCCGCTCCTTTAGATTTGTGGAAAAACGATGCTAGAAAAGACATAACGATTGATCAATTATTGAGAATGAGCAGTGGTTTGAAATGGGATGAAAACTATGCCGGCCCAAGTTCGGCTACCAATATGTTGTTCAAAAGTGCTGATATGGGTGCTTTTGCCATGAAACAGCCACTGGCCTACACTCCTGATGAGAATTGGTATTACTCAAGTGGAACCTCCAACATTATTTCTAAAATTGTACGGCAAACAGTGGGAGAGACCGAACAACAAAATTTTGTTCGGGATAGGCTTTTTAGCCCCTTGGGAATGACCAGTGCGGTAATAGAACCAGATGCTTCTGGAACTTACGTGGGTTCGTCCTATATGTATGCTACACCACGCGATTGGGCAAAATTCGGATTACTTTACCTTCATGATGGGGTTTGGAACGGACAAAGGTTGTTGTCTGAAGATTGGGTGAAATATGTATCAACACCAACTCCAAAAGCCCCTAAAGGGGAATATGGAGCGCATTTTTGGCTCAATGCTGGTGAGAAAGGGAATCCTAAAAACCGATATTATCCCGATGCCCCGCAAGACATCTATAGTGCCAATGGCTTTGAAGGCCAACGTGTATTTATTATTCCATCAAAAGATATGGTAATAGTGCGTATGGGGCAGACTAAAGGCCGAGGCGATTTCGATTTCAATGCATTCTTGAAAAATGTATTAGAGACTGTAGATTGACCTATGTGTAAACTGCTGAATAACAAAAAAAAGCTCACCAGATGTCCGGTGAGCTTTTTTTGGTTTCATACTCTTTAGTTAATCATCACAACTAAGTATTTGGAAGACTTCCAAAACTCATTTGGATTTAAGATGGTCAATTGCTCAATTTCTTCTTGGGCGTTTTTTGACAACACATATGAGCCCTTTGGATGATTGGTTACCAATTCGGCTTTTTTAGCCCCAACATGTATGGCCATAGTTTTTGTTGCATCAATCTTTTGAAAAGCATTTTGATTTATGTCATCGCGTAAAGTTTCAGTGCTTCCTATACCTAATATGCCACCTTCTTTGTCAATCACGTTTTCATCCCGTAAGTTTTTGAAGGTTCCAACAGTCACATATCTCGTATTTAGCTCTTCAGTTTGATCTTCAATTTTTTCATACTGAGCATCAATGACACTAGTCTGAAATTGAGTTTTAGTCGACAAGGTATCTACAGTATAATTTAGACGATCTACACTTTGTGCCAATTCAGCTTTTTCAATATTAAGAGCTTCTAAATCATCTTTTAAAGCCACCAATTCTTCATCTTTTGCATTCAACCTCTTATTCAATCTGGCCACCATTGATTTAAATTCACTGGTAGTACTACTAAGTTGAGATTGTAGATCAGCCATTTTTTTACGATTTTCTTTCATTAATGAATTAATGGCCTTGATGTCATTTACAACAGCCCTTCTCGAATCATTTTCAGCAAATTCAACATTGTCATTGGTCTGTAAATTGATTTTCTCTTCCCTCGACTTTATCTCATCAAGGTTTTTTTCGATCTCATTAAATGTCTGAAGATAGGCTTCTAGATTATTGTTTAAAGAGTCTTTTTCAGAAGCGAGTTCTAAATTATCAGCACTCAATTGATCTATTTTCTTTTGATTACAACTAACAATTAATGTAGCCAACATAAACATTGTTAAGTAATAAGTTAATTTTTTCATTCCATTTAGAATTTTGTTTCATATCAATGAACGCAATCATTGTTCCTAAATGGGAAGTGCCTTAAATGGCCTAATGAGCCGATTGGAAAGGTCTGTTTAAGGGATGATGTAGAATATAATCTACATTAAAGGGTTGTTTCTTACCCAAACATACTAAGCTTCAAAAGCTTAATATATTTGGGCCTTAATATTGGTTTGAGGTTTTAACCTTTACTTACACTGGGGTCAATTTGATCTGACCAGGCCAATATACCACCCTTCAAATTATATAGATTTTGCAGTCCAAGCTTATTTTGCAAATAATTGACAGCCTGAGCACTTCGTGCGCCACTTCTACAGTGTATAATCACTTTTTTATCCGTGGCAATTTTATCTTCATTGTCAGGAATAGTTCCTAACGGAATAAGTTCCCCTTTTAATGAGGATATCACCGCTTCATGTGGCTCCCTCACATCAATGAGCTGAAAATCTTCCTTATTCTCCATCATTTGATGCAATTCGCTTACTGTTATTTCTTTTACCATGGTGTTGACATTAACATTGCAAAACACATCATAGTCAATCAGTTCCTTGATGTTTGACCGAGTGTTTTTTGATTTTAATTTTATTATTCTGGACCCAAGGGATAGGGTATCAAAGATAAATAGCTTTTCGTGAAGAGGTTCCCCAATTCCACAAATTAACTTTATCGCCTCATTGGCTTGAATACTGCCAATAATGCCTGGTAAGGTACCCAATACCCCACCAGTTGCACAATTTGGTACACTTTCGGGAGCTGGTGGTACAGGATATAAGTCCCTATAATTTACTCCCTGATTGTAATTGAATACGGATACTTGGCCTTCATACTGATAGATTGAGCCATAAATAAACGGTTTGTCCAATAATACGCAGGCATCATTGATTAAATAACGTGTTGGAAAGTTGTCTGTACAGTCAATAACAAGATCATAGTCCTTAATCAATTCAAGGGCATTTTTGCTAGTTAACTGCGCATTGAAGCTTTTAATAATAGCATGACTGTTCAGTTGTGACATCCTTTCGGCAGCTATTACCGATTTTGATTTCCCAATATCATTGCCATGAAACAGTACTTGCCTCTGTAAATTCGTGATATCAACAGTATCATTATCAATAATACCTATTTCACCAACACCGGCCGCAGTGAGATACAAAGAAACAGGGGCACCTAGGCCACCAGCCCCTACAATGAGCACCTTGGCCTTCTTCAGCTTTTGTTGAGCATTTGACCCAAATAAGGGTAAGACAAGTTGCCGTTGATAGCGCGCTATTTCTTCTTGATTAAGCATCAAAAATGTTTCAATATCAAATCCGAAATAGTGTCACCAATAGCAAGAGAGGATGTAGCGGCAGGCGAGGGGGCGTTACACACATTTATGGCATGTTCATTTTCCAAAATAAGGAAGTCATCAATTAAACCACCATTACGGTCACAGGCCTGGGCACGTACTCCTGCGCCACCAGGGGCTAAGTCACTCGCCTGTATCTCAGGCATTAGTTTTTGTAATGCCTTGGTAAATGCTGCCTTTGAAAATGAACGGTACATTTCACCAAAACCTGTTTTCCAATATTTCATGGCCACTTTTTGAAATCCGGGCCAGGCCAATGATTCGGCTAATTCCGGAATATTTATATCTGACATTTTGTAGCCTTCACGCCTAAACGCAAGTACTGCATTGGGCCCAGCTTCCACACCTCCTTTGGCCATGCGGGTAAAATGTACCCCTAAAAAAGGGAAGTTGGGATCGGGTACCGGGTAAATTAGGTTCTTTACAAGACCTTCCTTTTCCTTTGTTAATTTATAGTACTCACCCCTAAAAGGGATAATCTTCACATCGAGCTTTTGCTGGGTAAATTTCGCCACCTTATCGGAATAAAGACCTGCACAGTTCACTACCAGTGTAGTGGTATAGGTAGTATTACTTGTTACAACAGTACTTTGCTTTGATTCTGTCCTTATATCCGTAATCTTTTCACCTAATTTAATTTCACCACCTTTCGAGGTTATTAATTCAGCATATTTTTTAGCAACAAGCGTATAATCCACAATTCCAGTTTGCGGCACAAATAGCCCCTCTACACCTGCCACATGCGGTTCATATTCTTTTAACTCTTCTGCCTTCAAGGGCTTCATGTTTTTAAGCCCATTTTGCTTACCTCGTTCTTTGAGGTTATTTAGTAGTGGAATTTCATCCTTCGAGGTCGCAACCACAATTTTACCACACAGTTCAAATGGGATTTCATGCGTTTGACAAAACGTGGTCATCATGTGATAACCATTGATGCAATTGGTCGCTTTTAAGCTACCCGGTTTGTAATACAGCCCTGAATGTATTACCCCACTATTATTTCCCGTTTGATGTTTGGCAATACCGGATTCCTTTTCAAGGACCAAGACTTTTAAACCTGGGCTTTTCTCCAGTGCCTTCAATGCCGTTGCCAGCCCTACAATTCCCGCTCCTATAACTATAATGTCGTATTTCAATTTTTTGGTCATTTGTCAGCGGGCAAATATAAGTATAAAGGTATTATTTAATTTATCTTATCGTGTCCGCAACTATGTTCAATAGTAGTCAACAAATGCCATTCTGGTAGGTTAAGTTAAATTGGGAATTGAACCATTTTTATTAATGCACGCCTAGGAATATGGTTTGCTAATAATTAATCTTTTTCAAAACTCAGCGAAACTGAATTGAGGCAATACCTAAGGCCCGTTGGTTCTGGTCCGTCATCAAATACATGACCAAGGTGACCACCACATCTTGCACAGACTACTTCCTCTCTAACCATGCCAAAGGTAGTATCTTTATTTATAGCAATATTTTCTTCATTGATAGGCTCATAGAAACTAGGCCAGCCGGTGCCGGATTTGAATTTTGTCTTTGAACTGAACAATTTTAGGTGACAAGCCGCACAATAATAGGTGCCTTGCTCATGATTATCCCAGTATTTACCCGTAAATGCCGTTTCTGTACCCTTTTCTCTCAGTACATTATATGCCTCTGGTGTGAGGATTTTCTTCCATTCTTCTTCCGTTTTCACAATTTTCCCTTTCGATTCTTTTACTATTGATTTATTGTTTTCCTGACTTTTACTACAGGAGGCCATTAGCGTAATCATTATTAATGTTAATGATGAAACTTTTAATCTATACATTGTTATTTTCAGTTTATACACTATTTAACTGTACGTATATTAAAAAGTTTTGGATTTCGCTACTTTAAACAGTTATTGTCAACCAATGGACAATATCAAAAAGAGATTTAAAAGGTGGATGTTGTTTTATTAATTGCTATTTTGTCCTAATTTTTTGAAATTAAATTTATTGCAAGTTAATTTACCGCAATATGCGAAAAGCTGGTTTTGTCAATTTTATAATATTGTTATTTACTTTTGGTTTTATAAGTGCAGCATCTGCTCAAAATTACCAATTACATGCTGTATATATCAATAGCTTTATAAAGTACATTCAGTGGCCAAGCAGTGAAGGTGATTTTGTAATAAGTGTAGTTGGTGATTCTCCAATAATCGAGCATCTGGAAAAGATGGCAGCAGTAAAGAAAGCAGGAGAGAAGTCAATCGTAATAAAGAAATTTACGTCAGTTAAGGACATTACTAATTCCGATATTATATTCTTACCGAAAGAATCCAATATTAATTTGTCTGATATTATAACTAAAGCCAAGTCTTGGAATACACTAATAATTACTGAAAAGGAAGGATTGGGAATAGAAGGAAGTGGAATTAATTTTGTGGAGCGGAATGGGAAGCTGTCTTTTGAGTTAAATAAATCTTCTTTAGAGGCTGCTCAATTAAAAGTATCCACCGAATTGACTAGACTAGCAATATTAATTTAATAAATTACGCTCATAATCGTTAACCTATGCGAAAGATGAAATTGAAAATTGGGAACAAGATATTTGGAGGGTTCCTAATACTTATTGTCCTATTTGTTTTTAATGCTGCCACTATCTTCATTACGGGCAACAACATTGATAAGGTAGTCCAACAGTCCTCAGAGATTATCAGGCCGAGTAAAGAGGCCATAAGTGATTTCAAACTTCTGGTAACACAATCAAAAATGTTCATAATCAACTGGGTGTATGTGTCCAGTAACATTGATGATAAAGAAGCCTTAAAAATTCTCCACACACAGGATTACCCGGCACTGAAGGATAGGATTTTGAATCTGGAAAAGTCATGGGAAAATGATAGCCAAAGATTTTTGATGGATACCGTTAGGATGCAATTTGAATCTTTGCTGGAGGTGGAGTCTGAAATAATGAAACAATTGGTAAGCTTCGAGAATTATGAAGATCCAATGACACTTTTTATGGGGCAAAACTCCATTGAAAGTGATGTGATACCTATAACTGCCCAGATTATCAATAAGCTGGATAGGGTTGCTCAAATGCAGCAGGAAGTGACTCAAGAATCTGATGATGAACTTATCTCTGCTACCCGTAAACTTCGGAATATAACCCTTATCCTTGGGGCAATCATTATACTGATCGGATTGCTGAGTGCTTATTTTATGGCCCGGTCGATTACCTTGCCCATTAATTACATTAAAGACGTTGTAGTTAAACTTGGACGAGGGGAACTGGTGGATGACAAAGGCAAAAAATTCAATAATGATGAAATTGGGGAAATGGCCAGTGCGATGGATAACTTAATCCAAGGACTAAGGTCAACCACTAATTTTGCAGAGAATATTGGTAATGGTAAGTATGATTCTGAATTTAAGCCACTTAGTGATCATGATGTACTGGGTAACGCACTACTTGAAATGCGCAGTAACCTAGCACGTGTCGCTGAAGAAGATCAGAAACGTAACTGGGCCACAGAAGGTTTGGCCAAATTCGGTGACATATTGAGAAGGAATAACGATAACCTTGAAAAATTATCTGATGATATCATTAGGAATTTGGTAACCTACATGGGTTGTAATCAAGGAGGTATCTATATTATTAATGATTCTGATAATGGCGAACCATATATGTCACTGATGTCGTGCTATGCCTGGGACAAAAAGAAATTCCTCGATCAGAAAATACATAAGGGAGAAGGGCTGGCAGGTCAGGTGTGGCAAGAGATGGACACCATCTACCTAACGGAAGTGCCTGATAATTATATCCGCATTACATCGGGCCTTGGTGACGCCAATCCTAAATGTGTGCTCATAGTACCGTTGAAAGTAAATGAAGAGATTTATGGGGTAGTAGAAATAGCCTCATTCAAAGTATTTGATGATAATGAAATAGAGTTTGTCCAGAAAATGGCAGAAAGCATAGCTTCAACTGTTTCTTCAGTTAAAATCAATGCTAAAACACAAAACTTACTAGAGGAGTCTCAGGAGATGACCGAACAAATGAGGTCACAAGAAGAGGAAATGAGGCAGAATATGGAGGAGCTTCAAGCTACTCAAGAAGAAATGCAGCGTGGACAAGCTGAAGCTGAAAGCACCATGGAGGCCTATAATAGTACGGTGGCAGTTATTGAATTTGATGCCGAAGGCCAAATAGTAAATGTTAATCAGAACTTCCTTGACATTGTAGGTTATACCAAAAATGAGCTTGTAGGTGAGCATCATAGGGTAATGGTAACTAAAGAAGACAGGGCTTCAGATACCTATAAACAATTTTGGAAAGACCTGACCAACGGAATAGCCAAGTTTGGTGAATACAACCGATTAGGCAAAGGGGGAAGGGAATTAGTGCTTCTTGAGCATTATGCCCCTATTAAAAACAGAGATGGATCTATAGGTAAGGTAATGATGGTAACCACCAATATTACCAAATACAAAAGCTAATTGACTAAGAAAGTATAATGTGATTACGAGTTGGAGAAATCCAACTCGTTTTTGTTTACTTTGTCCAGTAATCGACTCAATTCACTGGCATTAGTTGCAATAACATGGGCTCCAACTTCCATTAATTTGGTGCCATGTCCTTCAGTAATATGCTGTCCACCACAAAAACCGATTACATTCATACCAGCAGCAACAGCAGATGTTACCCCGCTTATGCTGTCTTCAATAACAAGGCAATTTTTTGGATCTATATTGAGCCTTTTGGCTGCATATAAATAAACTTCAGGGCTTGGCTTTGGTTTCGAAACCAATGCAGAGGAAAACCGGTTTGGAAAATAGTCTTCTAATTCAATTACTGAAATAGCATGGTTTATCTGATTTAAACCACTATTGGACACCACAGCTTTTGGTAAGCTTACGGCCTTCACTACATCAATGATTCCTGCTACAGCCTGTACATTATGGTAAACTTTTTCCTCTACATTCTTGATCAGCATCTCAATTTCAACCCTAGGGTCAATATCAAGCTTGTCAAATATATCCCTGAATGTTTTGCCTGAATAGGACGAAAGGTAATGATGGACTTCTAATTTATGTCCGAGGCTTCTAAGAACAGGCACCATAACCTCTGCGGCTACAATTTCGCTGTCAATAAGTACGCCATCACAGTCAAAGATTACTTGCTTAATGGTCATTTTTGGTTCAGATTGATTACTACAATGATAAATGATTCAATAATAGTATTGTCTATTTTTTAGCTAAATTGCACAGAAGTAAAGTTAAGAGAGAGAAATATAGTGAAGTTTGTAGATTTTGGTCTTGATTCCAAGGTATTAGATGGAATTAAGGCAATCGGCTTTGAAGAAGCCACACCCGTACAAGAGAAAGCCATTCCAGTTATCCTTGCCAATAGAGATATAATTGCCTCAGCCCAAACAGGTACAGGGAAAACTGCGGCATTTTTATTGCCCATTATTCACCAGATAATCAATGGTGACCATGATGAAAGTATTAAAGCATTAATTATAGTTCCTACTAGGGAATTGGCCGTTCAGATTGATCAACAAATGGAGGGTCTTTCTTATTTCACTTCCGTAAGTTCATTGGCCGTGTATGGTGGGGGCGATGGATCTTCCTTTTCCAGAGAGAAAATGGCACTCTCTGAAGGGGCGGATATAATCATTGGTACACCTGGTAGGTTGATTGCTCATTTAAACATGGGCTATGTAAAAGTGAATAAGCTGAAGCACCTTATTTTAGATGAGGCTGATCGGATGCTGGATATGGGCTTCAATGAAGACCTAATGAAGATTGTTTCGTATTTGCCCAAGAAGCGTCAAAATTTACTGTTTTCCGCTACCATGCCTCCCAAAATGAGGGAGCTGGCACGAAATATTTTACATGAACCCGAAGAGATAAACATAGCTGTATCAAAACCTGCAGAACGTATTGTTCAGGCTGCTTTTGTGGTATATGACCGTCAAAAGATTGAACTGGCCAAATATATTCTCAGTGCCAAAAAACTGCAAAGTGTAATCGTTTTTTGCAGCACAAAGTCGGCAACCAAACAACTCAACAGAGAGTTGAAAAAAATGAAATTCCTTTCTGAAGAAATCCATTCTGATTTGGAACAGAAAGAACGGGAGCAGGTATTACAAGCGTTCAAAAACAAGAAACTAAATATATTGGTGGCCACGGATATCCTGTCTAGGGGTATTGATATTGAAGATATTGAGCTTGTTATCAATTATGATGTGCCCAATGATGGGGAAGATTATATTCACAGGATAGGTCGTACTGCCAGAGCAGCCTCAAAGGGAGCTGCATTTACTTTTGTGAATGAGAAAGAGCAGCGTAACTTCCTTGAGATTGAAGAGCTACTTGGAGCTCCCGTACCCAAGGCTAAATTACCTGCGTCATTAGGTGAAACACCTGTATACAACCCACGGAAAAGGAATGGATCTTCTGGAAAAAAACGCTTCGTAAAAAAAGCCAGATAAAAACATACTATACCGACTGAATATTTAAAAGTAGTAGGTATAGTAGGCGTCTTTTCTAATAATTTCCATAAAAAGAATTTACAGCAGTGACCAACTGATCATAAATTGGTCTAGTAAACTCTATAAAAAGGAATTGTGGTTGTGGTGGCGGTACCTCCCGATTTTGACATATAGCAAGTTGCTCATCGGTTAATGCCCTTTCATCCCCGTTGAAGGAGCCCCACTGAGTAAACCAAACATACTCCCCCGTGAATTTCCTGTGATTCAATACGGCCTTTGTATTGGCATCAAGTATTTGCATGCTAAACAATCCTTTTGAGACTACCTGTTTTTTAAACGTTGTTATTTTGGCAGTCACGGTGTTGTAAGCATCTACCTTGGTGCCGTCTTCTAATGTCACCGACCCTACTTTAACACTGTCCTTGCTGACCGTTTCTGTATTTTTCTCTGTATGTGTTTCACCAACTACAAAATCATCAAACTGTAATCTCATATATTGATCAACGAAAGGTAGTTTCTCTGTATCGGCTTCCCTAGGGGTATAAAACCTTACAAACTCGTTACTTCGATAATGTGAATGTAAATACTCTTCAATTTTATCTTGAAAAAAAGCTCCACTTAGATTATATAATTGTGGCACGGGGATTTGTTCAACCACCACTTTTAACGTAGCCATAAACTTGGCTTCCTCCATTTTCTTTAATGCATCTTTATAATTAGGCACATAATTGTTAGCATCTCTAAACATAAAATAGGCACTTTTGGCATCCTCACGTGTATCCCTATTTAATCGTAAAACTGCCGCATCATAACTTTCTTTAGCCGCTTTTTCTTTGAGTGAAGCTACATTGTCTATGTAATTTTTCGGATTGCTTATTACACTTAGTGCCCCCGGAGAAGCCCTGATTTCATTATAAAGCCTATTGATTTGGTTGTAATAGTTAAGCGCTTCACCATATTTGAATTCGCGGTTGCTGTTAAGCGTATTGGTCGCATTTTGTTCCAGCTTTTGAAGTGCTAGGGGGTAACTATTCCTTAACGCTTCTTTTGATTTTTTATGATTGGGATTCTTTCTTAAACGGTCTACAGACTTTAATACGGCAGAGTAATAATCGCCTTTTTCATAAGCTTTTTTGCCCGAAGTGCAAGAATAAAATAGAGCGGGTGCGCTCAACATCAATAAAAGTAATATTCTTTTCATAAAGTTCTTTTTTAGATTCTTATCAGAATTGATGCCAAAAATAATCTGATTACTTATCGGATTCAAATTTAACCAAGGCATTTAATGCCTGCTTCCTGATTTTATTCTTCATGATGGGAGTGAAGCCCAAGAGCATGCCCATTGGGCCTAAGGCCATCGCAGACCATTTCCATATATTAAATGAATCAATATGACTAATGATTTTGCCTTCTTTAAACTTAAATAAGGCCTTGATTTTATTGTTTACAGGTCTACCTGTTTTGGAAAATTTATAAACGGCTTCCCAATAGGCTGATCCTTTAGTTTCATCAGCTTGCACCTTAGAGAATTTTATCGATAGGGAAGTATCACTTTTTTCCATCAACATCCGCCACATATTGCAGGCATGCTCACCCTTCAATGTACCAAATGCCGGATCTTGAAACTCGATGTCTTTGTGGTAGCAGTTGACCATACTTTCTGCATCTTTATTCTGAAAAGCAGTATAAAAAGATACAATTAAATCCTTGTTTTCCTGACTCATGGCTTTTTCTGTTATGTGTAGAATTTAGTGCGGTCTTTACTATAGTTGATTAATTTATTAACTGTTACCTATTTTGTTTTTACTACCAATTCATTATGAACCACCCAACACAATGTCAGGCTGAGCCGAACTATGTCAGGCTGAGCTTGTCGAAGCCCAGACTGAGCCCCTCGAACTATGTCAGACTGAGCTTGTCGAAGTAATGTCAGACTGAGCTTGTCGAAGTCCCCCCCTCCATTAATACAATACCCTGAATTTAATCGTATGCTCAATACTTCGCAAGGCTTTTATTACTTCCTTATTATAGGCCTTATCTATATCAGTAATTACATATCCAATTAACTCATTGGTTTTAAGGTATTGCCCTACAATATTAATCTCGTGATCGGCCAATATTTGGTTGATCTTAGCCAAAATACCCGGCATATTAGCATGAATGTGAATAAGTCGATGTGCACCTCCAAATGATGGCAATTGTAGGTTAGGAAAATTAACACTATTGGTAGTGCTTCCGGTATTGATATAGTCCATGATTTTATTCGGGACAAATCCAGCAATATTTTCCTGTGCCTCAGTGGTACTTCCCCCTATATGTGGGGTAAGAATGGTATTTGGTAGATTTCTCAATGTAGAAATAAACTCTTCATCATTGCTTTTTGGTTCGTCCGGGAATACATCAATGGACGCACCACCAATTTTTTCATTTTCTATATTTGCTTTTAATGCCTCCAGATCAACCACATGCCCACGGCTGAGGTTAAGAAAGATAACCCCACGTTTCATTATCTCAAATTCAGCCTGACCAATAAGGTTTTGATTTTCCTTACGTCCATCAACATGTAATGAAACGATATCAGAACGCTCAAGTAGTTCGTTCAGAGAATGACATTTACTGGCATTACCCAGGGCAAGTTTTTCTTCGATATCATAATAAAGTACATTGAGGCCCAATGACTCAGCCAATACAGATAATTGAGCTCCTATATTGCCGTATCCTATAATACCTAGGTTTTTTCCACGTATTTCAAAACAATTTTTGGCTGACTTATCCCATTTGCCCTGATGCATTCCCACGGAGCGGTCTAGGAGTTTTCGCATCAAAATGATAATTTCAGCAATGGCCATCTCCACTACAGATCTTGTATTGCTAAATGGAGCATTAAAAACGGCCACCCCCTTATTAAGGCATTCATCCAAATCAATTTGGTTTGTTCCTATGCAAAATGCACCAATGGCAATGAGTCGCTCAGCGCTGTCCAGTACCTTTTTGGTCACTTGCGTTTTAGATCGTATGCCTAAAATTGATACGTTCTTAATTTTTTGAGCCAATTCATCTTCATCCAGGCCAGCAGAATAGACTTCTACGTTATAGCCTTCATACTTTAGAAGCTCAATGGCTTTGGGATGTACATTCTCCAAGAGAAGCACATTAATCCGATTTTTCGGGTAGGATATTGCTGTATTCAATTTATTTAAATATAAAAATTCATCAAGACTGGGGGCGATGTGATCCGCCTTTGAAAGAATGCTTTTACGCTCCACGTTTTCCGTAAAAGCATAAAATTTATTAGCCAGACCAGCGGCTTTGATTTCATAGTCATTATAACCATCTCCTATGACATAGACATCTCCTTTCAAATCTAATAATTTCAATTGATCCACCTTACCATTGCTGGAAGAAAGCACATTGTTTTTGTTAAAACCAACGATGTTGTCATGCTCATCAAACTCAAACTCATTGGCATACACATTTTCTGCTTTGATATAAAATTCCTCAACAATAGGAACTATAAAATCTTTGAACCCATTCGAAATGATTAACACCTGATCTTCATGATTCTTAAAAAACTCAATATTCCGTTCAAATGATTTGGATACCTGTTTTTTGAGGGTCTTGATTAGTAATGGCAAGTGTGACTTCCGACTTTGAAGCAGTTCTATTCTTTCTTCAAGGGAATCCCTGAATGAATACGAACCATTCATACCTAAATCCGTGATCTCCTTGATTTTCGCTAAACGTTCTAGCTTATCCGGAGCCTCTTTTAATGATATTTCACCCAGCACATCCAGGGCTTCTACCTTGGTAAAGGTGCTATCAAAATCAATGATGTAGTATTTTTTTGACTGTTTATCCATGTTTAAGGATTGTAAAAAACGAAGTAAAGTGTTTATTATGTTTTAATGAAAGGTATTGGAGAATATATTAAATTGGCCTTTTATAAATAGAGGAATAATGATTTTTATTGATGCGGCCACTAATAAAGAGGTATGGTTTTCATTCAGAAAAGACCTTTTTCATGACTTATCTGAAGAATTTAATAATACCGAAATGGAAGATATTGAATTGAGTGCAGACAAGGAGTCCTATTTAATATTGGTGAACGATGAATATGTGGGTTTACTTGAACTGTCACTAAGGAACATTGTTGATGGTTGCCTTTCAAGTCCTGTCGCCTATATCGAAGGCATATATGTAAAAGCAGCGTATAGAAAGAAAGACATTGGTTCGAGAATAGTAAATTGGGCGAAAGAGTGGGGCAGAAGTAAAAATTGTACTGAATTAGGGAGTGATGCAGAATTGGATAATATTGATTCGCAATACTTTCACAAAGCCATAGGGTTCCAAGAGACGTATAGAACCGTAGGCTTTAAAATGGACCTGTAAAACCCATCACCTAAACCAACTCTATTGGAAACATGGAAATTATGTTGGTCAAATGGCTGATTTCGGGTAATACTTCTTTTTTAGCCAAAAGGATATTTTTACTAAAATGATGAGTGCAGGAACTTCCACTAAAGGGCCTATAACCCCAGCGAACGCTTGTCCAGAATTCAAACCAAATACAGCAATAGCCACTGCAATAGCCAGTTCAAAGTTGTTGCCGGCTGCAGTAAAAGCTATGGAAGCATTTTTGTCATATTCGGCACCCATTGCCTTGCTAAAGAAAAATCCAATCAGAAACATAATCGTAAAATACAGCAAAAGGGGTACCGCTATCCTTAAAACATCAAATGGGATTTGAACTATTAGCTCACCCTTCAAAGAGAACATAACTACTATAGTGAAGAGTAGGGAAATTAAAGTTATGGGCGATATTGCCGGAATGAACTTGTTTGTGTACCAGTCTTCCCCCTTTAATTTCACCAAAATTAATCTGCTTAATATTCCTGCAAGAAATGGTACTCCCAGATAAATGGCGACACTCTCCGCAATGGTAGCAATGGAAATGTCAACAATGGCCCCATCCATACCAAAATAGGGTGGAAGAATGGTGATGAACAACCAAGCATAAAAGCTATAGGCAAAAACTTGAAATATACTGTTCAGTGCCACTAACCCTGCGCCATACTCACTGTTTCCTTCAGCTAAATCATTCCAGACCAATACCATGGCGATACATCTTGCCAGTCCGATTAATATCAGGCCGACCATATATTCAGGATAGTCTTGTAAGAATGTTACCGCTAAAACGAACATTAATATTGGCCCAACAATCCAGTTCAAAATGAGGGAAATCGACAATATTCTAACGTTTCTAAAAACCTGTGGTAGAAGTTTGTAGTCTACCTTGGCCAAAGGGGGATACATCATAAGTATGAGGCCTATCGCGATGGGTATATTGGTACTACCCGTACTAAAGGAATTTATGAAAGTAGAACTTGACGGAACCGTATAACCAATCAAAACGCCCAATCCCATGGCTATAAAGATCCATAGTGTTAAATTTTGATCCAGGAAGCTTAATTTTTTAGTGCTCATTTGTTTACTTGTGAAAAGACATAAAACATTTCATTGGCTATTTGTAATGATCGTTCATCATATTTGCTAGCCTCCAGAGGCGTATCATCATATTCCTTTGGATCATCATACCTTATTGGTAACCTGATTTCAGCTCCAGCAATGAAAGGGCAATTTTCATCAGCATGTGAACAAGTCATTACTGCAGCAAATGCTGATGTAGGGTTGATTGGATCGTCATACGTTTTAGAAAAAGCATTTATATGGGCATTATTTTCATCAAATGAAACCGAATAATACGCATTACCGTCACCTTCTTTAGTTATTTGAAACCCAGCTTTTTTCAATGCCTCAACCGCCCTTTCGTTAAAGGCCGTTACCTCAACCCCTCCAGAATAACTTTTTATTTCAATACCGTAATTGCTGGCAGCAGTCTTTGCCCAAATTTGAGCTAATTGACTTCTTCTTGAATTGTGAGTACAAATGAAATTGAGCTTTATTTCCGAACCTGTTGTTAATTTGGATTGAATGTATTCAATAAGGGGCTGCAATACTTTTTTTCTTTCCGATGCTATATTTTCAGCATCGAGCTTTTGAATGGTATTTGATAGTTCTTGAAACATAATTTCTTTTTTAAATGCCTACTACAGTACTTCTTCTTTCCAAAAGAATATTGTCCAACCAAATGCCATTTAATTGACCAATTTTTTCTTTATAGCCAATTATCCGGAATCCGCATTTTTCATGTAAAGCGATACTTGTTTTATTTTCTCTAAAAACACCGGCTTGCAATGTCCAAATATTATTGGCTTCACTCTCGTTGATCAGGGCCTGTAGCAGCAATTTCCCAACACCTTTTCCCCTGGCGTTTTCAGCAATGTAAATACTTACTTCGGCAACACCTCCATATACACACCTGCTTGAAACAGGAGAGAGGGCAGCCCAGCCCTGCATTATTTGATTTGACTTAGCAGCAATTCTCCCAAAAGGCAAATGAGATTTGTCCCAATGTGGCCAGTCGGGTATTGTTGTTTCAAAGGTGGCCATACCTGTTGTTATCCCTTGGGCATAGATGGCAGCCACCTCTTTATAATTATCCTCTTGAATGCTAACTAATTCCATATTAACAACACCCCGAACCTGGGGTACAAGAATTGTCTTCTTCAGTTCCAATTGAAGCCATTTTTAATTTACCTTTCCCCTCAGGTATACCACAATTGTCCTTTGCTAAACAATCAGTATGTTTGGTTGTTAATAGAAAATTCTGACCGTCAAATTCCAATCCATATTTACCAATCGTATCTCCTTGATACTCGACTTCTATTTGTAGGTCTTCTAATTCCAGTTTCCTGGCAGAAAGTTCGACTATAGATAAAAGTTTCTTGGCACTTAATCTATGATCAATATCATTGGCAGAATACAATTGAAAGTTAATAGCTGATTCTTTACGAATAGTACCACCACAATCAATAAAATGCTTATTTATACTGCCTACTTCAGTTACGTGAAAATGAGGTGGGACTTTTTGACCATTAGGTAAAATAAAATTGTATTCTGTGATTTGTGCTAAAGCACTTCTGATTTCTGATAATTTCATGTTGTAAAGTTAAATTTAATATTTTTACAATCGTATTATTACGATAGATTAGGGCAAACTTTTTTAACAACAATTTTCTGCACTTTTTAAAGAAGCAAATAAACCTTCAAATTGAACTTTTGCTACCAGCCAAACTTCATTATTAATACAGTAACAAACGCTAGGTCCTTCAATTGTACCTTTGATCAAACCAACAGATTTCAATTCTTTTAGGTGCTGTGATACTGTAGATTGTGATAGAGGTAATTCCTTAACAATATCACCGCATATGCATGATTGAGCTTTCGTCAAATGCTCAATAATAGCAATACGGGCAGGATGGCCTAATGCTTTGGCTAATCTTGCCAATTCATTCTGTTCCTTTGTAAATTTATTAGTTTTTGTTAAACCCATGGTTCTTTAATCGTATTATTACGATAAATGTTTCACTATTATCAAAAATTATTTTTTAAAGGACTTATATTGATTGATCAATCCGTTAGTAGAGCTATCATGGTTGCTTACTGTTTCTTCTGTCTGAAGCTCTGGTAATATTTTTTTAGCCAATTGTTTTCCCAATTCCACCCCCCACTGATCAAAACTGAAAATATTCCAGATCACACCTTGCACAAAAATTTTATGTTCGTACATGGCAATTAAACTCCCAAGTGTATAAGGAGTTAGGGACTTAAATAGAATTGAATTTGTTGGTCTGTTACCTTCAAATACTTTGAATGATTTGAGTTTATTGATTTCAATATTTGATAAACCTTCACTCTTTAATTCGAGTTCTACTTCTTGTTCAGTTTTACCATTCATTAGGGCTTCAGTCTGGGCAAAGAAATTCGACATTAATTTATCATGATGATCACCAATCGGGTTTTTGCTTATAGCTGGTGCAAGGAAATCACATGGGATTAGTTTGGTGCCCTGATGAATAAGCTGGTAGAAAGCATGCTGCCCATTAGTTCCTGGTTCCCCCCAAATGATTGGCCCGGTTTGATAACTTATCGGTTTGCCATTTCTATCAATTTGCTTGCCATTACTTTCCATATCACCTTGTTGGAAGTAAGCCGCAAAACGATGCATATATTGATCATAGGGAAGGAGAGCATGGCTTTCAGCCTTAAAAAAATTGTTATACCAGATACCCAGTGTAGCCAATGTAACAGGAATATTGTTTTTAAAGGGTTCATTTTTAAAATGATTGTCCATGGCATGAGCCCCTTCAAGTAGCCTTTCAAAATTTTTATACCCAATGGTGCAAGCAATGGACAAACCAATAGCAGACCAAAGTGAATATCGTCCACCAACCCAATCCCAAAACTCAAACATGTTATTAGTATCAATGCCAAAGGCTTTTACTGCTTCTGAGTTGGTGGAAAGTGCAACAAAATGTTTTTTAACACTCTCTTCATATCCACCATTTTCTAGGAACCATCTACGTGCCGAATGGGCATTTGTCATGGTTTCCTGCGTGGTAAAGGTTTTAGAGGCAATTAAAAATAAAGTGGATTCCGGATCAACTTTTTTTAATGTTTCAACGATATGTGTGCCATCTACATTGGAGACAAAATAAGTTTTTATGTGAGGGACTTTATAGGAGCCAAGAGCTTCTGTAACCATTACAGGGCCTAAGTCTGAACCGCCAATGCCAATATTGACAATATATTCAATGGGTTTACCTGAGTATCCTTTCCATTCCCCGTTAATCACTTTATTTGAAAATAGCTCAACTTGCTTAAGCACCCTATTGATGTCAGGCATTACATCTTTCCCTTCTACCAAAATGGGAGTATTGCTCCGGTTTCTTAATGCAGTATGTAGTACCGCTCTGTTTTCAGTTTGGTTGATGGAATCACCACTAAACATAGATTGAATAGCCTCATCCAATTTACATTCTTTACATAGATCAAATAAAAGGTTCATGGTTTCCTTTTCTATTCTATTTTTCGAATAGTCAAGGAGGATGTCCTCAAACCTGATATGGAAATGATCAAACCGGTTTTCGTCAGTGGCAAATAATTCCCTTAAGTGAGTATTCTCAATTTCTTTGAAATGTCCAGATAACTTTTGCCAAGCGTTCGTTGATGTTGGATCTATTGTGGGGAGCATAATGATTCTCTAATTACAGTCGGTAAAAATAGAAAAAGAAATTGTTTGATTAACAATTATAATAGGAAAGGGATTTCTGACCAGGTAACTTTAGTGGTGAACATAAAAAAAGATAACCCAGTTGAGTTGTCTTAATTATTTTAGTAGCGAGAGGGGTTCCGATAGTTATCGGAATGAACCCCCGTCCGCCAACTGGCGGATATGAATCCTTTGCTTAAATTAAAGATTGTTAACTATATTCCAAATGAATTCTCTTCCTTTGGCTGATTTCAACTGTTTCTCCCTAACTAAAGCCTCTTTTTTTGTGCTATACTCTTCCGAGTATACTAGTTTCCAAGGTCTATATTTTAGGGTATACCCTTTTTTAGCATATACATTATGGCTTTCTAATCTACTCTTGATATCAGATGTATATCCGATATAGATTTTATTGAATTTTTGGCTGTATAGTGCGTAAACGGTAAACATAAAAAAAGGCAACTCTATTGGAATTGCCTATTAAATAGTAGCGAGAGGGGTTCCGATAATTATCGGAATGAACCCCCGTCCGCCAACTGGCGGATATGAATCCTGCGTTCAATTAAGATTACAATGGAGTAATCTCCGTCTTAACGCATAAGTAGCGAGAGGGGGAATTGAACCCCCGTCCGCCAACTGGCGGATATGAATCCAGCGCTCAATTAAGATTACAATGGAGTAATCTCCGTCTTAACGCATAAGTAGCGAGAGGGGGAATTGAACCCCCGTCCGCCAATTGGCGGATATGAATCCTGCGCTCAATTAAGATTACAATGGAGTGATCTCCGTCTTAACGCATAAGTAGCGAGAGGGGGAATTGAACCCCCGACCTCAGGGTTATGAACCTAATTTTGAGTGGTTTTTAACGAACCCAGACGGTCTAAAAATGCCCTTATAATGCATTTAGAGGCGTTTTTATATTTTTTAAGACTTGGATGGTGTCAGCGTAAACCGTAAATTGTTGTACTTATGTTGTACTAAACTCGGTAAGCAATGGCATCTATAAAAGCAATTTTACGAAAGACAAATCAACCACGGAAAGATGGTAAATGGCCACTGGCCATTAGGGTTACCAAAGATAGAAAATCAAAATTCATCTGGCTGAAGCAGTATGTCAATGAGAAAGACTGGGATAGCCGTAATGGAACGGTAAAACGCTCGCACCCCAACTCGGCCAGGCTTAATCACTTGATTGCAAAGAGAATTGCTGAACTCAATAACTTGGTGTTGGAGATCGAGGATAAAGAGGAGAGTACCTCAATCATTGATATAAGAAATGCACTAACTAAGAAAAAGCGCAAAAACGTAACATTCTTTGAGCTTGCCCAAGAACGCTTGGATGACTATAAGAAGAGAAAAGTATTCACGGTTCATGATACTGATGAGGGACGTATCAAGACTTTTAAAAAGTTCTTGGGAGGAAAGGACATCCACTTTCATGAGATTACCATTCCGCTCCTCAAAAAATTCAGAACTTATCTTATTGCAACTAATGGCAACTCTGAGCGGACGATAGCAAACTATTACATTCTGATTCGTACCCTTTTTAACCAGGCTATTAAAGAAGGTATTGTGGAAAGAAAGTATTATCCATTTGGAGGTGATGGTATTTCTATAAAGTTAGGTGAAAGTGCCAAGATCGGTCTGAATGAAGAAGAACTGAAAATTTTAGAGAATATGAAATATGACCCTTCTTCAGCCAAGTGGCACACATTGAACGTATGGCTAACCTCTTTCTATTTTGCGGGCATTCGTATTTCGGATGTGGTAAAACTAAAATGGAGCGATATACCGGATGGACGGCTTTACTACAGGATGGACAAAAACCAAAAAAGGGTGTCTCTAAAAATTCCCGAGAAAGCCCAGCGAATTTTTGATCTTTATTTACCAGAAAAGAGATCAGAGGACGATTTTATATTTCCTGATCTCAAAAAAGCTAACCTCTCAGATAAGGAGGATGTCTATACTAAAGTTAAAACAGCTTCAAGACGATTTAACAGGTACCTGAAGAAAATTGCTAAGGATGCAGAGATAACCAAAAATCTATCCAATCATATATCCAGACATTCTTTCGGCAATATTTCGGGTGATAAAATTCCAATACCGATGCTTCAGAAACTTTACAGGCACTCTGATATCAAAACTACTATTGGATATCAGAACAACTTTCTTTATCAAGATGCGGATGATGCGTTGGACGCTGTAATTGGGTTTTAAGATTAAATGCGACATAGAGTTTTTAATCAAACCCTTCACTAAAGAATTCCTCAAGGGAAACCCCTAAAGCATTTACAACCCTTACAAGACTACTGAATCTTAGGTCTTCGCCTTTTTCATATCGCCAATATTGAGATCGGGAAATGCCATGCTCTATGGCAAAGGTCTCGTAATTCATATGGCCCTTTTCTGTTCTTAACTGTTTTATTCTGTTGGCCAGCTTGGCTATATACTCTTTTTTAGAATGATCTTCCTGTTCGTTCATTCCGTAAAAAAGGCATTAAATACCTTAAAAAGTTACTCCTTATTAAGTACATCTATTAAGGTGTATTGAGTGTATTTGTTTATCTTAGATATAATATTTTTTCATTATAAAGCATTAAAATATGGCTTCAAAGAATGCAGAACAGTTGAAGTTACTCTTTGCTCGAGTGACTCATGATATACTGAGTCCTATACATTCAATCCAGGGGTTAGCAGAAATTACAGCCAAAGAGCCCGATCTAAATAAAAGAACAGAATATGGGCTAATCCTTTTGAAAATGACTCGTGATTTATCACAAAGAGTTGAAAAAATAATCAGAGAATACTATGACCCAAATCACTCTACCGATCAAATTAATTTATCAAAAATGACTCAATCCATTATTGATCAAATCCGACCTCCCGATGAAATGAGTATTGAAATTAGTGATAATACAGAAATTCCATTCTTTTCTCATTACAATAGGTTGTATTCTGTCTTACAAAACCTAATTGATAACAGTGTAAAGTATCGTAGTGGAAATATGGGATTTGTAAATGTACAATTTGATGATGTTGTGGAGGGAATAGTTATAACAGTTGCTGATAATGGAATAGGAATACCAGAGCCATTGCAGCAAAAAATATTTCATGAGGGATTCAGGCTTAGTCAAAATAATCACGGATATGGGCTAGGCCTTTATCTGATTAAAAATTTGGTGGATGAGTTAGGTGGAAAGATTGAATTGGAAAATTCTTCAGTTGGAACAACTTTTTACGTTAAATTGCCGAACACTAATTTACAATAATCTCACAGACGTTTGGTTTTGGTTAGGCCTGCATAATTTTTTTAAACTATATGATATACCTTCACAAAGGGGTATCTATGATTTAAAATTATGAAGGATCAATTGCGGGCGTATCTTGATGGTTTTTTGAAGTTAGAAGGAGAAGCTGCAGACGAAATTGATTCAAAATTTTATACGAAACAGTATCCCAGAAGTAGTTTTCTTGCTGTAGAAGGAGAAATTACTAAAGAAGTACATTTCTTGATCAAAGGCTGTTGCAGGTTCTTCCATAAAAAGAACAACCGGGCTATCACTCATTGGTTCTCTTTCGAGAATACTTTTACTACCTCATTACGTAGTTTTACCACTCAAACCCCTTGCGAAGAATATATACAGGCTATTGAGGAATGCACAGTGCTTAGTCTGAAGCATCAAGACTTGATGAGGATGTATGACAAACACAAACAATGGGAGCGGCTGGGCAGGCTCGTAATGGAAGATTTTAGCAGACGCATGCTCGACAGAGTTACTGCCCTCCAAAATCTTACTGCTAAACAACGATACATAATGCTGCTTCAAAGCGAGCCAAGAATAATCCAGAGAATACCACTAAATCTTGTTTCTTCTTATTTAGGTATTTCAGGAGAAACTTTAAGTAGAGTACGTTCTGAAATTCGGATTTAATGATATTTTTTTGACATATATCAAAAAATGCTGGGTCACAAATACGTATAAAACGGAATAATGTCAAAACAATTAAATTATTTGTCCAAAAAACGATAAAAGTTTTGACTTGATAACAACACCCAAACCAGCATCATTATGGAAAATCTTAACGCATTCTACCGAATGCTTGATGGCGACCTTTCACCCGTCAGCAATTTAATGTCGCACCAGCATTACCTGGATTTTTTGAAGGACAGATTTCCGGATTATGACAGGTATTTAACCATCAGTTTATTAAAGAAGAACCAGACCTACTCCATAAAAGAACTCAGGGAGTTGTGTTTCAGTGAGATTTACTACGTATCCCAAAATGAAAATCCCCAAAAAGGAAATCATTCGGCTTTGGACTATCTCTGCCAGCAATTGAACCTTTCCGAAGAGGCCATTAAGCAATGGTATTTAGCTGAAAATGATCAGTATGCCAGCCTGGAATTGCTGGTATCAGATAAGTATGAAAACTTAACGGAAGAACAAGCAAGATTCTACTATTATCAAGCCCTTTGTGATGAAACTGTTGCTGTAATTAAAGAAAAGCTGGCAGGAAGCTTACTGGAACAAAAGGATAGCCAAATTAAATCCTTTGTGCGCAAATATCAGGTACTCGTGAATGGATACATTCAAACCCTGCTTTACGATCTGATCTCGCCTGATGAACATATGTCACTTTTTCAATTATCAGGTAAATATACTACCGCAGATATTTATAAGTTGGTTTATCAAAGCCTGGATGAAGTGCTTTTTTTTCTTGAGAAATCTTTTGGTAAATTCTTGGATGCGGCTTTTCCGGTTCCGTATAAAAGCCGGTTATTGATGGCGACTCTGCAAACCAATAAGCTGAGTCAGGTGCTCAATCACCTGGAGTGGTCACGCTTAGACTACTTACTTCATGAACTTGTCATTACTCCTTTTCATCGCCTGGGAAAGTTAGAACCTATTACTATCATATACCAGCATCAACAATATGACCTAGCCTATTTGCAAGCATTTTATGAAGCGGTAATGGAAGAAAAACCATTGGATCATAAAGGTGTACTCATAATTCTGTGGCGCATGAATTATAACTCGCTAAAATTCTTCAATTATCTTACCAGACAAATCAATCAGGAAATAAAGGGGATGGAAAGTACGGGAGAAAAACTGGAGAGACTTTATTACTACCAGAAATTAGGTAAGCAACTACCATTAAAGACCAGACTCTGTTATAATGATCAGCTACTACCCCTCAGAGAACAAATGGCTATCTGGCTACAAGAAGAAATCAGCTATCTAAAAAAGAAAGCTAAATATAGTTATCAAAATGATGGTTTGATTGATTTCTTAAACGATAAAAAACAGCTTAGAATGTCGGTAGCACAACTTTCTTTGTTTGTGAGAGCATTTTTTGAAACGGGCTTAGTAGATGGTACCCGTCAGGAATTATTGCAATTTATCACCCGACACTACCGTACTGATCAGCAGGAAAACATCTCGTTTGGTAGCTTGAAAGGAAAATACTACAAAGTAGATACCGGCACCAAGCGAGCAGTCGGACGTATGATGAAACGTATGCTGGCCCATATTGAAAATGCAGGCAAACTGAGCTAAATATCATCCCTTTCTCTCAACAGATCAATACACCCGTGATCATCAAGCAAACTGAGCAAGCTTGACAGGCACCTGTATCCGAATCCTTGGGTTTTTAGTAAATCAGGAGCGCTGAATTCCAACATCTCTTTTAGGTTTTTGAACTCCATCTGATGCATGAAAGCGGTCAGTTCCTCTATGACCGGGAGCTGATCTACCGGTTGATACAAAATTTCAGGGTCCCGAGGGGGTAACTTTGGTGTCATTCCAAACGTGATTTGCACTGTTAAAACCGAATATACGTGTGTTCTTTAGAAGTATCAATAAAAAGTTTTTCAAAAAACCGACTTTATAATCATCTGAAATACAGTAGTTTGAATCTTATTTTAGGGGTAACTGGGACCGGTGAAGGACTGTTTTCATATGGAAATAAACCTTCTCTTTACAGTCATAAACAGATCAAAGATGGCTGTATCAAATCAAAATCTACATTCCGTAATCCTATCCACCCGCTGGGTGAACAAGGATAATCTCATGCAAGCTTTAAAAGGAACAAGTCTGCCGCAAAATGACAAGTTGATTCACAGCAGTCATCAGTATCTGATCAGCCGGGAGGTGTTCTCGGTGCTTGAACAACATTTAACTGCAAAGTGATGGAAATAATTGTCTTTGAAAAAGAAGCCTATCAGCGTATGCACCGTGAGCTGATGGACATGTTCAAACAGGCATTGAAGGAAGCTAAAGAAGAAGCCCTGGCCAATGCCGATCCGGCCAATGACTGGCTTTCTACTGATGAAGCCAAGAAGCTTCTCGGAATCCGCAGCAAAACCAAGCTACAGGAACTGCGCGATATTGAAGCCATCAAATTTACCAAACATGGCCGGATCATCCGCTATTCTAAGAAAAGTATCCTGGACTACCTGGAGCGTAATGTGCCTAGCTACTGATTGTAAACATACTGTAAACCCTGTAAACATGGCTTCATTACAAGAACAGATCAATTTTATACAGAAAGAGCATGACCGGTGTAAACTTGTTTACAACTTTCTGCTGAAAGAATTCGGGGAGAAAAACATCCCCTTGTTGGATAAAGAAGTTTGCGAGAAAATTCGCTTTTCTAAAGCGATCATCACCTCTCTGGAAGAACTCAAAAACCTTAGACGTCATGACAACAAAAGATAAGCCCAATAATCAAAGGTTTCATTTTGACTTTGGTGAAGTCTTCAGCAAGACCAAAAGCTTTATTGATGCATATAACAACCGGCAAACCCAACTCACCCAAAAACTTAATGCCAACCAGCGGGCTACTGCAGAGCTGATGATTCGACTTTACCTCAAACAACTCAACAAAGTGGCCCAGTTGGATACCCTTGATCCTGACAACCTGCCTGGCTTCAACACCTACAATGAGAGCCTGGCCAAATGCAAGGGCTGCACGAAACGCACCATCATCAATCACCGGGAGCGATTAGTGAATGCAGGCTTCATCGCTAAAGAACAACATTGTGGCAAAGGAGGTGTAGAAATCTGGCTCAATCCGGTTGTCCTGGGCATGGCCAAGTTATCTACCAACTATGGGGATAACGTGGTGAAAATCGGAGATGTAGCCTCTCTTTTTTATGAAAAAGCGAAAAATTTTCACCCTTTAGTTCATGAACAACAAGAACAATTAAATAATAATAGCAAGGTGGATAAGTCAGGAACTCAAATAAGCGGAGTTCCCTACGGTCACGAGAGTGGCAAAGCCACAGGAACAGGACATGAACAAGACAAGAACACGGAGGAAAATGCTAACCCTGCCCCAGAAAGGCAAGTAAAAGCTCCTGAAAGGCAGTGTAAAGCCGAAAAACAGGAACAACAGGCCGGGGCGGGGCGCATTTTCTTACTTTCACTCATACGGCAATTTTGGGATTATACCCGAAAAGTGCTTTATCCGGATTTGATTATTTCCGAGCCGGAGGAACGGGAAATCCTCAACCTGATCTGGGAGTCGGTTTATGGCAAATTCCAGTGGAACGCAACACAAAAAGAGTGGCTCAAGTACCAAGATACAGCTTTTAACCGGGTCAATATGGTTGCTCGTTGGCTGGCCAGAAGCCCTGGCCACTGGATACCCAAACCCCACATTTACTTCCATCCCAATAACAAGCGCAATGGCTTCAAAAAGACCTGGCAGTGGTATGTGAAGCAGGAAACGCTAAAAATTGAGATTCGTAACCAACTCCTGCTCCAGCAGGTTAAAGCGGAATGGCAGCAGCATGAACAGAACAAAGGCCGTTTCCGTGAAAAAACTCGTTTACAACTCTTCCGCATTCAGCAGAAACGATTGGCCGATTATCGGGATGAATCGCTGATGCAAGCTTATCAGCAATGTTTAAATAGCAGTTTACAGCTGCAAAAACTCAAACGTAAACAACCAGCCCATGCTCAATGAAAATATGCAGCGAGAAGCACTCACTAAATGCATAGTGTGGTTTTACGATGGCAACTGCCGAACGTTTTACAGCTTTGACAAAACCCATAAACGGGCAAACCCCAACCAGGCCCTAGGCATCCGCAGATTGGAGAAAATGCTCATGGAAACCTTCAAAGGACAATGGGAGACAGCCATTATTTATGAAAATAAACCCAATAGCAATGAGCTGGCGAGATTTAAAAGAGGTGCAAGAGTTTAGCTATAGCTGGCATCACTGGACCGACTGTTGATGTGGTGTGAGAAACCTTGAAAATAATGGAAGAAAATAATAAAACTGGAGCATTTGAGCGATTTGAGGCTTTTCTCTATTCCCGAAAGTTTATCTTTATCGTAGTGATAGCCGGTACCATTCCCATGGTTATGCACTCCCATCAGTTGTTTTATACTGTGTCGCCCTTTGAAGGTAATGATCTTTGGAAGAACACTTACGCACTGTTTTATGCAATCAGCTTTGACCTAACTATACTGGTATTTACCATCCACGTGATCAAGCGAAAGCCAGCACTGTATGCGATTTTCGTTTTTATCATCAACCTGCTGTATTACAACCCTTTATCATTTGTTCACCCTGAAATAATTACTGGATTCACCAAAATATTTCTAGCTGGCGTTTTAGCGTTTACAGGTTACAGCTATGCTGAATTGTTTGTGGATAAAATCGCTGAAAACAAGCGCTCGGTAAGAAAAAAGTCCGTTTACAAATCTGTAAACAATGGTGTAAACGACCAAAGTAAACAAGACTTCCAGTGTAAAGAATGTGGCAAAGGCTTTCATTCCATAAAAGCTTTGAACGGGCATATGAAGGTGCATTAAATCTAATATTTTTGTAATCCAATATATTTAAGCATTTACTTAAACTTTTATTTTCCGATCTTCGTTATTTAAGTAGTTGCTTAAATAGTAAGAGTATGAGTAAATCGTGTATCCGTGTTTTTGCAGATGTTGAGCAGATCCAACAGTGCAAAGAAGAAATTAACAAAGTAACACCATCAATAGCTACCGTAGCTAAGGCATTGAGCCTGTCGGGCAATGAAGTCCGCTTAAAAATTCTCTATCTGCTCAGCAAGGAAAACAAACTTTGTCCCTGTGACCTGAGTGACATTTTGGAAATGACCGTGCCAGCCATTTCCCAACATCTGAAGAAACTGAGAGAAGGAGGCCTTGTAACCAGTGAGAAGGTGGGACAAACGGTCTTCTACTCTTTAATAGAAGATAGTATCAAGGTAATAAGACCTGTACTAGACAGCTTATTTAATAACAATAAGACAGCATCAGTATCATGAGCAATTCAAATCAAACAAATACATCCTCCAAAAGTATAGGAGCCGGATTGTTAGTAGCCTTCACTGCTTCGCTTTGTTGTATTACCCCCGTTTTTGCCACGCTGGCAGGGATTGGAGGCATTGCTTCGTCCTTTTCATGGATGGAACCTTTCAGACCTTATTTAATAGGCCTTACCGTTTTGGTGTTAGGATTTGCCTGGTATCAGAAATTAAAACCCAGGACACAGGAGGAAATCGATTGTGCCTGTGAAGACGATGAGCGTCCTTCCTTTTGGCAGTCTAAGAAGTTTCTGGGAATCGTTACCGTCTTTGCGGTATTGATGCTTGCTTTTCCGACTTATTCCGGCATCTTTTTCTCTGACAATAGCAATACATCCAATGTTATCGTGGTAAGTGAAAATGATATTCTGAATGCTGAGCTTAGTATCAAAGGCATGACCTGCACCGGTTGTGAGCATAGCGTGAATGCAGCACTTAATAATAGCGAAGGCGTTCTCGAAGCTTCTTCTTCCTACGAAAACGGTATTGCATTGGTAAAGTTTGATCAATCAAAAGTATCTGTTGAGCAATTGGCAACTGCGGTGGAGGAAGCCACTGGCTATAAAGTCACTGGCAAGAAAATTATAAAAGAAGAAACCTTAAATCAATAGAAAAATGAAACCCATAATTTTCAGCCTAGCATTCATCTTCTTGCTTGCAGGACATGGAATGGCACAATCTGCTGATCCTCAAAAAACAGTCAAAACTATTCAGAAAAGTGAGACAGTTAAGATCAAAGTCACCGGGCTCACCTGTGCCGGTTGTGCCAGTCATCTCTACAAGGTTTTGAAAGAAACAAAAGGGGTGGTTGACAACTCAGTGCAATATCCGGGAGATATAGCTGTAGTGGATTATGACCCCAAACAAACCCAACCTGAACAGCTTATTGCAGCAATTGAAGAAAAAACAACCTATAAAGCAGAAGTACTAAAACCTAAAATCGATTAATAATGGAAAAAGAGATCGTATTACAATCCACCATTACCTGTCCAAACTGTGGACATCAAAAAGAAGAAACTATGCCTACGGATGCATGCCAATACTTTTACGAATGTGAAAACTGCCAAGAAGTATTAAAGCCAAAACAAGGTGATTGCTGCGTGTATTGCAGCTATGGAACAAATGCCTGTCCTCCCATTCAGGAAGGTGGTAAAAACAATTGCTGCTGATGAAAAAATACGATGTGATTGTAATCGGATCAGGCATGGGAGGAATGACCATTGCCAATAAATGTGCTAAAAAAGGACTAAAGACTGCCGTTACAGATTCCAGACCGTATGGGGGAACGTGCGCACTACGCGGTTGTGATCCTAAGAAAATATTAGTCGGAGCTGCTGAAATTATAGACCGGGCCAATAAAATGAAAGGGATTGGCATTCAAGGAGATATCTCTATTAACTGGCAGGATCTGATGGCCTACAAAAACGACTTTGTCTCCAAAATGCCCAAAGGTGTAGAGAAAGGATATGAAAAAGCGGGTGTAGACATGTTTCACGGAGCAGCCAGCTTTGAATCTGAAAACACGGTGTGCATCGGAGACGACCTACTGGAAGCTGATAAAATAGTGATAGCTACAGGTGCCCGACCGGTAATCCTTGATATACCTGGAGGTGACTTACCCATTGACAGCACGGATTTTCTAAACCTGGAAGAGCTTCCTAAGGAAATCGCTTTTATTGGAGGCGGATATATAGCGATGGAGTTTGCCCACCTGGCTGTCAGGGCCGGAAGTAAAGTGACCATATTCCACAGAAGCAAAATGCCTTTAGAAAGCTTTGAGCCTGATATCGTGAAGCACTTGGTCAAAGCTACTGAAGAATTGGGGATTGAACTTCACCTTGAGTGGGATGTGGTTGCAGTTGAAAAAAAGGATAATGGCTATACCGTAAAGGCAGAATCAAAAGGGGGTGAAAAAACTATTCAAACGAATTTGGTGGTGAATGCAGCAGGTAGAGTACCGGAGTTGGATGGCATGAACCTGGAAAAGGCAAACATTTCCTACGGCAAGAAAGGGATTGACGTAAATGAATACCTACAAAGTTTAACCAATGAACGGGTATATGCAGCAGGTGATGCGGCTGATAGCAAAGGTCTCAATCTCACACCTGTTGCAGTTATGGAAGGCCATGCAGTGGCAACCAATATTATACGGGGTAACTCCAAAAAGCCTGACTACACGGAAATGCCCAGTTCAGTCTTTACCTTGCCCACACTTGCCGCGGTTGGCATGACGGAAGCACAGGCAAAGAAGTCAGGTTTAGAATATCAGGTGAAAGACGGCTCCGCATCAAGCTGGTACAATGCCAAACGGATCAATGAGTCAACCTATGCTTATAAGGTCATTTCTGATAAAGAAGGCTACATTTTAGGCGCTCATATCATCGGCCCTCATGCGGAAGAAATGATCAACCTTTTTGCGATGGCTATTCGGGCAAAACTAAAAGTTGCCGACATCAGGAACATGGTCTATTCCTATCCCTCTATGGGTTCGGATATCGGGTCTATGGTTTAATTGAAATTAAAAAACATACACAATTTTTGTTCACCACCCCGGACGGAAACGTACCTTTAATAAAATCTGAAGCATTATGATACCCAAAGATCTAACAAAAGATATAAAGACACGCTTGCAGAGCATCAAAGGGCAGGTAGAAGGTTTGATAAAAATGCTGGATGAAGGAAAGGATCCGGAAAAAATTCTGCTACAGTTCAAAGCTGCGCAAAAAGGACTTGATAAGGCTCATTATTTATTACTGGATGAAGCCTACCGGAAAGCTCTTGCCATTAAAATTTCGGAAACCGTTGAAGCCTGTCCCGGCAATTGTGGTTACGAAGACCGCATAGAATTTATCCGACAACAGTTTCCCAATCTGCAACTAGACAATCTCACCACTATGATGAAGGAGATTGCTGAATTAAAACAACGTATAGGCTCAGGTAATGGCAAGGAGAACGAATAAGTCAGTTTACTTATTCATGGCTACTACAGGCTTCATCTTGAGTTTTCTCTGAGAGAACCTGTGGTTTTTCCCTGTATGCGAATTACACTGAATGGATGAGGCAGATATATTTTCTGCTCTGTGCATTGGGGGAGGCGCTGCTAATTTTTATGGTATATTTTTTTAGTAGCCGCTATTTTCAAAAATACAGGCTGGATACATTGCTTTACTGCAGCGAAAGTCGCTACAACCTTAGCCTTTAGTGCCTTGGTATCTATCGCGGCTGAAAAAATTGCGCTGATCTTGGGCTTGTGGCAATATGATGAGTCAATGCCCTTACTACCCTTCACAAATATCGGCCTTTCTCCGTTTTTGTCCATTTTCCTGCTTCCTATATTAACCTTTATCCTCACAAAAAAATAAATCAAATTTTCTAGCTATTTATCCTTGGCTACCACCCCACCCCCGAACTTACCTTTGAATTGTTCTTATCCGGAGAGAATCTCTAAAATATAAAATGAACATTTTAAAAAGTGGAAAAGATGAAAAGACAAGTAGAAATATTTACAGCAAACTGCCCTGTTTGCGACCCGGTAGTTCAAGTGGTGAAAGACCTGGCTTGTGAGCAATGCGATATCACCATTTATGATTTGGTGAAGCAGTGTGAAGACAAGACCTGTCTGAGCAAGCTGGAAGAATATGGGATCAAAAAAGTACCTGCTATTGCTGTGAATGGCTCACTTTTATCCTGCTGTGAAAACCAGGGGATTTCTAAAGAAGAGCTGATCAAAGCGGGTATAGGACAAGGGTAAAAACAAGTAAGGCACGGCTTACATTATATTTTCCCTTGCTGCCGTGCTGGCAAGGGAATTCATTTAAATCACAAAAATCATGAAACCATTGAGTAATGATTTACAACAATGCATTGACAATTGTAACGCATGTATCACCGCAGCACGCATCTGTCTGGATCAGCACTTAGGCGAGCCGGACATGAAAAAGTGCCACCAGCTTTGCCTGGATTGTATTGCCTTGTGTACGGCATGCGTACAGATGCTGGCTTCCCAATCCGACTACGCCAGCAGGGTATGTGCTATTTGCGTGGATCTTTGCAAGGCTTGTGCAGAAGAGTGCGGCAAATTTGACAGTGAGGTGTGCAAGCAGTGTGCGGAAAAATGTGCAGCCTGCGCAGAAAGCTGCGTTAAAATGGCGGCATAATCTTATGGAAGTCTTAAAATCACTAAAGCAGGATTTCGTCAGCATAGCTTCCTTGTTTACATCGGTATCCACCTTGCTTTGCTGTGCTCTTCCGTCATTACTCGTAGCGGTGGGTATGGGAGCGGTAGTGGCCGGAATGGTTTCGGACTTTCCGGCATTGATCTGGTTGAGCAAGTATAAGGAATGGACTTTTCTGGCAGCAGGTATTTTGATCGGATTCAACTTTTGGCTTTTTTATGGCCGCAAAAGAGACCAGGTCTGTGAAATAGACGAATATGGCAATGAGACACCATGTGATACAGCCGCCCGGTGGAGTAAAATTATCCTATGGATATCCTTTGGTTTATACCTTCTCGGACTATTCTCAGCTTACCTGCTACTACCAATTCAACAATTTTTAGGACTTTAAAATAATACGATGAAAAGAACAGCCCTTTTAATATTACTAACTATTACAGCCATTTCTAAGGTCAGCGCTCAGGGACACGGGCCCCTTTATGGTTTACAAACCCCCACATTGGCAAAAGGAGGATTTGACTTTAATGCAGCAGCTATGAGCCTGGCTACCGAAGATGATCAATCCTTTATGCTTAGGTACATCTGGTCGTATGGCGTGACGGAAGATCTGCAAATTAATATCACGACACCCACCATGGTCAACAGATTGTCTGAAGCACCCAGAACAAGAGGTAACAACAACATGCCGGCAAATGGAGATATAGAAGCATCGGTATGGTACCGTTTCTTTTCCAATGCATTTGGTGTGGGGAAAAGATTTGAATCTACTGCAATATTAAGTGTTTCAACGCCTACCGAAGAAACAAGAGGAGGCATCAACTTAAGCAACTCCATTCACGGAGCAATTTCCACGGGCTATGCTTCCCGAACTTGGTACGCCTGGGTGGGAGGCGGCTATCAGTATTATTTTGAAAAAGACAACGACCAATTAGGTGACCTTCCTTATGCCAGCCTCGTAGTAGGTTACCGGCCTAATATCTTCATGGGGGATTATCCAAAACCCGACTGGAGGGTGTTTCTTGAATCGCTAGCAGAGTTTCCGGGTGCAAGCATGAATGAAGGCCAAATTTCCCCTGTTGATCAAAGAGGAAAAAAAGTAATGATTGGACCTTCGTTTCTTGGTCTTTATGGAGCCTGGGGAATATCCTTTGGGGCGTTATTTCCAGTCTATCAGAATGTAGTGCAAGATCCTCAAGAGCGGTATAGGCTTTCAATGAACATAAGTTATTGGTTATAACATTAAATAAACAGAAATATGAAAAAGTTAGGAATAATAGTAGTGTTAAGCATTTTCAGCTTCTCTACTGCAATGGCTCAGTTGGTCAAAGTAGATCAGGAAGTATTTGGAATGGATTGCGCACCTTGTGCTTATGGCCTGGAGCGCGGACTCAAAAAAATGGATGGCTTGCAAAGTGTCAAAGTAAGCCTCAACGATGGGAAAGCATATCTTAAGCTAGCTGCAGATAATGATTTATCCTTACAAAAAATCCAAAAAGAAGTAAAGAATAACGGGTTTTCGGCCAGAAGTGCAGAAGTTACTTTAAATGGAGAATTGGTGAACGATGGAAATAAATGGAGTGTAAGCGTAAACGGAGAAACATTCAAAGTCAGCTTAGATACTCCTGATGACATACTTACAAAACTTAAGCCCGGTAAAGTTCAGCTGATAGGGCGGGTAAAGGATGAAGAGGATGATGGGTTAAGTAATACATGGAATATTAGGATAACTGAAGTCTTATAATTTTAAAAGACCCATGAAGAAAAATGCTTTATTAGGTCTAAGTCTGACCTCTGCAATAGCCCCCTTCTTTTGTTGCTGGGGGCCGGCTATTATTGTTGGTATTGCCGGTTTTTCGGGTACGGTTACGTGGTTTTCATGGCTACATCCTATGCGGCCCTATTTATACGCGCTGGCCTTTTTATCATTAGGTTTTTCATTTTACCAGGCGTATGGTAGTAAAAAGAACAATCAAAGTTGTGAGAATTGTAAAAAGACAAAAAATAAAAGTATGCTGAGTCAGGTGTTTTTGTGGATTACTGCTTTGGTTGTATTTTCCATGTTTGTGTTGAACTATAGTTCCAATCTATTCTGATAAAAACACACCCAATTTTTTTCCCAAAATAATAGTTTCGGAATAAAACTCCTTAGATATAATCAGTCAGTATGTAAATTTATTTTACCTGCTCATCCTCTTTCACGCCTACCGTTTTTTATTTGGCTAATTCGTCCGAAATAGCTTCAATAGACATTTCATTCAACAAAGTGCTCTCAAAACAAGAATTCATACATAAAAGCCATAATACTGTACAGATCACCCCAGCCTCACTCAATACTTTTGGATTCAATATTTCAAAAAGAGAGGCTATATGTATATACAGAGTCAGGTAAAACCAAAAAGTCAACTAAAGTGGGCGTTGTTATTGGCCATATTATTAATAGTTGGTGGAGAAACAGTTGCCCAAAATGCCTATACACTCACCATTAATCAAGAATTTAAAGTATCAGGCACCTCTACTCTTCACGATTGGGATATGGTATCGGATGATGCCACTGGAGAGGGGCAAATAACCATTGAAAACCAAAAAATCACTCGCATCAATTCACTTGTAGTCACCTTGCCTACTAAATCATTAAAGAGTGGAAAAGGCAGCATGGATGACAATGCCTATGAAGCACTTGTTGCAAAAAAATACCCCGAAATACAATTTGAGCTGATAGAAATTGAGACGATTACCGATCAGTCGTTACAGGCAAAGGGCAATTTGACTATTACCGGCACTACAAGCTTGGTTCCCCTTCAAGTGGATTATAAAATTACCGGGAATACTATACAGTTTTTCGGATCATTCCCTATCACCTTTACACAATTTAATATAGAGCCTCCCAAAGCCCTATTAGGCACAATTAAAACGGGGGACAAACTACAAATTTCTTTTGAAACAACTTTTAAGTTAATAAACTAAAACGCTTATAATTATGAAAACGAGAAACAACGGGTATAGAATTACCATACTATCACTAATACTTCTGACATCAAGTATAGTGTATGCACAGCAACCTGCCCTGCAGTATTTTCGGCCTAATGACAAAGCCGGTCTTAATGTATTTGAAACATCCAAGCAAGACACCGTGGAGTTTGATGGAGTGAAAGTACGTATCGGAGGTGATTTTGCTATGCAATTTCAAAGTATTAATCAAACCAATTTGCTAGACAGTTTGGTAGAATTAGGAACAAACTTCAATCTTCCCACAGCTAACCTCAACATTGATGTTCAGCTGTATGATGGGTTGAGAATGCACCTTAGGACTTATCTTTCATCCCAAAATCACAGGGAAGCATGGGTGAAAGGTGGTTATCTTCAAATTGACAAATTGGACTTTATAAAACAAGGCTTTATGCAAGGCTTTATGGATGTAGCCCGTATAACTATTGGCTTAGATGAGTTTAATTATGGAGATGCCCACTTCAGAAGAAGCGATAATGCAAGGGCTATTTTTAACCCATTTGTGGGCAATTATATTATGGATGCTTTTTCTACCGAGGCTTTCGGTGAGCTTACTATAATGAAAAATGGCTTTTTAGGAGTAATTGGAATTACGAATGGGAAACTTAATCAGAGTGTAGTGGTCAACGATAATTCTGACAACAAGGCATCTTTCTATGGAAAACTCGGTTATGACAATCAACTAAGTGATGACTTCAGATTACGTTTAACAGGTTCCTGGTATATCAATAAAGGTACTACGACAGGCTCCTGGATTTACGGTGGAGATCGGGCAGGATCGCGGTATTACAATGTCATGCAAACGCTGGACGGTGATGGAGGCCCCTTTGAAGGACGGTTCAACCCAAGATTCAGAGAACTAACAGCTATTCAAATCAACCCATTCATAAAATATAAAGGACTGGAGTTTTTCGGGATTTACGAAGTAGCCTCAAACAGTGACGATCAAGGTGGAGGGGCTTTTACACAGTTAGCAGGGGAACTTCTCTATCGTTTTGGCAATACTGAACAATTTTATCTAGGTGGAAGGTATAATACTGTTTCAGGAGAGATGGTTGAAAATGCTTTAACACAAGAAATTAATCGGGTGAATATTGGTGGTGGTTGGTACATGACTAAAAATGTAATGGCCAAGCTGGAATATGTATCTCAAAAGTATGAAGGCGAAGGCTGGACAGGCACCAAATACAATGGCGGTGAATTTGATGGCATAAACATAGAAGCAGTAATAAGTTTTTAAACAGAAGTATTTTTGTGCCGGAACATTTATCCGGCACTTTTCTGAGTATTAAAGTAAAAATGGACAAACTGCAGTACTGCAAAAAAATTCTTGAAAAAGTAAGCTTTGATAAAGAGCTTTTAAGGAAGGAATATGAAAAAGCATTGAAATTGCTGTCAGGTGAGGAAGCCGATGCACTGGGCCTTTGGTACAACGAAAAGTTTAGGAATAATAACGGTCAGCAATCAGACAACAGCAAGAAAAAGTAATAAACAATGGCGTTTTGCTTACTCATGGTAGTCATAAATTTCAACCCAATTCTTTCCTGTAGTGCCGAGACATGCAAAGAAACACAATGGCGGGTTACAGGTAAGAGTCGGGTGGAGATATCAGGAACAACTAATATCAATCAGTTTCACTGCCTTTCAGTGAATTATGAAGGAGAGGATACCATGATGGAAAACTATCCTCAAGGTGTTGAAAACCCTTCATTTAGTGGTGAGATTTTTATGAAGGCAGCTGGCTTTGATTGCCATAACTCTATGATGACCCGGGACTTTGCCAAGACCCTCAAGGCTAATGAGTTTCCGGAGATAAGTATTAGGTTTATTGAGTTGAAGGAGAGTTCCTCCCACGAAAACGGACTATTCGGCAAAGTAGAAATCACCCTGGCAGGAAAGTCTAATGTCTACACAGTTTCATGCATAGTAAAAGAAGAAGGTGAGAATCATAAGCATTTGGAAGGCAGCCGGACTTTTCTTTTTTCAGATTTTGGTCTGCAACCTCCTCAAAAGCTATTTGGAACGATAAAAGTGAGAGATGAAGTATCTGTGGATTTTCACTTGAAATTGAAAAAATGTAATACTTGATTAATTGCTTAAAATGCTTAAAACAAGGTGAGTTTACCTTTGCTACCTGAAAGGAAGAGAAATTTCATACATTTAAAACAAGATATTGAACAGGAACAGGAATCATTTAGGTTTACTTTGCGTATATCAAAATTACTGAGGAAGATAATTTCTTGAAAAGAATAATTTCCATATCGCTACTTTTAATTTTTCTGGCTGGCAATTCCGGCTTTGCAATGGTAACACACTATTGTGGAGGAATGGCAATGGAAACGCAAATAGTAGTTGGCCATACAGAATTACATTGTGGTATGTCCGATATGGAAAGCGGTTGTGAAACCGAATCGTCAAAAGAAAATCAATTCAAGAAAAAACCCTGCTGTGAAAATGAGTATCAATCTCTTAAGGTAGAAGATGAATTTCAAGCTCAGGTTATTGGTAGTTCGATGAGCCTAGAATTTGTAGCTGCTTTTTTCGCAACCTTTATCGGCATAACATATTCTTTTGAAGCAGACAAAACAGAATATAAAAACTATTCCCCTCCTCTGATTGAACGCGATATACCTGTACTCGTTCAGTCCTTCCTTATTTAAGCATTTCATTCAATTAATCGTGATCAAGGGTATAGCACGCTAAAGCCCTGAGGCATTATTTCTATGCCTTTTAAATCAATTTAAAATTGAATGTAAATAAAATGCTTAATAAAATTATAAGATATTTTCTTGAGAACAAGTTGGTTACCGTTCTCATATTAATTGGCTTTATTGCCTGGGGCATTGTTACCGCCCCTTTCGGCTGGCAGATAGGCGCATTGCCTTCCGACCCCGTCCCCGTGGATGCCATACCAGATATTGGGGAGAATCAGCAAATTGTATTTACCCAATGGCAAGGGCGATCTCCACAGGATATAGAAGATCAGATTTCTTATCCGCTGACTACTTATTTATTGGGTATTCCGGGTGTAAAATCTATAAGGAGTTCTTCCATATTTGGCTTCTCCAGTATATTCATCATTTTCAGTGAAGATGTGGAGTTTTACTGGTCTCGCTCTCGTATCCTTGAAAAGCTCAATGCTCTTCCATCCGGACTGTTGCCTGAGGGAGTACAACCGGCACTAGGCCCCGATGCAACAGCCTTGGGCCAGGTGTATTGGTACACGCTTGAGGGCCGTGATAAAGAAGGAAATCCTACCGGTGGATGGGATTTACATGAAATCCGCACCGTACAGGACTTCTATGTCAAATATGGCCTGAATGCGACTGAGGGAGTTTCGGAAGTGGCGTCCATAGGTGGCTTTGTACAGGAATACCAGATAGATGTCAACCCAGATGCCCTAAAAGCCTACGATATACCCCTGCATAGAGTGATGCAGGCAGTGCAGAGGTCTAATAAAGATGTGGGTGCAAAAACCATTGAGATCAATCAGGCGGAATATTTAGTGCGTGGGCTAGGTTATGTAAAAAAGGTAGAGGACCTGGAAAAAGCCGTGGTAGCGGTACAGGACAACGTACCCATCAGGATCAAGGATGTAGGGGTAGCTACCTTAGGTCCCGCTACCCGCAGGGGGCTTTTAGATAAGGACGGTGCCGAAGTGGTAGGAGGCGTAGTGGTGGCCCGCTATGGTGCGAATCCCTTAAAGGTCATTAATAACGTGAAGGATAAGATTAATGAAATTGCTCCCGGCCTGCCGAAAAAAACATTGGCAGACGGCACGGTGAGCCAGCTGACCATCGTGCCATTCTACGACCGCTCTGAACTCATCTATGAAACATTGGGAACTTTGGAAGAAGCCCTTTCACTAGAAATCCTGATCTCCATTCTTGTGGTTATCGTAATGGTATACAATCTGCGGGCTTCATTTCTTATTTCAAGTATTCTGCCCATTGCAGTGCTCATGGTCTTTATTGCTATGCGGTATTTTGGAGTAGATGCCAACATTGTAGCCTTGTCTGGTATCGCTATCGCTATTGGTACCATGGTAGATTTGGGAATTATACTTTCCGAAAACATCATCAAACATATGGATGAGGCTCCTCCCGGCCAAAAACTTATAGAGACTATATATAATGGTTCTGCGGAAGTAGCCACCGCTATTCTTACGGCAGTTTCAACTACTATTGTGAGTTTTATCCCGGTGTTTACCATGCAGGCAGCAGAAGGTAAGTTATTTGGGCCGCTGGCCTTTACCAAAACCTTCGCTTTGATAGCCGCATTAATTGTCTCATTGATCATTTTACCAACACTTGCGCATTGGTTCTTTGGAGCAAGGATCAAAAATAAAACAGTTTCAAGGTGGGTAAATATCGCATTGATGGTAGTTGGACTATTAGCATTGATTCCCGGCTACTATTGGGCGGGTGTTACGCTGGCACTTTACGGCCTTGTTGGAATACTGAAAAAACGGTACCCAAATGATCATAAAGACTCAGGTAAATGGTATGTAAAACTTATTCAAAGGGCTGATCTCATCATTGTAGTATTGGGGATCACCTGGCTGCTGGCCAAATACTGGCTTCCCTTGGGTGCTGGCAAAAGTTTGCTGCTTAATGTAATCTTTGTAGCACTGTTGGTAGGACTTATTCTGGGTTCGTTTACGCTTTTAGAATATTACTACAAATCTATATTAAAATGGTGTCTGGACAATAAAATCAAGTTTTTACTAATACCTACTTTCCTGATTTTGCTTGGCGCTAATGTTTGGTTGGGTTTTAATACTGTCTTTGGATTTATACCTAAAGCGTTTGATAACCTCGGCTGGGATATTAGGACGACTTCATTATGGTCTGGCTTGACCCATACCTTCCCAGGTGTAGGAAAGGAATTTATGCCTTCTTTGGACGAAGGAAGTTTCCTGCTTATGCCAACTTCTATGCCTCATTCCGGTATTGAATACAACCGCAAGGTAGTAGGCCAATTGGATATGTTGCTGACCAATATTCCGGAAGTAGACCTCACCGTGGGAAAATTAGGGAGAGTGGAATCTGCTTTGGATCCGGCACCTATTTCTATGTATGAAAATATCATCAACTACAAACCGGAGTACATGCTCAATGAAAAAGGGCACCGGGTAAGGTTTAAAGTTGATAAAGAAGATCGGTTTATACTCAGTAGCGGTGATAGTCTTTCTAATGAAGAGGCTATTAACCGGGGAATTACTGTAGAGGAACTTATACCGGATGATAATGGAGATTATTTTCGCAATTGGCGGCCTCAAATAGAATCCCCTGATGATATTTGGAATGAAATAGTGAAGGTAACCAAAATACCAGGGGTTACTTCAGCTCCGAAGCTACAGCCAATTGAAACCAGGTTGGTGATGCTCCAAACAGGTATGCGAGCCCCCATGGGTATCAAAGTGTATGGCCCTGACCTGAAAACCATTGAGGATTTCGGGTTGCAACTGGAGGAAGTACTTAAGAATGTTCCTTCTGTAAAAGCAGAAGCCGTATTTGCCGACCGGATTGTAGGTAAACCCTACCTTCATTTGAATATTAACCGTGATGAAATTTCGCGCTATGGATTGAATGTAGAAGACGTTCAACAAACTATTGAAACGGCCATTGGAGGTATGAAAATAACTTCTACAGTTGAAGGCCGTGAGCGCTTTCCAGTAAGGGTTCGCTACCCGCGTGAGCTTCGGGACGACCCTGAGTCATTGGGTAAAATACTACTGCCTACACCTACAGGTGCACAAATACCGATCAGCCAAGTAGTAGACTTTGAGTATGTGAGAGGGCCACAAGCAATCAAAAGTGAGGAAACCTTTTTGGTAGGCTATGTACTGTTTGATAAAAGGGAGGGATACTCTGAAGTTGGGGTAGTCAATGATGCACAAGCGGCTATTCAGTCCAAGATAGATGAAGGGGACTTAATTGTACCTGCCGGGATCAGCTACAAGTTTTCCGGCAGTTATGAAAACCAGGTAAGGGCTGAAAAGAGGCTTTCTATTATCGTTCCATTGGTACTAGGGATTGTCTTTCTGATACTCTATTTCCAGTTTAAATCAGTTTCTACATCCCTAATGGTATTTACCGGTATAGCCATGGCCTTCAGCGGTGGATTTATCATGCTTTGGTTGTACGGCCAGGACTGGTTTGTCAACTTTTCCATATTCGGTACTAATATGCGGGACCTTTTTCAGATGCATACCATCAATTTAAGTGTGGCGGTTTGGGTTGGATTTATTGCACTATTTGGCATCGCTACGGATGACGGAGTACTTATTGCCACTTATCTGGATCAGAGTTTTGAAAGAAACCGTCCTGATAATTTGAAGAAAGTAAGGGAAGCCGTTGTGGAAGCCGGACTCCGAAGAATCAGGCCGGCCCTGATGACTGTTTCTACCACCATGATTGCCTTGCTACCTGTACTTACATCCACCGGACGTGGTGCAGATATTATGATACCAATGGCCATACCATCATTTGGAGGGATGGCATTTGCATTGGTGAGCATTTTTATTGTTCCAGTCCTCTACAGCATGAGAGAAGAAAGAAGATTCAAAAAGACACTATCATGAAAGTATTTATCAATATCATAATTATTATATTTCTTGGGGGTGGAATAGGCTTTGCCCAGACCCTTGACGACTATTTTAAAATAGCGGCTGAGAACAATCCTGGTCTACAGGCGAAATACAAGGAATTTGAAGCAGCTATTCAGAAAGTGGAACAGGTAAATACTTTGCCGGATCCTAATTTCTCTTTTGGCTATTTCATTTCACCGGTGGAAACGAGGGTGGGACCGCAACGGGCCAGATTTTCTTTAACACAGATGTTTCCCTGGTTTGGTACCTTGAAAGCACAGGGTGATGCTGCGGCTTTGATGGCTGAAGCTAAATACCAGTCTTTTCTGGATGCCAGGAACCGCTTGTATTATCAGGTCGCAGCAGCATACTATCCGCTTTATGAGCTCAATCAATGGAAAGAGATTGAGCGGGAGAATATTGAAATACTGGAGTCTTATAAAACCATTGCCAATAAGAAGTTTGAAAATGGAGCCGGTACTATGGTTGACTTCTTGCGTGTTGATATTATGTTGAAAGATGCCACAACCAACCTTTCCATTCTGAACGATAAGGAAGCGCCTCTGCTGACCCGGTTTAATAAACTGCTCAACAGAGAGGAAGACGCATTGGTAATTGTAGAGGACTCTCTCGTTGCTCAAGCCTTGCCTGATAATTTTAGAAAGGACTCTTTGCTTACGAACAACCCTATGTTGGAAGAATTGGACTTAAAAATAGCCTCCAGTGAGGCAAGTGAGGAGGTAGCCTATAAGCAAGGGCTTCCAAAGTTTGGGGTAGGACTGGATTATGTAATGGTCGGAGAACGTACGGATCTGGCTTCAGATATGGCAGCTCCACAGGACAATGGTAAAAATGCCTTGATGCCGATGGTTTCTGTCAGCATTCCCATTTTCCGAAGCAAATACAAAGCAGCTGTAAAAGAAGCACAACTCATGCAGGAAAGCTATGCGCTCCAAAAAGAGGATTTTGCCAATACCCTTACGTCAAACTACGAAATGGCTTGGTTTGAAATTCAACAACAGCAAGAGTTGCTTGAGCTGTATGCTCAACAAATTCAGGAATCCAATCAAGCACTTAACCTGCTTTTTACTGCATATGGCAATTCGGGAAAGGAGTTTGAAGAAGTGCTGCGTATGCAGCAACAGTTACTAAAATATGAAAAGATGAAGGCAACGGCCGAAACACAGTATCAAATTGCCCTGGCCAGACTCAATTACTTAACTGCAAAAACATATTAAGATGAATACGAATAAAAAAATAATAATCATAGCACTGTCAACACTGGCAATAGGGTTATTGCTGGGTTGGTTGATTTTTGGTGGTTCATCATCTGAGAGTAAAATGGATGATGAGCACCAGCACACGACAGAAATAGCCGGAGAGACCGTATGGACCTGCTCTATGCACCCACAGATCCGTCAGAGTGAACCCGGAGACTGTCCTATTTGTGGCATGGACCTCATTCCTTTGGAGGATGATCAGGATGAAGTACTTGACCCGATGGCAGTAAGTATGTCGCCTACCGCCATGCAACTAGCTGATATTAGAACTGCCACTGTGGGTACCATGGATCCAGTGAAAACAGTTAGATTAAACGGGAAGGTACAGGAAGATGAGCGGCTTGTTTCCTCTCAATCCAGTCACATTCCAGGTAGAATTGAACGACTGAATGTTAACTTCACCGGTGAATATGTGCGCAGGGGACAGGTAATTGCCTATATCTATTCGCCTGATTTAGTTACTGCTCAGGAGGAATTGTTTGAAGCGCAAAAAATCAAAGATACACAACCACAATTATTTAAATCAGCCCGGGCAAAACTCAAAAACTGGAAGCTTTCAGACAGTCAGATAGATAAAATATTAGAAAGTGGTACCCCTTCCGATGAATTTCCAATTACGGCAGACATTTCAGGCTATGTGTTGAGCAAAAATGTTAATGTGGGTGACTACATCAAGCGAGGGGAACCTATTTATGAGATTGCAAATTTATCACGCGTATGGGTGCTGTTTGATGTGTATGAGTCGGATATGCCCTGGATAAATAAGGGAGACCAGGTGCGGTTTACAGTTCAATCACTCCCGGGCCAAACGTTTGAAAGCAAGATAAGCTTTTTAGATCCGGTAATTAATCCAAAAACCCGGGTAGCCAAAGCCCGGGTAGAAGTGCCCAACAAAGACAATCAGCTAAAACCTGAAATGTTTGCATCCGGTACGGTAGAAGCTACATTGCCGAAAAAGTCCAACAATGTTATCGTTCCGAAAACAGCCGTAATGTGGACGGGTAAACGCTCTGTAGTCTATGTGAAAAATACCTCCGGCAGTGGAGTAAGTTTCATGATGCGTGATGTAACGCTTGGGCCGGGTTTAGGTGACAGCTTTATTGTGGAGAGTGGCCTGGAGGAAGGTGAGGAAATAGCAGTCAATGGCACCTTCAGCATTGATGCAGCGGCTCAACTGGCAGGGAAACCGAGCATGATGAACCCTGAGGGTGGCCCGGCCATGACAGGCCATAATCATGGGGGTATGGAGATGTCGGCTTCTTCTTCAACCTCCACACCTGGGAAAAAAGCGGAAGTAAAATCTGTTTCAATCAACCAAAAAGCTAAAGATGCATTAAAGCCTCTTTATGAGAAATACCTGAATTTCAAGGATGCACTAGTAGCTGACAATTTAGCTGAGGCTCAGCGTGCGGCTAATGAGTTGAAAGCAAAACTGGATGCAGTGAATATGTCAATTTTTACCGGAGCATCACATAATGCGTGGATGGACTATAGCAGTGATTTGAAAAATGCCTTGCAACACGTACAGCATTTGAAAGATATTGAGGCTGTGCGTAAAGCATTCCAACAGGTGTCTGAAGGGATGATTGATTTGACCAAAGCTTTCAACCCATTGGAGAAAACACTCTATGTGCAGTTCTGCCCTATGGCGGATAATAACAAAGGAGCTAACTGGCTAAGCACCGAAGAGGAGATTCGCAATCCGTATTTCGGAGAGGCCATGCTTACTTGTGGTGAAGTGAAATCAACAATCAAATGAAGGAATGCTGCAAAACGGGGGATGAAAAGCCCCCATCAAAATTAAAAATATGGTTTTCTCGGATCATCTGGGGAATCGTCATTCTTATAGTGGTCGTGATAGCCATTCTACAAATGTTTAACCTTTAAAAATCAATAAAATGAAAAATGTAATGAGAAAAAAAGCAGTTCTAATGATGGCTCTGGCCTTCATAACTTTCGGAGCCTTAGCACAACACGATCATGCAGGGCATGGTAAACAATCCGGTGGACAACAGATGGATCCAATGTTCAAAGATGAAGCGATGAGCAAAGCTTACGGCCATTATATTCACCTCAAAGAAGCATTGGTAGCATCTCAGCCGGATGAAGCTAAAGGGGCTGCTGATAAGCTTCAAAAGTCTTTGGCTTCCTTAGAGAACACCAATTCTGCACAGGCCGAAGCAGGTAAAGTAGCTTCGGCTTCCACCCTGGATGAGCAGCGAAAAGCCTTTGCCGTGTTAAGTAATGAAATGACAACATTGGTTAAAGCCAGTACACTCTCAATGGGTGAAATATACCTGGAGTACTGCCCGATGGCCAATGGAAACACCGGTGCATTTTGGTTATCAAATGAGAAGGAGATCAAAAATCCTTATTTCGGTGACAAAATGTTGAAATGTGGAAGTGTGAAGGAAACGATCAATTAAATCTCAAACCCTGTGGGAAAGGTTGCAGTTATTTCATCAATCAGATGATGATCATTGCATTCCCACAGGTACCATAAATCTTTTCAATTATGGACAGACAATCAATAATAATACTTTCTGGATTTTGCCTTTTAATCATTGGAGGCCTTTTCTGGCAATTTTCTGATGTGTTTAACCGAATTCCGGTTGAAGTAAAGGAAAATGAGCAAATACCGAACGAACTGGTTTGTATGGTCAATGATGCCTTTATGGGCATAGAGCAAATTCCGGTTGAGGCGGAAGGTAAAACCTACTATGGCTGCTGCCAAATGTGCGTTGCCAAAATAAAAGAGAATACCGACAATGTGCGGTACACCATAGACCCTTATTCAGGAGAAAAGGTGGATAAAGCGGAGGCATTTATTGCTTTTAAACCGGGACAGCAAAAGGAAGTCCTGTATTTTTCTTCTGAAGGAAACTATAACGCTTATTTGGATAAGCATTAAGTATACCTTTAAATGTACCGGCATAATTATTATATTTAAATATCCATTTCAGGTAAATGCTTCAATTTGTAAGAAATAAAAACCTTGTGATTGCCATACTGGTACTTTTTGTAAGTACCGGGGCTATTCGTATTGCCTGTGGCATGGGAAGTTGTTTCTGCATTGAAGAAGTAAGTTGCCCTCCATTAGCTGATGTTGATGAGGTTAAGCAGCATAACTACAATGAAGAAAGTGATTTATCAAAACCGCATAGCGGTCATGAAGATCATCATACAAAAAGTGATCCGGAAGATAAGGGAGGTTGCTGTCCAACACAAAAGTGCTGTGACTCAATAAGCCAAATTTACCTGTACAAAAAGGCTGGTGAATTTAGCCTGATTGACCTGGGCCAGAAAGAGTTGAAAGTATTTGTGAGTAATGAGTTGTGGACTGCTTACTCTACATACCTATTCAATACCAACCACTGGATTAAATGGATACGACTTAAAGCTCCCCCCTTTAAGAATATTAACATCCGAATCTTTATCCAGTCATTTTTGAATTAGCCTATCATTTCTACTTACTGAATTACCCGAAGTAGAGATACTTCTATTTCTGCTCTACTTTTAAGTTTAAAATAATGGTATGGCCCTCAAGACTGCTTCAAAAGCATAAGGTGAGGCATATCAGAAATGTATTGGTGAATGAAAAAAAACAGGAATTATTATATCAGAAAAATACACCGTTACCTTGGCCTCATCATAGGTGTTCAGTTTTTATTCTGGACAATAAGCGGATTATACTTTAGCTGGACGGACATTGACGAGATCCACGGTGATCACTTTTTAAAACCGCCCCCCGAGCATGCCGTGTCCGGTCTAATTGGCCTGGATCAGATAGATTCAACCCTCAAGGTAAGCTCTTTAGTGCTCAAGTTCATTGATGGCGAGCCCTATTATTGGATTAATGAAACATATCTTATTCATGCCAGCACCGGTGACTTGAAGCATGATATTTCTAAGGATGAGGCAATTACCATTGCTAATGAGTATGTAGCCGATCAGTTTCAGGTTGAAGATGCACAGTACATAACTGAAGTTACCGATCATCACGAGTACAGAGGACGGCCTTTACCTGCCTGGGCGATTAGTTATCAGCAATCGCCTAATCTAATGGCCTACGTATCGGCTACAGATGGAAGTTTTCAACGGGTACGACATAGAAGCTGGCGGTGGTTTGATTTCTTATGGATGACGCATACCATGGATTATGAGAGCCGTGATGACTTTAATAATTGGCTGCTAAGATCATTTTCTGCGTTCGGCTTACTGACGGTACTATCAGGATTCGTATTGTTTTACATTTCTTCACCTACAGTGCGCAAGGTCAAAAAACTTCCATACCGAAAAAATAAAGCAACTGTAAAATGACAACTACACTACATATAAAAAATATGGTTTGTCCCCGGTGTATAATGGTTGTAGAAAATGAATTAAAGGCGTTAGGTGCTGAGGTGCAAGCTGTAAAGCTGGGTTATGCCGAGGTTACATTGCCAGAGGCTGTTACACTTCATATTGTAGATAATAAGCTCAAAGAATTTGGGTTTGAATTGCTATACGATGCGGATAGCATATTGGCCGAAGAGGCAAAAACTGCCGTACTGGCTTATCTGAAGCATTTAGAGCAGGAAGGTAAAAATGCGAAAAAGCTATCGGATTTTGTTTCTTCAGAAATTGGCAAGAATTACAATTATCTAAGCAAGATTTTTTCTAAGCAGACCGGGCATACACTGGAAAAATACTACATCCTTTTGCGGGTTGAAAAGGTAAAGGAGTTACTGGATTATGATCAGCTTAATGTGAGTGAAATTGCGTTACAATTGGGCTATAGTAGTGTACACTATTTATCAAACCAGTTCAAGCGAATTACAGGGTTATCTATATCCGATTACAAAAAAAGATTAAGGATCAACAGAGGATTTTTGGATGACCTATGACTGAATTTTGTATAAAAAAGAAATCATTTTATACATTTTCAGGTCATTCAGTGGATATAATTTTATAAGCTCCTGAATATCAATACTATAAATACATAAATGAAATCCTTATGTACTCCGGGCTGCTTTTCCCTGTGTAATTCCTGATACACTTTTTGGATACTCTTTCATTTTCAATTTTACAAAAGGCTTTGTAAATCAATCACTTACGTCATTTGGCTATCATTGGCAAGATTTTTTGAACTAGCCTCTTGTATTTATTGATAATGCAAGAATTTCCGCATCAATATTAGAAAGATAAAATATCATACATCTAAAGTGAAGTTTCATAACTAAAACAGGGTTGATGTATGTTACTTCCTTAATAAAATCTAAAGATCAGAGAATCAACAAATTAAATATATGAAAATAAAAAATATACTAACTGTAGTATTACTGACCCTAGGCGCTTCATCGGTGTTGGCTCAAACTGACACGACAGTATACAATCTAACGATAAGACAAGAAACTGTCAATAAAGCCGGTAAAGACGTAATGGGTATGACGGTGAATGGCACCATTCCCGGTCCTACTTTACGGTTCAAGGAAGGTGATTATGCCGTGATTTACGTGAAAAATGAAATGGACGTGGAAACATCCGTGCACTGGCATGGATTGTTGCTACCCAACTTTTATGATGGTGTGCCTTACCTCACCACTCCACCAATTATGCCGGGTGAAACGCAGAAATATGAGTTTCCATTGAAGCAGTCTGGAACCTATTGGTACCACTCCCATACCATGTTACAGGAACAGAGTGGTGTTTATGGGGCTATTGTTATCGAACCAAAAGAAGAATCATTGGAATATGATAAAGAGTTGGTCATGGTGCTATCCGACTGGACCAATGAAAAACCTATGAGCGTACTACGCTTTTTGAAAAGAGGCACAGAATGGTACAACTGGCGGAAAGGCACAGCCACCCCACTCAATCAGGTAATTGCACGAGGAGCATTAGGCGCACAACTCAACTTTTGGAGACAAAGAATGGAAAGTGCTGACATTGCTGATATTTACTATCCTGCGTTTCTCGTAAATGGAGAACAAAAGCAAGAATATCCGGATTTCAAACCGGGTGAAAAAGTACGGCTCAGAATAATAAACGGTGCGGCTTCTACGCAATTTTGGATGACTTTTGGTGGTGGTGATCCCACTATAGTTTCTGCTGACGGACTGGATGTGATGCCTGTTGAGCACAACAAAACCTTTATTGCCATCGCAGAGACGTATGATTTTATTGTGTCGATACCAGATGAAGGAAAGATGGAATTTAGGATCACCGCACAGGATGGTTCCGGTACGGCTTCCGCATACCTGGGAGAAGGTGCAATACTCGATGCACCGGTTGTTTCGCGTCCCGACAAAATTGGCATGATGATGAAAATGGCCAAGATGGATATGCGTATGGGTGCCCCGGCATTGAAATTCAGACCTAAAAAAGACGACCCTCAAAAACTGATGAATAATTGGGGTATGCAAACGAATAAAATGAAACAGATGGATATGGGTGGACAGAAAATGGATGGTATGAGCACGAATGACGGGAAGGATGAAGCCGGAAAGATGGATCACTCCACCATGGACGGAATGAATAAAGCCAGTCAGAACGAGACAGAGAGCATGCCCAGAATGGACATGAAAGATAACACAGAAGACATGACAATGAACGGAATGCAAATGGACATGAGCTTATTTTCTGAGTATAACTATGACTATCTGAAATCAACAGAAGCAACCAGCTACGATAAGGATATTCCTGTAAGAGAGGTGCTTCTCAACCTGACGGGTAACATGAGCAGGTATATCTGGAGCATGAACGGTATTCCACTTTCTGAAACGGATAAAATTAAGATCAGCGAAGGTGAGGTGACCCGAATCACATTCAACAACCTCACCATGATGCACCACCCGATGCACCTGCACGGACATTTTTTCAGGGTAATCAATGAGAATGGTGAATATTCTCCTTTAAAGCATACTGTGAATGTTCCTCCAATGCAGAAAGTGACGATCGAGTTTTATGGTAATGAATATGGCGACTGGTTTTTCCATTGCCATATACTCTATCACATGATGGGCGGAATGGCACGGGTAGTTAGCTATGATACGCCACGGGATCCGCGAATGGAGCCTTATCCTGTTTCTAAATTGGTGCACGAAACAAATAAGTTTTATACCTGGGGAATGGCTGATGTAGCTTCTCACACAGGTGCTCTAAACCTGGTGTCTTCCAACATTCGCAATCAGTTCAACCTGGGCATAGAGTACGGTTGGAATCAAAATTTTGAAGCAGAGTTTTCTTATGAATATTATCTCTACGATTATGTCAGGGTTTTTGGAGGAATAAATGTTGAAAACACCACCAGAAATAGTCTGGATGACATTAAGACTACAGCAGTGGCTGGTATCCGCTGGTTCACCCCCTATATGTTTAATGTAGATATTCGGATAGACAATGAACTAAGACCAAGGGTGGGTATTGGTAGATCTCTGATGTTGTTTCCAAGATTTTCTGTATTCGGATATTATGAGTATCAGTTGGATGCAGGTTGGGTCAATACCCTGGAAGGAAACAAAAACTACACACAAGAAATCGTCTGGAGTGCTGGAGCAGAATATTTATTATCTAAAAACTTCTCACTAATGGGAAGCTACGATAATCGATTCGGAGCTGGGGGAGGCTTATCTGTCAGATTTTAAATAATAAGAACACACTATACTAAGTGGATAAATTAATAACCTAATCAAAATCAATTAAGATGCAAAACGAACAGAAACACGGAAATAATTACGGTAAATTTTTTGCGATGATTGCCACCGCTATGGTAGCAATGTTTTTTTTAATGTATACCCACTCTTACCAGATTATTGATCATTTCTGGTTTAGTGAAACAAGGCTTTTTATGACGCTGATTATGGCCGGATCCATGATTATCATCATGCTATTGTTTATGCTTAATATGTACAAGAAGCGTAGTGCCAATATCGCGATCATTACGTTGGGTGTTTTGCTCATTGCCGGTGGTATTGGACTGGTGAGAAGTCAGGTTACCGTCACAGGTGTTGACTACATGGAAGGTATGATTCCACATCATTCAATTGCTATTTTAACGAGTGAGCGTGCTCAAATAAAAGATGTACGAGTAAGGGAACTCGCTGACGAAATCATCAAAGCCCAACGCAGGGAAATCATGGAAATGCAATGGTTGATCAATGACATCAGAGAAAACGGTGTAGTAGAAACAGAAGAGGAAAAGAAAAACAGGCCTGTACCTAAGTTCGAGGGTAAACTTGATCAAGAAACCAGAAATCTGAATGACTAATCGGATAACGAACTTTAATGTAACAATTGTTACAGAGTTTTTGCCGACAAATCATTAAGTTATAACAACACTAAAAAAATATACAACATGAAATATTATCACGAAAAAACATTGAAAAATATCAGCTTCGATGAAGCTATAGAAAAGGTTACTGATGCATTGGAAGAAGAAGGGTTCGGTATCCTTACTGAAATTGATGTGAAAGAGACGCTGAAGAAAAAATTGGATGAAGATTTTCGCCCTTACAAAATTTTGGGTGCGTGCAATCCACCTTTCGCTCATAAAGCACTTCTGGCTGAAGATAAAATCGGAGCGATGTTGCCCTGCAACGTAATCGTGCAACAAAGCGATGATGGTATAGAGGTCGCGGCAGTGGATCCGGTTGCCTCCATGCAGGCGGTAGATAATAAGGAGCTGGCTGAAATAGCCAAAGAAATACAGTCTAAGCTAAAGTCAGTGATTGACAACCTTTAAAATCGAGAGAAGATGACAAAGCCAGACAAAGTAGCCAGAGAAAATTACAAGGAAAGCATGGAAACCAGCTATTGTATCAGCAAAAGATATGGTTCCATGACCTTTCAGGAAGCCATTGATTCTTCTAAAGAAGCTTTTGTCGATAGCGGCTTTGAAATGGTTATGTACTTTGATCTTCAAGACCATATTAAAAAAACCTCAAAAAAGAAATAAGAAGGTATTATATCCTTGGCATGTGCAATGCCTCACTGGCTATGGAAGCACTCTCAGTAGAAAATAAAGTAGGAATAATGCTTCCCTGCAACATTCTTATCCAGGAAACCCAGGAAGAAGGCATTTTGGAGATAGCAGTGGCCGACCCTTTGGCGGCATTGGAAGTAGCCAGCAATGATGAGCTCAAGGCAGTCGGAAAAAAGGCAAAAGAGCAAATACAAAGAGCTTTAAATAATGTAGAATCACAAAATAACAGATTATGAAAAATACAAAAAAGCATCTCTCAACAACACTTATAGCGATCCTGTTCTCAGTATTCGTACTAGCCTGCGGTAATACCAGCCAAAACGATAACCAAAATCATAGCGATATGATGGATGATGACCAAACCGAAATGATGGAAGGCGATAATGACCACATGCATGAGAACGAACAGTCTGATGACCACATGATGAACGATACCACTACCATGGAGATGAACGAAGAAATGAGGCAGTAGTACCTTGACAGGTACGACTTATCTCAGATTAAAATAAATTATTAACATAAAACAAATTAAAATGACGAATACAAAAATTTTAACAATTGCAACGCTGCTCTTCTTTTCATTAAGCTCCTCTATGCATGCGCAAAACGTGGAGAAAATGATGAAAAAAGAAAACAAGCAGGAAGAGGTATTTACTGCTATTATGAAAGATAGCGTGATGATGGGAAAATTTACGCAAAAGCTCTCAGCCAACCCTGAAGCGATGAAGGCCATGCACCGACAAATGATGCAAAACCAAGAGCACAGAAAAATGATGATGAAAGACATGATGGGTAACAAGGGCGAAAATCAGATGATGATGCAACAGATGATGGAAAAACACCATGATCAGATGATGGAGAAAATGATGGATAACCCTGAAATGATGAAGAAGATGATGCAAAAGATGCATGACAAAGGCATGATGGATGAAAAGTCGATGATGAAAGGCAAAGAGATGATGGACAAAAAGAAAAAAGGCCAGGGAAATTAAGAAACTAACCTGACATTAAAAATATTGCCGGTAAGCCTTCCAACAGCAGGGAGGCTTCTGGCCATACTATACTCAAATATTTTAAATTATGATGTACGGATGGATTATTGGCGTAATACTCGTTGTGGTTTTAATTGTGGCATTAGGCAGAGGTGGTAACTTTCAAAAAAGCACTAACGGGACTGAGGACAGCAATACAAATAGTTCCGCAATGGAGACCCTTAAAAACCGCTATGCCAAAGGAGAAATTGACAAAGCAGAGTTTGAAGAAAGAAAAGCTGAACTGAAAAAGGCCAATTAGATAGTGGGAAAATATAAGAAGAACAGCCTATCACTCACAGGAGCTATATCACTTGGTACCGGGGTTATGATTGGAGCAGCCATTTTTGCCCTGCTGGGGCAAGTGGCTGAATTATCCGGATCATTGTTTCCTATTGCCTTTCTGGTTGGAGCAATAATCGCTGGGTTTAGTGCATATGCTTACATAAAAATGTCAAATGCTTATCCTTCAGCCGGAGGGATAGCTATGTACTTGAAGAAAGCTTATGGCAAAGGTATCATTACAGCAGTGGCTGCTCTATTGATGGCTTTCGCTATGGTCATTAACCAGAGTTTGGTAGCGCGGACATTTGGGTCTTATACCATGCAGTTATTTGATGGAAATCAACATGATTTTTGGATACCCTTACTGGGTGTGATTTTATTGGTCATCACTTTTTTGATCAACATTGCAGGCAATAAGGTCATCGACAGAGTTTCCTTTGTCATGGCAATAGTCAAGGTTGGTGGTATAGCCATTTTTGCCATTGGAGGGCTTTGGGCAGCCGGTTTTTCATTTGGCGAAGTTGTTCCTAAAGAAATTTCAGGCAACTACTCCATCGGAAGTTATTTAGGTGCTCTTGCGCTTTCAATTCTGGCTTATGCAGGATTTACCACCATCACCAATAGTGGTGAAGAAATTGTGAAGCCTCACAAAAACGTAGGAAGAGCGATATGGGTATCTCTCATTATCTGCACAATTGTCTATTTGCTGGTAGCATTCGCTGTATCGGTCAACCTTTCCGTTCCTAAAATAATAGAAGCCAAAGACTACTCCCTGGCTGAAGCGGCCAGGCCTGCTTTTGGAAAATATGGCCTCTGGTTCACAGTAGGAATCGCCATCATTGCTACCGTATCAAGTGTTTTGGCTAATGTGTTTGCCATTTCCAGGATGACCGCCATGCTTACCGAAATGAAGTTGATACCTCATAGACATTTCGGGATGCCAGGTAACCTGCAACAGCATATGTTGACATATACCATAGTTATCGCTATCACCTTAACCATATTTTTTGATCTCAGTAGGATAGCTTCTTTAGGTGTGATTTTTTATTTAATCATGGACGTCATTATACAATGGGGCGTTTTTAAACATTTACGGAAAGAAATCAAGGCAAACGGAGCAATACTTTTGGCCACTATTGTGCTTGATGTAGTTGTTTTAGCGGCTTTTATATGGATGAAAGTGCAGAGCGACATGCTGCTCATTATTGTTTCGGCTGTTTTGCTATTACTGATTTTCATAGGGGAAAAGTGGTTTTTGAAAATGAGGAAAGACAAGGCTGAATTAAGTAAAAACTAAAACAAGAAAATTATGATGGATCAGGGAACAGGATTTGGAATGCACGGAGGCGGCTGGATGTGGCTCTTTTGGGGGCTGCTGCTAGTCGTGCTCGTGCTATTGATTATCTGGCTGGTAAAGCAGATACGAAAATAAAAAGAGCAAAAATGGACAAAACAACGAGAATCAACCGGAGAAAATTTTTGGCCAAGGCCGGGGCAGGTGCTGCTGTTACCATGGTCTGGCCCTTCTTTTCTTCCTGTGACAGTCAATCTACTACCACGGCAAAGCCCGAATTAAGTGAAGGGTTCCAGCCGGATGTAGATCTGGAATTGACTGCTACACAATCAAAAGCCTCAATACTAACTGGAAATAAAACAGAGGTATGGGTCTTCGAGAGTACTTTACTTAAGGGAGATAAAAATACACTTCAAAAACTGGAAGGCAGCTATTTGGGGCCAATCATTAAAGTTAGGAAAGGGCAAAAAATACGCATCCGTTTTAAAAATAATTTGCCGGAAGAAACCATCGTACATTGGCACGGCATGCATGTACCGGAACAATATGATGGCCATCCCCAGGATGTGATCGGTGATGGTGAAACCTATATCTATGAATACGAAATAATGAACCGGGCCGGTACCTACTGGTTCCACCCACATCCGCATGGTCGCACAGGCCCGCAGGTATATAATGGTCTGGCCGGGTTATTATTGGTCACCGATGAAGAGGAAGAAAAACTCAATTTGCCAAAAGGAGCATTTGATGTACCGGTGGTCATTCAGGATCGTACGTTTGATAACCAAAACCAACTAATCTACCTCGATGGACAGATGGAACGTATGCAAGGATTTTTGGGCGATCAGATACTCATTAACGGGAGTGCCAGTCAGGAGATAAGCCTGAAAGCAGGTTGTACCTATCGCATGAGATTACTAAACGGGTCTAATTCGAGAATTTATAAATTGGGTTGGGACGATGGCAGCCCCATGACCATTTTTGGGGTCGATGGCAGTTTACTGGGCTCACCCAAAGAATTACCCTACCTGATGCTGGGGCCAGCCAAGAGAGTTGACCTTTGGCTGGACCTGAGAGATAAAGATGAAGGAACTGTATTAACGATGAAAAGCCTGAGTTTCCCATTAGACGGCATGTCCGGTGGAATGATGGGCGATGGCATGATGGACGGAGTAGTATGCAAACTGCCCCACGGAAGCGAATTTGAAGTTTTTTCAGTAAAGCTTGCTGATTCTGGTAGCAACAGTGCCGAATTACCTGCCCGACTTGTCAATTATCAACCCCTTGATCCATCCACGGCAACTAACTTAAACAGTCCCAGGCAATTTGCTTTTAACATGGGCCACATGGAACTGACGATAAACGGCCGTACCTGGGAAACCACAGAAGTGGCTGACCAAGAAATAGTGAAACTAGGGACCACCGAGGTTTGGGAGTTGATCAATGGGGACGGAATGATGAGTAATGATGACGGTGGTGGCATGATGGATGGCCACGGTATGATGGGTGATGGCGGAATGATGGGAGGCGATAGTGGTATGATGGGCAATATGATGCAAATGCCACACCCGGTTCACATACATCAATTACAATTCAATATACTGGAAAGGAACGTGGATGGCATGGATCCCGGGTTATGGGATGCCATAAAAGAAGGCTTTGTAGATGAAGGCTGGCATGATACGATATTACTGATGCCTGGGATGAGTGCAAAGGTTATCATGCAGTTTAAAGATTTTAAGGGCTTGTTTGTATACCACTGCCACAACCTTGAGCATGAGGATATGGGTATGATGCGGAATTTTAAAATCGTTTAAACAATGGATTTAAGCTTTGGTATTTTCGTTGTGCCGTTTATTGCCTTAACGTTGATTATAACGTTATTTATCCATTTTTTGAAGAAGGTAGCAGACAAGCGAAATTATAAGTATTTTATAGTTACTACAGCTATTGCAGCCTTTGTGCTAAACTTTGGTTGGGAGGTAGTACAGGGCCCCTTATATGAAAATTTTGAATACGATTTTGAACATGTTTCTTTTTGTGCATTGGCCTCCATAGCGGATATGCTCATGGTGCTCGTTCTGCTCTTCTTATTTGGCCTTATTTACAACAACGTTTATTGGATTAAGCGTTTAAAATTTACCAGAACTTTAACATTAATCCTTATTGGTTTTCTAGGTGCTATTTTGGCAGAGTTGTGGCATACATGGCGAGGAGATTGGTCGTATGCTGATACAATGCCAATGCTCCCTCTGGTTGAAGTAGGCATTTCACCGGTCTTGCAGTTTTCTGTTTTACCGTTGATCATATTTGTCATAAGCAGAAGAGCCTTAAAACCATGAGAAGTAGCAGTTGTGAAATGTACCATAAAACATGCAGAAGGATTTAGTCAAACAATTATCAATATGAAAGGGGATTATGAATTACAAGCAAAGAAAAATAAAGCATGGGGAGAAATCGGGTATGGAATTATGTGGCTTTTTGTAGTAGCACTGATTGAGGGAATATCGTACTCTAGAGGATTTGAGGGTATTTTTTATCACATCATAGCTATACCAGCCGCAATCGCGGCTGTTTATAAATTTGTAATTGGTTTCAGAAAATTTAAAAATATCAAATAAAACCGGCATGCCTGCGGTTGGCAAACAAGGCCGGAGCAAAATTAGGACACACAGGAGGATGACTAAATTTTATTGCTAGTCAGACACGTGTAAAATTTAAACGAATGAAAAAAGGTAAAGCGATTATTTTAATGGGTATGCTTATTTTGGCTCCAATGGCGGTATTTGCTCAGGAGGAATCAAAAAACATTGTAGATTTATGGGGTGAATCATCCAAGACAGCCTTGGGCTTTTTCTGGAAATCCGGTTGGGCATTTGTGCTCGGCTATATGGTCAGTGGAGCTATTCAGGCCTTCGTCCCCAAAAAGAAACTCACCAGCCACATGGGGCAGAGCAATATCAAAAGCGTTTCACTTTCTACTTTTTTTGGTTCCATATCTTCCTCTTGTTCATTTGCTGCACTGGCAGCAGCAAGGTCACTGTTTTTGAAAGGTGCCCACTTTGTAAGTACGGTCGCCTTTATGTTTGCTTCAACAAACCTCGTAATTGAGTTGGGGATCCTCATTTTCATTTTTCTGGGTTGGCAGTTTATAGTAGCCGAAGTGATTGGTGGACTTATTCTTATAACAATTAGCTCAATTCTCATCAAGCTGACTTATCCGAAAAAGTGGATAAAAGAAGCCAGGGAAAAAGTGGAGGAAGAATCGGCTGAAGAGGAGGATTTTGACTGGAAGAAGCGCATAAAATCAAAAGAAGGCTGGTATTTGGTGGGAAAAAAATTTGTGATGGAGTGGAAAATGGCCTGGGAAGACATTCTCATTGGCTTTACCATAGCCGGGTTTGTTTCTGTATTAGTGCCACAATCTTTCTGGGAAGCGATTTTTTTAAACGAGATGCAGGGTGAATTACCTGATTTCGTGATACGGTTGGAAAATGCTTTGGTAGCACCATTTGTAGCGGCAGCCACTTTCATTGGCTCTATGGGTAACATACCACTTGCCACTGTGCTCAATGAAAACGGTATTCTCTTTGCCGGCCTGATGGGGTTCATTTATTCCGATTTGATGGTGCCGCCTTTGGTGAATATGAATAGAAAATACTATGGGACGAAAGTGGCCTTTTATATTGCCGGGATCATGTACGTGAGTATTGTGATTACTGCTTTGATACTTAACTATAGTTTTGATTTATTGGGCGTGTTACCCGAAGGCAGCAGGAAGGTCGCAGAGGTAACGCAGTTCAAGATCGATTACACCTTCTGGTTCAATATTGTTTTCGCATTATTTACAGCCCTGATGCTGTATTTCAATTACAAAACAAAAAAATTGGATTCAGCCGGAGGAGGCCATGATCATGATCATGATCATGGGGCTGATGGGGTTTCCTTTAAAACAATAATAGTTTATGCGTTTGCCCTGATCGTGGCTGTAGGATTGATTATCTACTTATTATTTTAGGTGCCTCTATGAATTGGTCATTATTCATAGCATCAGTTTTATTACTATTTACAGTAGCCTATGACTTTTTCTTTACTGTTATATCAATCAATGGAGCAGGTCTGGTTTCCTCGAGACTTTCAGGCTGGATTTCAGAACTTTTTTTAAATCTTAACAAAGCTGTGAATGGTAGAAAAGTGCTAAACTACTGTGGGGTATCGATAATACTATCACTTATTATATGGTGGATTGGAGGGCTATGGTTAGGATTTTATCTATTGATACTGTCTGACGAGCGCTCAGTGGTTACTGCTTCCACAGGAATTGCAGCTGATGTATCGGACAAGTTTTACTACAGTGGTTATGTGCTTTCAACCATGGGTAATGGTGATTTTGTGCCTGGATCGCCTTGCTGGCAAATAGTAATAGCCGTTTTTTCGTTTTCAGGCTTTATTTTCATTACCACTGCAATGACCTATCTTATTTCGGTATCATCAGCAGTCATCCATAAACGATCTCTCAGCCTTTACATAAATGATATTATGACGCTAAATGAGAAAGATAGAATAAACTGTTTGTATGAAAATGCAGCAGAGATAAGAAATATGATCAATCGTCACAATCAGAATCATTTTGCATATCCAGTGGTACATTACTTTTTTAGTACGGATAAAAAAACTTCCTTTTCAATCGGCTTATGGAAATTAAACGCATTGCTCACTTCCATTCAAAATGACTCAGGACACCCATCACACAAGGTGATGCCTCTCATTAGGTCTATTGATAACTATTTGTCCACAATGAGTGAAGCTTTTATTCCTAAAAATGAGGGGAATCCTGGTAAAAATGATGATGGGAGTAATTTAAAAAAACTGCAGTTAATTAAATTATTAAATAGTGATGGTTGGTACGCAGCAAAAAAAGAAATACTATGAAAAACTACGACACACTTTCCGAAGCGTTGAATGATCTTAAGACAAGAGGTTATTCAAACGATTTTAATCTCAAACCACATTGTATTGAATGCCCGGCCCATAAACTCGAGCTACACCCTGAACAGTTTGAAGTAAAAGAAGTATATCGGTTTGAAGGCATGAGCAATCCTGATGATAATTCTATTCTTTACGCTATTGAGTCAAAAGATGGGTTCAAAGGGGTGTTGGTAGATGCCTACGGAGTATATGCAGAAGCATTGACCGAAGAAATGATCAGAAAACTGAAAGTGGTCAGGTAAACAGATAGCTGGTATATGGTAGTGAATTTTATACATATTTGATGAGATTTTGTAAAGGTGTTTCATTTAAAGAGCGATAGATTTATTGTTTTATCAGAACACGCTAATATGAAAAAACTTTGGATCACATTATATCTTGCAGTTTCAGTTTTCACCCTCTCTGCGCATGAAGGGGAGAAACATAACAAAAGTGAAAAACAGGATTCAGTGGAGACAGAACAGGTTGTAGAGAATTCACATGAGGATCAAGTACATGAAGACGACCATACTGGCCATGAAGACAAAAAAGTAACAGCTGATTTTGATGATTTCCCCAATCTACATCCTCTGATGGTACATTTTCCCATCGTATTGTTATTGGTGGGAGCCGTATTAGCCATTGCTAATGTATTCTTTCTCAAAAAGGAAATTGATTGGGTGATCACCGGGCTTATTTTTGTGGGGGCATTAGGTGCTTACCTATCAGGTAGAACCTTTCATCCCCATACCCATGACCTTACCGAGCATGCTAAGCAAGTACTAGCACAACATGACAAATGGGCGGATTGGACAATTTACCTGAGCATTGCAGGATTCGTTGTTCAGATAGTAAGCCAGTTCTTTTTTAAGCAAAAACGGTGGGCAGTGGCGGTAGTAGCCCTTGTACTTATCGCATCAGCCTATACCGTGTCACGCACCGGTCATTATGGAGCCCAATTAGTACATATTGAAGCTGTGGGGCCTCAGGGCAAATTCCTTGAATCAGGAGAAAGTCACTCGCACTGATAATTATTAAATTATAACATTGATTTTTATCATGTTTTCAACCAATATCTATCATTTGACTTATAACTGATTTTTACGAGCTTTATGCAATAATTGTCACGCAAGGCCATGATAAAGAGATTGCATAAACGAAAAGAATACATAGTGATCCTGTTGCTTACAGGATTCATTAGTGTTTTTGTATGTGATGCTCTTTGCGATTTTGGGGTGATCTCTTGGGGAAATTACTCTGCAGTTGTTAATAAAACGGATACTCATCCAAAAAAAGCGCATGACCATGATCATCACGATACTAATACAGATCATCACCACGATAACAAGCATAGCCATGATGGTAACGAGGAGGATGAGTGTTGTGATGAAGTGGTGAATAACCTCTATGCCTCATTAATTAAATATGAGCTAAAGCAAATACCGGTTGAGACTCCCGTCTTTCATGTGCTTTATCAGGTTTATGCTGTAGATTTTGAAACAGAAAACTTTAATCAGCAATTACTCCCGTTTTTATATACAAATCTGCCGCCACCTCTTAGTGGTAACCATATTCGTATTTTTATTCAATCCTTCCTCAATTAGCATTCATCTGCTAGGCTGATCGTGAAGTTTGCAATACTCTATTCCGCAAGCTTATCAGCCTTGTTCTATTCTTTTCAATAATTCCTAACAAATTTTCTGCGCGGAGCAATTTGTTGCCGGCTTTAAATTATTGTTGAAACCATTCATTTGGTAATGAGCAATAAGAATTTGATTAGCTAGTACTCTTCGCAATCACTGAAATTAATTCAGGATCAGAAAAGTTTAATCCTTATAACAGATGAAAACAATTAATCTAAATATCAAAAATATGGTATGCCCAAGATGTATTCTGGTCATACAGAACGAACTAGAGTCATTGGGAGCATTCATCTCTACAATTCGGCTTGGACATGCCACTATACAAGTGCCTGAGACGGTAACAAAAAGCATTATAGCAGACAGGTTAAATTCTTATGGCTTTGAGCTCCTTGAAGACAAAGAGCAAATCCTCATGGAACAGATAAAGCTGGGCATCCAACATTATATAGAAAAGCTGGAGAATTCCTCCAAAGAGGCTATGTTGTCCGATTTTCTTGCCCACGAGATAGGTAAAAACTACAATTTTCTTAGCAAGCTCTTTTCAAAAAGCGAAGGGGTCACCATAGAGACTTACTATATAAACAAAAGAGTTGACAGAGTAAAAGAGCTAATAAAGTATGGCGAACTCAACCTAAGTGAAATCGCAGTTAAGCTTGGATACAGTTCCGTACATTATCTATCCAGCCAATTTAAGCGTGTAACCGGTCTTTCAGTATCTGATTATAAAGAAATGATGCGAAACGAGAACCGGTATTATAAGAGCTTGTCCGAAGCACTGCATGATCTTAGAGAAAAAGGCTATACCTATAATTTCAACAGGAAGGAAGATTGCCTGGAATGTAAGGATCTGTGTGCCAGCTTTCAAATTGAGGAATTGAATATTTCAGAGTTCTACCGGTTTGATGAAAATGAAGATGCAGCAGGTAAGTCTGTTATTTATGGGATCGAAACAAAAGATGGTTTGAAAGGACTACTCATTGACAATAGTAACCTTCAAAACAAGGCACTATTCAGGAGACTTTCTGACAAGTTGAGAGATGGGTCTGGTGAAAAAATGGGTTGAAAATGATAACCTTAATCTCATACAATAAAGACAAGATTTCGAAAAAAGATCATGCATTAATCCACTTATTTTTGATAGAGACTGAATAAAAAGGAAAGCTATGATCAAACCAATTTTAACATTTCGTTCATAAATGGGAAATGACTCTTTTACTAGGAATATACTTTACACATTGGCAATTACGAGTATGATTTTCTTTAGCGTAAATATGGCAAAAGCTCAGGATTTATACCATACAACTAATGGCCGTGTGTTATTAATCGTCCCAGTTGGTGACTCTGTGATCAACCTGCATTCTCAAAAACTATTTGCAGAACTGGATTACAAAGAGGCTTATTTTAAAATGACCCTTCCCGCCAATTCTTTGTATTCCGGTGTAGATTCTCTGGACGCTGTAATTTCCTCTATGGAGGATGCTAAAATTATATTGGCAGGGCAGCTGAACATCACAAAAAGCGGTGAAGGTGAAGATAAGATAGATACAGGCAAGCATCCACCTAAAACTTTTGAGTTTAGGGCAACCCTTAACTATAAAACGTCAGACCTGCCAATAAGTGGAACAGGTTCCCTGGAACATATTGAAGGAGGGTCACACCTCAAATGTGTTCTTGGGTTAACATTTGAGGTTAGTGCAGAATTTCTTCAAAACAGGCTTTCGGAAAGCAAAAATATTAAAGTACATATTCACCAGTTGGTATTAGATCAAACACTATAATTTATTAAGATTTTTCATGGAGTATTATCACAGTAAACTTGTTAAAAACAGTTCTTTTCAGGATGTAGTAGATCATGTGGTTAAAGAATTGGGCAAAGAGGGTTTTGGAGTATTAACCGAGATCGATGTTCAGGATACTATGAAACACAAACTTAACATTGATTTTAATCCCTACAAGATATTAGGTGCATGTAATCCCGAGTACGCATTTAAAGCATTAAAGGCCGAAGATAAAATAGGCACCATGTTACCCTGTAATGTGATTGTGCAGGATCTTATGGATGGTCATATCGAGGTGTCAGTTGTAGACCCGATAAGCTCTATGCAGGCAATTGCCAATGAAGACCTTGAAATAGTGGCTTTGAATATTCGCCAGAAATTACTCGATGTCTTACAAAATGTATAGGTCATGTTAACCTTAAGAAAAGCAATATTATATACTTTGGTGTGGCCTATAGTGATCATAAATACCTCCTGCTCGGTGGGTCGTCATCACCAGGCATCTAAGAAACATGCTGATCCTGTTTGTGAGAATAACGTTGACGTAAACGCAGCACTTCAGTATTCATATAATGATGACGTGTATTACTTCGACAGTGAAGAATGTCTCCAGGTATTTAAGAAGAACCCTGAAAAATTCAGTATGGCTCCAGGGGACAGACACGGACTTTTTCGTGGTAAATGGTGGGTTCCTGTAATGGTCGGAGTGATGGTAGTAGGTATGGGTACGGTTATGATCCTAAGTGGTGATAATCACTAAGCTATTGATGTTTTGATAGCAGAATATCATACATCAAAGACAAGATTTCAAAAATAGAGAGCTGTACTTTCTCGTAATTTTGAATAACAACCAACAATAAAAGGTTGATAGATTATTTGAAATCATAAAATAAGAAATCATGCATTGGTTTGAAGGACACTATTGGGGTATGCACATCATCTGGTGGGTGATCTGGGTGATATTTATAATCTGGATTTTCGCCACACCATGGGATATACCCGGACAAAGAACGAAAAAGGAAACACCGTTAGACCTTTTGAAAAAAAGGTATGCCAAAGGAGAAATCAGCAAAGAAGAGTATGAAGACATAAAAAAGACGTTGCAAAAATGAAAGAAATAAAGGCTTTCGTCAGGCCGGATCGATTACCTGATATTGTAAATCATCTGCGTGAAGAAGGAGTTTGTTGCTTAACGGTCTTTGAAGGAGAGGGAACCGGTCACTATACCGATGAGCGTAAGGATTTTCCGTCTTTGAGGCATCCATTTTCACATGCTAAAATAGCAAAACTGGAAGTTGTTTTACCCGACAAGAAAGTGAAGAAATCACTAGAGATTATACATCAAAATGGAAAAACAGCTCACTCCGGGGACGGCATTATTTATATCACAGAGGTTAGTGAGATGGTCAAAGTAAAAACATTAGAACCCGACTTGGAGAACAGAGACTTATGAAATGAACATAAACTTTAGGCATCCTTAAATATGCCAGTGGAAGGGTGAATAAATTTATGGGAATTCCATGTGGCCTTTGAAAATTTACTACATACACATGAAAAATATTTTAGTTCCAACCGACTTTTCAGAAACAGCTAACCGGGCTGCGGATATTGCCATTGCCATAGCCGAGAAATCAGGTGCGGAGATTCATTTTTTGCACCTACAGATCACGCCAGTGCAGTGGGTCAAACTTAATAAGGAGAAGGAGCAGCGGTTTCCCGAAACATTAAAGGAAATCGGGCGTGCGAAGAGCGAGCTTAATAAGCTGGTAAAAAAAGCGGAAAACAAAGGTTTGAAAGCTGAACAGTTTCTCGTGTTTGATGTGGGTAGAGAGGAAATCCTCAAACATATTCCCTTTCATCATCATGATTTTGTGGTCATGGGTTCCCATGGCGCATCTGGTGCAAAAGAATTGTTTGTCGGGTCTAATGCCCAAAAGGTACTAAGAGACGCTACGGTTCCTGTCTTGATCATCAAAGAAAAGTCTAAGTGGCCCGTTAAAAATGTGGTTTTTGCATCCAATTTTGAAGAAGATGTCAAAGAACCCTTCAAAACGGTGGTGAAGTTCGCTGATCTCAACGAATCCAATATTCACCTTCTTTATGTCAATGTGCCATTTTCATTTGAGGAGACGGACAGGAGCCTTGAGAAAATGCATGATTTTCATGAAACCTGTCCTCGTGGAGGAACCTGCACCACCAACATCTACAATTCGCTAAATGAAGAACGCGGCATTCTTAAGTTTTCCCAATCTGTAAATGCTGACCTTATTGCATTAACTACACATGGCAGGTCCGGCTTTTTTAACCTGATAGGAAAGAGCATTACTGAAAACCTGGCTAACCATGCCGATATACCTATACTAAGCATTAACCTTAACCGATAACGATATGAAAAATACTTTCAAAACAGTGGTAACACTCACTTTATTGATAGCGGCTTTATCTGCCTGTCAGCAACAAAAGGATGTAAGCACAATGTTAGAAAATGATGACACCCGAAATGAAATTTTTAATACCATCATTTCCGATCATGAATACGCTGAACAATTGATGACCAAAATGATGGAGGATGATCATACCCAAATGATGATGAAAGGCAATGAGCAGATGGTGGGTATGATGATGTCAGACAATGATCAAATGATGGCCATGATGAAAGATAAGCCTGATATGATGCATAATATGATGAGCAACATGATGAACATGGCTGACTCGGATTCGTCCATGTGTGCCCATATGATGGACATGATGAAAGATAAACCCAATATGATGGGGCAGATGATGGAGATGATGCACAAAGAAGGCATGATGGATAAGGAAACAATGATGAAGAACAAAGAAAAGATTGGGGCAGAAAAACACGTTGGCCATCACTAAAACACAAAAACTATGAAAAATCACATGCTATGGATGTTAATAGGGTGTCTGGGGATATTCCTGTTACTGTTCCTACTACCCGTTTTTGGGTTCAACGGATCCAATTCACTTTTTATATTCATCATCATATTTTTCGTAGCTCACCTCTTTATGATGGGCAGTCATGGGGGACATGGAGGGCACGGTAGTCATGAAGATAAACAATCAAAAAAAGAAAACGATCATGCAACACATCAACATTAAGAAATTCGCATTAGCCTGGGGAGTAGCAGGAGCCATATTTTACCTGGGTTGTATTATTTTAATGGCAACAGTAGGCCGTGAGGGTACCATCTTGTTTTTTAATAGCCTGTTACACGGGCTGGATACAAGTGCTGTGATTAGAATGGACGTGCCCTGGACTGAAGCACTCATCGGACTGATAGAAATGTTCATTCTGGGCTGGTTATTTGGAGCACTCATAGCTACGGTCTACAATATATCTTTTAATAAAAAGTACCGATGATTTAGTAAGGATGATAGACTATGTATGGCTGATTTGGTCTTTGATCATTCTTGCAGTATGGGGAATGATCTTTTTATTTAGAAAAGATTATAGAAAGGTGATGCTCAAAATGAGCCTCATCACTATGCCTTTTGGCCTGACAGAACCATTATTTGTTCCTCAATATTGGAATCCTCCTTCACTTTTTGATTTAGCTAAAAGCACAGGTTTTGATATTGAAAGCCTGATCTTTTCGTTTGCGATTGGGGGCATAGGGTCAGTGCTATATCAGTTGGTTTTTAAAAAAGTAACCGTTGAAATGCACTCATCAGAACGCACGCATAGACGCCATCGGATGCATCGGTATATCGTGTTTGTTCCTCCGGTAGTATTTCTCATCCTGGCTTATTTCACCAGCTTAAACCATATTTATTGTGGCATTATAGCCATGTTTACCGGTGCAATTGCCACCTTATACTGTCGCCCTGATCTTAAAGGCAAGATATGGATCGGTGGTTTTCTATTTACCCTGTTGTACTTTATTTATTTCGGTAGCATCTTACCATTTTTCCCCGAGTATGTGAACCTCTACTGGAACCTTGATGCTTTGACGCATATACTCATATTGGGGGTACCCCTGGAAGAACTTCTATTTGCTTTCACCTTTGGCATGTATTGGTCAAGCCTGTTTGAGCATCTGTACTGGCAAAAATTACAAGAACACCCTTTAAAAATGCATGTTTATGAATGAATATTGTAATACAGATGAGATGGTTTGCTTACCGGAAACCAATATGCCCCGGCTTGTCATTATTGGAGGAGGCTTTGCGGGACTTGCTCTTGCTAAGGCATTAAAGAGAAGTAGGATACAGGTTGTGCTGGTTGATAGACATAACTTTCATCAATTCCAGCCACTATTTTATCAGGTGGCTACCAGTGGCCTGGAGCCGGATAGCATCGTATTCCCATTTCGCAAACAAATCAGTGGTAATAAAAATACAATATTCAGGTACGCCACAGTTCAGCAAATAGAAGCAAAACAAAACCGGGTATTAACCAATAAAGGTATCATTGACTATGATTTCCTGGTTATAGCCACTGGGACTAAAACCAATTTTTTTGGCTTGACCGATATTGAAAAGTGGAGCTTGGGCATGAAAAGCATTCAGGATTCCCTGAATATTCGCCATACCATGATCCAGAACCTGGAGCAGGCAGCTATCACCTGTGATGAACATGAAAAAGACATTCTCACCAATTTTATTATAGTGGGTGGAGGCCCTGCCGGGGTTGAAATGGCAGGTGCCCTTGCAGAATTCAAGAAATATATATTACCGGGAGATTATCCGGAATACTCCTCCGAAATAATGGATATCTATCTGCTGGAGGCAGGTGATCAATTGCTGGCATCCATGTCTGACAAAGCTTCAGAAAAGGCACTGAAATATCTGACCCGGCTGGGCGTACAGGTTATGCTTGAGGAAGCAGTAGAACATTATGATGGATCGGCTGTCTCAACAAATTCAGGAAAGAAACTCTACGCTAGGAATCTGATCTGGACTGCCGGGGTAACAGGAGATTTTCCTGAAGGTATTGGAGAAGAAAGTATTGTTCGGGGAAACAGGCTTCAAGTCAATAACACCCTGCTGGTAAAAGGATACACCAATATTTTTGCCATTGGCGATATAGCTGCAGTAGTCAGCCAAAGAACACCCAAAGGCCATCCTCAGGTGGCACAGGTGGCCATCCAACAGGGTAAGTATCTGGGTGAAGTGATTAAGTACAGAATTGCGGGTAGAGAATATTCAAAACCATTTCGTTATCTGGATAAAGGGTCACTGGCCACTGTCGGTAAAAGAAGGGCGGTAGCCGATCTGGGTAAATTTCGGTTTGGTGGGTATATCGCCTGGTTGTTATGGTCGGTAGTACATCTTTTTTCCATTAGCGGTTTCCGAAATAAGCTGATGGTAGCACTGAACTGGGTGTGGAATTATTTCACCTATGACAAAGGCAATCGGCTAATCATCCGGGAGTACATAAACAAGGACTTAGAAAAGGAGGAGTCCAAATGATTACCCGCCTAAACAACTCTTTGAATAATCTGGTAAAGAACCAATCAGCTTCAGGGATTGCCATTTTTCTGGCTGTACTGGTAGCCATGATCTGGGCTAATTCCCCATTCGGGGAAGTATATCAAAACTTTATTCACACTGAAATCTCGCTCTTGGTTGGGGAATTTGCTTTGTCAGAGTCACTATTACTTTGGGTAAATGATGGCTTAATGGCGATCTTCTTCTTACAGGTAGGCCTGGAGTTGAAAAGGGAAATTATAGGAGGAAAACTGTCTTCTTTCAGAAAAGCTATTTTGCCTATCGGAGCAGCTATTGGCGGCATGGTAGTTCCGGCAGCCATTTATCTTATTTTCAACTTCAATGCTGCTACCGAGCACGGTTGGGGAATCCCAATGGCCACAGACATAGCCTTTGCCATTGGAGTGCTTTCTTTTTTTGGAGATCGTGTACCTATCGGGCTCAAAGTATTTTTGGTGGCACTTGCCATAGTAGACGATCTCGGTGCCGTACTGATTATTGCTATTTTTTACACTTCCGGAATTTCATATATTGATTTGCTTCACGGTGTATTATTCCTACTTGTGTTGGTAGGAGGTAATTACATTGGTGTTCGCAAAGCCTGGTTTTATGCACTCATTGGGATCGGTGGGGTTTGGTTGGCATTTTTTTTCTCCGGGGTACATCCGACCATTGCAGGCATTCTCACTGCTTTCACCATTCCCGGTAAGGTTAAGATCAAGGAAGAAGATTACTTAAAAAATCTCCAAAAACTTCATTTGCAATTCTTAGAGGCAACTCCTATTAAGGGTAACTTCATTTCAGAAAAACAACTCAGTATTCTGGAAGAGATCAAGCAAAAATCAGATGATGCTGAAACTCCCTTGCAAAAAATTGAGCATCACCTGGCACCTATTGTAGGATTTTTTATTCTGCCCTTATTTGCTCTGGTCAATACCGGGATTCACATTCATGGAAATTTAGTAGAAATTTTAAGTCATCCCATTAGCCTGGGGATAGGTTTCGGGCTTTTGGTTGGCAAGTTTACCGGTATCTTAGGAGTAAGCTGGCTTTTGGTGAAATTTAAGCTGGCCGAGTTACAAGAAGGAATTTCCTGGAGACACCTTTCGGGAGTAGCCATGATAGCCGGAATAGGCTTTACCATGTCACTATTCATCACTGAATTGGCATTCCAAAAAGAGGAATATACATTCATTGCCAAGCTAAGTATTTTGTTTGCTTCAGTGCTTGCCGGTGTCATTGGTGCAATTATACTTCGTCTGTATGGCAGAACAGAATCTACAACTAAACCGGCAATGAACAATTGACTTATATACAATGGTATACAAAATAGACTACGATAGTTTCTTAAAACAACTGATCAAGCGCCTGAGTCCGGCTGTGATACTGGTGGCTTTGGTGGCCATCGTTTATGTCTACCTCATGCAATTTGTTGATCATAAAATAAGCTGGGTGCCTTACCTGGTGGTTTTATTTGCCCTGATCAAAACTATATATTTTACATTTTTTACCTTCAAACAGGTAAATAAATCCATTCGCCAGTGTCATTCTTTTGGGCAATTGCTCTGGATTTTCGGGCTACTGGTACTGTTGATTATCTTCTCCTATGCCGCAGATTATAGCTGTATTGCTGCTGCCAATACAGGCTCATTTCAGGGATTTAACACCTCGGACAACATGGGTTATCTCAGCTTTTTATTTGAGTTTTTCTATTTCAGTGTGGTAACTTTTGCGGCAATCGGTTACGGAGACATCGTACCCTTAACGTATCCTGCCAGGATATTGGTGATCATGGAGATCGCACAAAGCTTTGTACTGATCGTATTCGGATTATCCAACATAAATAATATTCATACCAAAATTAAAACGCAATAACATTATGAAAAAGAAAATAGCACTTATCGGATATGGTGTAATCGGCAAAAGAGTAGCGGATGCTATTGCACTGCAAGAGGATATGGAATTGGCCGGAGTTTGTGATGTGATCAGTGATTGGCGCATTCAAGCAGCGGTAAGCAAAGGATACCCCATTTATGCTGCTACTCCAGAAGCTAAAAGCAACATGGAGCAGGTAGCTATTTCCCCGGCAGGCAACATGACTGACCTATTAGATGTAGCAGATGTAGTAGTGGATTGTACACCCAAGAAGATAGCGGCCCAAAACGTGCAGTTGTATAAAGAGCGAGAAATCAAATTTATCATTCAAGGAGGTGAAAAACACGAAACTACCGGACATTCCTTTAGCGCAGAAAACAATTATGCTTCCGCCCTAAACCGGGACAGTACCCGGGTAGTTTCGTGTAACACCACTTCAATTGTCAGGACACTTTCTGCATTGAAAAGAGCCGGACTGTTAGAAAGTGCCCGTGGTACTTTGCTTCGTAGAGCGACCGACCCCTGGGAAAGCCATCTTGGTGGCATCATGAATACCCTGGTACCTGAAAAAGACATCCCCAGCCATCAGGGACCTGATGCGCAAAGTGTAGACCCTGAGTTGGATGTAGTTACTATGGCGGTGAAAGTTCCTCAAACCCTGAGCCATCTACATTACTGGAATGTGCGACTTACCCGAAAAGCTGATAAAAAGGAAGTGATAGAGGCATTTCAGACATCTACACGAATCACGTTGATGAGCTATAATGATGGGTTGGTTTCCAATAATACGATCAAAGAAAGATACCTGGATATGGGACGACCCTGGGGCGATATGTATGAGGTAGCACTGTGGCAAGACATGCTAAAAGTAGAAGGTACTGAGCTCTATTACGCCTATGTAGTGGACAACCAGGCCATCGTAATCCCGGAGACCATTGATGCGATCAGGGCATTGACCGGGATAGAAGAAAGTGCCGAGAGATCAATTAAAAAGACAAATGAAAGTTTGGGGATGATATAATGAGCTTGTTTGATACAGAAATAAAATCTCTCAAATCACTTAATACCTATCTTCAAAAACTGGTAGCAGGCAAGCTCTGGTTAAAGGTACTCATTGCACTTTTCTTAGGAGTGAGTTTTGGCCTTCTTTTAAGCCCACAAAATGGATGGGTGAGCAAAGCCACTGCCGATGTTTTAGGTAACTGGCTGGCCCTGCCCGGCATGCTCTTTCTTAAGCTCGTGCAAATGATCATGATCCCGTTAATCGTGGCCTCTATCATTACTGGTATCGCCAGTAATGACAAAGACAACCTGAAAAAACTGGGAGGTGGTGTTTTACTTTATTTTGTGGCTACCACCATTATCTCCGTGAGTATAGGAACCCTTCTTGCCACCGTTTTTAAACCGGGCAGCTACCTGCATGAACAGGCAGCTGCCGAGCATGAAGTAGTACTGGCGGCAGGCGAAGAAAATGCTGAATTATCATTTGGCATCAATGATATGCCGGGCATCATTACCGATCTGCTGCCTGAAAACCCGCTGGCCTCTATGGTAAGCGGGGAAATGTTGAGCATTGTCATCTTTACCATTATTATTGGAGTGGCAGTATTATCATTGCCAGATAATCTGCTGAAACCTGTGAAGTTATTGCTGAGTGCTGTACAGGAAATTTGTATGACAGTAGTTAAGTGGGCCATGATTTTAGTACCCATAGCAGTTTTTGGTCTCATGGCTCAGCTTACATCCAGTGTAGGTCTAAGCTCCCTTGCCGGACTAGGTTATTACGTGATAGTAGTCTTGGCAGGTTTACTAATTTTAGTAGGCATATACCTGATGATGGTGAGTTTGTTAGGCCGCAGGAACCCGCTAAAATTCTTGGGAAAGATCAGAGACGCTCAACTCCTGGCTTTTTCCACCACCAGTTCTGCTGCAGTAATGCCTCTTTCGTTGCAAACAGCAGAAGAAGAATTAAAAGTGGATCATGCGATCAGTAATTTTATCATCCCTATCGGGGCAACTGTCAATATGGATGGCACAGCTCTTTATCAAACCATAACCACTTTGTTCATTGCACAAGCGTACGGGCTGGAAATGAGTTTGCTTAATATTATCGTTGTGGTTATAACTATAGTTGCTGCGTCAATAGGTACACCGGCCATTCCGGGAGGAAGACTTTATTGCCATCCGATTATTTGGAATACGGTGAGTTGGTGCGTGAGATAAAATCAAAGTTTAGCATGGCTCCTTTAAACTTCTTTGATATCAGTAAATTCTTTTGGATTTATCAGGACTACCTCATCGATTATTACTGCGAAAAGAGCTTTGACTCATAACCTCTGAAACGTTTTTGGGTATCATAATTTCATACATCGAAAGTGAGATATCGTAAATACCTCCGAGGGGTAATATTCTAACTTTAACATTGGATTGTTAAAGTAGTATAAATGTCAGAAAAGACCGTTCTCATCACAAAAGCTTCAGGAGAAAGAGCCGCTTTCTCAGCAGAAAAATTAAGGCAATCGCTGGAACGAGCTGGAGCAGATTTGGCTGTAACAGATCGGATTGTGAGCGAAATTGAGAAGCAGCTATTTGATGGAATGTCTACAAAAAAAATATACAGTCAGGCCTTTTCCATGCTCAGGAAGTACTCAAAACCTGTCGCAGGAAGGTACAAAACCAAGCAGGCTATTTTAGAGCTGGGACCGTCAGGTTATCCCTTTGAAAAGTTCATTGGTGAAATTCTCAAACACCAGGGATACCGCACTAAAGTAGGTGTGATCATTCAGGGCCATTGTGTGACTCACGAAATAGATGTGGAGGCCGAAAAGGATAATAAGCACTTTATGGTAGAGTGCAAATTCCATAATCGGCAAGGTTATAAGTGCGATGTAAAAATTCCACTCTATATAAAATCCCGGTTTGAAGATGTAAAAAAGCAATGGCAGAAACGTAAAGATCATGCTACTAAGTTTCATCAGGGTTGGGTGGTGACCAATACCCGGTTCACCGAAGATGCCATTCAATATGGTAAATGTTCCGGTTTGATTCTCATAGGCTGGGATTATCCCCAACAAGGAAGTTTAAGTGAACGGATTAATTTGTCCGGTTTACATCCTATCACCTGCCTCACTACGCTTACCAAATCCGAAAAGCAACAGTTGATTGATAAGATGGTAGTACTCTGCAAGGAGCTTTGTGACAAGCCAAAGATGCTTAATGAAATAGGAATATCTGATAAACGGATCAGAGGGATACTTAAAGAAGGAAACGAAATTTGTTCAAGCAGGGCGGTCTATTAAAAATGATTTGTATTTAAAGATGAAAGAAAAAATAACCATAAAATTTTTAGGTGCGGCTGGTACCGTTACAGGATCCAAATATTTGCTTGAAACCGGAAGTAAAAAGCTGATGGTGGATTGCGGTGTTTTTCAGGGATTAAAAGAACTGAGACTGCTCAATTGGGAGCCACCCGAGTATGTCCCGGCATCTATTGACGCGGTGGTACTTACCCATGGGCACCTTGATCACACAGGCTACCTGGCCCGCTTGGTGAAATTAGGCTTCAAAGGCAAAATATATGGAAGTGCGCCCACCCTCAAGATCGCTGAAATTATACTAAAAGACAGTGCTAAAATTCAGGAAGAGGAGGCTGCCAGAGCCAATAAAGAAGGATATAGCAAACACCATCCGGCAGAGGCTTTCTATGACCTGAAAGATGTTGAAAATACAATTCCTCTTTTTAATCCTGTTTCAGAAGGAAAATGGCATGTGATAGAAGATGACTTTAAGGTGAGGTGGCAGTATAATGGGCACATTATCGGGTCAACTTTTATTGAAATAGAGGTCAACGAGAAACGTTTTGTGTTTTCTGGCGATATCGGACGCAAAAAAGATTTACTGCTATATGCGCCTAAAAAGCCTGAAAAGGCAAATGTACTGCTAATTGAGTCCACCTATGGAGGCAGGGTGCATCCGGAAGAAGAAACTATAGTTCCTGAACTGGAACGTATCATCAATGAAACTATTGAACGGGGAGGCAGCCTGTTCATACCGAGCTTTGCGGTAGAGCGCACGCAATTGATGATGCTGATGATATGGCGGTTATTGAAAGAGAAGAAGATACCAAAAATACCCATGATCATGGACAGTCCGATGGGTGCCAATGTACTTCATCTCTTCCATGCCTCGCGGGATTGGCATATGCTTAAACCTGAAGAATGTGATGAAATGTGTTCTCATTTTCAGGTAGTTAGCAACTATCGGGAAACCCTGGCGCTGAGGGAAGACAACAAATCCAAGATCGTCATTGCCGGAAGTGGAATGATGACGGGCGGACGAATACTGAACTATATGGAAACAAGATCAGGCAATAGTAATGACACCTTACTTTTTGTAGGCTATCAGGCAGAAGGAACCAGAGGAAGAAAACTGCTGGAAGGAGCGAAAGAAATTAAAGTGTATGGCAAATGGCTACCATTCAAAATGCACATGGAACACATTGAAGGACTGAGTGCGCATGGTGACCAAAACGATTTGATTGACTGGCTCTCTGAAATTAAAAAACAACCCGAAAAGGTATTCATTATTCATGGGGAAGCAGCGCAGGCAGAAGCTTTATCAAAAGCCCTGGAAGATAATAAAGGATGGCAAACACATATCCCTCAACTTAATCAAACGGTAGAATTGTGATGGAAGCAAAGGATACCCGGCATAACGTATTAAAATTAGTAAGACTAGGCATTGATGCACGCAATGAATACATGGTATTTATGCGCAAGGATTGTCCGGTATGTGTGTCCGAAGGATTTGAGGCTTTAAATCGTATAAAAGTTTCAAAAGGAAATAAAACCATCGTGGCGTCACTCATCGTTTGGGACAATGAAGAACATCTGACTCATGACCAACTAAGCTTATCAGAAGCAGCCATTGATACATTGGGAGCAAATGCTGGGGATGAACTCACCTTGAGTCATTTGGATGCCTTGGATTCCATGAGTGACGTCCGTAAGAAAATTTATGGACACCGCTTGAACCAGGCAGCGTTTGACAGGATCATTGGCGATATCGTCAATCGGAATTTATCCAATATTCAACTTTCAGCTTTTCTGGCTTCCAGCACAGGGAATGCATTAAATCAGGAAGAAGTGATTGCCCTGACCCGTTCCATGATTAATGTGGGTTTTAAACTGGATTGGGGTAAAGATAAGGTTTATGATAAACACTGCATAGGTGGCTTGCCCGGTAACCGAACTACCCCACTGGTAGTGTCTATTGTTGCCGCAGCGGGGCTGACCATTCCTAAAACTTCTTCCCGTGCCATTACTTCTCCGGCTGGTACCGCTGACACCATGGAGGTAGTTACCAACGTAAATCTTACCACCGAGCAAATGAAAAAAGTGGTGGATCTAGAAGGGGGGTGCCTGGCCTGGGGCGGATCAGTACAGTTAAGCCCGGCTGATGATATACTCATCCGCGTGGAAAAAGCACTAGATATTGATAGCGAAGGGCAGATGATCGCTTCCGTGCTTTCAAAAAAGGCGGCAGCAGGTTCTACTGATGTTGTGATTGATATTCCTGTCGGCCCAACGGCTAAAGTGCGCTCCCGGGAAGCTGCTGAGCATCTGTCAGAAAAGATGGTTGCCGTAGGCAAAGCCATCGGACTGAATATTGATATTATATTAACCGATGGATCGCAACCTGTAGGGCGGGGCATCGGCCCTGCACTGGAGGCAAGGGATGTTTTGTCCGTCTTAAGAAATGAAGACCATGCACCTGATGACCTACGCGAAAGAGCAGTACTACTGGCAGGCAGGTTACTTGAAATGGGAGGAAAAGCAGCCGAAGGGGCAGGCGCTCTTGAAGCTTTGAGGATTTTGAAAAGTGGAGAGGGCTACAAAAAATTTACCTCTATCTGCCAGGCACAAGGCTTTTTCAGGGAACCTGAAGTAGCCCCCCATAAGCACAAGATCAAGTCCATAACGACTGGGGTAGTTTCAGAAATTGATAATCGCAGACTTGCGAAAGTGGCTAAGCTGGCTGGTGCTCCTGGAGCGATGACAGCAGGCATTTTGCTTCTTACGTCTTTGAATACTCAGGTGGAAGAAAACGATACTCTGTTTGAAATCCATGCTGAGTCACAAGGAGAGCTTGAGTACGCCCTTTCTTACCTGGATACACAAAAAGAAATTATTAAAATCAAAGAGACATAAAAATATGGAAATGATAGTTTTTGCCTTACCGGGCAACGAAGATCTTACTGAAAAAATAGCCGGACACCTTCAGGCTGAAAAGGGTGAGGCAACCATCCGGCAGTTTCCCGATGGAGAGAGCTTTGTGCAGATACATTCTGACGTAAAAGGAAAATGCGTGGTGATGGTTTGTACCTTATATAAACCGGACGCTAAGTTACTGCCCTTATATTTTCTAAGTAAAACAGCCAAAGACCTGGGAGCCGCATGTACCTGCTTTGTAGCACCCTACCTGGCCTACATGAGGCAAGACAAACAATTTAACCCTGGAGAAGGGATCACCTCAACGTATTTTGCACAATTAATTTGCGGATTCGCAGAAACACTTACCACAGTAGACCCGCATCTGCACCGTAGAAGCTCGTTAAGCGAAATCTATAGCGTACCGAATACCATAGTACATGCGGCATCACACATTTCAAAATGGGTGAGCGATAGTATTGAAAAGCCGGTATTCATCGGCCCGGATAGCGAAAGTGAGCAGTGGGTTTCTGAGGTGGCAAAAGAAGCCAATGCGCCCTTTACAGTATTGGAAAAAGTACGACATGGTGACCGGGATGTAGAAGTATCCATACCGGATGTGGCAAAATATAAAGACCACACCCCGGTGCTGGTTGACGATATTATTTCCACTGCAAGGACTATGATTGAGACGGTGGACCACTTAAAAAAGGCCAACATGAGACCTCCTGTGTGTGTGGGAGTTCATGCTGTGTTTGCAGAGTCGGCCTATAAAGACCTGAAAAATTCAGGCGTACAGCAGATCGTAACGTGCAACACCATCCCTCATGAAAGCAATTCTATTGATCTTTCTGAAACTTTGGCAATGGAGATTAAAGCGTTAATGAAGCACCATGCGTAATATCCTCTTCTTCATATTGATATTTCTGCAATTTACTCCCAGCATGTCCTATGGTCAGGAAAAGGAAATGTTGATTGAGCAGATTGCTGGAAAAAAAATAGTTCGTAAAAATTTTGACAAAAATGGAAAACCACAAGGCATGCAAATTTTTCTGACCGGAGAGTTAAAGCGGGAAAGTGAAACCTATACTGTAGAAGTGTTGGTGGAGTTGTATGATGAAAATAACCAATTGGATGAAAAATATACCACCACTTACAAGTGTAACCCCAGAGAATTTGATGTGCTGGTCAATGTATTTCCTTTTACCGATCCGGGAGATGAAAAGATAAAAGTGGATGTTACCTCAGAAGATTTTAAGCAGTTATATGATTTACAAAGTAGCAGTAAGTTGAAAGATATCTATTTGAAGATGAGCGTTGAATCGGGCGTACTCAGTTTTTTTGGTTCTAAAAGCCTGGTTACCATAAAAAACAGGCAGAGCAAAAAAGAAAATGGAAAGATAACTATTAGTAGTGATGCTGTAGTTGAAGCCTATGTGATGGGCCTAAAGATAAAGACCATCAACTACACGGTTGAAGAATACCTGACTGAGAGTTTAGTATTACAACGTCAGAAATTCACGGAGGATGACGGAGCATATTTTACCATGGCCTATGAGCAAAATAATAAAGAGTAGAAAATGGTAGACTTAAATCATATAACCACCTTGCCGCCAGCAGAAGCTGATAAAATGGAAACAAAGAAGGCACTTAAAAAACTGCGTAAGGAGCTTTTTAAGCTACAGAATAAGTTCTATGCCGATGGCAGATACAGTATGCTTATCATCTTGCAGGGCCTTGACACTTCAGGCAAGGACGGGACCATCCGTCACGCTTTCAGTGGTATGAACCCGCAAGGTGTGCAGGTTACTTCTTTTAAAAAGCCTACCACTGACGAGCTCAAACACGATTTTTTGTGGCGCATTTATCCCCACTTTCCTGAGAAAGGGATGATCAAGGTATTTAACCGATCATACTATGAAGACATTTTGGTGCCAGCGACAAACAAAAGCTTGTCAGAGGATGTGTTGGAGCATCGCATCAATTTGATTAACGAATTGGAGCATCACCTGCTCGCAAATAATACTTTGATCTTAAAGTTTTACTTGCATATCTCAGCTGATGAGCAGGTAAAGCGTATAGAGGATCGGAAAACAAAACCACACAAACGCTGGAAATATGCCAAAGAAGATGAACTCGTACCCAACCAATGGGATGATTATCGGGAGGTGTACCATACCATACTGAATACCTGCGACCACTTGCCCTGGCATATCATCCCTGCAGACAAGCGTTGGTATCGTAATTATACCGCAGCGAAAATTTTAGCTGATCAACTTGAAAAACTTAACCTGGAATACCCCAACATCTAAATTTTGTAAATATGGAAAATCACAAAGGACATAATCACGAGCACCATCATCACAGCAATACCTCCAAAGAAGAGGCACGAGATAAGAAAGAAGAGGTGAAAGATTCCTTAGCAGAAAAATCCAAACACGGTCATGAGAAGGCGATGGATCATTCATCTCATGGGGGACATGGTGATCATTCCGGTCATAACCCCGGACATGGAGAAATGGGCCATGACCATCACAAAATGATGATTGAGGATTTTAAAAAGCGTTTTTGGATATCCCTTGTTTTGACGATTCCGATTTTGGTCTTTTCTCCCATGATCCAGGGCTTTTTTGGCTATGAATGGCTGCTGCCGGGCAATGCGTACATTTTGTTCGGGCTTTCTACCATCGTTTATTTTTATGGGGGCTGGCCTTTTCTGAAAGGGTTAAAGGATGAGCTGAAGGAGGGTGCCCCGGGCATGATGACTTTAATTTCTATGGCCATCAGTGTAGCCTATTTTTATAGTTCCGCAACAGTTTTCGGCCTTGAAGGGGAGGATTTCTTCTGGGAACTGGCCACCCTAATTGATATCATGCTACTGGGCCACTGGCTGGAAATGAAGTCGGTTCTGGGAGCTTCAAAAGCGCTGCAATTGTTGGTAAGTATGATGCCTTCTGAGGCTCACAGGGTCAAAGGCGATGCTGTAGAAGATGTGAAGCTGGAAGACCTGCAAAAAGGAGATATTATCCTGATCAAACCTGGTGAAAAAGTTCCGGCTGATGGTATTATCGTAGAGGGGGAAAGCTATCTGAACGAGTCTATGCTGACCGGGGAATCCAAACCTGTCAAAAAAGGTATGGAGAATAAAGTAATCGGAGGTTCGCTCAATGGCAATGGTTCACTCAAAGTAAAGGTGGAGCATACCGGCAAAGACAGCTACCTTAATAAAGTAATTACGCTGGTACAAGAGGCGCAAAAGTCTAAGTCAAAAATGCAAAATTTGTCAGACCGTGCCGCCAAGTGGCTTACCTATATCGCATTAGCGATAGGCTTTGGGACGCTGGCTACCTGGTTGTTTTTAGGTTTTCCATTTGTCTATGCCCTGGAGAGAATGGTGACGGTGATGGTTATTGCCTGCCCTCATGCATTAGGTTTGGCCATACCATTAGTAGTAGCCATATCCACAGCAGTTTCTGCTCAGAATGGATTATTGATACGCAATAGAACGGCATTTGAGGAATCCAGAAAGATTTCGGCCCTTGTTTTTGATAAGACCGGAACACTAACTAAAGGTGATTTTGGTGTTACGCGTGTAGAGGCGGTAGATCAGCAATTTGAACCAGATGAATTACTGAGGCTTTCCAGTGCATTAGAGCAAAGTTCGGAGCATCCTATTGCCGTTGGCATCATTAAAAAAGTCAAAGAGAAAGACATTGCGGTTCCCAAGCCTGAGAACTTCAATGCCATTACCGGTAAAGGGGTTGAAGCAAAAGTGGAAGGGAAAGATGTGAAAGTAGTGAGCCCCGGCTATCTGAAAGATGAGCATATTTCCATACCTGATGGTGCCTACAGCAGTGCAGCCGAGACAGTCGTTTTTGTTCTCGTGGATAATAAACTGGCCGGGTACATCGCCCTGGCAGATGAGATCAGACCGGAAAGTGCCGAGGCAATTAAAGTGTTCAAAAACAACAACATCAAAGTGATGATGGCCACCGGTGACAATGAAACAGTCGCCAAAGCAGTAAGCGATGAATTAGGCCTGGATGGGTACTATTCGGAAGTGTTGCCACATCAAAAAGTGGAAATAGTAAAAGAGCTTCAGTCTAAGGGCGAGTTTGTCGCCATGACCGGTGATGGCGTGAACGATGCACCTGCTCTGGCACAAGCCAATGTGGGTATTGCGGTAGGCTCAGGAACCGATGTAGCAGCCGAAACAGCTGACATTATATTGGTAAACAGCAACCCGCAGGATATAGCCAACCTGATTTTATTTGGGAAGGCCACTTACAACAAAATGATTCAAAACCTGATATGGGCTACCGGTTATAACACTGTTGCAATTCCTTTGGCAGCAGGGGTGCTTTACACATCTGGTTTCGTTTTAGGTCCGGCAGTTGGTGCGGTTTTTATGAGTTTGAGTACGATCATAGTGGCCATCAATGCACAGCTACTGAAGAAGAAAATCGGTAACAAATAATGGGTAATCGCGAAATCCTTGGCAGGATCATCATTATCCTGCTAAGTATTTTTGTAGTTATGAGTGGGTATGGTGTATTGCTTCCCGTTTTGCCCTACTATACGGAAAGGCTTGCATTAAAATCCGGCATTGTAGCAGAAGAGGATATCAACTATCACATTGGAATTCTCACCAGCATTTACCCGTTTTTTCAGCTACTCTTTGCTTTTATATGGGGCAAACTGTCCGACCGTTTTGGTCGCAAGATGCTGATCACTATGGGGTTATCAGGCTTTGTTATTATGCAGGTTTTAACCGGCTTGTCTACTTCTTTGTTTATGCTGTATGTAGCCCGTATTTTAGGTGGTATATTCTCGTCTTCGGTTATACCTGTGGGCAATGCTTTTCTCAGTGACCTTACCAACAGCATGCAGCGTAGAAAAGTACTGGCCTGGTCGGGGGTGGCTGTCAGTACAGGTGTGATTACCGGGCCTATGATTGGTGGTTACCTGGCACAAACCAATTTACATTTGGACACGAGAATGGGACACTTGCTATTGGATAGATTCAGTATCCCGTTCCTTGCAGTCGCCTTACTAGGAACAATTATTTTGTTGCTTGCATTCGGTTGGCTCAAAAACCCCAAAGCACAAAGTCTTAACATCATAGAAGCAGGCCAAAAGCCAGAGTCAAATGTGAAACGTGATTTTGTTCTACTATTGTTTCTCTCATTAATTCTTCAACTGGCCGTAACCTTGTTTGAGACGGTGTTTTCTGTTTATGCCAAAGACATTCTCTTGTTTGACACTTCCCAGGTAGGACTTGGGTTTATGCTTTGTGGCCTGGTTATGGCCGTTTTACAGCCTTTATTTGCCAATGTAGATGCAAAAACTATCTCTGTTAACACACAACTTTTTATCGGTTTTGCATTGGCTGCTTTTGCTATGATTGTTTTTTCTTTTTGGACATACAATATCTACGTATATACCATGATTGTAATTTTTGCGATCGGAGGTGCAATGGTCACTCCCAACCTAATTACCATGATTTCTTTGGTGGATAAAAACCATACCGGGGCGAATCTGTCTTTACAAACATCAGTGAATAGTATTGGTCAGGTATTGGGACCGATGTTAGGCATATGGTTATACACAATCGGTAGCTCATGGCCTTATCCGGTGATTGGCACGGTGTTATCGCTTGTAGCCGTTCTCATAATTCCGAACTTAAGATTTAAAAGCCAAAAAATGACATAAGAAAGTAGTAACTATATAAAAATCAGATGCTATGAAATGAGCATGTTTGGGAAACACCAACCAGCGATGAATGCTGATGATGTGAATTCCATGTGGCCACTAAAAAAAATTACATACACATGAAAAAAATAAATGAATATTTAGGAGATCAGGCAGAATACCTTCTGCAACATACTTGTAAAACGATTGATAGAACAAGACTTACTTTACCTGGTTCAGATTATCTGGATAATGTTTTTGTCAATAGCAACAGAAATCCACAAGTACTCAATGCACTTTCACGCCTGTATAACAGTGGCAATCTCTCTGGAACAGGCTACCTATCCATCCTTCCGGTAGATCAGGGTATTGAGCATACGGCAGGGAGTGCTTTTGGCCCTAATCCCGACTACTTTGACCCCGAGAAGATTGTACAACTTGGTTTGAAAGCAGGTTGTAACGGTGTAGCCTCTACCTTTGGCGTATTAGGGCTTACCGCCCGAAAGTATGCGCATAAAATTCCATACATCGTAAAAATCAACCACAATGAGTTGCTTACATACCCCAATAAATATGACCAGATTTTGTACGGTACGGTGAAGGACGCCTGGAACATGGGAGCTTGTGCGATTGGCGCAACTATCTATTTTGGGTCCCCCGAATCAAACAGGCAAATACGTGAAATCTCAGATGCCTTCACCTATGCCCATGAATTGGGAATGGCTACCATTTTATGGTGTTACACCCGAAATGAATCCTTTAAAACAAAAGATAACGACTATCACACAGCTGCAGACCTTACCGGACAGGCCAACCATCTGGGAGTGACCATTCAGGCAGATATCATCAAACAAAAACTGCCGGATACAAATGGTGGTTTCAGAGACCTGAAATTTGGTAAGACCTCTGAAGAAATGTACGGCAACTATATTTCCGATCATCCCATTGATATGTGCCGCTATCAAGTAGCCAACTGTTATATGGGCAAGATAGGCCTGATCAATTCGGGAGGAGCTTCCTCTGGAGAATCGGACTATGCCGAAGCAGTAAAAACAGCCGTGATTAATAAAAGAGCAGGTGGAATGGGTTTGATTTCGGGAAGAAAGGCATTCCAGCGACCAAGGAAAGAAGGTGTTCAACTGCTCAACCTGATCCAGCAGGTGTACCTGGATGAAAAAATTACGATTGCTTAATGATTAACTAAACAATAACCTATGATGAAAAAATTATTTACCACTTTAATCTTAGCTGCAACAGCGTTGATGTACGCCTGTGATGATTCAGCTAAACCGGAAAACACTGTAAACGATGTGCTGGACTTATTTGTAAACTCAGTAAACGATAAGAATCTGGAACCTCTAAATGCCGTTTTCTCACCCAAAGCCAAGATTTATGAACAAGGATCTGTAGATGATTCCTGGGAGCATTATCGTGATGGCCATTTGGGCAAAGAAATTGAAGAAATGCAGAATATGACCTTCTCACTTGACGTAGCAGAATCTTTGATTAACAAAGAAATGGCACTATTGAGAGGTAATTATTTAATTCGGGGAGAGATGCAAGGCCAACAGATCAATTCTGACGGACTAGTTACTCTTTCTATGCAGGTAGAGGATGGAATGTGGAAGATTATCCACCTGCAATTTTCAAGGGGATGTAAAAAAGCCACAACTGACCATGCTACTCATGGTGCCACCTCAGAAGACACGGGTAAGCCTAAACCCAAAAGCCCAAAGACCTCTGCTATGGGAAATGCAGGAGATACCCACGTGCATATTGACTATTCTTCACCCAGTGTAAGGGGCAGAACAATCTGGGGAGGGCTGGTTGAGTATGACAAAGTTTGGGCGACAGGCGCTCACAGAGCTACAGCTATCAACTTTTCCGAAGATGTAGAAATTAATAACACCAAAGTACCTGCCGGTAAATACGGGTTTTTCACCATTCCCGGAGAGAAAGAGTGGACGCTTATTATCAACGAAAATTGGGATCAGCACATGAGTGATGACTATGATAAATCGTTAGATGTAGTAAGAATGAAAGTAAAGCCGGAAGTCCTCTCTGAAAATCAGGAATCACTCACCTATTCGGTAACGGAAATAGGTGATGCTCAAGCTGAAGTTTCTATGTCTTGGGAGAAACTCAAAGTCTCTTTTAAAGTGAAAGCATTGTAAATAATATAAATCAGGATCAGCCCCATTTGGTAAGTTGATCCTGAATTTAGTTTATGAATGAATTCCATTGGTAAAAGACTGATCGTTTGGATAGCACTGACTTCCTTTGTGCTACATTTTATTTGGTAAAATCTGCATGCCGGTCTATATGATGAGTATGACTACTTTATGAATAGCATTAATTCCTCGCATGCACTTTAGGAGATGTCATACTCACTTTTATCATATATGGCCTTGTTGCCGTTGTTTTGAAAGATAGGTTTTGGATTCGTAATTTCAATCTCAAGATACTGACGGTAGTCATTATTATGGCAAGCGTGGTTTCTTTTATTGCCGAATGGGTAGCAGTTGAGTTAGACTTTTGGAGTTACAATGAAAAGATGCCGATAGTGCCTTTGCTTGAAGTTGGACTTTCGCCATTCTTGGCTATTGTAATAAATCCTACGCTCAGTTTCTTTTTGGCATCTAAAATCTTGGTATATAATAAAAAATAGCATCACACGAAAATATTTGAAAATTTAGGCCTTAATGGAACTGACTATACTTGATCAAAAATTTATTAACGATTGGCAATCTCAGGATTTTACAAATTGGAAGGAAAGTGATATCAGAGAAGATTTCATTGCCCCTCTTTTGCGTCTTTTAGGGTATGCCAAAGGAACTGTAAACGATATTCTTAGAGAAGAGAACCTAAAACTTTCCAAACCATATCATAGGATAGGTAGAAAGCAAGTAGCAATTGACTATGTGCCTACCTTGAAACTAAAGAAATTTTGGATAATTGAGGCTAAACCCGGCTCTCCGAAAGAAATGAGTTTTGACGATTATTTACAGGCACATCTTTATGCAAATCACCCGGAAATGCAGGTTAGATATATCGTCATGTGTAATGGCTGGGAGATCAGAGTTTATGATGCTTTTTTATCAGAAGGTTGGGATGACTACATACACAGGGCCTCTAAAGATGACTGTCAAGAAACATTTCCTGAGATAAAGAATTTTCTACATCAGAAAACCCTGGGCAAGGCTCTTAGGAGTCAGATACTTGCTACAATAAAGGAATCACTACTGATAGAGATAGATGAAAATGAAGCAGAAAGCCTGAAGAAAGAAGTTGTCAGAATGTATTATGATGCCTTACCTAGAATTAGAGAAAATGCTAAAGAGCTGAAAATGGCGGCCTGGGAGCAGAGGGAAAGGGAAGATAATGAATTATTATCAAAGCTCTCCTTTGAAGAATTGCTTGAGTTATTTAAGAGCCCAACTAATATTGCCCCACATGTTAGTGAACGTATATTCAAGAAATTCCAGGACGCTGACCAGGAAGGAGTAGAAAAATTACTGGATAAAGTATGTACCACCTACCGGAGTAGCGTAGGATCCTCTGTAAGGGTACACATGGTACATGTACTTTGCAGGCTTATGGAGCAGAATATACAAGTAAAATCATCAAGTTATACCGAAAGTGTAGAGGCAAGCTTACATGAATTGGTTACAGCCAATATGAAATATTGGTACTTTGATGAACTTGGTAATAAGGAAAATCAGGTCAATTATGCCTTGTGTCACCTGGATAATACCTGTATCCGGGTGGCTTACAAAATATGCAACCGTTCTTTAATGGGACCATTGACAGAAATACTAATAGCCAAAAAAAAGACCCTCTCAACTGAGGATTTCATTAAAGAAAGCCCAAGTGTAGCACAAGATATGGTTGGGGCATTTAATATGGTAAACAGGTTATTCTGGAATAAATTTAGTGGTGGGGATGTTAAGCAAATTTGGGATATTATTTGGGGCTTGGAAGAGTTTGAAGAGGTGATTGACAAAATACCTATGAAGTCTTTTCCAAATAATGATGGCCTATTTTATAGACTAGATCTGTACGGTAAAAAACTGGATATGCTGAGCCTGGGCACATGGGATTATCTAAGTCGTTTTAAAGAAAGAATTACACTAAACCCTGACCTTGTGAATATTGTCAAGCTCACTAGAGAAGAGGTGCTGGAGAAGATGCCTCAACCTTTACCTAAACCAGAGCATTGGAAAAAACCGGATGAGTCTTTGATTAGACTGATGGAAGAATTGATTACAAAGATTTCTGACAAAAGACGTTAACACCTCACAATTTCACACATCAAACACCGGATCTTATAAATCATAATACGGAAAATAGTGTTTATTTATTGAATTTCCATAACAGTATTTAGATGACGAAGAGTAAAAAATTGTATGTTAAAAATATGGTCTGTCCACGCTGTATAACAGCGGTCAAGCAAATTGTAGACAGGCTTTCAATACCCTATACTAACCTTGAACTGGGTGAGATTGAAATGGAAATACCTTTGGATGATGAAACTGAAAAGCAGTTGAACGAAGCGCTGGAAGAAGTTGGATTTTCATTGATTGATGATCGTAAAAGCAGGTTGATTGAACAAGTGAAAAATTTGATCATTCAAAAAATTCATCATTCAAAAGATGTGATAAATATAAAGTGGGCGGAGTATATTGGCGATCAACTCAACTATGATTACAAATACCTGGGAATGCTGTTTTCATCGGTAGAGAGTATTACGCTGGATCAGTACATCATCCGGCAAAAGGTAGAGCGTGTAAAAGAACTAATGATTTATGACGAGCTTACCCTGAGCCAAATTGCTTTTCAATTGGGCTACAGTAGTGTTGCACATTTGAGCAGCCAGTTCAAAAAAATCACCGGAATGACACCCTCACAATTCAAAAGCACTATGGGTTTAAAGCGAAAAACACTGGATAATATCTAATCACTGACGATTGTATAAAACGTTTAGCAAATTCTGTAATACAAACCTTCTCCACACTTCCGAAATTTGTTTTGTTCAATTTAGGATTCAAACTTGAAAAAATAGTTTATGGAAGCGTTAGATATTAGTGAACCAAAGAGCATGCATACTGATAAGAACGGGAAAATTGTAAAGAACTCGTTTCCCGTAACGGGCATGACTTGTGCCGCCTGCGCCTCCAGCGTGGAATCTATTCTAAATAATACTCAGGGAGTAGCCAATGCCAGTGTTAATTTTGCCAGCAGTTCCGTTTTGGTTGAATACGACCAATCCCTTACCCCAGATGCCTTACGGAACGCATTGCAATCAGTGGGCTATGACCTGATCGTAGATGTGGAGGATCCAAGCGAAGCACAGGCAGAGAGGCAACGTGAGCATTATCAGAATGTGAAAAACCGCACCATCTGGTCGTCCATTCTGACACTTCCGGTCTTTATTCTGGGCATGTTTTACATGGACTGGATGTCGGGGCGGTGGATTTCATTGGCTTTTACTATTCCCGTATTGTTTTGGTTTGGCCGGAGCTTTTTCATCAATGCTTTTAAACAGGCCAAACACGGCAAAGCCAATATGGACACATTGGTTGCACTTAGCACCGGAATCGCTTTTATTTTCAGTTTGTTCAATACCCTGTTTCCTGAGTTCTGGCATAACCGGGGTATTCACCCGCATGTATACTACGAGGCAGCCACCGTGATCATCACCTTCATTTCTTTAGGCAAGTTGCTGGAAGAAAAAGCCAAGTCCAATACCTCGTCAGCCATCAAAAAACTAATGGGTCTGCAGCCTAAAACACTCAAGGCTATCGTCAATGGCGAAGAACAAGAGATTCCGATTGCCTCGGTGCAAAAGGGCTACACCATTGTGGTGCGCCCGGGAGAGAAAATACCCGTAGACGGGACAGTGCTGTCCGGCAGTTCCAATGTGGATGAAAGTATGATCACGGGGGAACCGGTACCTGTGGCCAAGACCAAAGGCGAAAAAGTCTTTGCCGGTACGGTCAATCAGAAAGGCAGCTTCCAGTTTGAGGCCGAGAAAGTAGGCGGGGAAACGCTGCTCTCACAAATCATCAGAATGGTGCAGGAAGCTCAGGGCAGCAAGGCCCCGGTTCAGAAACTGGTTGATAAAATTGCCGGAATATTCGTGCCGGTGGTGATGGCCAGTTCTATCGTCACTTTCATTGTATGGATGTTTGTAGGTGGAGATGATGCCTTTACACATGCCTTGCTTACATCAGTAGCTGTATTGGTAATCGCTTGTCCCTGTGCGCTAGGGCTGGCCACCCCTACAGCCATCATGGTTGGCGTAGGGAAAGGAGCAGAAAATAACATTCTGATCAAGGATGCCGAAAGCCTGGAGCTTGGTCACAAGGTCAATGCCGTAGTATTGGATAAAACCGGAACCATTACTGAAGGTAAGCCTACGGTTACTAATCTTTTTTGGTCGGATAAAGCCCATGAAGACTACCATGCATCCGTTTTACTTGCTCTGGAGGCTCAATCGGAGCATCCATTAGCCGATGCGGTTGTAAAAAAGCTGAAAGAAGAGGGAGTGCAATCGGAAGAATTGAAAGACTTTGACAGCATCACCGGAAAAGGGGTAAAAGCAGCTAATACTTCAGGGAAGTATTACTTCATCGGAAACACCAAACTGATGGCTGAAAACCACATAAACATCCCTCAAGATATTCAACAAAAAGCAGCCAAATGGCAGGAGGACGCCAAAACAGTGGTCTACTTTTCGGATGATCAGGAAGTGTTGGCGGTATTGGCCATAGCTGATAAGATCAAGGCCACTTCCAAATCAGCAATTGAAAAATTAAAGAAGAATGGAGTAGAGGTATATATGCTCACTGGGGACAATAATCAAACGGCCAGGGCAGTGGCTCAGCAGGTTGGCCTCACCGATTTTAAAGGCGAGGTGTTGCCATCCGATAAAGCGGATTTTGTGAAAGAATTACAATCCAAAGGAAAGATAGTAGCCATGGTAGGTGACGGTATCAACGACAGCCATGCCTTGGCTCAAGCTGATGTAAGTATTGCCATGGGACACGGCTCGGACATTGCGATGGATGTGGCTAAAATGACCCTAATCACCTCAGATTTGGAGTCCATTCCGAAAGCACTGAAGCTCTCTACCAGAACGGTAAAGGGTATCCGCCAGAACCTTTTCTGGGCATTTATTTACAATGTGATCGGGATTCCAATTGCTGCTGGATTGCTTTACCCCGTCAACGGCTTTCTACTTGACCCTATGATTGCCGGTATGGCTATGGCATTTAGTTCAGTATCGGTAGTAGCAAATAGTTTGCGGCTGAAAACAACTAAGATTTAGAAATCAAATTTTCAAACTTTAAATAGACTAACAATGGATACTTTAAAATTTAAAACAAACATCAATTGTAGTGGATGCCTCTCTAAGGTAACACCCTTCCTGAATGAGGAAAAGGACATTCAAAAATGGGAGGTTAATCTTGAAAGTGAAAACCGTGTGCTTACCGTTGAAACTTCAAACCTCAATGCGGAAGAAGTAAAGAAAACAGTTCAAAAGGCCGGTTTTAATGCTGAGGTTATATGATTTAATCAAGCTCACCTGAGCAAATATTTAGATTTTTAGCGACCTTTTCGCTCAAATAAACTTCATTCTTATCATCTACGAGGAGTTTGACTGACCCGTCAAACTCCTCCTTTTCAATAATTACCCACCTCTGGCCAAGCTGCAATCCCTTATTGTCCAAATGATTTAAAAAGTCTTTGGCATCGGTGGCCACACTTCGGAAAATATAGCTTTTGCCCGGTTCTGATTCGGAAAGCGGGATAATACTCAGGTCTGGAAAGTTGCCGTCTTTATCTGGTATGGGATCACCGTGGGGATCTGTTTCAGGATACTCAAGAAATCTTTCCAGTCTTTCGGTGAGTAAAGAAGATTGCACATGCTCCAGTTGTTCGGCAATACTATGCACTTCATCCCATTTAAAATCCAGTGTCTTGACAAGAAAGGTCTCCCAGAGCCGATGTTTTCGTATGATTTGTTTTGCCAGAAAACTCCCCTGATCGGTTAAAGTAATATTGTTCTTATCCTTTATCAAGCCTTTTTCATAGAGCCGCCTGAGCATGTCGGAGACCGAGGCGGGACTATTCTGCATTCTTTCGGCTACTGCACTTACCGTGACGTTAGTCGCAGTTTCTCCTAGATAAAATATTGCCTTGATGTAATTCTCAATCGTGGTGGATATCATTTTAATATTTAGATTAGTCTAAAATTTTATTTTAGTTAAACAAATTATTAAGTTTGTCTAATCAACATTACAATATATGATAAACATAAAAATAAAATATCTGGTTTTTGTTTGTTCGGTGTCCTTATTGTTTTATTCATGCGATGAGGTTTTTCCTGAAGCACCGGCAGAAAATGAATTGTTAGACGGCCCAATGGAAGGCCTTTCATTTTCGGAGCAAAACAGGTTTTTGGCTGGAGATGTGGCGTTCAATGATGAGATTTTTACACCGGAGAGTGGTTTAGGGCCTATGTTTGTGGCCACTTCATGTGGAAGCTGTCATCCAGGAGATGGGAAAGGTCATCCTTTCACCACGCTTACACGATTTGGGCAGACATCACCCAACCAAAATACAAGCATCCCACCCGGAGCCCCACAACTTCAAAACAGGGCCATTCCGGGATTTGAGCCGGAGAGGCTACCCTCTGGAGTTCCTTTTATGAAGTTTACTCCTCCCGCAGTTACCGGTCTTGGGCTGTTAGCGGCACTCACAGATGCACAAATACTTGAAAATGCCGATCCTAATGATGATAATGGAGATGGTATCTCTGGAGTTCCCAATTACATTACCCCTCCCGATTACTTTCAATCGCAATGGTTTCATCAATCCCTTAATGGTAAATTCATTGGTCGCTTTGGAAAGAAGGCTGCCGCTATTGACTTGCTGCAACAAACTGCCACGGCATATAACCAGGATATGGGCGTGACATCTACATTTGAACCTCTCGATGTGGCCACTGACCTCACAATTGATCCGGAAGTAAGCGATCAGACTATAAGGGACGTAGTGTTTTATTTGAGAACGCTTAAAGCACCAATTCAAAGGGATTCCGATGCTTCTGATGTCATCAGAGGCCAACAAATCTTTACTGATATCAACTGTGGCTCATGTCATATTCCCTCCTGGACAACACCTGAATCTGACATTCCGGCTCTCAGTAATAAGACTTTTCATCCTTATACGGATTTATTGCTCCATGACATGGGGCCAGAACTGGACGATGGGGCCACTGAAGGGTCAGCAGAAACGTATGAATGGCGAACTCCTCCGCTCTGGGGCTTGGGCCTGTCACCTGATTCGCAAGGAGGCGAGTTTTTTCTCATGCATGATGGCCGAGCCAAAAGCATTGAAGAAGCCATTTTAATGCATGGTGGAGAGGCAAATGATAGCCGGGGTAGCTTTGAGCAGTTGAGTGATATTGACAAACAAAAGCTTTTGACATTCCTAAAGTCACTTTAAGATGGACAGGAAAACATTTTTGAAACTGGCAGGGAGTTCGTGTTTAGCGATTGCCGGAGTCCCGATGTTACTTTCTGGGTGCACCTCAGTGCATCGGGTAAATACAATAGCCAGAGACAACAGGCTCACAGTGTCAAAACAGGAATTTATTGATGGGGTGGAAAAGCCAAGAGAAGTCGTGCTGGTGCGAGAGTTGTCACTGGCTTTTCCTATTGCATTATACAGGCTCTCAGCAGATGATTACATGGCACTCTGGATGGAATGCACCCACCAGGGCTGTGAAGTAAATGCACAACCACACTATCTGGTATGCCCATGCCATGGGAGCGAATTTGATGCCAACGGGAATGTAGTACAAGGCCCGGCAGAAACGAATCTTAAAACCTTTAAAGTAAACACCGATTATGAAAACATCTTCATCTATTTATAAAATTAGTGGCTATCTGCTGGTATTGATTTGTTTAAATCATGCAACATTTGCCCAACAGACAGACAGCTCTCAGTTGCAACTGAATATGGATGCAGTTTATAACCGGCCTTTTCTGCAGGCAGGAAGTTTTCCGGTAGCAATTGGGGGCTATATTGAAGCACAGGGAGAATACTTTGTGTCAGATGGCATTACTGAGGGTGTCTCTTTTAAAATTCCGAGAATGACCCTGTTTGTATCTTCCACTATCACAGAGCGGATTAAATTTCTCTCAGAAATAGAATTTGAAGAAGGTACCAAAGAGATCAACATTGAGTTTGCTGCTCTTGATTTTGAATTTCATCCATTACTTAATTTCAGGGGAGGGATTATCATGAACCCAATTGGGGCATTTAATCAAAATCACGATGGCCCGAGGTGGGAGTTTGTAGACAGACCAATCTCTGCCACTACTATTATCCCGGCTACTTTCAGTAATGTAGGCTTTGGATTGCACGGAAAGACCTATCAAAAGCAATGGGTATGGGCCTACGAAGCTTATGTGACCAATGGTTTTAATGATCAGATAGTGGCGAATAGTGAAGGCCGAACCTGGCTGCCGGCTGCCAAAGAAAATGTAGATCGTTTTGAGGAAAACTTCAATGCCGTTCCACTTATCACGCTTAAGACGGCTATTCGCCACCGGAAAATCGGGGAAATAGGCTTGTCATGGATGGGTGATGTGTATAACAAGTACGAAGAAGACGGACTTTTATTAGATCAAAAAAGGAGACTGGATGTAGTGGCAATTGATTTTAATACTTCCGCAATAAAAAACCTGGATATTACGGGAGAATGGGTATGGGCATTTGTAGACGTTCCGGCTACTTACTCCCAGCAGTTTGGAAGCCAACAACAAGGCGGGTTTATAGATTTTGTTTATACCGTTTTAAAGCGTGAAATGTTCGGTTGGGAAAATGCCAGAATTAACCTGGCCTTACGGCTTGAACATGTGGATTATAACGTAGGATCATTTGAAGAGACAGGAGGAAACATTCATGATGACTTACAGGCAATTGTACCAGCCATTAGCTTCAGGTCTTCATCTCAAACAGTGATCCGCGTCAATTACCGGTATATATGGGAGACAGATTTGTTGGGCAATCCGACAGCCAAAACAGCAGGATTCCAGATAGGCATTTCCAGCTATTTTTAGTAGGTATCCTAACGTATTAACCGTTTAATACTAACAATCTTGAGAAAACACCTGCATTAACCTGAAGATGAAACTTTGCAATACCCTTGCATTACATTTATTCGTATATTTGCATTCAATGAAAATCACGTGCTACATATTGAGTTTTTACTTTATGTCCCTGGCTGGGCTAGCATGTGCTGACACTTTACCTTTAGACAATACAAAGGATAATGTTTCAGTTATTAGCAGCACTGATGGGAATCATAACCACGAGCACCAAAGCGATTGGGACGGATGCTCCCCGTTATGCGTTTGCCATTGCTGTCACGTACACTTCGTATCAGCAGCCGGAGTTGATTTCACGCACCTCGTGAAATTACCTGCGGTTTACACTTCTTATTTTCAGGATTTCAGCAACGCTGATATCTCTGGTTTTCTTAAACCTCCAATGTCATAATTTCCCGCGTTTAGAAGGATCAGTATGTCTGACCGATAAGTCTTGTGTCAAGATGCAAGGTCTTTAATCATCCTGATAGCTCGCTAAACATCCCTTCATGTGCCTTTTTTCAAAGGCATCTCTTTATTCATGTTCAATTCTATTTGTACAGCTTGAAAAAACTGAATAAACACAAAAAGAAAAAAAGGAAAAAGAGAGGGAAGAAAATCACGGTCAAAATTCTACTGAAATGGTTTTTCATTGTGCTGATTAGTGCAATTATCATTTTAGCAACGATTGCCAGGCTTCTTCACTTCTTTATTTTCCATGTCAAATAATTAATAATCGTATGATCAATAAAATAATTTCTTTTTCGATAAAGAATAAATTCATCGTGGGCCTGCTCACGCTGGCGCTCATTGGGGTCGGGATATACTCCATGTACACGGTCAATTTGGGTTCAGTACCTGATATAACCAACAATCAGGTGCAGGTAATGACTGTATCTCAAAACCTGGCCACTGAGGATATCGAACAGTTTGTTACTTACCCTGTAGAGTTGGCCATGGGCAACCTGCCGGGAGTAGATGAAATCCGTTCTGTTTCGAGGTTCGGCCTCTCCGTGGTTACTATCGTATTTGAAGACGATATGGGGATATACAAACCCCGGCAACTGGTGCAGGAAAAGCTTAATGAGGTAAGGGATAAAATCCCTGAGAAATTTGGCAGCCCGTCTATGGGGCCTATAACCACGGGACTCGGTGAAATCTACCAATATACCATCAAGCCTAAGCCAGGATATGATACAGTCTATACCCCTACAGAGTTGCGAACCATTCAAGACTGGATAGTAAAACGGCAAATGACATTAGTAGATGGTGTGGTGGATGTCAATGCTTTTGGCGGAAAGATCAAGCAATATGAAATCGCTATCAATCCAGAAAAACTTAATGCCCTTAATGTATCCATCTCAGAAGTTTTTGAAGCCCTTCAGCGTAATAATGTAAATACTGGAGGGGCTTATATAGAGAAAAACAACATGGCCAACTTCATTCGTGGAGAAGGTCTTGTGCGTTCGCTTGACGACATTCGGGATATTCTGGTACGGAATGAAAACAACATTCCTATCACTATTGGCGATGTAGCTGAAAAGGTGCATTTTGGAAATCAGGTCCGCTATGGAGCATTCACCCAGGATGGCCAGGAAGCTGTAGGTGGAATGGTGTTAATGTTGAAAGGATCAAACCCTAACTCGGTGATCCAGAATGTGCAGGAGCGCATGGAAAAAGTGCAGAAGTCTTTGCCTGAAGGCTTGGAAATAACACCATTTCTTGATCGTAGTTCCCTGATTGAAAGAACTACCAGTACAGTAAAAACAAATCTTTTGGAAGGAGCCCTCATTGTGATATTCGCCCTTGTAATATTGCTGGGGAGTGTGCGAGGGGGTATCATCACAGCAACCACCATTCCGCTTTCCCTGCTATTTGCCTTTATTCTAATGAAGCAGTTTAATGTCTGGGCCAACCTCATGAGCCTGGGGGCTATTGACTTTGGGATTATCATTGATGGGGCAGTGATCATTATTGAAGGTACGGTATACGAAATCCAGAAGCGCATCCGCTCGGGTAAAATCAAATTCAATCAGGGCGTAATGGATGAAGTGGCTTATGATGCCGGAAGTACCATGATGGGATCAGCATTTTTTGGACAGATAATCATTCTGATTGTTTTCGCTCCTATTCTTTTCCTCACCGGGGTTGAGGGTAAAATGTTCCAGCCTATGGCCTATACCTTCGGTTTTGCCATGATAGGTGCCATTATCCTTTGCCTCACTTACGTTCCTATGATGTCAGCTTTATTTATGAAGCCCATCCAGAACAAAAAGAACTGGTTTGGGAAGTTTGAACGCTGGCTGGAAAAAGTCAGTGATAAAATTATTGGGGGAATCCAATGGGCTTATTTGCCATTGCTTAAAGGTGCTTTAAGGTTCAAGACCATTGTCATCATTGTGGCTATTGTGTTACTGGGGCTTTCAGGATTCATTTTTTCACGTATGGGCGGAGAATTTGTACCCCAGCTGGATGAAGGGGATATCGCCATGCAGGCTTTGATACGTCCTGGAAGCGGATTGAGTGAAGCCATTGATGTTTCTACTAAAATTGAAACGCTTCTTCTGGACAACTTTCCTGAAATAAAAACTGCTGTAGCCAGAATCGGTGTAGCCGATATTCCTACCGACCCCATGCCGATGGACATAGCCGATATGTTTATCATCCTGGAAAAGGATATGGACAAATGGACAACAGTAGAAACAAAAGAAGAACTCATTGCAGGGATAAAGGAAATGCTGGATAAAAAACTGACGGGTGTCAACCTTGTTTTCAGCCAGCCTGTAGAACTTCGTTTTAATGAGTTGTTGACTGGCGTGCGTGAAGATGTAGCTGTCAAACTCTATGGTGAAGATTTAGATGTACTTGCCCAAAAAGCTGAGCAAATGGCGGAAATAATCCAGACTATTCCAGGTGTGGGTGATGTAAATCCGGAACGAACTTCTGGTTTACCTCAAATGACCGTTCGTTACAACCGTAAAAAGATTGCCCAATATGGACTGGACATTCAAAAGCTGAACGAATACGTGAGTGCCGCCTTTGCCGGAGGAGTAGCCGGGGTGATTTTTGAAGGAGAAAAGCGATTTGATATGGTCATCCGCTTTGATGAAAAACACCGAAGGAGCATTGATGACTTACGTACCTTATATATTGACCTGCCCGATGGTACACAAGTACCTATTAAAGAAGTAGCTGACATTAATTATGTGCCAGGCCCCATGCAGATTTCCCGTGATAATACTTTCCGCAGGACCTATGTGGGTGTCAATACCAGAGGGCGTGATGTAGAGTCGGTAGTAACGGATATACAAGAAAAATTAGATGCAGAGCTTGATCTCGCACCCGGTTACTATATCACTTATGGAGGTGAATTTGAAAATCTTCAACGGGCCAAAAGCAGGCTGCAGATCGTTGTGCCTATCGCACTCTTCCTAATCTTTGTGCTGCTATATTTTGCCTTACAGTCATTTTCACAATCTATTATGATTTATATGGCCATTCCCCTGGCTGCCATTGGAGGTGTTTTTGCGCTATGGTTGCGCGGGATGCCATTTAGTATTTCGGCAGGTGTAGGCTTTATCGTTTTATTTGGGGTAGCAGTGTTAAATGGGCTGGTACTGATCAACCGATTCAATTCCCTGAAAGAAGAAGGGGTCACCAGCATCAGAGACCGCATTCTTACCGGTACCAAAGAACGGATCAGGCCGATCATGCTTACGGCTACTACAGATATATTCGGCTTCTTGCCGATGGCATTTTCAGGTTCTGCCGGAGCTGAGGTACAAAGGCCGTTAGCCACAGTGGTAATTGGTGGAATGCTTACAGCTACACTGCTCACATTGGTGGTGCTTCCTGTACTTTACACTTTTGTGGAAAGCAGAAGTGACAAAAGAAAAAGCCTGAAAGGGCCAAATGCCAACGTGATTATTGTACTGCTGGTTTGTGGAGGTCTATTGGGGCTGCCTGTCTTGGCCAATGCCCAAAACCAACAACAACCACAAGACAGTTTGCAAACGATCACGCTGGAGCAGGCCAGAAAACGTGCGGTAGAAAGCTATCCGAAAATCCAATCGGCAAGACTAGAGATAGAAAACCAGGAGGTGCTTAAGAAAACAGCCTGGGACTTTGGTAATACGCAGTTATTTACCGGAAAGGAAGAAGTGGGCAATGGTTCTGATGGAATCTATACTCAGTTCGGCATCCAGCAACAACAAATTGATGTTTTCGGTATTGCTCCTAAACTTAAGTTGCAAAAAGAACGGATAGCACTTGCTGAGAAGGCACTTGATCTATCAGTTATTGAACTGGAGCGGGAAGTAAGCCAGGCTTGGGCCATGGTATTTGCTACCAAAAACAATTACCAGGTTTATGAACACTTGGATTCGGTATTTGCAGATATTGAAAGAGCGGCCAGGATTCGCTTGGAAACGGAAGCCACATCTAAACTGGAATACCTGGCTACTTCCAACCAGGCCAATCAGGTACAGATACAAAAAGAGCAGGCATATCGGGATTATCTGAGTGCTTTACAGCGCCTGAACCTTTGGTTTGCCAATGACACGCTGTATACCGTACCGGATGTCCCAACCAGTCAATTGGACGAACCGCTCAATTATGTAGCTGATTCATTGATGAACCATCCTTTGCTGAATGTATCAAAGCAACAGGTAGATGTAGCGGATGCCACCATAAAAGAGAGGCGTTCGCAGTTCTTGCCTCAATTACAGGGGCAGTATGGGCGACAGCAGATTGCCGGGCAATCTGGATTTTATCAGTACCAGGTAGGTGTCAGAATCCCTTTGTTTTTCGGACCTGAGCTGGGCAGGACACAGTCGGCCAAAATCCAACGGGATATTGCGGGTCAAAACCTGCGCCAAAACCAGTTGGAACTGAATGCCGCCTATCAGGACATGAGAGAACAATACCTGAAGTGGCTCAATTCATGGAACTACTACCGGGATGAGGCACTTCCGCTGGCCCAGGAGCAACGGGACGGAGCTATTTTGGCTTACCGGGAAGGGGCTATTGATTATGTGACCTTCCTGCAAAATATCCGGGATGCCATTCGCATAGAAGTTGATTCCTGGAATGCCTTTGGCAATTATCTGAATAGCCGCTACCAACTGGAATACTATTTAAAAACATCAAATTAAGCATTTAATAAAACCTGAATGGATAATCAGATTAAAAATATAAACACAATGAAAAAGCAAATCATATATATAGTGGCACTGGTACTTATGGTATCGGTATTTACGGGCTGCGGCAGCAAGTCGGCTGAGAACTCCGGTGAAGCATCTCACGAAGAACACAATGAGGGCGAGGCTGGACACGCAGGTGAAGAAGGCGGACATGAAGGCGAAGAAGGAGAACATAGTGAAGAAGGAATGGCCGAACTTCACCTTTCTGATATGAAATTTGAAAGTTTGGGTATTAAGGTAGATACCCTGCCAACCCGGGCTCTCTCGGGCGTGGTGGAAGCCAACGGCCGGTTGGAGGTACCACCACAGCATGAAGCAACTGTTACGGCCATATTGGGCGCGAATGTTACCTCAATCAAGGTGATTGAGGGCGATCAGGTAAACAAAGGTAAGGTGTTGGCGTATCTCTCACATCCAAACCTAAGCAAACTTCAGACGGATTATGTGCGGGCATACAGTCAACTACAGTTTCTGGAGAAGGAAAACCAACGGCAGAAAAGGTTGTACGAAGAGGAAGTGGGTTCCGGAAAAACCTATCAGCAAATTCAGGCGGACTATCAGGCCATGAAAGGAGAAGTGAAGGGCTACGAAGCACAGTTAAGGCAGCTTAGCCTCAACGTGGAGAAAGTCCAAAGTGGTGATATTTATCAGTATGTGCCTGTAGTAAGCCCTATTGATGGTTACATTGAAAAAGTGGAAGTCCAAGTTGGGCAATATGTAGACCCGCAAACCGAGATGTTTATGATTGTCAATACTGACCACATCCATGCTGACCTTATGGTGTTTGAAAAGGATGTATATAAGGTAAAGAAAGGACAAAAAGTATCCTTTACTGTCGAGTCAGTTCCAGGAAATACCCTAACTGCCAAAATTTATTCTGTCGGCAAGCAGTTTGAGCAAAACCCTAAAGCAGTGCATGTGCATGCGGAAATAAAGAATAAAGAAGACTTCCTGATTCCGGGGATGTATATCAATGGTAAAATAAGAACAGGTGATAATAACACTGTAAGGGCATTACCCGAAAGTGCGATAATTGAGGAAGAGGGTAAGCCGTACATTTTCATGGCAGAAGCGCATGAAGAAGACGGAAAGACCGAATGGGCATTTAAAGCCATAGAAGTACGCACCGGTATAACCGAAGATGGTTGGGTAGAGATCAAATTATTGGAGCCACTTCCTGACGGTGCTCAGGTGGCATGGAATAACGCCTACTATCTGATCTCTGAAATGAAGAAAAGCCAGACTTCTCATAGTCATTGATTTAGTTGATTAGGCAAGGGCAGTTGGTAAATGTCATTTGCTAACTGCCAACTCTCAAATATTAAATTATAAAAAACAAACACATGAAATGAGCATAAACTTAGAGTCCTTAACATACCAACCAAGTATGAATAAGTTTATCGCGAATTCCATGTGACCGTTGGAATTAAACACATACACATGAAAGAAATAAAAGCATTTATAAAACCTAAAAAAGTACAGATAGTAGTTAAATCGCTGCGAGATGCAGGATTTGAAAGTGTAACCCTATCCAAAGGAGAAGGTACCGGAGCTCATAAAGATCCTGATGCATCTCCATCATTGGATTTTCATTTTACCGATAGCCCGATTGTTAAGCTGGAACTGGTCTGCCAAAATGAGGAAACGGATAAAGCCATTCAACTGATCTGTGGCAAGGCTCAAACACCTGAACCGGGCGATGGCATTATTTACGTTTCAGAAATAGATGATGCTTATCGGATCAAGACTGGAAAATCTATTAAAAGATTTGATATGAAGTAGATATGTCAAGTCCAATTGAAGAAATGCAATATCTGGCCCGAAAAAGAGGAGGGCTTTGTCTATCCGATTTGTACATAAACAGCAAATCAAAACTGTGGTGGCAATGTGCTGAAGGCCATCGCTGGCAGGCTACTCCCTTCAGTGTAAGAATAAGAAAAAGCTGGTGCCCATTCTGTGCTAACAATAGGCCTCACGGGATAGAAAGGGTGAAAGCACTGGCTGCTACAAAGGGCGGTACTTGTCTTTCTGAAGAATATATAAATTCCAAAACGCCACTCAGGTGGCAATGTAAAAACGGCCATCGTTTTCTGGCTACTGCAGACAGTGTGGTACAGGGGAAGTGGTGTAAAAAGTGTAAATAAATGTTAAACCTTAAACCCTCATAGTTATGATGCATGATTGGTATTTCGGAGGAATGCACTGGATTTGGTGGATCCTATGGCTGATCCTCATATTTTGGATATTTCTGATTCCATACCCTACACCCGGGCAAAGAAGAAGCAAGGATAAAGCCATGGAGGCGCTAAGAGAGCGCTATGCCCGAGGGGAGCTCAGCGATGAAGAATTTGAGCAAAAGAAGAAAGTTCTTCAAAACAGGATGAAATAGGTATAGGGTCGCAGGTGTCTTCACATTAAATGTGGCACCTGTGGCTCCAAAACTGACAAGAAGATGAAAAGCAAGTTACTTCTATACATCGCTATTGGCTTTACCTTTGGTATTTTTTTACTACAGCCTTTGCTTATTTCACTGCACATGTACGATATGCAGGGAGACCAGGGAAATTGGTGGGCCTGGCTACTTACTTCCTACCAGCAGGTTGTTGGGTCGTGGGATGTGGATCAGGCGGTTACCAAATTGCTCTTTGGATTGTTAGGTGTTACCCTCGCACTTCTTTTTATGGTCAGACAAAAAATATTTCAGCTTACCGGGAAAAGAGATAAACTGGAGGAGATCAAGGAGCTTATAGCTGCGGGAGAAAACCAGCAGGTAGAATTTAAATCTACTTTGAGGTGGGACTTACACCAATTTAAGCCGAATAAGGCACTGGAAACAGTAGTAGCTAAGACAATAGCCGGGTTTATGAATACAAGTGGAGGACATCTGTTCATCGGTATTGATGATGATGGACAACTACGAGGTTTACAGGAAGATTATGCCACGCTAAAAAAACCTGGCAGGGATGGTTTTGAGCAATACATTATGGAACTAATATCCAATAAGCTGGGAACAAATTTATGTACGTTGGTAGCCGTTTGTTTTTACAAAATTGAGGCATATGATTTCTGCCATCTCGCTATCAAAAGAGCTGGTTCCCCGGTTTATCTTCATGATAACGACCGTTCTCATTTTTTTGTTCGCACGGGCAATGGTACACGTGAGTTGGATATACCTGAGGCACTCGATTATATAGAAGAAAATTTAAACGTTCGTTAATGATGAAAATCAAGTTGTTTATACTTCTGCTAATTGCCTTCAACTCCTTTGTGGTTAAAGGTCAAACGCTTTACAGGACTACTGAAGGGCATATAGTAATGGTAGCTGAAATATATGATGAGCAGGTGATTGCTGAAAGTCATCAACTATTGATTCAACTGGACTATGACACAAAAGAAATTTCAGGTAAGCTTAACCTGAAAAGCCTGGATGTTGGTAACGGTTTTTTAAGTGAACAGAAAAGCCAGCTTGCAAACGATGAATCAATAATCACTTTTTCCGGGAGGATTCCGGTGGATGATTTTATTAGCCAGCCTCATTCGCCTATATCGTTTAACTGGCCTATTAAAATTATAACAGATGAACGGGAATCTCAGGTAGTAATGAATGCCACACTCAAGCATTTTAATGGTGGAGAATCCATTGCATGTTTGCTAAGTGCTACGGGAGATTTTTCTACAAAAGAGGTTGGTTTGGCGTCCTTCATCCCGGGGGTTAGTGAGGTCTTAAAAGTGCAGTTTACACAAGTGATACTTAGAAAAAATACATTATGAGCGCAATAAAAGAATTAGAAGCAAATCTTGTAATGCACAAGATAAAACCAACAGCCATGCGGCTGCTGGTGCTGGAGTATCTGCTGGATCGGGAGGCTGCGGTTGGCCTTACCGAATTATATAGAGCTTTTGAAAAGTCAGATAGAACTACACTTTATAGAACATTAAAAGTTTTTGAAGAAAATCGCATGGTACATAGTATTGATGATGGTACCGGTGTGCCCAAGTATGCTTTATGTGAAGATGGTTGTAAATGTGAAATAGAAAGAGACCTGCATCTGCATTTTCATTGTTCAGTATGTGATGAAACTGTCTGTTTAACCAATCATAAAATTCCGAAAATAAATTTACCTGAGGGCTATATAGCAGAGAATTCTGATTTCGTAGTTACCGGAATTTGCAAGAAATGTAGCGGAAAAAAAGTTTTGTCGTGTTAAAAAAGAAAAAAGTACAATTGCGAGATATAAAAAAGAAACTGTCACCTGAAATTTCAACAAGTGAAAAAAAGTTTAAAACTTATGCTCCGGCAATTTTAAGTTTTACATTGCTCATATCCGGTATCTCATTCGATTACTTTAATGTGTTCCCATTCTTCCAAGGTTGGATACGTGTTGCTTGGTACAGTGGGGCTTACATTCCGGTTGGGCTACCTGTGATCAAGGAAGGTTGGGAAAGCATAATCAAAGGTGATTTTTTTACCGAATTCTTACTGATGTCCATTGCAACACTAGGAGCATTTGCCATTGGTGAATACCCGGAAGGTGTAGCGGTCATGTTGTTTTATGCTGTCGGTGAACTCTTTCAAAATGCTGCAGTCAGGCGTGCCAAAGGCAATATAAAGGCCCTGCTTGATGTACGACCTAATATAGCGTTCGTATATCGTGATAACAATTTTGTAGAGGTTAATCCGGAAACCGTACAGGTCGGGGAAAAGGTTCAGGTGCGAACAGGAGAAAAAATTCCACTGGATAGTACGCTTTTATCTGAAAAGGCCAGCGTTAACACGGCAGCCATTACCGGGGAAAGCAAACCTGATACCATTCACAAAGGGGATAAGGTTTTTGCGGGAAGCATTAATTTGGAAGGCGTGATAGAACTGGAAACGACCAAAAAATTTAACGACAGTTCCATTTCCAGGATTTTAGATATGGTCCAAAATGCCACCGCAAGAAAATCCAAAACTGAGCTTTTTATCAGAAAGTTTGCTCGCATCTATACGCCCATTGTGGTATTTCTTGCCGTTTGTCTTACTGTACTGCCCTACTTTTTTGTAGAGAGCTACATATTCAAAGATTGGTTATACCGTGCGCTCATATTTCTGGTCATTTCTTGTCCTTGTGCCTTAGTAATCTCCATTCCACTGGGCTACTTCGGGGGCCTGGGTGCGGCATCAAGAAACGGTATCCTGTTCAAAGGGGCCTCATTTCTTGATGCAATGACCAAGGTAAATACGGTGGTCATGGATAAAACGGGTACGGTTACTAAAGGGGTGTTTAAGATCAAAGAAATCAAACCCGTGGCAATTTCCGAAAATGAAATGATGGCGTATCTGCTGGCGTTGGAGGGGCAATCCACCCATCCGATTGCCCGTGCTATTTTGGAGTATGATTTAAAAGGACAGAATCATATAGCCTCTGACGTTAGCGAAATAGCTGGAAAAGGATTAAAAGGTAAAGTCAATAATAAAATAGTTTTAGTCGGTAATAAAGCGTTAATGACAGCTCATGGTGTTGCTGTCCCACCTGATACTGATGATATCGTTGAATCCATCGTGATGATTGCCATCGACAATGAATTTTCTGGCTATGTCACTATTGCTGACCAACTGAAGGAAGATGCAGTAGAAGCCATTAGGGAAATGCATAATGCCGGCATTAAGAAAATCATTATGTTATCGGGCGACAAGCCCTCCATTACCGAAAAAGTGGGGCTTGAACTAGGATTGGAACAAGCCAAAGGCGGCTTGCTACCGGAAGACAAGCTGCATGAAGTAGAGGAGATGAAGAAAAACGCTTCAGCCAATATTGCATTTGTGGGTGACGGGATTAACGATGCACCCGTTTTGGCAGTAAGTGATGTAGGTATAGCGATGGGAGGGTTGGGAAGCGATGTTGCTATTGAAACCGCAGATGTGATTATCCAGACGGATCAACCATCAAAAATTGCAAAGGCCATAAAAATAGGTAGTTCTACACGGAAGGTAGTCTGGCAGAATATTGCATTGGCCTTTGGGGTGAAATTAATAGTAATGATCCTGGGGGCATTTGGTATGGCCTCCATGTGGGAAGCCGTATTCGCAGATGTAGGTGTGGCCTTTCTGGCAATTTTAAATGCCATAAGAATACAGAAAATGAATTTTTAAACCGATTCTATAGATAACAAGTATATCTGCAACACATCTGAATAACATAAATTAATAAATGAGAAGTAACATATTAAATATATTTATAATAGCCGTCATATTGACTTGTTTTTGTTCTTTCAATGTTTTTGGAAATGAGATAAAAAAAGACATTCAAACCACCATTCACTTGCTGGACTACATTTCAAGGGATTATACCGCAGCAGTACAAAATGGAAAAGTGATAAATGATGGAGAATATGCAGAAATGCTAGAATTCAGCTATAAAGTAATTGAGCTTATCAAAAACAGTGAGTTGAATGAGAATGAGAAGGCCAATATTTTAGCTGAATTAAAAAAAATGAAAGGTCTTATAGACCGAAAGGCTCCTCATGAGAATATAACCACAGTAGCTGGGAAATCCAGGCAAGACATTATAGAAGCGGCAGGGTTTAAGACGGCACCTCTTACATGGCCTAACCTCAAAAACGGGGAAACTTTATACGTACAGAATTGTACCGCCTGCCACGGAGTGAGGGGAGCAGGAGATGGCAAACTAGCTGCTGGATTAGTGCCAGCTCCTACTAATTTTCTAAACCATACCCTGATGCAGGAAATCTCACCCTTTCAGGCCTACAATACCATAAAACTGGGAGTAGAAGGAACTGCTATGCAAAGTTTTGAAAGCCTAACCGATGAGGAAATTTGGGATTTGGCGTTTTACATAAAATCACTCCGGTTTGAAACCAAAGCTGATAATGAATCCGGATTGCAACAATTGTTTGAGCAAGCGAACGCACCTGTAAATCTTCAGGAGGTAGCCACCCTATCCGATGTGGAATTATTAAAACGCCTTGAGCCGGATAACAAAAACGCAAAATTATCACTTGCCGTTCTTAGGACGCAATTTCCACAGGATGTTAACCGGGTATCCACATTGGATAGGGCAAAGACTTATCTAAAAAATGCCCTGCAAAATTATACAACGGGGAGTTATTCTTCTGCTCGTGAAGATGCCCTGGCAGCCTACCTGGAAGGTATTGAGCCTTCCGAAGCGAGGCTGAAGGCCAATGACCCAGCTTTTACGGCAAGGCTGGAGCAGCAAATGTTTAAAATCAGACAAATAATAGAGCAAAAAGCCGAAAAGTCAAAGGTGGAGACAGAAATCAACAATGGCCTGGACATGATAGATCAGGCCGGGAAATTGATGCAGGATAAAAAACTTAATTATTGGCTCTCTTTTGCCTTATCTGCTTCTATCATGCTACGAGAGGGATTGGAAGCATTTTTAATCCTGGCTCTGATACTCGCTCTGATACGTTCATCAGAATTAAAAAAGGCTGCCCTATGGGTACACGGAGGATGGATAACCGCTGTTCTTTTTGGAGTTGGCGGGTGGTTTTTATCCGATTGGGTAATCGGGATAAGTGGTAAAAACAGAGAAGTCATGGAAGGAATGATTTCGCTGGTGGCAGTGATCGTATTGGCCTTTGTAGGGTTTTGGTTACATGACCATTCACACGCCAAAAAGTGGAAAATGTTTATTGAAGAAAAAATAGGTAAACAGCTTAAAGCAGATAAAATGTTGGGTATTGCCTTTTTCTCATTTATGGTAGTGTTTCGTGAGGCTTTTGAGTCAATTTTATTTTTACAGGCTATTAGTCTGGAAACCCAATCCGTTAATCAGTCATCAATAGGGCTGGGGGTTTTGGCTGCTTTTGCATTGATCGCACTGTTCGCTATCCTGTTTGTAAGGTATTCTAAAAAGATTCCTGTAAGGCAGTTGTTTCGCTATTCAGCCTGGGTGATTACGTTACTGGCATTGATACTGATTGGTAAAGGTATCCATTCACTTCAGGAAGCCGGTTGGATATCCATAACCGGTCTTCCGGTGTCGGTGAATGTAGATTGGCTTGGGGTATTCCCAACACTTGAAACATTTGTTTCTCAAATTGTACTATTGGTAGCTATGTTAGTGATGTATTATTGGAGTAATCGTAAAAGCAGAGTGTATTTGAATTGATATAAAAGAAATTATGACTCTTATCTGGCCTATAGAATGCATGGAAGGAAGGGAAAGAAGCCTTTGATAAGGCTAAAACTAAGCGCCTATCATGTAAGAATAATTGTTGCTAAACTGATAATAAAAAAATGAAAAAACTACAAATAAAAATACCCATTATTCTGCCTGAAGTATCGGACGAAAAAGATCAGTGTGTACATAAACTGATCAGTCGTCTTCAAGATACTGAAGGTTTGGAAAAAGTGCATGTGGCTGATGAAAAAGACAATGGTGTACCACAGCTCTGCTTCCATTACAACCCTGAGAAGATTTCTCTTGATCGTATTCAAACACTTGCAAAGCGTGCAGGTGCCTCTATTCTTGATAAATATGGGCACAAGCTAATAGAAGTGGAAGGACTTCGCCATACCAGGCATGCACGTAAAGTGGAAAATTCACTTATCAGACTTAAAGGAGTTTTACAAGGAGCCGTTTCAGCCTCAGGTATGATCGGTCTGGAGTATGAAACAGCAAAAATTGATGAGGCAGAGATTCTGACATTTCTTCGTAAAGAAGGACTTGATATTCTCAATACGGAAGTTAATGTGGAACGCTATATTAGAGCGACCTCTGAAGATAGCACGTCTCCTACTGATGTCAATCAACACGACCATGACCATAAGGAAAGTGGAGATCACGACCACTCACACGGTGGTATTTTTGGCAAAAATACAGAGATGATCTTTTCCATCATCTGCGGAGTGTTGTTGGGAATAGGTTTTGGACTTTCATTTATAGAAACAGTCCCTTCATGGGTAAGCTTGGCACTCTACATCGGGGCGTACTTCTTTGGTGGTTTTTATACCGCGAAAGAAGCTATAGAAACGGTTTCTAAAGGAGGTTTTGAGATTGACTTCCTTATGTTAGTAGCAGCTATTGGCGCAGCTATTTTGGGCGAATGGGCAGAAGGTGCACTGTTGCTGTTCCTGTTCAGTATGGGCCATGCCCTGGAGCATTATGCCATGAACAAGGCCCGTAAATCTATTGCTGCTTTGGCAGAACTGGCCCCCAAAACGGCCTTGCTCAAGAGAAATGGAAAAACAGAAGAAGTAGGTATAGAAGAACTGAGCATTGGAGACATCATCGTAGTGAAGCCTAATAGCAAAATTTCAGCCGATGGTGTGGTAGTAGATGGTCGGAGTAGCGTAAATCAAGCACCTATTACTGGGGAAAGTGTGCCCGTAGATAAAGAACCTGTGGATGATCCCAAAAAAGACTGGTCACAGGAAAAAGACATCAAAGACGAGAACCGCGCTTTTTCCGGTACAATCAATGGTAACAATACATTGGAAATCAAAGTGATCAAAGTAGCGAAGGACTCTACACTCTCTCGCCTGGTGAAACTGGTCAATGAAGCCCAGACCCAGAAATCGCCTACACAGCGGCTCACCGACAAATTTGAGAAGTATTTTGTGCCTGCTGTATTGGTATTGGTGGTGTTGCTCCATTTCGCTTTTTTAGTTATTGACGAAACTTTTAGCGAAAGCTTCTACCGCGCCATGGCCGTGCTGGTAGCGGCCAGCCCTTGCGCTTTGGCCATCGCCACACCGAGTGCTGTTCTCAGTGGAGTAGCCCGGGCTGCCAAAAGTGGGGTGCTTATCAAAGGTGGCCGTCCACTGGAAGATTTAGGCGTACTTACTGCCCTTGCTTTTGACAAGACCGGAACACTAACAGAAGGTAAGCCTATGTTAACGGAGGTGGTAGCCCTGGGTGATGTGAAAGAAGAAGAACTACTGAAAATAGCAATTGCAGTAGAGGGTCTTAGTGATCACCCACTGGCAAAGGCCGTAGTGCGTGACGGGAAAGAACGACTGAAGGGTGCTGATATACCAGAGGCGAAAGACCTGGAGGCAGTGCTTGGGAAAGGGATCAAAGCCACATTGGGAAGTGACAAAGTCTACATTGGCAACCTGGACCTGTTTGAGTCGCTGGATGATAAGAAGCCATCAAAGGAAACAGAAGAAAAAGTAAAGTCCTTGGAGTCTGATGGCAATACCACCATGCTCATCCGGCAGAATGACGATTACATAGGCATCATCGCCCTGATGGATACGCCAAGAGAAGAAGCGAAAAATACCCTGGAGCGGTTGAAAAAGATCGGCATCAAACGCATGATCATGCTCACTGGGGACAACCAGAAAGTGGCCGATGCGGTAGCTAAAGAAATTGGCCTTACAGATGCCTGGGGCAGCCTGCTGCCGGAAGAAAAAGTAGAAGCCATTAAAAAACTTAAGGAAAAGGAATCTAAAGTAGCCATGGTAGGCGATGGCGTGAATGATGCCCCGGCCATGGCCAACAGTACGGTAGGAATAGCCATGGGAGCGGCAGGAAGTGATGTGGCTCTGGAAACAGCTGACATTGCCCTGATGGCCGATAAGCTGGAAACCTTACCTTTTGCAATCGGTTTAAGTAGAAAGGCCAAAGGCATTATCAAGCAAAATCTCTGGGTTAGTCTGGGAATAGTGGCTTTGCTCATTCCTTCAACCATTTTTGGTCTGGCCAATATCGGTATTGCAGTGCTTATTCATGAAGGTTCAACCTTGGTGGTAGTCTTTAATGCGTTGAGGTTGTTGGCTTATAAGAGAGATAATAATTAAGCCTTTGATTCTTATGATAAAAAGCCTTTTGAAATACCTAATCGGATTGATATGAAATTAAACACCATCATGCCTAAAAAGCTTCAGCCTTATTTTAAACGAGAACTGAATGAATATGATCAGCAATTTAAAGCAGGTAATCTTCAGGGAGCCTGGCACCATCTTGAGCGAGCTCATATAATAGGTCAGGCATATCCCTGGCATCACAGCTATGTTCACTGGAAAATGCTGCTGTTTGGGGTTCATATAAAAAGTGCGAAAGAAATACTTGGTCAAATTCCCAGATTACTTCTTGGGGGTGTTAAGTCTTTTGTTGGGAAGATTCCGGTTGGAAACACCGGAGGAGCCAACGTGCCGCCCCTCAAGCCAATGAAAATAGAGAGTGGTCTTATGACCATATTCAAAAGTGCTGGTATTCATCCAAACACACAATTTCATGAATAAAAGCACATTCAAAATAACCAAAATGGACTGCCCCTCGGAGGAGCAAATGATCCGCATGAAGCTGGAACCTCTCAGCCAGGTAAAGCACCTGGAGTTTGACATTGCGGCACGTAAGCTGGAAGTATTTCATCAGGATGAAGTACTGCCTATACAAAATGCCATCAGTGAACTAAACCTCAACGATCAACTCCAAGGTACTTCTGAGGCAGAAATGCCCATTGCCGAAGACGAGACCAAGCACAGGAAAATACTGTGGTGGGTGCTGGGCATCAATTTTGGATTTTTTGTAGTTGAAATGACCACCGGATGGATTTCCAGATCCATGGGTTTGGTAGCCGACTCGCTGGATATGCTGGCAGATTCCATTGTTTATGGTCTTAGCCTTTTTGCCGTGGGGGCAGCTATTTCCCGTAAGAAAAAAGTAGCAAAGATCAGTGGTTATTTTCAGATGGGGCTGGCACTGCTTGGCTTTTCGGAAGTATTACGCAGGTTTTTCACCCAAAGCGAAACGCCCCTTTTCCAGTGGATGATTATCGTTTCCCTGCTGGCTTTAGTGGGTAACCTCGTCTCATTATGGCTGATCAACAAGGCAAAAAGCAAAGAGGCCCACATGCAGGCCAGTGCAATTTTCACTTCTAATGACATCATCGTCAACGGAGGGGTAATACTGGCTGGTGTACTGGTTTATTTTCTGGAAAGTAAGTGGCCCGACCTGGCGATTGGGGGCATTGTTTTCGCCTTTGTAATGCGAGGAGCAGTAAGGATTTTAAAGTTGGCAAAATGATACCCAAACAACTGAATATATGAATGCATGGTTATGGGCAGGCGTGTTAGTACTGGCCGCATGGGCGGCTCATTGGGGGGCAGATCAACTGCTGACCCCTTTAAAATTGCTGCGTAAACAATGGGGGCTTACCGCCTCGGCAGGAGCGGCATTTCTGGCCATTGTCACGGCCAGCCCGGAGGTGGCCATCAATATTACCAGTGCGGCAAGGGAAGTATCCGATATTGGTCTGGGTAACCTGCTGGGGTCTAATATTATTTCTATTCCTTTGATGATTACCATAGCCTATTTCGCCTCACGTAAGCAATTCAAAAACAATCCTAAGCATCAGGAACATTTGGATGCCAATATGCTGGCACTCAATAAGCGCTCTGTACCCGTTCTGTCATTGCCCTATTTAGGGATAATCGCTTTAGTAGCCATTTTGACTATACCCAAAGCGTGGCGCGGGTTACAACCGGTGGATGGCTGGATTATGCTGGGGGCTTATGCCGCTTTTTTGGCGCATGCCATTATCAGGGGGAGAAAAGAAGGAGAAAAAGTAAAGTGGACTCAAAAGAAAATATGGCTTTCCATAGCAGGTGCAATTGCTATAGCAGCCGGGGCTTTTTTCATTGTAAAAGCGACAGAAAACATCGTTTCGGCTTTGGGTATATCCCAGATTGTGGGAGGGCTGTTCATTACAGGTATCATGACCACCGCACCGGAAGTGTTTAAGACCTGGAGTGTGGTCAAAGGGGGAGAGGTGACCGCAGGTACCACAAGTGTTATAGCCGACAATGCCATTACCATGACGGTTGCATTCTTCCCCCTGGCACTGGTCAGCACTCCGGTACAGGATTTTCAATTGTATTGGGTTAACCTGGCCTTTGTTGGCTTGATGCCACTGCTTTACAGCCTGTTTGTTCATCAAAGCAAAGACCTGCATGGTTTCAGTAGATGGCAGGTATTCGTTTTTGATGGAGCTTATTTGGCCTATTTGTTTGTTATGGCATTTTTTGTCTTAAAACTTTTTTAACCGATGAAGGAAGAACTATTCAAAGACTACCAAAAACGCCTCAATGCCCTGGAAGAAGGCATCAGGGATGCAGTCCTGAAATATGCCGAAGAGCTCTACCTGAATCAAAAATGCTCTAAAGATGAAGCCATTGATCGGGCCATTGCTAAGGTTGAAATGGAAAGAAGAAAATTGTAACTAATAATATAAACCAACATGCTAACAATATTAGAATTTACCAAAAACAATGTAATAGCTACGAAAGCTCAGGAAAACCTGACTGAAGCTGACATTCAAAAAATTCACCCGCTGATTCATAACATCGTGAACCGTGGACAGAAAGTACGGTGGTACTTTGAGATGGAAAATTTTTCCGGATGGAAATTCAATGCCTTCTGGAAAGATTTAAAAATGGATATGTCTCACGCTGACGATTATGAAAAGATTGCTATGGTGGGCGACAAAAAATGGCAGGATTGGATCACTCAGTTCATGAAGCCATTCACCAATGCTGAAATCCGATACTTTGATAGTGAACAAAAAGAAGAAGCAAAGGAATGGATCAATCAGTAGATAGGAATAATACCGGGTTAGCATACATCAGAGAGACTGCCCGCAAGTTTCTGGATAGGGAAACCTCAGGTGGTTTGCTTTTAATTGCAGCTACTATTTTCGCTTTGGTTTTGGGCAATTCCCAATGGGCCGATGCATATCACCACTACCTCACTGACGAATTTATTTTTGAGTTTTCAGAGCATTTCAGTTTTGGACTGACCATAGAAGAATGGATCAATGACGGGCTGATGGCCATATTCTTTTTAGTAGCCGGTATGGAGCTGAAGCGGGAAATTATGGTGGGTGAATTGTCTTCCTTCAAAAAAGCTTCAATGCCACTTTTGGCTGCCTTAGGTGGTATGACCATACCGGCTTTGATTTTTGTCAGTCTCAATACTGGAACAGAGAATATTAGCGGTTGGGGAATACCTATGGCTACCGATATTGCCTATTCCTTGGGTATCATCGGTTTATTGGGCAAAAGAGTGCCGTCACAGCTTAAAATCTTTCTGGTTGCTCTCGCTATAGCTGATGACTTGGGAGCCATATTGGTCATAGCCCTGTTTTACAGCAATGAGCTGAGTTGGTTATTCCTTGGTACTGGGGTCGGCATATTTATATTATTAATGCTGTGCAATCGGTTTGGTGTAAAAAGCTTAATCTGGTATATTTTAGGAGGCTTGGCCTTGTGGTACTGCTTTCTCAATTCCGGGGTGCATCCTACAATAGCAGGGGTACTCTTCGCCATCACCATTCCAGTAAAACCCAAACTGGACAGCAAAATCCTGAAAGAGCGTACCGCTAAGAATGTGGCCGCACTTGAAGAAACGGACATTGAGAACCGCGACCCCATGCAGGATATTCGTCAAAGAAAAATACTAAAGGACATAAAAACAGATACTGAAAACTCAAGGCCTCCTTTGCTTAAGCTGGAGAATGCATTGATCAATTTTAACGCCTTTTTTATCATTCCTGTATTTGCCATTGCCAATGCCGGGGTGAAGTTGGATGTTGGGCTTTTAGAAGTGGCTTCCAGTTCTTTAGGCTTGGGTATTGTTTTAGGTTTAGCAATAGGAAAGGTCATGGGAATCAGTCTTTTTGCTTTTATTGGTGAAAAGTTCGGCCTCTCAGAACTTCATGCCACTCTGCGCTGGAAGCATATTATCGGCATGGGCATGATAGCTGGTATAGGTTTTACCATGTCACTTTTTATTACGAATCTGGCGTTTACAGACCCTGCGTTGGTGAAGGTCTCCAAGATCAGTATTTTAATTGCCTCATTGATTGCGGCTGTGGGAGGAGTGACCACCTTATTATTTACAAAACCCAAAACTGAAAATTAATGATACATTTAAGAATATTTCTGCCTGTATTTTTCCTGCTTTACTTTTTGCTCACATTTTTGATGTACGCGCCAAAACGAAAAGATAAACCACCAAAGCTTAAAACAGTTACTTTATTAAATAACCTGATATGGCTTTTGGTGATTGCTCTTACTACAATTTTCTCGCTGTTTCCTGAGATTTACCATCAATATGTTGTGCCTTTTGAAGCCTTAAAAACCCATACGCTAAGTTGGGTAGCTATTGGAATTATGACCGTTGCTTTCATGATTGTATTTTCTGCCAAAAACTATCAGCGACTGTCCAGAGGCAGTGAACGAAGAGGTTGGCTATTGCTTACAAAAGGCATCTATTCTAAAACAAGAAACCCGCTGCATCTGGGGCAATTAATCACGCTGATAGGCTTTTTTCTCTGTATTCCCAGCATCTATTCAGGTATTATATTATTACTTGGAGCCTTTATCGTATTTGTGAGAGTCGGACTAGAAGAAAAGGTACTAGAAAGTGTTTTTGGAGAGGATTATCTGGCGTATGAGAAGAAAGTGGGAAGGTGGGTTTAAAGAACCAGTCAAGCCTGATATGTAATATCGAGCTTGACTGGTCTAAATGAATTATGTCTTCTTTTTGACCACCAACTGATACACACACGGTATCACCACCAAATTCAAAATGGTAGCGGATAACAAACCGCCCAGGATTACTACAGCCATAGGGCTTTGAATCTCACTGCCAGGCTCACCACCTTTGAGTGCCAGGGGGATTAAAGCTAAACCGGTAGTGAAAGCCGTCATCAGAATGGGGTTGAGCCGATCTAAAGCACCTTCCTTTATTAAGGTCAGTCCCTTTTTGCCTTCTCTTCGCAAATCTTCATACCGGGAAACAAGTAAAATACCATTTCGGGTTGCTATCCCAAACAAACTGATAAAACCAATGGTAGCTGCAATACTGATGATCCCCGAAGTGAAGTACACAATCAGAATGCCACCGATTAACGCCAGAGGCAGATTGATCAAGACCACAAAAGCCAGCTTCATGTTCTTAAACTCAAAGTAGAGTAGCAAGAAAATAATCAAAATAGCCAATACCGCAGTAATCAAAAGCAATTGAGAAGCTTTTGCCTCGCTTTCAAATTGTCCTCCATATTCTACACGATAGCCTTCTGGAATTTCAATATTGGTGTCTATGGTCTCCTGAATCTCGTTGACGGCACTTCTCAAGTCACGTCCCTGTACATTGGCAGCCACAACAATCTTGCGCTGCACATCTTCCCGGCTAATCGTATTCGGACTGCTCACAGAAGAAATGGTGGCCAGTTGATCAATAGTAGTTTGACCTCCATTAGGCAGGCTCACCAATGCCGTTTTGATACGTTCAATTTTGTTCCTAAAATCATCCTGATAACGCACCACCAGGTCAAAGTACTTTTGCCCTTCGTAGATTTCACCTGCTTCTTCCCCGGCAAAGGCAATGTCCACTTGCTCCATGAGGTCGCCAACCGTCATGCCAAAGGCGGATAGCATCTGGCGTTTTGGCTTGATGCGAAGCTGTGGCACTTCAATCTGCTGAGCAACGGCTACATCAGCCAGTCCCTCAATAGGTTTAATACCCTCCTCAATACTTTTGCCCACCTCATAAAGACGTTGCAGGTCAGGCCCGAATATTTTGATAGCAATATTGGCGCGGGTTCCTGATAGCATGTGATCAATCCGGTGAGCTATGGGTTGCCCTAGTGTGATGTTTACACCCGGAACGATACTGAGTTTTTTTCTTACCTCTTCAAAAAACGCTTCCTTGCTTTTGTCACCGAGCGTAAATGGCACATCAATCTCAGCAGCATTAACACCCTGTGCATGTTCATCAAGTTCTGCCCGTCCCGTCCTGCGGGTAACCACATCTACCTCAGGCATTTCCAACAACTGTTGCTCTACCAGCTTGCCTACTTTATTGCTTTCTTCCAACGACATACCTGGAGGGCCAACAGCACTAATAACCAGTGATCCTTCGTTAAATTCTGGTAAAAAGCTCCTGCCTAATTGGGTAAACAGGGCAATGCTTAGCAAAAATGCAATGACCGTAACTGCTATAATGGTTTTCGGAAACTTCATGGCACCACCTAATACCAATGAGTATTGCTTTTGAAGCCATCTCTCAACCTTCGTACCCTCTGCACTTTTGCTCAATACTTTTTCGTTTTTCAATAGGTATGAGCAAAGGACGGGTGTTACCGTAACAGCCACCACCAAAGAGGTAAGCACAGAAGTTACAAAAGCAATGCCCAGAGGTTGCAACAGGCGACCTTCCATCCCGCTCAGGAAAAACAGCGGCACAAATGATACAATGATGATCAGTGTTGCGATGATGATAGAACTCCTGATTTCTACAGAGGCATCCTTCACCACTGTTAACACAGGAAGGCGCTCGCTTTTTGGTTTTCGGACATTTTCCCTCAGACGTTTATATACGTTTTCTACATCTATAATTGCGTCATCCACCAAAGCACCAATGGCAATGGCCATTCCGCCCAGACTCATGGTGTTGATGGTATAACCGAGCATCTTCAAAACGATAATGGATACCAGTAAGGATATTGGAATAGCCAACAAAGAAATAAACGTGGTACGCCAATTCATCAGGAAAATAAACAGGACAATTACCACAAAGACGGCACCTTCCAGCAGGGTTTGGTTCAGGTTACTGATAGAGGCTTCTATGAAATCGGACTGCCTGAAAATATGACTCTTAATCTCAACACCTTCTGGCAATGTTTGTCCTAATTCAGCAATGGCTTCATCTAAACGGCCGGTCAAATCCAGTGTATTTACATCCGGTTGTTTGGAGATCGTAAGAATGACCGCAGGCGATGCATTCAGTGAACCATCACCGATCTTATCTGCCGCACCAATTTGTACAGTGGCCACATCTTTAATTTTGATGCTTTGCCCATTAACTTGTTTTACCACTGCTTCTTGCAATTCTTCCACGGCATAAGCCCTGCCACTGCCTTTAATGATATATTGGTTACCATGCTGATTGAAAAAACCTCCTGGGGCATTTACATTAGATTCTTTTACTTTTTCCACCAATTCACTAAGGCTTACATTATAGTGCTTGAGCTTGTCAGGATGGGCAAATACTTGATATTGCTTATAATCTCCACCAATAACTATTACATTGGCTATTCCTCCAATCGCTTTTAACCTGGGCCTGATGGTCCAATCAGAAAGTGTTCGCAGTTCCATGGGCGACAAGCTGTCTGATGTAACGCCTAATAGCATAATCTCTCCCATGATGGAAGAAATAGGAGCCATCGTGGGAGCCCCGATACCACCCGGTAGGTTTTCACGCACCATGGGTATCCGTTCACTTACAATTTGCCGGGCACGGTAAATATCCGTCCCCCAATCAAACTCTACCCAAACAATGGAAATACCTGCCGCTGACGAGGAACGGATTCTTCTCACATTGGGAGAGCCGTTCAGGGCTGTTTCTAACTGGTAAGTCACCAGTTTCTCTACTTCTTCTGACTCCAAACCATGCGCTTCCGTGAGGATAGTTACAGTTGGTGCCGTTAGGTCAGGAAAGACATCCACGTTCATCGTCCGTGCCATGTAAAGGCCTGCCACACTCAACACTACTGCACCTAATAAGACAAGGAGCCTGTTTTGAAGTGATATTGATAATATTTTATTTAACATATCATTTCCTTTTTAATGTTCATGGCCATGAGCTGGCGTTGTTCCTGACATAGCGGCCATTTTTACCTGGTAAGCGCCTTTCGTAACGACCACTTCACCAGCCTTTAGTCCATCCTCTACGGCTACATACTCACCATTTCTTCTGCCAATCTTTACTGGTCGCCTTTCAAAACTTTCCCCTGAAAGCTGGACGATTACCGAATAACTTCCATAATCTTCCAAAAGGGCGTTTTCAGGGATCATCATGGCTTGCTTTGGTTCACCATAGGTAATCTCTACCTCGGTAAAACTGCCTTCGGGCATGGTAATTTTCTCGGTGACCTGGGCATAAATTGGAAGCATTGGTTTTGTACGTTCCACTTCCTTCCCAACTGAAAGAACGGTCCCGCCCGAGGCTTTAATGCTTGACCAACTATCACTGGCCTTCTGATAATAGATGTTTTGAATTGACTGTAGGGCGTGAGCATAAGATGCACTGACCTGTGTCTCCAATAATCGTGAGCGATGAGAGCCAATAGTTAATAGTTGGGTTCCCTGACTCACAAAACCTCCATTGCTGACAGAAATTGATTTTACATACCCGTCAAAAGGAGCAATGATCTGTTTTCCACCTACTGAATAGCCTGATGTTAAGGTTTCGTAATTTGATTTGGCCACCTTGTACCTGCTTTCCACTTGTTCCAGCTCAGCTTTAGGTACAATTTTGGACTGATAGAGTTGTTTTTTACGCTCGTATTCAGCCTTAGCCTGTTCAAAATTGGCTCTGGCCTGCTCAATCTCTGTTTGTAGATTGTTAGAAGTAAGCCCTTTACTGCTTATGGTCATCAACACCTGTCCTTGCTTTATTTCTGTACCCTCGGTCAGATTGTCCATGGCAAAGCTTACCACCCCTGAAGCATTGGCTGAAAGAGAGCGTATGGCTCCCGGAGCGGCCTTCCATACGCCTGATGTTTTAATGACATCATAAATTTCACCGGAAACTACAGGAGCCGTCTGGAAATCAATCTTCCAGGCTTGCTCTTTGAGAAAGCTGATAGCACCTCCATCTTCTTCATTTCCAACTGCACTAATGGCTTCTTCAGCATCCGCAAACACCCGGATATCATTAATTACAATTCTATCCTGATACTGAGGTGTTTTAATATCAAACATCAGTTGATAGCTCCCGGTAGTCTTTGGCTGTAAGGAGGGTGAGAAAATTCCCGGAGAAGAAGGTGCTTCTACAGTATGTCTGATTCCTTTTCCCTCCTTAACCAAACTCACCGTTACACTACCTTCCCTTACGGGTTTGTGATTTTTCAAAACAGTAAAGTGAGCCGCAAATCGACTGGTTTTCCCAACCACCAACACTGGAAATTCTACGAATAACTCCGTTTTATCTGTCCAGCGGGTATAATCTACCCTTGGTATTTCGCCTGCCTCATCTATATGGCCTCCTGCCGCATCGTGGGCATGGCCATGCTCTTCTGTTGACTGACAGGAAGCTGCCAGCAACGCAATTAATATGATTATGTATCGCATTTCTTTATCTGATTTTTAATGATCATGATGTTCACTGCCATCGTCATGTGTGTGAGTAGAGTCCTGATCTACGTTAAACTCTTCCTGTTCATGATGCTCTTCATCCTCATGCTGATGATCAGATTCCTCATCATGGGCGTGACCGTGTGCCTCTTCGGTTTCGTGTTCATGCCCATGCTCTTCTTTTGAAGACTTTGAGGTGCATGAAATGGTAAAAAGGATTAGTAATGCGAATACTATATTTCTCGTTTTCATATTTCTAGTAGTTAATTTTTTGATGGGTGATTCTTAAATTCAAAACTCATAATTCAAAACTCATAATTTCAGCCTTTAGCTGATGCAACTCTTTTTCTATCTCCAGCATTTTATCATAAGCCTGCCGGTAAAATTGTAGTTCCACGTAATAGTCCATAAAGGAAATTTGTCCTAGCTGGTAAGCTTCCAACAACAGGTTTTCACTATTCAAACCTTCCAATGTAGTTGTATACTCCCGGTATTTCCGAAGCATCAAATCATACTGATTGTATTGCTCCATGAAATTTGAATGACGTTCAGTAGTAACTGCTTCGGTATTGGACTGCCGATATTGGTATTGTGCTTTTGCTGCCTTTACTTTATTCCTGCTATTCCAAAGGGGGATGGATATTCCACCGTACACACCGGAATAGTTATTTCCCATTACCCCCTGATGATTGAAGCCGGCAGTGAGGTTTGGTAACAGTTTATTCTTCTCAACCTTTATTTGTTGCAATGAAACATCTTCCTGTCCGATAGAAACTATTATTTCCGGATCAGTGGCTTTTTTTTGCTGCCACAGGCTATCGGCATTGCTAAGTTTCAAATCAGTGGCGAATACCTTCTGATCGAAGACAATTGCCTGCCCTCCATTCAACTTTTGAAGGGAAAGCAACAGGTTTCTTCTTTCTGCCTCAATTTGCTCTACCTGAAACTGGTCTTGCATCCAGGCAATTTTCGCCTTATTGAGTTGCAGGATACCCACTTGCTCTTTGTCAAAAAGCTCTTGTACCTGTTCAAAAACCTGCCGTGCCTGCTCCATACGCAGTTGTACTACTTCTTTTCGTTTGGCTAACGAAATAAGCCAAATGCAGTACTTTTTAGCGGGTAGCAGTACTTCCTGTCTGATCCTGGAGTATTCCTGTTGCAATTGTTTTTCCTGCTTATCAATCCAGTTGCCGCGGGCGGCATAGACCGTGGGAAACTCAAAAGATTGAGAAACCTGAAATTCAGAATAATCACCTGTGGTATGCTCACCAAACGGCAGATAAAATGCAGAAACCTGAGGATCCGGCAGGTTGTTGCTGGATTTGTAGTCAAGCCTTTGGCTTTCCATTAGCGACTGGTAAGCCTTTAATTCTTTGTTGTTTTGCTCAATTGTGCGAAGTACCTGTTGCGTCTGGCTAGTCTGGGCAAGACCAATAGAGGCATACAGGCATCCGCACAGAGCGAATACGATATGTTTTAACATGAAATAATAAATGATTTAGGTTAAACCTTAAAAACTCGGTTCGCCAAGTCTGGTATAGCCAGATGGCAAACACAGAAAGATTAACCTAAAACGGGAGGACCTCTAAGTGAGGGGGTTGATAAATGAAAATCAAAGTTACCTGGTGGCTGATAGACTATGATTCTCTTTGACTCACCTTCTTTTTCAAACAAGAAAGTATAAAATACTGGCAGAGTAAAAGCAGAAGACTCTTTTTCTTTGATTTGCTGCTTGACAATATTCCTTACCTCAAAGTCATTGGAATGATAGGTGTGTGCATGACTGCCCAATAGAAAATCCAAAAATCCGGAATGATCATTGGAATCTTTATTTTCTTCTTTGTCATGGTCGTGACTGTGAGCATGCGAATGATGATGCTTTGAAGCTTCAACTACATCTATAAGTTCATGCTGATGATGATTATGAGGCAAAGCCTGATGCAGCATGAGCATACTGAATATGCTCAGAAAGAAAAGGGATGATATTTTTTTGAATTGCTGCATTCAGGTGCAAAATACGGTATTTATTGCCAGACGGCAAAATTGATCATTAACTCAACCTATTTTTCAAATCTGCTAATTGTCTCTTATACTTTTCGGGATTATTTTCTTTCAATCTCTGCAAATTCCGTAGCTTCCACTGGACAGACGGAAAACGTTCAAAGTCATAAATGCTCCAGTCGGGCTGAAGGTTTTGAATTGAAATCAGGAAAGCTTTATCATCATCGGTCAATGATCCATGTATTGTTTCAATAAGTTTATCTCTGGCTTTTTCAAAATCATTGTAATCAAAACTTTCATTGGTCATTCCTTCAAATTGATTGACTAATGTAGAACGCTGATCAAGATAGTTAGGATAGAGTAATTCTACCAATGGTCGGTTACTACTCAAAAGAGCTAAAAATAATCCCTTCTTATGTCCATGATTGAAATCAGTATTTTCTAAAAAGTACTTCACATCAAAAAGGTCTCGTGGATGCTGACGATCTAAGGCTGCACATATCTTACCGCCATAGAGTTGGCCCATACCAACGACAGGCACCTCACAAAAAGCCTCAAACTCTTCCTGTGCCCTTTCACATAATGGAAGTGTTTGTGGATCGTGCAAAACTCCGCGGTTGGTTTGGTTGACTTCCAGTTTGATTTGCGCACCCTGATGAGCAATCAGAAGCTTTGAGGTTTCTTCAATGAGGGATACCTTGGTTTTTGGCAGGACTGTAAGAATACTTTCACTTATTCTGGAAAGGCCATCCGATATATTTCGTAATGAATCTTTCCTACCTTCAATAGGAAGATAGGTCAGGTCAATATCCACGGATAAACGTGGCATATTGCGGACAAACAAATTGATGGCCGTGCCTCCGTGCAACGCAAAGATTTCTTCTTTGGCCACCTCCGGAAGCACATTGAGTAATAAGGCTACCTGTGTGCGGTATATTTCAGTGGCCATAATTTTCCAATTCTTGAGGTACGGTCATTTGATATTTAGCTACATAAGTTCCGTTTTTGACCAGGCTTCTTTTGCCGCTACCCAAATCTATCTGATCATGCTTCAAGTGATTAAACCAAGCATGGTTGGCTTTTTCCGCCAGGTACAGGAACAGCCTTTTCACCTTCACGGAAGTACAGGCTTCTAATAGTGTTTGCACTTTGTTCGGTGGTAAGTTGTTGAGACTCTCCATCAACTCATAACATTCTAATAGTGGCTGTTCTTCCGGCATCAGATACAGGCATTCCATCATAGCCCGGGCTGCACCGGATATTTTGAGTTGGAAAGTGGCCTGGTCTATGGTAGTTAACCCCAAGCCGGGAGGAAGAAAGGAAGTACTAAAGTAATTGATCTCAACACCCCATTGGTATTGATTGAACCAGGCTGGTAATTTTTCATTTTTATCTCCAAAGAGAAAAACTTTTTTGGAGTTAAGTTCCAGGTACTGCACTTTACCCAAGTAAGCCAGGGCTGACTTGGCACCTATATGTATGCTCATGCCTTTTTGAGATTGGAGAGCAAACAGGGCACCTGTAACATCCACCTTTTCCCCGGTTCGCTTCATAGCCCCCGAACCTATGGATTCTAACCACTTGCTTTTACGGTATCGCTTCTGCAAATCAAGGCTGTATCCTTTCTCGGTTAACCAAGAGGCTAATAGTACAACGCCAGGTGGTTGTAGCTGCAAGAGTTGGTTTATTTTAGATTCATTATGGGTACTCATAGTACTAATTTCGTGATAAAAATAAACCAATTCAAGTAATGGTTTAAAAAATATATGGTGTACGCACTAAAAGTACCTAAATAGTCGTCAAAATAAATCCTCCTTGGAAAACCACCTTATGACGAGAAAAACTACTTCCCATAACCAAAATGAAGATAAATCAATTTCACCTCCCAGGGGTACAAGAGCTTTCTCCTACTAGTATCCAGCCCCTTGATTTCTTTCATTTTTAACCTTAGTGTTTCTGAACTTACATTAAGTTTTTTAGCAAGATCTCCTTTGCTCATAAACTTCATGTTCAAATTTTCTTCGATCATTTTAAGACCATTTAGGGTGATTAAATATTTAAACTCCAAGGTTTTAGTGATATCACAGAAAACAACCTTTAGAACCGGTAAAATACACTTTATTCCACATTATTCCCTGACCAAAACAGGCTATCCCAGACCCATTTGGACTGCATAGAAAATAAATATTCATTTGGGTAAAAAAAGTAACTCAAATGCTTAAATGGATAGTAGGTGGAGCGGCCGCTTTTTTCGCAGGCCGGTATTTACTCAGGCTCAATCAAGCCTCTAAGACCATTGTGACCAGAACATCCCTGCAGGTCAACAAGGTCAGCCTGTCGGGCATTGAGCTTAAGGCAAACGTCCGTTTGCAAAATCCCAACCCGATCAACCTTTCCATTCAGTATCCTTTTGTCAATCTTACTTATAAAGATGCCTCTCTCGGTTCGTCTCAGGTCAAGGATGAAACCATCCAACTACCTGCCAATGGAGAAGAGTCCTTCAATATCACCATTCAGTCAGCTGGGTGGCTCTCGCTCATCCAGGTCTTAGGCACTGAACTCGTACAAAAAATCCGCAGTGGACAAGAAGCCGTGCTGGATGTGGTCTCCACGGTGACCACAAAAGTCAACGGTATCCCATACCAGCAGCAAGAAACCCTCAAACTCGCCATCTGATGCAAGCCCTGAAGAAACGACATATCGCCCCAGGCCATGCGTTTGACAAGCTTTTTCCTAAAAGTAGTGGTCAGGACAAGGTAATCCGTCCCGAAGGCAAGGCGCAGCTACACCACACCATCAACCTGATCAAACAGGTCGTAAGGGATACGAAGGGAGATACAGCCCTTTTGGCTAAAACCCTGAAAGGTAAAACGCTACAAGATACCTGCGAGAACATTTGGGATTTTGTCTACAACCACATTCAGTATGCCAGGGACAAAGCCGGGGTAGAACAGGTCAGGCGACCATCCCGCACCTGGACAGACCGCAAAACAGGCGTGGATTGTGACTGCTATTCGGTTTTTATTTCCAGCATACTTACCAACTTGGACATCCCGCACAAAGTACGAATCACCAAATACGGAATCAAGCCCTATTTCCAGCATATCTATCCCATTGTACCAAATGAGACTGGTTACTTCACGCTGGACTGTGTTACTGACCAGTTCAACTATGAAGTACCGTATTCGGAAGCCCGGGATTTTGATATAGACGACCGAAAACCTGTGGGCGAGATCAACGGCATCCGGGAAGTCAGTGGTGTAGATTCAGCCGACTTGCTCATCGATGGATTAGGTATCTATAACTTAAAGCAACCGAGGCTACCGCTTCGGCAAATTAGGAAGTTTGGTCATAAGCAAAACCAGATGACAACACCTGATATGCTAACCCTCCGAAAGGTGCCTGAACAGAAAATCTCATCCCAGCCGGTGTTGCAGCTAACACAAGCTCAGCCGAAGGTAGAGGTGGCACTTGCATTGGAAAAACAAACTGCACCGAGAGCCAAAGGCAAGATAATAGGCCTGGGACTCACGGGAAAAATATTTCTGGCTTTAGGAATAGGCTTAGGCGCTTATAAACTAACTGAAATTTTAACTTGATGAATTATGGAACTGCATAGATTAGATGGATTTACAGCTTCAGGACTGGATAATGTAGACATCCAGGACATAGATTTTGAAAGCCTTGAAGAGGGAGAAATGAGCGGCCAGCAGATTGAAGCCCTGGAAGCGCTCGGCTATGTTCAAAGCCCCGATATCGCTTACGAGATACAGGACGAAGACGGCAATGTGATCATGTATGCAGATGTGGAAGAGAATCTTTATGTAATAGATGGATTAGGCGAACTGGGTTTCTTAAAAAAGATTGGCCGGGGTTTAAAGAATGCCGCCAAGTTTGTCGGTAAAAAAGTAATCAAACCGGTAGCCAAAGGTGTATCCAATGCCGCCAAGTTTACAGCCAAGAAAGTGATCACACCAGTCGTGAAAACAGTGAACCGTTATCTGAACCCGGCTACCATATTACTAAGGAACGGCTTTTTACTGGCCATGAAAACCAACCTGATGAAAGTAGCAGAACGATTACGTTTCGGCTATCTCAGTGATTCCGAAGCCCGAAAGCGGGGCATGAGCATGAGTGGGTTTGTCAAGCTGAAAGAGGCTATCAAGAAAGCCGATAAGATTTATGAGTTGGCTGGTGGTAAAAAAGAGAACCTCAAAAAAGCCATTCTTACAGGAAAAGGCAATACCGATAAATCAGTGCCATTGAATGGTTTTGAGTTAGGAAGTCCGTTATCTGAGGTAGATGATTATGTGGATCCCTTTGAAAAGATGATTGTAGAGGCCGATGCCGATGAGGTGGAGCAATTACTGAATGACGGCATGGAAGTGGAAGGCCTGGGTGTAGTGGTGACGGGGACAGCTGTAGCGGCTGCTTCCGGGGCGGTGGCTTCCATCTCCGCTTTGCTGAGCAAGATTACCGGGGTGTTTGATAAGGCCAAGAAGACACAGTCTGATGTAAAGAACCTCGTAAGTACGGCTAAATCCTTTGTGCCTACTCCCACTAAACCTGGGGGTGGAGCCACTCCGGTGAAGCCACCGCAGCCTATTCCCAAGCCGCTGGTTAGGTTTAGCCAGCCTACCACTTCGCTGGTACGAAGGCCAGCCACAGCTACACAGTCCCCTGTGACCACTAAAATCACCTCAATGCCCAGTACGACCCCAACCACTACGGCCTTAGTCAGACGAGCACCGGCACCTTCCACTGAAGTACAAACCACGGACAAACCGGAAGAAAAGAATGGGTTCTTTCAAAAGAACAAAACACCCTTGCTTATCGGGGCAGGGGTTCTGGTAGCCGGAGGAGGTATCTATTATGTGGTTAAGCAATCCACAAGGACGAACAAGGGAAGGTCAAAATCAGTAGATGGAATCCCAAGAGATGCCAAAGGACGCTTTAAAAGTACTGGCAAGACAAAGACTAAAAAGAAAAGCGCCCGCAAGAAATCCAAGAGGCTGGTACCTACTGCGCTTCTGTAACTTGAATTAACAACTTAAAGATATCATCATGGAAAAGAAAGTTTTAATCAAAAATAGCCTGATTGAAACAGGTAAGAATCTCGGTTCAGGGCTAGTGGGCATGGTAGCCGGGTCAGCAGTCGGACGACATTCGCTATGGATCGGAGCCGCTACCATCTTTGGTGGTGCCTGGTACCAGTATGATTGGTTGACTTCAGCCGGAGTGGGTATGGTGGCTTCAAATGGCTTTGTCCAGCGAAATGAAGAAAACGTTTCTGGAATGGATGGCTTTCAGGATGAAGTAGCCAACGCCAAAAATAGGGCGTTATCCTCACTGAAGGCCCTGGGCAAGAAAGTATACCTGGACAAATTGTCTCCTTCACTGAGTGAAAAGCTTGGCCTTAATGGTTTGGAGGACGGTGAAATACTCATGCTTAACGGGGATATTGGTGATATCGGCAACTTCGATACTTCAGAAGTGGATGACATCATCCGCCAACTGGAAGATGGTAATGCGGATAACTTGATCGGGCAACCCGAGCTTCAAGGCGTTGATTCAGTGGGAGGACTTGGTGAGTTAGGCAATCCTGATATTGCAGAATTGAAGGGGTCAGATGCACTAGAAATCAATGCAGTAGCATAAGTGAAATTCCAAATTGCAAAAAGCAAATTCCAAAAGACTGAATTGGCTTCAAAGTAGGCTTTCAGTCCTCTAACACCTGATTAATTATCTAAATTCTAACATCTATAACATGGTACGGAAAAATTCAAGAGAACAGTTTCTCGAAATCGTTAATGCCCACCTTTCTTTGAGAGAGCAGGGTAAAAAGTTTGACCCAGCTATGGTGAAAGTAGCCGAAGGGATCAAAGAAGGACGGTTGATGTTGGCAGATGCTTCTTACTACTCAATAAAGAAAGCAGGAGGAAAGGCCAATATTAATATGTTTGAAACCCAGGATTCCAAAGAAATTGGAATCACTAATGTTACTCAAACTAAGTTGCCGAAAGATCGGCTGTTCCTTTGTAACAGGATCATATTACTGGCAGTAATCTTCGAAGGCGACTTGCCTGATAGTGAACTTGAACTTAAGAAAGTTCTAAAAATGGCCAATTTTGATTCTATCAAAAAAGTAGCGGGCCTTCAAAATGGAGTATTCACCTTCATGGCCAATAAGAAGATTATTATTGATGAAAGACCTATGCAGGAGTTCATTACAGATAACAATTTTCAGGTAAACCTAGGAACTTACATCCTGGAAAACCCAAGGTTTGTTAGAGATGATGAAGAGTTTGAGTTTACAATAGAATTAGGAGAGGATGCCCCGGAAAAAACACTTATTAAAGTCGTATTAGCTGGTACTTCCACGGTTCCAGCATAATCAAATTATTCATGGAAAATAAGACAAGAGAAGTGCGAAAAACCTTCACTTTTCATATTGATGAGGCCAATAAGCCCTACACCCCGGTGAAGTGGGAGCTGCCTAAGAAGACTGCTTTTGTCAAGGGCCTGCAACTTACCTCTGACTTTCCCAATAAGTTGTACTATCGGGGCAGTCAGCGCATTGAAATTGGAGGCGATGAGCTTTTCCCGGAAGGCTTTGACAGCAAGATCCTGATCTCCAGCATCAGTGTGGCACCTCGGGAGCGGTTTTTTGATTTGGGTGAAGTGCAGCCTGGGGATTTGTCGGTTAAAGTGCGCTATGAGGACAAAGATCATGAGCGGGCGGTATTGGGCAATGGCTATCAGGTGTCGGTGGTGCTTTTATTGGAGGAGGAAATATGATCAGAAAAGTGATCCAGCAAATGACATTGGAAGGAGAAGCAGCAGAAAAGCTGTTGATCAAAAGGCATTTTGTGCCGGTGGAATTTTCCATTACCGAAAATGGGCAGTATAAGACCTTCAAAGAGAAAGTGCCGCATAGCAGTTGTAAGGTAGTGGGAGTTATCATTACCCACGGTGCCCCGGATCAGAAAATACACCATAACCGGGTATATGTCGGCAGTGCCCAGGATACCTACATCAATCAGGCGTTGGTCTGCGGTTTGCGGGATGACCTGATCGGAAGCCAGCCGGTGGTGTACCGAATTGAAGTAAAGGAAGGTGAAAAGCTGTATTACGCCCAACCTAAGCGACTGGAAATGGCCGAACTTAAATTGAACGATCAGAAGGATAAATTCAAGGATCCTGTAACAGTTGAAATCAGAGATTTCTGGACGGATTTTAAGGAAGACTATTGGGTATGGGAAAGCAAGTATGCCGGATTGGGCATGGTAAAACTGGAAGTGCATCCCGCACCTGAGAATTATGGTGATGGTGGCATCAATGACGATGAAGAAGATGATTACTAAGCGATGATACTGGGAGAATTAACTCTATTTAGCCCCAGGGGCATTGAGATGAAAACCGAAGTGATAGAACCCACTTCCATTTTCCGTGATCATGACCGCTTGAAGCAGGACCGTTACCTGTTCAACTTTGATACCAACTGCAACTTCAATGAGATTGAACTGAATGAGCCGATCCCGAATCTGCCCATTCATCCCTTGGATATAGAAATCAGTGGAGATTATGTGACCGGTGCATTTAAAGATGCCGGGTATACCTCCGGGCCTTATCAAGTAAGGCTCTGGTTGATGATTGATGAAAATCCTGAAGTGCTTAAGAATGACTGAAGAATTAGCCATACGATACATTCCCCAAAGGGTGCAGGAAAGAGGCTTTCAAATCTATCGCTTGGTATTTCAGGATTTAAACCTGGAGCCCCAGCAGGAAATCAGGCTGGCTGCCTTTAACGAACTCTGGATTTTGCTGGAAGCCGAATCCGGTATCCGGATCAGCTCGGACTTTGGCGAGTACGATTACAACAACCCAAAGCTTTCGGAAAACATTCATGAGCATGCGGACAGAATTGAAATCCTGAACCAATCATCTGTGCCCAGAAAAGTAAAGTTTATCCAGGTTATCTTAAAATGAGTGATATGGAAGCTGATAGAATACGAAAACCCGGATCGGTGCGACTGACCGATGAGCAGTACGAAGAAATGGAAGCACTGGGACTAGAGAATGAGAGTGCTTATGTGAAGTACAAATTAAGCGGAGCACAGAAGCATCTGCAGGTGCTGAGAGATAGCCCTACCCAGAATGGGGAAGAAAAACCGGGTCATATAAAAACTACTGCTGAATCAGTAGAAGATAAGTCTGCTTACGCCAAATCACTGGAAGACAAGCTGACATTGCAGAAGCTCTCATTAGAAAATGAGCAGCTCAAACAAAAGCTGGAAGAAATTTCCAGAAGTAAAGAGGAATCCCTCAGTGGTATTCACAACCAGGTAGAGGGGTTATTAAAAGATGAATTGCTCAAGCGGGATTTTGATACTTTAAAAAAAGAAAATGCCGGTTTGCTCAAGGACATAGAAAAGTTGGAGAAGGAGCTGGAAAAGTCCGAAGAAGCCCTGGAAGAAAAATCTGGTGAAATTGAAGAACTGGTCAAAAAACTCAGCCTGGTAGAACTGGGCAAGGTGCTTTTGCCGGGTGCCATTAATGGGCTGGCCACCAAGTATCCTAAAGAAATGCAAGGACTGGCCAGCACTCTGGGAAGCCTGAGCGGGGAAGATGTGAAGCAATTGCTCCCTGCAGCAAGTCTGTCTGAAGAGCAGCAAAACCTACTCAACATCGCTGAGTATTTCCGCGAGCTTTTTGACGATGAGCAGTTTGAGCAAGTCGTGCAGATGGTCAGCCAGCTTGGTGAGCAGGTGAAGGAAGATGAAACGATGATCAGCAAGGTCATCTACTATCTCAATCAAATGAGCAAGATCAGAAAAGCTCAAAAGACCCCCAATCAAGAAAAGCAAAATGAGCAAGTATAATGGAAGAATACAACTTCAATATCAAACTGAAAGCTAAAAACCAGGTGGAAGCGGGTCAGGTCAAAAAAGCTTTTGAAACTATGGTATCCACCTTTCAAGCCGAGGGCATCATCAAAATGGAGAAGATTTTCAAATCGGATGCCTTTGTGCGCAATGTGGTGAAGATGAAACTAGGAATTAAAAAGTAATGTCAGTACCAGCTATAGCATATAAAGCCGGGCAACTCGCATGGCAGAACCGCCCCCGAATCAGCATCAGCAGCCAGGTGACCTCTACTATTTTAGCAGTGGGTGCCGCAGCTGGGGTGTTTCTGGGAGTGAGGGCTGTGGTAAAAAACTTTAAACAAGGCATTCGGGAAAATCAGGCCCTGACCGAAGGCAACCCGGCCGCTTTTGCCACTCAACTCAAAATGGCTTTTGAGAATGACAACTATTTCGGCTGGGGCACTGATGAAGAAGCTGTATTTGCCGTACTGGAGACCATACCCACTAGCTCGGTTATGAACAAAGTGCAGCGGGCGTACCGTGATCTCTACGGACGAAACCTGGCTGCAGACCTGAAAGAAGAACTCTCTTCTGAAGAGTTTGCTACTGCATTACAGATTATTAATTCAAAACCCTGATCATGATGACCAATACACGAAAACGCAATACAAAATCAGCATCAGTAAGACGAAAACAACCGGTACCCAAACAAAAGGCAGGTGTTCAACGAAAATACATCATCTATGGCCTGGGAGCCGGGGCAGTATTGGGCGGTGGTTATCTCTTGTATAATTATTTGCAAGACCGAGCGGTGATGCAACGTGGACAAGGACTTACAGTCAACAATATCATCCCAGCATTGCCTGCCTCAGTCCCCCGAACCACAAGCAGTAGTTCCTTTCCACTAAGAAGCGGATCAAGAGGCGAACTGGTGAAACAGCTTCAACAAGGTTTGCTCAGGTTGGGCGGTGAAGCAGCCGGTCATATCCGCAGCACGAGCATCCGTCCGGATGGCACTCCTGATGGAGTGTTTGGTGGTGGAACAGAAAAAGCACTACGGGCAGCAGGCTATTCCACGTCCGTTTCGGAAAGCACCTTTAGCAAAATTGTAAGGAGCAACCCTGCTGCTCAAAGTAGTGCCGGCAGCAGCAAAACAGTAGCTGACGAGCTGATCAAAGCAGCAAACAGTCAGAACCTTTTTGCTGCCCTCAATGCCTTAAAGCAAATGCAAAACACCAGCGATTACCTGGAGGTAAGAAGTCATTTTGATACTGCTCGGGTCAGTGGCGTAAGGGTAACCAGTCCGGTCAATGCGTTGCTTAGTGTGGCCTTCAAAAACAATGAACCGGCCAAAGTGAAGATCAGGGCCGAGTTTATCCGGATAGGCTTGAAACAATCACCCACTGGCACCTGGACATTGTCCGGTCTTGGGACGTTGGAAACCATGCAAGACCTGCAACGCTATTTAAAAAACAGCCGGGTACTCGATGTGGCTATTACCCATAAACCTACCATGCTGCGCAATGGGAAAGGCGACTATATGTTGCCAGCCATTCCCCCTAAAACGGTGGTAGGCTACCTGGCCAATAATCATAAGGGTATAGCCCAGATCATTACCGAAAATGGGGTAACGGTATATGCCCCTTCACAAAACTTAAAACTGATATAACAATGAACAAACTCAAACAATGGATGAAAACAAATGTGGTTCCTGTTATCAAGTGGTTATGGAACTACCTAAAAGTATGGAGAGAATTATCCTCCATCCTGGTAGCGCTCTTTCTCTGGGCCAATAGTGCTTGGTTTCTCAGAAAAATAGATCCAACTGCCGCGACTTATGATGCCGGGGTATTTCAAATCTACTTGTTCGCTATCATCGGGCTGTTCCTTTTGCACGGAATAGTACGCATACTCATGAAGCTGATCTGGCCGACATCAGATCATTATCTTGATTCACAATTTGCTCAGGACTTTAACACCATCACATCATGGCAAAAGCTAAAACTTTCTACGTTTATCTTCTTTGCTTTCTTGTTTGCTGCAGTGCTGCTGGCCAGAACCCTGTAGGGTCTTTTGATATCAACCCTCAGCAGCATGCAAGTACTGCTGAGCTAAAAAATCAAATGAGGCAAAGACTCCAGCAAGTCTATTTCAGCCAGGTAGGTGTCCGTGAGCAAGGCGGAGCAAACCAGGGCAAACAGGTGGAGCAATATTTAGCTTCCGTAGGTTTTGGTCCGGGATTCAGTTGGTGCGCAGCTTTTGTAAGCTGGTGTTACCAGCAGGTGGATGTAGCTCATCCGAAAAGTGCATGGGTGCCGAGCTATGCCAGCAGGCATCACCTGATTTATAAAAGGGGTGAATTTTTAAAGCAGACACCTAGAGTTGGGGATGTGTTCCTGATTTGGTATGAGCGCCTCAAGCGTCCGGCTCATATCGGTTTTGTAGATCAATGGCAGGATACATGGGTAATCACGGTGGAAGGAAACACCAATGATGATGGCTCAAGAGAAGGTGATGGTGTATATCGCAAGCGCAGAATCCAGCGACAAGTGTGGGCGGTAAGCGATTTTGTAGATCAGTAATGCTCAGCAAAACCAGAAACATATTGCGCAGCAAAGGCTATCGGCTCTTTGAAAAGCCCTACGAGCTCAATATCGTAGCCTACCGGAGCAAGTATGTCCGCAGCAACCGTTTTGACGATGAAATTCATGTGTTTTATAAGAACGAGCTGGGTCAATGGGTCTACCATGTGTTCCAAGCTACCACCGATCCAGGGCAATATTGGCTTGACAATCCTATGCATCCACAAGGCACAGCTTTTCTCAAGAAGGGACAATATGTGAATGCCTATGCCATAGGACTGCATCGTGGTATTTACGAGGCGGTGGTTCAGGTAGAAGATGTTACTGTTATTCGTGATTATGATCGTAAAGGTATTTTTAATTGGTTTGAAAGCGGTTCCCCTGACACTGGTAAGTTCGGGATCAATATCCACCGAGCCAGACAATCTGGATCAGTGAAGGTTATTGATAGTTTCTCCGCTGGATGCCTGGTCTTTGCCAACACCGAAGATTACGAATTCTTTATGAAGCTGGCCAAAATCCATCGCAGTATGCATGGTAACCGTTTCACACTGACCCTGATTGACTTTCGGGATGAGCGCAGAAGAACCCTGAGCCTTGCCGCCTGGACTTCCATGATTGCTTCATCGGTAGCCGTAGTAGCCAATTCTTTTATTAACTCCAGACGCTATGAAGTTATCTAAAAACACAAAGAAGGCGGGACTGGCTCTGATCGGCTCTATGGCTGGGTTCTTGATGGCTAAACAGTTGAAAATTGAAGACTATTACCCTTTCATTTTGCTGGGTGGATTCTTGGGTAATACCATTGGCGAAGAGCTGATCCCGGAGGAATGCTATCCGCAGAATACCCTGGGGTATATAGACCGTAATGGACAACTTAAACTCATTCAGCTATGAAACTTGATCTTAATAAATTGTATGTGGTATACAAACCAACCCCGCATTCCGAAAAAGCCGATGTGTTTGATGGCCGACCAGATTCTCTAGCAGGACTCTTTCGTCAGGTGCAGGGCGGATTGAAAATAGAACAAGTCCACACCATCTATACCACACCTGCAGAGGCGGAGAAAGAAGCAATCCGCTTGCTCAAAAAGCCCAAAAAGAAAAGGCGAAAGCTTACTACACCAATTAAAAAGGGGCAAGGATATGCCATTTTCGACAGTGAGGTCAAAGCCAGTGATAAGTACCGCGTGCATTCCAAGCCCAAAGTGTACCGAACGAAAAAAGAAGCGAAAACCGCGCTCAGGCAGATGCTCAAAAAAGGCTGGAAACAATCTGATCTTAAAATCCTAAAGTACTGATGAAGAAGAAAGTAGTCACATCGGGAAACAAGCCAATAGATAGGAAGCAGCGTTATGCGGTTTTCAATCGCAATGATCGCTTGGTGAGGAAAGGCGCGTACACCGCCAGCGAGATTCAGCAGTACCTCAATCAGAAGGCGCATGAAGACAAAAGCTACTACGCCATTGAACTCAAGGGACTGAACCGGAAGTTGACCACCAAAGAGTTGAAGCCATTAGAAAATAAAGTGAAATACGAAAAAGATACTTTGCCTACCAAAGATCTGGCTGATTTGAAAACCCTGCTTAAAATGCTGAAAACCAAACCGGCTTGGGAAGGGATGATCAAAGCCTATCACTTTGATACTGCCCTGCGTGAAGAAATCCCCTTAAGTATCTGGAAGAAAATGGGAGGGGGAACTAACTAACATGGAAAAAACCGGATTCCATACCATCCCACAACCATCCTCATCCCGGATGATGCCCATAGCCCTCCAGGATGAAGAAGCGCCAAAAATCAAGGCCTACTACAAATACGAGCTGGCCGAAATGTACCATGTCTGCACCAAAACCTTCTCGGCCTGGATCCATATGTATTTTGAGGAATTGCAGCAGTTCGGTTATACCAAACACACCAAGCTCCTTCGCCCGGAGATTGTGAGGTTTTTGTTTGAGCGGTTAGGGGAGCCTTAGTTTACCTAAGAACTCACCCAGTGATGTGCTAAACCGCTGATCAATAAAAATGCTATTATATTCAAAATAAGACTGAGAACTATGATTTTCTACATCATGGAATGTTGCGATACCCGAAAGTGCTTCGGCTACGAAGCTACTCATCGTATTAGTTAGAAATCCATTCAATAAAAATTAGACAAGAGCACTAATATGCTCCTGCCAAAGTTAGATCTTCAATGGGTGCAGTAGGTGCGTCCCTCTTGACAGCACTGATTCCATTCTCCATACCTGATCGAGTCACATACATCTCACTACGACCAATGATTTCACCATTGATAGCCTTTAAGTTAAAATAGTATTGGCCATTGACAGATTGTCTTCGATCATACCTGCTATCATAGGGAGCATTGGATTTGACTGAAGCTATGCCATTCAGACACCCTTGTTTGGTTTTGTACCCCTCACCATTCAGGATAATCTCACCATTTTTTGCTCTTAACCGATAATAATATTCGCTGTTGGCCGAGCTTTTGAATACTTGAAATTTTGGATTTTGCATAATTTTTTGAATTTTAAAGTTAAGAATGCTCTCACCCTTATACCAAAATCATTATAAACGCTTTTTTGTATAGCTTTATGAGACCCTAGTGAACTGGCAGGAATACGAAGACGAAACCACAGAAGATATCATCGAGTATATCAAAATGAAAGAAGATGATGGCTTTGAAGAAGCTGCACAAGCTGCCTTCCATGTGTTCTGTTTTCGTTTTGGTGAGGATCTGGTAAGAAAATGTGAGGTCATATGTAAAAATAATGGCCTTGATAAGCATGTGGCGGCCATGATATCACAGAGAACTTTTCACCGTTTTTGGAAATATCCTAAATATAACCATGAAAAATCAAGGGCAGCTGATTATGATACAGGTGTTAAATTTTATCTCTACAGAATTGCCCAAAGAGAACTGCTTAATTGGCGAAATGAGCAAAATTCTCCTTATACCGGTGAAGAAGAAATTGTTTGTGAAATGCCTGAGCCTGATTACAATAGCTATGCTGTTGAAAAAAGGGGAGTTCTTAAAAAGCGGTATGAGATTGTTAAGAAGGCGCTTGATAGACTTTCCGAAAAACACCGAATTATATACTTAACTTATGAAGCGCATTTCGTAGAAGGGCATAACCTGCCTGGGCACTTGTTAAAAAGACTACGAGAAGAGCTTAATCTAACACAGAGCTCCGTCAGGTTTTACAGACATCAGGCAAATGAAAAAATAAAGGAGTACATAGAGATATATGGCTAAGGATAAGAAACATATCACTACCGATAATATTAATGAATGGCTTGGTTCTCTTGGCTTCCTCTTTCCAAGGGATCATCGTGAATTAGGTCGGTTTGATAAGCTGTATAAAGAATATGACCATGAGTTATCAGGAGATATACTCGATCCCAAGAAAATAATGGCAGGAGATTTTGAGAATATCCAGGTAGATGGGAGTGTGGAAGATCAAGGGACGACTCAAAACTGGAGGATGGCCGCCAGGAATTTCGAGAACATTCCGGAACATATTTTGAAGAAAATGAAGCGCAATCAAGACAATGGAGATACCGATTCAGAAGAAGAAACAAATTGAGCAGTTTACTGAATTCATTGTACGTGATTATTCAAATGGATATGTTACCGATCTCGAAAGTATAGCCCTTACAGAGGATATTCCTTGTTATTATGATCACTATGAAAAGTTCTTTGATGGCATGTTGCTATTTGATGGATCCAAATTCCACATTCATTTAAATATTGATCGTGGCAATGCACCTCAATCGAAGAGGAGCCGATTTACCTGGGCACATGAGCTTGGTCATTATTTTTTGGATGAACATCGTGAGGGCTTAAGGTCAGGCAAGTTCAAACCACATCCTTCTTTTACGAACCTGGTAAGAAATAATTTGATAGAAATGGAAGCAGATTATTTTGCTTCCTGCCTTCTCATACCATCGTATAAAATTAGAGACGCATCTCCTGGCAAGGGATTTTCATTTGGAACAATTATTAATCTATCTGATACATTTCAAACAAGTATACTGGCTACTCTTATTCGTTTTGCAGAGGTGGGATTTCATGAAATTTTTGTGGTAATATCTAAAGATAATATCGTGAAGTGGTTTTTAAGAAGTTCAGACTTTCCCAAGTACCCCTTTCGATTCAAAGTAGGAAGCAAACTACCACCGACTACTGTTGCAGGCGAGTCTTTCACAAAGGAAGATGCCAAATATTCAGAAATTGAGACGGTATATGTGGAGGATTGGTTTTATGCAAAAAATGGAGACCGGGAATTGAACGAACAATGCCTTTATATGGATCAATACGGTTATGTTATCAGCCTAATTTGGTTTGATTGATTTAGTTAAGCTTATATATGTCTAAATAAATGAATAATGAATTTCGAGGATTTTGAACTTCTTGCTAAGAAGCATTTAGAAAAGCTATTAAGAAATGACTTAAGAGGCAAGGTCAAAATTGAGCATCGAAAAAAGCTTATTTCTGAAGCCGGTAACCGCTATGAGATTGATCTATCTTATGATTTTGAAATCGGCAATGCACACTACCTCACTTTAGTGGAATGCAAACAATGGAATTCTAACGTGACCCGAGAAAAAATCGGCCACTTTAAGTCGGTATTGGTGGAACTTAAGGCCCATAAAGGTATTGTGATTACCACAAAGGGATTTCAAAAAGGGGCCATTGAATTCGCTAAAACCAATGGGATTGGGTTATTCAAAATATCCAATGACGACCAATTTGAAATGATTTCTCATTTTGTAGGCAATATTGAAGCTCTAGAATCACATTTGTTGAAAGTTGAAGACTTCAGCCCAAAATCAAAGACTTATTGTAACGGATTATTTTATCCATCCGATATTTTCGATTTTATCGAGAGAAGGTATGGAAAAGAAATCGCTGCATTCCTAATATCTGAAAACGAATCTCCGAGTGCCTCAGTGGTAAGCAAGCTCAGCGAATTGGGCTACGATTGGAATGTTGAATATGAAATTATTGAGACTGCTGGCCTGCATGCGAAATTGAGTAATGAAACTTTGTCGAGGATACTCAATATGAAAATTATGATAACTGGCACTGGCATTTAGATTTTTAATGGACTATTTAAAGCTATTTTGAAGTTCTTATAAATAGTCTTGGCAAGTTCAATTTTTTCTAGACCTAGGATCGAAGCAATATTTTCTATGGTGCTTTGAATATACAATGGTGAGTTATCATTATTATTCAGTTTAATAAATGGTCCATCTGACTCTGTTAAAAGACGGATTATTGGGATGTGTTTTATTATTTTTTGTCCATTTTTAGATCGGCACATCGCACTATTTATAGAGAAATAGAAGCCACTGGATATAGCTCTGTCAAGATTTTGTAAGCTTCCTGAATACCAATGCAAAATAACCTTACCGGGAAATTTTTCTCCAATTCTGTCTATTACCTCCGCTTCACTTCCCCGTGAATGTATCGTTAATATTTTATTCCCAGCCTCTTGAGCTAATTTTACTACCTCATCGAAAACTTTCAACTGGGCATCACGGGATGCCGATGAGCATTTTTTTATATTGTCTAATCCCACTTCACCTATATAACGAGTTTCATGAATCAAATGCTTAAAAAGTGACAATTCTCGTATTCGTTGTTCTGCAAGTTCGGGATGTAGACCTATAGCGGGTCGGACATATTTCTTATTTTCAGTAATCTTTTTGGTATAGTGAAAAACAGAAGGGGTATTGGTGACTGCAATCGTATAAATCTTCTGTTTTTCAATTTTTTCCAGAATACTTATCGGATCGTTAATCAAATCTAAATGGAAATGGGTGTCAATCAGGTTCATGATTGAGCATTTAGAAAGTTATCTACTTCTTTCATCCCCCGATCGTAAATCCCAATGTACTTGGATAAATCTATTTTTTTATTGGGAAGCGGTCCGGATCGAAGAACATGAAATGAAAGATTTGGCTTATTATTTTTCAGACGACTTAATGCCATCTGAAATGCCCGGTAATCGCGCCCTATATCGTCCGTGTAGGGAGGTTGAGTTTGATTGATCTTGAACACATAGTGATCATCTCTATCGAGATTTGCATGTTTTAATGCCGCACGTCTAATAATACAAGGCGTACAATAACCACAATGCTTTTCATCATTTTTGCGTGCAATATTGATATGGACAGCATTGGGATGAGCACATGATACTGTCTCGTTATAATATTTCTCTATTAGGGCTCGGTTTTTTGAATTTTTAATCATTTCACCTTTGGTCAAAAACTGGTAAGGATTAATTATTTCATTTCCTACTCCAATAGTTTTCAATACTTTACCCAGGGTATTTAAGAAATGCGGATGTGTGGTGCGTGTGCTTGAACTACCTATCCTTGAGGATGTTAGTGGGATATTTAATGAAATTAAGCCGTTTTCAGGTATATAAAGCGGGATTTCATTACCATAAGCACTAGCTACTGCAATGCCCAATCCTATGAATAATATTGATCTTGCCCGAGAACTAGACTCTTTTCCGTATTTATTGTGTTTCTGAACCGGTTGGGCATTAAAAAGAAATTCTTCAATATGTTTATCAGAATACTCTTTTCTTAATGTTTGAATTAAGCTCTCTTGAGCTGAATTTTCATAACCTTGCGATTTATGATGCCCTACCACAGCTATGTCATTTCCCTCCGCCAAAAGATCTGTTACTCCAATAAATGAATCTAGACCGCCCGAAAGCAGTGATACTTTTGATACTGTTTTTACAACATGCGCATTGTCATTTTTTTCCTTAGCAGATCGCTTTCTCAGAAATATTTCCCAATAATCGCCAGTTAAAAAATTTAGTGCATTTTGCAAGTCTTCTAATGCTGTCTGCCATTTTTCATGATCCACTACTGGTAGATACAATTTGAAATATCGGCTCCAGTTGTCAAATCCATAAGTATCACGAGAAACTAGTTGATCCGCAGTGTATACTGATACTGCTGCATTCAGTAATTCCAATGCTTCATCCGATGGAGTTAGTTTTTTTTGCTCAAAAATCCGGTAGATATTTTCTGAGAGGGTTTTATCCGATTGATGGGCATCTTCGGCCGGAATGAAAATATTCTTCTCATGAGTCGATTCTGATACCGTAAACTTGTCTTCCGCACCGTCCCGGAATATTATATTGAATGCAATCATGATTCTAGGGTTTGATAAGCCTCATAAAATATATTTTCTATTAACTCCTTACCACTGCCTTCAGCAAAATCCATATTCAGGACATCTTGGTCTTCAAAATCATAGTCCACAGCCGCTTTAATATGCTCCTTCATCTCAGTCTCTTTTCTTGTAGCTTCTCCAGGGGTTAGACTATGCTTTTCAATGCATAAGCTCAACTCCTGTAACCACCGTTCGTAGATATAAGCTTTGACACTATCTAAGATGGCTTCTCGAATATCAGTTGCATTTAAAGCGTCTAATTTGCTTAGGTTATCATCAGCCAATTCATATTTATCATAAAGCATGTTAAGTGCATCGACGATAGCCTGCCGAGCATCGGCCTCTTCATTTGATGTACCTGTTGGAGCTATGGCATCAACTATTCCGGCAAACACGACACTGGCGGACTCACCAATTAAATCACCTAATCCTAGGTTCCTTAATGTCTGGTTAATACCGTCCCTGGCAACATTTCCAAGAAACCCACCAAATGCGGACACAGCTCTTTTCCCACTAGAGGAAGAGCGTGTTGCTTTTTTCGCACCCCCTAATGACCTCACATAAGATTTTGATGCATTTCTCACAGAGGAACCCGAACCTCCATTAACATAGCGGGATAACGAGTTTTTTGCACCCGCATAATTGCCGGAAAGTTTATCTTCCTCTGTAGTTTCAGAAGAATTTGTTTCATTTGATTTATCCTTTTCTTCTTCATTATCGGTTTGAATGTTATCTACTGAATCTTCGTCCGCCCAAGGAGGTAGCAGAGAAGGCCTTCCTTTTGGCCCACCGAATGAACTTGAGGTTCCCATGCTATTTGCTTTGTTTTATTCTACTCTTGGCAATCTTTGCCAAATCGCTATTTTCTTCATTTTCAGCCCATGCCTTAATTATTACCGCCCCATCTTGTTGATAATCTGTATTTTTTACAATGCTCAATAGCATTGTCACAATAGAACTCGGAATTATTTTTACTGGAAGGGGTTTTAAAAACGTGAGTAGTTGAGACAGTAGTTCTCCCCGTTCTTTTGTCCAGGAAAAAATTAGTTTAAAGTTGTTGATTGATCCATCGCTATCACTCTCTTGTAATAATTTTGTCTTTAGTTCCTCAAATATTGATGATGCATCAGAAGGGCTTAACGTAGATGCTTCTTGAAGAGCAGCCTTTTCAAATGCTTCACTTCCCGAGGTTAGCTTATGAAATATATCGAGCGCCTGAGAGCTCATTTGTTGCTTAATATTGGTTCCTGAATTCAGCCTGTCGCGAGAAAAATAAAAGTATGAGCTAAGGTCTACACCAGATAAATAAGGTTTTGCCTTTATCCAACTTTGTATCCAATCATCTTTAATCCAGATATCGATTTCGGCATTTGTTTTTGAAACATCATTTTCATTTTTTTCTTTTTGCCCATCGGCAACCAACTTTTTCTCCAACATCTGAATTTCTTTCGGCTTTCCTGATTGTTCTGCTTGAAATTGATGGAGTCGTATGAAAGTTTCTTTTTTGAAGTATTCAAGCAGCATCAATTTGGCCAATATCCGCATTTCCAGAGTGATATTCTTTGACTTAGCCATACCAATTCTCATCATGAGCATATTCATAAATCTTTTGGATTGCCTGGGATTTCCATCTAATCCTACCGTCAAAACTGATTTAATTTGTTGAGTAATAAGCAAAGCTTTTTGTAACTCGTCAGGGATGTCGCCCATGATTTCCTGAGCTTGTTGATAATCGAATTTTCTACCCAACGAATTATTTGATGAAGTATTAATGACTTCTTCTCTTACTGCAAGAAAGTCTTCTTCACTCTTCGAATAAAGTTTGACAAACAAGAGATTGATATAAGTTTCTAATTCAGACTCATTGAGACGTGGCAGTCGGATGGGAAATTGAATTAATTTTTCTAAATAGGCACTAGCTACTTCTAATCCTCTACCTGGAACTTCAGGGAACCTTCTTCGTACTGCATATTCTATAATTTTTTCATCTGCACAGATGACAAAAGCTGAATTGGGTACGTACAAAAAGAGTTTGATCGCTTCCAAGGTATCTATCACGGTATCTGTATTGCATCTGTCTAGATCATCAATAAAGATTACCAATTTGTCAACCTCAAGCTTCTTCAAAAGACAGGCAAAATCCTGATGAAACTTTCTAATACTCATTCTCAAGGATTTCTGCTTATCTTCCTTAGGCTCCTTTTTTTCTTTGATATAATCATCCGGATTCACCTGTTTGGCTAAGTTGATAAGATCGTCCATTCCGGTAATTGCCAGGCCAGCAGGCCCCGCAGTGGCAAAACTAATTCCATGCTTTGCAACACTTTTGGCAATTTTCATAAAATCAATTTGTTTGAGCATTTTGGTCAGGAGCTTTTTAGCTTCTCCCTTCACCGTCTTTTTTTCAGCAATTTCCTCTAAGATGGTGCCCATTAAAACCGATTTGGCATCTTCATATCCTTCAAATAGCCAGCCATTGAATTTAATGGTGAGTGTCTTTTCATCTTCACTCAATAATTCTTCTACCATTCGCATTAAGCTTGATTTTCCGCTCCCCCAATCCCCGTAAATGCCAAGGGTACACGGTAACAAGGACGGGTTATGAATAATATTAGTAGTAGCTGAAACCAGATATTGATAATCTAAAAGATCTACAACAGTATCATTGTCACTCCACATATATTGCTGGATTTTTATTTATTAACTATAATATTAGATTTTTTTAAAATAGACCAGTGTATTAACCAATTTTGTATAATTTTTTAATTACGATCATTTCATAAAAATAAATTTTACAATCTATAAGAACCTATAATATCACAACTCCACCTGCTTCAAAATACTCCACAAACAACCTCACCCGCTTCTTTCTTGAAGTCAAAAAGAAAAGGTGCCAAACATCCCTACAGAATGGCAGACTTCAGCACTTCCCCAACTTATAATGGAAAATAATCCATTCAATTTTCGTTATATTGGAAATAATTTTACTACAAACCAAATTTTACCTCTTAAATTGGAAATTTTTTTGAATTATTTAATCGTTTCAATCAAGCTTATAATAGAAAATATTTTAAATAATGTGATTTATATTGGAAAATATTTTAGATATTGCGGGATAAGTTTCTCATAATGGAAAATATTTCATCCATACACCTTCAAGAAGTTGTCTTATCCTCCAGCGATCCGAAGATTAGCACCCAGATTTCCAAATTGGAAAAAGCAGGAAAGCTCCGAAAAATAGCCTCCCGGATTTACTCATCTAACTTTGAAGATACTCCGGGGGATATTGTAAGACGAAATATTTTCACCATCCTGGGCAGGTTGTATACGGGTGCTTTGCTAAGTCACCGTTCCGCCCTGGAATTTAAACCAACTTCAGCTGACCAATTATTTATTACTTATTCCTACACCAAAAAGATAACGATACCAGGAATCACTTTAAGGTTTTTGGAAGGGCCAGGCCCGATAGAAGGGGATAATCCGTTATCCGGAGAGTTGTACGCTTCTCAACAAGAAAGGGCTTTGCTGGAAAACTTACAAGTTTCCAGAAGGCCGGGCCCCGAGTCTAAAACGCTGACCTTACCCGAGGTTGAAGAAAGGCTGGAGCAGGTGATACGGGTAAAAGGCGAAGCAGGATTAAATGAGCTAAGGGACCGTGCACGGGATATAGCCGAAAAATTGGGCATGCATTCAGAATTTGAAAAACTGAATAAGCTCATCAGCGCACTACTCAATACCAAGCCCTCCAAAATACTTTCATCCCCGATAGCGGTAGCCCGAGCGCTTGGCGCTCCTTATGACCCTTCCCGGATATCACTGTTTGAGAAACTATTTGTGGAACTGAAGCAACGTCAGTTCAGAGATAGCCCGGAAAAGAATGCAACCACGCAATCCTTCAGAAATTTTGCTTTTTTTGAAGCTTACTTTTCAAACTACATTGAAGGTACGGTCTTTGAACTGGAGGAAGCCAAGAAGATCATTGCTACCAATACGCCTCTACCTTCCCGCGATGAAGATTCGCATGATGTCTTGGGTACCTATCAGATTGTAAGTAACCGGACGGAGATGCAACAAACGCCTGCCACTCCCGAAGAGTTGCTTGACATGCTGTTGTATCGCCACAAGGTATTACTTCGTGCCAGAAAATCTAAAAATCCGGGAGCATTTAAAGACCGAAATAACAGAGCAGGCAATACTTTCTTTGTAGATCATGAACTTGTAAAAGGAACACTCATCAAAGGGTTTGATTATTACAATGCGCTGGATGATCCCTTTGCTAAAGCCGTTTACATGATGTTTATGGTCAGCGAGGTACACCCCTTCCTGGACGGCAATGGCCGTATTGCCAGGGTCATGATGAATGCTGAAATGGTCAATGCAGGTCAAACCAAGATTATCATACCCACAGTTTACCGAGATGATTACATGGGAGCGCTGAGAAAACTGACCCGCCAGCAAGATCCTGGCCCTTATATCCGGATGCTGCAAAGGGCACTCGATTTCAGTGAAACCATTGTGGGTGAAAATATGGATAAAATGGAAAGCTTACTGGAAAGAAGTAATGCTTTTAAAGAACATGATCAGGGAAAATTGAAAATAATTAAGCAGTAAAAATAGGCCAGCGATAAATTTTAAACCCCTGGAGTACCACAGTCTGTTTCTCTTTTTAGTTAAAAACCACATTTTTTAGAAATAAAAGGGATTAGAAATATTAATCCCACCTCAACCCGAACCAACCCGAAAGCAGTTTTTTGACCTTTGCTATGATTGATAAAAAAAGGAATCATGGCAAGGAAGAAAACAAGTAAAAGACGATCATCATCCGGAAAAGCAGCCAATACCCAGAGGGTGACACTAATAAGCAGACACGCCAAACGCACCCGGAAACGAGGTGAAGCCTGGACGAAAGCCATCCAGCGAGCTACCCGTGAGTTGAAGAAATCCGGTAAGCTCTAATCTAGTCCTATGAACGAGGTGAAACATTTGCACCCGCTGTTTGGTACACAGGAATTGGAAGATTTGGCTTGGAGACTGGCGAGGCATCATGGTTATAGTCTAAGTCAGAATGCTATCGTATTCCAAGCTAAAAATGATCTTCCACTAATCGGTTCGCAGGTTAATTACAGCAATATTAATCTGGAAATGCTGTTTGACTGGCCCTCCACTGATGTATACCGTAAGGTTAGCCATCTTCCAGGCTACCCATTCACATTAGCCATTGGCTGGCCACCATATCACGCTTATTTTCATCCAAATTATCCGCATTCCGATCAATTATCGGTGGTCGTGACCTTCATCTATCACACGCTCCAGCTATTAAGCGTTGGTGGGTTACTTGTCATTCTGACCACAAATACTCAAAAGGACTGGCCAACTGGAGAACTTAACAAGATTGCCGAAAAGATTGATGAATTTATCCTTCCACCAGTTTTCGGTAGATCAGCGGAACACGCTTTGATGGCCTTCAGGCGCAAGGCCACTGATGCCGTGCGCTATGAATTTGATTTAACTAAACCTAAAAAATCATGACCAAAGCCCAACAAGAAGCTATCATCATCAAAGCCCTTAAGTGTTACCAGAGACACCTGACCGAAGAAATCAGCTTTCACAATGCCATTGGCCAGACCAATGCCGTTCGCAAAGCCTTAATTGATGAACTCCATAAGACGGAAGATATACTAGATCCTTTAGTAGCTGCAAGTAAAAAATCCAAAAGGGTTATTAGGAAGAAATGAAAGGGTTAATCCTACTTGATCTTTTCAGTGGCATAGGCGGATTCCCGAAAGGCCTGTCTGATGCCGGCTTTTCATTTAAAAAGCATTACTTCAGTGAGATTAATAAATATGCCATTGCCAACTACCAATTCAACTTTAAAAAAGCTATCCATGCCGGATCCGTTGAAGCAGTCAAAAAAGGAAACATTGAACCACCAGACATTGTCACGTTCGGATCTCCATGCCAGGATTTATCCATTGCTGGAAAAAGGCAAGGGATCAAAGGAAAAAGAAGCCGGCTTTTTTTTGAGGCAGTTAGAATCCTCAACGAACTCAAACCCCGTCTTTTTATCTTTGAAAACGTCAAAGGACTTTTCTCCAGTAACCAAGGCAAAGACTTTGAAATCGTACTGCGAGCGTTTGCCGACCTTGGGCTTTATGAGCTCCAATGGCAATTGCTTAATACTTCCTGGTTTCTACCCCAAAACCGAGAGCGCTTGTACCTTGTCGGATCTCTTAGAAACCAAGCCCGGCCCCAGGTATTTCCTATCGGATCAAACCATCAGACGGTTGAAAAAAGCCATGAAAGCATCACACAAGCCAACATTGCTCCAACAATAAACACTAAGGTTGGTGAGAGCGGAAATTACTCTCCTTACATTCTTACCCTAAGGGGCAAAAAGTATGAAAAAGGTGAAAACCTCAACATCCGAAAAGCAGGTGTCACCAACTGCATTACCCAATCCGATGACCATAATTTTCTGCTGGAGAAATGGCATCCCATGCGCTCTGTCCGAACGGAAAAAGCCAAGGCAATTAGAAGAAAAAACCAGAAGAAGGGAAAAGACTATGCGCCATTCCGGGAGCGGGAATTTGAAGTGCGGGAAGATGGGATTACCGGGGCGTTGACTACTAATACAGAGCGAGAGAACCTACTCACTAATATGGAGACTATCCGCAGGTTCACGCCACTAGAGTGTGAACGTCTCCAGGGTTTCCCTGATGGCTGGACAAGCAAAGGAATATGGGATGGGGAAGCCAGGGAAATCAGTGACAGTCAAAGATACCAACTCTTAGGCAATGCAGTAAGTGTACCTGTGGTTCGTGCAGTTGGCGAGAATATCGTGAATAGCTTGGGGCCAAGAGGTAAGTCTAAACACAATAACCGCACTCTGGAATCACCATTGGGAAACCTTGATTTTGTCAAGAAAACACCTGTCACTTATTACGGAGGCAAACAGCGGCTTGTGACCTTGATCCTATCTCTTATACCTAAACATAAGCTCTATTGCGAACCCTTTGTCGGAGGGGCTGCTGTGTTCTTTGCCAAAGAGCCATCCGAAATGGAAGTGATTAATGACCTGAACGGAGAGGTAGTCAATTTCTACAGGGTATGCCACAGCGATTTTAATAAACTGGTAAAACTCGTACAGTCCACCCCACACAGCCGGCAGGTTCACCGGGAGACACAGGAAATCCTCAAAAATGCGGATAAATTTGATGCCGTCAAACGCGCCTGGGCATTCTGGGTACAAACCAATATGAGTTTTTCTTCACGAATCTTTGGCGGTTATGCCTACGAACGGCACAGCAATGGAACGCTAAAGCGATTTGTCAATAAAAAGCTGGCATTCACCAAAGACCTACAACAACGGCTGGATATGGTGGATATTGAGAGCAATGACGCATTACAGGTGATTAAGAGCCGGGATGGTGACGACAGTTTCTTCTATTGCGACCCACCTTACTTCAACTCTGATATGGGCCATTACAAAGGCTACACGGAAAAGGATTTTACCCAGCTTCTAGAAACCTTGAGTGAGGTTGAGGGCAAATTTTTACTGAGTAGCTATCCTTCGGATGTGTTAGATGGATTCACCAAAAAGCACAAATGGCATACTATTACTAAACAGTCAGGAGTGGCAGTTACCAAGCAGACCAATAAAATAAAAATAGAAGTATTGACGGCTAATTATCCGATGAAATCTGAGTTGAATGGTGCAAACGATCAGCTACAGATGAAGGCCAGATGCTTGAAACTCAACTTGAATTTAGTGGATGTTTAAATAACCCGAACTCAACACGAATCAAGCCGAAAGCTAAATCTCAAATAGGTTTATCCTTGACATATGATTTCGGTCAACAACTATTCAGAGAAAATCCAGGGGGTCAATCTGCAAGCCCTTCCCAAAGTGCTTCTTGAGGGACACGAGTTCTTTTTAGAAGCAAATGCCTGGTACAAAAAAGATCAAACTGTAACCGAATCCATAGACCTGTACATTCAGAAATTAAACGATCACCTTCAGCAAGGCAGTGATGCGGCAGCAGGATTTATAGTCAAGTTTCTCAGGATGCACAACCAGGTGAAAACCAAGCATCAACTGGGGCTTTATATCAAGTCTTTGCAAAAGGCCATTCTAGAGAAACGAATCAGAAAGTCATCGCTACTGGCCAGACATATCACTAAAATACAGGAAACCCTCATCAGGCAATACAACCGGCTTCCTGATCATGGCAAAGTCAAAATTACCATAAATGACTCGTGGCGAAAAGAACTGGAAGCAGGCTCAAACACTAAAGATTTGAATGGTTTGGATGTTCCGGCTTTACAAGTAACAGCTAAACCTAAGGGAAAGAAGAGCCTTTTTGACTCTATGAATGAAATTGATGAGGTGCCCTCTGAGAATTCTTTTCGCTTGGCTGGAGACTTGGGTTTACTGCTAGGCGATCTGGAAAGATTTGAGCTGGCCATCACACTCGAGGGCGACCAGGGAGGGGGCAAAACACGCTTCAGCTACCAACTGGCCAATGCCTTTGCTGACCTGGATATGAAGGTGGCCATTTTTTCGCTGGAGATTGGCCGCAAATCCGACCTGGTCAGAAGGATGCGGGAAGAGTATCTGGAAGCTGAAAACAGGGACAATATTTTTATTACTGACCAACTACCCCAAGGGTTTGATACCATCCGCAAAACGGCCAAGGAATTTGATGTCTTCGTCATTGATAGCTGGAACAAGCTGCATGTCAAATCCTCAGAATTTGACCGGCTAAGAAAAGAATTCCCCAACACAATTTTCATAATCATTTTTCAACGCACCACTCAGGGTACCATCCGGGGAGGTACCGCACCACTGTTTGATGCCGGGATCAATCTGGAAGTAGTCAAAGTAGACGATACATTCATCAACAACTATGCTGTGGCTACTAAAAACCGCTACGGAGCAACTGGTATTCAATACCATATCACCAAACAGAAGATCATCAACAATTTTGAAGAAGAAGCAAATGGAGAAGGAGCATAATGCTATCATACGATTAAACACGACCCTGAATATGGGGCATTTGATTTTTAGCTCGGTCAGTTTGCTGATCGTAATCATCACCATGTGGGTAAATGTGAACGTCAGGCTGGCACGCCTGGAGTATGATGTGGATACTCAGAAACAAAACAGTATGGAACTCAAGATGACCCAGGAAAAGCTTTTTCAGCAGTTGACCCGCACCAATGCCGATATGACCCGGCTACTCTACGAGATCAAGCTGGAGCTAAAGGACAAGGAGGATAGGATGGCAACCGATAAAGGAAACTAACCATGACAATCCTCACCATTTTCAACTTCATCAGAAAGTATTACTGGATAGTCCAGGCAGTCGTGATCGTGGCACTTTTCTTATTGCTTAGAAAGGAAAAACAGAAGACCGATGATTACCAGGAAATCTATCAGCTCAAACAACGTGAGGTTGAAATCTGGCGTGATGATGCAGGTAAGAACAGAATTCGTGCTGAGATTGCCGAGATTGATGCGGCCAATGCTAAACTCGTTCTGGAGTCTAATCTGAAAGAAACAATTAGAAAGGAAGTTGGTAATCTTAAAAGAAATCTCATCAGCTATTCATCGGTTCGCTCATCCACCAGTGGCACCTTTCAAACCGGTTCAGTGGACACCGTTTACTTGCTAGAGCCAACCAAAGCTTTACAGCCCATATCAGCAAAAAAGTTTACCCTTAATAATCCTGATCTCAAATTCAAAGGACTCTACGTACCCTCATTGGATACCTTATTTGCTGAGTACAAAGTCGTCCACAATTTTGAAGTTTTTCACTATTATAAACGGCCAGGTAAGCCACCTTTCAATATTTTTAGAAGAAAACAGGCTGTGGCTGAGATCAGGTTTGATAATCCCAATACCCAGGGAGATAGCCTCTACAGTGTGGTGTTGGAGCGGAAGAAGGGATTATGGAAAGCATTATTTGGCAGGAAATAGTTTTGATTTAACAAAAGCTGTTTCGATTTTTCAGTATGAATATTGCCAGAGATAAAATTACAGGTGAAGAAATTGAGGCTGAAGAATTAAAAAACCTCACTTCTGTTGATAGTGAAAATTACGAATGTATTGATGAACAATGCAGAATTCAACTCTTTCCCTGCTCTTATAAAAAGCACAATAAAACACGACCTTACTTCAAAACTGCAAAGGGCGTTGAACATGCTCAAATATGCAGCTTTAATCAATATACTATCCTATTGAAGAAAGCCAGGAGTGGGAATATTGGTAAAAACGGGATAATTCCTTATCCCTATCCGTCTAAATTGGTTGTTCCCACTAAAAATACATTTAAAGTTGAAAGTGAGCTCCCAGAAGACTCAATGAATGAAGATAGCTATCAACCTAGAAAAGGGAGTCAATCTTCTGAATCAACCAATCTCATTAAAGGAAATCGTACAGTCACTGCTATAGGTCAGATAGTCGATTTTTATCTCAACAGTCCATTCAATCGCGATGCTCCTCTGCAACTTTTAAATTTGCAGACAGAATATAGATTTGCCTTTAAAAGGATAAAAGGAAGAAACGAAAACCAATATAATGGTAGAAAGATATATTTTGGCCGCGTAAATCTTTCAAAGGAAAGTGTAATTGAAACTGTTTCAAGCCTGGAGGTCAAGCTCTTTGAATTCGATGAATGGGTAGAAAGTAGAGCAAACAATTACTATTCCGTATTGATTGAAGAACTAACGATCCACAATAAAAAAAGAATTCTAAGTCAATTAGAAATTGTTAAAAATGAGAAACTGAACAGTTATGAGGAAAGCAAAAAAAATGCTTACATTTTTTTCCTTGCAAATCCACCTGAAACCAAAGTTCCGTATCAATTCAAAGCATTTGGAAGTCAAGTTGTTTGTAGATATGATGAGATTTTACCTACGCAACATGGTTTGCGAGTAAAATAAGCCATTGAACAGTGGCTAGAATAAAAAAATCCCGGCCGAGACCGGGATTTTTTTGTAGCGGGGAGCAGAATCGAACTGCCGACCTCAGGGTTCACTTATCACTAGCTTTCACTAATGCGTGGACTATATCACCACCTTTCTCAATAAATATTGAGAGTCAGGTGTAGGGCGTTAATGTTGTATTATGTGGTAAGATCGTACCACACCAACTAGTCTCTGCACCTTCCTCGGACGCTTCCGAAGCTTGGCTCATGATTGCCATATCCTGATTTTTTTATCAGAATTTAGGTTTCCATGAATTAACCCTATTCCATCCAGACATTTCTGTCTGGGGGCACAACCGGCTTTTTTAGCCAATTATGAATCCTGCGCTCTAACCATCTGAGCTACCCCGCCATTTTTTCAAAATATTGATATTCAGTCGTTTACCAAATATTGTTGTTGTACTTATGTTGTACTAAAATTCTTTCTCTCATCATAACCCTTTGATTTACAAAAGGTTGTGGCTCAATCGCTTAGGGTTATGAATCCTGCGCTCTAACCATCTGAGCTACCTCGCCATATAAACAATAAACCTTTAGAGTTTCATTTAACTCTCAATTTTTTCTTAGTGGGGGAATGAACCCCCGTCCGCCATTTGGCGGATATGAATCCTGCGCTCTTCCCGATAGCTATCGGGACCATATAAGCAATACCTTTTGATGAGTTACATTTAACTCAGCTTGTTGTAATTAATCCGTCTAAAACGAAGCGCAAACTTACAACGTTTGATATTTATATACCAAAGCCTTTTTAATTTTTATTTATGTTGACACTCTCATAAAAATGGTATATCTTAAAATCAACTAAAGATCTCAATATGAGCAAGTTTCTATTTACAGGTGATTTTGAAATCAACGCATCAAAACCTATGTTATATCCATACCTATTTACACCGAGTGGTTTGGCCCAATGGTTTGCCGATGATGTTATGATTGATGAGGATAAGGTTTTTAATTTTATCTGGGATGATGAAGACCACAAGGCCAAGATGGTTTCACATCGAACGAATCATTATGTGAAATTTGAATTTATACCGGAAACCCCGGAAGACGAGGAAGACCCCGCTCATTTTGAAATAAGACTTGAGCTTAACGATCTCACGCAATCTGTATTCATCAAAATCACCGACTATTCTGAAATGGAAGATGTAGATGAGCTGTATGATTTGTGGCAAGGTTTAATCGACAATTTAAAAGAAACCGTTGGAGGTTAGCATTCTGTTCTTCTTTATTTAATTTTGGACTTCTTTTTGCTCTGAAGACCACCAATGAAGAAAATAGATAAACTAATACTTTCATCCTTTCTTGGGCCATTTGTCCTGACTTTTGTGGTGGTTGTGTTCATATTACTGACACAACACATGTTGAAGTACTTCGATGATATTGTCGGAAAGGATTTGGGTTTTGATGTCTTAGCCCAATTACTTTTTTACTTTGCGGTATTTATGACTCCCATTGCCATTCCATTGGCAGTGTTACTTTCTTCACTCATGACTTTTGGCAATCTGGGGGAGCACTTCGAGCTTACCGCCATAAAAAGTGCGGGTATTTCTTTGCTCCGCGCTATGTTTCCAATATTTATATTTGTGTTGGGTCTCACGGTATTGGCCTTCTATTCCAACAATTATTTTGTACCCAAAGCAGCATTGGAGGCCTATAGCCTGCTATACGACATCAAGCAAAAGAAGCCAGCACTGGATTTAAAGGAAGGGGCTTTTTATAATGGTATACCGGATTTCAGTATTAAAGTCAACAAGAAGGGAAAAGATGGCAAGTCCATTGAAGACATTATTATCTATGACCATCGGGGAAGCAGCGGCAACAAAAAAATAACAATGGCCGATTCAGGTGCGATGTACACCATTAATAATGATCGCTATTTGAAGCTGGAATTGTATGACGGTAATTTCTATTTTGAAGATTATGCGGAAAGTGGGAAGAATAGAAGAGCCAATGAAACTATGGCCAGAAGCAGTTTTTCAAGAAGTGAATATATACTTGATTTATCTTCATTCGGTTTGGGCAGAACAGATAAAAGCCTGTTTCAGGGAAATCGGATCATGCGGAATTTAGGTCAACTAACCAAAGATGTCGATTCCGTGAATTCAGATATACTGGATGCCAAGGTCAAAATATTTAATGAGCCATATAATGCATTTTATTACCATCTAAAAAATGATAGCTTAACTGTACCGGACTATTTGATAGCCCATAAAATTTTGGAAGATTCACTGGATAGAATAAAACAAGAGAAAAAAAGACGATTGGCCGAGGAGGAAATGGAAAAGAAAAAGGCACTTAATGCAGAACCAGATTCCATTAAACCTGTTGAAATAGTAGAGAAACCGGTTCAAAACAAGAAAGAACCATTTAAGGTAAACGATAAAAAAAAGCCCAATAACAAGAAGCCCAATAACAAGAAACCCAGTAACAAGAAAATACTAAAAAGTGATAAGTTATTAGTAAAGGCGGATGGTAAAAACACCCTTAAAAACAGGCCAAAACCAGTTAATCGCCCGAAAGTTGTCAAACCTAAAAAACCAGATCAAATATATGACACCTTAAATCATTTCGAAATCATCGCATATCTCCAAAATGATAGCTCAAGAGTCGAAAGAGCCATTGAAAGTTCTTTGAACAATGTCCGCCAGGTTAAAAGTAAAATACAGGCCCATAACACTTCAGTTGAAAGGATGCGCTATGAAAGAGCTATTTTCGACATTCAATATCATAAGATTCTGGCCAATTCTTTAGCCTGTATAATTATGTTCCTAATAGGAGCCCCTCTAGGTGCCATAATAAAGAAAGGTGGGTTAGGTATCCCTGTACTATTGTCGATTACATTCTTCATCATATTTTATGTAATCACCATGACAGGTGAAAAATGGTCCAAACAGGAATTTATTACACCATTATGGGGAATATGGTCGGCCAACTTGATACTATTTCCAATAGGGCTATTCTTTTTAAGGCAAGCCAGAAATGATGTGCGGTTATTTGAAGCTGATTTTTACAACGTAATGATTGATAAAATAAAGATCTGGTTCAAAAAATTTAGGAAGGGTAAAAAAGAAAATCAGCAGCAATAGTTGTTAGTTTACTTACAGATAGGTACTTTTGCAGCTTAATTTTTATAGAACATTTTAACTTTTTGCTAAGCATGTATTTACTTAAAGAGAAAAAAGAAGAGCTTTTTGCAAATCATGGTCGGTTAAAGTCTAAAACAGATACAGGGTCACCTGAATCTCAGATAGCTCTTTTTACCCACCGCATATTGCATCTAACAGAGCACATGAAGAAAAACAAGAAAGACTATTCCACACAACAAGGTCTTTTGAAATTAGTGGGTAAGAGAAGAAAACTATTAAATTTCCTTCACAAGACCGATATCGAAAGATATCGATCAATACTAGCTGAATTGAAATTGAGAAAGTAAAAAAAGGGAACCTTAAGGGTTCCTTTTTTCGGTTTAATGCAAATGTCTTTGATTAAACCTCAACGATGTATTTTATAACAGACAAACAATATATGCAAATCATTAACAAAACAATTAACCTACCTGATGGGAGAACCATCACCATTGAAACTGGTAAACTTGCAAAACAAGCGCATGGATCAGTAGTGGTAAGAATGGGTAATACCATGTTACTAGCAACAGTGGTGGCCAATAAAGAGGCCAAAGAAGGTGTAGATTTTTTACCACTTTCAGTAGACTATCAGGAAAAATTCGCTTCAACAGGGAAAGTTCCTGGAGGTTTCTTAAAAAGAGAAAGTCGACTTTCAGATTACGAAATATTAATTAGCCGTTTAGTGGATCGGGCAATCAGGCCAATGTTCCCAAGCGACTATCACGCAGACATACAAATAGCCATTTCGCTCATCTCTGGTGATGAAGACGCATTACCAGATGCACTTGCGGCATTGGCAGCATCAGCGGCACTAGCCGTTTCAGACATTCCATTTAATGGCCCTATTTCAGAGGTAAGAGTGGTAAGGGTTGACGGAACTTGGATAGTAAATCCAACAAAAGCACAAAAAGAACTTTCAGATTTGGACATGATCATTGCCGCTAGTATGGATAATATCCTTATGGTGGAAGGTGAAATGAAAGAATGCTCTGAAGATGATATGCTTGAGGCTATTAAAATAGGACACGAGGCAATCAAAGAGCAATGTAAGGTCCAAATTGAGTTGGAGAAAGAAGCTGGTAAGACAGAGAAAAGGGAATATTCTCACGAAACCAATGATGAAGCTTTACAGGCAGATATGCAAGCCAAATTGTATGACAAAGCCTACGCAGTAGCTGCTCAGCAAAATGCTGATAAAAACCTCCGTTCTGAATTGTTTAGTAAAATAAAGGAAGATTATATTGAAAGCCTTCCTGAAGATACAGAGTTTGATGTTTCTCTTATTGGTAAATATTTTAAGACAATACAAAAATCTGCTTGCAGGAATTTAGTATTGAATGAGAAGAAACGTATCGATGGAAGGAAATTAAACGAAATCAGACAAATTTGGTCTGAGGTGGATTACTTGCCTAACACACACGGATCGTCTGTGTTCACACGGGGTGAAACTCAATCTTTAAGTACTGTTACTTTAGGTACCAAGATGGATGAGCAACTTATCGATGGCGCAATGTACTCTGGTACCAACAAATTCATGTTGCATTACAACTTCCCTGGATTTTCTACAGGTGAAGTAAAGCCCAACAGGGGGCCTGCAAGAAGGGAAGTTGGACATGGTAATTTGGCTTGGAGAGCATTGAAAGTAGTTCTTCCAGAGGAAAATCCTTACACTATAAGAGTAGTATCCGATATATTGGAATCTAACGGTTCTTCATCTATGGCCACGGTATGTGCAGGTTCATTAGCACTAATGGACGCTGGTATTCAGATTAAAACACCGGTATCAGGTATTGCTATGGGTATGATATCTGATAGTGAAACAGGCAATTTTGCAATCCTATCAGATATTCTTGGTGATGAAGATCACCTTGGTGATATGGACTTTAAAGTAACCGGAACAGCCAATGGGATCACTGCTACTCAAATGGATATCAAAGTAGATGGTTTGTCATTCGATGTGATGAAGCAAGCCCTTGAGCAAGCTAAAGAAGGTCGTCTTCATATTCTTAATGAAATGAAAAAGACGTTGGAAGTTCCAAGAGAAGATTTGAAACCAACTGCACCAAGATCATTTGTTATCAAAATAGACAAAGACCTTATTGGTGCTGTGATCGGACCTGGAGGAAAAGTTATCCAACAAATACAAAAAGATACTGGAGCTACCGTAGTAATCGAAGAAATCGAGAATTATGGTCAGGTAAGTATTTTTGCTGTAAATAAAGACGCAATGGAAGCTGCAGTCGCTAAAGTTAAAGCGATAGTGGCTATGCCTGAAGTGGGTGAAACTTATGAAGGTGTAGTTAAGTCGATAATGCCTTTCGGTGCTTTTGTTGAGTTTATGCCAGGTAAAGATGGCCTTCTGCACATTTCTGAAATTAAGTGGGAGCGTGTTGAGAAGATGGACGGTGTAATGGAAGTTGGTGAGAAGGTGAGAGTTAAGCTTGTAGAAGTAGACAAGAAAACGGGTAAATTCAGACTTTCTAGAAAAGTTCTTCTCCCTAAACCAGAGAAAAACGAAGAAACCGCTAATTAAATATTCTGCAATTCTTGCCATTTGGCTGTTAATTATTTAAAATCGTTGTTCGTCAGTCTTTGAACTAACAACAATATTTTAATGAGGCAGCTTAAGATTAGCAAGCAGATAACGAATAGGGAGAGTCAATCTCTCGATAAGTATTTGCAAGAAATTGGTAAGGTGGATCTTTTGACCCCTGATGAGGAAGTTGAACTTGCTCAAAGAATCAGGGAAGGGGATCAGCTGGCGTTGGAAAAACTGACCAAAGCCAATCTTAGATTTGTAGTCTCAGTAGCAAAGCAATATCAAAACCAAGGGTTGTCGCTCGGTGATTTAATCAACGAAGGCAACCTTGGTTTAATTAAGGCCGCTCAGCGTTTTGATGAAACCCGGGGGTTTAAGTTTATATCTTATGCCGTTTGGTGGATTCGCCAATCAATTTTACAGGCTCTGGCCGAGCAATCCCGTATTGTTAGGCTACCTCTTAATAGGGTTGGCTCCTTAAATAAAATTTCCAAGACATTCTCTGAGCTAGAACAAAAATTTGAAAGAGAACCTTCTCCAGATGAGTTGGCTGAAGTTTTAGAGGTAACTACGGCAGAAGTGGTTGATACTATGAAAATTTCTGGCCGCCACGTCTCTATGGATGCACCCTTTATTCAAGGTGAAGAAAATAGTTTGTTGGACGTGCTGGAAAATGAACACAATGACACGCCCGACTCAGAGTTAATGAATGACTCACTAAGGAGAGAGGTACAACGTGCCTTGTCTACCCTTACACAACGTGAAGCAGACGTTATCACACTTTATTTTGGTTTAAATGGTGAACACTCGATGACACTTGAAGAAATAGGGGAGCGATTTAGCCTTACTAGGGAGCGGGTTAGGCAGATAAAGGAAAAGGCAATAAGGCGATTAAGGCATACTTCCAGAAGTAAAGCATTAAAGCCTTATTTAGGATAACAATCCTTAAATAGATATTAATGATAAGGTCTCATAGATAGTGAGACCTTATTTTTTTATTATTGCATAATAAAAGGTATTATAAGCCAACTATTTTTAATCAATAAGGGTTACAGGTAGGGTTAAAGGAAAGATTAAATTATACAAGCATACTTATGGAGCAAGAAAAAGTAAAAGTCCTAATAATCGGTTCAGGTCCAGCAGGATATACAGCAGCTATATATGCATCTAGGGCTGGTTTGAATCCTGTATTGATAACAGGTGGGGAACCGGGTGGTCAACTTACCACGACTAATGATGTTGAAAATTATCCTGGTTATCCCGGAGGAGTCAATGGTCCACAAATGATGATCGATTTTCAAAATCAGGCCAAGCGATTTGGGACTGATGTGAGATATGGGATGGTAACGGCAGTAGATTTTTCAGGATATCCGCATAAGGCAATCGTTGATGACAAATATGAGATCATAGCAGATGCTGTTATTATATCCACTGGTGCAAGTGCAAAATATTTGGGACTGGATTCTGAAAAGGAATACTATAATAAGGGGGTTTCAGCTTGTGCTGTATGCGATGGGTTTTTCTATAAAGGAAAGCCGGTGGCACTTGTGGGTGGTGGAGATACCGCTGCTGAGGAAGCCACTTACCTTGCAAACCTTTGTCCTAAGGTTTACATGATCGTAAGAAGAGACGAATTGAGAGCTTCAAAAATCATGCAGAACCGGGTTTTGAATTCACCTAATATCGAGGTGCTTTGGGATACTGAAACAGAAGAGATTTTAGGCGATGGAGATTCCGTTACTGGAGTAAGGGTTGTCAACCGTAAAACAGGCGAAAAGAAGGAGCTAGCAATTGATGGCTTTTTTGTAGCCATTGGTCACAAGCCAAATACCGATATTTTTAAGGAATACCTTGATATGGACGAAACTGGATATTTAAAGGTAATCCCTGGCACTTCAAAAACTAAAGTTGAAGGAGTTTTTGTAACTGGCGATGCAGCAGATAAAGTTTACAGACAGGCCGTAACCGCAGCAGGTACTGGTTGTATGGGGGCTTTGGATGCGGAACGGTTTTTGCAGTCAAAAGAACTTGAAACAGCTTAATAATCTATTGAAATGAGAAAGATAAACATAATTGTAGTGCTGGCGGTAATCATCGCCTCAGGATGTGCTTCTACTAACTCCGTAACCCGAGTTGATGACAAAGCCCAAATTGACCTAAGTGGAAGATGGAATGATACAGATTCCCGATTGGTAGCAGAAGAAATGGTAAAAGATGGTCTGAGCAGGGTATGGGTAACTGACTTTGCAGAGGAAAACGGCAAAAAGCCAACTGTTATCATTGGCATTATCAAGAATAAAAGTAGCGAGCATATTAACTCAGAGACTTTCACCAATGATATAGAAAGGGAGTTTGTAAACTCAGGTAAAGTGAGGGTTGTGCAAGGTGGTGAGGCACGTGAAGAATTAAGAAGAGAGCGTGCTGACCAACAGGAATTTGCTTCAGACGAAACGGCCAAAAAATGGGGCATGGAGCGTGGTGCTGACTTTATTATGCAAGGAACCATTAGTTCAATAACGGACTCTAATTCAAGCGAAAAACTGGTTTATTACCAGGTTGATTTGGTGCTTACCCATATTCAAACCAATGAAAAAGTTTGGATAGGTACTAAGAAGATTAAAAAGATCGTTAAGTAGTCAAATATTTAATGGAGAGATTTAAAGGTGCCGCTTTGCGGCACTACTATTTTATACCCTTCCTCTTTTTGATAGGCTGTGCTACATTCTATCAAAAAAATATCGTTTTTCAGAATCAGTTTGCGACAGGTCAAATTGAGGACGCAAACAAAACACTCGATAAGAATAAAAAGATTGCCAAAGGCAATAATAAACTCCTTTACAATTTACAAAAAGGGGTGGTATTACAGATGCTTGGTGATTATGAGGCCAGTAATGAATATTTTGAAAAGGCCTATTTCTTCACTGAAGATTACCGAAAAAATTACTCATTAGAGGCACTTAGCCTCATAACCAACCCTAATGTTAAACCATATGTTGGGGAAGATCATGAATTGGTATTGATTCACTATTATAAAGCCCTTAATTATTTAAGGATGAACCAGTTGGATGAAGCTCTGGTTGAATGCAGAAGGATCAATATTAAACTCAATGAGCTCAATGACAAATACGGAGAAAAGAAAAACAGGTATGATGTAGATCCCTTTGCTCACAATTTGATGGGCATTGTGTTTGAGGCATCTGGTGAGATTAATGATGCCTTTATTGCCTATCGGAATGCCTATGAGGCCTATAAGGCTAAATTGGAAGATTTTGGTGTGCCTGTTCCCAAACAATTGAAACAGGACTTGATGAGAAGTGCTTATCTCAATGGTTTTACCAACGAGCTTAAGCAATATGAAAAGGAATTTAACCTCACCTTTAATTATAATCCAATTGAAAATGGTGAGTTGGTGTTTTTCTGGCACAATGGCCTGGGACCTGTAAAAAGTGAGTGGACAGTTAATTTCTTTGTAGTGAAAGGTGCTGGGGGAGTGGTATATTTTGAAAATAAAGAATTGGGAATGAGTTTCCCCTTTCCAATGCCACGTAATGAAGACGGTAGTAGCCAGTTGGGCGATTTAAAAATTGTGCGTATTGCGTTTCCTAAATACGAAGAGAGAGTGCCTTACTTTTACTCAGCGAACATTGAAGCTAACGGCACTAAATTCCAATTAGAAAAAGGGGAGGACATTTCTGCCATTGCATTCACAACACTTGAGGATCGTATGCTTCGGGAATTTGCAAACACCCTGTTAAGGTTTGCGCTAAAACAAGCTGGTGAACTGGCCTTAAGGGGGGAGAATGAAGGACTTGGAGCTTTACTTTCCATAGTAAATGCAGCCACTGAAAAAGCTGATACAAGAAATTGGCAGACATTGCCCCATGATATTTTTTATGCCCGTGTTCCTTTAAAAAAAGGTGATAATAAAATTGAACTAACGGCCATCAGTAATAGCAAGGACAAATCGAAGCACGAATTTAATTTTGAAGGACAGCCTAATAAGACTGTTTTTCATATATTTAGCAGCCTGGAGTCAGCACCTCCGGCATCACAATACTGACAATAAAAGATAAAAGTTTATGAAACTAGATATATTGGCATTTGCAGCTCACCCAGATGACACAGAGTTGGGCTGTGCAGGCACATTGGCACTACATATATCAAAAGGCTATAAGGTAGGTGTAATTGATTTGACGCGTGGTGAGCTGGGTACACGTGGTTCTGCCGAAATTAGGGACAAAGAAGCTGAAGCTTCGGCAAAATTACTTGGTCTGGCAGTAAGGGACAATTTAAAATTCGCAGATGGTTTCTTTAGCAATGACAAAAGCCATCAGTTGGCAATCATAAGAGCAATAAGAAAATATCAACCCAAAATGGTGCTTGCAAATGCACCAAGTGACAGGCACCCTGATCATGGCAAAGCGGCCGAGTTGGTAAGAGATGCCTGTTTTTTGTCTGGATTAGCCAAAATTAACGTGAGCGATGGTGATGACGCACTTCCTGCATGGAGGCCAGAAGTTGTTTATCACTATATACAAAGCAATTACCTAACCCCTGATTTTATTGTAGATGTAAGTGATCATTGGTCAACCAAGGAGCAAGCCATCAAATGCTTTTCTTCACAATTTTATGACCCCAAAAGTAAAGAACCCGCTACTTTTATTTCTTCACCTGATTTTTTAGAATTTATCGTTTCACGTGCCAAGGAGTTAGGTCATTCCATTGGGGCAAAATATGGTGAAGGCTTTATAAAAACCAAAAATATTGGTGTGTCCAATTTATTTGACCTCAAATAGTCATTTCATAGGTTTAACGGTATAGCCTTTATCCGTTAGCATTTTCAATAAACCCTGAGATTCAGATAAGTGTGATGCCCCTAACGCAAAGAACGTGGCAGATTCATGCATTTGTTCGGTCATTTTGTTTAGCCATTCCTTATTTCTATCAAAAATAAAATGCTGTTTGAATCCCTCGTCATTTTCCATTGGATGAAGGGTGTATTCAAGTGCCTGATGTAGGTCTCCTAACTTATAGGCGGCCACCAATTTTTTATAATCAGATAGTTGTGCTTCGAAATTGGCAATGGTATGTTTGAGGGCTTTTACTTGAACATCCAATGGAAGTTTTTCAAGTGCCTCTACCTCCTGTTCAATTGTTTCAAGTGCAACAATGTCCAAGCCCAATTCCTTGGCCATTGAAATAAGCTCATTTTCATAAAATCGAATATTATCACCCAATGTCAATCTAGTCATAGTGGTGGAGAGCATAACAGGTTTAAATTTTTTATATACCAAATTGAATTTGTATTCTGGAATGGATAGTTGCTCGTTAAAAATGCTTTTCAGTTTATTATATTCTTCTGGGGTAAGGTATTTTTCTATTGACTCATGGTTATCCAGATGAGCGGCCTTATTCAGCTCATGTCTAGCATGGTGATCTAAATGGGTTTCTATGGACAATTTTTCACACTCAGCAAATTTAGTTTTTGCCAAAGCCGGAAAATAATAATCGTCACCGGGAATAAACTTTAGGATAGCGAAGATGTAGGAGGGACTCTCCATTTCATTTCCTGAAACCTCCCAAAGGAGTGATTTTTCTTTAATTTGCGCTTGTGAGATGTTGATGGCCATTAAGGTAATAACAACCAGTTTTACAATTTTCATAGGTGATTTTAGTTTAATCTAACGTGGTTCGAGCTAACTAAAATATAAAAAATAATTCAATGGTTATTAATTATGCCCATTGAGCAGGCCTATTTTTCCTATTCCATTATTTGGATTGGCCTTTACTAGCAGGTTTATTTTATCTAAAAAAACCTATTTAAATACAACGAGGATTCCCAAAAGCTAGTTAGTTTTTAAACTATCAATTTCAGATAATTCAGGCATCGCAAATTCAGACACGTCTGGTGCCTTCTCTTCTAATACTACATTCGTGAATTTGGCTTCGTAGCGCTTCTCACCAATTTCCCCATTTTCATACTTGTAGCCTTCATAGCTCGCAGGTACCAATAATCCATTAACAATCTGCCATTCGTCATACATAAGGCAATTGTATTGATCTTGTCTTTGGCCGGAAAAATAAGTGACAGTATATAACAGTAGCTCTAGTTTGAATGTTTTGGTGTTAAAATGTGCAATGTAAGCGTCATTATCAGCGTCTCCAATCCCTTTGTCATAGGATATTTTTAGTGCCCTATATTCTTTGCTACTTACCGTTACCAAACCCAGATCTTCATACTGGATACCCGGATCGGCCAGCACATAAGGGATACCAAAAAAATAGAATACCAGATTATGATAAAAGCGTGCAGACATTTTCCCAATGGCAGCCTTATTAGGTGCTACCCACACATTATTACCGTCCATTCCTATTGTATAATTATCCCCTGTTATTCTTACTTGCCGGGTGTGTAGGTCAATTAGTTGAGTCTCTGTTTTAGGAGCCCCTAATGTATTCTCTACTGTATATGAAAGTGTGCGGTACTTTGACCAATTGTCAATTCCGCCATGAGCTTTTAATGCTTTGGCCAATAATTCAGGATAAGCAGGAGGGGGTGCTGTTTCTTGGGTGTTATCAGCCGTTTCTTTGGTTTGATTTGGTTGACAAGCAGCCAGCACCACTATCAATAACATTGAGATGTATTTATTCATGTTCAATGTTAGTCATTTATAGTTACTAAAAACTGTCAACCAATTGACATAAATAAAAAGAGGTTGTCAAATTTTTGACAACCTCTTTTATTATAAATCAGCCTTAATTTATCAATCCTCAATAAATGACTCGAAAGATTTAAAAACCAAGGGATCAATTTGAGCTTCGCCCATAAACTTGTTCATTTTGCTAACTTCCTTACCCATTATTTTCTCAAATTCGGCCTTAGCATCATTATACTGACCTTCAAGGAGGCTTAGGTTATCAATCTCAGAGGATGAGGGTACGTCAAATCCAGACGCTATTTTACTATATAGATCCGATAGTTTTTCGCGTAATTGAGGCTCCGCAGTACCTACATAATTATCACCGGTAGTAACCACCAATTTTTCCTTTAGGGCATTCATTTTGTCAGCTACCGGTTTTGCAGCGGCATTACCTTTCTTACTGATTGTCATTACCTGATCGGCTTTTTCCACAGTAGCATCTATTTTATATACCATGTACGCCAATTGCTCAGACATGTCGTATAGTTTCATGGTAGTTTCATGCAGCTGTTTTCTTTCTGCATCCGTCAATAAAGAATTAGGATCATTGACAAGTTCAATTTGAGTTTCATATGACTCCTTACCTTTACGCATAACCACCCTATAAGTACCGGCTTCTACCCTTGGGGAGGTGAACCCACCAAAACTGAATGACTTACCCTTGGCTAGTTTCGGCTGTCTGATATGGTAATTCCACGTCACCACATTTATCCCTTTCGATTTTCCTGGAGAAAGGTCTATTACGTGGTTGCCATCCTTATCATAAACGTCCATGGTCATTTTGCCAAAAGTGTGCCTTTTCTTTAGGTAGTAAACAATTTTGGCATCTCTGTTTGGATTTGGGCCTACAAATTCCATTTCCGTACTTGTTCCACCAAAGTTGGTTTCCTCTGATATAATGGTAGGCTTAGTAGCGAAAAAATGAACATTTTCGTTTAATACCTTTTGGTTAATCTCACGAAGAGGGCTAATGTCATCAATAATGATTATTCCCCGTCCATGTGTCCCAAGTATTAAATCATTCGTTTTTTCACTTAATTCAATATAATGAACAGCAGCAGCCGGCATATTGTTGGTAAACCTATTCCAGTGTTTTCCACCATCAACTGTTATAAAAAGACCGAATTCCGTTCCTAAAAATAATAGATCAGGCTGTACATAATCTTCCTGGATATTACGGGCAAAACCTTTGATTTCAGGTGTCACAATTGATTTCCAAGTTGCACCATAATCTGAAGTTTTGTACACATAGGTATTCATATCACCATACGTGTGGCCTTCAAATACCGCATAGGCTGTACCTTTATCATGGACACTTGCTTCAATATGATAACACCATGTATTTGCGGGCAAACCAGGAATGTTTTTAACGGTGTTAGTCCAAACCTTACCACCATCTTTGGTAATCTGCACGTTACCATCGTCTGTACCCACCCAGATGACCTTTTCATCAATAGGTGATTCAGCAATCGTAAATATCGTAGTATGGTTTTCGGCACCAGAATTGTCTACTGATAATCCACCAGATTTGGATTGATCTTGTTTAGTAGGATCATTGGTGGTTAAGTCTGGTGATATTTTAGTCCAGGTGTTGCCCATATCTTCTGATTTGTGAAGAAACTGACTGCCCATATAAAATCTATCAGGCTGGTGTTTGCTAATGGCCATTGGGGCATTCCAGTTAAACCTTAACTTAGGATCACCTTTTACGGGTAGGGGCTGAATCGTTTTTGTTCTTTTTTTGACTAAATCATACCGCCATACATTTTCAGCTCCTTGCATTTCAGAGTACACTATGTCCTTAGTGGGGTGTTTCAAAACCCTAAATCCATCACCAAATCCAAGTACGTTCCAATCACGCGCCTCGATACCACCCGGTGAAGAAGATGGGCCGTACCAAGAACCATTGTCCTGTAGTCCGCCATAGATGTTGTAAGGCTCTTTATCGTCAATACTGATATGATAAAACTGTGATACTGGGAGATTGGCAACGATTTCAAACGTAGTGCCTCCATTCCATGAACGATAAACGCCACCATCGGTACCTGAATACATTCTATCAGAATCATTAATATCAAAAAGAATGTCATGAATATCAGGGTGCATTTGCCCTAAGCCTTTAAAAGTTTTGCCTCCATCTCGACTTATTGAACCAAACAAACCCCCTTTAACGACAATATCAGGATTTCTTGGATCAACCACTATTCTTGAAAAATAGAAGGGTCTCACCACAAGCCCAAAATCATTGTTCAAATGTTTCCAGTTTTTTCCGCCATCATCTGACCGATATAGCCCTTTGTCTTTATTTTCTTCAGACTCAATTACTGAATACAAGATGTTACTATTAGAAGGGGCTAATGCAAAACCAATTCGCCCTAGTTTCCCTTTTGGAAAACCATTGTGAATTTTATTCCATGTTTTACCAGCATCTGTTGATTTATACAAAGCACTATTCAGTCCTCCCGAACTAAATGACCATGCTGTCCTTCTAAATTCCCACATGGAAGCATAAAGAATATTTGGGTCTTTTGGATCCATTACCAAATCAGTACAGCCTGTTTTGGCATCACTGTAAAGTATCTTACTCCAGGTCTTTCCTCCATCAATTGTTTTGTAGACACCACGTTCGTCACTATCACTCCACAATGCACCAAGTACACCTACATATACTTCATTGCCATTATTTGGATTGATTTCAATACTTGAAATCCTTTCGGACTTATCAAAACCTATTTTATCCCAGTTTACTCCACCATCAGTCGATTTGTATAGCCCGTCTCCGATAGAAACACTGTTTCTGGTCCAAATCTCACCTGTACCCACCCAAATGGTTTTATCCGGATCAGTGGGGTCAACGGCTACCACTCCAATGGACTGAGCATGCTCATCAAATATTGGGTTAAAGGATGAACCACCATCATTTGATTTCCAAACACCACCACCTGCAGTACCTACATAGATGATTTTGTTATTGGTGGGATGTGCCTCTAAATCGATAATCCTTCCACTCATAAGAGCGGGCCCAATTTGCCTGGCTTTAAGGTCACCGAATAATTCTTTTCCTTCAAGTATAATTTCTTCCTGTGCCAGAAGAAACGTTGAGTAGGCTATTGCTAAAAATGATAATATTATCCTTTTCATGTCTTTAAGTTGAAATTTTATTGCCCACTAGGGAAAGCAAACAGACTCTCATCTACTACCGGATTAGCCACAATACTTTCAATAATAATGGGTTGTGATTGGCCATCCTTGATTCCTTGCGTCATTGAAAATGGAAAATATAAGCCATCAACCTCATCATAATCGCTAAATACTACTTGACTAATGTTGCCTTTTGCGGGTCCTGAAAGTATTTCTTCTTCCTGCATTAAGATTATAAAGTTATCTTTATCAAAATAGTAAAATGATACTTTGTCTACCTTGGCTCCGTCAACACTTATTGGCTCTTTGGTCAACTTAAGTTTGTAGGTGTCTGTACCTTCCACTTTTTCTTCACCGACAAGTTCCAACTTATATCCCTTTTCTTTATAGTTGTATAAATCGTATGGGAAGTCATTAGCATCAAGTTTTTGATTAGCTGTAGCTTCTGCATCAGCTTTTTCAGCTTTCATAGATTGGAAATTCATATTCCAAAGTGTTTCCCCATCAAATACACCTTGCATAAAACTATTGCCTTGCAGGGATATTTTAGTATACTGGCGGCCATCTTTCATGGACACAATCTCCAATGGGATCTCCATTCCACCTTGATTGACTTTGGCTTGTATTTTCATGGATTTTAAGTTTCCCCATGCCTCAGCGCCACCGGTATTTTCAAAGTAGTTATTTACAATTTCGTCTGCAGTTTGTGCATAGGTAAAACCTGTCATGAACAGAACTACAATAATCAAAGTCAGTTTAGTTTTCATAAGTTTATTTTTTGGTTTGGTTAAGAATATAATGTTACGAATATAATATGCAATTTACTTGATAGGAATAATGAGCGGTAAATAATTAAGACAATATGTTGATTAATAATTTAAGTGAATTGGAAAATACATACCATTCAGCATTTCTTGTTTGCCAACATCTATATATATTAATTATGTTTATAGGATGATTATGAGACCATATCAATTTTCATGGTTGCCACTGTTGGCAATTGTTCTCTTTTTTAGCGGATGTGCCAATCAAGATTCTAGGTTACTGGATAGGGGTATTTCCAAAGAGTTGGCTGTTTTTAGAAAGAAGAATATTGATAATGTAAATTATGATTTAACATTTGATATCCCAGCAACCAAAAATAAAGCCATAACGGGCAATCTCATCCTTCAGTTTAAATTTAAAGAAGGCATAACCGATTTAATACTTGACTTCAATGCAGCTGAAAAGTTAATACATCAGATAAAGGTTCAAGGAAAGGTAGTGGAAGCCAAGATAGCCAATGAGCACATCGTTATACCCTCAAAATACCTTTCTGAATCGAATAAAGTAGAAATATCCTTCACAGCTGGGGAGCTTTCGCTCAACAGGAATGATGATTATTTGTTTACGCTTTTTGTCCCTGAAAGGGCCTCTACTTGCTTTCCCCTATTTGATCAACCCGATTTAAAAGCTGAATATAAGTTAGCCCTACGGATACCCAAGAATTGGAATGCTGTTGCCAATGGTGCAGAACTGAAAGTTTTGGAAGATGGGGAATTGAAAACAATTGAATTTGAAAAAACATTGCCCATAAGCAGCTATTTGTTTGCTTTTGCTGCTGGTGAATTCGACATTATCACTAAAATGGTAAATGGAAGGGAAATGCGAATGTTTCATAGGGAATCTGATTCCACAAAGGTATTGGAGAACGTTGAAGCCATTTTTCAGCAGCATGGTGAAGCTATTGACTGGCTTGAAAACTATACCGGTATTCCCTATCCATTCCCAAAATTTGATTTTGTATTGATCCCTTCATTTCAATATGGGGGTATGGAACACCCTGGGGCAGTTTTTTATAAGGCGGCCTCGCTTTTTTTAAACAAAAGCAGTACGCTCAATGAAAAAATGGGCAGGGCAAATCTAATTGCCCATGAAACGGCACATATGTGGTTCGGAGACTTAGTGACAATGCCCTGGTTTGATGACGTTTGGCTCAAGGAGGTGTTTGCCAATTTTATGGCTGCTAAGATTGTCAATCCTCAGTTTCCAGATGTCAATCACGACTTGCAATTTTTAATGACCCATTATCCTGCTGCATATGATGTGGATAGGACCGAAGGGACTCATCCCATAGCTCAGAAATTGGATAATTTGAAAAATGCTGGGTCATTATACGGTAATATAATTTACAAGAAGGCACCTATTGTAATGAGAATGCTGGAGAATAAAATTGGTGATTCGACATTCCAGAAAGGAATAAGAAGATATCTAAGCGAAAATGAATATGGCAATGCCAGTTGGGATGACCTGATTGAAATATTGAGCAATGAGTCACAACAAAACCTTAAGAAATGGGACAATAAATGGGTGAAAAATGCCAGAATGCCACTTACCATGAATAGGCTGAGATTTGGCAATAGCAAGCTTAAGAAAATCATGCTTATTAATTATGGTCATGGAAACAATAAGTTTTGGCCGCAGCCACTAACTATAGGATTTATCCATAATGACACGTTACAGCTACTCCATGCAGAAATTGATTCGCCCTCTACTTCCATAAAAACAGACGCTATACTTAACCCCGATTATGTTTTTACCAATTACGGTGGGATGGGTTACGGATATTTTACAATGGGGCCTAATAGCAAAGAATATTTCCTTAACAACATTCAGCAGCAATCAAGCCTGCTGCGGGGCTGTTTATGGATCAATTATTATGAAATGGTACTGAGACAGCAATTAAGGCCAGAAAAACTTATGGAGGCTATCTTAAAATCACTTCCAGTAGAAAATGAGCCTATAATTGTAGATTATCTAAACCGAAGGCTAGAAATACTTTATTGGAAACTATTTACACCAACGCAAAGAGAGGTGTACGCATCTAAAATTGAAGCTATACTGCTAAATATGGCCATCAATACTACAGCAACGGAGTTGAAAAGCAGTTACTTTCAGACTTTTTACAATGTAGCCATCACTCAACACAGTGTTGATATGATTAAAAATATATGGTCTGATAAGTTGGAACTAGATGGCCTTGAAATATCTGAAAATGATTACATCAGAATGGCTTACGAGCTTGCAATAAAAGAAAAGGATAGTGCTTCGATTATTCTGAATCAACAATTGCAAAGAATAAAAAACAAAGATAGAAAGGCCCGCATGAACTGGGTAATGCAGGCATTGGATCCCGACTTGCAAAAAAGAGATGCCTTCTTTGCTAGTTTAAAAAAGGAAGAGAACCGTGAAACGGAAGAATGGGTATTGGAAGCAATGCACTACTTAAATCATCCTATGCGTCAACATGATTCTGAAAAGTATATTGGCCCCGGATTGGAATTGTTGGAGGAAATTAAAACCACCGGAGATATATTTTTCCCACAAAGGTGGCTGAGTGCTCTTTTGGATGGTCACCAAACAGAAACGGCTGCTGATGGCGTAAGGCAGTTTTTGTATAAGCACAACAAATACCCTCCTGATTTAAAGAATAAGATATTACAGTCTTCTGACATGTTATTTAGGGCGATTCAAATTCAATCGGAAATGGATACAACAAGCACTAATTGAGGGACTTAAAACTTTTTTATTGCAGATTAATTGTTTGCTAGGGTAACCTTTTATTATTTAAAGAGTCTTTTGATCAAACTAGTATTTAATGAGTGAGGAATTACTAAAAGCCATTATCCAGTTATTTGCTATTGTTGCTAGAGAACGGGTAACTGAAGATGAACGTGCCAATATAAAAGAATTCCTTTCCGTTCACCTTAATCAGGAGGCATCGGGATATTACCTACAATTATTCGATAATTATTGTCATGAAAATACAATAGAGGATAAGAAAGACCTCGAAGTTGATGATGACACCCTAATGTTTGTTGAGGACTGGTCAAAGATAATGGCCATTATCAAGCAAGTCAATTTGGCACTGACCGCTCAGCAAAAAGTGGTGTTGGTGATGAAAATCATAGAGTTAGTATATGCGGATAGGGTTATTTCCGAGCGTCAGGAAAACCTCATTTTCTATATTGGTGAAGCGCTTAAGATTACCCGCTCGGATACCATTGCCTTAAAATCCTTTGTGATTGGAGAGGATTTGGAAGAGCTGTCTTCAAAAAATATATTGATCATCGATGAAGGGTCGGGAGAATATAAAATCAAAGGCCCTAGGATAGTTGCGAAAAACCTTACTGGTCTTGTGGCTATTTTTAGGGTGCCACATATTGAGACCTATTTTATTAAGTATCTGGGTATAAGCACTTTATATGTAAACAGCATAACCCTAAAGAGTAGAAAGATTGACATATTCCCAACAGGAAGCACAATAAAAGGGGATAAAATTGACACCATATATTATAGCGATGTGGTCACCCGCTTTTTGCGTGGAAAAAGTAGAAGTAAAATAACCTTTACTGCAGAGCACTTATTTTATCACTTTAAAAGTGGGAGGGCAGGTTTACAAAATGTAAATCTCAGTGCAGAAGGGGGTAAGCTCATTGGGATCATGGGGGCAAGTGGCTCGGGTAAATCCACACTGCTAAATGTTATAAATGGGATGGATAAACCTTCTGGAGGAAGGGTGATCATAAATGGCATTAACATCCATGAGAACCCTGAAAAAGTGAAGGGGGTGGTGGGCTATATTCCTCAGGATGATCTTCTAATGGAAGATTTATCTGTTTTTCAGAACCTTTATTATGCAGCTAGGCTTTGTTTCAGCTACCACTCTAAAGCGGAAACCTCGGCTTTGGTGAATAAAGTGTTGCTCAATCTTGGTTTAAGTGAAATAGCTCACTTAAAAGTGGGCTCACCATTGGACAAAACCATAAGTGGTGGCCAAAGGAAGCGGGTTAATATTGGGTTGGAGCTGCTTCGGGAGCCCAGCGTGCTATTTGTAGATGAACCAACTTCTGGACTTTCGTCTCAAGATTCAGAAAATATAATGGATTTGCTCAAGGAACTTTCCTTGCGGGGAAAAATGGTATTTGTCGTGATCCACCAGCCTTCATCAGATATTTTCAAAATGTTTGATGATCTATTGATATTGGATGTGGGTGGATTTGAAATTTATTATGGTAACCCAATAGAAGCCATTACCTACTTTAAGGAAATTGTAAATGCCGCTAATAGAAAGCAAAGTACCTGTCCTGAATGCGGGAATATTAATCCCGAACAGATATTTAGTATTATTGAAACTAAGGTAGTCAATGAGTTTGGTCGATTAACAAATACCCGAAAAGTATCTCCAGGCCAATGGTATCAATATTTCAAGGATCATAAACAACCCCGTAAGATTGTTCATGAAACGGAAAAAATTAAAGTATCGCAAAAAATCCCAAACAAACTAAAGCAGTTAAAAGTATTCATAAAGCGGGATTTGCTTTCCAAACTTTCCGATCGGCAGTATTTACTCATTAATCTCATACAAGCTCCATTGCTTGCCCTATTTATGACCTTCTTGGTGCGTTACTATGCTACCATAGAACGTGATAACCCCACGTATTCTTTCTTTGAGAATGACAATATTCCCGTCTATTTTTTCATGAGTATTATCGTGGCGCTTTTCATGGGTCTCACGGTCAGTGCAGAAGAGATTTTTAGGGATCGCAAAATATTGAAAAGGGAACGTTTTCTTGATTTAAGTAAGGGCAGCTATCTCACCTCAAAGATATTTGTCCTGTTTATGCTTTCTGCCATACAGACATGTTCATTTGTTATTGTAGGTAACTATGTTTTAGAACTTAGGGATATGGACCTTAGTTTTTGGATGATTTTGTTTAGTTGCTCGTGCTTTTCGAATATCATGGGGCTGAACATCTCATCGGCCTTTAATTCAGCCGTAACCATTTATATCTTAATCCCGCTTTTATTGATCCCACAGTTATTGCTTAGTGGTGTGGTAATCAATTTTGACAAATTCAATCCTGCCGTTAGCTCCATGGATGGTGTGCCTGCCGTGGGTGAAGTTATGGCCTCTCGTTGGGCGTTTGAAGCAGCTTTGGTTACCCAATTTAAGGATAATCCATATGAAAGACAGTTTTACAAATTTGATAAGCGGTTGGCCGATGCAGAATACAAGAAGCTTTATTATGTACCTCGTTTGGAATCGGAATTGTCAAATGCCTTTGTCAATTTAAAATATAGGCTGAACCCTCAGCAGGCACCCAAGATTATCAAATCATTGGAAATTTTAAGCAATGAGATCTCATCGGAATTGGCTTCCATTGGTTCGGATAAATTTGAATATTTAGATAGGCTCAAAATAGATAAGTTCGATTCGTTGACTCACAAAGCCACCAGTCAATTTTTGTTGAATCTTGGGCAGTATTATATCAATAAGTATAAAAAAGCCGAGGAAGAAAAGGAGGCTTATATAGCGACACTTACAGATACGCCACGCCATAGGGAGCAATTGGATTCCATGATGTATGAATATCAAAATGAGGCTATTGTTACTGCCTTGACCAATAAAACAGCGACTTATAGGGTCATTGAAATTGATAACCGATTGGTTCGAAAAATTAACCCAATCTATTTTACTGATGAACAGCCTTCGGGACCATTTGATTTTAGGGCCAAGTTCTTTGTACCAGTGAAGCACTTTTTAGGATTCAAAATTGATACGCTTTACTTTAATGTAATGATGATTTGGTTTATGTCGTTTTTGTTATTTATCACCTTATATTTTGATGGTCTGAAAAGGCTGATTGCCATTTTTACTTATAGAAAAAAACGTGTAGGGCCACAATTTTGATCAAATCACCTTTGATTACGGTTCAAGAAGTGATAATTTAATATCAATAAACAAGCGGAAAACATGAAATTCGGTGATATTAATCCTGCAGAGTTAGACCAGCACCAATTTATTCTTCCTGTCGACCATCCCGATACAAGTAAAGTGTTAAGTGAAGGTAAAGGCAATGTTAAAATATACGTTGGCTGTGCCAAATGGGGAAGAAAAGAATGGGTAGGTGATTTGTATCCGGCCGGAACAAAAGACAAAGACTTCCTTTCGGAATATGTAAAACATTTCAATGCCATTGAGATGAATTCCACTTTCTATTCTGTTAAAAAAGCCAACGTACAAGCTTGGGCAGAAAAAGCTCCTGATGATTTCAAATTTAGTCCCAAATTTAACAGGAGTATTAGCCACATTAAGCGCCTCAACGAAGACGCCTATCGCTATACCGATTATTTTCTTGATGCCATATCCGGTTTTGAGCATAAATTAGGCGCTTCATTTCTTCAGGTGCCAGATAATTTCACCAGTAAATACCTAGACAGATTAGTGGCATATATAAAGCAATTGCCAAAAGAATTAAATCTATCTGTTGAATTCAGACATGAAAGCTGGTTTGAAGACCCAACTATTTGCGATGAAACATTTCAAATGCTAAAAGAACATAACATGGGTGCTGTAATTACAGATGTCGCCACCCGAAGGGATGTTTTACACAGCAGATTAACAATTCCAAAGGCTTTCATTCGGTTTAACGGGTATGGGTTGCATAAAACAGACTATGAACGACTTGATAATTGGGTAGATCTTATCCAATCATGGGTTGGTCAAGGCCTTGAAGAAGTCTATTTCTATGCGCATCAGGAAGATGAATCCTTTACTCCAAGGACATGTGATTATCTTATAGAAAAGCTCAATAAGTCGGGCGGTTATAATATTCGAAAACCGCAATTTCAAGGATAGGGATTCAATGTCTAAACAATCCACATATGTTGAAGTTGGAAAACGAAAATTAGAACTTACTAATCTTACTAAAATTCTGTACCCAGAAAATGAGGTATCAAAGGCCGAGATTATTCAATATTATTTAAGTATTGCGCCCACCATGCTTTCCCACATAAAAGGGAGTCCCTTATCACTCATTCGGTTTCCAGATGGGATACATGGCGAACAGTTTTTTCAAAAAAACCGTCCGGACTGGGCACCTGATTGGGTAGAATATGTAGCATTGGGTACTGAGACAAAAAAAGACTATATATTGGCTACCGAAGAGGCCACGCTGGTATGGTTGGCCAATCTAGCATGCCTGGAAATACACCAGATGCAGATCAAACGCCCCAGTTTGGATAAAGCCTATTACATGGTTTTTGATTTAGATCCGCCTGAGACGTATGACTTTGAAGCCTTAAAGCGTATAGCTTTCGATTTAAAAGACCATGTTGAATCTTACGGGTACAATGTATTCGTAAAAACCACTGGGGGTAAAGGGCTTCATGTGGTTGTTCCACTAAATCCAAAATGGTCAGTAAATGACGCCTTTGAAGCCGCATCGGATATAGCCAAGCCATTTGAGAAGTCAAACCCCTTAACCACTCTCCAGATCAAGAAGGAAGCCCGTAAAGGAAGGGTATTGATAGATATTTATAGGAATAGAAATAGCCAAACTATAATCTGCCCCTATAGTTTGCGAGGTAGGGTCGGATGCCCTGTGGCCGCACCCATCACTTGGAATAGGTTATCGGACTTGCAAAGTTCCAAGGACATCCATATCAGAAATGTAATGGGCATGATAATGGATGAGGGAGATGCTTGGGAGGGAATCGGGGCTTTTGCCACTGATCTGCATACCAAGGTAAAAACATTGCCAAAAGTGAAAAAACTGGGTAAAAACCCTAAGCATAAATCGCCTGAACAATTATCAGAGTACGAGAAAAAACGTGATTTCGACAAGACTCCAGAGCCCCAGGGGTTGTTTACAGGAGGAGATAATACAGGTTTTGTGATACATAGACACAGCGCGTCTCACTTGCATTATGACTTACGGCTTGAGCAAGAAGGGGTTTTGCGTTCTTGGGCGGTTCCCAAAGGCATGCCCCCAAGACCAGGAATTAAAAGATTGGCGGTAGCTACTGAGGACCATCCAATGGAGTACATCACTTTCGAGGGTGAAATACCCAAAGGCCAATATGGAGGGGGCAAAATGTGGGTATTTGCCAACGGAAAATATGAAATCACCAAAGAGAAGAAAGATGGCTTTTATTTCAAACTGAACAGCCAAGGGTTTACGGGTGAGTACCGTATGCACCTGATGAAAGATAAAGAATGGCTATTGGAGCGGGTTGACAACCCACAAATTGATATGGTGACTAGGCCACTCGGCCCAATGTTGGCTGATCGTTCTTTGGCAGTACCACAAGGGGATTACATTTATGAGATGAAATGGGATGGTATACGTGCCCAGATTATCGTCAATGAGGGGCAATTGACTATACTAAGCCGAAATAAAATGGATTTGACACCACAATTCCCCGAGTTGAATATAGAAGCGTTCAGAACACTTTCTGGCGTGTTTGATGGGGAAATTGTCTGTTTTGATAAAGAAGGTAAACCTAACTTTAAGCAGGTGATTCAACGGATGCAGGGCAAAGGAGAACGTGATATAGAACTGGCCAGTAAGCGGAACCCTGCTTATTGCTACTTATTTGATTGCCTGAATGTGGACGGGAAATCAGTCACCCATGAGCCATTGTTGAGGCGTAGGGCTTGGCTAGAAGACAGCATTCGAAAAGGAACCTCTTTTAGGATAAGTGAAATAATAGAAGATGGACAGGCTTTGTTTGAAGCCACTAAAAAAATGGGTTTGGAAGGTATAATGGCCAAAGAAAAACATGGTTTCTATTATCCCGAAAAACGCAACAGTACCTGGTTGAAAGTAAAGAATAAAACCACTGACATATTTGCTATTATCGGCTATACTGAAGGTAAAGGCAATAGGGAAGAGCTATTTGGCGCTCTCCATGTGGCAGATGTAAAATCAAACACCATTTATAGGGGTAAAGTGGGAACAGGGTTTACGGATAAGAAAATGGCGGTGATTTTAAAGGCATTAGAAAGTATAGATAGGGTAGATAAACCTATCCAGGAAAAATTATTGGATGATAAAACCACTATTTGGGTAAAGTCTGCTTTGAAATGCAAAATTCAATATTCAGAATTGACAGAAAATGGTACCTTACGCGATCCGGTATTTATAAAACTGGTGAACTAATGTACATGTCAGACTTCAAACCATACTTCTAAATGCTTGGGATTTTCTTTATTCTTGCCCTTTCATGGGTGTTGTTACACTTTATAGAGAAGAAAAACCTATTGGCTTTAGGGGTTCTTCCAATAGGGTTTAGGTTAGGTCAGTTGGCTGTAGGTTTCGTTTTTATTTCATTGGTGAGTTATGGACTGATTTATCATGAATCCATAGTAAAACAGATCGAATGGACTTTAAACCAAGAAATTGAAATCCTATCAATTTTCGGTTCGTTATTTTACCATTTCAAATCTGCGGTCACAGAAGAATTGATTTTCAGGGGCGCATTGCTCTATATTCTTATCTCTAAACTGGGCAGATCAAAGGCCCTTTGGCTATCTGCGGTGTGTTTTGGTGTTTATCATTGGTTCTCCTACAGTATGTTTGGTAGGGGCCTTGTTCAGATGACTTATGTATTTGTCACAACCGCACTTATGGGGTATGTATGGGGCTATACATTTGCTAAAACACAATCCATTATGTTGCCCTTAGGGCTTCATCTTGGATGGAATTTTATTAGGACACTATGCTATGAAGCCGCACCTTACGGTGAATTAATTTGGAAAGAAACATCCCGGACAGAATTGTTGGAATGGAATGGTTTTTACTACTCCATATTGACAGGTCTAGCTGTCCCAATTATTACCTACCTATTTGTAAGGTATTTCTTTAGTGAAGCGGATACCCCTAATCTGGAAAATGAAACTAATAGGTAATTGAATATCTTGAAACTAATCAATAACTTGCATTTAAAGAACTAAAAATATTATGAAAAAGATACTTGCAATAGTGTTAATGGGCTTGGCTTTGGGGTCCTGTAATAAACCAATGGAAGAACAAGTTGTTACTACCAAACTTACTGGAGTAATAACGAATCCTAAGAGTAACATGGTAAAGCTTACCAATAAAGAGTTTGATTTGATAGATACGCTTAGTGATGTGGGGAGCTTTGCAATAGAGCTGGTGATTAACAAACCAACTTACTTTACTTTTCGGCATGGAGACGAAATAGCCTCTATTTATCTCAATTCTGGAGACAGTTTAAACTTATCGCTTGACACCAACAATTTTGACGAATCATTAACATTCAGTGGTAACTCCAAAGATCAAAACCAATATATGGTAGCAAAGGTTTTGTCAAAAGATACCGAAATGGGGTTTCGTGAGCTGTATGGATTAAATGAAGAGGATTTCTTATTGACTACAGACTCCATTCAAACTAAATATGACGGACTACTTGCAGGAAGTATGAAGGTGAGCGATGATAGCTTATTCTACTATACCGAAAAGAAAAAAAATGAGTTGGAGACTATACTGAATAAAGCGAGGTATGAAAACAACCATAAGTATGCTACCAATGATACCACCTTCAAGGTAAGTGAAGATTACTATGTCTTTTTTGATGATTTAGATAGGAATAATGAGTCCTTATTAAGCATTCCGTTGTACCGGTATGCACTTGATACCTATATAGATTATAAGTTTGACGGTTTTGATTTTGATTACAAAAAAGATCCGATAGCAAAAGCCTTTAACCACCGCATGGATATAATCGGAAATGAATTTAGCAATGAAAAAGTAAAATTAGAACTAATGGCAATGCAGGCGGACCGGTATTTAAGCAGGGTAGATGCATCAAGTGCTGAACAAGCTTTAGATAAAATAAAGGCAATGGATACCGACAAAAAGTATATCGCTGATTTGGAAGAAAAGTGGGGGCTATTGAAGAAAGTAGCCGTTGGTCAGCCTGTGCCCAATTTGCAATTTGTCAATACTTCTGGTGATTCATTAAGTCTAGCGGATTTAAAAGGTAAAATGGTTTACATTGATGTGTGGGCGACATGGTGTGGCCCCTGTTTGGCAGAGCTGCCCAGTTTGGAAAAGCTTCAGGTGGAGTTGAAAGACAGGGAGGTGACCTTCATGAGTGTATCCATAGATGACACCATGGATCCATGGAAAAAAATGGTTGAAAAAAAGGAAATGAAAGGCATTCAGGTCTATTCACCAGGAGCTTGGAAATCTGACATTATTACAAGTTTTGTCATTAATGGAATTCCTAGATTTATATTGATTGACAAAAATGGAATTATACTCGACAATGATGCTTCCCGGCCTTCAGGTGACATCAAGGAGGTAATACTTAAAAACCTAAATTCGGAGGGTTGACAGTTATTAAATGAAAATGAAATAGCCATGGGGGTCCGCTCCATGGCTATTTTTATGTTTGTAATTCTGCAATTTACCTGAGTAAAGCGTATTAATTTGATTATCTTTATCTTGCTATTATTATTGGCCATTACGTTTTAAAACCATTTACATTTCTTCTATGAAAATTATCCTTGTTCTTGCTGTAGTGGCGACCTATTGGAATTCAACAATTCAAAATACCGTATATAAAGCACTAAAAGGTGATAATGTAGAAAATGTAGATTACGCGCTAAGCACCTTGGAGAAGGAAAGCATGGATGAACCGTTAATTAGGGCATATAAAGGCACTTTATTGATGAAAAAGGCGGGGCTAATTAAAGGTGCTTTTAACAAACTTGAGATGTTTAAAGAAGGCCATAAACTCCTTGAGGATGAGATCCAGAAATACCCTAAAAACACAGAATATCGTTTTTTACGATTGACCATCCAAGAACATGCCCCAAAGATACTGGGCTATAATGAAAACCTAGAGGAGGACAAGTTATTCATTAATCAGCATTACCAAAGTTTGAGTACTGCGCTAAAATTGCATGTCAAAGAATATGCCTCTAACTCAACTATATTAAATCAATCGGAATTGATAGATTAGTGGCAATTTGAATCATATGAAGAACATACTAGTTATTAGTTATAGCCAGTCTGGCCAACTGGATGAAATATTGGATAATTTTCTGACCCCTTTCAAAGACTTTGAAATAGACAGGGTAAAAATAGAACCGAAACAAGCTTATCCATTCCCATGGTCGAGTGAGGTGTTTTTTGATGCTATGCCCGAAACGGTACTTGAGGAGCCTATTGAATTGGCTCCTTTTCAGCTTCAAAGAGGAAAATATGATCTTATCATTATTGGGTATCAACCTTGGTTTTTATCCCCTTCACAGCCAGCAACAGCCTTGTTAAAGGATCCGTCATTCAGAAGTGTATTGAAAGATACGCCCGTGGCCACTGTAATTGGTGCGCGGAATATGTGGTTGAATTCGCAAGGAAGTGTGGTAAGGGAAGTAGAGGAAGCAGGAGGTTATATGGTGGCCAATATTCCATACATTGACAAAGTACAGAATCATGTAAGTGCCTTTACCATATTGCATTGGATGCTCACGGGTAAAAAAACGAAAAAGTGGGGCATATTCCCAGTACCTGGCGTTAGTCAGCATGATATCGATAATGCTGCAGTTTACAGCATCCCCCTAGCGGAAGCAGTCGAAAAAGGGGATTATAAGAATGTACAGGAGAAGATATTGGAGATGGGGGATATCCGTATCCCGTCATCTATAATGCTTATCGAAGCGAGAGGCAAAAAATTATTTGTAATTTGGGCAAACCTGATTAAACGAAAGGGAAAAACAGCTGAGAAAAGGGCATTTTGGGTATCTTTTTTCAAATGGTATTTGGTAACGGCATTGTTTGTCATTTCACCACCCATTCTAATCATTCATACTATTCTGAAACCATTGATGTTGAGAAGTATTAAAAAGACGAGAGAAAAATATTTGTACTTGGGAATCAATAAGAATTAAAGGACATGCAACAGGACTATGATGTAATAATATTAGGTGGAGGCCTAGCCGGACTTACCCTTGCCATGCAGCTCAAACAGAAGGAGCCCTCATTAAAAATTACGGTATTGGAAAGGCGTAAGAATGAAGCTTTGGACGCGGCCCACAAAGTAGGGGAGTCTACTGTGGAGTTGGGTACTTACTACTTACGTGAAGTACTTGGACTTAAAGACTACCTGGAAGAAAAGCACCTTCATAAGCATGGCTTAAGGTTTTTTCTTTCACCACAAGTAAAAGAGTCGATAGAAAAAAGAGTAGAATACGGAGCACGTAATGAGTTATTTGTCCCAAGTCATCAAATTGATAGGGGTATTTTTGAAAATGATGTGATGGCCATGATCTCCAAGTTAGGGGTAGATGTGAAAATGGACACAGGCGTAAAGGATGTCAATCTTTCCGATGAAGGTCATACGGTAAAATACCTTCAATCAGGAGAATTAAAGGAGATATCTGCCACATGGGTAGTTGACGCTACTGGAAGGACTAATTTTTTAAAAAGAAAAGAGGGATTAGCAAAAGATACTGATCATAATATTAATGCCGTTTGGTTTAGGGTAGAAGGGGAAATAGATGTAACTGATTGGTCGGATGATGAACCTTGGAAAAAATACATCAATCCAGGTTTACGTAGGTTGGGCACCATACATTTTATGGGCAAAGGTTTTTGGGTTTGGTTCATTCCATTGTCATCGGGCAACACCAGTATAGGCATTGTGGCCGATCCTCGATTTCATGAATTTTCAGAAATTAATACCATTGACAAAGCCTATCAATGGCTTGAAATAAACGAACCAATATGTGCCAAGCATTTAGCTGAGAAAAGGGATAAAGTCCTGGATTTTAAAATATTGAAAAACTATTGCTACAATGCAGAGCAATTTTATTCAACCGATAACTGGGGTATCGTGGGAGAGGCGGGAGCTTTTTTAGATCCTTTTTATTCTCCCGGCACAGACTTTATTTCTATTGGAAATGCTTGTATGTCCGACCTTATTATTCGTAATTTTAATGGAGAGGACGTTTATACACGAACCATCGTTTATGACAAGGTGTACGGCAAATTATTTGACAATTGGCTTCCTATCTATCAGGATAAATACGAATTGTTTGACAATGCTCAAGTCATGTGTGTGAAAATCACCTGGGATTTTGCAATTTATTGGGCAATTCCTTCTTTGATGTTTACGAATGGTGCATTTGTTAATATGGATGTGCTCAAAGTGCTTTTTACGGTGGACAACAGTTTTGGTGAACGATTTGGAAAATTAAACAAACAAGTACAGAATTTATGCCTTGAGTGGGGACAGTTGGAAAACGGCAATGTTAGTGAAGTTTATATCGACCCAATGGATGTACCATTTATGAAAGACTTCCAAAAGGGATTGGAAACTATTCATAAATCAGATGAAGAATTAATAAATCAATTGGAGTCTAACCTATCATTATTGGAGACGATGGCTGCAGAAATATTTAGAGTGCTAAGTGTAAGGCTAAAAGGCATGCCTTCAGACTTGGCTATTGATCCCTATCAAATGTCATTGGCATCCAGTAGAGCCGATTTGATGGAACAAAGCAAATCTGATTCTGCAAAAGCACCAGATTCTGCAATTGCAGAAGCAATTTCTGTACTTTGGTTACTTGAAAATGTCGGTATTTAATCCTAATCAAATAAAAAAAGGATAGATTTACACTTTATAATAGATTGGCAATATCCCTAAATTTTTATTTTAATGTTAAAAGAGGTTTTCATAAACAGGGCTTCCGCATTTCTTCCCAATGAAGCTATTTTAAATCACGAGTTGGAAGAATATCTAGGCTATGTAAACAACAAACCATCACGGTCTAAAGAATTGATTTTAAGAAGGAATGGCATTAAAGAACGTTATTATGCCATTACAAAAGATGGAAAGGCGACACATACCAATGCTGAAATGACTGCAAATGCAGTTAGGGGTCTATTCAATGATAACCCCAAAGAATTGGCAACCATTGATTTGTTAAGCTGTGGAACATCCAGTCCTGACCAGCTCATGCCATCCCATGGTGTAATGGTACATGGCTGCCTGCCTGAAACTTCTAATATTGAAGTGGTATCACCTTCCGGAGTATGTTGCTCGGGGATGCATGCACTGAAATATGCCTTTATGTCACTCAAAATTGGTGATAAAAAGAAAGCCGTAGCCACTGGTTCTGAGCGTTTGGCCATTACAATGACTTCCGATAATTATGAAGATGAAGTTCAAAAACTGATTGAACTTGAGGAAAACCCTTATATTGGTTTTGAAAAGGATTTTTTGAGGTGGATGTTGTCTGATGGTGCGGGAGCATTAATGCTCGAAACCGAAAAAAACCCAAACGGTATTTCATTAAGGATTGATTGGATGGAGGCCTGCTCATTTGCCAATAAACTGGAGCCATGCATGTACATGGGTGGTGACAGATTGGAAAATGGTGAATTTCAATCTTACAAAGACTTTGAAGCCAGTGATTTAACAACTAAGTCACTTATGAGTATTAAGCAGGATGTTAAATTGCTTAGTGAGAATATAGTCGTTCTTGGTAATGAATTACTATTATCATCATTGAAAAAGCATAATGTTAATATTGCTGAGGTTACCTACTTCTTGCCTCATATTTCAAGTTACTTCTTTAAACAACCGATAGCCGACATTTTAAAAGCCGATGGTTTGGATATACCTGATGAAAAATGGTTTACCAACCTGGATACTAAAGGGAATGTAGGGGCCGGGTCTATCTATTTGATGATTGAAGAGTTATTTAACAGCGGTAAATTAAAGGTGGGTGATAAGTTGTTGCTTATGGTGCCCGAAAGCTCTAGATTTTCATATGTATATACTTGGTTAACAGTTTGTTAAAACTTACTGGAAATGAAAAAAGATAGCCTTCCACAAGACCCTTCCGCACTTAAAAACTTCACACGTGAGGTGTGCTATGTTAAAGATGAAGACGGCAAGTATGAGCAAGGGCTTAGTACGGGATGGAACGTAAAGGCAGATGCCTTGAATGAAGCTTGGGTGGAGATCAATAGAAGGATTGAAGAGGCAGCCAAACAGGTTGAATTAGGTAAAAAGAGCCCAGTATTATTTTTTATGGAGCTGAGATTGATGGATTACCCTACGTTATCGGGGTATACAGGATTTTGGAAGTTTACCATTAAACGGCATATGAAGCCTAGTGTTTTTAAAAAATTAAGTGAGAAGAAACTGAAAATATACGCTAAGGTATTTAAGATTTCAGTAGATGAATTGAAGAGTTTTGATGGAAGAAATATTGACAGATATACCAAGTAAAAGACAGCATATCCAAACCGCCCATTGCGAAAACGGGGTAGTTACCAGCCTGTTAAAATATCATGGCGTTGACTTTATGAATGAACCACTTGCCTTTGGTATAGGGGCAGGGATGTTCTATGTTCATTTGCCATTCTTGAAAATAAATAATGCCCCAGCCATTGCCTTTAGGATAATGCCGGGTTATATATTCCGAGACACTTGTAAGGCTTTAGGTGTAAATATTACCCGAAAGAAGTTTAGGTCGCCAGATGCCGCAAAAACGTATTTGGACAATAAAATTGCCGAAGGAGAGCCTGTGGGATGTCAAGTAGGGGTTTTTAATTTGCCTTATTTTCCCAGGGAATATAGATTTCATTTCAATGCACATAATATTATCATCCATGGTTTTGAAAATGGACGATACATAGTGAGTGACCCGGTTATGGAAGAGCTGACCAGCCTTTCCCCAGAAGAATTGGAAGAGGTGCGCTTTGCAAGGGGGCCTTTGGCACCTAACGGCCAAATTTATTACCCTTCGGATGTGGGGGAAATCAGTCCTGAAAGATTAAAGAAAGCGGTAAAAAAAGGGATTAAAAAGACCGCATGGTGGATGACCCAAGTGCCCATAGAACAAATTGGTGCCCGAGGATTTAACTATACTGCAAAAAAAATACGCAAGTGGCGCAGTGAACTTGGGGAACGTAAAGCAGGCTTATATCTTGCGCAAATTGTCAGGATGCAAGAAGAAATCGGTACTGGAGGAGGTGGATTTAGATTTATTTATGCCGCATTTTTGGAGCAAGCTGCTGAAATCTTGAATAATGATAAGTTAATCCCATTTTCGGAAGAAATGACGAAATCCGGTGATTTATTACGCTACAATGCAGTAAGGATGGCAGGAGTAATAAAAGGCCGCAACACCGAACAAAAAGACTTTGATGAGGTGGCTGATGCCATGGCGGAAATTTCAGCATTGGAATTACAAGCATTTAAAAAGCTCCGTAAACTGCGATTATAGTGATTGATAATTGCATTAAAATAGAGCAATTAACAAAACGATACAGCGGCTCAACTCAGGATAGTTTGGGCGGTGTGGATCTTACCATAGCCTTAGGGGATAAATTTGGGATATTGGGTCCCAACGGTGCTGGAAAAACCACTTTGATCTCTATTTTGTGTGGTATTATCGAACAAACTAGTGGACAGGTCTACTACTGGAATAATGACCCACATGTTAAGGTGCAGAGCATTCAGCAGAAGATGGGTTACGTACCACAGGAGTATGCTTTTTATGATGAACTTACCCCGCTGCAAAACCTTGAATACTTTGCTGCGATGTACAAACTTTCATCTTCAGTTATTGCTGCAAGGTCAAAGGAACTCTTGGACATTTTAGGCTTAACAGAGGTAATGAATAAAAAAGTGGCCACTTTTTCTGGTGGTATGAAACGTAGATTGAATTTGGCCATTGGCATTATTCATGAGCCAACCGTATTGTTTTTAGATGAACCCACAGTTGGGGTAGATGTACAGAGTAAAATGGCCATTATGAGGTTACTGGATCAATTGAATGAGCAGGGTGCAACCATTATCTACACTTCACATCACCTTGATGAAGCTCAGGAATTTTGCAACAGGATAGCACTCATTGATCATGGCAACATTATTACCAAAGGTGAAACAGTACAACTATTGAAAGAGCATAATGCGAAGGATCTAAAGGAATTATTAATCAACTTAACCGGTGAGTCATATCGCGATTGATGATGTATAGGTTTTGGATAGCATGCAAAAAGGAATTTTTAATCCTATGGAATGACAAAACGGGTTTGGCACTGATGTTTTTCATGCCTATCCTGCTAGTTTTCGTGATTACCATCATTCAAGACAGTGCTTTCAGGATAGTTAATGAAAATAAAATCTCCTTACTGATCGTGAATAAGGATGAAGGTACTGAGGGTAAAAGGTTGATTCAAATGCTTCAGGACTCCAAGTTTTTTAAAGTTACTGAAAATGATAAGCTGCAAGGTGATGAGATTAATGAGGTGATGAACGAAGAAAGTCAAATTACAGGCCTTATAATACCCAAAGAATTCTCAGAAATGCTTGCTCAAAAATCCAATCTTATCAGTGACATTATGATGGAGGAGCTTGATCTTAAAAATGAGGAAACTCATGAGGTGGAGTTGACCATGCCTTCATTGAAATTTTATCATGATCCTGTCCTACAGGAAAATTACCAGACTTCGATCAAAAATATTGTAAATGCATTTGTCAAAAGTATTGAAGGCGATTTGTTGATCACCCAAATATGTGCGCATTTGGAACTTAAAGAGGCGCCAGAAAAACTAAAGAAGGCGATGAGTTCAAATCAAGTGGCAATTGAAACCTTCTCAGCTACCCTTTCTGATAATGACATTACTCCCAATTCGACTCAGCATAACGTACCTGCTTGGACTATTTTTGCCATTTTTTTTATGGTCATCCCATTGGGCAATAATATCGTCAAAGAACGGGTTAATGGAAGCTTTATCAGGCTCAAGACTATGCCTACAAGTTTTGGGCTAATCCTAAGTGCTAAGTTGTTTGTGTACTTATTAGCTGTTATACTGCAGGTAATGGTGGTATTCACCATTGCTAAACTTACTTTTCCATCAATAGGGCTGCCTCCGTTGTCTATGCCTGATAATACTTTGGCTTTTTTAACCGTGGTGGTAATGACCGGACTGGCAGCTATTAGTTTTGCGGCCGCTGTGGGCACTGTAGCCCGAACACAGGAACAAGCCAACGGATTTGGAGCCGTTTCCATTGTTATATTTGCTGCAATTGGAGGAATATTGGTTCCCGGTTTCGTTATGCCCGCTTACATGAAAATTGTATCATTGTTTTCCCCACTTTATTGGTGTCTGGAAGGTTTTTACACCTTGTTTTTGAGAGGTGGGGATTGGGATGTACTTTTACCGACTTTATTGGGCTTATTTACTTTTTGTATGGCCTGTTTTGGAATTACATTTTTACAATTGAAAAAAAATAAAATTATCTAATAACCCACATTAAAATGGCGCACGAAGAACTTGAACTAAAACTTAAAACCCAAATAATAAAGTACCTCAACTTGATGGAACTGGAGCCTGCGGATATAAAAACCGATGCGCCTTTGTTTGGCCCTGATAGCCCCATTGATTTAGATTCGATTGATGCCATTGAATTAAGTGTATTGCTTGAGAGAGAGTATGACCTAAAAATTACCGATCCCAAGCAAGGGAAAAAAGTAATGGCCAGTGTGGAAAAAATGATTGAGTATATTGTAGCCAACGATAAGGCCTAATTGATGGGTAAGCGCGTTTTTATCACCGGCATAGGCATTATTTCTGCTTTAGGAGATAGTGTGCAAGCTAACAGGGAAAACCTGGTGCGAGGAAAAACCGGTATTAAAAAAGCAAAGGTATTACAGACCAGATATACTGAAATATTTCCTTTTGGGGAAGTGCCCTATTCAACCGAAGAACTGAAAAACCAAGCTGGTATTGCTGATGTAAAAGGAATCTCAAGAACGGAAGCTCTGGCTTTGATCGCTGCAAAACAGTCTATTGCCGATGCTGGTTTAACAGACGGGCAAGTAGCGTCTTTTGATATGGCCTTATTGTCGGCTAGCACTGTGGGTGGGATGTCACTTACCGATCAATTGCATGATGATGCCAGTATGATAGGGCCACCTTCAGATTATCTGGCTTCATATAATGTTGGTGAACATGCGAGCAACTTAATAAAGAGATTTGGTATTAAAGGTCTCTCCGCTACATTCAACACTGCCTGTTCTTCCTCTGCCAATGCCATCATGATGGGAGCTAAATTAATCAAGTCGGGGCGTTGTACCCGGGCTATTGTGGGTGGGGCAGATGCCTTGGCGAAATATACTGTAAACGGATTTAATTCTTTACAAATCTTATCGCCAGAGCATTGTAAACCATTTGATAAAAACCGCTCTGGACTTACTTTAGGGGAAGGAGCGGCCTATTTGATACTCGAATCTGAGGAGGTTGTAGGAAACAAAAAAATCTATGGCGAAGTGAAAGGATATGGCAATGCCAACGATGCTTTTCATGCTTCATCAATCTCAGACGATGCCATAGGCATCATCGCCTCCATTTCAGGGGCATTAACCTCTGCTGACCTTCCTCCAGAAAGTATCGACTATATCAATGCACATGGTACAGGTACCATGAATAACGACATTACAGAGCAAACAGGAATGAATGCCATCTTCAAAAAGATCCCTCAATTTCAGTCTACCAAAACGTATACGGGACATACACTGGCCGCTGCTGGTGCCATAGAGGCGGTTTTCAGTCTTTTGACTATGCAAAACAATGAATTATATACCAGCCTTAATTGCAATGACCCCATTGAGGAATTCAATGTAAGCCCCATCAAAAGCTATAAAAAGGATCAAAAAATCAATAATGTGCTTTCAAATTCATTTGGATTTGGAGGTAATTGTTCGTCACTCATTTTTTCAAAAGTTTAGGTATGTTCATCAAAGACTTATCTTGTATCTCTGCTCAGGAAACCTATCATAATTCAGTGTTTACTGACGGGGTAAAAGATATTGAAGATTTAAAAATATGGGCACAAGAACCTGATTATAAGGATATTATACCCGCTGGAATGCTACGTAGAATGAGCAAGCTTGTACGAATGAGTGTAGCAACTGCAGGGCCATTTATGGAGGAGCACAAAAATTTGGGGGGTGTCATATTTGGATCTTCAAATGGGAGTGTGGATAGATCGATGCGATTTTTGAGACAGATCATTCAATATGAGGAGGGTACGCTAACACCTACAGATTTTGTGCAATCTACCCCTAATTGTGTGGCAGGTGTACTGGCATTGATGGGTAATATTACTGGTTATAATACAACCCATGTCAATCAGGGACTTTCTTTTGAATCTTCTATTTTAGATGCACTACTACTCTTTGAGGAAGGTAAAGTAAGCCAATTGCTTTTGGGAGGAGGTGATGAACTTTCGGAGGCCAACTATAATATTGAATCTCAACGGGATTTATACAAAGAAGAAAGTATAGCCACTTCTACATTATTAAGATCTGAGACAAAAGGAACATTACCTGGAGAAGGGGTGGCCATGTTTGTAGTGGAAGCTGAAAAGACCAAAGAAAGTCTGGCTGAAATTATCGATGTGGATATGATTCATCATGCCAGTAAACAAGAAGTCGCAGAAAAAGCCGTTCAATTTTTAAATAAAAACGGATTAAAGCCAAGTGATATTGATGCTGTTATAATGGGGCGTAATGGGGATGTACGTACAGATAATTTTTACGATCATTTGCAAAATGAATTGTTTCCGGAGCAGGGTATCATTGTTTATAAGTCCTTAACGGGAGATTATTACTCTGTTTCAGCCGTGGCTACCTGGCTCGCCACAAAGGTATTATCAGGCACTCAGTTGCCTTCAGAATGTATTTGGAAGCCTCTGAACAACCAACCTAAAACAATTTTGCTATACAACAATTGTGAAGGTAAGCAGCATGGGTTTGTGTTGATGAGAGGGGTTTACTCTTCGACAAGCTCAGAGTGACATCCCTATATAATAGGAGTATACCGAAAATGGGAACCTTTGTCCAATTACATATTTCTCAACGATGAATAGATTTGCCTCACAGCAGTAATAAGATTATTTTCACGGTCGAGCATGAAAAAGCCTTTAAGCAAGATATTAATCATCCAAACTGCCTTTTTAGGGGATGTGGTATTGGCGTCTGCTTTGCTGGAAAAATTACATCAGGCACATCCAGATTCTGAGCTTCATTTTCTATTAAGAAAAGGCAACGAAGCCGTATTTAATGGTCACCCGTATATAGCCAAGCTTTGGATATTTGATAAAGGCCAAAAATTAAAAAATGCATTTAAAATCATTAAAGCATTAAGAGTAGAGCGTTATGATCTAGTGATCAATCTGCAGCGTTTTGCCATGTCTGGAATAATTACTGCCTTGTCTGGAGCGAAAAGAAAAATAGGTTTTTCTAAAAATCCGTTGTCCTTTTTATTTAGCCAGTCTTATGAACATAGTATCAGTACAGATGGCAAACAGCACGAAGTAGACCGTAATCAAAAACTAATTGCAGATATTACAGATGATGTAGCTGCTAAGCCACGATTATATCCGTCAGTTGATGATTTTAAGAAGGTAAAAGAATATAAAAAAGCTGAATATATTACCATTGCCCCCGCGTCAGTCTGGTTTACCAAACAATGGCCTAAGGAAAAATGGTTGGAGTTTATGGATAGCTTACCTTCTGCATTAATGGTTTACTTACTGGGGGCAAAAGGAGATCAGAGCTTGTGTGAAGAGTTGAAGACCAAGTCAAAACACAAGGAAATCGAAGTGTTGGCAGGTCAATTGTCGCCTTTGGCTTCAGCTGCCTTGATGCAAGAGGCTAAAATGAACTATGTTAATGATTCCGCACCAATGCATTTTGCCTCCTCTGTAAATGCCCCTGTTACCGCAGTTTACTGTTCTACAGTACCGGCCTTCGGCTTTGGCCCTCTTTCCGATCAGTCAATAATCATAGAAACAACTGAAAAACTGGATTGCCGCCCCTGTGGTTTGCATGGGTATAAAAAATGCCCTGAAGGGCATTTTAAGTGTGCTATTAATATAGACCCTGCACGTTTGATCAAGTAGTTCCGAATTCTTTATGTACCCCTTTCAACTCGGCACTTACTTCATCAAAATTCATTTCTTTTTCAAATTCAACAACAACTTTATCTTTAAACTGAGAAGCTTCTCTTTGAATAAAACGCTTAACATAATATTTGATACTTTTAGGATTATCTTCGTAGGACATACGGGGCGGAGTGTATTTTTGGCATAAATATAGAAAGAATAATAGTCAATAAATGAATGTATTAGAAATATGCTTAGGTGAAGGTCTAGGAGGGTTGGAGCTTTATTTTCGAAAATGCTGTAAACATTTAACAGGTCAGCATAAAGTAGTAGTAGTTACCAAATCCGATACTAGATTAGCCAAAATAGCCAGTGAAGAAGATGAAAAGCATTATGCGATTAAAAGAGCCTTTAAACAATTACCACTAAAATCCATTAGGCGATTGGCCACTATTATTAAAGAGGAGCAAATTGATCTGGTGCATGTGCACCATAAAGATGATCTTCCTTTGGTGGCATGGACCAAATTCTGGTCTAGAAGATCATTTAAAGTAGTACATACGAGGCAAATGCAGCTTCCTGGCAGTAAAAAAGATCTTTACCATCGGTTTATTTATGGTTCGATTGATATTTTTATTGCCATTAGCGATATGCTCAAGGCTGATGCCCAGAAAAAATTGGCTCTACCGAACGAAAGAATTAAAAGGCTGTACTATGGCGTTGAAAAGGCTGATAAAGTGGAATTTGAAAGTCATTTTGTGCATAATAAGACCCATTTTAATGTTGGGGTGTTTAGTAGAATTGAGTATCAAAAGGGGCAACATATTGTATTGGATGCCGGGAAATCATTGATAAAAAAATACCCCGATATTGAATTTTATTTTGTTGGTGATGTAATGGATGAAGCTTATAAAGATAGTTTGGGTAAAAGCCTGAACCTCAATGAGTCAGCACACTTTCATTTTAAAGGTTTCCACCCCAAACCACTATCCATCATGCCCTGTTTTGATGTGATTATTCTACCTTCCAAGAATGAGACATTTGGCCTCGTAGTTGTAGAGGCGATGCGCGCTGGAGTGGCGGTAATTGGGACCAATGCAGGAGGCGTACCTGAAATCATCGATAATGAAAATACAGGTTTGTTATTTGACTGGGAAGATAACATTCAACTTGCTGAACAAATTGAAAGACTTTATTCGGACCCTAATTTTAAGCGAAAATTGGCCAAAGCTGGAGAGGAAAAGGCAGATGAATTATTTGATATTGATAGCCATTTCAAAAAACTGAATTCTCTATTTGAAGAAGTAGTACCCTAAACCTTTTGTGCCAGTAACATAAAAGTAGATTTATAAGGAACTACCTCCAATAGGTTTTTTAAAAACCAGCGTTGGAATTTCGATTGGCCTGGTCGCACATGATAGCCGTTCCTAATCAGTTTGACCTGGAATCCATAATGGTTTTCTAAAAGCCGCTTTAATTTGTACGGGTTGTAATAGAAAATGTGATGAAAAGTATCGTAGTGCTTTGCTTTTCGCTTTTTCAATCCAATTGAATCCATCAAGGATTTGAATCTGTTGGCTAAAGAATTAATATTCGGACAAGCGATAAATAAAATACCCTTGTCAATTAACATCTCATGTATTTTTAATAGGTATTCATTAGGGTTTTTAGGATGTTCGAGTACATGATGCATGTAAATGGCAGAATACCTCTGCTTATTAAGCTTGAGTTTAATAAAATTTCCAGAATGAATCTCAACACCTAATTTCTTAGATAATTGTGCTGTCACATCCGGATCTACATCAAACCCTTCTGTTTCCCATCCTTGGCTAATTGCTGTTTGCAATTCCCAACCCTCACCACAGCCTACGGCTAACATCATTTGGTAACCTTTTTCCAATTAGTGACAGATAAAAATTATGGCCCTCGCACAATGCCTCCCCCCATTTAGGATCGTCATCATAAGTTTCCATATCAAAATAACTGGAGTAATATTGATTTAGATAATCGTCAGTATATTGTGGATTCATCATTTCGATATCGCAACTAGAGCATTTTTCAATTTTCACCCCTTTATAATCTATTTTGTGACCTTGTAAGTCAGCACCATCACAAAGGGGGCACATAGTCATTTTTTTGTCAAAATCTTTATTAAAATCAAGGCTCATATCGGGAAATGAATTACTTTAAAGTTTCAAACTTAAGAATATTAGTTAATAAAGATACCGCTTGAAAATTTCTGCCACCATAATTACTTTCAATGAAGAAAAGAACATTGAACGTTGTCTAAATTCACTCAAGCCAGTAGCTGATGAAATAATTGTAGTGGATTCTTTTTCCAACGACCAAACTAAAGAACTTAGTTTGAAGCATGGGGTGATCTTTACAGAAAACAAATTTGCAGGCCATATCCAACAAAAGAACTATGCCATGTCTCTTGCTTCTAATGATTATATACTATCACTTGATGCAGATGAGGCACTTTCTGAGGAATTACAACAGTCGATTTTGAAATTAAAGGAAACGGAGCAGTTAGAAATGGCTTATTCCCTAAATAGACTCACTTCTTATTGTGGGCAATGGATAAAACATTGTGGTTGGTATCCCGATACAAAAATCAGACTCTGGAATAAAACCAAGGGTAAGTGGGGCGGAGAAAACCCTCATGATAAAGTAATGATGGAAGAAGGATCGAGGGGTCATTTAAAAGGGGATCTTTTGCATTACTCTTTTGAAAGTATCGAAAGTCATGTGAAAACGGCCAATAGTTTTTCAACCATTGCAGCCAAAGAAGCTTTTAATAAAGGGAAAAAGGCCAATTTATTGATCCATGTGATCCTTAACCCGATGTATACCTTTGTGAATAAATACTTTTTTCATCTTGGTTTTTTAGATGGATTTTATGGATTTGTCATCTGCTATCTTTCTGCGGTGTCAAATTTTTTGAAGTATACCAAAATCAGGCAATTGCATAAAAATGGCCAATAATATACTCATTAGCAGGACAGATAGTATTGGCGATGTCATTCTCACTTTGCCCTTGGCTGGTGTAATTAAGAAGTATCATCCAGAAGCTAAAATTTATTTTCTTGGGAATGATTATACGCAATCCATCATAGAGCGATGTGGCGCAGTAGATGTATTTTTAAATGTAAAGGACATCACGGTTGAACTTTTAAAACCTCTTGACCTTAAGGCCATTGTTCATGTGTTTCCCAATAAGAAAGTGGCCTCAGTGGCAAAAAAAGCCAATATACCTTTAAGGATAGGCACTAGTCACCGTTGGTTTCACTGGTTTAGTTGTAATACATTGGTTCATTTTTCAAGAAAGAAAAGTGATTTACACGAAGCATTTTTAAACCTCAAACTTATTGAGCCCTTGGGCATTCCAATTTCGGAAATAACAGCACTTGACGGGTATTTTAATTGGAAAAAGAGTGATAAGCAATTTTTTGAAGAGCTAGATTCCACGAAATTCAATTTGATATTTCATATGAAGTCGAAAGGTAGTGCTGCAGAGTGGCCTGTAGCACAATATATGGCTTTGGCTAATCTATTGCCTGAGAATCAGTTTAATATACTTGTAACGGGGACAACAGGGGAAGGACAGCGAATCAAAGAGGAGTGCAGTGATATTTTTGAACTTAACCATATTAAAGACGTCACGGGCAAATTTAACTTAGAAGACTTCATCAGTTTTGTGGGGGAATGTGATGGTTTATTGGCTTGCAGCACCGGGCCACTGCATATTGCTGCAGCAAGTGGCATTCATGCTCTAGGTCTTTACCCAATTAAACGACCAATGCATGCCGGACGTTGGGCTCCTATTGGTAATCTAGCAGAATTTATAGAAGGGGATATTATTCAAGAAGAAAATAGGGGCGTGCTTAATATTACTCCTGAAACGGTAAAGGAGAGAATTCTTAACTGGAGCAACTCTTGATCATCAGAGACTGCTGAGGGGACAAAAGTTTTTCTATAATCTAAACGGTGTGTAGTTTATTATAGCAAAGCTTTCATTTTATTGAGTTCTTCATACACTTTATGAACAGGTAAACCAACCACATTAAAAAAGGAGCCTTCTATTTTCACAATCCCAATCATACCTATCCATTCTTGAATCCCATAGGCACCAGCTTTGTCAAATGGCTTATATTCATTGATATAATGGTCAATTTCATCATCGGTCAGCACTTTGAAAGTTACTTCAGTGGTGTCATCGAATGAAACCAACTTGCTATTACTGGCAATGGCCACACCAGTTATCACCAAGTGGGTTCGTCCAGACATCAGCCTTAACATTCGTTTAGCATCGTGGTGGGTAATGGGCTTACCCAGCAGTTGATTATCCACAATAACTACGGTGTCTGCTGCTATCAAAAGCTCATTGGTTAACTCTTGCTGACTCGCCTTTGCTTTCTTCTCCGCTAAATATTTAGCCACTTCCTTCGGGTCAAGCTCGATTGGATAGCTTTCATCCACCTCAACGGACTTTACCACAAACTTAAACCCCGCTTCACTTAGCAATTGCTGCCTTCGTGGGGATTTAGAAGCAAGAATAAGGGGGTGATCGAAATTCATCTTCATTTATTGTACTGAATAGGTATCCGCAAATCACCTTTGGATAAAAATAGGTAGATTTTTGAGGCATGGTAAATCCACTATAGCATACATTCTTTACATCCTCCATTGAAATATCATTGGTAATAATAGCCATTTGTGCGTCACTAGCTAAAACCTTTGTCAAACAATCACTAAAGTTTCTATCAAATTCCAGAAAGGGGGAAGCACGCTGTTCTTTACCAGGTATTCCCAATATTTTTTCTATAATAAAATAGTGCATCACCGTAAGGTCAAGAGACTTTACTTCTTCAGGAAACTGCCAACTGAGTTGCTCAAGTACCTCTGGCTTTAGTCTCACCTTTACAGCAAAATCTTTAAACAGTACACCAAACGCCCATTTTTTACCTAGTATTATTTCATTAATGCTATGTGCATCTTCCACTGGTTTGATGGTAAAATACTTGTCTAGTTTTTCCATCACCTCTTCAGAAGAGAAATTAGGTAAATCTTTTATTAATCGATGTGTGGGCAATATACGTAAATCGTCAGCTTCGGTATTCGTTAAGAACATCATATGATAATTATACCCCTCATTACCAGTGTGATTGGGGTTTTCCCGCATCATTTTTTGACGATAAAGAAGGGAACCTTCGTATCTGTGATGTCCATCCGCTAAAATGATCTTTCTTGATTCAATCGTTTTGATGAATTTCTTAATGATTTCAGCATCTTGGATTAGGCTCAACATATCCCTAACACCCTGATAATCTTCCGTTTCATAAATTGGGTTAAGCATACTTTCATCCATATACTTTTCTAACTCAAAGGAATCATCTGTATAAAGTCCGTGTGTGGGGCTTACATTAAGCTGTGTTTTTTCTAAAATTTCAATTCTGTCATTTACTGCACCGGGCATAGTGTTTTCATGCCTCAATATTTCTTTTTCATTCCAATCATAGGCCTTAATATTGCAAATAAAACCTTTACGGCAATATTCTTTCTGGCTTCCAGCTAATGTGAAATACTGATAATAGACATAGATACCATAAAGGGCATCCCTTTCTAGGATACCGTCTGATTTCCATTGTTTTAGAATTTCCTTGGCATTGTCAGCTGCATTTTCACCTTTCGGAACGGACAAATGAATGCTGCTATATTGATTTTGATATAATTTTTCGCGTTGTTTTTGTGATACAACGTCAAACAGGGGAGAAGTAAGTTCTTCTATATTTTTGGCCAGATCTGCACTGTACCTCCATGCCCTTATTGGTTTAATTTCTGCCATACTAACGATTTATCCAAGCCCTTTTTTTCCAGTTACTGGTTCCTTTGGAAACAGACACTACTTCATTTTTTATTTTTGTGTTTTCCAAAACATGGGTGGCAAATAAGGCGGCTATTTTCTCCTCATCTTTATCCAACTTTGGTTTTAGGCTTCCGGCATCAAAATAATTATCAACAAATTTTGTGTCAAACTTTCCTGATCTAAATGCTTTATGGTTAAAAACAAACCTCCCAAATTCGAGGGTAGTTTCAATACCTGTAATTTCATACTCATCTATTGCCCGCAAAGCTTTTTCGATGGCCTTTTCCCTTGTATCGGCAAATACAGTCATTTTGGCAATCATCGGATCATAATAAATAGGTATGGTCATGCCTTCCTCAAATCCATCATCAATACGTATTCCTGGTCCCTGGGGTCTTTTATAAGTACTTAATGTACCAATGTCTGGCAAGAAGTTATTTGAAGGATCTTCGGCATATACTCTTAGCTCAATGGCATGACCTGTAAAGGACAAATCACCCTGTTTAAAGGGCAGTTTTTCCCCTTCGGCTATTCTAATTTGCTCTTTTACAAGGTCTATTCCAGTAATTTCTTCCGTTACAGGGTGCTCGACCTGCAAGCGGGTGTTCATTTCAAGGAAGTAAAAATTCAGTTGATTATCGACAATAAATTCAACGGTGCCTGCGCCATAGTAATTACATGCTTTGGCTACGCCTACAGCTGCTTTACCCATAGCTTCTCTTACCTCGGGCGTAAGACATGAAGAAGGAGCTTCTTCAATAACTTTTTGATGTCTTCTTTGAATTGAGCACTCTCTTTCAAATAAATGTACAATATTACCATGTTGATCGCCCAGTATTTGAAATTCAATGTGTTTAGGAGAGGCTACAAACTTTTCAATAAACACGGCACCGTCACCAAAAGCAGATTTTGCTTCACTAACCGCCCTGTCCATTTGTTCTTCAAATTCACCTTCGTTCTCCACTACACGCATTCCTTTACCACCACCACCTGCGCTGGCCTTAATTAATATCGGGTAGCCAATTTTTTTAGCAACAGCTTTAGCTTCCTTAATGTCGTCTATTGCTTTTTCTGTTCCAGGTACTAAGGGTACATCATATTTAGCCACAGCGGCTTTTGCAGCCAGTTTACTTCCCATGGTTTCAATGGCATCGGGAGAAGGGCCAATGAAAATAAGCCCGCTGTCCGATACTTTTTTTGCGAAAGCAGCATTTTCAGAAAGGAAGCCATAGCCAGGATGAATGGCATCCACATTTAAGGATTTGCATACCTTCAATATCTTTTCATAATCTAAGTATGACTGTGCTGAAGCCGGGGGGCCAATGCAAACGGATTCATCGGCATATCGTACGTGCAGCGCGTCTCGGTCAGCTTCACTGAAAACGGCAACGGTTTTTATGCCCATCTCTTTGGCAGTACGCATTATTCGCAAGGCTATTTCACCTCTATTGGCAATTAGTATTTTCTTGATTTTTGGCATGGGGAAGGCTTAAAAATGAATTGTTACAATGCTAAATAATTATTTACTAAATTCTAAATCACAAAGATTAATAATAGATACTTCTCTTTTGTCAAAGCACTTTATTAATGTTAGCTTTGTGCTGTTTTTGAGAGTAAGCATCATTTAAAATATAAATAAGAGCAGAGTGGATTTATTTGAAAAATTAAAGGTGGAACAGGGTCCTTTAGGTCAGTTTTCAAACATGCCTAAAGATTATTTCATGTTCCCTAAATTGGAAGGTGAAATAGCACCTAGAATGAAGTTCAATGGCAAGGAGGTTTTGACTTGGAGCCTAAACAATTATCTTGGTTTGGCCAATCACCCCGAGGTAAGAAAGGCTGATGCCGATGCAGCAGCGGAGTGGGGTTTAGCTTATCCAATGGGAGCCAGGATGATGTCAGGTAATTCTGTCCATCATATTGAATTAGAAGAACAATTAGCGGATTTTGTTAAGAAGGAATCCGTAATGCTATTAAATTATGGCTACCAAGGGGTTTTATCGATAATCGATGCTTTGGTAGACAGAAAAGATGTTATTGTATATGATGCAGAATCCCATGCATGTATCATTGATGGATTGAGGCTTCATATTGGTAAACGATTTGTATACCCACATAACAACATACCAAGCTTCGAAAAGCAACTTGAAAGAGCGAAAAGGATTACTGATGAAACTGGCGGAGGTATACTGGTGATCACTGAAGGTGTATTTGGCATGTCGGGAAATCAGGGTAATCTAAAAGACATAATTAAATTAAAGGAAAAATATAACTTCAGGCTTTTTGTTGATGATGCCCATGGTTTTGGTACGTTGGGTAAAACAGGAGCAGGTACGGGCGAAGAGCAGGGCGTTCAAGATGATATTGACCTATACTTCTCCACTTTTGCTAAATCAATGGCAAGTATTGGGGCTTTTGTAGGTGGGAATGAAAAAATCATCACTTATTTAAGGTATAACCTGAGATCACAAATTTATGCTAAGACATTGCCAATGCCATTGGTAATAGGTGCGTTGAAAAGATTGGAATTGTTAAAGACAAAGCCTGAACTTAAAGAAAACCTTTGGACTGTAGTAAGAGCTTTACAATCAGGACTTAAGAAGCACGGTTTCGATATTGGGACTACCAAATCATGTGTTACTCCGGTATTGTTTCACGGAGGAATAGGTGAAGGAGGTAACATGACGGTCGATTTAAGGGAAAATTATGGTATCTTTTGTTCAATGGTAGTTTACCCAGTTGTTCCTAAGGATGTTATCATGTTGAGATTGATCCCAACAGCTGCACATACGTTGGATGATGTTAAGGAAACTATAGATGCATTTGCCAGTGTAAAGACCAAGATGGACGAAGGTGTTTATAAAAGAGAAGAAATAATGGCAATTACTAAGTAAAAAGCCAAAAAAAAGTCCTTAAAGGCTTTAATTATAAACATTTTGAGTATATTGGCAACTCAAATTATTAACTGAAAAATTTCAATAACCTTAAAAAATTATCACGTATGAAAAGATTTGATGAACTTAAAAATTTAGTAATGGGATTGGAGTCTGACTTCGAAAAATTCTATGACAAAAAGAACAACGCAGCAGGAACTAGAGTGAGAAAAGGAATGCAAGAAATGAAAAATCTTGCTCAAGCGATAAGAGTTGAAGTACAAGAGACAAAAAATAAAGGCTAATCTTTTCAGATTATAAAAAAAGGCATGTCAACAACATGCCTTTTTTTATGCCCTAAAATTAGCATTGGGCCAATTAATAACGTGATATCAAATTGATTTCCTAATTTGTTCCTTTAATTCTGATGAGGCCTGAAGTAAGGGTAGGCGTACAAAATCACAGCACACCTTCTGCAACTCCAATACATATTTAATGCCCACGGGATTACTCTCCACATACATGAGAGGATTGATCTTCAATAATTTGAAAGCTTCTTTACTTGCTTTTTCATAATTGCCTTCGAAAGCAAACCCTTTAATGTTTTTAAAAACATCGGCAAATGCATTGGCAAGTACAGAGATTACCCCCTTTGCACCAATGGAATAAAGGGGCACGGTGAGCATATCATCACCAGAGATCAGAAGGAAGTCCTTAGGCATACTGGCGCTGATCTCCATAGCTTGCTCAACATTACCAGAAGCCTCTTTCACACCGATTATGTTCTGATGACGGGCAAGTGCAAGGGTGGTTTTTGCAGTCAAATTGGAGGCGGTTCGGCCAGGCACATTATAAAGAATGACCGGAACTGGGCTGGCATCTGCAATTTTTTCAAAGTGCTTTATAATGCCGGCCTGTGATGGTTTATTATAATATGGGGAAACTGACAATAGTGCGTCAACACCAGTTAAGTTGCTTTCTTTAATCGCCTCTAATACATTTTGCGTATTGTTTCCCCCAATTCCATATACTATAGGTAACTTTTGAGGGTTGTTTTCTTTAACAAATTGGAGCAATTCCGCTTTTTCCTTTGCCGTTGTGGTTACTGACTCACCGGTTGTACCCTGAACAACATAATAATCAACACCTTTTTTTGCAGTGGTATTAAGTAAGTTTTTTAAACCTACATAGTCGATGGACTCATCTTTATTAAATGGAGTGACCAGTGCAACTCCAGTTCCATATAGTCTTTCAATTTCCATTAAGATAGGATTTTAGTGTATCGGTACATTTCGTCTACCAAATGCTTCATTTGGTTTTTACCAGGCACCTGAACCATCATTTCCGAGAATTGTTCATTACAATTATCGTATTTGGCTACCCTGCATTTGGCTTTACTCATGGCCAACAAATTCCTGATCAATAAGTTGCTTTGCTCATCGATATAAAAAAGGTAATCAAAAGGCTTGTCTACAAATTTTAGAACTGCCTCTGATGTATAATTTCCCCAAAATGAGAGATCATTAGCAGTAAAGAAATCAAACAGGAATTCGTGGTTTTCCTTCTTCTTGGGCAAGTAGGAGAGCACCTCTACTTTTTTACCATCAGTCTCCAATTGTTTTACAAAGTGCTTGATGATTTCATGCTTTTCCCTGGTATCTACTGTAAAAAGAATGCCAATGGTGTTTACCTGGTTATAGGCCATACTGGACCTAATGACTTGATTTTTCTTTACGAGCCCCTTGGTTTTATATGATAATATCTTTTTTGTAAGCATGATTATCCCTCAATCATTTTTAGAAATTCTTGTTCACTTATTATCGTTACGCCCAATTTTTCAGCTTTTTCCTTCTTTGCGGGACCCATTTTATCACCAGCTAATAAAAAATCTAATTTACCTGAAATGGCCGATATTACCTTACCACCATGATTTTTAATTACTTCCTTTATTTCGTCACGTCCAAATTGCTCAAAAACACCAGAAACTACAAAGGTTTTGCCCTCCAGTGCTAAGGATAGGAGCGTCACTTCCTTTTCAACTACTTCAAAATTAACCCCTGCTTGTTTTAGCCGACTTAGCTCATTTTGATTTTCTTCGGATGAGAAATATTCCAATAAACTGCTGGCAATTCGCTCACCAATTTCGGGAACCGCAATAAGTTCTTCGTAGTCAGCAGACGCAAGCTTATCGATGTTTTTAAAATGGTAGGCCAATTTTTCCGCTACCGTTCTACCTACAAACCGGATGCCCAATCCAAAGAGTACGCTCTCAAATGGAGTTTGAATAGAGTCTTTAACTCCTTTAAGTAAGTTGTTGGTACTCAGCTCTTTAAACCCTTCTAAATCTATGATATTTTCGAAAGTAAGGTCATAAAGGTCGGCAGGGCTTTTAACCAATCCCTTTTGATAAAGGATGTCTATAGTCCTTTCACCCAAACTATCGATATTCATTGCTCTACGCTGAATAAAATGCTCAATTTTTCCCTTGATCTGTGGTGGGCATCCCGTGCTGTTAGGGCAATAATGAGAAGCTTCACCTTCAACCCTTACGAGCGCTGTACCACACTCCGGGCAATTCGTAATGTACTCCAATGGCCTGGAATCACTATTTCGTTTGGAAGGATCAACTTTAGTGACTTTGGGGATAATTTCACCACCTTTCTCCACATATACCGTATCTCCAATGCGGATATCAAGCCGTTGAATTTCATTGGCATTGTGAAGGGACGCCCGCTTTACGGTCGTACCTGCCAATAAAACGGGCTTTAGCTCCGCTACTGGGGTAATAGCCCCAGTTCGTCCCACCTGATAGGTGATATCCTTCAAAACAGAAATGGCCGCTTCTGATTTATATTTGTAAGCGATAGCCCAACGTGGACTTTTTGCAGTATATCCTAGTTGCTGCTGTTGCTCAATACTATTTACTTTGATTACAATACCATCGGTTTCCAATGGTAAATCCATCCGTTTTGTCTCCCATTCATTGATATAAGCAAAAACCTCATCAATATTTTGGCATTTTTGGAATGTTTTTGAAACATTAAAACCCATAGCCAAAAGCTTTAAAATAGCCTCTTCATGTGATTTCACCTTGATTTTATCACCGATCATGGAATATAAGTAGCAATCCAATCTACGTTTTGAAACTATGGAGGAATCCTGCATTTTCAAGCTTCCAGAAGCTGTATTCCTTGCGTTGGCGTACAATTCTTCACCAATATCCTCCCTTTCTTTATTGAGCTTGGCAAACATCTCCTTGGGAAGGAATGCCTCACCCCGCACCTCAAACTCAGCAGGAATATCATCCCCTTGCAGTTTTAAGGGGATAGTACGTATTGTTTTTACGTTATTGGTAATATCGTCACCTCTTGTTCCATCGCCTCTGGTAACACCTCTTACTAACTTGCCATTTTCATAGGTTAGACTCAAAGCCACACCATCAAATTTAAGCTCACAAAAATATTCATAGGATTGACCCTCAAGTCCCTTTGCTACCCTTTTATCGAATTCTTCCAGATCCTCCTTAGAGTAGGTGTTGCCGAGTGACAACATAGGGTATTTGTGATAAACGGTCTCAAAATTTTTAGTGATTGCTCCTCCAACACGTTGCGTAGGGGAGTCGTCAGTCTTTGTTTCTGGAAACTCTGCTTCAATGGCAATAAGTCGCTCCAATAATTTATCAAACTCATAATCGGAGATTTCCGATTTGTCATTTTGATAGTACTGATGATTATAAAAATTAATCTTTTCCGCCAGTGATGATGCTTCGATCTTTGCTTCTTCTAAGGTCATATTTCATTAACTTTAGTCCGATATTCTTCATTTTATTCATATAGGTCATTTAAAACTAAATTAATAATGACGGATATTGAATTTCAAATTTAGAACTTAGTCTAATTCTCCTAGTTTTTTATTAAGGTCATCTTCAGTACTCCTCAGCATTTTCTGGCATTGTTGAACTAAATCCGAGGCTTTTTTAACCATTTCTGTTAACTCATCTACATTAAGCTCGCCACTTTCAATTTTACTGATTATTTCTTCGAGTTCATTGACTGTTGCGGTGTAACTATTTTTGTTCTTTTTCATCAATCTATACTTTCTACCTTACTGGTTAATTTAATGGTGTGCGTACTGGTTTCAATCAAATCCCCCACTTGGATATTTGTATTGGTAACTATTTTGCCATTTATACTTGTAATGGAATAACCCCGTTTAAGTATATTGGCCGGATCAAGGAAATCCACCTTATTTGCCTTTAACTCCAACGCTTTTTGATGTTTTTCAATATTTTTCTTTGATTCATAGATCAAACGGCTCTTTAATGTCTTTAGAAGATATTGTTGGGCTACCAGACTTGATTTAAGTCCGTTTTTCAACCTGAATTGCATTTGATCAAGTTGGTTTTTAATCTGTTTGAATTGATTTTGGGCTGCTTTGGACAAATCCTGAAACACCGTTAAAATACGGCTTTCATACTCCATTGTTAAATTAACGATCCATTCCGCCACAGCGGTAGGGGTTTTATGGGCCATATTGGCAACCATGTCAAGAATGGATTCATCACGCTCATGGCCAATACCAGTGATAATTGGAATGGGTAATTGACACGCATGGGATACCAATTCAAAATCATCAAAGCAGTCAAGGTCTATTTGGGAACCTCCACCACGAATTATAACCACAACATCGAATTCTTGTTGTGAGTTGTGGGCGGCCAACAATGCATTAATAATTGACTCAGCAGCCTGGTCTCCCTGCATAGTGGCCTTGAAAAGCGTTGCCTCATACTGATATCCATAACGATTATTTTGCAGTTGATCCATAAAATCTTCATAGCCTGCAGCACCAGGGGAGCTAATAACCGCTATTTTTCGCAAAATAATAGGTAAAGGCAGCTGTCGGTTCATCTCAAAAACGCCTTCTTCAATGAGACTGTCAATCACCTCTTGCCGTTTTCTTGCTCTTTCACCAAGTGTGAAATTGGCATCAATGTCTCTAATGTTATAGCTTAAGCCATAAACTTCATGGAATTGAATGACGACATTGCAGAGTATTTTTAGGCCATTTTTTAAAGGTTGACCAGTCATTTTTTCAAACCAAAGCGACAGGTTTCGATAATTGTTGGCCCAAATGGTAGCCCTAGATTTCGCAATAATGCTATTTTCTTCCTTTTCAACCAATTCGAGGTAACAGTGACCGTTTTGGTTGACCCTCATTTCACCAATTTCTGCAATAACCCAATAACTGGGATTCAATTGAGTATCAAGCGTTTTTTGTACGAGTTTGTTGAGTTGAAAAAGGGTAAGGTGCTCCATAGTAGAACACCAAAATTATTTAATAATTGATATTATCCTTACAGTTCGATCAAATATGATAGAGATGCACTAAAAAAACTGTTGTTTTCTAATGGGGTTCGTTCGTCTGGCAAGGCCTGAGGAAGGTTGTACTGGTAATTTAACAGCAGCCCAAAATTATTGATTTTAATGCTTACAGGGCAAGAAAAGCCATAATTCATAATACCAAATGGGTTTTTGGTTTCCTTTATAATAAAAATCCTTGTTCTGTCCACAATGCCCCGTCTCAACCTATAGGTGGTTACGTCCTGATTGCCAAAAGTAGCAGTGATCGAGGGCAAAAAGTTAATTACATCAATAATACCGATGTTCTTTATCCTAAAATTCCCATTGGCCGATAGGTTGATACGGTGTTCGGTAAATTTATTGCCAAACAACGCTGAATAATCAAGGCCAACATCCAGCAAGGGCTTGCTTACGAATAAAGCGCCATTAAGTTCATCGGTGTAATTGAAGGTAGAATTTGTGGCATCATTCTTAAAATAATGCTGATAAGAGGCAAAGTAGGTTAGTATTTTATAGTAGTTGATGTAACCTATATTGGCTGTGGTCAGGTAATAATTTGGGTCATAGACACTGTTCCAGTAATTGTTGAAATCCAAAAACAAGCCACTTTTATGATAGTAACTCACACCCGCTGCCCAGCCATATTGTTCTAACGTGGTAGAACTACCCGATTCAATTTGACCTACATAGCCGGTTTTTAACATCAACCGTGACTTCCTTGGTTGTTGAAGGCTATTGAACAGGCTGTCTAAAGTGGCAAATACACTAGCAGAATCAGTTGTAGAAAAGTATTGATCAAGCTCCGCCAATGCCACACTATCAGCATTGACTTGTGCTTTTAGCGTGGTACAGGTAAATAGGCTCAAAATAATTAGAAGATTACGCATCAACCTCCGTTGTCCCTTTTCTTCCTTCTTTGTTGGATATCATCACGCATATTATCCCTACGCTGCTCTTGAATTCGTCTCCGTTCAATTTGTCTCAAAAGCATTTTTTTAAAGTCATCCTCCGCTTGGCGCAGTTCCATTATTTGCTTGGCAGAAATTACGGTTAACATTCTATCTGAATACTGCTTTTCAAGGGTTAGTGACCTTTCTTTCAATTTCATTCCATAATCAATGAGTTCTTTTCTTTCCTTTTCAGAAGCCTTATCAAGGTCAATTTTAGCCCTAGCGTTATCATAATCCTGCCTTAAAGCCCTTCTTTTGTCTAGAAACTCATTGTATAAAGGCCAAAATTGTTGCGCTTGTTCCGGTGTCAGGTTTAACCTTTCGCTAATTATAGCAATCTTGGCATTTTCTATTTTTTGTTTTGCGCCATCATTTTGCCCGAATGCGAATTGCGCCCCAAGTAGTAAAATGATCGTTAGATTTAATATTTTCATGGTATTCTAAATTTATCTAAATTAATTCCAAATCAGGATCGAAGTCACCCATTATCTGATCCAGATCTTCTTCGGTCATATTGTTTTCTATATAGTCCAATTCATCGAATTCAAAGTTATTTTCTGTCCAATCCACCTCATTAATAATATCTTCGGTGTTAATGTCAGATTCAGCCAAATAATCAATCAGGTCAGCGGTACTTACTGTTGATAGTAATTCTTCAGCACTAACTGGTTGAGAAGTATCATTGAAGATGACCATAGCAAGAATAAGTAGTGAAGCTGCCACAGCAGAAACCACCGCATAAAGAGGCCTTATTTTTTTATTGCTTTTTTGTGCTTCAACCCTTGCAATGATTTTGTCAGGAAGCTGATCAAAATACCCTTCAGGTACTTTGTAGATATTCTTATTTGTGTTTTTATCTTCCATTTTACTTTAGATGTTTAATTGTACCGAAGGTTTAATCATAACCTCACAAATTGTTCAATTTTTTTTACCGCATGATGGTAGCTCGCCTTAAGAGCCCCTACACTCGTATCGGTGATGGATGAAATGTCCTCGTATTTCATTTCATCATAATACTTCATATTAAATATTAGCCTTTGTTTGTCAGGAAGGGTTAAAATCGCCTTTTGTAATTTCATTTCCACCTCATCACCACTTATAAAGTCCGATGATGTCAGTTTATCCACGAGTTCCTCATTATCCGAACTCAAAAAGAGAAACCGTCTTTTCTTTTTGTTAAGAAAGGTGAGGCATTCGTTGGTGGCTATACGATAAATCCAGGTGTAAAGCTGTGCGTCAGCCCTAAATTTACCGATATTGGAGTATATTTTGACGAATATGTCTTGTACCAAATCATCGGCATCATCATGGTCAATCACCATTTTACGAACATGCCAATAGATTCTTTGTTGGTATTTCTCAACCAGAACCCTAAAGCCGCTTTCACGGCTTTTTTCATCAAGAAGTTGGGTGATTAGTTGTTTGTCCTTCAAGATTGTTTTGTTTGAGTTATAGACTCAATACAATAGTGAAGGTTTAATTTAACTAAAAAATAATCTAAATTTCTCTCAGTGATTCGAATAGGCCTGCATTTTTGCCTTTAAACCTTACCACAAGTAGGGGATGGTTCATGTTTTCGTTCACCATTTTTTCAGCAAGGCTTCCTAAAAATATAGCTGCTGCTGCCGTTCTTCCCTTGGCACCGATAATTACAAAATCCGGATTGATTTTTTCAGCAAAATCATAAATATCACTTGCAAGGTTATCATTGGTATCGAGCGAGTATTCGGCTGTAATTTTTATACCACGAGGGTCAATCTTCTTCATGAATTTGGCATAGTCCTCTTTGGCATTCTTTTTCATGATCTCAGCAAACTCCTCATACGTTTTACCGGTATAGTGATACCCCGCAGGTACCATGTATACATTCTGGCAAACTATTTCAGGGATACTTCCGTTTTTAACCGCAAAATCAATGGTTTGCTCAAGTGCTAATTTGGAATAATTAGAAAAATCAATTGGCACCAACACCTTATCGGCTTTAGGTTTTGCCCCTTCAGGAATAATAAGCAGATTACAGCTTGCCCTTCGCGCTAATCGCATAGTGGTAACCCCTGTGCCATCCAATGTTTTCTTCTTGCCTATGATAATAAGGTCAGCATCGAATTTATTGGCAGTGTGCAGCAAATCACCAGCTTGGCCTTTTTTAACGGTAATACCTACTTTTATTTTCTTTTCAGGATGAAAGTGAGCGTTAATTGCTTCTTTAAGTTTGTTCTTTCTATCCTTGATGGCATTTTCCACTAGCTCAGGAAATTCCTTTTTGACACCTTTAGGTACGTGAAGGTTTCTTACAATATTGACAAATTCAATCTTCTCAGCAGAAGTATGATCTACAAAAAATGAGGCATACTCAATTAATGTTTTGTCGAGCTCTGAGGTGTCTAATCCTACTAGTAAATTTTTAAAAGGTTCCATTTTCTAATTTTGCCGCAAAGTTAACAATTGGTTATTATTAAGTTGCTACTTAATTTAAATATTTAATGATAAAATTTGATCAGAAAGCAATTCGATTTGCTCCTTGGAATGTGTAGGGAAATTAGCAATACGGACCTGCTCTGATTTACTGTTACCATAACCTGAACCTATAACAAGTCCGTTGTTGGAAAGTTCAGCGATTATTTTGTCAGAGTTGATAAGTGTATTGGCAACCACAGTTGTTTTGGATCTGTTGGGTGCATTAGCCACAAAATGGGTTAGGTAGGGACTTTCACTAATTGTATGCTGTAATAAAGCAGCTTTATAGTTTGTTTCAAGCCTGATTTGATCTATTCCTTTTAACAGCATGTCTTCTGTCACTTTACTCAGCAGATACATATTGAGCACATTTGGTGTGGCAGGAGTCTGATTTTTCTTGGACTTACTAAGTAATTCAGGAATGCAATGGTAAGAACCAATGGAATTCCCCTTATTCAGGAGTGTCAATGATTTTTCTATACATCGCTCATTCACAATCCATACACCAAGTCCTGCTGGAAGCCCAAAACATTTTTGGACTGAAAAATAGGCCGTATCTACTTTGGAGAAGTTAATTTCAACCGATGGGGCGGCAGATACCACATCCAATGCGATTAGTTGCTCAGGAAATGCAGTTCTGATCAGTTCAATTTCAGATGATTGGTGCATTGCACCTGTACTGGTTTCATTAAAAGTCATTGAAATTAATTCAGACGACTCTGGGATGAGAACAGAACTCACATCAACCACCTCACCTTCAGGGGCTTCCTGAAAAAGTGCCGATTTATTTAAATTCGAAACAATGGTTTTAAATTTCTCTGAAAATGCGCCATTTACAAAATGAAATGATTCATGGGCTATTAAATTCTGGGCTATTCTTTCCCACACCTCAGTAGCTGAAGAGGTATAAAATATATGATACCCTTCAGGAAGGCTTAGGAGGGACTTAATGTTTTCTGTGCATTGTTGAAATATTGATTCAAACGCCTTGCCTCTATGTGAAATGGAGGGAATATCAGTCCTTATTGCTGTTTTTAGATGTTCTTCAACTGTAAAGTATAGTTGAGAGGGGCCAGGGGTGAAATAAAGCTTTTTCATTAATTAAGAATTAAACCCAATCTTCGACTTCTAATGCTTCCAGTATGTCAGCAAGTTCATCATAATCTTTATAACCAGGCCTAATTTCATCACCAGCCGTCAATGCGATGCCATGAGCTCCTGTTGCTACTAATATACTTTCAATATTATCAGCTGTGACACCACTACCGAGTAATATTTTATTTTTGATACTGAGCTCCTTTATTTTTGCAATTTGTTCACTTGTGAAATCCTTTGTTGACATGATTATAATGTAGTCAATCCCTGCCCAGTTGGTGTCATCCACTGCATCTATTGAAATATTCAATATCTTCCCTTTACTCGTTTTCAATGAAGTAAGTACACTGATGTCATTGCTTTCTACATAATCAATTTCGTATTCCGTTAAGGCATCGCTAACAGATTCTTGTTTACTAGCACCAAATTCGCCAACAAACTGTGCTCCAGACGTCCAGCCGGTGATTGCCTCGAAATTTTCTAAATCAATATAACTTTTACTTGCCATGTCAAGGTCGAAACCTAGAAGGTCTACATGCATACCCGCACAATACCGTGCATCTGAGAGATTATTAACGCTGTTTATTTTCACAAAAGTCTTTAAGGCCATTGATATAGATTTTACTAATTGTCAGATAAGATTATTCAATCGTATTAGTGAGCAAAACTAAATGAAAATAACTTGCTTTGTGAGTGTAAACAAAAATTTGACAATTATGGCAGTAACAGTATTAGATGATTCCAATTTTAATGACACATTAAACAATAATAAAAAAACCATTGTAAAATATTTTGCTGGTTGGTGCGGCAGCTGCCGTTTATTTGCCCCCAAATACAGACGGCTTTCCGAGGATGATAGGTTTTCTGACGTTGAATTTGCTGATGTGGATGCTGAAAAAAATCCAAATGCAAGAAAAATGGCCAATGTGACCAACTTACCCTTCTTTGCTGTTTTTGAAGGCGATAAATTGATTGACGCTGCCTCTACCAATAAGGAAGAGATGGTTTTAGAATTACTTTCAAAATTGAATTAATTTTGTTCTAGCTATATTTGAGGAATTGACATAAAATTGAAGCTGTCAATTCCTCAATGAAGCAAAGATTAATTATTATAAGCTGTGCCCTTGCACTTTTTGCCTGTAGTTCGTCTGAAATTAAGCCAGACGCCTCCTTATTAGGTTATGATTTTTTTCCGTTGGCCAAGGGTCAATACAGTATATATCAGGTCAGTGAAACCAGCTATCTAGCCACTGGTGAAGTCGTTAATGACAATTACCAGCTCCTTGAAGAGATTCATGATTCCTTTTTGACAGCTGAAGATTCTACTTATGTGATCTACCGTTTCAGGCGTAACACTTCTGATGATGAGTGGACATTTATTAATACATGGCAAGCTCGTAGAACACCATTACAAGCAATTGTCATTGAAGGTAATACCCCATTTATTAAAATTTCATTTCCTCTAAAAGCGGGTAAGGTATGGAACGGTAATGGATTAAATACAAATGAACCGGATGAATATAAGATGGATAGCGTGTATTTTTCTTATATTAATGAAGCAGACCAACAATTTGACAATACTGTGACGGTAATTCAAAGTGATAACCAAGATTTCATCGTTAAACAAGACAAACGATTTGAGATATATGCCCAAAATATTGGCCTTGTTTATGCACGGAAACTGATTTTGGTTTACTGTTCAGAAAACGATTGTTTGGGACAGCAACTCATTGATACTGGTTTGGATTATAGTCAAACATTAATTGAATACGGTGAAAACTAAACATTGGATAACAGGCGTATTCTTACTAGTGGCCGTTACTGCAATGGCACAGAATCGTTATGTTGTTCATTTTACCGATAAAGAGAATTCTCCTTATAATGTGAACCAACCAGAGGAATTTCTATCCACCAAGTCCATATCTAGGCGAATAAATCAGAGTATTCCTGTAGTTGTTGAAGACTTACCCGTCAATCCTGATTATTTGGCAGCAGTTAAAGCTACTGGAGCTAAGGTATTTTTTAGGAGTAAGTGGCTAAATGCAGTTTTGATAGAAGCGGATAATACTGAATTAACAGCTATTCAAGGATTATCATTTGTAAGTAATGTTGAATTAGTAGCTCCGAATTCAAGATTAAAATCAAGATCTAGCTCAGATAACGATGGAAAAGTATCGAAAAACAATAGAACAGAAGAGTTGGAAACTGCTTTTCAGAATAATTTACTTGGCGTTGACCTGTTACACGCTGATGGCTACCAAGGGCAGGGGGTAAGTATTGCCTTTATGGATGCAGGATACAAAGGGGTAAATACAGCAGCGGCCTTTCTGCATTTATTTGCTAACGATAAATTGCTAATGAAATATAATCTGGTGGAAAACGATACCAATGTTTATCAATATGATGTGCACGGTACCCAGGTATTTGGCACTGTGGCGGGTCAAATCCAGAACCAATATGAAGGTATCGCTACTGAAGCTGATTTCATGCTTTTTGTAACAGAGGACGTCCCTACAGAATACCGAATAGAAGAATACAACTTTCTTTTCGCTGCTGAAATGGCGGACAGTGCTGGAGTTGACATAATAAATACTTCCCTTGGGTACAATACTTTTAGTGATCCATCAATGAATTACACCTATGAACAAATGGATGGTGTAACCACCATAATTACCCAAGCAGCTGAATTGGCCTTTTCTAAAGGCATATTGGTAGTGACAAGCGTTGGTAATAACGGCAAAAGCGATACTTGGCCCTATTTAACTGCACCGGCTGATGGTAAAAATGTATTGAGCGTAGGCGCAACTGATCAATCAAACCTGAGGGCAAACTTTAGCTCTATTGGCCCTACTTCAGACGGTAGGATTAAGCCTGAATTAATGGCATTAGGTGTTTCACCGGCACTGCTAAATCAAAATGGGGACGTTATCCATTCTTCTAACGGCACTTCATTTTCATCCCCTCAAATTGCAGGATTAGCAGCTTTACTTTGGCAATCACAGCCTACTTTGTCAAATAAGGAGCTGTTTGATTTAATGCTTTCATTAGGGAATAGATCTGAAAATCCTGATAACAATTATGGTTATGGAATTCCGAATTATGGTAAATATATCACATCGGTTGATGAAACATCAAAATCAATCAAACCGTTTCCCAACCCCTTTAGCGATTATATTTCCCTATCTGGTATGGCAGGTAGCCAATTCATTCAGGTTGATTTAATCGATGCCAATGGCAAAACGATATTGAAGCAGTCATTTGAGAATATGATTAACGATGAGTTGACGGTTGATACCCGTCATTTTCCATCAGGCATATATATTCTCCAATTGAACGGAGCAAAAAGGCAAAATCTGATCCAAAGAATGGTTAAATACTAAAGCATTAATTTTCTATCTTTGAGGCCATGACAAATCCTATTATCGCCCCATCTATACTGGCAGCTGATTTTGCCAACATTCAACGAGAAGTAGAAATGCTCAATGCCAGTGAGGCCGACTGGATTCATGTCGATATTATGGATGGTGTTTTTGTTCCCAATATTTCATTTGGTATTCCCGTAACCAAGGCCATTCATAAACATGCAAAAAAGCCGCTTGACGTTCATTTAATGATTGAAAAACCTGAAAATTATGTCGAAGCTTTTGTGAAAGCGGGTGCGGAAATCATTTCGGTTCATTATGAGGCCTGTAACCATTTACATAGAAACCTACAGCAATTAAAGGCCTTAGGATGTAAGGCTGGAGTTGCTATTAATCCCCATACAAATGTCCAGTTACTTGAAGACTGTATCGGTGATATCGATTTAGTGTGTTTGATGTCAGTAAACCCAGGTTTCGGTGGACAAGTATTCATTGAAAATACCTACAAAAAAGTACGGCAATTAAAGGAGATCATCACTGATGCCAATGCAACAACATTAATAGAAATTGATGGCGGTGTAAATCAGGATAATGCGCCTAAATTAATAGCCGCAGGGGCGGATGTGTTGGTAGCCGGTAGCTTTGTATTCTCTTCTGAAGATCCTATACATACTATTTCAAAGCTTAAGGGCGTTTGATAAGCAGTAACTACTTTTGATGAAGAAATATCCCCTTGCTTATATTTTGTGCTTTATATTCTCCTGGTCTTATAGCCAGAAGATCGTATTGACAGGAGAGGTTACTACCATTTTGGGAACACCTATTTCCGAGGTTAATGTTGTCATTGCTGGCAAAAATATTGGCACTACAACCAATGACAGCGGGTATTTTAAAATATCTGTTGAAAAGAAAGATTCAATAAGGCTGGTATTTTCCCATGTTACTTATTTTGAAAAGAGCTATTGGGTAACTCAGAATAATATTAGTAAGCCGATTGCCATTCAGCTTGAAGAAAATACGGAGATGTTGGATGTGGTGAGTATAAAAGGAGATAGAGAGAAAACACAAGGGCCAAGCATTACCAAGTTAAGCCCAAAATCAATAGAAGATTTACCCTCACCATTTCAGGATTTTAATAAGGTATTGTCAACCCTACCTGGCGTGGTCAGTAACAATGAACTTTCTTCTACCTATTCGGTAAGGGGGGGTAACTTTGATGAAAATCTTGTATATGTAAATGGCATACCTATTTATAGGCCATTTTTGGCTACCAGTGGACAGCAGGAGGGACTTAGCTTTGTTAATACAGACATGGTAGAGAATGTAAAATTCTCAGCGGGCGGATGGCAGCCAAAATATGGTGATAAGCTTTCTTCTGTGCTCAATGTCACTTATTCAAAGCCCACATCATTCAATGCCTCAGCCAACTTAAGCCTACTTGGTGGTTCTATCCATTTGGGAGGTATATCAAAGAAAGAAAGAGTCAGTTATTCTGTTGGAGCGAGACATAAATCATCAAAATACTTACTTAATTCATTAGAGACCAAGGGACAATACCTACCAAAATTTACGGATTACCAATCGTTTGTAAACATTAATCTTGGTAAACCGAAAAATATTGAAAGAACAACATTAGGCCTACTGACTTCCTATGCACGAAATCGTTATTTGGTGGAACCTGAGAATAGGGAGACCGAATTTGGCAATTTCAACGAATCATTAAGGCTTTCTGTGGCCTTTGATGGCAAGGAATTATTGGAGTATGACACCTATCAAGGGGGATTAAAATTATCGCACCGTTTCAGTAACCTCTGGCGTTCACATGTTCTAGTCTCAGGAGTATATGCCCTGGAACGTGAGTATACCGATTTGGAGGGTGGGTACAAGTTATGCGATGTGGATAAGAACCTCTCATCTAGCAACTTTAATAATTGTGCTTCGACAAAGGGGATTGGTACCAATTATGAATATGGCAGAAACAACCTTAAAGCCGAAATCCTTAATGTAGAAAATCAACATATAGTACTGGTAGGTGAAAGTACAGTTGAGTTTGGCCTCGGCTATAGCCACCAATTAATAGAGGATCAATTGCAGGAGTATAGTTTCACCGATTCTGCAGATTATGTCACCAGGATTGACGCTGTACAGGCTAATAACACCTTGTCTTCTGATCAATTTACTGGTTACATACAAGTGGCAGTTCCATTGTCAAAAAATGTTGTTTCCACAGCCGGGGTAAGATTTAATTATTGGAGCCTTAATAGGCAATTGCTTACAAGTCCAAGATGGCAGGTGGCAATTAAACCAAAAGGCAGTAGAAAACTTACCCTAACGGGTGCAATTGGTCTATATCAGCAGCCACCATTTTTTAGGGAGTTACGGGACTTTAATGGCAACGTGAATGAAGACCTTAAAGCGCAACGGGCTTTACACTTTATTGGGGGAGCAGAATATAATGTAACCTGGTGGGGGCGGCCATTTTTGGTAACTGGAGAGCTATATTATAAACGAATGAGTAATGTAGTGCCGTACGAGGTTGATAATGTAAAGGTCAGATACTATGCCAATAACGATGCCAAGGCCTTTGCAGCAGGCTTCGATATGCGCATTAGTGGTGAGTTTGTAGAAGGGGCTGAGTCGTGGTTTAGTTTGGGGATATTGAATGTTCGCGAAGATGTTGATGGAGATGGGATTGGTTATATCAGAAGGCCCTCCGATCAAAGAGTAAATCTGGGCATATTTTTTCAGGATCATTTGCCAAATAATCCAAATGTAAGGGTACATCTTAATTTTCTTTATGGCAGTGGACTGCCTTTTGGCCCACCTGGAAACCCTCGAAGTAGAAATAAATTTAATGGGCGGGCTTATAAGCGGGTTGATGTTGGATTTTCCAGAATTATATTCCTCAACAAGGAAAAATATGCTGGTCAGCGCAAGTTGATCATAAGCGCTGAAATTTTGAACCTGTTAGGTACGAAAAATGCAATCTCATATACGTGGATTTCGGATGTCAACAATAACCAATACGCAGTACCCAACTCCTTGTCAGCAAGATTTTTGAATGTGAGAGTGGCACTGAAAATATAAATTTTCAATACGAAGTATAAGTTAATCAACACTTTATACCCTAATTTCTTGCTAAATAGTAGCAATAGTCTTTAATTCGGGGTTTTAAATTTTGTAAACTGATTTAATAATTAAAAATATAATTACATGTTAAGAATGAAAATGGCCTTTTTAGTAATGATGGTGGCGTTGGCCGGAGTGGCAAATGCACAGGAAGTTGAAATTAGTGATGACGAACTAATGCGCTATGCGGTAGTGATGGATTCAATCGATGTAATGAAAGAAAATGCAAAGACAACTATTTCAGAAATGGTGGAATCCAACGAGGACATGACAGGTGCCAGATACAACGAATTGTCTAAAATAATAGATGATGCAGAAAAACTGGCTTCTTCTGAAGCTACAGAAGCTGAAATTACTTTTGTGAAAAGTGTAAAGGATAAAGGAGATGAGGTTACTTCTGAAATCCAATCAACTTTTCAGGATCTTGCAATAAACTATTTAGGTGACGGTGGTAGGGTTTACAAGAAAATTAAGGCTGCTTTGAAGTCAGACGAAAGCGTTAAAGCACGATACGAAGCGATAGTGAAAAAAATGAAAGACGATGATTCAATGGCAAAAAATACAGACGGCACGAATTAAATCCATTATATAAATTACAAAAAGGCCTGCTTTTGAATTCAAAGCAGGCCTTTTTTATATAAAATAATTACTATATTTAGTCAAAAAAAATCCATCTCACACTAAAATCTATAGTCTATGTTTTCAGAAAATGAAATTGCAACGATGATTGAGATTCCAGAAGTACTTGATTCTGTTACTGCAATTCGTAAAGCATTTATAGAAAAAGAAGCCAATTTTCTGGAGATTTCGGAGCATGATTTTTTGTCATTAATAATGATGACCCCAACAGTGGGCATTGCCCTTTCAAATGGAACCATTAGCTTATTTGAGGAACTGGCATTGAATAAAATGGCTAGAAAGATGTCTAAAGGTGGATTTTTCTTAAAAGTTGACCCAGTGGCCCATGCCATGAAGTTTCTTATCAAGAATTATGCTGATTGGGAACTGCCCTTTTATGAAGTTATAAAGCTTTGCATGAGTAAGACATTTGACAAAAATAGTTTGAAAAAGACAGGGGAAATTGATGAATCAAATTTAATTATAGGCTTTGCCAGGGAGTTGTTACAGGCACCATATGCTTTTGTCAGGTTTCTCACATCGTTTTTTCTTCATGACGAAGCAGAAATTGTTGAGGCACGCAGTATTTCAAAAGTTGAATATGATAAAATAATAGATATTGGCAACAAATTGGAAATGTCACAGTACACTGTTTTTAATTCATTTTGTAAAACCTTTGAAGTGAAATAGCTTTCACCAACCATCATCCATAATAATTCTTAAATTTGCCTGTTTAAAAGTGAATGATAAACACAGCCAAATTATACTATATTCAAATTACCTTATTGCTGGTGTTAATGGCTGCGTCAGTAGATGTTAATGGGCAGGATGATGATAAACCCACCATTCCCCTTGATCACTTTTATGCCAAGCCCCAGAATGTGAGCGCATTGCGTATTCTGTTGTCCAAATTACACTTTGGGTTTTCAACAGGCTATGGACGTACCTTTTACAAACAAAACTTAGATGATTATGCCATCTTGCAACTGCAAGATAGTACAACGGTCCTTTTTGATAAGAACACGGACATTTCTGGAGGGGCTATCCCTGTAGGATATAATTATTGGTTTAACACAGCAAAGCAAGTTGATAGTGTGGCCTTTACATCAAGTGATTACCTGATCAGTTCGGATAGCTCAGACCTTACGTTTCGTGCACCTGGAACAAGCATACCACTAATGGCTACCATTCATGTTGAATTTATGGAGAAGTACAAAATAGGCGGGGGCTTTATGTTTGAATACCACAGGCCAGGAAAGTTTTCTTCAAAGAATTTTAGCGGGGACATCGCCTCTATTACACCCGATTTTGGAAGCACTTTTTATAAGAAGTATTTTTTGATTTTAGGGGCTAAGGTGTATCGTTACTATGAATATACATTAGCGGTTGATGCCGAAATTGGGGCTTTTAAGTTGTCAAAGAAATTTAATAAATCATTGATCCAAAAAGGTGTTTTTGTAAATGTAGGTGCAACTATTGAGCGGGAGCTATCAGAGTATTTTACTGCATTTATACGCCCATCGTACGACATTAAAAATTATACTATTAACCTTCCAGAATCCAGTTCCTCGGTATCGACTTCAATGAATGCATTCTATTTGGGCGTGGGGATCACCTACAGGATACCCGAATTAAGAAAATGTTTTATAAAAGAATGTACCACTCAAGTAAACCATCAACATGGCAATGCCAAATACCGCAGTAGGATGCATCCATTTTATAAAAAACAGAATCCTCACCATGGGGAGAATTTCCCAAAACTTTTCAGAAATAAACGTAAAAACAAGAACAAAATGAACGCTTATTAATTGAGTGGAAATTTTAATTCCCCAGAGAGCCTTTTCGGGTATTTGTTTTTGAAAATATTTCCTTATAACAAGCTGATATACAGCCATTTAAATTAATAAAAATAAAGCCTCTAAGTTTGTTGATTTAACAGTGTGTACCTTGGTAAAAATTGCGTAAATTCGCCCTTATTTTAACAGCTAAGAGTACTAAAAAAAATGGCGGACGGAGCAAACGAGAATATCATTCCAATTAACATCGAAGATGAGATGAGAGCAGCCTACATAGATTATTCTATGTCGGTAATTATATCTCGGGCATTGCCTGATGTGCGTGATGGGTTAAAGCCTGTACACAGAAGGATTTTATATGGAATGCTTGACCTTGGGGTAAGTTATAATAAAGCACATAAAAAATCAGCTAGAATAGTAGGGGAGGTCCTAGGTAAGTACCACCCACATGGTGATACTGCTGTCTATGACTCTATGGTGAGGATGGCGCAAGAGTGGTCGTTACGTTACACATTGGTTGATGGACAGGGAAACTTTGGTTCCGTTGATGGTGACTCACCGGCAGCGATGCGTTATACAGAAGCCCGCTTGAAGCGAATTGCAGACGAAATGTTAGGTGACATCAACAAAGAAACGGTTGATTTCCAGCCCAACTTTGATGGATCATTAAAAGAACCAACTGTACTGCCTGCAAAACTTCCCAACCTATTGATAAATGGTGCCTCAGGTATTGCTGTGGGTATGGCTACCAATATGCCCCCACACAATCTTACAGAGGTTATCAACGGAATTGTTGCTTATATAGACAATAATGAGATTACCATAGCCGAATTGATGGAACACATAACGGCACCTGATTTCCCTACTGGTGGTATCATATATGGTTATCAAGGCGTAAAGGATGCCTTTGAGACTGGTCGTGGGCGTGTATTGATGCGTGCTAAAGCTGAATTTGAAACTACCAAAACCGGCAAGGAACAGATAATCGTTACCGAAATTCCTTATATGGTGAATAAGGCCAACATGATCGAGAAGACGGCCGCTTTAGTTAATGAAAAGAAAATTGAAGGCATTTCGGATATCCGTGATGAATCGGATAGAGATGGATTGAGAATAGTATATGACATTAAGAAAGATGCCATACCTAACATTGTTCTCAATCATTTATATAAATACACACAATTACAATCTTCATTTGGTGTCAACAATATCGCCTTGGTAAAAGGGCGCCCGTTGATGCTCAATTTGAAGGACATGATTGAATGCTTCGTAGAGCATCGCCACGAAGTTGTAGTAAGAAGAACCCAGTATGAGCTTTCTGAAGCAGAAAAGAGAGCTCACATATTATTGGGATATCTGATTGCACTTGACAATCTTGATGAGGTTATCAATTTAATTAGAAAGTCTAAAGATCCTGATTCTGCAAAAGAAGAGCTGATCAAGCGATTTGAACTATCAGAGATTCAAGCAAAGGCCATACTGGAAATGAGGCTCCAGAGACTTACTGGACTTGAAAGGGATAAAATACAAAAAGAATACGATGAAGTAATGGAGCTGATTACCCGTTTGAAAGAGATACTTGAGAATGAGGATGTCAGAATGGGTATTATCAAGGATGAGCTTGGGGAGATTAAGGAGCGCTATGGTGATGAGAGAAGAACCGAAATTGTTCATAGTGCAGATGATATGACCTATGAGGACATGATCCCTAATGATGAAATGGTTATTACCATATCTCATGAAGGCTATATCAAACGCTCACCACTTACTGAATATAGGACCCAAAGTAGGGGTGGGGTAGGCTCTAAGGGAGTTACCACAAAGAATGATGATTTCACCGAACATTTATTTGTTGCCAAAGCCCATAATTACTTATTGATCTTTACTGAATTTGGTAAAGTATTCTGGAAAAAAGTATATGGTATTCCTGAAGGAATGAAAACCTCAAAAGGTCGTGCCATTCAAAATCTTATCAATATTGAACCTGGTGATGTAGTTAGGGCAGTGATCAATGTAGAGAACTTAGAGGACGAAGATTACATTAACAACAATTTTGTGATGATGTGTACTGAAAATGGTACCATTAAAAAGACGAGCCTTGAAGCATACTCTCGTCCACGACAGAATGGAATCAACGCAATTACTGTAAAAGACGGTGATAGATTATTAAATGTAAGCCTTACCAATGGGGATAACCATATTGTAATAGCCAAAACAAGTGGCAAAGCAATCCACTTCCATGAATCTGATGTTAGGGCCATGGGCCGTACTGCATCTGGTGTAAGGGGCGTTAGACTTGAAGGCAAGGATGACAAAGTTGTTGGCATGGTGTGTATTCACAGAGAAGATTCCAATCTTTTGGTTGTTTCTGAGAAAGGGTATGGTAAAAGATCGAATATTGACGATTACCGAATCACTAAAAGGGGTGGAAAAGGTGTTAAAACAATTAATATAACAGAAAAAACTGGCAAGCTTGTTGCCATCAAAGAAGTAATAGATTCTGATGATTTGATGATTATTAATAAATCTGGGATCACTATTAGAATGGCCGTTGAGGACTTACGTGTAATGGGAAGGGCCACTCAGGGGGTTCGATTAATAAGGCTTAATGAAAATGATGAAATTTCATCAGTTGAGAAGATTGAGCATATTGACGTAATTGAAGAAGAAGAACCTCTTGATAATGAGGGAACAGATTCTAAAGATAATTCTGAAATTTCAGAAGAAAAGGAATAAATTGCATAAACTAAACTAATCAATAGACTATGAAAAGATTAATCGTACTGATACTTGTTGTCTTAGTGGCGGGGTACTCTTACGGGCAGAAGAAACCAAAAATTAATCAGGCAGAAAAAGCAAGGGAAGAAGGTAATTTAGGTGAAGCCAAAGATATCATTGACCAAGCAGCCGAACATGAAAAAACTAAAGATGATGGCAAAACATGGTACTATAGGGGATTGATTTATGCGTCTTTAGATACGACACAAAATGCCCAATACCAAGGCTTGGCCACCGACCCGTTGAAAATAGCTATGGAATCATTTAACAAAGCCGATGAAATGAACAAAGGCAATAGTGATTACTACATTTCAGATGCTAATGGGTTTCCAATACTCAAATCCCAACAAATATCCACTTTATGGTCATACTACCTAAATAAGGGTGTTGAATACTATAATGCGAAGGATAATGACATGGCTTATACGTTTTTTCAGAAAACAACTGAAGTTATGCCTGAAGATACGGTAGGTTATATCTATTCAGCATCAGTAGCACAGGCCAATAAGGACTATGACAATGCGTTAAAAAATTATTATACTTTAGTTAATGACTTAAATTACCATTCAAAGGATATTTACTACTCACTGATCTACCTTGAAGGGACAATTAATGAAGACAATGAAAAAGCATTGGAACTTGTAAGGGCAGCAAAAGCGCAATACCCAGATGATTTGGATTTAGCTAAATCGGAAATCAATGCTTTGATCAAGTTGAAAAGAATAGATGAAGCCAAGCAAGAATTGGAAAACGCCATAGCCAACGAACCTGAAAATGCCAATCTCAGGTTTACACTTGGTGTAATGTATGAAGAAATCGGGAATGTAGATAAGGCTAAAGAGGCTTATTTGGGAAGTATTGCCGCTGATCCAGAATATTTCAATGCCAGGTATAACCTAGCTGTATTGGATTATAATAAGGCAGTTGAATTAATTAAAAAGAAGAATAACCTCGGTATTTCCTCAGCTGACCAAAAGAAAGCAAAGGAATTACAGGTGGAAATCGATAAAAGATTGAAAGAAACTTTACCCCATTGGGAAAAGGTTAATCAGCTTGAAGCTAACAACCGTACCGCTTTGGAAACTTTACAGTATATCTATACACAACTTAAAATGTATGATAAAGCTGAAAAGGTTACTGCTAGTCTGGAAAAGCTTGAAGAAGAAAACTAATACACAACATAAAGAAAAGAAAAAGGGCTTAAGGCCCTTTTTTTATTTTCATATAAATCTAATCTTTATAACATGAAACATATATTAATTATAGCAGCTGTGATGTTTTCATGTACTGCCTCTGCAGATGAAACCATTAGTAAAAGAGTTGGGGTAGAAGAGTTTAATAGCATTATTGAAAATGCTGATGTTCAACTTGTAGATGTCCGGACACCGCAAGAATATAGTCAAGGCTATATTGACGATGCAATTAATATCGATTTTATGTCAGACTCCTTTTTAATCGATTTTAATAATACGATGGACAAAACCAAACCAGTAGCCATATATTGTGCATCTGGCGGGCGTAGTGCCAAGGCCCTTACCAAACTGAAGGAAGCAGGTTATAAAGAAGTGTATGAACTAGGCGTTGGATATAACGGCTACAATAAATAGCAAAACCAGTTTATTAATGCGCCATTGATGATATTCTTATTAACTTAAGGTTGAGATCATACATTGGACATAGATTTGATTGAACTAAACAACATCATAAAGGCATACCAACAGACCGACTTTGCAAGCCGGAAAGCAGCCCTTGCCACAGTGGTTAAAGTTACAGGCTCCTCTTACAGAAGTCCCGGAGCAAGGATGTACATTACAGATGACGGAAGATGGGTAGGTTCCATAAGTGGTGGATGCCTTGAAGGTGATGCGCTACGAAAGGCTAGAGAAATAATGGCCAGTGGAATATCAAAGATGATCACCTACGACACCATGGAGGACGATAACAGTTCCTTGGGAGTGGGGCTTGGTTGTAATGGGATCATTCATATTTTGCTTGAGCCCATCAATGAATTAAACGATCCCATAAAGCTGCTACAATCGATTCAGGTTTTGGAGCAAGAGTCCGCTATGGCAACAGTATATGAATCGACAATGGATGAATTAGCTGTTGGTGAAAAGATTTTATGGAATGAGCAGCTGGACTTAGGCCAGAAATCAACATGCAAGCAGTTGATTATTGATGACCTACTGAAGGGAATCAAAAATAATGGAGCACGGACCAAAACTTACTCTATTAAAAACAAGTCCTGTTCTGTCTTTTTGGAAGTATTCCAACCACCAATAGATTTACTTATATTCGGGGGAGGCTTTGATTCACAACCCGTAGCGAAATTTGCACAACAGCTTGGTTGGAAGGTGACGGTGCTGGATGAATGCGTTGCACATTTATTGCCCATAAATTTTCCCGATGCTCAGTTATCAGGTTGCCAACGAAATGATGTAACCAGCAACATAGTAGTTAAACCATTTTCAGCGGCTGTTCTGATGTCTCATAATTATTATTACGATTTAGAAGTGTTGAGACAATTGCTCCCAACTGAAATCAAGTATATTGGCATTTTAGGGCCTAAAAAGAAAGGTGATAAGATGCTGGATGAACTGGAATCGAATAAAATTAAACTTACCAAATGGGATAAGCATCGCATCCACAATCCGATAGGAATAGATATAGGGGCTGAATCACCTGAAGAAATAGCCTTTTCCATTATTGCGGAGATCAAAGCGAAATTTAGCGGGCGCTCCGCTGGATTTTTGAAATACAAAGCAGGCCCAATTCATGATAAGGGACAAACAGAAGAGGTCTTTAAACAAGTATATATCAGTGACACCTTAAAACGATCCAAGCGTGTCTGACAATGCCATTGTTATACTTGCAGCAGGCAATTCTTCCCGGCTTGGGGAATCGAAGCAATTATTGTGTTCAGAAGACGGCTTGAGTTTAATGAACAAAACCATCAAGCATGCTTTTGATAGCAAGTTAGGCAAGGTATTTATTGTTTTAGGTAGTGATTTTGAAAAGCACAAAAAGGCGGTACATTCCAATGAGCCTATTTATATTGTTGAAAACAAGAGTTGGCATAATGGAATGGGTTCTTCTTTAAAATCAGGACTGAATGCCGTTTTAAATATAATGCCCAATGTTCAATCTGTAATTGTTTCAGTTTGCGATCAGGTGCACCTTGCTCCTAAGCAGTTTAACGCTTTGAACAATCAATATAAATTGTCTGGAGCACCAATTGTAGCGTCCAAGTATGGTAAAGATGGATATGGTGTTCCCGTTTTATTCGATAAAAGCCAAATTGGAGAGCTATTGACTTTAGAAGATAATCATGGAGCATTAAATTTCATTAAACAGCAAGTAAACCGCACTGCCTTTATCAATTTTGAAAAAGGAAACATTGATATTGACACACCGCAGGATGTTGCCAATTATCTATCGTAAACGTTTATATATCAACACTTGACATGGCAAACTGATTGATTAATACAGGCTCTTTCTGTATGTAAAACTTCATATTTATGTAATCAAGTACAATAACGCTGTCTTTTAATAATCCAGAGCCTATACTGCCTTTAGCGTCTAATTCCCTATTTGAAAATTGCCGTTTAACATATTTTGGGCTTATCCTTTTATTCATATCAGAACCAATTTTTAAGCTGGATTCCGGTGCAACAAACCCCTTCACCCTGCCACCTATACCAATGCCCAGAGAGGTGTAATCCAAGTCTTTAAAATTAAGATTGTCTTGATCTGCCACAAATAGCATTACGTCATGGTATGATCCCGTATCTATATGGAATTGACCTTTAATCGTTTCCCCATCATCTGTTTCTACACTGGCTTGAATATAGGGCTTGGTATCTTTGACTGTAAGTGGTAGAATTTCATAATTATAATTTTCTGGATTGTCGAATGGTTCGTGAAGGGTTATCTTCTTATTTAGATAATCGATTTTAACTATAAAGCGACTAAAGATCTCATAGCCTATGATGCCATCGATGTTGACAAGGGCTTTCCGTAGCATATTCGACTCTGACATAATTACAACCGGTACCTTACTGCCCAGTACATCGGCAATTATTACTTCATTGTCTAAAGACAATTTGCTTGGCAGGTTTTTCTTTTTCCCATAACCTGAGAGTTTAACGGTGTAATTGTCAAGCGTTTTGATCTTGTCACCAAAATCCCTCTCAAACAAGACAATTGATCTCATACCACTATCCAGGATAAGATTTAAATCCATGCCATTAATTTTGGCAGGGATAACGATGAGATTGTTGACAATTGTAAAGTTAAAAGAGGTACGTGTTTTGTTCCTTAAGAAGTTGTACCTAGAGTTGCCTGCGTATGCTGCCGAGAATAGGGTTATTGCTGCCATGGACAATGCATACCTCGCCCATGGAACCCTTTTGTTGTTGTTATTCATAGTTCCTGATTTTTTGACCAGTGTTAAGGTAAATGAATATTTCAAAAAATCAATCCCGCAAATAGGGTGGATTATGGGCAAATAGTGATGATTTCAATGCTAATGAATTAGCATCTTATTGATTTAGGTATAAAATTCCAGTTGAAACACTGGAGATGATTTTGCAGGCAGGGGTCTAATGGCCAGAATTTCCAGACTGTTGAATGCTTCAATAAATTCAGTTCTGCTAATTCTTTCCTTAGTCTGTTTTGGTTTGATTTTATGATACTGCATCCGGCCAGATGGATTGGCAGTAGCACTATACATTATAGTATAGTGCAGTTTGACAGGTGAGGGGACGTACCTCATGGATTTGGCAACAGCCACTATTGCTAGTAGCTGTTTTTGAAGTTGGTAAATACGATCTTATTCTGGATTGTATTGTATTGTGATAGCAAGGAATAAGCTGTGCTCGGCACATAGTTAAACCTGTTTTTAAACTCTTCCATTTTTGAAGATAACTCCTGTACATAGAACCTGATTTGGTCCAAGTTCTTACATCTTTTTGGGCTTTCGAAATTACGCTTGGTAAATTTTTGAAACTCCTGGTCTAATCTCTTTTTTTCAAATTCGCTCATCGTATTGTGTATTTATGCACTAGTTAATAATGAATTATATGTCAATTATAAATATATAGATTGATATATGCAAATATTTATGTGTAAAAATACACAATTATTTTTTAAAACTACCCATACACCCCAAATAAGCACCCTAGGCAAGAGGGGCTAACTACTTAGCATATAGTAAGTTATGGTAATTTTTAGTCCTTTAGCCCTTTACCTCCCCTACTTAGGAAGGGGGCTATTTTATGGTCTTTTTACTCAATATTTTCTTTACACAGCTAATTATATTATATAATACTAATATTATTAGTAATTTAGCAATATGGAAATACGCTCTATTTTACACCTCGACCTGGATACATTTTTTGTTTCCTGTGAACGCCTTTACGATAGCAGGTTGAATGGCAAACCCATTTTAATTGGCGGGGTTACAGACAGGGGGGTGGTGGCGTCTTGCAGTTACGAAGCCCGAAGGTTTGGCATCCATTCGGCCATGCCTATGAAGCTGGCCAAACAGCTCTGTCCGGAGGCAATTCAAATTCGTGGAAACACGGCTACTTACACAAAAAAATCGGAAGAGGTTACTGCTATTGTCAAGGAGGAAGTACCACTTTATGAGAAAACATCCATTGATGAATTCTATGCGGACTTGTCAGGCATGGACCGGTTTTACAACAGCTATAAAATAGCTTCTGAACTACGCACTAAAATTATCAGGGAAACCGGATTGCCCATATCATTTGGGCTGTCGGAAAACAAAACGGTTTCGAAAATAGCTACGGGGGAAGCCAAGCCCAATAACCAAATCAAGGTAGAGTATGGGCTCGAAAAGCTTTTTCTGGCGCCCCTTTCAGTTAAAAAAATACCGATGATAGGGGACAAAACTTACCAGACACTGTGCGGCTTAGGCATTAAGCAGATAGAAACGATACAAGGGATGCCCGTAGAGCTTATGCATAAGGTACTGGGCAAGAATGGTGTGACGATATGGCGTAAGGCCAATGGCATTGATCAATCGCCTGTAGAGCCTTATTCTGAACGAAAATCCATTTCCACAGAACGCACCTTTGATAAAGACACTACTGATGTAGTGAAATTGAAAGCAATAATGTTGGCGATGGCTGAAAATCTGGCTTTCCAATTGCGAAGGGGGCAGAAGCTCACTTCGTGTGTCACAGTAAAAGTTCGGTATTCTGACTTCAATACCTACACATTGCAAAACCGCATGCCTTACACTTCGGCTGACCACATGCTCATTCCTAAGGTGCTGGAGCTGTTTGACCGATTGTACAACAAAAGACTGCTTGTAAGGCTCATAGGGGTACGTTTTAGCCATTTAGTGAGTGGGGGCTATCAGATCAATCTTTTTGAAGATGCAACGGAGATGATCAACCTGTATCATGCCATGGACTATATCAGGGACAAGCATGGGGATAGGATTGTGATGCGTGCAGCAGGCATAGAAGCACGGACAATAAGTAGGTTTAATCCTTTTAATGGAGAGCCACCACCGCTTTTGGCGAATAGGAGGGAATGAGTTATGAGTTGCGAGCTTTGAGCTTTGAGCTTTGAGTTGCGAGTTTTGAGCTTTGAGTTGCGAGCTTTGAGCTTTGAGTTGCGAGTTGCGAGTTTTGAGCTTTGAGTTATGAGTTGCGAGTTTTGAGCTTTGAGTTACGAGTTTAATAAAATAGATTATATATAGATGAAAAATTTTAAAAAATTAAAGGTATGGCAAACGGGAATGGAAATTGTCATGAAGTCATATGCCCTAACCAAAGCATTTCCTTCTGAAGAGAAATTTGGTTTAGTAAGTCAAATGAACAGGGCAGCGGTTTCTATTCCATCTAATATTTCTGAGGGCAGTAGCCGAGAAAGTGTTAAGGAGCATAAATATTACCTTCAAATAGCACTTGGTTCGTCTTTTGAACTAGAAACTCAACTGCTGATTGTAGAACAATTAAAATTAGGTGGGTCTGATCTAATCACTGAGCTAAAAAAGTTGATCGATGAAGAGCAGAAGATGCTGATGAGCTTTATTAAGAAGCTGTGAGCTGTGAGCTATGAGCTGCGAGCTGCGAGCTACGAGTTTT
>DDIU01000022.1:87082-279628 GCA_002338655.1 Flammeovirgaceae bacterium UBA1842 | reverse complement strand
AGTAATTAGATGGAGCTTTTTTTTGGTTTATAAGTAATTAGATGGCCTTTTTTAGGCTCTTATGTTCATTTTGGTTAGCCTCTCCCATGTCTGTAAGCTCTATTTTTTTTCCCTCTGACTGACCCATTTTACATTGGCCTTCAAACTTAGCACCTGACTCAACAATAAGTTTGTTGGTGATAATATCGCCATAAATTTTACAATTGGGTTTTAGTATTAATAGTTCTGTTACCTCAACCGAACCCTTTATTTCGCCTTCAATTTCTGCTACTTGTGCCAATACTTTTCCTTCTACATAAGCAGATGGGCCTATGGCTGCCTTTGCTTTAGAAGTAATGTCGCCAATCACGCGACCTTCAATTCTAATATTGCCAAGTGTTTGAATATTTCCACTAAAAGTGGTGCCCTTGCCAATTATGTTGTTGGAATTCATTGCTTCTGCACTCATTTTGCTTTTCTTTTTATCTGAATTTTTAAACATTACTCTTAATTACTTTACTATGGTCCGTCCAAAAATTCAAATTAAAGCATTCATTATCAAAGTTTTATCTTTAATCGGCTTAATTTCTAGTTCATCTGTAATTTATTTCGATTTCCGGTATTTGAGATTAAATAAATTTAGCCCTGAAATCATTTAAGGCTTCATCAGTACCAATGACAGTAATAATATCACCGAGCAGGAGTTGGGTATCTCCATGTATAATATAAATCTCATTGTTTCTTCTCATCAATACCAATGAGCCTGATGGATGGAAGGCAAAATCGCGTACGCGTTTTCCAGAGTTTTCCTTATTGGTAATCTTAATTTCCTCTACACTATAAGTACCAAAATTTTGTGCAAGTGCAGTATGGGCATTTGGCCTTAACAACGCACTTTCCATTTGGTTGGCAATCATTTCATATTTATCAATTATGCTAATCTCGGCATCATTGCCATATCCCGACAGCTGGTGACTGCCAAGGGTGATCAATTTACTATGGTTAAAGTCGTATTTAAATCGCCTAATAAGGTCAGCATTATTTGAGTCGTTAGTGGTTAGCACAAAAACAGGATCAAAGGGCATAATATTCAATTTTTTGTAAAGGACAGATCCAAATAATTCGGCATGAATTGAATCTAACCCCCTGGCAAGAAACAGTTTGTTGCTCTTTTGGCTCGAAGTGATAATTAGACTGTCTATGCCATGAATTTTCATCCGTTCACTTAAAATACCCACGGTTTTATTGTCTCCAATAATAAACACCTTGTATTTTTTCATCCTTTCCTGATTTAGGTATTTATACAATAGGGGTGATATTAAGGAGGTGAGTATAGCTGAGGTCACTATTGCTGCATTAGTGGCAGTATCTATAAGGTTGAGCGAAAGGCCAATTTGCGCTGTGGCAATGCATAATCCCATTCTGGCAGTGTTCAGTATACCCGCAGACAGACTCTTTTTAAACCCAAATAATTTGATAAGGATAAGGGAGGGGATTATTTGAGTACTATAAAAGCCAACTAGGAGTAGGCCAATTAATGGAATTGATTGCCCGAAATTACTTAGGGCTGATAAGTCAAGGTTTACCCCTACCATTATAAAAAATATGGGGATAAAGAAGCCGTAACTCATGCCGTCCAATTTGAAAAGAACAGCTGATTTTTCTTTTGGCAAAAACATAGAGAGTAGCAGGCCAGCCACAAAAGCACCCAAAACAGCTTCTGTTTTAATAATACCAGAGATCACAATGAAAAATAGCAAAACGGCAATTGAGCCTCGAATCTTGATCTGTGAAGCAGCATGCTCCAACGTAAACATTATCTTTTTGAAGAGCGTAATCTTTACCAGCTGTTTTCCGATAAAATAAGCCATAAAGAACACCACAAATATGATAAGGAACAGTAGAAGTTCGGTCCTAAACCCTTTTTGAATGACACCAGAATAGATGGAAACCAAAATGATACTCATAATGGTGGCGATAGCACCCACCATCAATATTATCTGACCAAATTTCCTTATTAATTCACCATCATTTTTGAGTATGGGAACGGTTATACTCAAGGCAACTGTCGGTAAAATGAGGACAAAGAAAAATATGTCAATGTCATAATAAAATGAAATAAAATAAGCTAACGGTACGGACAACAGCAGGCTACCGAAATAGATAAATAGGGAAACCATTAATGAGTTACTGACAAAATCTACCTTGCGGAACTTACGGGGAAAGGAGGAAATGATTTTACCTATGTCCGTTTCCAACCCACTTAAAAATATTAGAAGAAGGAAACCAATATCGGATAGAAACTCCAGGTAAAACTCACTGTGAACCCACCCCAAAAGATATGGCCCCACCATTACACCCATTATGATCTCTACTATTACCGATGGAATTTTAGTAATTTCAAGCCAATTAAGTATCATGGGTACCCCCCATGCAATTACCAAAATGATGAGAAGTGGTGTGTAGTTCAGCGATTCCTCCATAAATAAATAGTAATTAAGATTTGAATATACGAAAATGAGCCGAACTGATAAGTATTCTTTTTTCGATAATGTATATGAGGTGGTTCGCCAAATTCCAAAAGGGAGGGTGACCAGTTACGGAGCCATTGCTAATTATTTAGGAGCTAAAAGAAGTGCGAGAATGGTTGGATGGGCCATGAATGCTGCTCATAACAAACCTGATGTGCCGGCTCATCGGGTGGTCAACCGTCAAGGGTTGCTCACGGGGAAGCATCATTTTGCCACAGAAGACACCATGCAAGCCCGATTGGAAGCAGAAAATATAAAAATTAAAGACAATCAGATAGTAGCTTTTAAGGAGGTATTTTGGGATCCCAACCTAGAATTGTTGATTTAATCACCAAAACTTACATTCCCATTTCGGGAAATAAATTCCAATTTTTACACAGTGTTTTATTAAAAAGTTGCTTAATTTGTAAATTAATCACTTTTAGCAATTGGCGCATTATTTGAAATAGTGTGAATTATATTAAATTATCACTCATGAAAGTATTAGCAATTATATTAATCACTTTATCAACAACTGGAGTTTTAAGAGCTGGTGAGGAGCCGACCGCTCAGTTTGTAAAATCAGATCTTAAAAACTTGTTCACTATTAAAGTGGATAGAAAATTAGTAGGTGCAACCATCGAACTGGTATATTCCAATGGTGATATAGTGGCCAAGGAAGTACTTCAAAAAAAGAAAATGATCATTGACTTCTGTGATGTAAAAACAGGGGAATATTCAGTAATTATAAAAAAGGGCGATTATAAAAAAGATTTTATAGTGGTGCTGGATGAATTGGCTGGAGTCCAGTACAATCAATAAGAAAATACTGTTTTAGTTATTTGTTGGTTTAATTAACGCAGTACGGCCGCTATTTTTAATAGCGGCCTTCTTTTTTAAAGAGCAATAAGCCTAGGAAGGTAATCAGTCCATTTACAATCAATATCTCAAACCCAAACTTATATCCCCAAAGCAACTCCTCGGAGTAAATATTCAGTAAATAAGACAACAGGGGTGAAAGTAGACAGATGAAAGGAACGCTCCAATCTTTTACTTTTAATTTGGTAAACAGCCCAAAAGCATAAAGACCCAGTAATGGCCCGTAAGTATAACCTGCAGCCCTAAATACCGCACTGATCACCGCTTCGTTATTGAGGCTCTTGAAAATAATGATGACGATAAATAGTACTACTGAAAACCCAATGTGGACAAGTAACCGTGTTTTTTTCTGTTTAGCCATGACCAAATCGGTGTCCTCTTGCTTAAAATTCAAAAAGTCGACACAGAATGACGTGGTGAGGGCAGTTAAAGCCGAATCGGCACTGGAATAGGCTGCGGCTATTATACCTAGCAAGAAAAGGACACCAGCAACAAGGTTAAAATGGCCGAGTGCTAAAAAAGGGAAAAGATCATCGGTCCTGGCTGGAAGCCCAAGGCCTTTGGCTTCGGCAAAAACATATAAAAGCACTCCCAAACAAAGGAATAGTAGATTTACAAAAACCAAAATCACCGAAAACCAGAACATGTTTTTCTGTGCGTCACCTAAATTTTTGCAGGTCAAATTTTTCTGCATCATATCCTGATCCAGACCTGTCATCACTATGGCAATAAATGCACCAGCGAAAAACTGCTTGAAAAAGTTACTGCCCGATTGCCAATCCCAAAAAAACATTTTTGAATACGGATGTTCTTTTACGGTTGACACCAAATCAGCAAATCCTAAATTCAATTCATTGGCAATACTACTGATCACCACTACTACTGCCACCAGCATAAACAGCGTTTGCAATGTGTCAGTCCATACGATGGTTTTGATACCACCCCTAAAAGTATACAACCAAATAAGGCCAATGGTGATAGCGACTGTTACATTAAAGGAAACTCCCCAAGCGTCAAAAATGGCTAACTGCAGTACACCAGCTACGAGAAAAAGCCTTAATGAAGCTCCCACAATCCGGCTTACTAAAAAGTAAAAAGCACCAGTTTTATAAGACCAAAACCCAAATCGCTGCTCTAAGAATTGATAAATGGAAATCAAGTTTAACTTGTAATACAGTGGCAGTAAAACCAACGCGATTACCGCATAACCTACCAAATAACCCAGTACCATTTGCATATAGGCGAATTGGAGGGTGGCTACTGAGCCAGGCACGGAAATAAAGGTGACACCAGAAAGACTGGCGCCAATCATTCCGAAAGCCACTAAATACCACGGGGATTGCCTATTGGCAGTAAAAAAAGTAGCAGCATCTGTATTTTTTGTGGTAAGAAACGAAACCCCTATCAACATGGCGAAGTAGGCGAAAATCACGGTTAAAACAAGTTCGGGGCTCATTTATAAGGTATTCAGTTATGTTCTTAATTTTTTTTAACTTTGACAAACTAAACAAAACTATATGGATTTCGGATATAGCCACGAGAAAGAAGTAGAAGTTTTAGATGAAGTTGATGTAATTGACCTCAAAGACCTTGTGGTTTTCAATGACGACTACAATACTTTCGATCACGTGATCAATACCTTGGTAAAAGTTTGCAAGCACAGTAATGAGCAGGCAGAGCAATGTGCATGGATAATTCACTACAAAGGAAAGTGTATTGTAAAGACTGGCAACTTCACAGCTTTGAAACCAATGAAAGAAGCCATCTGCGCAGCAGGCATCGATGCCAAATTGATGTGATTATAATTTCCATGGTCATTTATTAACCCGATCGTGGATACTTTCTTTTCAAAAAAATATTTCTACTTAGTCAGAATCCAGTTTCTTGGATTTCGGTATCATGGATGGCAAAAACAGGCCAACGTGAAAACCGTGCAGCTGATGGTGGACAAGACCATTGCTTATGTATTGGGGCACAAAAATTTCAAAACATTGGGATGCAGCCGCACCGATGCTATGGTTTCGGCCGATGATTTTGCTTTTGAAATATTCTGTTTTCAGCAACTGGAAGTTGATTTTTTAAACAAATTCAATGAGAATCTACCCCCAGATATCAAAGCGCTGGCTATTGATGACGTAGATGAAGATTTCAATATTATTAAAAGTGCCAAGCTCAAGGAATATCACTACCAGTTTTCTTTTGGCAAGAAAAATCATCCCTTCAATGCCCCTTTTATAACCCATTTTCATGGATCATTGGATATTGAATTGATGCAGGCTGGTGCCAGACTATTTGAGGGCACACATAATTTTCACGCCTATTGCTATCAGCCGGGTGAAAAGACCGTATTTGTTAGGGAAATCCTAAAAAGTGAAATTATTGCCAATCCATTCCGAGCTGACTTTGCGCCACCAACTAGTTTTGTTTTTTGTGTAAAAGGGGCGGGGTTTTTAAGGTATCAGGTGAGGATAATGATGGGTACTTTGATTGAGCTAGGCAAAGGGAATATTGACTTAGAGCAATTTAAAAATACCCTGGTGGATAACTCACTCCCCATTGGCCCTGTGGCCCCCGCATCGGGGCTGGTGTTGCATAAGGTGGATTTTCTTTGAGGTTCTCCACTCGTTTGCTTTAGAGTAGGATTAGAATGAGATTGCCGCCAACGCCCGGCTAGCACGCTGTATGCCTCCCGGACTGATTAGCACGCAAAGTAATGAATTCTGTGTTTTGAGCCAAGTTGCAGAGACTTCGCAAAGGAATTTCTGCACTCTTCCCGCCTCCCGATAACTATCGGGAAGGGCTCTCGCACCACAAGTAGCCCAAGGAAGACCCACCACTTAAAGCCAAGAACACAAACACAGAATGAATGGGCGAGGAGCAGTCACTTACCAGCAAAGCACTGAAGCATATGCGTTGCTAGGTGATGTTAGCGAGCTTCTAATTCTTTTTTTTATTATTGAGAGAATCTTCTTTACCTACAAGTTCTAATAAACGTTGTTTGAGTTCTTTTATTCGGACATCTTGTAAGGAGTCGTATTTTCGTTCTTTATTAGTTCTTAAATCCAAACAATTTTTTAGCACATTATTATTAATGTGTTTAAGGGTATCTGCGAAGTTTAATTCATATCGATTCCATTCAGATAGGTAATAATTATCGACCAAAGCTGTACTATCATTTGAAAATTCAAACAGAAAAATTCCATCAATATCATTGATTCCTGTATGGGAGAATCGGTAGTAGAGAGTGTCGTTTTTTATATTATAGACTGATTTAGATGTGTAATTGTTTTCTTTAGTAAGTAGAGCTCCATCTCCTATGACATATTCAACGTATTCTCCATTATTTTTGCATCGATACCACTTACCTTCAATCTCTTGAGTCAGACCATTAAATACAATTAACAATTTGATCAATGTTATTATGAATAATCTTGTCATTTACTTTAGATAACAGCACCAAAGGTGTTGATATATATTATTGGTTCTAATCTAATGGATTTTTCACAGACATCATAGTTGTGTTTGCCACGTGTGTGTATATCTCAGTTGTGCTCAAGTTGTTATGTCCAAGAAGAATTTGGATCGTACGTAAATCGGTCCCCTGTTCAAGTAGATGTGTAGCAAATGAGTGCCGCAAGGTATGCACTTTTACTTTGTCTAATTGTCTAGCGTCTAACATCTAGCAATCTAACAATCTAATGTCTAACATCTACTCAACTCCTTCACACACTCCACAAAGTACTTCACCTTTTCAGGATCGGTATCTGGGTACACCCCATGGCCAAGGTTGGCAATATGCCGGGTCGGTCCAAACTGGTCAATCATAGATTTAACGGCTATTTTTATACTTTCATTGGAACCGTAAAGGGCACAAGGATCTAAATTCCCCTGAAGGGTTTTATCTTTTATAATCTTTCTGGTTTCACCAATATCCATGCACCAGTCAAGCCCCACAGTCTGGCAGTTGATATCATTAAACCACTTACGTGCAAAATAGGCATCCTTGGCAAACACCGTTTTAGGCACTTCATCTATGGCATCACAGATTTGCTTGATGTATTTCAAACTAAAAATTTCATACTGAGCAGGTGACAATATTCCAGCCCACGAATCGAATATCTGCACGAGATCAGCCCCAGCGGCTATCTGGCCTTTTAGGTAGTTGATCGTGCTATCGGTGATCATTTGTAATAGCTGGTGGGATAGCTCCGGATCAGTGTAGAGCATGGCCCTAGCTTTGGAGAAGGTCTTGCTGCCGCCACCTTCAATCATATAGGCAAATATTGTCCAAGGCGCCCCTGCAAAACCGATCAATGGCACACGCCCGTTAAGTTCCTTCTTGGTTAATTTTATGGCATCAATGGTATAATGCACATCTTCAGCCATTGCTACTTTTAGCTTATTTACATCGGCTTTTGATTTTATGGTCTCGGGAAAATGTGGCCCTCGCTTTTCTACCATTTCGTATTTCAAGCCCATGGCTTCAGGTATCACCAATATATCTGAGAATATAATGGCCGCATCTACTTGGAGTATATCAACGGGTTGGATGGTCACTTCAGCCGCCAATGCCGGGGTTTCTACCAATTCTTTAAACCCACTTAGGGCATTACGAACCGCACGGTATTCCGGTAAAATCCGTCCCGCTTGGCGCATAAGCCACACCGGTGTTCTTTCTGTTTTTTCTCCCCGAATAGTTCTCAGGATCAGGTCATTTTTAAGCATGGCGCAAAGATAATGGCGCAGACAGGATTAAAAAACCTAATTGGCTAAATAAAACCAATTTGGGTTCAACACTAAAGATGAAAGTGCGTAGAAGGTATTAGTGGATGATCACACCTTTTTTTATCCGCTTTGTTTGAACAATTTTGTACTTATGGCACGCCTACTAATCGTTATTTCTGTATTCCTCATCCTTTCCACTACCATCAGCTGTAATTTCATAGATCGGGAGCATGTAATAGATAGTGTCTATATGGACTATGACCATAGTAAAGTACCTTACCAATTATATAAACCTACCATAGAAGCGAAACTCCACTATGACCTTGAAGAAATATCGGGATTGACCTATTATAAGGAGGGGCTGTTGGCTGCTATTGAAGATGAAACAGGTAAAATATACCTACTGGACGCAGTGACAGGGGAGGTAAAACGTAAAATAAAATTTGCAAAATCAGGAGATTATGAAGGGATTGAAATAATAGGGGAGCATGTTTTTGTGATGAAAAGCAACGGCCTACTTTATGATTTTTTCATTACCAACGAAGATAAGGTGAAAGCTAATGTTACCGAAACCGCTTTTACGTCAAGAAATAACTTGGAAGGACTGGGCCTGCATAACGGCAAATTATTGATTGCCTGTAAAGGTGAGGGTGAAATTGCAGGGGTAAAAGCCACTGGCAAAGGCATTTACAGTTATGATTTAGGGAAAGCCACCCCACTTTTATTCATTCATAAAGGTTATTTAAACAGTCATATTGCTGAAAGGGATTATTTCAAAACCATCAAGCAATTTGACCCCTCTGGTATTGCCACTCATCCACTTAATGGCGACATCTATATCCTTTCAGCCGACCATGTATTAGTGGTTTATGATAAGGAACTAAAATTAAAAGAGGTTGTTAAATTGGATAAACATATATTCAGACAGCCAGAAGGCATTTGTTTCTCCCCCCAAGGGCAGCTTTATTTGAGTAGTGAAGGAGATGGTGAACGGGGTGAGTTATTTGTATTTGAAATACTGTTGTCCAACTAAATATCATATACTTAAAAAAGTATTGTTAATGCATCTGAGAAAAGATTTCTTTAAAGCTCAAAACTACCCCAGCCCTTAAGGGTGTTATTCGATTTGTCCCTTTAGGGAATAGAAGGGTGTTTTTAGAAGGAACTTCACCCCAATAAATCTTTTATCAGATGACACTGATTTTCATTACCAAATGCTGTCACCCATTAATTTATTCTTTATCTTGACTTTACATGCGCCTACTCCTAACCCTGTTTTTATTATCTAATGGTCTTTTGGCATTAGCCCAATCCTCTGATCTTGTTTATACGGTCTATTTGGTGGGGGATGCCGGTAAGGTCACAGAGGGGCAGAAAAACACCTTGTCGGTTTTAGCATCGCAAATTAAAGACCCCACTAAAGAGGCCGTTGTCTTTTTAGGGGATAATATTTATACCAAAGGAATGCCGCTGCCCACCAATCCAGAGCGGGTAGCTGCCGAAAATGCGATAGACGCACAAATTGCGCTAGCAAAGAAGTTTAATGGAAATGCTTATTTCATACCAGGTAATCATGACTGGGCACAAGGAAGGCCATTTGGCTGGGAGCAGCTGAAACGGCAGGAAAAATACATTGAAGACCGGCTGGACAGTGTGAACATATTCCTGCCCTCCGGAGGATGCCCGGGGCCTGTTGAAATCAGTTTGGGAGATCAGGTTACATTGATACTGGTGGATACCCAATGGTTTCTTTTTGGTTGGGACAAACCCGGCCCGGAACAGGGTGATTGTGCTTACCCTACTGCCGCAGCTTCTTTTCAGGCCCTTGATGAAATTATGGCCCGAAATGCCAATAAAAGGGTAATTGTGGCTGCTCACCATCCAATGGTGACCTATGGGGAACATGGTGGGGTATTCAAATTAAAAACCTATTTAATTCCCCCTGTTATTGGTGTCATTTATCCATTATATCGAAAGTCGATTGGGAGTGTGCAAGACGTTAGCAATCCAAAATATAAGGCCATGAGCAAAGCCATGGTTTCTATTCTTGAAAAATACCCCAATACCATACAAGTAGCTGGGCATGAGCATAATCTGCAATATTCATTCAGGGACAGTGTGCATTATATTGTAAGTGGGTCAGGTAGCAAAACCACTTATGTCAGGCAAAAAGGTTTTGCACAATATGCTGAATCTGTTAATGGCTTTGCTAAGCTGATGTTTTATAATGATGGGCGCACAGAACTCGAATTCTGGAGAGATGACAACACAAAGGCTTTTGAGAAAACACTGATGACCAAGCCCTTTAAAAAGAAATTGACGGGTGCCGAATTTGCCACAAAATATGATTTGAAAGACAGCACGGCCATCACCCATGCCAGTGATCAATATAAAGCCAAAAAATCGCACGAAAAACTATTTGGGGCAAATTACCGTGACGTTTGGGAGCAAGATGTAGAGGTAAAAGTATTTGACATAGGCACCGAACATGGGGGACTTAAAATAGTACAGCGTGGCGGTGGGCAACAAACGAAATCACTGCGCTTAGAGGCCAAAGACGGAAAGCAATATGTACTTCGCTCGGTAGAGAAATTTGCTGCAGGTGCCATACCGGAGGTGCTTCGCAAAACTTTCGCTGAAGACCTGGTTCAGGATCAGATATCGGCTTCCCATCCGTATGGGGCATTGGTAGTGCCATTTTTGGCAGAGGCAGCAGGTATTTATCATACCAACCCACAGGTAGTAATGATTCCCGATGATCCCCGTTTTGGGCCGTACCAAACTACCTTTGCCAATACCTTGGCGCTTTATGAAGAACGGCCAGATGGTGATTGGTCCAATGCCGACTTTTTTGGAAATTCTGATGATATTGAAAGTACATCCAAGGTGATAAGGAACCTGGCCGAAGACAATGACCATGTCATTGATGAAAAATTTGTATTGAAATCACGGCTTTTTGACATGCTTATTGGCGATTGGGACAGGCATGATGACCAATGGCGATGGTCGGAGATTGAAATAGGAAAAGGCAACAGGTACAGGCCGATACCCAGGGATCGTGATCAGGCATTTTTTGTCAATGAAGGTTTTTTCCCAAGCCTTTGGAAACGAAAATGGGCACTCCCAAAATTTGAGGGCTTTGATGATGAAGTAGATTGGCCCTCAGGACTCATGTACAATGCCCGCTACTTTGACAGGTCATTCTTAACCCAACTATCTCAAGAAGATTGGATAAAAATTGCTGAAGAACTGAAGGCGGATATGACAGATGAGAAAATAGAAGCGGCCATCCGCCAATGGCCTGATGTTATTTTTAACCTTCATGGTGAGGAGATTATAAGAAAACTGAAATCAAGAAGGGAGCATCTTGTTGAGGATGCCGTATCCCATTACTTATTTTTGGCTAAGGAGGTAGATGTGTTGGGGAGCAACAAACATGAGCATTTTAAAGTGGAAAGATTGCCTAATGGTGATGTGCACGTGGTAGTAAGAAAGATGAAAAAGGATGGCGATAAAAAGAAAGTTATCTATGACCGTCTTTTCAAAAAAGAAGAAACTAAGGAAGTTCGGCTATGGGGGTTTGATGGTAATGATGAGTTTGAAATAGAAGGAAGAGGAAAAAGCGGGATTAAAGTAAGGGTAATTGGTGGTGAAGGGGAAGATGAGTTGGATGATGACTCTAAAGTGAGTGAACTGGGAAAAGCCAACATATTTTATGATACCAAGCAAGGAAATAAACTAAAGCTTAATAGCGAGAGTAAAAATAGGCTTTCAGACGATGAAAACGTAAATGTATATAACCGAAGGGCGTTTAAATACAATGTATTGATGCCTTTAGTTACTGCCAATTACAACCAGGATGATGGTATATTTTTAGGGGGTGGTTTTATGTACACTAACCATGGGTTTAGAAAAGAACCCTTTAAGGCAAGGCATCGGTTTTTGGCTAGTTACGCCATTAATACGGCTTCTTATGATTTTAACTACCAGGGCACATTCACTGATTTGATTGGGATGTGGGATTTAGAAACAGATGTGACGCTGAACGTTCCAAATTATGTTAACAATTTCTTTGGAATGGGAAACGAGTCAGACTTTGATAAAAATATAGATGAGACCACCAGTGTTGACAGACCGATTAACTATTACCGGCTGCGGTTTGAAGAAATTGCCTATGAAGTAGGCTTATTTAGACCTTTGGGGGCTTTGGCTAAAATAGGGATTACCCATGACTTTGTAAGTTGGGAGTTAGATACGAAATCAGGAGATCAATACTATGTAACGGATGTTTTTTTGCCTACCAGTGGATTGCAAAATGAACAAACAGTAGCGTACATGGGCGGGGGCCTCCGGCTTGATGTCGATACTAGAAAGAATCCATTGAACCCCGTTTCTGGTATTTTATGGAAGAATAAATTCAGCACGCTTTATGGATTAAATAAGACCAACGATGAATACCATCAATTCAACACGGACTTTTCAGTCTATCAGAGTTTTAAGATTCCGGCCAGGCTAACCTTTGCGGCTAGGGTAGGTTGGGGTATCAATTTTGGTGACTATCCTTTTTTTAAAGGACAAACCCTTGGGGGAAGGGAGCAAATTAGGGGCTATAGAAAAACCCGGTTCTATGGAGATGAAAGTTTGTATTCCAACTTTGAAATGCGCCTAAAACTATTCGATATCAGAGGGTATATTCTACCTGCAGCCATGGGCATTCTTGCCTTTCATGATGTGGGCCGGGTGTGGCTTGAAGGGGAAGATACAGACAAGTGGCACCGAGGTGTTGGCGGGGGTGTTTGGCTCGCACCGTTTAACAGGGCGGTTGTGTCTGCTGAGGTAGGGGCGTCAGAAGAAGAAACATTGTTCTATTTCCGATTGGGATTTTTGTTTTAATAATTACTGGCCTCTGAGAAAAAATGCGGCTGTCAACCTATTTCAGGACAAGATGCCCTATATCACCTAAAGGGGTACCCCTTAGTCCCCTAAAGTGGCACCCCTATATCCCCTAAAGGGGACTTTTCGGTAATTCAAGCTCATATTCATCATTATTACTGATCATGCTATTTATATTATTGATCAGAATCCAATGGTTTTTATTCTGTAGTTACAGACCTTTGTGCTTAAATTTAAAGACCTATGAGATTACCCTTGATTAAGCATATTGTAGAATTTGTAGACACCCATGACGAAGACTGGGTGGTGGAAACTATTGAACTGCTGGAACACACTGCAGAAGCTCCAGGCATTAAGGATGAAGAAATGGAAGTTTTGGGCGAGTTGTTATCCAACTTATATGGAGCACTCGAAGTAAGCAAGGAAGTGAAAGCCGGTACGCCTAAAAAAGAAGCCTTAAATGGATTTATGAAGAGGGTGATGGGATCGATAGAGTAGAGATAAGACAAAAGACGTGAGATACAAGTAGTAAGACATATAGTAGTAAGATTAAAGACGCAAGAGACTAACCTTATCAAGCATAAGGATCATTCAACCAAATCCAGAACTTCTTGAAAGGGTTGCGGGTTTCTATTTTGGTTCTTTTGTTAGCAGGGGTATCTTGGGTCATTTTTTCTGTTTTCTTCTTTTTAGGTGCAGCTACCTTCTTTTTTAAAACCTGTTTTTCATAGTGCGCCCTTTTTTTCTCTTTCAGTCTTCTTTCACGCTCTTTTTTAGCCTTCAGCCTTTTCTTTTCCTCAAGTGCTTGTTTTTGTTCAAAAGTTAACGGGGCTTTTTTATGTGGTTTTCTTCTATTTTGCTTTGAAAATCGTTGATTGCTAACAGACCGTTCAGGTTTATCACTTTCCTCTTGTGAATCGTCCTCTTTGGGTTCTACTTTCTTCACTTTGGGTTCTGGTAAATCTATTTTCCCCAAAACTTTTATGCCATCAAGTTTTATCTTTTTGACTCTTATTACTTCTATTTCTTCATCTTCTTGAGTCTCAACTGCAGCGGGGGTTTCTATTTTTTCTTCTTCCACCACTTCTTCCTCCTCAACATCTACTGCTACAACTTCAGGCACTGATTCAATTTCCTCTTCCGATTGAGCCACCTCTACCTCTACTTCCTCCTGTCCCTCTTCAATTTCTCCATACTTTTTAAATACTCGGGCAAGCTGTTCTTCTGTAAGCTTGGTATTTCCACCTTTTGGTGATTCCATGCCCACCTGCACCAAAAGCTTAGTTATTTCGCTTTGGGTTACATTGAGTTTACGGGCTATCTGTGACAGTCTCATGATTCTAACAATTCAGTTTGCTGCAAAAATGTCAATTATGGATTTATAATCACATTATTTAAGCTGATGAATTTATTTTTAAACCCAGATTCTGTGTTAGAACATTGTTATAAACGTTTGAAAAAGAGAATCCAGCCGAAAGCCAGTGCGAATAGAACATAAATCAACGCAATTGGGATGAGAAGCTGGGGCATGTCAATGCGAAACATTTTTGCCAAAGTAACAGCACCAACGGCAAAATGCATAAAATTGCCCATGGCCAAAGGTCTTGCATAAATGCCCCCAATGGAAATGGATCTAGTGTACCAATTGAGAAAGGCAAACCCCAAATACATCGCGCCCATTATTGAAACAGTCAAAGATGCGTTTGCAATGCTATCTGCCCCTAAATAGGTTAATGTTTCTTCAGGTAAAAATAAAGTAACCGAGCCTAATAGAGCCATAAATAGGGCACTCGAACCCATTATAAATTTGGTTTTCATTTATTAAAAATAACTAATAGTCTAAAATGTACCCGATATTAAATGGTTATCGGATGGAGGCAAGACTGAGTGGTTTCCAGTCAGTTCCAATTAAAGATGGGATCAAGCCAACAATACGATAATGGCCACTGTAACTATGCCTATTAATAACAAACCTATTTCTTCTCTCTTGTCCATGGGGCGTGAAGTGATCATGATGTAAATCTGTTAATTGGCAGGGAACATTGAAAATGGATTCGACTGAACCGTGGAATAACTGTACTGAACTGGATTATTTTAGTGATGAGTTCGATGTTCCGGTTCGCTAATTTGCCCTTTTATTTGATATATAAAGAGTATTACAGCAAGCAAAGCAAGTGTAAACCCAAAGAAATAAGTGGCATTATGTGAATGATGATCCCATAACCAACCGGCAATAAATCCACCTGGTAAACTCACTAAACCGATGGCAGTGTGGAAAGCTCCTAAGGCTGTGGCCTTAAGGTGTTTTGGACTCATATCGGCAATGTAGGCCCTTTGCGTTCCATCAATCAAAGCATAACAGATGCCATATAAACTAAAAATCAGCACGATGAATTCTGCATCGGTGAATACTCCCAACATACCACTAGGGATCAACACCAGACCCATTGCCACTAAGGCAAACATCAAATACCCGGCTATCAGCACTATTTTCTTTCCAAATTTGTCAGCTAAATAGCCACTCACCGGACTGAGTAGGCTGTAGATCAAATAGAATAATGCATAAAATTTGACTGATTGATTGTCAGAAATACCTACCGAATGGCTACTAAGCAGGATAAAAGAATAGCCAAAATGACCAAGGGAAAATAAGGCCGCAATTAGAATGTAATGTTTTACATTTCGTGGAAGCTCACTAAAACTGCTCCTTATGGTCATTGTCAATGGCTTTGTACTGACGCCAATCTTTTTTTCCTTGACGAAAAGTATAATAAAAACCGCCACTGCCCCAGGGAAGAAAGCGTATAAAAACAGTTTTTCATATCCAAGTAGTGGAAGTAATAAGAAAGCCAATACAGCTCCAATCATGGAACCAATTCCATCCATAGCCCGATGGAATCCATAGGCCTTGCCAGAATTACTTGGGTCAACCGACTCGGCTACTATGGCGTCCCGTGGTGCGGACCGGATGCCTTTACCTATGCGCTCAATAACCCGGGCGAAAAGCACAAAATTCCAGCTAGTGGCAATGGCAAAGAGTGGTCGGGTGAGCGCAGATAATGAATAACCAGCTATAACAAATGGTTTGCGTTTTTTGATTTTGTCAGACCAATAGCCACTGAATACTTTTATTAATGAAGCCGTGGTTTCGGCTGCTCCCTCCACCACACCCACCATCACCGCTTTAGCACCTAAAACGGTGGTGAGATAAAGTGGGACAAGTGGGAATACCATTTGACTGGAGACATCTGTTAACAGACTCACCATTCCCAATATGAAAACGTTTATGGATATCCCCCTAAATATTTTCTTTAGGAAGTTCAAGGGCTATACAAGTTCAGCGGGCATTTCTTCTACGTGGTCGAACGAAGAGGAAGTAGCGGCAGCGAAGGCACGTTTCCAGTCTTGTGGAATATTTTCTCCTAATAGATCACCCGGTTTCAAATAGGGGTATATCTCACCGTAGTGCTTTATTTCCGTAAAATCTGTTCTGCGCATCCTGTGCCATGGCCTAAGTTCAGCAGTAGAATTAAGTCCCATCGAGCCTAGCATCTCCGCGGTACTGTGCATGGTTTCTTTATGAAAAGTGGCTGTCCTTATGGCTTTGTCCTCCACATCAAGGCCTTTTACTAGTTGAGGATCTTGTGTTGCCACCCCAGTTGGGCAAAGGTTGGAGTTACATCTTAGTGCCTGAATGCATCCCACTGCCATCATCATGCCCCTGGCAGAATAACATAAATCTGCTCCTATGGCAATGTTTTTAATAATATCGAATGCGGTAATTATTTTACCACTGCATATCACTTTTATTTTGTCACGTAGGCCAAAACCTACTAATGAGTTGTGTGCAAATGTAAGTGCTTCCACCAGAGGCGTTCCTATACTATTGGAGTATTCCATTGGTGCTGCACCAGTACCGCCTTCCCCTCCATCTATGTCTACATAATCGGGCTGAATTCCAGACTCTACCATAGCCTTACAGATGGAGATAAATTCCCTGCGTTTACCAATACATAATTTGATACCGATCGGCTTGCCCCCCGACAGATCTCTCAATTTTTTAATGAAATCCAACATTTCCAAGGGGGTGGTAAATGCTGAATGACCAGGAGGGGAAACTACCGTTTTATGTGCAGGGACATTACGTATTTTGGATATTTCCTCACTTACTTTTTCAGCTGGCAATATTCCCCCATGCCCGGGCTTGGCTCCTTGTGAAAGCTTGATTTCAATCATTTTCACATTTTGATGGTGGGATTTTTCCTTAAATAGTTCTTCATCAAATTTTCCTTCCAATGTGCGTGCACCAAAATAACCCGTACCAAGTTGCCAAATGACGTCACCATTGTGCATCAAATGATATTGGGTCAAACCACCCTCACCCGTATTGTGTGCAAATCCTCCAATTTTAGCTCCTTTGTTGAGTGCCTGCACGGCATTTTTACTGAGTGATCCGTAACTCATAGCGGAGATATTGAGGATGCTGGCGTTATATGGTTGTGTACAATCAGGGCCGCCAATTGTGACACGTAGTGATTCAGGGTTAACAGTTTTTGGAAGTAAGGAATGGTTTACCCACTCATAGCCTACTTCATAAACATTTAGTTGAGTACCAAATGGCAACGTTGATAGTTCTTTTTTGGCTCTTTGATACACGATAGATCGTGACTGGCGCGAAAAAGGGACCCCACTAAAATTTGTTTCTATAAAATATTGGCTAATCTCTGGCCTGATGGCTTCAAACATGTACCTGAAATTGCCTACTAAAGGGAAATTTCTTCTAATGGCCTGCCGCTTTTGAAGCATGTCGTTCAATCCAATGAGAAACAACGGCCCTATCAGTACAAAAACCCAAAGGATTGGAGGCCAGAAGAAAGCTATGGCCGAAATGCTTAAAATTAATACTGCTGAGGTGATGATAAATACTCTTCTCATTTTAGATTTATTTTAATTTGAAAGATGGCCGCATAATTATGCCCCCCTGAACAAAATCAATTGAATATACAATATTTTAGTGTCAAATTATCCAACTAAATCAACTTTGCGAGGGTATTAATATATCTTTCGGGAAGCTCACCATGAGTGGCCATTTGGTAGTCAGAATAACTGCATGGAATGATACAGTTACGCGAGTATCTCTCTTTACCTTGCTGAAAAGGTACTTCCATCCACCACTTCTCGCTAAGCTTACTTTTATAAAAATTCAAGGCATCGGGATTACCTGACATAGAAACAACAAACTTCAAGTAGTCATTGGTCTTAAAATTCTGCTCATTTTTCCGATGATAAAAACCTTCAATAAAGTACCAGATCATGGTAGCTACCACGGCAGCCGTTTTCTTAGAAGGGTCATCAAGGTCTGGATTGTACTCATAAAATCCTGCTGAGCTCAGTTTTTCATTAATTCCAGCATACCAACAGATCTGGCAAGCCTCTTCCCCTGTAAGTCCGAATGGCTGGGCATTGGCATTGCCGGGGGCATCACTGGATTTTATGGCGGAAATATCAAAAGAAAGCATATCCGCATTTCTGATAATAGGCTCCATTTCCGAGATATTGGACCTTAAATGCCCGACCCGATACGCTTCAAAATAGAGCTTCTCCAATATGTTGATTGCATTTTGGTCAATCAGATAGCTTTGATAGGCCAAATGGCTGTAATTGAATAAAAAGTTAGGCTCATGCAACAGGATTTTGTGAATATGCCTTTCATGTTCTGGCTCACTTACCCCTTCTTCCATATCGAGAAAAGCATCCACATTGAGTAAGCTTATCAGTTTTTCCATCCCCTCGTAGGCTTTGTACTGCCCATAATCCAAGTCATGAGATCCACCTATGACAATGGGAAGCACATTATTTTGAATCAGCACCTGACAGACCTCTGTAATACGCCCTGTGGTTTCCGCCAAGTCAACACCACTACGGATGTTACCAAGGTCAACAATCTTGTATTTTCCTGTTCCCTTTTTAAGCTTATAGAGTTTCTTCCTGATTTCGTTGGCTGCCTTGGCAGTACCTTTATTGATAATGGTGCCACGTTCCTCCTCCACACCAATCAAAGCCATGTCGGCACCTTTAAATGCGGGCATTTTATCAATGTTGACCTTAATGCTTTTCAGGAAACTTGTATTACTTCTTATGTGCGAGAAAAGCTCGTCATCGAGGGGGGAGAAAAATATTTTCAGATCCATGGGTTGTATTTGATCCTAAAATACGGTTTTGATTTACGAATAAACAAGTGACATTCACAAAAGTTAGAGGTCTTTACCAATTGACTTTAGAGATGTCCACTCACTGACTACATTTTAACTGCTGCCTTGGTTTGTTTCAAAAAAAATAGGTTGGCATATCTACCAACCTATTTCTCTATATGATAATTGAAATCATCTTATCCTCCAAAGTCATCAAATCTGACATTTTCAGGGGGTATGCCCATGTCATCCAGCATTTTTAATACCGCAGCATTCATCAAAGGCGGTCCGCATAGGTAATATTCCACTTCTTCAGGATCTGGATGATCTTTCAAATAGTTTTCAAATAAAGCCAAGTGAATGAATCCAAGGTATCCATCAGCTTCTTTATCATCCAATGATTTTTTTACTTGCCAGTTGTCTTCTTCCAATGGCTCGGAAAGTGCTATATTAAACTGGAAGTTAGGGAAGTTCTCTTCAATTTTTCTAAAGTGATTGATATAGAACAATTCTTTTTTTGATCTTCCACCATACCAGTAAGATACTTTTCGGTCTGTTTTTTCAGTATGGAAAAGATGGAATATCTGAGCCCTAAGTGGGGCCATTCCCGCACCACCACCAATATAGATCATTTCCCTATCTGTATGGTTGATAGCAAACTCTCCATAAGGGCCTGAGATCGTTACTTTATCACCGGGTTTTCTTGAGAATACATAAGATGAACAGATACCAGGATTTACATCCATCCATTTACCGGCATCCCTATCCCATGGTGGGGTAGCAATACGGATGTTCAACATTACAATGTTACCTTCAGCTGGGTGATTGGCCATTGAATATGCACGGAATATTGGCTCATCATTCACCATTTTAAGATCCCACAGATTGAAGTTGTCCCAATCTGCTTGGTACTTGTCATCAGGGTGGCCTAATTCTGGCTTAGGTATAATGTCCATGGTTTTGAAATCAACTTCAATCACCGGTACATCAATTTGTACATATCCTCCGGCTTCGAAATCCAAAGTTTCGCCTTCAGGCAATTTCATTACAAATTCCTTAATAAAGGTAGATACGTTGTAGTTGGAAACCACTTCGCATTCCCATTTCTTAATACCAAAAATTTCTTCTGGTATACGTATTTCCATGTCCTGCTTTACTTTTACCTGACATGAAAGACGAACATTTTCTTTTTGTTCGGCTCGGCTCAGATGGCCCACTTCGGTTGGCAGCACATCGCCACCTCCATCTTCAACTATACATTTACACATAGCACATGTACCACCACCACCACACGCTGATGGCAAGAAGATTTTTTGTGCAGATAGTGTTGATAATAAAGTAGATCCTGCTGTGGTTACAATAGGATTTTCCTTGTCACCATTGACATAAATATTTACCGGACCTGATTGCACAAGCTTTGATTGTGCGAAGAGGAGAACTAAAACCAGTAAAAGAATGATAGCTGTGAAGGCAACAATCGAGGTTATAATAACTGTACTCATTGAAATTTAATGATTTCTTCAGTGAAAAATTTCCCTTTTCAATAGGACTACAAATATATTGAGTAAATGTTTAAAACTATAATGTGAAGATTTAAAATTTGGCTATTTGTAAGCATTCAATTCTGCGAGCTGTTGGGCCACAAAATCTACCCATTCTGCCTGCTCAGGCTTGTTTTTGGAGTGATCCGTCTCTTTGTCATACTTATTTTGCATATCCTGACGATCCTTAGTTATTCGATTAAATATTTTTTCCACCTCTTTTTGTGGATTTTTTGAGAAGTCATACTCCTGAAGTGCCTTTCTTAATTTGCGTGCATGAAGTTCAGAAATGTCAAAATGCAGTTGCTCATGACCTAATAAATAGTCGGTTTGCTTGCCTTTTTTGCTCCACGATAAGTTGGGATCCATATAACAAAACACATCAAAATTCACTTTTACATTTCCATTCTTACTTTCATAGGAATAACTGTATCTAACCCCAGAGTTTAATTGTGCATCATAAGGACTGGACGGATCAGGCTTGCCCTTGAAAACACTCCAGTCTATTTGTTGCCCGTCAGTCCACTTAATAATGTTTTCGGATTCGCCCTTTAAAGGGAGTAGCAAGAGTATGATAAGGTATAGCATAATGGATTTTTATATCCAATTTAACGATTATCACTTAAACACCTCCTATGAAGCATAAGAATAGGTCAATTTTGTTGTTTGCAGCTCTTTTTTTTCCTGAGTCATAACTATGGCATTCACATTGTCTATATTAAGGATGGATTTTAGCTGATTCAACTTAATGGAACCTAGCACATAGGAAGATTGCTTTCCAACGTACTTTTCTGAAATACTCTCAAACAATTCAACCACAAAATCTGTGGTGGCATCATATCTTACATAGACGTCAATAACGCTATCGGGAATAATAAACTCTAATGGAATCTTATAGTGATATGCGGTACCATAAATAATGGCTTTAACATCTGACAGCACGGCCAATCCAGTAGGGTGACTTCCAGCTCCTTTACCAGCTAATGTCTGTCGGCCCACAAATTCACCATCAATAATCACCACATTGTTTTCATTATCAATATAAAAAAGAGGGTCTTGTGCATTGACAAAATGTGGGGCTACCGTCAATGATAATGAGCCATTTTTATAGTCTGCCTTTGCTACAAGCTTTATTTTAAGGCCATTGGCTTTGGCAAAATCAAAATCTTGATTCTGTAGCTTGTTAATGCCCCAATGTAAGATCTGGTCTGGATGAACCCAATGCCCAAAAGCATGTCGTACTAGTATGCTGAGTTTAAATTTAGGGTCAAAACCCCCTACATCTAAAATCGGATCTGATTCAGCAAATCCGTTTTCTTGAGCTTCTTGTAATGCCTCATCGTAAGTTAGGTTCTGCTCAAGTATTTTGGTCAGAATATAATTGGTAGACCCATTAAATATCCCACTTATGGAAGTAATATTTTCCGATTGATAATATCGGTCGATGGTCTGAATAATTGGAATACTTCCACAGACAGCTCCTTCATACAATATTGGCGTTTTGTAAAGTGTTTGAAGTGAAATCAATTCACTGAGATTTTCAGCTACCATTTTTTTGTTGGCGGTCACTACCGGTTTATGAAGTGACAAGGATTTCTTCAGAATATCATAAGCCACATCAACATCATCAATAAGCTCCACAACCATATCAATTGCGGGGTCATTTATTAGCTCGTCAATATTGAAAGAGAGTAAATTTCTGTCCACAGCCCTTTCTTTGGAGGCATCTTTTACAACTATCTTGGTTATTTGCGCAGGGATAGACGGGTTGGCCTTCAGCACTTCGTAAAAGCCCTGGCCAACACAGCCAAAGCCAATCAATCCTATATTATATCTTTTCATGCTTAGTGTTTAAATGGTTGTAAATTAGTTTGGATAGGGCTGAAGTCTCTAATAAGAAACCATCATGGCCAAATTGAGAGTCAATGATTTTAAAATCAGCACCTCTAATGTTTTTTGCAATAAATCGCTGTTCAGCTATCGGGAATAACAAGTCGCTCTTGATACTAATGATCAATGATTTGGCTGTTATTTCTTTGAGCGCATTCCGCACAGATGCCCTTCCGCGACCAACATTGTGACTGTCCATAGCCTTGCTTAATGTCCAGTAGCTTTGCGGACTAAACCGTTTAACCAATTTATCACCTTGATATTGCTGGTAACTATCCGCCTTAAAATCCTCTAATTTTTCATCAAAATCGCTCTGCGTCTTTCTATATATATTTTGATTTCTATAGGACAGCAGCGCTATTGCACGGGCGGCCTTTAGCCCATTCTCACCAGCCCCTTCATATTTATAATTCAAGGTGGGATCAGCCTGTAGGGCTAAACGTTGAGTGGCATTAAAAGCTATTCCCCAGGCCGAATGGCGTGCATTGGTCGCTATGAGGCAAATGTTTTTAAAAATCGAGGGATTCATTATACTCCATTCAAGCAATTGCTGACCGCCCATAGATCCGCCAATACCAAAATGAATACTATTGATCCCTAAATATTTACGCAAAAGCTCGTGTGCTTTAACCATATCTTTAATGGTCAACAGAGGAAAATCCAGACCATATTTTTCGCCAGTTACCGGGTTGATACTTTCTGGTCCAGTACTCCCATAGCAAGAGCCAATCATATTGGCACATACAATAAAATGCTCATTGGGATTGATCAAGTCATTATCTCCAACAAGACCCGGCCACCATTCCGTAGGATCAGCATTGGCAGTAAGTGCATGGAAGACCCAAACTACATTATTTCTTTCAGCGTTAAGTACCCCATGGGTAGTATAGGCGATCTCCAGTTCGGGGAGGATGCTTCCATCCTCCAAACCGAACTTTTGATCATAACTGAAAAACTGAACTTTAGGCTTGAGCAAGTTCGCGGCTTTTGATTTTACTAAAGGCATTGTTGAAATCTGATTTTATGTCCTCGATATGTTCTATCCCTAATGAAACCCGTAACAGGTTCGGCAACACCCCTGCGGCAATTTGCTCCTCATCGCTCAATTGTTGATGAGTAGTTGCAGAGGGTTGTATTATGAGTGTTTTGGCGTCACCCACATTGGCCAAATGGCGTACAAGTTTTAGGCTATCGATAAATAAAGAGGCCTCCTCTTTTCCACCCTTCACTACAAATGACAATACTCCGCCAAAACCGTTTTGGAGATATTTTTTGGCCAGTGAGTGGTAGCTACTTGTTTCTAATCCAGGGTAGTTGACAGTTTCTACTTGTGGGTGATTCTCCAACCATTTGGCCAACTCAAGTGCATTGTCAACAGTACGCTGAACCCGCAATGAAAGCGTCTCCAAGCCTTGAAGCAGCAAAAAGGAATTGAAAGGGCTTAACGTGGGGCCAAAATCACGTAAACCCTCCACTCTGGCACGAATGGCAAAGGCGATGTTGGGCAAACCCAATGGGTTATCGAAACCAAAAGTGTCCCAAAATTTCAGTCCGTGGTAACCTTCTGAAGGCTCGGTAAATTCAGGGAATTTACCATTGCCCCAGTTGAATTTTCCGCTGTCAATGATAATACCACCGATAGAAGTACCGTGACCACCAATCCATTTGGTTGCCGAGGCTACAACTACGGCCGCCCCATGTTCTATTGGCCTAAAAAGATACCCTCCTGCACCGAATGTATTGTCAACTACAAGTGGAATGTTGTGTTCATTAGCCAATGCAGCAATAGCCTCAAAGTCAGGGATATTGAATCCCGGATTGCCTATGGTTTCCAGATAGATGGCTTTTGTGTTTTCATCAATCAGTTTGGAAAAATGTTCGACTTTATCGCTTTCAGTAAAACGAGCTTTAATCCCCAGTCGTTTGAAAGCCACTTTAAATTGATTGTAAGTACCCCCATAAAGGAAAGAACTAGAGACGAAATTATCTCCGGCAGATAATATATTGTTAAGCGCAATAAATTGTGCAGCTAGCCCGGATCCTACCGCCACTGCTGCTACTCCTCCCTCCAGCGCAGCAATCCTTTTTTCAAAAACATCGGTAGTAGGATTCATAATCCTTGTGTAGATATTGCCAAACTCTTTAAGGGCAAATAGGTTAGCCCCGTGCTCAGCGTTTTTGAAAGTATAAGATGAGGTTTGATATAACGGAACGGTACTCGCCCGGGAAGACTCCTCTACGTCTTCATATCCTGCATGTATTTGTAATGTTTCGAATTTTAGTTGATCTGACATAATAGTAAAGTGTTTAGTTGAGTGAAAATGTGATTGGAGTGACATTGCTTAAGTTGTCATTTACAGGGCAGCGTGACTCGATTTCTTTGAGCCATTTTATTTTTTGACCCTCGTCAAGTTTAGTGCTTGTTCTTAGTGTTACCTGTAGGTCTTTATAGCCTGCCCGGTCGCTGAAGGATGTTCCAAACAGTCGCGATGGATTTAGGTTGCCCAGTATATCAATCTCAAGGTTTTTAAGATTGATTTTCTGTTCTTTTGCCACAATATGGGCGACCACATTGATACACCCTGCATAGCCGGCAAGTATATATTCTACTGGATTGGGAGCCAAATCTGTGCCCCCAAGCGAAATGGGTTCGTCTACAATTAGGTTAAAACCCCTTACATTGATGTTTGTTCTGGCTGGTGATTCACTTTTTGAATTCACCGAAAATGATATTGTCTTTGACATGATCTTTAATGTTTTTGAAAATGAAAATTTGAATTGAAATGTGTGCTGAGATCGGATTACGCAACATATTGGCAGAAAAAAGAAAATACTTATCCCATTACCGAATTGAAGCGGATTGGTCAGCGCAGCCTAAGAAATGCCGTGATCTCTTAGCGGTTGGTTAGCAACAACAGCAACCGAACATGCTGCAAATAGAATGTAGTGAAAACTGCATCAAAGAATGAATGCTTCTTTGAAATGTAGCAAGTAACCCTGTTTGATGTTGAATTGATCTTTTCATTATAATATCAATTTATATTCTCCCTTGACTATCCCCTGATAGACGTTCCGGGATCAGGATTTAGCACCTTTCAGCCAGTGGGCTGATGGTTGCTAGCGCTTCTTTGAGCCTGTCTCTCCACGCTTCTTTATAAATCGATTTCTCAAGAGTGAGAATCGAATTGATAGGCCAAACCTAGTGAGGGTTTAGAATTTTTCCAAATTAAAGTTGAAAATTAAATTAATGATCCATTAAATCCGTACCCTTATTGATCCCTTTTTCAATGGCTGGAATACCTTCTCCCATCCATACAGGCATAGGGGCATCTTTCAGGTAATAATCAAAAAACTGACTCATACGGACATTAAAATCCCGAATATTTTGCCATTTGGTTGGCCAATGAGGCTCGCCACTGTAATTAAGCATCCATACTGGTTTGCCCAATCTGCGCAGTGCCACATAATATTCAATGCCTTGATACCACGGCACATGACCGTCTGCATCATTGGCCATCAGCAGAAGCGGGGTCTCTACTTTGTCGGCATAAAATATCGGTGAGTTTTCGATATATCGAAGCGGGTATTCCCAAAGTGTGCCACCAATTCGGCTTTGCGTATGCTCATATTGAAACATTCTGCTCAAGCCTGTCCACCATCTGATTCCACCATAGGCGCTGATCATATTGGAGACTACAGCACCCGCTTCGGCACAGGCAAACAGGTTAGTCTTCATTACCAAATAAGCAATCTGGTACCCACCCCAACTATGGCCCTGAAGTCCAATTTTATCGGCTTGAACAAACCCTTCATTTATCAAGGCCGTGGTGCCAGCAACCACTGAATTGTAAGCACTCTCGCCAGGGTATCCTTCTTTATAAACAATATCGGGATTAAAGATTAAATAACCTCGGCTGGCATAAAATGCGGCATTTACCGTAGATCGGTGAGGTTTTACACCCCAGTGATCATGTAAATCATCTGACGATCGTTCATAGAAATTGACGATCATTGGATATTTTTTATTAGGATCGAAATTGGCAGGTTTGTAAAGAACACCTTGCAACGGAACGCCATCCAAAGAAGTCCAATTGTATAGCTCCACCGAACCCCAAGCATACTCCTTCTGTTGTGGATTGGCATTACTGATTTTACTCACTTTTTTAAAGCTTAAATCGGAAGCCGATAGGTCAGGAAATTCTTCATTACTTTCCCTAGTAAACGTAACGGTAGCACTATTTTTCGCTTTACGAAAGCGTGAAAATTTGGCATCTGCTTTGATCAATAATTTTGGCTTACCAAAGTCCTTCACTGATACATAACCTTCACTTTTATCAGTCTCATTGAAGGTGTGAAAGAGCAACAAATCGGTAGTTAACGCCTCTTCATCACGATCCAGATCCTGATTTCTAAACACCGTTTTTGAAGCCCTGCCATTGGTTAAATTTACAGGTGCACTGCCATTCGTGGGATCGAGTTTCCAAATATCGTAACGGTCATAGACAAGCAAGTTTTGGTCTCCAGTAGTCCAACCTGCAGCTCCATATTGATAAGGATAATTCGGCTGATCATTGCGCTCATCGGCCATTGATTCTGCAATGGTTTTGGTCAGCGCATAGACCTTTTTATCGGCATTTGAATAACTGTACCAAGTGGTGTCCTCTGCATTGTACCAATACAAATATTCGCCTTCAGCGGACATTCCTGCATTGCCCCGTAAATCTTGAATGGCCAATGTGGCTTCTCCTGTTTTTACATTGATGCTATAGACATCATACCGCTGTGGAAAGCCTTCCCAAGAGATATATTTTTGATAAGGAATATTGGATAACCCCAATGCATAGGGGGCATCACCATGGTCAGCTAGCTGTAGGTCTGGTATAGCTTCAGTGCCTAACTGAATGATATTTTCATCAACAGTATCAAAATAAGCTGGGTACGACTTTTTCTTATCGGCTTCTAATTCTATGTTTTGCTGAGTTTGCAATCGGCTGTCTTTATAACTCCAAACCTCCACATTGATGATTTCTTCTGGGAGTAAAGTAGTGTCCTGTACAACAGGCTTAGGCGATGTGCCGAAAAATAACCTCGATCCACTTTTTGAAAAGTTTACACTTCCATTTTCATTGACCAACCAATTTTCCGGAATTCCGGGAGTGGCAGTGTGGGCAATTACCATAGCTGAGTCCTTGCCTTGATTCCAATACCTCAACTGGAAGTCACGGATAAGTGCTTTTGTAGTATCCAAATCAGACAAAAAGGCCGTTTGAAGTCCATCTTCGGCTATGGCCAGTTGTGCATATTTCCCTTTTGTTCGGCATAATGGAGTGACGGTATGTGTAGCTTGATTGTAATAATAAATGCCTTCCAGAATGGTTGAATCCCTTCCTGTGGTTTGATAAATAAATTTATCGCTTCTTTTTGCCAAAGTATAGTCGGTTACATAGGGGATGGTATCCTGTGTTTTAGCAATCAAGTCCCTGACAACCAACGGATAGCCATTCTTTTTATTAACAGGCTTTGGCTTAGTGACTTTCTTTTTTTGGATTACAGAATCAACAGCTGCAGTGTCTTTCTCTTCTTTTTTGGGAAGCTCAGCTTCAAGTTGAAAGGTCAGTAGATTAGGCCACTCTTTAGGAATACGATAGCTCTTTACACGGGCTATTTTTTCTAATGAATTTGACTTTAGGTCATAAATTCCCAATGAGTCCTTGGGAAGCTTGTCTTCTTTGGTTTTGATTCTTCGCAATGCTTTTACTGTGTCGAGTTGGGGATTAATCTTAAAAATGACAAACCGTGAATCCCAGGTAATGGAAGAGTTGACCCCTCTGGGTACACTGGCAATTTCTTTGCCGTCAGAAGTGGCGATTTTCATTACCGCATCACCTTCTCCGGGAGTTAAGTGATAAACGATAAATTTACCATCTGGTGAAATTTCACTTTCCGTTATGCTTTTCCATAGATCGAAATCTGGATGATCCAATACCTTCTTCTGACCGAAAGTGGCTATTGTTAAAAGAGAAAAAAATGCGATTTGTAAGGCTGACTTCATAAGACTGATTTTTAAGAAATTGCAATCTATACAAACAATCTAAACCAACCAGTTGAAATTTGATCAGCGGTATTAAAAAAGTGCTTTCCAAGTACCTTTGATCCTATTATATTTGAGTGTGCTAGGCAGTGCTTTCCAAAAGTATTTATTCATTTCAATGGCAAAGGAAGGCTGCATATAGCAATTGATGGTGCAACCCTCACATTCGGGTAAACGACCTTCAAGAGCAACTAATTTTTGCACCTCATCACTTTGATAAAGGTCATATAAGTTGTTGTCTATGGTAAAATCTTTCACGCCCAAATGATAGCAGGGCAATACCAATTTGTTCTCTGGAGAGATGACAATGGTGCTACTTGCAGCTAGGCAAACAGGATTATCCACATGATTGCCACCATCTTTTCTCAACTGGATAAAAGCATCGTTGAGGTACACATTTTTCTTTTTGCCCCAAGCTGAAATTTTATCTAAAGTAGCCTCGCTAAACTGAGCCCCAGTTTTAACCTCATTGTAATTAAATACTGGGTTGAGAATAAGTACCAAGTTGTTGGGAACACAAATCTGTGTGTACACTTCCTCGATTTGCGCTACATTACTTTCAAATACAGTGAAAATAATGTCGGGTCGTTCACCTATTTTTTTCGCTATTTGAATGGACTCCATCACATGGTCAAAACATGCCACGCCTCGGGATTGATCATGTGCTTCTTTTGTAGGTGCATCTAGCGAAAAATGAAGCATATCTACAAGGCCTTTTATTTTCTCGGCCCATTTTGGATACAGTAGCCCATTGGTGGTTACGGTAGTAATGAAGCCAATTTTTTTGGCTAGTGCCAGCAACTTGTCTATATCTCTGTGGAGTAATGGTTCCCCACCTGTGAGGTCGAGGACTTTCACGCCCAGTTTTTTGAGGGCAGTCAAATTCTGCTCGTAATTTTCTAAAGTAACATAAGGTGAAGGCCGCTCCCAAATATCACAAAAACCACATTTGGCATTGCACCTGTACGTCAGGTAATAGTTGCACAATATAGGATGGGAGATTAACCGCATGGGTTAAAGGTAGGAATTAATCGTCATGGTAGGGCACGACTGAAGCTATCTCATCGCTAGGACGAAAGCCTCTGTGAAACTCTGTGAACTCAGTGGTTAATAAAACCGCAGAGTTAGCAGAGCTACGCAGAGGAGATTTGAATTACGTCAACATACCGCCATCCACTTGTATTACCTGACCGGTAATGTAAGACGACATGTCACTTCCTAAGAATACGCATGCATTGGCAACATCATCGGGTGAGCCACCTCTCTTCAATGGAATAGCATCTCTCCAGCCTTGCACCGTTTTTTCATCCAACACTTCTGTCATTTCTGTTTCGATAAACCCTGGAGCGATTGCATTTGAACGGATACCTCTAGACCCTAATTCCAGGGCTACGGATTTTGTAAAACCTAAAATGCCTGCTTTTGAAGCAGAATAGTTAGTCTGACCTGCATTACCTTTTAACCCTACTACTGAAGTCATGTTGATGATAGAACCAGAACGCTGTTTCATCATTGTTTTAGTAGCTGCTTTTACCGTATTGAAACAAGATTTCAAGTTGATGTTGATGACAGCATCCCAATCCGCTTCACTGAGTCTCAATAGTAAATTATCTTTGGTAATTCCGGCATTGTTGATCAAGATGTCCAAGGTGCCGAAGTCAGCCACAACATCATTGATCAATTTGTCCGCAGCAGCAAAATCGGAAGCATCAGATCGATAGCCTTTTGCTTTAATACCAGCAGCAGCTAATTCTTTTTCAAGTGCCTCCCCTTTTTCAACACTAGATAAATAAGTAAATGCAATGTTAGCTCCTTGTTCAGCATATTTTAAGGCAATGGCCTTTCCTATTCCTTTTGAAGCGCCTGTGATGAGTGCGGTCTTTCCTTCGAGTAGTCTCATTAGTTAGTCTTAGGTTTTGAGTTCCCAAAGAAAACAAATATAGTGACCATGACAAAGATAAATTTGATTGTGATTGAATTAGTGAGTAACAATTGATTCAAATTTTTTTCTAATAGCAATTACACTAAATTTGCGATCCCATTAATAATTGAAATATAAAAACATATTAGCATGGCTAAATCATACGATCTTATAGTATTAGGAAGTGGCCCTGGCGGCTATGTAGCGGCAATCAGAGCATCACAACTCGGATTAAAGGTAGCAGTAGTAGAAAAAGAATCATTGGGTGGTATTTGCTTAAACTGGGGTTGTATCCCTACGAAAGCATTGCTTAAAAGTGCCAATGTATTTGAATACATCCAACATGCGGTAGATTATGGCATCACCGTAAAAAATGCAGCTGTTGATTTTGACAACGTAGTAAAACGAAGCCGTGATGTGGCCAATGGCATGAGCAACGGGGTACAGTTCTTGATGAAAAAGAACAAGATCGATGTGATCATGGGCTTTGGAAAACTCAAAGCGGGAAAGAAATTAGAAGTTACAGACGATAAAGGAAAATCAGAAACGTACACGTCTGAGCACATTATAGTGGCTACGGGTGGAAGATCTAGGGAACTGCCTTCTTTGCCAATAGATGGTAAAAAAATTATTGGCTACCGTGAAGCCATGGTGCTGCCCAAAGTACCTAAGAAAATGGTAATTGTAGGTTCAGGAGCTATAGGTGTTGAATTTGCCTACTTCTACAAAACAATGGGAACGGAAGTTACTATTGTTGAATTTATGCCGAGAGTAGTGCCTGTTGAAGACGAAGAAGTATCAAAAGCCTTAGAAAGAAATTTTAAAAAGAACGGAATGAAGATCATGACCAGTTCTGAGGTGACTAAAGTGGATACTAAGGGCAGCGGTTGTAAAGTGACTGTAAAAACCAAGAAAGGGGAGGAAATCTTAGATTGCGATATCGTCCTCTCTGCAGTTGGTGTTTCCACAAATATTGAAGGCATCGGCCTCGAAGAGGTTGGGGTGGCGACTGACAAAGGAAAAGTAATTGTTGACGATTATTACAAAACGAACATCCCAGGGGTGTATGCCATTGGTGATATCGTTCATGGCCCAGCATTGGCACACGTTGCTTCAGCTGAAGGTATTATTTGTGTAGAGAAAATTGCAGGTCAATCTCCAGCACCACTTGATTACGGTAACCTACCCGGATGTACCTATTGCAGTCCGGAGATTGCTTCTGTTGGTTTTACTGAAGAGCAAGCCAAAGCCGCAGGTTATGAATTAAAAATAGGTAAATTTCCTTTTTCAGCATCGGGTAAAGCAAGTGCTGCAGGAGCAAAAGACGGATTTGTAAAACTTATTTTTGACGCTAAATATGGTGAATTGTTAGGTGCACACATGATTGGAGCTAATGTGACCGAAATGATTGCTGAAATTGTTTCTGTTAGGAAACTGGAAACAACAGGTCATGAAATAATCAAAACTGTTCACCCTCATCCTACTATGTCTGAGGCTATCATGGAGGCTGCCGCAGCTGCTTATGGCGAGGTGATTCATATGTAGGCTTTGGTAGCAATATTTGAGAGGTAAGACATTAGAGTTGAGATGTAAATCGTAATTCTAATGTCTTTTTTTATATCTGGAGACCTTAAAAATACTACACCAATAGTCACGAACTATTTTGACACGAACATTAGGAATATCGGTTGGACGCCCAATATTGGGATGCTGGGCACGCATTTTTACTGCATCTTTAAAAAGGTTATTTAACTTTATGCTATAAGAATTGGGTTTGTTGTGTTCAATCCAGAAACCAAGAATTTGATAACGTTTTTCCAGTGCTAGTGGCGTCCATATTATTTTTCTAGCCATTGATCAATATCACTATCCGCTTGACTAGAATCTATACCCTTTCCAGCACTTATCTGATTTTTAGCGGTTCCAATTTCATTTTTTTGTGCCTGAGTGGTAACAAATATTTTGTCGTCAAATTCAATTTCAAGTAATCGGTAAATTTCATCAATGATGTTTTTATCATCAATTGATTTAATCCTGTTGATTAGTTCATTTCTATGTTTCAGACCGATCATACATTAAATATACAAAATTCAATTAATAGAGTTTCAAGGTATATGTTAATACGCAATTGATTTATACCATCTTATTTATAAAAATCAACCACCCTTTTCACCGACTCCTCAGGTTTAAAGGCGTGAATTCAAATTTACAGTTGATTTGAAAATATAGTATAATATGTTGAGACTATTCCTTGGTATATCCGTGCTGATTTTTCAACATTATTATATAGTCACATTTAGATCTTAATGAATTGAAATCAAGGTTTACGGGTGCGATAAATATTTCACAGCCACTTAGTTGATCATAGTATTTTAAGTACTCTTTTGTTTCTTTTTTCCTAAAGAATCCGATATCGTCCAAAAAACTGCTTTTGATAGGATTACCATCATTTTCAAAGGAATTTTCGTGATGTAAATTTATAACCAATGGCTTTTCTTTTAATAAGCCTGCGAAGACATCACTTCTGTCTAATTGGGTGTGCATTGTTCCGAATGATCCTAAATATCTTTCATTCTTTGGCAGTTTTAAAAAACGCTCATTCATGAACTTGTCTCTTTCATAAAAATTTGAATACGAAGATTTGAATTGTAATAGCTCATTAATAGTATCCCAATCTGGTGATTTACTTAGCCATTTCGAGTACTTTGGCAATTCTTGTTCTAGGAATTTTACGAGTGGATCAGGGTAATCATAACCAACTGTATCTAATCTAGCCTTGACTCTTTTTGTTAATTCCTCCATTTCTGGAATAGTATCATTTTCTTTTAAAAAATAATAGACAGCGGCCGTTAATGATGGTTCTCTTTCGAAATCTAAACCATAAACATGTATCTTATTTTGCTGTTGAAGTGATAAATTATACCTGTAAAGCTTTGTATAGGCAGCTTTTGCTTCCATAAAATGTTGCATGCCATAATAACTCTTGTCGTAATATTTACTATCACCAGTTTGTAAATACTTGTTGAGAAGATAGGCATCAGAACTGCCAAATTCTATTAAAAGATTTCTCGTGCCAAAGTTCTTATTCAAATAAATTAAGAATTCCGATTGGAAGAATGTATTGGCTGGCATAATATGAGGAGCTTCACCTAACAATACCAGCTTATGGTTTTTAAAATCTTGATTTAATGTAGTATCCGTTTTTATTTTATCAATATTATCAAAAGTTAAACAACCTGTATTCTGGGAATACAATTGATAAGAAGTGAGAACAAAAAGAAGGATTGCGAACTTCAACTTGTTTTAAATAAAGAAATTACAAAATACCATTACTACAATCATTTATAATATTCCACCACCCTTTTCACCGATTCCTCAGGTTTAGAAGGCGTATACTCAAATTTGCGGTTGAATTTGCTGCTATCGAAATAATAATCTCGATCATATTGATAAGCCATTTCTTTTAACTCTTTAAGTACAGGTATAAATATGCCCAAAATACTCATCGTCCAAATAGGTAAGGCTCGACCTTTGGGCTTTACGCTCATTTCTTTGGCGAAAAGATCAATCCATTGCTGAGCAGTGAGTGGGGTGGGATCCGTGGGCAAGTGCCAGACTTTACCATAGGCAGCCTCATTGTTTCCTAGCATTGCCGTGCCCACAGCGGCATCATGGGTATCGGTAAACGAATGTATTTTATCCAATGCTGCAAACCAATCTGCAGGTTTTCCTTTTTTTAGATTTTTATAAATAGTTTCTGCAGGCACACTATTTTCAGGGCCTATAAAGTCGGCAGAGCGGGCAATCAGGGCCTTTATTTCTCCTTTTTCATGGGCTTTCAATACCATATCTGCTATATGTGCCCGAACTCGCCCTTTATCACTACTGGGTCTAACGGCCGTTTCCTCCGTCATGTGGTTGAGCGCCTCACGATCGTACATATATACGTTGTCGAAAAACACCAATTTGGCATTATGTGCCTTGCAGGCATCTATGGTATTTTGCATAACCAAAGGCCATTGTTTTTGCCATACCTTGGTTTTATAAACCAATCCTACCATCAGGTACACAACATCTGAACCTGCTACTGCTTTATTTACTTCTTCGGGACTGAGCAGATCAGCTGGGTGAGTTATATCTGTTTCGTTTACTTTTTTGGGATTTCTTCCGACCAGACGAATGTCGGAAGTGTATTGTTTCAGTGCGGTGGCAAGTGCCTTGCCTACCGCACCACCTGCTCCTAGAACTGTTTGCATGGTAATTAAATCATCAGATTATTCAATTAAGATAGTAAAACTGTCCGAGACAATTCCTATTCAACTATGAATTGTCAAGAATTCATCGGATGAATGATCAACTATAAGATGCGATCCGATCAAGTCAGCAGTAATTTACTACGAATTCATCCGATGAGTATTTAATAATGATTGGCTATTTAATAGACCTCTTTACCATCTATCAATAATTCATCGGACGAATGATCAACTATAAGATGCGAAATAATCAAGTAGCAAAGATTTGCTACGAATTCATCCGATGAATATTCTATAATGATTAGCTATTTAATAGACCACTTTACTATCTATCATGGATTCATCGGATGAATAACCAACTAAAGCATGCGATATGATCAAGCCAGCACAGATTTATTACGAATTCATCCGATGAATATTCTATAATGATTAGCTATTTAATAGACCACTTTACTATCTATCATGGATTCATCGGATGAATAACCAACTAAAGCATGCGATATGATCTAGCCAGCCCAGATTTATTACGAATTCATCCGATGAATATTCAATAGATGAATTGTAAACAGATGAACCTTCGATATCTAGCCAGCATTAATTTACTACGAATTCATCCGATGAATTCTACAATAAGGGATCAGAAATGAATTCTTACATGGAATGATTTTTTTACCAGCACTTCATTTCCATTAACTGCGTTATTTTAAATAACTTTACTTCCCTTCAATTTTTGATGTTATGATAAAAAGCAGGTATTACTTTCTCTTATTGTTACTTATTCCTTTTACCCATGTGGCTATTGCTCAGGAGGCAGATCCGCTACAAGAGACTTACAAAAAAGCTAATGAAAAGCTGGACAAAGGGGATTTTAGAAATGCTGTACTAGATTATTCACAGTTGATAAATTCTAAGTTTAGCGATAACGAGGTATATGTAAAAAGAGGTATTGCCTATTTTAAGTTGAAAGATTATGAAAAAGCGCAAGCCGATTTCAAAGATGCCCTGAAAGCAAGAGTTAGCACAGCAGACCTTTTTGGATATGCCGGTATGACCAAATACGAACTCAAGGATTATCAAGGTGCAGCTTCCGATCTTGAAAAAGGTGTTTCAATGGGATTCAAAGATGCGGAAGGGCTATATAACCTTGGCAATGCAAAGTTCAGATTAGAAAGTTATCAGGATGCAGTTAAATATTATGATCAGGCGGAAGGTGCAGGAAATAAAGAGGCGGCCTTATTTAATAATAGAGGCAAGGCTAAGTTTACACTTAAAGATTATGGTGCGGCCGTAGCGGATTATGATAAATCATTACAAGCTGATCCTAAATATGACAAAGCATTAGAAAATAGAGCAGAGGCTAATTTTGAACTTAAAGCTTGGGAAAAAGCTGCCGCTGATTATGATGCAGTAATTAAATCAGGACAAGTAGATGCCGAAAATTTTGCAAAAAAAGGAATAGCAGAATACAATGCTCAAAAAACTGAAGACGCCATCAAGAGTATGGAAAGTGCTGTGCAACGAGGCAGCAAAAATGAAACACTAAAATATTTTCTCGGGGAAGCTTATTTCAGTAAAGAAGATTATAAAAAAGCAGCTACTTATTATGAGCAGGCACAACGTGCCAATGTAGAGGAAAAATCAATTCCCGTTAAGCTTGGTCGATCTTATTATCTCTCCAAAAACTATTCAGCAGCCGAGACCACTCTTTCTGATGCCATTAATAAAGGAGCCAATGACAATGAAATTTACTTATACAGAGGAATTTCCAGATATGAACTCAAGAATGAAGAAGGTGCGTTAGCTGATTTAAAACTAGCCGTAGACAAAGGAGCTAAAGATTATGACGGTTTTTATTACTACGGAAATCTGCAGTTCAAAAAGGAAGAATATCATTTGGCAGTAAGTGCTTATGATAACGCATTGGCCATGAAAAATGATGAGCCAATTATTCACAATAACCGTGGTAAGGCGCAATTTTATTTGGAGCAATATGACAAAGCAGTGGCCGACTTTGATAAAGCTTTGGAATTGAAACCCGATTATGATAAAGCCTTAGCCAATCGAGCAGAAACCAATTTTAAATTAAAGAAATGGCAAAAAGCCAAAGAGGATTATGATAAAGTAATCTCTGGTGGAGGGATAGATGCAGATGCTTTTGCTAATAGAGGGATAGCGGAATATAATCTTGAAATGAATGATGAGGCAGCCAAAGATTTGGAAAGTGCTGTGCAACGTGGGAGTAAAAATGAGCTGCTAAAATTTTATTTGGGAAATATTTACTCTGCCAAAGAAGACTATAAGAAAGCGGCCTTATATTATGAACAAGCACAACGTGAAGGATTCACAGACCCGTCACTTTCACCAAGTTTAGGAGCGGCTTATTACTTCAGTAAAAATTATGCGGCAGCGGAAACCACACTAACAGCTGCGATTACAGCAGGCAGTTCTGCTAACGAATTATTTCTTTACAGAGGCATGTCTTACATCGAGCTGAAAAAAGAACCGGAGGCCAAAGCTGATTTAGAAAAAGCGATCAATGGAGGCATCAAAGATTACAATGCCTTTTACTTTTTAGGAAACCTTCAATTCAAAGATCAAGAATATCAAAAGGCCATAGCTTCTTATGACAAAGCGATAGCAGATAAAGCGGATGACGAGGTTGTGTATAACAATCGTGGAAAAGCAAAGGCCAACCTTGAACAATATGGATCAGCCATTCAAGATTTTGACAAGGCACTGGAATTAAAACCTGATTACGACAAAGCATTAGAAAATAGAGCGGAGGCAAAATTTCTTAATAAAGACTGGCCAGGAGCCATTGCTGACTATCAGCGAATGAAAAGTGCAGGTAAGTCCGATGCATTGGTCTATGAACGGTTAGGCCTTTCCAAATATAATTCTGGTGATTTTGCTGGTGCTACGGAAGATTTAAAGTCGGCCATACAAAGGGGATCTGAAAATCCTGAACTCAACGAAAAATTAGGAACGGCTCTATTTAAAACGAATAACTTTAAAGAATCTTTCAGTTATTTATTAAAAGCGGCTGAGGCAGGTGCTCCTTCAGTGGTATTGGCTGAAATGACGGGTATTGCTGCTTATCAAACCAAAAATTTTGGAAAAACAGTAGAATTTTTAACCGTGGCCATCGATGGCAATTCCACGAACAAAGAGCTATTTACTTTTCGGGGCATTGCCAGAGCTAATACGGGAGATGATGCCGGGGCCATTGAGGATTTGAAAAAGGCAGCTGCGGCAGGCACATCAGAATATGAAGTATATCGATTATTGGGCGACAGTTATTTTAAACAAGATGATTTCCAAAATGCCATTACCACTTACGATAAAGCCGTTGCTCTCAAGGCAGATGATCATGTGGTGATCAACAACCGTGGAAAGGCCAAGATGATGCTGAAAAACTATAGTGGTGCGGTGGCTGACTTTGACAAATCATTGGCATTGAAGTCAGATTATGGTCGTGCATTACTGAATCGAGGAACAGCAAAGTATGAATTAAAGGATTATGCAGGCGCCATTGTTGATCTTGAAAAAGCAAAGGAATCTGGTGATAATAAAGAGGTTACGAAAATGCTCGCATTGGCCTATTATCAAACAGGGAATAAGGCTCAAGCCAAAATTTACCTAGACAAAGCGATAGCAGCGAATATAAATGACGGGAAAATATTCCTCTATAGTGGATTAATTGCCTTTGATGAAAAAGACTATTCTAAAGCCGCATCAAACTTAGATAATGCCGAAAAGTCAGGAGAAACCTCTCCAGAAATTTTTGAGAAAAGAGGCTTATCAAAATTTGAATTGAAGGATTTTTCGGGTGCATTGGTTGACTTGAATAAAGCTGCCGCATCTGGGGTAGATAATGCTACATTATTTTCTAAGATAGGTATTGCTCAATATGAACTAAAAAATTATTCTGGGGCAGTAGAGAATTTAAATAAAGCGGTGACCAAAGGAGTCACGGATAAAGATGTGTATTACAATTTAGGAAACGCTCAATTTAGAACAGAAGATTATTCGGGAGCAGTAAAATCATATGATCAGGCCATTACCAAAGGGGCTAATGACGAACTGGTTTATAATAATAGAGGTAAGGCCAAAATGTTGCTCGGTTCCGTTAAGGAATCCATTGCGGACTTTGATAAAGCGCTTCAGATCAAGCCAGACTATCAAGTAGCGCAACGCAACAGAGGTACGGCCAAATACGAGACGGCTGACTATCAAGGAGCTATTACCGATCTCAATAAAATCGTAGCCTCAGGCACCGCAGATAAAGTCGAGTATTTGTACTTAGGCGTGTCCAAATTTAAAACCAATGACTACACAGGTGCGTTGACCGATCTTGAACAGGCCAAAGCGTTGGGCTCACAAGATAAGTTGCTCTATTATGGACTGGGCAATGCAATGTATTTCAAAGCGGATTATGAAAATGCCATTCCTAATTTGGAAAAAGCAGTACAGATGGATGCTGGGGACAAAGAAACGTATTGGCATCTGGGCGATGCACAATACAGGCTAGAAAACTATAGTGGGGCAATTACCAATTTGCAAAAAGCAATTGACATGGGCATAACTGAGGCAGAAGCCTATCATAACTTCGGCCATGCACAATATGAAGGCAATAATTTTGATGGAGCAATCAGTTCACTCACCAAAGCCATTGCCGCTAATTCTTCCTATGGTTCGGCCTATTTCCATAGGGCTAATGCGCAGTTCAGGTTGAAAAACTATCAGGAAGCCATTAAAGATTATGATGCGGCAGTTACTAATGGAGTGAGTAATCCCATTGTATTTAATAATCGAGGTAAAGCCAATCAACTTTTGGGCAATGATGGGGTGGCCATAGCAGATTTTGGCAAAGCCATCGAAATTGATGCGGAATATGCCAAAGCCTATCAAAATCGGGGTGAAACCTACTATAAAATGAAGAATTATGACTTGGCCATCAAAGATTTGACTAGAGTTGAAAAGTTAGTAGAGAAGGTTGACCCTGATGTGATTTTCTTCTTGGCTGAATCTTATTACAGTATGGGGGAATATCAGCGTTCGCTATCCTATTATGACAAAACAATAGAAGCTGGACGTAAAGATGGCGAGGTTTATCAACATCGAGGAAGGGCATTAATTGAAAGTGAAAATTACAGTGATGCCATCAGTGATATTGACAAAGCCATCAGTGCAGGAGTAAAGGACGCTTCCATTTACATTGATAGATCAAGAGCTAATTTGTATATAGGCAATAATCGAGCGGCTTTAGACGATCTTAATAAAGCTATAGCCGCTGATCCGAGCAATCCCGATGCTTATTTTAATAGGGCCTATTTGAAGGAAGAAAGCGAAGATATTGAAGGAGCCATTTCAGATTACGGTAAGGTGATTGAATTGACCCCTGAAGATGATGCTGCCTATTATAATTTGGCCAATGCCAGAGTATCGCAAGACAATATTGGAGGTGCTATGGAGCCAATAAACAAGGCTATTGAGCTTGATCCAAAGAACCCCAGTTACTATAAAGTTAAAGGCAACATCCTATATCGATTAGAGAATACTAAGGGAGCATGCGAAAGCTGGATGAAAGCGAAGGAGTTGGGCGATAAAAAAGTAGACTACTTTATTAGTCAGTATTGTAAATAAATTTAATGATACCTCGAACCTCACAGGTTGAGAGGTCTCCAGAGAAGGAGACTTCTCGGTCATACTTTCCTACCGATGACGTATTTGATAGTACGCTTAAAGTACCTCCCTCCAAACGGAGAAAAATTTGGTATCAAACACGTCATCTCGAAAATATTAACTCTCGGATTGACACCTCTTTTTAGCCTTACTCTTATTGCTACTCTTCTTTAAGAATTTCTTTGATCTCCACAGATTTTCCTTCTAACATCGAACAAACCTTACATGTGTTTGATTGAGGTATATAAAGCTCATTATCAGCACTTTCCTTTTTTATATCCTCCGTATAGATTAGTTAAGGATTAAAAGGAACTATGAGAATTATTGGAGCTATTGTTTTTACATTATATGTTGGAAGTGCTTGGGCACAAGGTTTTACTGGCAAAGTAGTCAATGTGATTGATGGAAACACCTTTGAGATTGTGGGTGAAGATAATGAGGTGGTCAAGTTTATGCTGAGCGAGGTTGATTGTCCTGAGTCAGGTCAAGAATTGGCTGATGAGGCTAAAGCATTTACTGAAAAAATGATTCTGAAAAAGAAAGTTGTGGTGGTGGTAAGGGGTAAGGACAGGTGGGGCAATAAACTTGCTATTATATCATTAAGGAATGGAAAGGCCATTCACGAGGAATTACTAAAAGAGGGCCTTGCCTGGGCAACTGAAAAGGCATCGGAAGAAGTCTCTACTCTACAGTCCGAAGCGAAGGAAAATAAGGTTGGGATATGGGCCGTGGATGAACCAACACCGCCATGGGTTTATCGTAGAAAACAAACTATGCTCCAACCCAAATCGAGATAACACTGTTCAAACTCATTACCTCTATAATATTTTAGCTAATTTCGAGTTATACAATTATGCTAAAAGCAAGAATTTTATACTTCGCTATTCTTATGGTTATTTCTGCCGCAGCCATGGCTCAGACTAGCAATAACCCAAAGGAAGATAATTCATTTGAACCCTTTTCAGCTGAGAAATCCGCTGTGCAAAAGAAAACCATGAAAAAAAAGGGCAAAAAATCTGCCCGGGGTATTTTCAATAGGAAAATGGATCTCAAAATCAAGGAATTTGATAAGCGGATGCAAGCCAATGCCAAAGCAGAGCGGAAGAAGCAGCGTGAAATGCGCAAACCACAGTATTCAGACCCATCCTATTTTGGTCACAAGAAAAAACCCAAGAAGCGCCCACCCGGGAAACGGAAGTTTTGTAAGGAGTGCGGTATTTGGCATTAGTATGCCATGTCATGCTGAGCCTGCTTTGCCGGGAGGCAGGCTTGTCGAAGCATTGGACATGGTTTTCGTGGAATCAATTAGATTACGTCTTTTACCCTTCGACAAGCTCTGGGTGACATTACGCTTTATCTGTGTTTATACCCTTCGATAAACTCAGGGTGACAATTACGATTTATCCCTGTTTAAAACCTTTGACAGGCTCAGGGAACAATAACGATTTATCCATGTTTCAATGAATTTTAAGGCCATGTCATGTTGAGCCTGTCGAAACATAAGACATGGCTCTCGTAATCTTAATAAGTTTCGTCTTTTACCCTTCGACAGGCTCAGGGTGACAGTTAAGTGTATGCTTGATAATATAGAGGATAAAGTGTATTAAGTCTAAACATTAGGCATGGATTTCGTGAATCATTATATTAGTAGTCAATGAAGAACCTACACCGTTTTATAGAACACACGAACCTAAAACCTACTATCACAGGAAAGGAGGTTGATCAATTAGTAAAAGAAGCGATTGACAATCAATTCATAGGAGTATGTGTGCCACCATTTTGGGTGAAGAGAGCTAGTCGAGAAATTGGTACGGCTGATGTACAATTGGTAACTGTTATCGGATTTCCTCTTGGTTACAATATGACCGAAGTGAAAATGGAGGAAATGAAACTTGCTATCCGTGATGGTGCCGATGAACTAGATTTGGTAATGAATGTTTCGGCTTTTAAAGATGGCATGCCTTGGCCTAAAATAGAGTTTGCCAAAAGCAGTAAACTTTGTCACGAAGAAGGTAAAATGCTAAAAGTGATCATTGAAACTGCTTTTTTATCTGATGAGGAGATTGTTGCTGCATGTAAACTATGCAATGATGCTGGAGTTGATTTTGTTAAAACTTCAACAGGTTTTGCACCAGAAGGGGCTAAAGTGGAACATATCAAACTGATGCGAAGTGTATTGCCTTCAAGTGTCGGCATTAAAGCCTCAGGAGGAATAAAAACCTATGAGCAGTCAGTAGCTTTGATCAATGCGGGAGCTGATAGGCTTGGGACTTCATCAGGAGTAGGAATAATGAAGGAAGCACAATAATTATTATGATCAAACATTACAATATAACTGTATCAGGAAAGGTACAAGGCGTTTTTTACAGAGCAAGTACAAAACACAAAGCTGAGGAATTGGGAATTACTGGCTTTGTAAGAAATGAGCCTAGTGGTATCGTTTACATTGAAGCAGAAGGGCAAATGGCTCAACTAAGTGCCTTAATTGATTGGTGTAAGATAGGCCCTAAACATGCCCGAGTTGAGAATGTACATTTTTACCCTGGTGATATAATGGATTTTGAGGGTTTTGCTATTCGATAGACCACATCGATATTTATACATTAAATTAGAACGTCATTCCGTAATGCAATGAAGGAATCTTTACCATAAGCGACTTGCCCATGCGATAGCGGAAGTCCAATAATACCATTAATGTAGTTTGCCATCTAAATCCAGTAAAAATTTATCAATCAACCCTTGGGTAACATGATCCATCACTACAATCTTATACCATTTTGGGTTATCATGGGAATCAGGGACTAGCAGATATTTTTCTGCTAATTTTTTGGGAATATGTGCTGCTCTAATCGTTATGATATTCATATCTGGATTTCTAAAAAAAGCAATACCCCTGTCTCGTAAGCTATCGCATACCCTACTGGTTTTGTTAAGCAGTTGCCTGATTTTAGACTTCCATCCATCCGATCCATAGGTACGCATGATCATCCATACGGCTATGGCATTGGCTCCCGATCGGCTTCCAATAAGGGTGTAATCTTTACCCTTTACATAGTTGGCTTCCTCGGTAAGCGCATATTCCATGAATCCTTTTCTCGTTAGATAGAGGCCAGTTCCGTAAGGTGACTGAAGCATTTTATGCCCATCTAATGTGAAGGATTGAATTTTTTCATTTTGAAAAGTATACCGACTTTTATCCGTTGCGAATGGATAAATATATCCACCAAAAGCACCATCAATATGCACTTTATATTCTGTGTTTAATTCATCTAACCAACCTGTGATTTCATCAATATCATCTACAGATCCAAACATGGTAGTGGACATATTCATGATAACAATAAAGTACTTAATACCTTTTTTCTTAGCATTTTCAATACCTTCTATAACACTTTCTTTGGTAATTTCCCTGGTATGCTCGTCTACTTTTGTAACCACCTTATTTAGACTCAGCAAGGCCGCTCCTTTGGGCATGGAATAATGAGCATCTTCAGAATAAACAACAGCTATTTCATTGGCCTTGGCTTTAAATTCAGTGACATAATAATTTTTGAGAATCCACATCGCTTGTATATTGGCTTCGGTTCCCCCAGAAGCAACGTAACCATCAAACTCCCCCTCACCGCCTTCAAATATTTGCTGAGCGCACAGTCCAATAAGTTCTTTTTCAATTTTATGCGTACCTCTAAATGCTTCTTCAGATTCACTCAAAGTATGGCAGCCAATATGATTGGGATTAGCAATAAGTGCCGATAAAAAAGGAGCATCTTTTAAGAAAGGAGCATCCTGATAGAAAACCTCCGTGTCAAGGTAGGAGGCGGGAAGACCTAAAACGGGCTTATCGCGGTAATCAAGGTTTTGCTCCAATGCATCAAATACGATGCGTTTCATTTTATCGTGTGTATAACTTTCCCAGTACATTGATTCTACTTTAAATAAAACGCAAAGCTAGGGGTCATTGCCTTCAATAGAAATGATTTTTGTCATTTAAATGTGAGTAATTAAAGGAATCAGGCTCGGTTGACAATAAGATGATACTGGCAGAAAAAACTACCCTTATATCCGATACATTCACCCCGCCCTGTCATTGCGGGCTTCCGCCAAAGGGCGGGAAAATGCCCCGCAATCTCTATGTTCATGGCTATGATCTGAGTGAAGTTTGGTATTAAGATCAAGATTTCTACCCTGTTTTTAGATCGTACTCAACGGGGGATTCCGGCTCAAGGCTGCTCAAGGCCACTGTTGTCCGGAATGACAATTTATGAAGGATTATTGAACTGGCTCGACAAGAAATGAATATTAGAATAGTAAACTATCCATCTTATATCCGATACATTCCGGCCTATTGGCGGAAGGTGGAATAACAAATCAAGCCATCTTCAACTGTTTGACGATGCCTTTGTATTTGTAAATCTTCAGCTCGAAATGCTGATGAATGAAGGTCTTCATGCGGTTTTCAGCTAGCTCAGACTTGCGACCTTCAGGGTAGAATACAGTCAATTCCAATACTGCTCTCAAGAAGTTGGGTTTCATGCAGAAATCAACCAACCATCTTTTGAAAGTGTCGCTCCAATCATTGACATACTTGACATAGTGGTCATTACCATCAAATAACAGCTCCAACTGGTTCTGGCCATATTCAAAGCGATATACCCCAGCCAGATTACGATAGAATTCTTCCAATCGGGTCACATAATCTGTTTGGTGTTCTTTAATGGCAAGCACGGTATTATCTTCGATCCCTAGAGGATTAAATTGCTGTAAATAGAATTTTTTACTAAAGTCGATAAGATAAACGATCAATTCTCTCTCAAGATCAAGCTGAGCTTTTTCAAGGATATAATTTTTATCAAGAGAAAAGTACTTTTGAATCATGCGTATATAAATTGCTTCTCAAATATAGCTATTTTGATGATTAGCTTTGGTTATTGATCATGAAAATGGTGAATCGTCTTCTTTAGCCATGGTATTATAGACCATTTTGTCCATCCAGCCGGGGAACCATTTATTAAGGAAAACGGTCATTTTACCCTGGGTCGTCATGATAATGTATTTCTTTCTTTTTACAGTTGCTTTGTAGATCAAAAGGGCACATTCTTCAGCGGTCATCATGAGTTCCTCTTTTCGTGGTGATTCGCCTTGAGCGGTACCATCAGAGGTGAGTGATGATTTTCGGATATTGGATGCTGTAAACCCGGGACATGCCGTTAACACATGTACACCTGTTTTGAACATTTCAGTACGTAATGATTCCAAAAATCCCTGTAAGGCAAATTTAGAAGCTGAGTAACCGACTCTTCCCGGCAAGCCTCGGAATCCTGCAATGGAAGAAATACCGATCACCGAGCCTTTGTTCTTCAATATTTCTGGAAGACAGTATTTAGTAGCATAAATGGCACCCCAAAAGTTGATGTCCATTACTTGCTTGATCACTTTCAAATCGACATCCTTGAAAGGGGCCCGCATGGAGATGCCCGCATTATTGATAAGAATATCTATTCTCCCAAAGGCCTGTAAGGTAGCGGCTACCATTTTTACATTGTCTTCTTCAATGCTCACATCACCCTGGAATCCAATGGCCTCAATATGTTGACTTTTGAGAGCAGCCGAAACTTCATCCAGTGCTTCCTTTTTCCTGCCTGTGATCACTATTTTGAATCCGTTTTTGCCAAACGCTTCCGCCAGTGCTTTGCCAATGCCCGATGAACCCCCGGTGATGATTACTACCTTGTCCTTCATAAATCAAAAAAATTGTAAGTGGCGAAATTAATCAATTATGATAATAACTTCCTTTTATATGGATTACCTAATTTTGAGCTAATTCTATTTAAATGTTCTTTATCAAACTACTTTCCAAGCTCCACATCAATATTCTGTACCTGATTACTGACGGACTTTTCTTTTTCGTCTATTATATAATCGGCTACAGAAAGAAGGTTGTGCATAATAATATAGCCAACTCGTTTCCTGAAAAGAACAAGAAAGAAGTGAAGGCCATTGCTAAAAAATTCTACAGGCGCTTTGGCGAATATATTGCCGAGACATTGAAAGCCATTTCCATCTCTGAAGACACCATTAAAAAACGGGTAAGGTTTATTAATGTAGAAGAGGTGCAAAAATATGCAGATCAGAACCAGTCCATTATCCTTGTGGGGTCGCACCAATTCAACTGGGAATGGGCATTACTTACAGGTTGCTTGGTGCTGCCTTTTCCAGTAGATGCGGTTTACCAGCGGTTGTCGAATCCCAAATTCGATCAATTGATGTATAATACCCGTGCAAAGTTTGGGGGAAAACCCATTCATAAAAAGAGCATTATCCGGAGTTTATTGAAAACAAAGGAGCGCCTTCGGGCGGTTGCTATTATGGCGGACCAGTCTCCTGGTAAGGACACCATAAAATATTGGGCTACTTTTATGAATCAGGAAACTGCCTTTTTTCTTGGGCCAGAGCAAATTGCCAAGGCAATGAAGTATCCGGTGGTTTTTTATAAAATGGTTCGCGTGAAACGAGGCTATTACAATGTAGAACTCATCAAACTTACCGAACCGCCTTATGAGAAGGAGAGCCATGAAGTACTGGAATCATACATTACAGAATCGCAGAAACAAATTGAGGATGATCCTGCTGGTTATCTATGGTCGCACAAAAGGTGGAAATTGAAGAAAGATTAAATAGTCTAATGCCAGTTTTAATGAAATATGGTGAAGCTATGATGAAAAAATCCTTCGGAGAGGATCTCATATAAATTAACATCAACAACATCACCTCTTTGATTCGGTAATTTTTTTAGCAAAATAGATTCTTGATAGTTTTGTTGGTTATTATTGCCTTTAGAATAACCTGCGGGTGTTTAGAACTAAACTAGTCAATCGATCAAATTTTAAAGTACAATGAAAAACTTAACACTTTATATGCTCATACTTTGTTTAATGGCTTTTTCCAATTGTAATGAAGATGACGGAATCAGGGATTCTGATACAGATGGAATCACTGATGATATAGACTCCTGTCCGAATACTCCTTTGGGAGAATTAGTTGATTTAAATGGGTGTTCTGATTCTCAAAAAGATTCTGATTCAGATGGAATCACTGATGATATAGATACATGTCCCAATACTCCAACTGGTCAACATGTCGATTCAAATGGGTGTATATTAAATCCTTTATACTTAGACCAAAATGGTATAACTATTAAATGTTATGATTGGGCAGAAGTTGGAGATACAAGCGAAATAAACGGCATAGTTTACACTATAATAGATGAGACTCAACTTAGGAAACTTATTGCTAATAATGAATCAGTTAGTACGGTCTGTACCTCCAGAGTCACCAAGATGAATTCTTTATTTTATGAGTTGCCTTTTTATCAAAATATCAGTTCATGGGATGTGAGTAATGTTACCAATATGCAGGCTATGTTTTATGGTTCAAATTTCAATAAAGACATAGGTGCATGGGATGTGGGTAGCGTTACTAATATGGCGTCTATGTTTTATGGCTCAAACTTCAATCAAGACATTAGTACATGGGATGTGAGTAGCGTTACTAATATGGAGTCTATGTTTTATGGCTCAAAGTTCAATCAAGATATTAATACATGGGATGTGAGTAACGTTACTTATATGGGTGCTATGTTTCGTAATTCAAACTTCAATCAAGATATCAGTTCTTGGGATGTGAGCAATGTTACCAATATGGCTTATATATTTTATAATTCACCGTTCAATCAAGACATAAGTTTATGGAATATGAGTAGTGTTACTGTGATGAATTATATGTTTTCTTATACACCATTCAATCAAGATATCAGTTCTTGGGATGTGAGTAGTGTTATCGAGATGTATGGAATATTTGGAAATTCACAATTCAATCAAGATGTAAGTAATTGGGATGTGAGTAATGTTACCAATATGTTTGCTATTTTTTCTTACTCACAATTCAATCAAGACATTAGTTTATGGGATGTGAGTAATGTTACTAGTATGGATTATATGTTTTCTAATTCACAATTCAATCAAGACATCAGTTCTTGGGATGTAAGTAATGTTACCAGTATGACTGCTATGTTTCATTTTTCACAATTCAATCAAGATATAAGTTCTTGGGATGTGAGCAGTGTAACTGAGATGAATGGTATGTTTTCTTATTCACAATTCAATCAAGACATCAGTTCTTGGGATGTGAATAATGTAATTACGTGTGACGGTTTTGACCAAAGTACACCATCATGGACTTTACCAAAACCAAACTTTACTAATTGTACACCTTGATAATCTAAATACCCTTGGACATAAACTTGCTTTTATTGATCTAGCATTTCAAAGGAAATACTGCTATATTTCTCGGTTTCATTGTTTCTTCTTACAAAAATGCGCGCTATAGGCAACCTTATTTTTTGTACAATCATAATTTTTAATATTGTGACATATTTCTTAAATATAGAATTGATAATTTATAATACATTTAGGATCAGCAGCAAAAAAGAGGAGGTGTAATACTCTTTAATAAAAAAGTCCTGAGGTAATAAAAAGTTGATTGGTGAAATGCTGCGTAAAACACGTAATATAATGGACAAAAAAATAAAGACAGTAATCATCACATTATTCACCTTACTTGTACAAATATCAGTTTTTGGACAGAGAATAGCTAAAGACCAAGCTGTGGAAGACCTGACAATTCTGCGGGATAATATCCAGCAGTATAATCCAGCATTAGAGCAATACAACCTTAAATTTGACAGCCTTTCAATGGAAATTATCCAGTCGCTGCAAAAAGATTCCATTTCGATTTTTGACTACTTTTCTTTGGTCAGTGAAATATGCGCATTGAGTAATGAAGGTCATTTTACTCTTGGAGATTGGCAGGACTCTATTCATAAGTGCATTCCTGAAAGTAAATGCCCCTATTTGCCTGTTTCTGTAAAGTTGATTTCAAACCAACTTTACGTTTGGGAAGACTATTCCAACGAAAAATCATTAAATAGGGGTGATAAGATTATTTCTATTAATGGTAAAACCACAGATGATATTATAAAAGAACTACAAAAAGTTACTCCTTCCGATGGCGACATACTCACTTTTTCAAACAAGAACATTGAAGCTGGATTTCCCTGGTTATACTACTTTTATATTGAGCAAACGAACACATTCCATTTCGAATACATGAGACAAAATGAAGACGTAAAAAAAGCTGACATTCAGGCACTTTTGAAATTGGAGCAAATTTCAAATTTCAAAAAATACTATGGTAATGAAGTCAATGGACAAGAAACTGAGCTCAATGCATTTTATGAACTACAATTGAAAGAACAATATGCTGTATTAAAACTACCCTCGTTCGATTATAGACAAGTAAATCAGTACAAAGTCAAGTCTAAGAAAATGTACAATAGCATTTTTAAGGAACTTATTGATAATAGGGTTAATCACTTAGTGGTTGACTTGAGAAACAATACAGGCGGACGAAATGAATTTGCAGACGATATGATCCCATTTATTTTGAAACCGATTAATACAGATCTGTTTTTAAAGAAAACGATTTCTTGGGAAGGTAAAGAAAGGACGTATGAGATGCCCAAGGCATCAAAATATGCTTTTCAAGGAACAGTTTACGTACTTGTCAATGGAAAAACTTATTCGGCAGGAAGCTCTCTTGCCAGATTCTTGAAGGAATATGTAGATGCCATAATTATTGGAGAAGAAACAGGTACACGATATGAAGGCTTTTCTGCAGGCTCCATTCAATCTGTTGTTTTACCAAACACTAAATTAAGAATAGGAATCCCTCGTTATCATATTTTTTATCCTGAATCCGAAATACAAAATACACTTAACAGAGGTGTTCTGCCGGATTACGAAATTGTTTATTCATTTGAGGAGATTGCGAATGAAATAGACCTTCATCTTGAAAAAGCATTATCCTTAATAAAAACTAAATAAAGGAATAAATTGTCGTTCAATGACATGGTGAATACTTGTAAATGAGAGTCTGAAAATTGGTTTGTTCTCACTACCAACAAGCCTAATTTTACCCCTTCTTCAACTTCTCGATTTCTACTGTGAGTTCAGCTACTTTGGCTTTAGCCTCCTCTTCGGCTGTAATGTCTTTAGAGATCACTGCGGCACCGATGATTTTGTCTTCCTCATCTTTAATAGGGAAGCACTCGGTAATAATTTTGAGTGTTTTATCGCCTACGGGTCTATCCTCCTTAAAGGTTAGGCTCTCACCTGCCAAAGTACGTTCATAGCGCCCCTGCCATGTTTCAAGTGCCGGACCTGATAATACGTCCAGAATCTTCATGCCTTCATTCAGCTCCGTCCCATTGGCTTTGAATCTATCCTTGAGCGTCTTATTGGCGAAAATAATCCTGAATTTCGTGTCCATTGCGAAATAGGTACTATCGGTATTGTTCACCATAGCATCGAGCATAGAGCTCTTTTCTCTCATAGAAATCTCAAATAATTTCTTGTCGGTGATATCCCTTGAGAACACTGAAACCCCCAAAATATAGCCCTTCTCATCACGGATCGGATTTATGTAATAATCACGGTAGGTGTCTTCGCCCATAACTGAGCTTTTTAAAGTAAAGTTTAGTGCTTCACCATTTAATGCCCTATCATAATATGCTTTCCACTCATCACGCACATCTCCCAACATTTCTAAGGCATTGGAACCCTCAGCCATGTTTTCATACTGCGTCCCTTTGTAACGGTCTTTTACTACCTGATTCATTACCAAAATGGTGTAATTTTTATCCATGGTAATAATTGAATCCGTAGTATTATTAATGAGTGCATTGAGGTTGGTTTCCTTCTCTCCAAGTTCCTTTTGTGTGCGCACCATTTCTTCTTGTGTGGCCTGCATCTCCTCCATGTTCTGTCGCATTTCCTCTTCTTGTGACTGCATTTCTTCAGTCATCTGTCGGGATTGCTCCAGAAGCTCTTTGGTTTGTTGATTAGTTTGCGCAGAGATAATGGTGGAAGCTATGCTTTCCCCTACTTTTTCCAGGAACTCCACATCATTATCAGTAAACAGATCGAATGATGCCATTTCAATGACACCAACTATTTCTTCATTGGATTTCAACGGAACGATCAATAAGCTATTAGGATTAGCTATTCCTAATCCAGAGGTAATATTTATATAGTTATCCGGTACATCAGTCATAAAAATGGGCTTCTTCTCAATGGCTGCCTGACCTACCAGTCCCTGACCCAATTCTACTCTTTTCTCAACAAATTTCTTGCGCTCATAAGCCCGGCATGCCATTAGCTCCAAGTATTGTTCATCATTACTCTCATCCTTTTGAATAATAAAGATACCTCCCTGATTGGCACGCATATATTTGATTAGGTTTTCAATCACCTGATCGCAGAGCTCTTTTAAATTGTCGTTATTGTTTCTTAGAATATCGCCAATAGAGGCCAGTCCCACATTGACGAACTTTTCCTTTGATTCCCTATCTGCTGCCTCGATAAGGCTATCACGCATGTTCATTAGTGATTCCCCTAAACGGTCAGCTTTTTCGGCTCCATATTCCGCATTGAGGTTTCCTTGGCTGATTATATCGGCAAAATTAATATTGGTATCCATGAGCTTGAGCTGCTCATCCATATTCAAGTAATTGATTCCTGAATCCCTGGTCTGTTTCCTCTGTAAGTTTGCCCACAGCATACACAGCGCAGCATAAAAAACAAGTATGCCAATATGTATAAATACATTAGTCAAAGTTAATTCACCTACATTTTCAAGCGTCCCATTGATCTCACTTCCGCTTATTTGTATATAAAATAGACAAAGGAAGGTGGCAATGGCATAAATTACCGCTGGGAGCAGAATGCGCCAATCTTCATAAAATAAAAGCACGGTGAGTGCAATAAAGTAGAAGAAATGCATCTCATACATGCCATGCATTTGTATAATAAACTGAACGGCAAAATTCCAGAGTAGCAGGCTAATCAATAAACGAGACCAAATAGTGCCGCCTGCGAAAGTCCTAATCGCATAGTAGATGCCGAGTGAAATACCACCCATAACTACGGCTAAAACATAGGTAGAATGAAAAATGGAGAGACCTAATCCCAGAAAAAAGAATCCGTAAATAAAGTATCTTACAATTCCGTCAGCCTCTTCATGTACTTTGTCATGGAATGGCTTTAATTGATCTTCTGTAATCGCTTGTGCTTCCTGCATGGAAAAAGAAAAATTCTGTAGCTAATTAATAAGCAACCAATATAACTACAAAGCTGAATATTTACAATTTATATATCCAGTCCTTACTAAGCTTAATTAAATTCAAACCCCTTCAGCTTCAACCGACTGAACTTCAGGTAGCATTCGTTTCATTAAATTTTCTATCCCAGCTTTTAAGGTAACGGTAGAAGAAGGGCATCCACTACATGATCCTTGAAGTAATACCTTTAAAACCCCTCCTTCAAAAGAATGGAATGAAATTGCACCTCCATCTGATTCTACGGCTGGTCTGATATATTCATCCAATATTCCTTTGATCTTTTTTACGGATTCGGGATCATCCTCATTGATTTGGTTGTTATCCACTATTTCACCAACCACTAACTTACCTTTTTCAAGATATGCTTTAATCAATTCTCTAATCTCATTACGGATTTCCATCCAATCACGATCTTCCTTCTTGGTTACCGTTACGAAATTACTGGTGAAGAATACCCTTTCAACAAAGTCCAATTCAAAAAGCTGTAAAGCAAGGTTAGAATCCGAAGCATCTTCCTTGGTAGGAAAATCATAGCTAACCCCCTCAGGTAGTAACATAAAATTGGCCACAAACTTCATTGAATTTGGGTTTGGATTGGCCTCCATATATAGATTAACCGCTTTTAAAGCGGGTGTTTTTACGTCTTGCATAAGATATCAATTTTAAGGAAAACAATTAATTTGGTTTATAGTTCGTTAGCCCCGAAACTAAAATTGGGGCAACCATAGTCTCCCGATCTAAAACCGTTGCAAAGTTACGGGAGGTTGCTGGCAAAAACTATGATTTGCTGTATTTCGGTAATTCCCCTTCTGATTTTGCGATTAGTGTAGCCACCGTAGCATCACCAGTAACATTAACCACGGTACGGCACATATCAAGTATCCTATCCACGGGGAATATTATGGCTATCCAAGCTGGGTTAAGACCTACCGATTGCAATACAATGATCATCATCACCAACCCTGCACTTGGCGTAGCCGCGGCTCCTATTGAAGCCAATGTAGCTGTAAATACTATCGTCAGTTGCTGCCCAAGTGATAAATCAACCATGTGCATTTGAGCCATAAAAATAACGGCTACCGCTTGGTACAAGCTAGTACCGTCCATGTTAACGGTAGCTCCAATAGGTAAAACAAAACTGCTGATGTTTTTTGACACACCCATGTTCTCTTCAATACACTCCATGGTCACTGGCAATGTAGCAGCACTAGAACTTGTTGAAAATGCAAGAAATTGGGCGGGGCTTATATTCTTAAAAAACTCTTTATATGACAGCTTCTTGATGAAAATCGTAATAATAAATGGATAAAATATGAAAACCATAAAAAACAATCCAATCACCAATGTGATGGAATAGGATCCCAATCCTTTGAATATCTCGAACACTTCTGCTGGCGTGTCAGCCATCTTGGCGATTACACCAGCCAATAAAGCAAACACAAAGAATGGTGCTGCTTTCATCACCATATCCACCATTTTTAGGAATACGGCATTTATACTATTTATAAAATCAATGACGGGTTTCGCCTGCCCTCCTGGCACTAACACCAGGGTAATTCCAAAAAATATAGCAAAGAATATAACCTGTAACATAAGCCCATTATTGGATATGGCAAATACTATGTTTTCCGGTACCATCTCGACAATAAAAGACAATGGGCTTTTGTTTTTGGTGATCTCTGCGGTGGTCAATTTTTCCTCCACCTTAGCATTTTTAGCATCCATTTTTTGCAAATCCTTTTGGGTCATTACCTCTTCTACCAACGATCTATACTGTGGATCTTTTAAAAAATGCCGTCCATCCCTGGGCTCGGGCACACCCGGGGTTTCTTCCACCCATTGTTCATAAGCGATCCGGTTTTTAACACGCTGTTGATCATCTAACATGGTGCCCGGCTTAATGGTGTTTACTAAAATCAATCCCACTCCCACGGCAATAAGCGTAGTGACCAAATAGAGGCTCAAAGTTTTAGCCCCAAGCCTTCCTAGTTTAGAAATATCTGTTAGACTGGAGATTCCACTGATTATGGAAAACAGTACCAGAGGCACGGCTATATATTTTAACAAACGAATAAAAATTACTCCAAATGGGTCAATCCAATCGATGGTAAATTCATTCCAACCCAGATAACTGGAAGTGAACGCCCAAATGATACCAGCGATTAGGCCAATAATAATCTTAGTGTGTAACGGTAGATTCTTCATAAATTTTTGAATATTATCGCAATTTAGACGTTTGGTTTAGCATTAAAAAGTCAGCAATAACCAAAGCCGACATTGCCTCAACTATCGGCACTGCCCTTGGCACCACACACGGATCGTGCCTACCCCTGCCGGAAACCGTAATTTCATCACCGGTTTTGTTAATGCTACTTTGGTCTTGCATAATGGTGGCCACAGGTTTGAACGCTACATTGAAGTAGATGTCTTCCCCATTGGAAATGCCACCTTGAATGCCACCTGAATAATTCGTTTTGGTTTTTATTTTATCGCCTTCCTTATAGAACTCATCATTATGTTCAGAGCCATTCATCTTTACCCCTTCAAATCCACTTCCGTATTCGAAACCCTTAACGGCATTGATCCCTAACATAGCTCCGCCCAAGGCTGCATGTAATTTATCGAACACAGGTTCACCCAAGCCCACAGGCATATTTTTGATAACCCCCGTAACAACACCACCAATAGTATCCCGGTTTTTACGTGTGTGGTCAATGAGTTGGATCATTTTTTTAGCCGTATCCGGGTCAGGGCATCTGACCATGTTATCTTCCGTAAGACTAAGGTCCAAGGTAGTATAATGTGGCGCTTTTATTGGCCCCACCTGCGACACGAAAGCGAAAAACTCAATTTTAAATCGTTTCAAGTACAGTTTAGCAACGGCACCAGCCGCTACCCGTGCAGCTGTTTCACGAGCCGAACTGCGACCCCCTCCACGGTAATCACGAATGCCATACTTGGCTTGATAGGTATAGTCCGCATGAGAAGGACGGAATTGATCAGCAATATGGGAATAATCCTTACTACGCGCATCCTTATTGGCGATGGTAATGATGATGGGCATGCCAGTTGATTTTCCCTCAAAAACACCTGACAGTATTTCAAATACATCGTCTTCTTGGCGCTGGGTAGTTATCCGGGATTGCCCGGGTCTTCGTCTGTTGAGCTCTTGCTGAATAAAGGCTTCGTCAATCTCAATACCAGCAGGACAGCCATCGATAACCACCCCAATGGCTTTTCCATGCGATTCACCAAAGGTAGTTATGCTAAATAAATGCCCAAATGAGTTGCCCACAGTTTGTTTTGATAGATTATTTCTTAAAAAAGATAATTGCTGAGGCTACTAACATACCTAAAATTAGTATGTTGGCCAATATCTTAACCCATTCAAAATGATCCAAATCCCTAAGTGTATTGTCTGCAATAGCTACCTGATCGTAAAATGAGCCGAGGTCGTTGGACTGTATCGATTCATTCTTTTTACTCTCACCAGTTACTTGAAGCACAACATTAGATTTCAATGTATCATACTTTGCAGTTTTAGGATTGAAAAATATCCACTGAAAATAATCATCCAGATGATAAGTACCGGGTTCTTTTGGGATTCCATAATAACTGAAAGATTTTGAGCCTGTAACATGCCCTCCCTGTCTGTTTATATTTTGAGTAACATTGGGCTCATAAAAGTCAAAATTGTCATCATTGCTGACCGAGGGTTTATTTATACTCGATATATTGCCCTCTCCAAAAACATTAAAATCGTAAGAAAAGCTTTTCCCTGTTTCTAATGTTTCTGAACTGATCCGCTCATCAAGGATATAGTCGCCAACAGCCACTTGGTCTTTTAAAGGATGTGGGGGCAGTTCCTTCACTTTTACTGTTTTTGGTTTTGAATAAAAGGTCTTATAATCCTCTTTTCTATTCTGCCCAAAAAATGAGGGGTTTTTTGCTACTTTAAATTTTATCATTTTGAGTCCCACTTGCGGAAAATGAATATCCTCGGCATTTAATGGGTAAAATGCCCCTTGGTAGATCTTATACTGCGTATACCGTTTTCCTTTAATGTCAACTGTTTCTCCATTGATATTCTCAATATTGAAATTCTCTTCCCAACTATTCTGGGGCCTTACGTCTTTAAGTATACCTGACAATTGCTTGCCAAGCTCAAAAAATTGTAGCGGTGCTCTATTGCTTTCGGCTACGTAAAATGACAACGTGGTTGTGACCCCTTCCCCAACATAGATTTCATCTTTATTGGTAGTTAACGCCAAAAAGGCGTCTTCATTAATATCAACAAATTCTGTACTGCCTCCACTATCCCATGGATCGCGATCAAACAGACTCCGGAATGGGTCGCGGCTTTGTTGGCGTTGGATAGGAGGCCCCACTTTTACGGTCATTCCTGGGGAATTTACGACCTTATCATTGACGGTCATACTGAAGGCATTGATCTTAAAAGTACCCTGGCGCAATGGCACGTAAGTCATGGTGATACTTTGTGAAGAAGATACCTGCCCATTGATTATCTGTGTACTTGAAGAGGAGGAGGTTCCCCTTTTCTGAAAGCCCTCAATATCTGGAAAATTGTCGTAACTCTGTAGTCTTTCGTTGGAGACAGTAATGGTGATGGTCCAAGCTTGGTTTTCGCCAATTTCTGCTGGGCCGAGGTCCAAATTTATATTCTGACCAATGACACCACTGCTGCTTAGCATATAAAAAAGCATCAGCAAAAAACTAAAGTGTCTGAATTTCAAGCGCATAGAAAATTAGATGAATCTTTATAAATTTAAATCTCGTACAAAGGTATACCAATCTTTAGTAAAGCGATACCTATTAATATGCTAAAGGTTGTTAAAAAGGATGAATCGATCAGTAAACCCATTTGCCATGTTAGAGTATGTAAAGACTATTCTTGTAAAAGTTAGCTTCGATATTAAATTGTTTGAAAAAGAGTTAAAAAAAGCACTGAAGTCATTGGTAAAGGAGGAAATATTGGAATTGAAAAATTGGTGTTTCAAGAAATTCGGCAGCTCCCATGAGCAGGTATTGCAAAAATGTTTCCTCGCTTATTGATATGTTTTAATTCAATAGATTTCTGATTTGCAACGTTAGCTCTTCGGATTTATCAACCGTCATAAAATGACCCCCGTCATTTATCACAATGTCGGCCTGAATTTTTTCAATAGGGAAAATCCTGTCTTTTGAGCCATGGATATGAATGACATTATTCGGAATAAATTCGTTGTTCCACTTGGTCATTTTATTTATAGCCCACTTGACAAAATCCGTGTCTGAATCATTCATAATATCCGCTAGTAACTTTTTATGTAATGTACGCTTTAACCCAAAGAGCCAATACATCACCTTATCTGGTTTAGTCATTCGTCTTAGGGGCATTAATTTATATAACCCCAATCCACCTATTAATTTGTAGTAGGTGGGCAGTTCCATTTTTGTCTTTACAGATGAGATTAAAATAACCTTATGGGTTTCAATATGCTTTGATACCTCAATGGCCATTAACCCACCAAATGACAGTCCAATCAATATAGGTTGTTCTGATTTAATTTCGGCTGCCAATCGTTTGGCGTAAAGCTCAATTGATTCCTTTTTGAGCGGTGGTACCCACTCAATATGATTCACCGAATGTCCGGAAAAATCGAGGTACTGATAAGCTCTTTTATCGGCTCCCAACCCGCTGAAAAGAAAAAGATCCATAATAAATGTCTTTTAAGATTATAAAGCCAAGTTATAAGAAATAAGAGCCAATATCCCTTATTTCATTTAACTAAAAATGGCGAACTATCCGACTTTTATAGATCATAAACCAACAAATGTATATGATTCCAGACACTAAGCTTTCAATAATATACTGCCCCAGTATGCCTTTTGAACATATACATGAATAATTTGGGGGTTCACTAAAATTACAGTGGCGTTCACTAAAAACCACTTCATTCAAACCTATTTTATTACCACTTTTATTATAGTCTCCAAACCATATAAATGATGAAAAATATATCTACCGTTCTCCTTTTATTCCTATCAACATCCATATTCGCCACGGATTATTATTGGGTAGGCGGCACCGGCAATTGGTCTGACTTTTCCAACCATTGGGCAACCACAAGCGGTGGCGCATCATTTCATACCCAAGCACCTTCCTCAACGGATGATGTCTATTTCGACATCAATTCATTTGCTGTGGCCAGTCAGGTGGTAACCCTTGATGTGGAGGCTAGTTGCGGTTCCATGGACTGGACGGGGGTACTCAACTTCCCTTCCATTAATGGCAATGGTCAAATTTTGAATATTTATGGTTCCCTTGTGTTAGCAGCCGATATGACCGCAGATTTCCGATATGTAGAATTTGAATCTACCACTACCGGAAATACCATCACCACAAACGGCACTTCACTTGGTACAAACTCCTTAGTGAGACTAAACGGAATTGGAGGCGAATGGGACTTGCAGGATAATTTCAACACGAATAACCTCTACATTATTGCGGGCACGCTCAACACGAATAACAATAACATCAATTCTGGGAAATATTTTCAAACATCGGGAGCAAGCCCTAAAGTGTTGAACCTTGGGTCTTCAGAAATAACATCTGAGCGATGGTGGATATTTGGGACGAACCAGACTATCAATGCAGGGACTTCCAAGATCATCACCTCCTTATTTTATGGTGATAATGAAGGGGATGGCCCTTTTACCTATTATGATGTCGAGTTTTACAATTATGGAAAATTACGAAATACCTCCTCTTTCAACGAAATAACCATACCTGCAGGGCTTGACCTACAACTGCAGGCGGGAGATGTTTTCACTATCAATAATTTAGTTGCCACGGGCACAAAACATGAACCCATTCTGATTAGGTCAGAAACGGAAGGGGCAGAAGCTACTTTTAATAAATCCACGGGGTCTATTAACGTTTCTTATGTGGAGCTTCAGGATATCCATGCTACTGGTGGCGCCACTTTTACTGCCAACTCATCCGTGGATAATGGAAATACAACTGGTTGGAATATCAATGCTATTTCCAGTTTGGATTATTATTGGGTTGGAAATAGTGGGGACTGGACAGACTATGCCAACCACTGGGCTACTACCTCTGGTGGGTCAACTATGCATACTGATTATCCATCGAAATATGATAATCTGATATTTGACGCCAATTCATTTACCATTTCGTCACAAACCGTTACCAATGATCTGAGTGTGGCCAAATTTCATAATATGGACTGGACGGGAGTTTTAAATTCTCCAACATTTCAATCCTCCTATCCAAATTCCCTATATGCATATGGCTATGTGAGCTTTGGTGCAGGGGTTACCAAAAGCATTCATACCCTACAACTTAATGGCGATGAAACCGGGCTATCCTACTCCGATTTGTCTGCAGGGTCGGTAAGTTATATTACTTTTAATGGTTCGGGAACGTACGATCTCCTTACTAATATAAATACAGGAACACTTGCGCAATACAGTGGAACGGTTAATTACAACAATGTTGATATTAATTGCTCCATTGATTTCAAAATTGGTAATGGTAGCTCGTCCCCCACGTTAAACTTGAGTACATCCACCATTACTTGCCGTGACTTAGTTATTGGATCAGCGGCTACACCTTCCATTACAATAGGTACTTCCACTTTGACCATTGAAAGGGATTTAATAGGATATGGAGCCTCTTTTTATGAGGTAGTAATGGACGGAGGCGGGGACATAGTAGGTTCCAATACATTTGAACATTTTACCATCCAGCCTGGGTCTTCTGTTACACTAGAGGCTGGTGAAACTCAAACCATTAACCAAAGCCTTACATTGGATGGCACAAAAGCCAGCCCTATAAACCTAAATTCCGATGCAAGTGGTGTACAAGGTACCTTATCCATGAGTTCAGGAACAGTTGATGCCACTTACCTCATTCTAAAAGATATTGCAGCTACTGGGGGAGCCACGTTCAATGCGACACAAACCATTGATAATGGTAACAATACCGGTTGGAATATTACAAGCATAGTTGGTGAGGATTACTACTGGGTAGGCAATAGTGGTAACTGGTCAGATTTTGCCAATCATTGGGTGACTACATCTGGAGGAAGCACTTTTCATATTACTGTACCAGGGGTTTTGGATAATGTTATATTCGATGCGAATTCATTTACCTTGTCGGGGCAAGTTGTAACAGTAGATAATGATCAGGCCAACTTCAACGATATTGATGCCTCAGCCGTAACCCAGGATTTCACAATATCAGGTTCTGGAAAAGAATTTAACATCTATGGTTCTGTCAATATTCCAGCATTGGCGAACGTGACAGTGGATACCTATAATTTTCTTTCAACAGATATCGAGACGCTTAGTTTTAATAATGGCCCAGGCAGTAGTACAGATTTCAATTTTTCTGCTGTGGGTGACTGGACTTTTACCACAGATTTAACCGTTGGGAGTTTAGTATTTAATGCCGGCACAATCAATACCAATGGAAGTGAAATAAATGCCAATTCACTTCAGTTTTTTGGAACAGAGAGTAAAACAATCAATTTCAGTACTTCTACAATTAATACAGGCAGCTTTACTGTTTATGATTTCGTTGAAAACGTTACTATCAATGGTGGCAGTTCAAATTTATCAATTGGAGGTTCATTAAAAACTGAATCGGATGTCAATACCATCAGTTTAAATAATTTAACATTTAATAATAGTGGAAGTGCAGGCGATGGGTTGGTCTATGACAATCTAAATTTAAACACCTTCACAATAGAGGCTGGTAAAACGGTTAAACCTGTAGGTGATATTACCATTACCACAAATGATTTTGTGGCGGTTGGCACCGATGTTGACCCTATAATTATTAGTCCCCAAACCGGAGGGTCATCACTTACCATCAGCCAATCTTCAGGTGTAGTTGATGCTTATTTTCTTGAATTAGAAGAAGTGTCTGCTACAGGGGGAGCCATTTTCAATGCCTATAATTCCATTGATAATGGTAATGTATTCGGGTGGATTTTCCATAAAGATAATCAGACCATAGATTTTTCACCACTTTCGGATAAAGTATACGGTGATCCAGATTTTGATTTGGAGGCTACGGCTACATCAGGGTTAACAGTCACATTTTCCATAATTTCCGGTCCTGCTACGATAATAGGAAATACACTTTCCATGACTGGTATAGGTACTGTTCAAGTAAAAGCCGAACAAGCGGGAAATATCGATTATAACCCCGCACCATCAGTAACGCAATCATTTGAAGTGCTAAAAGCCCATCAGACTATTACTTTCGAGACGATCCCTAGTAAAACATTTGGTGATCCTGACTTTGACCTTGTAGCTTCTTCTGATAAAAACCTAGCCATAACATTTGAAAGTGCTGATGAAAGTATAGCTACTATTTCGGGCAGTACCGTTACCATTGTGGGTGCAGGAGAAACCACGATCACAGCCCTCCAAGAAGGAAATAGCGACATAAATGCGGCACAAGTAGAGCAAGTATTAATTGTAAATAAAGCGGATCAAACCATCACTTTTGAACCCATTGAAGATCAGATCTTAGAAGAAAGTCCGCTGACACTTATTGCAACAGCCTCGTCTGGCTTAGAAGTCACTTTTGAAATTGTAAATGGGCCTGCTTCCCTTACTGGAAATGAAGTCTCGTTCAATGGTTTGGGAACAGTGACCATAAAAGCATCACAAGAAGGAAATAACAATTTCATGGCGGCTTCCCCAGTGGAGCAGTCCTTTGAAATCATATCCATTACTGCAGTAAACACAGATATTTCAGATAACAAAATCAATTATTTCCCAAATCCGGTAGCAGACGTTCTGTATGTAAAATTGGCAGACCAAATAAACAAAAAAGTGTTGATTAATCTATTTGACACTAAAGGCAGATTGGTGTATTCAACTTATAGCAATCCGCATTTGACATTACAAGAACTTCATTTAGATGATTTATTGTCTGGGATTTATATTTTGAAAATAAATGGAATAATTAACGATCAGAAAATAGTACTTAAAAACTAGTATCATGAATGTAAAACTATATTTAGTTATTGGACTTTGTACCGTATTTATTCTCCTTAATGGATGTAAAAGTAGTGATGATCCGGTTGCAATAGATCCTTTTGCACAGCAAACTACATTACTTGAAAATAATGGAAAGCCATGGATCTCCTCAGGAGGAAGTATCATAAAAGATGGCTATGATGTAAGTAGTCAGTTTAATGGTTTTAAATTAAGCATATCAGGCAACCAGTACAGTACCGTTAATAGCTTGAAAGATGTGTGGGGAACACAAGGTAGTTGGTCCTATCACGATAACAACATAAATGTATTGGAACGTAATGATGGCGTATTGTTGACAATAAAACTGATTAATAATGAGCTAACCATCACATTTACCGACCCTAAAGGTAGCAGTGGGGGAAGCTTGGAAGGAATATCTGGAGATTATATATTTGAATTAGTAAGTGAGTAAGTTGATATTTTAGCCGGATCAGGTCTGATTAAGAAATTTAATATTCCTTTTTAGTCCTTCAAATTTTGTTCGTTTAACGGCAGATTTTCTGAAAACCTCTCTAAATACCTCCTCGGTGATCTCTTGCCAGTCATTGTCGGTCATGCTGACTAATTTTTCATTAGGTTGAAAGGCAGGTTCCGTATTGGGTTTTGAAAACCGGTTCCATGGGCATACATCCTGACAAATGTCACACCCAAATGCCCAGTTTTCAAACTTTCCTTTTACCTCATTGGGGATCTGCTCTTTCAGTTCAATGGTAAAGTATGAAATACATTTGCTGGCATCCACTACATACGGCTCCGTTATGGCATCGGTAGGGCAGGCATCGATACAAGCAGTACAGGTACCACAATAATCCTTCACTGGCCCATCAGGTTCCAGCTCCAGATCAAGGATGAGTTCTGCAAGAAAGAAGAAACTACCATTCTGTTTATTTAATAAAAGGCTATTTTTTCCGATCCAACCCAACCCACTTTTAGCCGCCCACTGTCGCTCCATCACAGGTGCTGAATCAACAAAAGCACGGCCATCAACATCGCCTATTTGTTCGGCTATCAGCAACATAAATTGCTTCAACTTGTCTTTCACCACATAGTGGTAATCCTGACCATAAGCGTACTTGGCTATTTTTATCCCTTCCTCCTTGGCCAAATCCTTTTGAGGGTAATAGTTATAGCCAAGGGATATTACTGATTTGGCACCCGGTACGAGTTTCGTTGGATCAAGCCTTTTATCAAAATGATTTTCCATGTAGGACATGGTACCATGCAGACCTTTATTGAGCCATTGCTCTAGAAGTGGAGCTTCTTTTGCTAGGAATTCCGCCTTAGAAATACCACAAAACATAAAGCCCAGTTCATGGGCTATTTTTTTAATGCGTGCAGAATTTTGTGTTATTGTAGAAGAACCGGACATCGGCTCAAAGATAGCAGGTCAGAATTCCAATCTCAATGATTTTGAGATTATCTATTCTGCCAATTTCAACCCTTTTGCTATAATGTACAGCGGGGCAGTAACCATGGGTATTGTTGATTTGTATTTTTGTAGTAATTCATTTTCAGCCAGCCCCTTAACTTCTAAGCCCTCCACAGGCTCTGCCTTTTGTCCAGTAAATCCAAAAGTGATCATTGCTAGCGCAATAACTAATCCTAGAGTAAGTATGATGCCTTTACGATATTTCGTCATGATATTCAACATTTAATAGGTTAGTACCCTTAAGACGATAAATGTTACATAATGTTAAAAAAAAATTGATTTATTTTTATTATTGATCAAACAATCCCCTTGTTTTGCCCGGAGGCACAATTTTTAAATGCTTGTAGGCAAGTGCTGTTGCTTCCCTGCCCCGGGAAGTCCGTTTGATATAGCCTTCCTTGATAAGGAAAGGTTCATATACTTCCTCAATGGTTTCCGCCTCTTCGCCACAAGCGGTAGCAATGGTCGATAATCCTACTGGCCCACCACTGAATTTTTCAATTATAGTTGATAAAATACGGTTGTCCATTTCATCAAATCCATGCTCATCCACATCAAGGGCAGTTAAGGCCATTTGGGCTATTTCCATAGTGATGGTACCATTGCCTTTGATATCTGCAAAATCACGGGTTCTGCGTAGTAAGTTGTTTGCTATACGAGGGGTGCCCCTACTTCGTCTTGCAATTTCGTAAGCAGCATCTTTATTGACTGTGGTGTTCAATATTTTACAAGAGCGCTTAACTATTGTTGACAATAAATCCGCATCATAATACTCTAGCCGGGCAGTAATCCCAAATCGTGATCGCAAAGGTGCAGTAAGCAAGCCCGATCTTGTGGTAGCCCCAATCAATGTAAAAGGGGATAATGTGATCTGAACCGTTCTGGCACTGGGGCCGGAGTCTAGCATAATGTCAATCTTGAAGTCTTCCATGGCCGAATACAGATACTCTTCCACGATAGGGTTGAGCCTATGGATTTCGTCTATAAACAGTACATCATTATCTTCCAGGTTGGTTAACAATCCGGCCAGATCGCCCGGTTTGTCCAAAATTGGTCCTGAAGTAACTTTAATATTTGTATTTAACTCATTGGCAATAATGTGTGACAATGTGGTTTTCCCCAACCCCGGAGGGCCATGCAACAACACATGATCCAATGGCTCCCCACGTTTCTGAGCAGCTGACACAAACACCCTAATGTTATCAACTACTTTTTGCTGGCCTGCAAAATCACTGAAATTTAAAGGTCTTAATGCTTTTTCTATTTCCTTTTCTTCAGGAGTAAAATTATCATCATCGGCCTGGAGGTAATCTTCCCGCATATTTAACTGTCGATCTTCAGATTGTACTATAAAATTAAAGATTGCTTCGTGCCTCGCAATATCCATGGTAATTGCGAGGTACGAAGCAATCCCAGGTTTTAAACCCTTAAGGCTTTAAAAAAGAAGCCCGTTGAGTAAGTTATTATAATTCAAATACTGCTCTAAAGTAAACATTAGCTGCCCCAATTTCATAAATTTGCAGCAAAATTTAATGATATGAGTCTTCGGTTGAGAAACATCCTATACACCATTGGCCTTTTTAGTTTGGTGTTTTTGGTTTGGAAATATAGGGAGGGTCAAAATTCCAAATTGATATGGATTTCTGGCAAAACCATGGGGCCAATTACCTATAATGTAAAGTATTTTGATACCGAGCAGCGTAATTTTAAACCGCAGATTGATTCATTGCTACAGGCGTTCAATCAAAGTCTTAGTACTTATATCCCTAATTCGGAAATAAGCCAATTCAACCAAACCGATTCCTTTACTTTCAAGTCACCCTATTTCTTGCCTGCGCTTAAAGCTGCCAAAGAAGTATATCAAATGACCGATGGTGCATTCGACCCTAGCATAGGCCCGTTAATTGATGTTTGGGGGTTTGGCCCTGGCCAGCAGTCACAGCACGACAGCACATTTATTGATTCATTGAAAAACATAGTGGGTTACGATAAAATAGTTTTTGATGAACAGACCGTAACCAAAAAAGATCATCGTGTGACCATCAGCTTTAGTGCTTCGGCCAAAGGCTACGGTGTAGATGTGGTTGCCAAGTACCTCGAATCAAAGGGCATTGAAAATTTATTTGTGGAAATAGGTGGGGAAGTAAGGGTAAAAGGGATCAACAAAGCCAATGGGAAACAATGGGCAATAGGTATACTTGACCCTGACTCGGATGAAATCGCTCAATTTCAATATGCGGTTGTTACCCTCAATGATCGGTCTATGGCCACTTCGGGTAATTATTTTAACTATCATATAGTAGATGGAATAAAATATGGCCATACCATTGATCCAAAATCAGGCTTCCCTATAAGACACAATTTACTTAGCGCCTCGGTATTCGCTGAAAATTGTGAAACTGCCGATGCCCTGGCCACAGCTTTTATGGTAATGGGCACCCAAAAGACCATCAATTTTCTAAAAGTACATCCTCAATATGATGCCTATTTAATTTACAATAATGAGGACGGTAAAATGAATGATTATGCCACTAAAGGGGTTATAGATTTAATTAAAAAATCAGAATGAGAACAGTAGAATGGTTTGATAAGTGGTTTGACTCCCCTTATTACCATATTTTATATAAAAACAGGGATTATAATGAAGCCGGTGCGTTTATTGATAAGCTGGTCGATTATCTAGCAGTAAAGCCCCATCACAAAATTTTGGATCTGGCATGTGGCAAAGGCCGTCACTCAATTTATCTAAATAAGAAGGGATTTGATGTAGTAGGTGCCGACCTCTCTGAACAAAGCATAGTAAAAGCCAGCCAATATGCCAATGACCGATTGCACTTTGAAGTGCATGACATGCGGGAAGAATTTGCCCATAATGAATTCGATTTTATCCTCAACCTATTCACCAGTTTCGGATATTTCGAAACCAAGGCTGAACACGAGCAAGCCATTCATTCAGTAGCAGAAGCTATGAAAGATCATGGTGTTTTTGTACTGGATTTCCTAAACCCCTATACTGTTATCAATCACCTGACCCCGATTGAAGAAAAACAAATTGAGGGAATCAATTTTCATATTTCTAAAGATGTGAGTGATGACGACTACATATTGAAAGACATCCGGTTTACTGATGAAGGTGAAAATTATCATTTCCAAGAAAAAGTGAAAGCACTCAGACGTGCTGACTTTCTTGAATATTTTGAAAAATCCGGACTAAAGGTGATCGATATTTTTGGTGATTATGACCTCAATTCCTACCTAGCCGAGAAATCTGAAAGGATGATTTTTGTGGTGGAAAAACAGCTGTAGTCTGCTAGATTTAAGAAACTTTTTCCCAGGGGAGTACAGTGAAATCAGTTCTTTTTTGCCCCTTTTTCCCGCCAAAAACCAAAATAGGTTTGGTACTTTGGTCTTTGGTCAATGATTTGAAATAAACGAGTCCTTTAAACATTTTTTCCAAAATAGTGCTACTGGATTTGATCTCATAAGTTTGAATTGCTTCGGCATATTCGTACAATAAATCAACTTCATTACCCTTGGAATCCCTCCAGAAGTAATAATCCCTGTGCAGGCTCCAATGACTATTCTGTTTTGTTAATTCACTTACAATCAAATTTTCAAAAATATTTCCCCACATTGAGTGAAGGGGTGAAATTTCCCCTTTTCTAATACTCAGAAGATGGCAAAGTAATCCGACATCATAAAAATACAGTTTAGGAGCCTTAATTGTGCGCTTGCCATAATTGACAAAATAGGGTTGTAGTGTAAACAAAATATAACTCGCTTCCAATACAGATATCCAATTTCTAGCTGTGGTATGGCTGATCCCTGCATCTCTTGCTAGGTCATTTAAGTTCAATAACTGCCCAGCTCTGATGGCACACAATTTTATAAAATTACCAAACGAACGGCTGTCCTGTACATTCACTAGCTGACTAACGTCCCTTTTGATATAAGTGTCAATGTAGTCAGCATAATATCGATCCTGATCAACCTTCCGTTCGAATATCGCAGGGTAAAACCCTTTGGTAAATACAGTTGCCAGATCATTTGATAGCCAACCTGCTTCTTTCATCTCGCTAAATTGAAATGGGAACAACCTGAAAATAGCAACACGGCCAGCCAGACTTTGCGTAATATGTTCTATTAAATGGAAATTCTGCGACCCTGACAAAATGAATTGACCCATCACATTGTTATCATCCACGATTTGCTGTAGGTATGAAAATATTTCAGGCGCTCGCTGAATCTCGTCAAAGATAACCTTGTCATCATACTCATCCATAAATCCACGAGGGTCTCTGACGGCAAAGTTCCTGATATCAGGATTTTCAAGACTAACGTACCGATATTCGCTGAACATGTTACGCAGCACAGTAGTTTTACCAGCTTGTCTTGGGCCTGTCACCACTATAATGGGGTATTTCCCCAATGTTTCTTTAATCGATTTGTAGTTTTCCCTGCTGATCATAACCTATGCAAGGTAATATATTTTCAATCTACACCAAAATTATTTTCAATCTACACTATTTTTATTTTCAATCTACACTATATTTATTTTCATTCTGCACTCCAATAATTTAGTAATTTTTTAGCTTCAGTTGGGCAATATCACAGTTGAAGTTACTGTGTAATTAATTACTGTTTGTACAGATAAATGGATGTAACTTACCAAATCATATTATAACTACAATTTAGTTAATATAACCTATTTGAATTACCTTCGTATAAAGACTACAATTTAGTTAATATAAGAATCATGGGTAAATATCATTTAGGTGAATTTGAAGAAATCGTACTTCTGACGGTCGCTATACTCAAAAATGAGGCTTACGGGGTTGCCATCATCGATGAAATGGAAAGTCGGTTAAAAAGATCGGTGAGTATCGGTGCTTTGCAAACTGTACTTAGAAGATTAGAAAAGAAAGGGTTTCTCACTTCAGAGTTTGGCGAAGCCACCAAGGTGAGGGGAGGCAAACGCAAACGTTTCTTTTCTATAACCGCTTACGGCAAAAAGGTGTTGACTGAAACCAAAGAGCAGCGTCTGGGTCTTTGGAATGCCATTCCAGAATTTACCTTCAGTTTATTGAAATGAACATCGACAACAATGTATCTCCTCCTAAATGGTCTCTCCGCTTCTTCCGATGGTATTGCCATGCAGATTTTGTAGAAGATATTGAAGGGGACTTATTAGAAAGATTTGAAAAAAGAACTAATGAAAATGGAATCAGGTCAGCCAAAATGCAATTTTCATTGGATGTAATCCGGCTTTTTAGACCAGGATTAATTAAACCAATAACTCAAATACAACAACTCAATCAACTCACTATGTATCAACACAATTTAAAAATAGGGCTACGTGTCTTATTAAAAAACAAAAGCTATTCACTTATCAATATTTCTGGTCTAGCCATTGGTATGGCGGTTGCCTTACTTATAGGCTTGTATGTACAAGATGAACTGTCTTTCAACAAATACAACGAAAACTACAACCGTATAGCACAAGTATTGGTAGAGCACCATACCTTAAGCGAAGAAGTCCATATTGGCACTTCACTTCCCCCTGCTGTTGGCAGTTTATTGAAAGATACCTATGGAAGTCAATTTGATCAGGTAGTAATGGTGCGTTCGCGCCCTGAAGAGAGAATACTAAGAACCTCTCAAGGAGATTTTGCAGTGAACGGTTATTTTATGCAACCAGATGGCTCCGACATGTTTGCCCTCAAAATGATAGCAGGGTCATTAAATGGGCTAAAAGACATTAATTCAATTTTACTGTCTGAAAAATTGGCTGAGAAGCTATTTCATGAGGTAGACCCAATAAATCAAATAGTCAAAATGAACGGTAAAACGGAGCTGATCGTAACCGGGGTGTATGAGGATCTCCCTCGAAACTCAACTTTTCATGACGCTTCGTTTTTTGCACCATTGGATTTATACGTTTCGGGTTGGACTAGTTTAGATGTATGGGACAACTTCTTTATTAGTGTATATGCAAAATTGAAAAAAGGCGCTAATGTGGAATCTGTCAATTCCCTGATAAAAAATGAACTTCAGTCCCATATCGATGGGTCGGGAAAGCGCTTTCTAAGACTTAATGAGATGAGTAAGTGGCACTTGTATTCCGAATTTGAAAACGGAAAATCTGTCATGAGTGAACGCTTAAAATATATTTGGCTGTTCCTATTAATAGCCGTTTTCGTATTATCACTGGCTATAATCAATTTCATCAATTTAAATACTGCTCGATCTGAAAGAAGGTCTAAAGAAATAGGGGTGCGAAAAAGCATCGGTTCTTTAAAACGTCAACTTGTAAGTCAATTTTTAACTGAATCTATACTTATCTCGTTCATTGGATTTGTTTTTGCCTTGGCTTTAATAGTTATTACCATTCCATGGTTCAGTTCCATTTCCGGTAAAGAAATTATCCTGCCATTTGGAAGCATTTGGTTCTGGATAATAGGATTAGGGACAACCGTAATTATCGGTCTAATGGCGGGTAGTTACCCAGCCTTCTATTTGGCTTCATTTAATCCTATCAAACATTTAAGCGGTTCTACCCAAACGGGGAAAAAGGGAGCTTTGCCACGTAAAGTGTTAGTGGTTTTCCAGTTTACCATATCAATAGTACTCATTATCGGAACCCTTGTGGTTTTTAAGCAAATCCAACACGTAAAAAACCGCCCCCTAGGTTTCAACAGAAGCAATTTATTGATGATTCCTAAAAGAGTGGGCGAGCTTTATGGAAAATATGATGTATTTCAAAATGAGCTCAACAGAACTGGAGCCGTTTTGGAAATTGGAGAAGCCAGCTACCCATTGTCAAATAATTTGGGCAACAATGACGGCTTCAGCTGGGAAGGGAAAGATCCCAGTTTTGACCCTTCATTTAATACTATTTTAGTGAATTATGATTATGGAAAGGTGATCGACTGGGAAATTCTTGAAGGCCGTGATTTTACCAGAGATATAACTTCGGATGTGTCTAATGCCATAATCATCACTCAATCTGCTAAAGAGATTATGGGCTTAAAAGACCCCGTTGGTACCGAAGTGCATTTCTCAAGAGGTTATTTAGGCGGCCCTGATTTTACCATTGTGGGTGTGGTAAACGACCTAATAAAAGGTGATCCATTTCAAAAACCTAAGCCTGCCTTTTTGTTTCTTTCTGATAATTCTTTACCGTGGATGTTTATTCGTCTTAATCCAGAAATGAACATTGCAGAAGCAATTACTAAAGTAGAAAATGTATTTAAAAAAGTAACTCCATCCGTTCCTTTCGACTATAAATTTATGGATCAGGAATATGAGGCTAAATTTAAATCCGAGGAGCAAATTGGAAAATTGGTAACTGTCTTTGCTGTTCTGGCCATATTTATAAGCTGCCTTGGCTTATTTGGACTCGCATCTTATTTAGTAAAAACGAGAATGAAGGAAATTAGTATCCGAAAGGTTCTTGGCGCTTCAGTCAATAGTTTGTGGCGATTACTTACGGGGGAATTTATTATTTTGGTAATTATCGCATGTGTTATCGCCACTCCTTTAGCTAATTACCTACTGGATAGCTGGCTTCAACATTATGATTACAGAATTGAAATAGGCTGGTGGATATTTGCAATCGCAGCCCTAAGTGCACTGGCCATCACAGTATTTACAATAAGTCATCAGATAATAAAAGCTGCTTTTGTAAACCCCGTTAAAAACTTAAAAAGTGAATGACTCCCCTTAAGTCAATAATTGGAGGTAAACATAGAATAATAGCAAGCCAAACCCAGCTCCAAAAGCAGCATAACGCTGCTTTTTTTTCATTATGTTGTCGTTGGTCTTTGCATGAGCTGATATCAAGCTGATCAAAAGCAATAATTGAATAAAACTGTTTACATAATATACTATGTACTCGAAATTGGTTGGATAATAATATCTAAATGGAACAGTGTAAAAAAGTGAATAGAACACTAAGGATAACATCAACCCAAAGACCATTATTTCTACCCGTTTAGACTTGGCCTCTCGCTGTTCACGTGCTGCCTGCCTCATTTTTGATGATATATTAAGTATTCTTATTAAATGGAATGTGGAATAAATCAGCAAAAGATTAATAAGCACCAGAACCAATAGATGAACTCTTGTTGACCTAAGCAACACGCTATAAAGCGAGTGACTAATATAGACCATATAACCTGCCATGAAAATGGATACCAGTTGGCCGACAATCAACGAATACGCTAGTAATAATTTACTTTTCAAAATGATACAGTTTTCAGTTTAATTGTAAAGTTGGCTTTTTTTATAATAACACATTATTTTTTATGCCAAGCAAAAAGGGCTTAGGATAAATGCAACACTGTTGTATATTTGCGTTTTACTTTTTGATCTCCATGTACTTCAGCATCGCTATTCTTTTTCTAAGTGCCTTTCTATCAGGCTTATTGGTATTCGCCATCCCAAATATTGAAAAGCGAAACTACAAGTTAATGTTGGTTTTCGCAGGGTCCTACTTATTTGCTATTACCATCATTCACATCATGCCTGAATTGTATTCCCATGCTAAGAATCCGGCTACAATAGGCTTATTTGTGCTTTTAGGGTTTTTCTTACAGCAGATATTGGAATACTTTACTGATGGTGCCGAACATGGCCATATCCATCAACACGAAGGCAGTCACCAACATGGTAAGTCATCGGCCATCATGGTTTTAATAGGTATGTCCATACACGCCTTACTAGAGGGTAGCTTACTTGCCCATCCAGGGGTAATACATGCGGAACATGAATCAAATGGACTATTATTAGGCATTGTTTTACATAAAGCTCCTGCGGCATTTGCGTTGATGTCCATTATTATATGCCAACTAAAAAATAAAAAGCTCGCTATTATATTCCTTATCTTCTTTGCATTGGCCTCCCCCATTGGCTTGTTGACAGGAAATTATTATGTCAATAATAGCACACTATCAAATGAGCTTTACACCATCCTTTTCGCTGTTGTGAGTGGCAATTTTCTATACATTTCTACTACCATCGTTTTTGAAAGTAGCGATGACCATAGTTTTAATGCCCGTAAATTAGGTGTTGCCCTTTTCGGAGCATTAATAGCGGTAAGTGCTGAATTCTGGTTTTGATAACCTAGTGCGATAGGGAGGCACTTTACGTTTCTATCGAAATTTTTACTTTTCCTCCTAGCCCTTTTTCGACTATATCAAATAAAGTCTTTAAGGTCAGATTGCTACCATCATTTTCGATTCTAGAAATATAAGTCCTCTTCTTGTCAACTAGTTGTCCCAACTGTTCTTGCGTTAGCTGTTTTTCTTCACGTGCTTTTCTAAGCAGAAGCCCTATAGTGAAACCTTCAGCTTCTCTGTCAAGAGAGTCCCTTCGTTCTGTTCCTTTTTTGCCATAAACAGAGTCTTTGATGGCTTTCCATGTATTTATATTAGAATTTTTCATCGTAGTACTGATTCATAAGTTTAATTGCTTCAAGAATCTTATAAATCTTATTCTGAACTTTTTTATGCTGCTTGTTCAGAAAGTCTTCAAAGTAGTTCTTATATGCAATTATCTCCCTGACTTTGTTCACAACATCAAGGGTAACTTAAAAGTTACATTTAGTATAAAATACTTTTATGATTTTTCGAATAGGTATATCCTTTATCAATAAATCACCCGTTCAACCTTATTTTTAATGGGTGGGATTGTCTGTAAATAGGCAAAAATCGCTTCTGCTTCCTTATCTGTTAAGTGCACATATGGCAACATTGGGTATTGTAGTGAAGATTGTCCATCAACAATACCAGATTTAACCGCTTTTACAAATTGTCCTTTAGTCCAAAGCCCAATACCTGTTTCTTGATCTGGAGTTAGGTTACTGGTCAAAACTATTTGGCCATCCATGTTCAATGGTTTATTTCCACCACCAAAAAACCCTTCACTCTTCTCTGGTTCTAGAAAATTATTGGTTTTAAAATCGGCAGAGTGACAGGAATAGCATTCGAAGTTAAGGGCTAGATATTTTCCTAACTTAACCTGATCGGTTGTATCAGGCATTGGTATGGGTTCGGTAGGATATGGCAATGGCTTAAAAGCCACCATGCACAAAAACTTAGTTAAGATAGATGGTTCACAGGGTTTATCTGGAGTAGCATCAGCCAGCACCATTTTATCATCAGATTTTAAAAATGAAATAATCGCATTGATATCCTCATCAGCCATCTCAGGTAATTTGGCCATATATGGCGGGGCATATTGCCCATCTTTTTTGACCCCTGTTCTTAACAAATAGACGATTTCGCCATCTTGCCAGTCACCGATACCATAGGTTTTGTCCTGTGTAATATTTGCAGAGTAAATTTTGCCAAATTCCGGTGGAGCATCTTTCATTCTTACTCCTGTAAGTTTCCCTGTTTCCCTATTTATATGACAGTTGGCACAAAGCGAAAGCACTAATTTTTTACCCCTTTGAATAGACTCAGGACTACTATTCACCTGATAGTTTATTTTTTCAGGCGTGTAATTAGGAATGCCCTTAAAATTGACAAACAATCCGAAAAAAACTGCTACGATTAGAATAACTACTATAGCTACGCCAATAATTTTGATGCCTTTTTTCATTTGGTTCGATAATAAAAGTCACACAATTTAGTGAAAATTGGGAATTTTAAAAGTCCTCAAACATTCATATCGTTTAATTTATTGAAGCAAATGGGACAATAACCGGCTTGAATATAATCCCAATTGCTGTTTATAATCCTATCCCTTAAATTAGAGATTATACAAACCCAAGAACCATGAGTGATAGAATTCATACCCTTAGCGGATACATCCATGAATATCAAAGAAGTGTAAATGACCCCGAAGAGTTTTGGGCTCGAATAGCGGACTCCTTCCATTGGCAAAAGCGTTGGGATAAAGTAGTAGAATGGGATTTTGATAAGCCGGATGTCAAGTGGTTTACCAATGCTAAACTCAACATCACCGAAAATATATTTGAAAGACATCTTTACACCCTTGGAGACAAGCCTGCCATCATTTGGGAACCCAATGACCCTAATGAGGAAAACAGGATCATAACCTATAAAGAACTGTACCAGATGACCAATCAGTTTGCCAATGCAATGAAATCGAATGGTGTTGGTAAAGGGGATCGGGTGATTATATATATGCCTATGATCCCTGAGGCCGCAGTGGCTATGCTGGCCTGTGCTAGAATTGGTGCCGTACACTCCATTGTGTTTGCTGGATTCTCCTCCACCGCCTTAGCTGATCGGATCAATGATTGTACTGCCAAAATGGTATTGACTTCAGATGGAAATTTCCGTGGCGCTAAATCCATTCCTGTAAAGGCGGTAGTAGATGAAGCATTGGAAAAAACAACCACCGTTGAAAAAGTGATTGTCTATCAAAGGACGAAAGAAGAAGTGACCATGAAATCTGGTCGTGATATTTGGTGGCATGATGCAATTTCCGACCAACCAGAAGAATATAAGGCCGAGGTTATGGACACGGAAGACATGCTATTTGTCCTTTATACTTCTGGCTCTACAGGTAAACCAAAAGGCGTTGTTCATACTTGCGGTGGTTATATGGTTTTCACCAAATATACTTTTGAGAATGTCTTTCAATACAGCCCAGGCGATATTTATTGGTGCACGGCTGATGTCGGCTGGATTACCGGCCACTCCTATATTGTTTATGGGCCTCTTTTGGCTGGCGCAACAACTATTATGTTTGAAGGAGTACCTACCTTCCCAGATGCAGGACGGTTTTGGGCCATTATTGACAAGTATAAAGTCAATCAATTTTATACCGCACCCACGGCTATCAGGGCTTTGCAGGCCTATGGTACTGAGCCCATCGCTCCTTACAAACTCGATTCGTTAAAAGTAATTGGGTCAGTAGGTGAGCCAATAAATGAAGAAGCATGGCATTGGTATCATTCCCATATTGGTAAGGGCAAATGCCCCGTAGTAGATACTTGGTGGCAAACCGAAACGGGTGGCATTATGATCTCTCCCATAGCCGGGGTGACTCCTACAAAACCATCATACGCCACACTACCCCTTCCGGGAGTTCAGCCTGTAATTGTAGATGCCGAGGGCAAAGAACTAAAAGGCAACAGCGTTGAGGGTAATTTATGCATTAAATACCCGTGGCCGGGAATGATCAGAACCACTTATGGTGACCATGACCGCTGTAAGCAGACCTATTTTTCAACCTTTAAAGGAATGTACTTTACTGGTGATGGAGCCAAACGGGATGAGGACGGTTACTACAGAATATTAGGGCGAGTGGATGATGTGATGAATATCTCAGGTCATAGAATGGGAACGGCAGAGGTTGAAAATGCCATTAATGAACATCCAAAGGTAATCGAATCAGCCGTAGTTGGTTTTCCCCATGATATAAAAGGACAAGGCATTTATGCGTATGTAATTTGTGATATGGAAGGCCGATCAGAAGACAATCTAATTGGAGAAATCCGTGAAACGGTCAATAAAATCATTGGCCCAATAGCTAAACCCGATAAAATTCAGATAGTGCCGGGGCTTCCAAAAACACGTTCTGGAAAAATTATGCGTAGGATATTGAGAAAAATTGCTTCTAAAGATACCGGAAACATGGGGGATATATCCACCTTACTTAATCCAGAAGTAGTAGAGGCAATTATAAAAAATGCGAAGTAAACCTGAAATTTCACTATCTTGTTTTTTTAAAACAAGATCCCATGAAACAGATTAAAATATTAGCAGCTATTCTCTTGTTGGCATCGTGCGCACCAAAACAAGAAAAAGTGGACGAAACCGCGCATTTAGGTGTAATAAACTATAAATATACTATTTCGGAGGCGGCCAAATCTGATTTTGAGAAAGGACTTCTACTCCTACATAGTTTTGAATATGATGATGCTAAAGAGGCATTCATTGCTGCCGAAAAAGAAGATTCTACTGAAATAATGGCTTATTGGGGCGAGGCAATGGCCAATTATAAAGCACTTTGGGGTTTGCAAGATGTACCTGCCGGAAGGGAAGTAATGGCCAAGATTGGGGCTACTAAAGAGGAAAGGCTTGGGAAGATCACTGATGAGTTAGAGAGAGGCTTCTGGGAAGGTATTGAAATATTATATGGAGATGGGGAGTTGAAAGATAGGAACAGCAAGTATGCTGACCATATGAAAACCCTTTATGATAAATATCCTCATGATCAGGAAATAGCGGCTTTCTACGCGTTAGGTTTGATGTGGGCAGATTATGACAATCAAGATAATCTGAACAAATCAGCAGAGGTAGTTGCGGGCATTATCAAAGAAAACCCAACCCACCCAGGTGCATTACACTATATGATTCATGCCAATGATGACCCTGAATATGCAAAAGTGGCGATCAATGCCGCTAATAAATATGCGAAAGTAGCCCCTGATGCAACACATGCACTACACATGCCCTCCCATATCTATGTAGCACTCGGAATGTGGAACGAAGCGGTAAGTTCCAATGAAGCCTCCTATGCAGCTAGTTTGAAAAGAATGGAACAAAAAGGCCTTAGTGGAAAAGCACGAGGCTATCACTCCATGGCCTGGCTTCACTATGGCTATTTGCAGCAAGGCCGTTATGACAAGGCCGAAGAGCTTTTGAGGGAGATGATCAGCTATAATTTAGATTCAACCGCCTCTCTCTCCTACACCTTGACCATGCAAAACGAACAACGGATTGAATCAGGAAAATGGATAGAAGGTATTGAACCGGTAGATGTTAATTACAATAATCTGGGACTGAGTGATAAATCGGCCAAACATTTTTTCAATAGCCTAATGGCTTTTGACAAAGGTGATGTTCAGGGCATTAAAACTGAAATCAGTACATTAAAAGACCATGCGGCAGCGGCTGAATTAATTGTAACCGAAGATGGAATAACCCTTTGCAGTAGTGGGCCAACAAGATATGCACCTAGCAAGACTGGCATCATACGCACCAATGTGGTAATCAACCAAATGGAGGCTTTAAAAGCCATGCTGGAAAACAATGACCTGTTAGTAGAAGAACACCTTTTAAAGGCTATAAAGCTAGAAGATGAATCAGGATATGATTCTGGCCCTCCCTTTATTGCTTACCCATCTTATGAACAATATGGGGATTGGCTCCTAACTAAAAACAGGCTAGAAGAGGCTTTGACCCAATTCAACAATAGTTTGATAAAAAGAACGAACAGGGCCAAGGCACTTAAAGGCAAAATACAGGCACTAACTATGTTGAACAGGTTAGAAGAAGCTAAAGAAGTACAACAGATCCTGGACGTTTTCACAAATCAGGATTTAGTAGCTAAAATATAAAAATATCCATCGGATGGCTCTTAAGCCATCCGATGGAGTGGGATATTTAATTATATATTTCCCAGTATTGAATTGAATGTAGCACTAGGTCTCATTGCACTGGTCGTTTTATCTTCATTTGGTAAATAATATCCACCAATATCTACTGGATTTCCTTGTGCGGAGATCAACTCATCATTGATCTTTGATTCGTTTGCTTCAAGCTCTTTGGCCACATCCTTAAACTTAGACTGAAGTTCTTTGTCTTGTGACTGAGCTGCCAACGCCTGAGCCCAATAGAGTGCCAAGTAAAAATGACTACCCCGGTTATCCAGTTCGTTTACTTTTCTCGATGGTGATTTGTTCTCATCTAAAAATTTACCTGTAGCGATGTCAAGCGTATCAGCAAGTATTTTGGCATGTACATTTCCAGTTGTTTCTGAGAGATGCTCCAATGATGCCGCCAATGCAAGGAATTCTCCCAAAGAGTCCCAGCGTAGATGGCCTTCCTGCACGAATTGCTGAACGTGCTTAGGTGCGGAACCACCAGCACCTGTTTCAAATAGTCCTCCTCCATTCATTAATGGAACAATAGAAAGCATCTTAGCACTGGTACCCACTTCTAGAATTGGGAATAAATCTGTCAAATAATCGCGTAGGACATTACCTGTAACAGATATGGTGTCTTTACCCGCTTTCAATCTTTCCAAAGTGAATTGACAGGCCTCCTCCGGAGATAAAATGCGCATATCCAAACCTGAGGTATCATGATCCTTTAGATATTTATTTACTTTTTCAATCAATTGAGCATCATGGGCCCTATTATTATCCAACCAAAATACCGCTGGAGTACCCGTTGCCCGAGCTCTTGATACGGCCAGTTTTACCCAATCCTGAATAGGGGCATCTTTTGCTTGGCACATTCTCCAGATATCACCTTCCTCCACATTATGTTGCATCAAAACTTTCCCTGCTTCATCCGTAACCTTCACTATACCTGCTACAGGAATTTCGAATGTCTTATCATGTGAGCCATATTCTTCGGCTTTTTGAGCCATGAGCCCCACATTGGGTACTGTACCCATAGTAGTAGGATCAAATGCACCATTCTTTTTACAAAAGTCAATTACCACTTGATACAATCCCGCATAGCTGTTGTCAGGTATCACTGCTTTGGTATCCTGTGTTTTCCCGTTTCTATCCCACATTTTACCTGATTCACGGATCATGGCAGGCATAGAGGCATCAATAATCACATCACTTGGTACATGTAAATTGGTAATACCATTGTCAGAATTAACCATCGCCAATTCTGGGCCATTAGTGTAACAACTTTGGATATCAGCTTCAATTTCTTTGCGCTGTGATGCTGGTAATTCAGTTATTTTGTCTAATAGGTCACCGAAGCCATTCTTTACATCCACTCCTAACTTATTGAGCAAAGCTCCGTGTTTTTTAAAAACTTCTTTAAAAAATACCTCAACAGCATGGCCAAAAATAATCGGATCAGACACTTTCATCATAGTGGCCTTCATGTGTAAAGAAAACAAAACGCCTTTTGCTTTAGCATCTGCTATCTGCTCTTCAAAAAAAGATATTAGCGCTTTTTTACTCATTACGGTAGCATCAATCACTTCATCTTTCAACACAGCCGTTTTTTCTTTGAGTACTGTAGTTTGATCACCAGATACCAGTTCAATTTTTACATTGCCTGCCTCACTGATAAGGACTGATTTTTCATTGGAGTAAAAATCCCCTCCATTCATGTGAGCTACATGTGTTTTTGAATCAGCAGACCAAGCACCCATTCTATGCGGATGTTTTCTGGCGTATTGCTTTACTGCACCTGGTGCTCTTCTATCAGAATTTCCTTCTCTAAGCACTGGATTTACTGCGCTTCCTTTTACCTTATCATAACGTTTGCGTGCCTCTTTTTCTGCATCCGTTTTTGGGTCTTCTGGGTAATCAGGAATATCATATCCTTTAGATTGCAATTCTTCTATCGCCTCTGACAATTGCGGAATGGAAGCACTGATATTGGGCAGTTTTATGATATTGGCTTCAGGGGTTTTAGCCAGTTCACCCAATTCTGTTAACGCATCGTCAAATTTTTGATTCTCCTTTAATTTCTCAGGGAAAACGGCCAGGATCCTACCCGCCAATGAGATGTCCCGGGTTTCAATATTAATGCCGGCAGGCTTAGTAAATGATTTTATTATCGGAAGCAAAGACCTTGTGGCAAGTGCTGGTGCTTCATCAGTGACGGTATAAATTATCTTTGATTTTGTCATGTTTCCCATTTATCAATTAAGCAGTTTATTGGATATCCTTCTAAAGAATGCGAATTTAACAAAAAGCGGGGTGCTTTTGAAGTCAACACATAATTAAAGCTTGAAAGCAACACTCTGTATTTCTTATCGTTAGAAAAACTAATCATCACTTTGACATAGCCATGATCCATCTTCTTGTAATTCAGCTCTTATTTAGTAGTTCACTATATTACCAACCATCAAAAGTAGATGTGTGTTTGAGCTCAGAAGAAACAAAGCTTTATAAAATCATTAATGACTACCGTAAAAAGAAAAAGTTAATGGCTATCCCATATTCTGCCAAACTATCGATGGTAGCTCAGGCCCATGCTAAAGATTTGGCCGATAATTATGAGTTTGATTTTAATAACGAGTGCAATCCGCATAGCTGGTCAGATAAAGGGCCATGGACAGACTGTTGTTATACCAATGATCATAAACAGGCCCAATGTATGTGGGACAAGCCAAAAGAAATAGCCGGATACGATAGTCCCGGGTATGAAATCGCTTATTACAGTTCAGCTGGTGCCAATGCGGAAGAAGGGCTTTCTGGGTGGCAGAAAAGCCCAAGTCATGATCCATTGCTCATTAATTCAGGAATGTGGAAAAAGGTAGAATGGAAAGGTATAGGTGTGGGTATCTATAAAGAATATGCCGTTGTTTGGTTTGGTCAGATGGAAGACGAACAGAACAAGATAGTTGGATGCCAATAGTTGCCTTACTACTTACTACTTGTATCTTACTCAACCTATTCGACATTTGTAATGTCGAATGACTATAGTAGGATTTATAATCCGACAATACTTAATACTGGATTGCCAATCTCATGAATAGTAGCTTTTACTTTTATGTCAAACTCATCGATTTAAAAAGAATTTATAAAACTCTTAAATTTAAGGTGATATGAAAATTACTTTTTTGGGACATGCATCATTACTTATTGAGTTAAACAATAAGAAAATATTGTTCGACCCTTTTATTTCAGGAAACCCATTATCAACGAATATTGATATAAATAACTTAATTGTTGACTATATATTCGTTACTCATGGTCATGAGGATCATCTTTTAGATGTTGAAAAAATTTCAAATAATAGCACCAAACCATTACTGGTTTCAAATTTTGAAATTGTTACTTGGTTTGAGAAAAAAAACATTTTGGGACATCCTATGAACCATGGTGGTAAACACCTTTTTGATTTTGGAACCGCAAAATATGTGAATGCTATTCATTCAAGTGTTCTACCTGACGGATCATATGGAGGCAACCCTGGGGGGTTTGTAATTTACGATGAGTCAAAATCAATTTATATTGCAGGCGATACAGCTTTGACAAAAGATATGGAGCTTATTCCTAAAACCTGTCCGCAATTAGATATTGCAGTTTTACCTATTGGCGACAATTTTACTATGGGATATGAAGATGCACTAATTGCAAGTGAATTTATTGATTGCAACAAAATAATGGGTTACCATTACGATACATTCCCACCAATAAAAATTGACAAGCAGAAAGCCGTAGAATTCTTTAAGAAAAATGGGAAAGAACTAATTCTTCTAGATATTGGTGAATCTATATTAGTTTAAAAGAATGCCTGAGCCTTACAAAATACCAAATATTTAATCGCTCAAACAGCATTCATATATTAAAGTCAGCAAAATGGGTCTGTCATTTTTCGCGCTTTAAAAGCGATTAAAAACTTCGATAACTATCAACCTATTCGACATTTGTAATGTCGAATGATTATAGTAGGATTTATAATTCGACCATACTTAATACCGGATTGCAAATCCTATGAATAGGACTTTGAGATAACAAATCCCAAAGAGGGGTGCCTTTTATCTTGATGCAAGGATGACTAAATTAGTAGTTAGTAGTTAGTAATCTTAGACCCACTTACCTTCCAATTTGCAGATAGTATCTTACTGCCTATATCTTATGACTTACTACTTGTGTCTTACTACTTACTACTCCTAGTACTTCTCCTCCTCGTTAGGAAAATCCTTTGCTTTCACATCTTCAATATAATGGCTAACCGCATCGGAGATAACTGTATATAGATCAGCATATCTACGTAAAAATCTTGGCTTAAATTCTTTATTAATGCCTAGCATATCTTGCATCACAAGCACCTGACCATCTACATCAGGCCCTGCACCAATCCCTATAATCGGAATGGAGACCGTTTCGGCCACTTTCTTTGCCAAATGCGCTGGTATTTTTTCCAAAACAATAGAAAAACAGCCGCACTCTTCCAATAGTTTGGCATCTGAGATCAGTTTTTCAGCTTCCTCCTCCTCTTTTGCCCTGACAGTATAGGTGCCGAATTTAAATATCGATTGTGGGGTCAAACCCAAATGACCCATTACGGGTACGCCAGCACTTAAAATCCTTATCACTGATTCTTTTATCTCACTGCCCCCTTCCATCTTCACTGCGTGGGCACCCGATTCCTTCATTATTCGTATTGTAGAACGCAATGCTTCAGACGAATTCCCTTGATAGGAGCCAAAAGGGAGATCGACTATTACGAATGCCCTTTCCACCGCCTTGACCACCGAACTTGCATGATAGATCATCTGATCCAAAGTTATGGGCAGGGTGGTTTCATTACCAGCCATAACATTGGAAGCTGAGTCGCCTACCAATAACACATCGATACCGGCAGCATCAAGTATTTTTGCCATTGAAAAGTCATAAGCCGTAAGCATGGATATCTTTTCACCACGGTTTTTCATTTCCTGCAATTGGTGCGTAGTAACCTTCTTTATATCTTTTCTATGTACTGACATGGCGTTATTTATCTTTGTTTGTTGCATTGGGTATAGTGATTTTGAAGGTTGTTCCTTCTAATTCAACACTATCCACCTCTATGCTTGCGTTTAACTTATCAATCACTTTTTTAACAATATACAGCCCCAGCCCGGAGCCCACACTTTTTATTGTAGCTCTGTAAAACATGTCAAATATATGTGGAAGTTTAGACTCTTCTATACCCTCCCCATTGTCCTCTATGGTCAGTTTACACTCCTTTTCATCTACTATAGCTTCTATTTTTATAAAAGAGCTGTCTCTATCAAAACTCCTGTATTTTATAGCATTTGAAATTACGTTGTTCAGGATGATCCTTAACCGTGTAGCATCCGATCTAAAAGGTACTTTTTGATGTATTTTCGAAATAATCTGCAAATCTTTAGTGTCGGAGGCATTATAATAACTCGAAATGCTATTATTAATTTCCACCAATAAATTTAAATCTGTGTATTGGTCGTCAACCCTATCATTCCTGGAAATACTGAGCAGATCCATAACCAGGTCATCAAGGCGTTTTACACTACTTTCGATACGATCAATACATTGGTCCCTAATCTTGGGAGAGTCCTCAAGTCTATATAAATCTATTAGGCCTAGTACAGAACGCAACGGTGAGCGCAAATCATGAGAAGCATGGTAGACAAAGCTGTCCAATTCAAAATTAACCCGCTCCAATTCCAATATATTCTTTTTCCGTTCAGTAATATCGACAATAACGGTTTCTAATATACCTTCCTCCTCATAATGCACGATATTGAAGGCAACCCAAATAGGTTGCCCATCACTCCTAATAATTTCCAGTTCTATGTTTTCAGCCTTACCGGATTCTTTTACTTTTTTTAGTACAAATTCCCTATCCTTTGGATGTTTGTAAAAATCGAAAGTGGAAACCTCCTTACCTTTGTCCACACCAAGTATCTCCCACAATTTAGAATTACTCTCTAGAATCTTACCTGTTTTATAATCGGTATGAAACATCCCAACTAAAGAATTCTCGAAAAGGGATTTGTACTTTTCCTCGCTTATTTTAAGGTCTTGTGTTGATTTCCTGCGTTCGGTTATATCGGTATGTGAGCCTGATATCCTTGTTACCCTACCATTTTCATCTCTTATACACTTTGCTTTAGACAGGATCCAGCGATAGGAGCCATCAACATGTCGAAGCCTAAATTCCTGTTGAAGGGTATCTTCGCGGCCTTTTACAAAATTCTTGAAATTATCAGTTGCCTCTTTGTAATCATCTGGGTGCAGTAATGATTCCCACAATCCCTTCATCTTTATCACTTCATCCTCATGAATACCAAGCATGGTTTTCCAAGGTTTAGAGACAAAGGGTTCATTCGAATCGAAATCCCAGTCCCAAAGCCCATCATTGGCACCACTTGCAGCTGTCTCGTAGATATCTAGCTTGTTTTGCAACAGAGCTACCTCCTCTTTGAGAATGGCGACCTGATCGGCCATATTAAGGTCTTCTTCTTCCAAATCTAAATTTTTTGCTGATTGTGGCATTCTACAATTGAAAAACAGGTGAAATATAATCCTAAGCCAGAAGTATTACAACTTAATTTCACTATAGAAGGTACACGGCCTTCTTTTTTCCCAATAGTTGCACCTCAACGTGATCTTTAATGGTAGTAGCCAATTCATAACCACTATATTGAATTGAAATAGGGAAATTTGGATGGCTGCGGTTCACTAAAACAGCAGTCTCTATTTTCTTGATTTTTAGATTGAGAAATGGCTTTAAGCTATAGGCCATAGTTTTGCCAGTATTTGAAACATCATCAATTAAAATTATCGCCTTGTTTTTTAGTTGCCCTTCATCACAGTCTAAAGTAATACTACTTTGCGTAGGTGCCTGTTTATCCAATGTAATGCCCACAAGTTTTATTGTAAATGGGGCAATTTTACCGAGTTCATCTTTTAACAAATTAGCGAAGCTATATCCTTGTTGATGAATACCGGCAAGAATAATTTCCTTTTCAAGAAAATTGTTCTCATAAATCTCGAAGGCGATCCTTTTAATCTTTTGATTGATCTGCTGATGGGTAAGTATTAAGCTCTTCTCGGCCATAGGCTAGGGTATTGGCATTATTTTACTGTCTTTAAAAGTAGACAAAATCACCATGGATTGCATATTGTTTATTACATCAATATTACTCACTTTCTCTAGCATTAGCTTCTGATAAGCGGCAATATCACTTGCTACGACCTTAAGTATAAAATCTCCAGTACCTGTCACATGATGACATTCAATGATCTCTTCAATATCAGCAATATTGGCGATAAATTTTTCAATGTTGGATTTATTATGGCCTTTTAAAGCCACCATTACAAAAGTACTAACACCCAAACCCACTGTTTCAATATCTAGTTTAGCATGGTAACTATTTATTACACCAGAAAGCTCAAGTTTTTTTACCCTTTCCAATGTCGGTGCTGGTGATAGCCCAATCTTAGTGGCCAGATTGGCATTAGTAATCTTCGCGTTGGATTGAAGTATTTCGAGTATTTTACGATCGGTCTTGTCTAATTTTATTTTATTTTTCATCAATGAACCAAATTTTATTTGGCGTAAAGATAATTATTAATGACTAACATCTTTTCTTCTTATAGTAATAGATTGTTATAAGTGGAGCTTAATTATTAACCACAAATCGATAAGTTTTTAGTTGGCCGTCAATGGATAGCTTCAAATAATATAGCCCACCTTGTAGATTGCTTAAGTCTAATGAAAGTTGATTAGACCCTTCATTGATGGGTGCTTTCCATGTAGCCGACTGCGTCCCTTTAGAGCTGATAATTTGAACGGATATTTCGGTATTTGATGTAGATATTACCTCTAAATTGATTCTATCTTTGGTGGGATTGGGATATGGAGGTGCAAATATGAGTGGGTTGTTATTAAACGTGACGCATTTATTGTTATCCTCTTTGTTAACTTCTTCAGTATTGGTCAAGAATGAACTTACACTGATACATATGTAATCCAGTTTACGGTTATTAACTTTTAATTCCAGTTGTGCTGTAATTGTTTCTTCGGGATTTAAACCGGATTGGATTACTTCATGAACGTCTAGTTTCCCTCCTAAATTGATCACAACATCTAGGCTATCTAACCGTATAGTGCCATTGTTCCTGACGGTTATTGATAACATATCAGATTCTGGCAAAGGAACAATAGAAAAATTCAGAAGCTGGATATCCAATAAGGGATCGAGTACTTCGATTCTATGTACCGTTGAGTCGGTACAATTAAATTCATTAACTGCTACAAGTTGAACATCAAAGCTGCCTTGGTCATTAAATGTATGGGTCGGATTGGGATCCGTTGAAAATTCATTTTCCTCAAAAGTCCAGTTGTAAGCCGTAGCACCCTGTGAGTTATTTGTAAAATCAATGATAAAAGGAGGTGCGCCAAATGTAAATGAGGTGCTAAACGCGGCTACAGGCACTGGGTTTATCGTTATTGTTTGTACTGAACTATAGCTACATCCATTTTCGGTCTCGATCTCCAAAGTAACATTATAATCATTCGCTCCAGAAAACTGGTGATCGAGAGTTGTTCCATTACCTAAAGACTCATTATCCAACAACCATTCCCTCTGTGTTATATTATCTCCCGTTATATCTGTTACATCCAAAAAGGTAGCAACTTCATTGGCACAATCATTTTCAATATCAAATAATACTGTAGGTTGAGGTGGAATGGTGATGGTTTTGGAATTAGTGGAGATACAAAGATTTTGAGAAGTTACAGTGAGGCTAATGTCATAATCAAGGGCATTGGAAAGTACCAATGTTGGATTTTGTTCACTGCTAAAAGTGCCCCCAAGGCTCCATGACCAATTCGTTATACTCTCTCCATTAACAGGAGTTGACTCGTCAGTAAATTGAAGTGGGACGTCAATGCAAACCTTATCTAACGAGAAGTCTGCAACTGGTGCTTCTAGCACATTAACTACTTGTTCAGTGGAATCTTTACAGCCAAAAGTAGAGGTGGTCACTAGCTTTACGTTGAAATCTCCGAAATTCCCAAATTCATGTTGCGGATTTTGTTCATTTGAAATAGGCGTTCCATCATTAAACTGCCATTCCCAAGCCGCAAGGTTATCTAGGGTTACACTCGAAAGATCGGTAAATTGTGTTCCCAGGTTTTCGCATGCAAGTTCGTTGCTAAAGCCAACACTCGGCAAGGGGTGAATAGTAATTGGGGTAGTAGCATTGGTAACACAGCCATCGGCATTGGTAAGTGTGAGCGTAACATCATAAGTACCATCGCTGACAAATTCAAGGGCAGGGTTCTCAAGGGTGGAGGTAAATCCATTGCCAAAGTCCCAATCAATGTCCGTAAAGGTACCTACAGAATTATTGGTAAACTGAACGGTTTGTCCCATGCAGTTGTCATCAAAGGAGAATTGGGGCAATGTTCCTTCTTTAATGTTGAGTAAGCTTTTAGCTATTTCAACGCTACAGCCAGGAATGGAAGTAATGAGTTTCAACTCTTTGGTACCACCTGAGGTAAATTCAAAGTCCAGATCGCGAGTGGTGGCAATACTCATACCGTCCAATTGCCATTCATAACTCAAGAGTTCATCAAAATTATCGGGGGTAGTGTTTATAAAACTATAAGGCTGATTGGTACAAATATTACCTCCAGGGATATTGAAATCCGGTACGGGTTCTTCATATACAGTAATGTTTTGTTTTACAAAATTGGAGCACGTCCCATCCTGAACCTCCAGCGTAACTTCATAATCACCAGCAGTGGCATAAGTGTGTGATGGGTTGGGATCAGTGGATGTGTTGGTATCGCCAAAGTTCCAAGCATAAGTAAGTCCCCCTGAAGAGGATTCAGAGGTGAATTGGATTGGTGCTGATTGGCAGACATTTTGGGTGGTGAAGGTAATAGGGGGTGCTATGTCTGAGGTGACGGTGACAGTATCAACATGATAACTAGTATTTCCCAATGCATCCGTTGACTTTAATGTGATATAATAATCACCTGTTTGAGAGTATGATAATGAAGGTTCGCTTTCGTCAGAAATCGGTTGTGATGCAGGGCAAGTATTTGGAAAATTATATTCCACTAATCTCTTTTGATTAAAGTCAATAACAAAACCTAACCACTGACTCTCAACATGAATCCAATCCGCTCCAGAATTATCACTACTAGAAATTAAATTACCCAAGCTGCCCCCTGACCCACTATTATCAGAAATACTCTTACCAAAGTTCAATCTGTATAGAGGACCAACTGAAGATTGAATAATTGCGAAATAATTATCTAAATCAACAGCTAAAAATACACTTGTAGGAAAAAATAAGGTACCTGCAAATGTAATCAGGTTTAAAGTAGGATCTTCAATAATTCCGTTTTCGAAGTTCAATAAAAAAATCTTGTTGTTTGAGAATGACGAAACGATTCCAACAGTTTTATCGCATTCACGGATCAAATCCAATGATCTAATATTTGAAGCACCTGGCACCAAAAAAGAATTGACTAAATTAATTTCTGAATCAAGTATACTATTAAGGGTAAAAACCAAAATTTCTGATGTGCCTCCATTTGTTACAAACAAAAGGTTACCAGATTCTCTTTTAAAAAATTTTAGCCCATTCGGTGAATCTAATATCGAAAAATCACCTAAACTTTCGGCCACTGGAGTATTATCTAATGACGTCCCAAAAGAGTATTTAATTAGCTGATTAGATCCGGAATTAGTAACTAAGGCATACCACTCACCTTGCTCCATAATTATTTCCATACCCAATGCGCTATTCAATAAATTCTGCGGATTTCCTAAATCTGTGATGGCAGGAGTATTACTTAGGGATTCACCAAAATTTAATTTTAGTATTTTGTTAAGAAAATTATCTATTGTAAATCCATACCAATTACTTCCATCAAATTTAATTTTCAAAGTTCTATTTCTAAATATAACGTTGTTAGATAAGATTGGGTCTACGGCAGGGGTTTCAAATAAGTCTCCTCCACAAAAATCCCAGCTATATTTTACGCCTTGAAAAGAAGTATTATTAATAGTAAGGTTTTGATTGGTGCAGACCGATTCGTTAACTTCAAAATTAGCATCTGTACATTGTGCAGATATTGATGTCGTAACAACAAGTAAATAAATTGTGCATATTAGTTGGTTTATCATAAAGATTGATAGATGTTCAATAAATCTAAAGCTGATTTCTCAATATTGAATTTATTGACAACTTGGAAAGTATTATTACTCATTCTATTCCTTAATTCGACATCTTTGAATATGGTCACCATTGCTTTCGACATTTCTATTACATTTCTATTAGTTACTAAAAATCCATCTATCTCATGATCTATTATTTCATCGGGGCCACCACATTTTGTGGCAATTACAGGTGTACCGTTTAACAGACTCTCCAAACACACCATTGAAAATGACTCCGATTCTGAAAAATTTAATGTTGCATGAGCAGACTGGTATAAATGATTTAAGTCTTCGCAAAACCCTTTAAACTCAATTTTATCCACAAGATAAGATTCTCTTACTTTTTGGATAAGATTTTCTTTGTACTCTCTATTTTTTTTTCTGCCCATATCACCTCCAACAAAAATTAATCTACAATCAACTAATTCCTTCTTTGCTCTCCTAAAAGCTTGAATTGCGTAATTATGACCTTTACCTTTAACATAATTGCCAACATAGAGAAATGTAAATGGTTTAACCTTTGTCAAACCTAATTGTTCCGGAATTACAAGTGCATCGTATATAATTGTTTTTTTTGATGAATGAGGCACTGTAGTAAATACTGCTTTTGATACGCAAATTATACTATCCGCAAACCTTAAAATAAGCTTACTCCAAATTCCAAAAAGAAAGCCCACATAAGAGTTAGGTAGCAGGCGAATATGCTGTACCAATTTTATCTTCGGTCTGAACAGTTTTATTAACACACCTACCATATTATAAAGGTCATTCACATGGAGAATTTTGATGTTTTCTTTTTGAATAATACGTAATGTTTGAATAGTATTTATAATCAAAATAGGAAAATATACTAATAACCGCCAGCTCTTATCTATTTCAAGAAATGGTATTCGATATACATTATATCCCTTATTGCGAAGTTCTTTTACTAGTGATTGAGAAGGTAGTATCAAAATTAACTCAACATCGGATGATAAATAATCAGTGACTGAAAGTATGGATTTTACGGCTCCTGTGTAAGTTGGAGAATTATCAATAACTAGTACTTTCAATATACTTTTTTTCATAACTTCTTTAACCAGAATGATCCAGGTAATCTGGTGGGGTTTTGGCCTAGTATAGGAAATGCACTATGAACTTTTTCGCTATAATGATGGGTCAAATAGGATAAAGAAAGCATAACTTCAAATGATTTATTATAGGATAAAAAAGCTTCTAATAAATACTGTTCATTCCAAAGGCGAAACTCCTTCTTCAGCCAGATGTCAGGATAATTAAATGGTGTGAATATATCATGAAAATGAACTAATACACCACTATTTAGTTTAGGTAAAATTTGTAATATTTCATACAATACATCTCCCTCTGGTCTTATAATATGTGAAGAGTCTATAAATAAAATATCTCCTTTTTGAAGTCGTTCAAAAAATGTTAATTCGAGATCCTCTACCTTACTTCTTATTAGTTCAACATCCATATCTTTCAGCCAAGGCATTTCATAAGGTTCAACACATATAAGTTCTGTTAAACACATTGGGCTTTCTTGTTTATTCTTCATAATTGCTTCATGTGCAATAAGCGTGGAGTACCCGCTACCAATTTCAATTATTTTTGACGGTTTATACATCCTGATTAATGAGTAGTAACACTCAGCATCACCAGAAGGAAAAGAGCCATTGTTATAGTAATATTTAGGATGAGGAACTTTTTCGAGGGGTATTTCCAAAAGTTCATCTTGATAAGAAAAAGATTGAATCTCATCTAATTGCCCCTTATCATTAAAATCGATTGCAGGGAGCTGTCGATAATTTTGCTTATATTTTCTTAAATCAAATTGTGGTTCATAATAGTGTTTTACTATTGGAAAAACACCTATTGAATAGAACACCTGCTCAGAAATTATAAATTTCTTTAGACCAATAAACTTAATAAATCTAAACCATAAGGCTGATGCTATCGTAAATGGCAAAATGATGACATCAAGAATCACTGCAAGGTAGCCGATTTTCTTTATTATATATTTTGCGAATAATTTCATAATGATTCTAATAATCTATACTCGTATGTTGAATAAGGTTAATTACGTCTAACCACTTTGTGGCAATTTCAGAATTATTAAAGTCCATTATCCTTTCCTTTCCAATCTCTCTATATCTATTTATTATGCTTTCATTTTCCATAATATTGCATAAAGTAACTCTCCATTCTTTGATGGTTTTTTCATCTTTAATTTGAGGCATTAAAACACCATATCTAGCATACTCTGCCTTTTCTAAATTGAAATTTTGAAATGATGAGGGAGCAAGGACTTCTCTAGGTCCACTATGACAGTCCGATGCTACTATTGGAATTTCACAAGCCAAAGCTTCAACCAATGAATTTCCCAAACCTTCATAAAGTGAAGGAAAAGCAAAAACTCCACATTTGGAAATGTAATTAAATGGATCCTTGACATAACCCATGAAATAAATATCTGAATCATCACACAAATCTTGTTCGGACGACCATGCATTGTATGTTTTTAATCCTAAACTTTCTGCTAACTCTATTAATCGATGCTTTAGTGCACCATCCCCAAAAAGTACTAGCTTATAGTTTAAACTTGACACTCTTTTTATCTCAGAAAAAACTTTAATTAATTGGTCATGGGATTTTTGTGGATGTAAACGTCCAGAGGTTACAATAGTCAATTTTGTAAAAATACTACTTGGATAGCTCGATATAGACTCCTTTAATCTTTTTTGAATATATTTAATGTCATAAGAATTATAAATGACCTCAACTTGATCTTGTGACAGACCAAATTGTTCAATTAATTCGAATTTTAGTCCTTCACTTAGTGCAACTATCTTATCAGCCTTTTTATATAAAGTTGGTATTAGAACTTTTTTTCTGCACCATCCAAAGAATTTTGATATCTCAATATCCTGAGAAATAGAACCTCGGGCACTTATGATTACTTTTTCATTTTTTTTTGACAAAACATTAATGTAATTCGCTCCTTCTAAAAAACTAATTGAGACATCAATTTTATATCTAATCTTTATTTTACGTGTCTTAATAATTCTATTAAATACGTTAACAACTTTAAAAAAAAGATTGTTGGAAGGCAAAACATTGAGATATAGCAGCTCGCCAGCCATAGGATAATAGACATTAGCTCTATTATTAAATTGCAAAAAATAAATATCATGGTAGGGCTCGAGCAATAAACTTAATTTTGATACTGCTCTTTCAGCACCACCCTGTCCGAGTTCAGGTATAATTATTAGAATATTTAATCTTTTGCTCATTTAAATTTTAACCACCCTAAAGTCAAGTTTTTTAATGAAGCCCAAAACCTTTTTGTTTGTAGAACTCTGAAATCCTTTTTCAATGCCATTGTTAATGATTTTAGTGCCAAATGCCAATCATGATTTTGATTCGCAATAAGTGCCAAAAATGTGAATTTACATGCGAAATAAAGTTGAGCATCATTTTTATAAAAATCCATGAAATAAAAATCCTTAGATAGGTTCTCAATTAGTAAGTTTATACCCTCAACAAGCTTTTCTTTATCAATATTTCTTAAGCTTCTATCAACATGATTATCCACAAAATATGTTACCGCAGATGAATATTGCATAGGATATCTTGCAGCCAAAAGAAGCCATAAATAGTGATCCTCACTCACGAGTAAGTTTCTAGACTCAATAAACCTAATATCTGTTAGCAACTCTCGTGAGATTATAACTCCGTTTATTGCAAAAGGATTCTCCTTAATCAAATTTTTACGAATCGCATCTACATTATTACCAACTTCATAGGACCAAGTCAGATTACCAATATATCCCCAAGAACTCACATCTCTACATAGAATTCTAGCGACTTCTAAATGATTTGGAAGTAAATAGTCATCTGAATCTAAAAAACAAATATACTGCCCTTTAGCTATTGTAATACCAAAATTTCGAGCAATATTTCTTTCCTCATTTTGCTTGTAAAAATACTTTACTCTTGGATCATCATATTCACAAACAACTTTATCAGTATTATCAGTACTACCGTCATCTATAATTATCAACTCAAAATCCGTAAACACTTGTGCTAGTACAGAATCAATTGCTCGTTTTATAAAGTTTTCACGGTTGAACGTTGGTAGAATTATGCTAAATATTGGATCAACTTTCATTAAGACTTTCTTTAAGAGCCGTAACACCTTCTAGAATCGCTGTTCGATTCAAATCCAAATCTCTTGACAGTCGAGAAGTATAATTTTTATATTCAGACTTTATACTAAATATTATCTTTGAAAGATCCTCAGCAGAAATATCCATAGAACAGATTCTGCCAGATTCTGGGAACATCTCTGCTACTTCCCTTAGTTTAATAGAAGATTCTAAACAAATAGGAATTGCTCCTAATATTCCACCGATAATAGCTCCATGAGCCCTTGAAGATATAACAATCTGGCACTGTGCTATTTTTAATAAATAATCCGCAAGGTTTATACAATTTGGTTTCCAAATTAATAAACGATCCCCAAAAAAAGCTTTAAGATTAATATCATAGTTCTCATCTAAACTAAAAAGATGAACTTGATATTCATTTTGTTCTAATTTTAGAGTAAGGTTCAGAATTTCATTAAATAGAGAAGATTGTGAAAATTCATTATCCATTAAAAAAATGCCTATAGTATTTAATTTTTTTGCTTGGTCTAATGTTTTTTGCGGTTTCTTATTCCAATAATCAGATAAAAATGCCAAATCCGAAGACTTAATTACCCTGTTTTTAAATTTGTATTGGTCCAACTTTCTATAACTATAATTATCTCGAACCCACAAAAAATCAAACGAGCCCATATCAGCCATTTTTTGAGCAAAAAGTGGAGAGCCAAAAGCAAATTCACCTATACCTAATCCTACCCCAATCCTCCTTTTAAAACTTATATTTTCGGTCTTAAAAAACAGCTTTCTTAAGATTTTTTCTACCTTACGTGAATTCTGACAACCTATAAACTTGATAGCATTATTCAAAATTTCCCTCCCAATACTTCCTTTATTCTTATCAAAGAAAACACCTCCTCCACCATTTAAAACAATGTCAAAATGTCCTTGAAAAGTCCAATCAATAATTTTTGCATTTTCTCCAATTAATTTAAAAATATAATTATTGTAATAATCCTCATTTACATGATTAGATAGGTTCAAACCATAGTTGGAAAAAATAAAGACTTCTGAATTAGGTAGTAATTCTTTAATGAGACCATAGCTGACTATCAGCAATATATCATCTCCAAAATTACCAAACCCATAATATCCCTTTAGTAAAATTTTCATTTTTCAAGCTTGAAAACACACATTTCTGATTACTCTATTATTAGGTATTATCACTTCAATTTTATCTATTTAATCACAAAGAAAACAACATAATAAGAGGTGAAATAAACAATTATGGCAATTACTGTATCTCGTATTACGGTTAAATTCGAAAGCTGTAATTCCCTAAATAACACTAGCACTTTAAATGCGTTTTCTAACATTACAATTAACAAATATAAGAATACTGTAAATTGAAAGTTCACTAATAAAATGCCTACAATTAAACCTCCTGTTTTTACAAAAATGCCTACTAAAGAAATTTGAAAATTTGCTTTTTCAAAGTCAATCAATCGAAATATTACAGAAAGTGGTAATGAAACTATTCCAAAAGCGAATGAAACCACCATAAAAGAACTTAGTGTACTTGCACTTTCCCATTCGATCCCTAACAAAGGTGTAAGTAACAAATAAAAAACAGCTGCTAGTAAAACTAACCCAGCCATACTGGGGTAAAAAAGTTTATTATACAAACTTTTAACAATTCTATTTCTCTCCTCTTTTTGTCTAAGAACCCCTGCAATTTTCGGTAGAAAAACACTCGCAATAGAAGTGCCTATCAAATTAATTGGAATCTGGATGAGACTCAATGATAAAGAAAACAACCCAACTTTATCTGAAGAATAATAGGCTGCTAAAAAATATATAGGGAGCTGGGTACTCACCGCATTAACAATTGAACTAAATGCGACAAATGTGGGGTACTGTTTATATTTTTTTAAAACTTCTAGGTATATCGTTTTACCATATTTATTCCTAATCAATAATTTACCTTCAATAATGACTCTCTTTGTAATAATTCCAGCTGATTCAATAAGAAAGGTCACTAAACTTCCTAGTACGAGCCCTGTGGCTGAAAATGGATAGGCAATACCGTAGAATAGTGTAGTAGATTTGCCAAAAGCTGTCGCATATATTTTAGCCTTAGCAGATGATTTAAATTCTTGAATTTTTATGTTCCATCCGCGAAAAATTCCAAACATTCCCCCTAAAAAAACATAAGCAGGGATCATGAAGAAGTAATATTTGACATCCGTTGCAAAGATAAATTGATAAATAATTACTACAATAAAGGTTATTGTAGTAATTAAGAACAGAGAATAAAATGAAATCCTAATTAGGACAAAAAACTCGGCTCTATTTTTTGCGGCTACATATCCAGCTGGTAACTGTAACGCTGAGTAAGGGATAATAAAACCACAGATTGCAGTAAACAAGGCGAAGTCACCATAGACAGATGGCCCGTAAATTTTAGCAACAATAGGGGTAATTATAAAGCCTATTCCCAAAACTAGAGAATTGCCACTAACACTATAAAGTAGGTTTTTTATAAACGAACTTGAACTATATCTTGCATATTTTTCCCTAAAGATCAATCTATTGATATTTTATCACCCCTTTTTTGAAACACATAAATAGTCTGGGAATTCCATGCACTACATTCAGCTAATTCAAAATCATTATTATTGAATATTGAGATAAACTCTTGATTAGTATGATTGTTTATCCATCCGAATATTGTCCGGTTCGTAGAATTTAAAGATTGTGTTGCGTATGAGCAAATAATTATATCCGCACAATCCTTTAACTGGTGAATAAGTGAACTAATGTCTTTAACATATTCAAGTACTCCACTAAATACTATATAGTTATGCTTTTCAATGAAGGGTAACCCTTCATTGAGGTCACAGATAATTGTCCCATTACCCCTATCAACTATATCAGAAGGTGTATACTTACACCCTGTAGGTAAATTTTCTTTTAATATCATCCTTCCTGCCCCAAATTCAAAAACTGAGGAGTCTGGTTTTATGTAACTAGAAATCAATATGGTTCGATCGTCCCAATCCGGGCTTAATGAATGTGACTTACTCCACCTGTTATAATCTGAAGGATCAATAAGCCTAAGAAACTTTATAGTAATCCATCTTAACCAATATTTAAACTCTCTATATAATTTATTTAGCATAATTTTAAAACAAAATAATTTTCAAAGATACCTTAACACTTTTCCTATTCAAATGTATTATTCAAAATACAAATTTTTTTTATGTGTTTAATACAATGCCTGAAAGCAATAGTATACCTAAATTGCAACCATTTATTTTCAATAAATCAAAAAGACGAAATGCTTGATTATGTCAATACACCTACCCAAGTATTCAATACTGATCATGGTATTATTAACTCTTTTATGGATGAGACTAATGACAATATTGATCTGAATACGGTAAATTCATTTGGGGAAGAATGGGAGAAATTTAACATTTTTAGTGACGAAGAAATTAGGAATATAGGAGAAGATTACTTTGATATAGTACCATGGGATTCATTAAGTAGAGAATCGATTGCTCTTGATATAGGCTGTGGTTCTGGAAGATGGGCTAAATACGTTGCTTCTAAACTCGGCTTTGTAGAAGCAATTGATCCAAGTAAAGCGGCATTTATTGCTTCAGAATTTTTAAAAAAAAATAAAAATATAAGGGTTTCAATTGCGGATATAGACAGGATCCCTTTTAAAACGGAAAGTTTTGATTTAGTTTATAGTTTGGGAGTGTTACATCATATACCTGATACAGAGAAGGCCTTACATGCTAGTGCAAAAATGGTTAAAAAAGGAGGCTATTTCTTGGTGTACTTATATTATGCTCTGGACAATAGAGGTTCTTTTTTTAAATTTATCTTCAAACTATCCCATTTAATCCGATTAATGGTATCCACACTTCCAGCAAAAGCAAAAAAAATAACCTGTGATTTTCTCGCAATTGTGATATATGCTCCCTTAATTAATTTATCCAAATTATTTGCCATCGTAGGTCTAGAAAAGTTGTCGGAAAAAATTCCATTATCATACTACAAAAAAACGAGTTGGAACATTGTTAGAAATGATTCTTTAGATCGGTTTGGAACACCTCTCGAACAACGATTTACAAAAGACAGAATAGAATTAATGATGATAAATGCAGGTTTAACGAATATTGTCTTCTCTAAAAACAAACCTTACTGGCATGCCATTGGCCAAAAAAAATAAGCGTATATTATTTATTGTTCCTTATCCATTGAATTCAGCACCTGGACAGCGATTCAGGTTCGAACAATACCTTGATATTCTTAAAAGCAAGCAAATAATTTACTACACGGATAGCTTTTTAAACAAGAGAACGAATGAGATTTTATATTCTAAAGGAAATATATTGCTAAAAACATTTGGGGTAGTTCGGGGATATATTCTGCGCTTAGCAACTACAATAAGAGCCCTCAATTATAGTTATATTTTTGTTTTCAGAGAAGCTTCACCTATCGGTCCACCAGTGCTTGAATGGATATTAGCGAAGCTTTTTCACAAGAAAATCATATATGATTTTGATGATGCCATATGGCTGGAAGATCCCGATGAAATGGGGTCATTAAAATCAACTCTTAAATGGAAATCTAAAGTCGCAAGTATTTGCAAATGGAGCTATAAGGTGAGTGTAGGAAATCAGTATTTAGCTGATTTTGCTAACCAGTACAATGATAACGTAGTGATCAATCCGACCACTATTGACACTGAAGAGTTGCACAATCCTTTATCCCTCAATAAGGGGATGCCAGAACAAGTCCGACAAGAACACCTGCCTGCTAGCAAGGCAGAAGTCCGGCTGGAAGGTGAGAAGATAGTAATTGGGTGGACTGGTACACATTCGACTTTGCAGTATCTAAATCCGATTATTCCTATCATTCAGCAATTGGAAGAAAGATATGATTTTGAATTTTTGGTGATTGCTAATAAAAATCCCGAGTTCAAGTTGAAATCCTTCAGGTTCCAGACTTGGAGTAAACCCTCAGAAATAGCCGATCTGATGAAAATAGATATTGGGCTAATGCCGTTAACAGACGATCCTTGGAGCAAAGGGAAATGTGGGTTTAAGTTATTGCAATATATGGCCTTAGAAAAACCAGTTTTAGCCTCCCCAGTAGGTATAAATACTAATATTGTTTCTCACGGGATTAATGGATTTCTCTGTAACAATCAGAAGGAGTGGTATGATCATTTGGTACAATTAATAACTGATCCTCAATTGAGGAGAAAATTTGGTAATTGTGGTCGAACAAAGGTTACTAAAGATTATTCCGTATTATCCAATAAGGTTAATTTTCTTTCTCTTTTTGAATAGTTATATAATATCAATAACGCTGATATGTAATAGGGTAATAAAGGAATTTTGTATCGCATTAATGTGCCGAAATTAAAAGTAGAAACCCCCACTGCAAAGGCAAAGACCAAAGAAAACGTTAAACAGAAATAGACTATTGGACTAGTATCTTTACTGAAGATCCTTATAATTTTTGTCTCATAAATTACCAAAAAAGTAAGAGCTAACACCATAAATGACTCTATGGCAGTCAGTAACATAAAGGGGTTACTCACTTCCCAAAAATAAGGGCGGAATAAGGATACTATTATAGCATTTGGCAATAGTCTGAACATACTGGTATAAGTACCGTCCAATTCTCCCAGGGTATAAGTAGACCCTGCACTTCTACCAGTCCAATAGGCAATGTCATAGGCAGTGATTTGGGCGGTCTGAGCAATATTTTCAATAGCATATCGCTTGTCATCTTCCCCTACCTTTACTATTGCCCAATAGGCTAACGCGCCACTAACTGCGAAAATAAAAGGGGCTACCATTATTTTTATCACAAATGAACGAATGGATGCCAAATTAGATGTGTAAATCCAAATAATCAAGGCCGGGATAAAACAAAGTAGAATATACTTCTTAATTGAAAAAATAATAAAAAAAGTGAGTAATAATATAATGGCATTACCAGCAATTTTCCTTTTTTGAAAGAAAAACTGATCAAAGGAATAGGTGGCCCAACCAAGGGCGGTCAATGTAATGGTATCCTTGAATATTCCTGAACCCCAAAAGAATACTGATGGAACAAATAAAACCGCTATGGCCAGCATCTTGTATAATCCTGGAAAATTTTGACAGAAAAAATTATATAATGCCCAAATACCTGTAAAACTCATACATGCAAAAAGTACAGCGGTAGCAGAATAGACCCTGAAAGTAAGCAAATCAAATACAGCAGCTATTCTTATGACAAAATAGGAAGGCAAATCCCCATAAAACCAAATTTTGCTGGTATAATCAAATAAATCTGGCATTAAGTTTTCGTTTGCAAAAAGGAGTCGTAAACCGCTAATAGGGGAATCTACAAACGCATCCCAAATTATAGCACTTCCATGTGTGTGATAGCCAAAAGTATCTCCTCCTCCATAATAAAATTGGTAGATAAACCCAACTGCTAATGCCCCTATTATTCTAACCGTAAGCGCAGGAATAAAAAATCTCCTTGTATTAACGTCCGTGAACCTTGGTCTTAGCCGGTAGGCTAGTATATAGACTACAAGGAGTACTAAAGGGGTCACTATAAAGTCACGAAGTTCCAAGGTTGCAATTTACAATTAACAACGGGCAATTAACAAATGGGTGTAGGTTTCCATAAATGTAAATTGAGCTGTTCTCAATGGTACATGTGTTCTTAACTAAGAAAATCCCTCACTTTTTCTTTAATGCTTGTCTGTACAAGTTCCCATGATTGCTCCTTCAAACTTATAGGGTTTTCACTTTGATCCGCTTCATCAAAGTAACACAAAGCTTGCGGTATTGAAATTAATAGCATTTGATTCGGAAATTTAGTTTTATACGCCCTTATCATTTCATCTAATGAATAATGTTCTAACAATTCATGAATGTCCCAAAAGTCCTTTTTACTTGCCCTTCCAAGTATAGCAGCAATTTTCATAGCCGCTATATCAACAGCACTTAGCATTCTTATTCCATCTATTTCTTCAATTGGAGTGATTATAGGATGAGGATATTGTATCAAATCCACCTTAATGTTTTGAATATAGCAAAATAAAGCCCAAGTGTTTTGAGCATGCTCATAGACAAATTCTTCTCCAAATTCATTTTGCAAGGCTTTAATCAGTTCATCCTTATCAAAGTTATTCCCAAATAAGTCAATATCAACAGAGATACGATGTCCATATCTTAATGCCAAAGCTGTACCACCAGCCAAGTTAAAAGAATTAAGTTGAGGCAGTTTGAGAAGCCTTTTTAATATAGATAAGGTGTTGGCCTCGATTGTAGTGTAGTGTAACATTTAAAGGCTGTTAGTGGCTGATCTAGTATTGCACTGATCAAATGAATTCTATGAGGCACAATATATTTTGCATTAGTTAAGACCTGTTCAATTTTTTCATCTCCATAAAAGCGTCTGCAATGCCTTATATCTTCCACATCCCCCCTATTAAATACTCTTTCAATTACGAAGCTCATTTTTTCATGGAAATCAATAGCTTCAAAATCAACATCCCAAAACAGCCTCTTATTCAATTTCGGACTTATAGTATTATTCATCATTACAAATATATGTACTATTAATTAACTAGTTCATCACAAATCCTTCAAATGCTCCCTGGCTAATTGGTGTGCTTTATCCCCTCTCTTGGCTTCTTTTTTTAGCTTCTTATAATAAGTTTTAGCTTCCTTTTCATTTCCCTCCTCTTTATAAATATCGCCAATAGAAAGTAGTGAATAATGATAATAGCCGGTGTCAGTTGCCCCTATTGACTCTGAAAACTCAACCGCCCGTTTATAAAAATAAATGGCTTTTTCATTATCTCGTGAAGATTCGTAAATCTGTCCAAGAAAAAAAGCCGCATATCTTCCGCTTGTGGCTTCATAACCCAAAGCACCACTGTCTATTTTAGCCATTAAATCTTCACAAACTGGCTTAGCGTCACGGTACTTACCCATTATATACAGCATCCGGGCATAGTAGCGATGAAAATACGGATTGTCAGGATAGGTGGTATGCAAATACTCGCTGATCTGCAATGCCCTTGGTTTATCGTTTTCATAACTTGCCAATATCCGCATCAAGAAAACCATCGCTTCCGTACGGGTATAAAAGGCATTGTATGACACTTCTTTGAGTTGTTTCATTCCCAACTCCTTATCCCCTTTAGGGAAAAACGCTAAAAGTGGTTTGAGTAATGGATAATTCTCAGGCACCCAAACCGAAAAATAATTATACAGTGCATCTCCAAAAAGCAGCTCTGGGCTTAGGTCATGCATCCCACTGCATTCCTTCATATATTTTAGTGCATTTTTCCCAGCTATGGCAGATTTCGTCCATTTTTTGCGCTCTTCTGTTGAATATAACCTGCCAATGAACCCATAAGCAGCTGCCATAAAAAAAGCGGCTTCAATCTCCCGGTTAGGTGTTTCATGAAGGTGTTCGGATATCATAATTACAGAGTCCATATAGGCCAAAAACCTGTCGTCATGTGATTTGTCGGCCACATTGGGCATGATTTTCCACCATTCACTCAGCCCCAACAAAAAATAGGGCAGAGGATGCCACTTATACTTCTGTTTGAAATACCGAAATTGTCTTTCTGCCTTTTCAAACTTGAAATTGTACATATCATTCATTGCCTGATTAATGTCTATCTGGATCTGCATATCGGCCACCAGGATAATCTGCTCGCTTTTATTTACGCTATCTGGCTTAACCGCATAACTGGGTATGGCACAAATAATAAACAGGATGGAAATGACGTATTTCAAGAGATTTAAATTTTGCATAAAGCTATCAATAATTTACGTGCTTGAGACCAAATACAAAGCCACAATTATTGATCGGCAATATAGTAACGTAAATGGAGCTGAAACTTATCAATCTATTGACTAATTTTCCATCATGAATGATCAATTGGAGTCCAAAGGCATATATGATGTAAGTACCTGGAAGTATTTTTTGATGTTATGCCTGACCACGTTAACGCTGCTTGTTGTAAAAAAGACCTTTGTAGAAAATGCAACCGTTGCCTTTGAAATACTAGAGGGGCGTGGGGAAATGGGAGCATTTCATGCAGTCAATGCCCTGCAGTATTTTACGATACCGGTAGTCTATCTGGTAAAATTCACTATAATAAGTTTCATTATTTGGATAGGTTGTTTCATGTATGGCTATAAAATCACATTTAATGACACTTGGAAAATCGTGATGATCTCCGAGACTCTTTTCCTAATTCCAGAGTTTTTAAAAATCTGCTGGTTTCTTTTCGTCTTTACAGACCCCAATATTTATGACATCAGGGCTTTTTATCCATTGTCACTGATTACACTGTTCGATACTTACAGCTTACCGGCTGCTGCTTTTTATCCATTGAAGGCACTCAATATTTTCGAAATCATTTATTGGTTCATTTTGGTATATGGTATCCATACCGTTGCCGGTAAAAAGAAAAGTATTGCTTATGCAATAGTATTCTCTTCCTACGTGCTGTTCTTCTTTCTTTGGTTGGGGTTTTATGTTTTGATCTATAAGTAAAGCTCTTCCAACCCTCTCAGAGAACGGGACAGCTTGCCTTTTAGCTTTGTGGCAACTATTTATAATGCTGATGCTTTTATTCGTATGGATTTCCCCCGCTGGCGGGGGTAGGGGGTGGAAAATACCTACAAATTCACTTTTGGTAAAAAAGTGCAAAAAGCTCCAACAAGTATAGATTCCCGAACCTTCTATTCTCATCTCAAACTCCACCATCCCTCTCAAAGAGGGGGACAGCTTTCGATGAAAATTCTGCCAATAAGCAATAAACAAACATTCAACCACACTAACTTCCTTGTAGCTTTTCCTATGCTGGAGGGGCTCAGAGGGTGGAAGGACTCCTAAATTTCGACTCATTTGTTTGTATTACACGAACACTGTTGACACGATCCCTAAAGAAATATGGTTAATTGTACATTGTTCGTTAATTTCGCCATTCAAAATTTAATAGAAGCATTCCGATGAAATTTAATAGAATAAACAACATAGGGGGCTGGTCAGTCTTTGGTATCGCCACTTTAGTGTATTTGATTACTGCAGAACAAACCGCCAGTTTCTGGGATTGTGGTGAATTCATAGCCGCTTCATACAAATTAATGGTTCCGCATCCTCCAGGTGCCCCTTTATTTCTGCTTCTAGGTCGTTTATTTTCCTTTTTGGCCTTAGGTGACGTTACAGAGGTAGCACATTGGATCAATATGATCAGTGTATTAGCCAGTGGATTCACCATTTTGTTTTTATTCTGGACTATTTCCATGTTCTCAAGAAAGCTGTTGGGGCTAAGATCTGTAGAGGATATCACAGTACCTCAATCCATCTTGATCATCGGTGCTTCTGCCGTTGGTGCCTTGTCTTATACATTTTCTGACTCGTTTTGGTTTTCTGCTGTTGAAGCCGAAGTTTATGCGTTGTCATCCTTCTTCACTGCCTTCGTTATTTGGGCTATTTTGAAATGGGATTTGGTGGAGGATGAAAGCCGTGCTAACCGTTGGCTTATATTGATTGCCTATATGATGGGTCTTTCTATTGGGGTTCACCTGCTTAATCTTGTTACCATCCCGGCATTGGGGCTTATTTATTATTTCAAAAAATATAAAGAACCTACCGCTTGGGGAATAATTGCCACCATGGGGGTAAGTGCTTTCATATTGATTTTGATCAACAATATTATAATACCTGGCCTGCCATCATTAGCAGGTAGCTTTGAAATATTTTTTGTAAATACCCTCGGCCTTCCCTTTGGTTCAGGAGCGTTATTCATTGGCACCGCTATTATTGGGGCGTTAATTTGGGGCATTATTTATTCAAACAAAAAACAAAAACCAATCCTCAATACTTCTTTACTCGGATTGGCATTTATCCTAATAGGTTACTCTTCTTATGCCCTTGTGGTCATTCGGTCCAACTACAATACTCCCATCAATGAAAATGACCCGTCTGATGTGATGTCATTTGTAAAATACTTGAAACGTGAGCAGTATGGAAGCCGTCCTTTACTTAAAGGTCAATACTATACCGCTCAGGTTATCGGTACTAAAGAAGGCGACCCGGTCTATGTAAAAGGTAAGGACAAATATGAAATAGAAGAGCGTAAACTCAGTTATGAGTATGATCCTGCCCATACGACCTTTCTTCCAAGGATGTATAGTAACTCCCCGCAGCATGTGCAAAAATACATGGAGGTAACTGGCCTGAAAAAAGGGCAAAAACCCACATTTATAGACAACATGACCTTTATGTTCAAGCACCAAATGGGCTGGATGTATATGCGTTATTTTATGTGGAATTTTGCCGGGCGTGAAAGTGACGCCCAGAATGCGAATTGGCTTAGCCCTATTGAAGGTTTGCAAAAAGTGCCCGCCCAACTTGCAAATAATGCTGGGAGAAATAACTTTTTTATGATCCCTTTGATTTTAGGTATCATCGGAATGTTTTTTCAGTACTCCAAAAGTAAGCGTCAATTTGCAGAAGTGACTATGTTGTTCTTTCTAACTGGACTGGCTTTAATCCTATACCTCAATTCACCCCCTACAGAACCCAGGGAGCGGGATTATATATATGTAGGATCCTACTATGCTTTTGCAATTTGGATAGGTTTTGCGGTACTGGCCCTTGGTGAAGCAATAGGTAGGGTAAGCTCTAAGAAACTCGGGGCTATTCTAGGAACGGCCCTATGTTTATCAGCACCTGTTATTATGGCGCAGCAAGGTTGGGATGATCACAACAGAAGCCATAGGTATTTCTCTGTTGACACTGCCAAGAACTTCCTTTCATCTGTCGCTCCAAATGCTATATTATATACAGGTGGAGATAATGACACTTTCCCTTTATGGTATGTTCAGGAAGTTGAGGGTTTCAGAACAGATGTACGTGTGGTGGTATTGAGCTATTACAATACTGACTGGTATATTGGTCAAATGATGCGTCAGGTCTACGAATCTGAGCCTTTCCCTTTCACATTGACTAAGGCTAATTACAAACAAGGTGGACTAAATGATTATCTGCCTTATGAAGACCTTAAAGTGAAAGTGATAGATGTCAATCAATACCTCCAACTACTCAAGAATAATGATAAAAGATTGAAGCTTTACCCATCGGCCAATATAGTGCCAAGTCGAACTTTTTCAATCAAAATTGATAAGGAAAAAGTGAGAAAATTGGGCATTGTCCCAGAAGGAATGGACAGTCTGTTGGTAGATAATATGGTGTTTAGCCTTAAAAAAGGCAAGAATGCCCTGGAAAAGAAAGACTTGGCCATACTTGACAATATTGCCACTGCCAATTGGGAGCGACCAATTTATCTTAACAATACTTCAATGCAGCAGGTCAATTTTGACTTAAGTCAATGGGCTATTCAAGAAGGCAATGCATTTAGGATATTGCCTATAAAGAACCCAAATCCCAAATCTGATTATGTGGATACTGAAGTGATGTATAAAAACCTCATGGAAAATTTCCATTATCGTGAGCTGGACAACCCTAACGTATATTACAATGAGGATTACAGAAACTTTGTTTTAAATCAAAGAAGCAGTTTCAACACACTTGCTGAGGCCTTACTGAACAAAGGCGAAAAAGAAAAGGCACGAAAAGCATTGCTTTTCAGCCTTGAAAAAATGCCAGATATAGCCGTTCCTTACGACTACTCCAGCTCAAGGACGTTATCACTATTATTTGCTGCTGGTGAGAATGAAAAAGCCATTGAGATGTCCAAAGTTCTCGGTGACCGTTCAGTAGAAATGGTTAACTATTTGGTAGATAAAGGTGATGGGAGCCTAGGTTATGAGATTCAGGTAAATCTGGTTATTCTAGGAGAACTGCAAAGAGCCCTTTACCAAAATGGTGAGGTGGATTTGGCCAAAAAATATGAGGAGGCCTATGATGCGGCTGTTGGGCGACTTCAGCTAAACAGGAATAATTTCTAATTAAATTTGTCTATGCTGGACTCTGCTAATTTAAATGGCTAAGAAGGGATTTCATTTTATCCTCTTCCAGAAAATTATTGAATGCAGGTGTTTTCAATATTGCTTGCTTTGAGAATTGTTGGCTCTCATCTATAACTTCCTGTAAGTATTTATAGAATTCGGGGTTATTCATAGATGCCAATATTATGGCCATATTCCATTTGCCCCAGGTATTTGGTTCTGTATAGAGCCATATTTTATTTAATACAAGGGCCGTTTCATAGTCATTATTGGCCATAAAATTAAAGCTTGATTCGGCAGAACGGGCCCAAATTAAATTAAGCAGTCTGAGTGCCATATTTCTTGTCAAAAAGTCATCCTTTTTTGCCAATCGCTTATAAAAGTCCACTTTTCTTTCCCACCAGCCCATACTCTTTAAAGTAGAATCATTGCCCACATTTAATTTAGTGAAATACAATTCAGTAAAGGCATCACCCAATTCCTTCCTTAAATTAACTTCCTGACCATTGATCCTTTCGGCCTTCTTTGATTGCCTTTTATATTCTTTATCTTTTTCGATTGATCCTATGATAGAAGATAGTTCTGTTAATTCCAGCAAACCATCATAATCATTCCACAACCTTTCATAGGTTTCTGCTGCCAATACATAGTCACCACTTTCAGCAATACTATCGGCCTTATTTTTAGTCAAATCATAAGATCTCTGTATTGAATAGCCTTTACTGGATTGCTGCCCTCTTTTCAAACATTGTAGTTCTATCCAATAAATAGCTTCTCTCAAAAACATCGAATAGGGCCATTGATGTCCGGCATTAAATATTATTCTATTATTGATGATGCCATTTTCATTGAGAGATTCTTCCAGTTGCCTATGTTCTTGGTAATTCATGTCCCTATTACCAACTATTGCTACATATAGAACCGGACTGTTTTTAGGTAGTTTATATTCTTCAATACTCGCAAAACCGGCACCACAAGCTATGACTCCATTAATTTTTCCAGTAATGGCGGCTACTGCCGAAGCAACCCTCGAACCACCAGAAAAACCTGAGGTATACACTCTATCTGGATCAATACTGAATTTAGAAAAGGTATCCACAAACATTGCATCACCTGATTCAAAGGATAAATCCCAAGACCCATTTTTTGAGTTGTTTGAAGCGAAAACCAAATAACCCAATTCTTCTGCTACTGATTTAAACTTGGTTACAGGAAGTACCCCACGTGCAGCGGGTTCAAAAACATATATTGCTGGCCATTGAAGGGCAGAATCATAGTAACTGGGTATATAGAGTGCATAGGATTGCTCAGGTTTTAAATCGCAGTGGATTGAATCGATAACTGCCCCTTTTTCTACAAATTGAGAAACTACCAGATGAGAAATAAACAATAATAGGAGTGTAATAATTGATTTCATTCTCATAAATATAAATGGGAGTGACTTGTGGTCACTCCCATTACCTTCAAAAAATTATTATTGATCCCACCAAAACCTTGTTTGAAGGTTTGGAGTCTGAATTGGAAGGTTACTAAGGTTCAACAAACGTTCCTCTTGTGGATAAGGCAGTCTTCTTGGTATTTCACCATTTGCATTGAATGCATTTACCCCATTTGGAACCACTGTAAGAGCAGGAAATCCTGTCCGTCTATAATCAGTCCACGCAATCAAACTTTGTGAAAAACATGCTATATATTTTTCATTGATAATGACCTCAAGTTGATCATTTGCCGTAGTGGCTGCTGCCCATCTAGCATCAAGGTCAGCTTGGTAGGCCGCAGGGGTACCCGCCCCTGTTACTTTTTGAAAGGACGCAGCAACACCTGCATCCAATGCAGCTTTTGCAGCAATAGGATCTGACGCACTTTTCATGAGTTGAGCTTCTGATTCTATAAATTTAATCTCAACATAACTCATAAGTACCACTGGTGAATTACTGTTGGCATAGTAACTTGGACTATCCCCTTCCCCTTCTTCGAATAACTGCCCATCCAAGAATAACTCTCCTCTAGGGTCATTGGCGGAAAATACATTGGTGAAGTAATCTCCCATTTTTATGTTTCCTGCCCTACTTTGGCTAAACTGATATTGCGGATTGGTCTCATTGGCACCATTCCCAAATAGCATTTCAAAATCACCTGCATTGGAAGCAATAACATTTGGCATCATAGCCAAAGCTACATCATAAGCACCTGCATTCTGTTTTACTGATTGGAATGTGTAACGCATCTTTAATGAATTGGCGGCATCAATCCAAGCTGTTAGGTCACCACCATATATCAAATCATCGCCTCCAGGACTACCACCTGCACTGGTAGAAGCGCTCAAATTTACAATTGCATCATCAAGCAAACCGGGTATGATGGTGGAATACAATTGCTGTTGCGTATCATAAGTAGGTGTAAAATTACCCTCATCGGCCTCAAAAGCATCAGTATAAGGTACGTCCCCAAAAGCATCTGTTAAATTAGCAATGCCCAATGCCATTAACACCTGCGCCACTCCTTTATAATGTGGGGCATTTAGCTCATCGGCCTTCTTAATAACAATGTTTATGGTATTTAAAGAATTGAAATACATCCTTTGCCACATACCATCCATATCGGCATCTCTGATAAGATATCGATAATTATCAGCTTGTTGGGCATTAATACCTTCAAATTGTTGCGTAAGCAACCCACTGATCCTTACCATTTCACCACCAATGGCCCATGAAATGGCAGCTTCACCAGAAGGTAAAAGTGCCGACATGGCCACATCTGTAGGTACTGCCGGATCAACATTAGTGTCACCAAACTCACAAGAAGTAATAAAAGTGAAAGTGAACACCAAAATCAAAACTTTTTTAAATAATATATTTTTCATAACTGTGTTTCTTTAAAATGTGATATTGAGGTTTACTCCGTAACTCTTTGTGTTAGGGTTATTAAAATAGTCATAGCCTATTACGTTACTTGAGTCACCAGTAAGATTGGTTTCAGGGTCTATCCCTGTGTAGTCAGTCTTTAAGAAAAGATTCCTAGCAGTAAAGCCAATATTTACAGCACTAAAAGGAAGCTTACTTAACATGCTGGTAGGTAGGTCATAAGTTAATGATACATCTCTCATTCTAACCCACGATCCATCTTCAATGGTAAGTTCTGTAAGGTTTACGAACCCGTAATTTTGATAAAAATTCGTACCTCCATCTGTTCCTCCTTTAACTATTGCTATCGTATTTGGCGTTTCTGTAGCCACCACAGAGCCATCTGTTTGTACCTGACCCAATACTCCGGGAAAAACCACCGTTTCGTTTCGGTCTAAGGTTTCGGCTCCAACTCCAAAATTGTTTAACACTCCTTTGGTACCATTATACACGTCTCCACCCTGTCTAATATCCAGCAAGAAACTTAAAGACAAGCCCTTATAGCTCACGGTATTTCTAATGCCAAGCAAAAAATCAGGGTTTGGATCACCTACAATTCCTTGAGTTGGATCTTCATATGGAATACCATCAGCAGGATTGATAACCATATTTCCGTTGCTATCTCTTAAAAATCTAGATCCAAAAAATATCCCAAATGGCTCACCTTCAGCAATTCGCTGAGTACCAAATGGATCAATCGTTATGAATGGGATACCTTCTGCTAGCTTTTCAACAGTATTACGAATTCGAGTAAAATTTACCCCAATGTCATAATTGAAGTCGCCACTGGAAATTACATTTGCAGAAATCGCTGCTTCAATTCCTTTATTGTTCAGTTCAGCTGAGTTTACAGCTCGTTGTTGCCATCCACTGGCACTTGGAATGGTCACATTCAAAATGGCATCTGTAGTTGTGGCATCAAAGTAGGTAACATCCAGCCCTATCCTACCATTCAAAAATTGAAAATCACCACCAAATTCTATAGTTGTAGTAGTTTCTGCTTTCAATTCTGAATTACCCAACGTAGTATTTGGGTTGAATGCGTTTAGCCCCAATGCAGGAAAAATAACCCCTTGTGGAGTGGTCCAACCGTCTCGTACTCTTGACTGATTAAATCCACTATTTGTAACTGCGAAGGGTGCATCGTTACCCACTTGACCCCAAGAAGCCCGTAGCTTACCATAATTAAACAGTGTACTGTTAATACCAAAGGTCTGCGTAAAATCCCAACCGATGCTTGTGGCTGGATAAAAGAAAGAGTTATTCTCTTCAGGTAGAGTTGATGACCAGTCATTTCTTCCACTTATATTAATGAAAATCTCACTGTTATAGTTTAAGGTAACTGTTCCATATACTCCATAAAGCTGTCTTTTGGTTACCCCTTCAGAAACATTCACGGCAGTAGCACTGGCAATATTAAAAAAACCAGGTGAGGCTAACCCTTGCCCATCAATTCTGTTAATATGAACATCCTTATTATAATAGTTATGACCAATAGTTGTGCTTAGGCTCAATTTATCAGTCAAGTCTTTATTAATGGTCATTAAAAGGTCAGAATTGAGGTCTGTACTTCGTATAGTTTGGTTGATCACCTGACCAACAGGCACACTGGAGGAAGCTACATCATTTCTAAATATCCTGTCGTCACCATAGGTATCTACACCTATTCTATAGGTAAAATTTAACCATGGTAGTGCGTCATAAGAAAGCTGAGTGTAACCAATAACACGGTTTACGTCATCTGTTGTAAAGTTCTTATTTACAGTAAAGTAAGGGTTGTCATAAATACTTCCTCCTCTGTAAGCTCTTTGACTACCATCTTCAAACAAGTAACCTGCACTATTATCAAACGATGGTGTCGTTCTTAACAAACCGAGCATAACACCAGAAGTATTAGATCCATTTTGTAACCTTTTGCCTCCTGAATTGATATAATTGGCAGACAATGTGGCTGTAAAATTCTTGAAAATCTCTGCACTGGTTGTCGCTCTAAAAGACGTTCTTCCATAACTACTGTTTGGCATAATCCCTGTTTGATCAAGTCGTCCAACAGAGAAGAAGTAAGTAGCCTTTTCTGTACCACCTTGTACACTTAAATTATGTGTAGCATTAGTACCATTTTCAAAGAAATCTTCGGCATTGGTATAGGAATTTGCTACCCTACTTGTTGCTCTTGGATCATTGGAAGGAACTATTAGTCCATTTGGATCCCAGATGGACGGTTCATTGGCATATCTCAAACTAGAAATTTGCGGCCCCCAGCTTTGACTTTGGGTTGAGCCTGTCATAGGAGATTGAAAGGTAGGCACTCCCCCAACCACTGCCCCTTGAGCATAAGTGGTTTGTAAATCAGGCAATTTGTTCACCTTATCAATACTATAACCAAATGAATACTTGATTTTGGCCGCACTATTTCGTGAACCCTTCTTGGTTGTTATCACTACTGCTCCATTAGCTGCACGTATTCCGTAAAGTACAGTTGCTGCAGGGCCTTTTAGCACAGTTAAAGAAGCCACATCGCTTGGGTTAATATCAATGGCCCTATTGGAATTGGTAACTCCTCCAGAACCTAAATTGGCTACATCATCTTCAGGGGAATCTGCCGTATTAAATGTAGAATTGTCAATAGGGACACCATCAATTACAAATAATGGGCCGTTACTGCCCTGTACAGATTTGTTTCCCCGAATCCTGATCTGAGCTGCGGCACCAGGAGTCCCACTTGAGCTCGTTACTTGTACCCCAGCAACTTTTCCGCTTAGGGCAGAGACAAAATTATTTTCTCCTGATTTCATGATCTCGTCAGCCTGCACATTTTGAATAGAATAACCCAGTTCACGTTTATTGGCTTCAATACCCGCTGCTGTTACAACCACCTCGCTAAGCTGTTTGATATCACTCTCCATCTGAATGTCGATAGTTGAGCGTGACCCTACACTAACCTCTTGAGACTTCAGCCCCACAAAAGAAAATACAATTACTGCATTGTCTGGTACAGTAATTTTGTAATTTCCGTTGACATCAGTAATTGTTCCTGTTGTCGTTCCTTTTAGCAGTACACTTACTCCTGGAAGTTCAGAATTGTCATCCAGAGCAGTTACTTTGCCCGATACCACTCTGTCCTGTGCCATCGTTAAGATGGAACCTGACAGGAATACTAGGGCAAATGAAAATCGTAAAAAATTCTTCATAAGCGTTAGTTTATTTTTAACATTAGTTTACCATGGAGATAGTTTATCTCCTTTGGAAATCAAGCTAAACACTTATGGAATAGGATAAACCACGCTGATTGTATGAAAATTTCAATGCATTAAAATATGCCTACATAGGTTAATAAGGGCGTTTTTATTGAATTATTGATTTGCTTTATCCCCTAATTGAGTTAATACTAAAGGTTATTTTTAACACAAAATACGGTATGTTGTAAAGGACTATTGTAGATAAAAAAAGTAAGCATCAAGGGATAGGATGGGTCAGCTTCCCCTTCTCATCTGATAAAGATCAAACCCCTTAGCCCAGTAGTCCTTCTCGATCTTTTCTAGTTCAAAGCCCATTTTTTGATAGTATTTGAATACCAGCTGGGAGGTTCTGACTTCAATTGCATTAATAGCGGTATTCTTTCTAATATGGTCAATCCTAAACTTCGTTATCTCACTCCCAATGCCTTTGCCGTGATAATTGGGGTGAACCATGTCCCATGAGAGCCGGGCTAACTTCTTTTCTGGAAAATAATTAATCCCCCCTGTGCCAATTATTTTCCCCTTTTCTTCCAGTACAAAGTAGTCTTCTATTTCATTATCCAAATAATGAATAAAATCCTTTTCTTCTGATGGGTGAAAATAATTGGGGGTGTTAAGCCTTATTAAGTTGATTAACTCAGATTTATCGGAATGGTTATATAGTCTGATCATAATTAATAAAAACCTGAACTAAATTAGACCTTTTTTTAAATGCTTTAAGAAACTAAAGCGGTCTGCTAACGATTTTCTTCTTGCGGTTAGCAAGATAGACCCCAAAAATAATGGCGATCATACCCAAATAATGCCCTGCCGAAAGCTCCTCTCCATCCAATAATCCCCATATTACGGCAACTATTGGTATTAAATAAGTGACCGAACTGGTAAATATCGGTGTGGTAATTTTCACCAATTGATTAAATAATATCAGCGCGATGGCCGTACCCATTACCCCAAGTAAAACAATGGCCCCCAATGAAAACAATGCGCCATCTACTTCAGCCATTTTAGTAGTGAAAGTCGTATAGGAAAACAAATAAGTAACGGCCAATGGCCCCACAAGTGCCAAAGAAATGCTGGTGATGGTTCTTGCTCTTAAATCGGGAATCTTATACTTGATAAGGTTAAGGTTAGCCCCGTAGAATATTGTGGCCAGCACCACATATAAAGCATAATAATTAAGTGATTTGATATCCCCACCAGAGCCAGCTAGAATAAGCATAACGGTACCTCCAAAGCCAATGACCAATCCCATTACGGTTTTGGAAGTAAACTTTTGACTAAAAAATAGTGAACCAATAATTACAGTAAATAGTGGCGTTAGCGCATTTAAAATTCCTGCTACCGAACTTGATATTTCTGTCTGTGCCTTAGCAAAAAGAAATGCAGGTAAAAAACTGCCGAACAATCCCACACAAAACAAAAGAATCCAATGATTGCGTTTTACATTTTTCAATCCCTGGATAGCAAAGGGTACTAAAAAAACCGAGGCTGCAATAATCCTAATTGCGCCAACCTCACCGGCATTAAAAACATCAAGTCCCCGCTTAATGAGGATAAATGAACTGCCCCAAATCAATGAGAGCACCCCCATAAAAATCCAGGCTGTCAGGCTTGTTTGTTTTGTCATTCTAGTAAAGTAGGTAAGTTATACTGCTTCGCAAACTTCCTGAAAACTATGATTTATTTCATGCAGTAAATCCACAATTTCACGATGATTTTCCAAACTCACCAACTGCGTGCGGTAAGGTTTGAAATGAGGGATTCCTCTGAAATAATTGGTATAATGTCTGCGCATTTCAAAAATTCCCTGACGCTCCCCTTTCCACTCCACTGAAAAATTTAGATGCTTGAGGGTTACATTCACCCTATCTGTTAAGGTAGGTGGCTCCAAATGCAGGCCTGTTTTCAAGAAATGCTTTATTTCGTTAAAAATCCATGGATAACCGATGGCCGCCCGACCTATCATTATGCCATCCACTTCATATTTATTTTTGTATTCCAATGCTTTCTCAGGAGAATCAATATCTCCATTACCAAAGATTGGTATGTGTATATCTGGGTGATTTTTTACCTCCGCTATTTTTGTCCAGTCGGCCTCCCCTTTATACATCTGCTGTCGGGTACGTCCATGGATGGTCAACGCCTGTATACCTACATCTTGCAGCCTCTTGGCGACTTCTACAATCTTTATGGTGCTGTCGTCCCATCCCAATCGCGTTTTCACGGTCACTGGTAAGCTTACCTGTTTCACAATCTCCTCGGTCATCTTTTGCATTTTGGGAATGTCCAGAAGTATGCCAGCCCCTGCTCCTTTGCAGGCCACTTTTTTAACCGGACAGCCATAATTAATATCTACCATTTCTGGCTGAGCTGCTTCGGCAATCGCTGCAGCCTCCCTCATCGACTCGATTTTATCTCCAAATATCTGAATACCAATTGGCCGCTCATAATCGTAAATATCGAGCTTCTGTACACTTTTAGACGCATCACGGATCAATCCTTCTGCTGAAATAAATTCTGTGTACATCAAATCGGCACCATTTTCCTTACATACCGCCCTAAAAGGTGGATCGCTAACGTCCTCCATGGGAGCCAGTAGCAACGGAAATTCACCGATCTCAATATTTCCAATTTTTACCATTCCTGTTATGCTTATTTTAGCATCTCTTTTAAAATAAAGCGTAAATTTAGTCGAAAATATGGACAATATTGAAATTCAAGATCAGTCAACAAAAAAGAGTGCCTCTTATTTAAGTGCTTTTCTTCTACTATTTTTAGGGCTATTTGGTTTCCTTGCCATTGGCCCATATATCGGAATACTGGCTGCATTGCCATTTTATGAGGGTGATTTACCAAGCATTCAAAGTGCTATTCTTAATCCCACGCAATTCCCTGAAGCCAAAATATTGGTTTATTTTATGCAAGCAGGATCTACATTGGGCATGGTACTGCTCCCCGCCATCTATCTGTTTGTCATTAAAAAAGTACCCATAAAGTCATTTATCCCTAGCAATATTACAGTCATTGGCCTGTTGTTGGCTGGTGTAATCACTTTTACATTCATGGGCGTCAATTCCATATTTATTGAATGGAATGCCGGTATAAAGCTTCCCGAATCAATGGCTGGTTTTGAAAATTGGGCAATTCAAACAGAGCAATTTGCTGCCAAATTAACGACCTACCTCACCACATTTACCAGTCCATGGCAATTAGTGGGGGCACTGTTTATCATGGCAGTACTGCCAGCCATAGCTGAAGAATTTGTTTTTCGTGGCCTATTACAAGGAGAACTTCAAAAAGCCACCCGAAACAACCATGTGGCCATCTGGATCAGTGCATTCCTTTTCAGTGCCATCCATATGCAGTTTTTTGGCTTTGTGCCAAGGATGTTACTCGGGGCACTTTTTGGGTATTTGTATGTATGGTCAGGTAATCTATTGATCCCTATATTTGCCCATTTTGTAAACAATGGATTGACATTGATTTTACTGTATTTACGTAATACCGATTTAATAGACTATGACATTGAAAATACTGAATCCTCCACCTTGGGTTCTGTGTTAATATTTGCTATTATTACCATTGGGCTTCTATTTTATTTTCAAAGGCATTACCAAAGAATTAACAGTTCCAATGGCAGAGTGGCAAAAGGTGTATAGCACAGAGATAGCCTATCAGGCTGAAATTGTTAAAGATGTGCTAGAAGATGCCGCCATTCAAGTGGTAATTATAAATAAACAAGACTCGTCTTATAATAACTTTGGCGCTCATGAAATTCATGTTTTATCTAATGATGTAATCAGGGCCTTACAGATCATACAAAATGACATCGATTTTAAATAAATATAATAATCTTACCCAAAGGATTATCGCTGGTATATTGGGAGCCTTGCTCATGGGGTTTGGCATGTACTATAGTGAATGGCTTTATTTTATTATGTTTTTGGGAATTTGCATCGCTACACAATTGGAGTTTTATAAACTGGTTGGGCTGGATGGAATGCTCCCGTTAAAGACCTTTGGCACTTTTAGTGGGATTAGCCTATTCACCCTTACTTTTTTGATAGAAAGTGACCGTATAGACCAAAGATTCTATTTTTTATTATTCCCAATTGTTTCCTGTATCTACCTCATTTACTTGTACCGTTCCAAGGAAGTCAAGCCCTTTCGGGGTATCGCATTTACCTTTCTGGGAATCATCTATGTGGCCATTCCATTTTCATTATTGAATGTTATGGCCTTTCATCACCATCAATACACTTTTGAAATAATTCTCTGTTCTTTACTTATACTTTGGGCGAATGACACCGGAGCATATTTTACAGGGGTGCGATATGGAAAACGTAAATTATTTGAGCGCGTTTCTCCAAAGAAATCATGGGAAGGTAGTCTTGGTGGACTAATACTTGCCATTGGAATGGCCTATTCCGTTGCACATTTTACCAATGTATTGGAACAGTGGCAGTGGTTCGTTATCTGTATTATTATTGTCATTGGTGGAACTTATGGTGATTTGGTAGAATCCCTATTTAAAAGAAGTATCGAAATCAAAGACTCAGGAAAGTCAATTCCCGGTCACGGGGGGTTTCTTGATAGGTTTGACGGACTTTTAGTCTCTGTTCCATTCATCACCGCATTTCTGAAAATCTTTTAAGTTCCCGAGGGACTAATGATTTATTATTATATAAATTTGCAGTCAAGTTAACAATCAAAAAAAAGTCATATGGGTTATATAGAACCTGCACCGCTTAAGGACGAGAAAAATCCCTTTGAAGCGATGATGTCAAGATTCCAAACTGCATCGCAAATACTTGGTCTTGATGAAGAAGTTTACAATGTTTTAAAATCTCCTGCCAAACAAGTTATAGTGTCATTACCCATCACGATGGACGATGGGTCTATCAGGGTATTTGATGGGTATAGGGTTATTCACTCTAATATATTAGGTCCTTCCAAAGGAGGAGTACGATTCGATCCGGGCGTTAATCTTGATGAGGTTAAGGCTTTAGCGGCCTGGATGACTTGGAAATGTGCGGTAGTAGATATTCCTTACGGTGGAGCCAAGGGAGGTATTAAATGCAACCCTCGGGAAATGTCAGCCGGGGAAATCGAACGATTGACTAGAAGCTACACCCTTGCACTTATTGAAATATTTGGGCCTGATAGGGATATCCCAGCTCCTGACATGGGGACAGGCCCAAGAGAAATGGCCTGGATGATGGATGAGTACTCCAGAACTCAGGGTATGACCATTAACTCTGTAGTAACTGGTAAACCGATTGTATTAGGTGGATCTCTTGGTAGAACGGAAGCCACTGGCCGTGGAGTAATGGTATCGGCATTGGCGTCAATGGAAAAATTGAAAATCAATCCTTATAAGGCTTCTTGCGCAGTTCAAGGATTCGGTAATGTAGGTTCTTTTGCCGCACTCTTGTTGGCAGAACGTGGTGTAAAAATTGTAGCCATAAGCGACTTAACTGGTGCCTACCACAATGAAGACGGAATCAACATTCAAGATGCCATTGACTACCGAAATAATAATAATGGTACTTTGGAGGGATTCAAAGGAGCGGAAAGAATGGACGGAGCGGAAATACTTACTTTGGAAGTTGACGTACTCGTACCGGCTGCTACTGAAGATGTAATTACTTCACAGAATGCAGATAAAATAATGGCCAAATTGATAGTAGAAGGAGCCAATGGCCCTACTTCAGCGAAAGCCGATAATATTATCAATGATAAAGGGATTATGGTAACACCAGATATTCTCGCCAATGCTGGTGGGGTGACGGTGTCTTACTTCGAATGGGTACAAAATAGATTGGGTTATAAATGGACTGGTGAGCGTGTAAACAGAAGGTCTGACAGGATTATGAAGGATGCTTTTGAAAACGTTTACAGAACGTCTCAGGAGCATAATGTTTCATTGCGTATCGCTGCTTATATAGTAGCGATAGACAAGGTAGCCAAAACCTACAAATACAGAGGAGGATTCTAATTTAAGTCTATTAATCTTGACGATACATAAAGAAGGAAGAGCATTATTACTGGTAATGTTGGTCGTCTTAACGGCCATTAACCTATTGTTATATTATACAACACCCAGTGGGTTAGTATTGAAATTAACTGGTGCAGCTAGTGCAATAGTCTTCCTTCTTGTACTTCAATTTTTTAGAAGTCCTTCTTTTAAAATTTCAATTAACCCAAACCATATCATCGCCCCTGCGGATGGTAAAGTGGTGGTAATAGAAGAGACCACGGAAGAGGAAATCTTAAAAGACAGAAGAATCCAAATTTCGATTTTCATGTCTCCTATTAATGTGCATGTAAATAGAACTCCTGTAAAAGGCGTAGTTGATTTTTTTAAATACCATGCCGGCAAATATCTTGTTGCGTGGCATCCAAAATCCAGTACTGAAAACGAACGTACCACGATGGTGGTGAAAATGGAAAATGGCGTGTCCGTCCTCGTTCGACAAATAGCTGGTGCTGTAGCCCGCAGGATAAAATGGTATGTGAATGAAGGCCAATCGCTAGAACAAGGTGAAGAATTCGGCTTTATCAAATTCGGCTCTCGTGTCGATGTTTTTCTACCCCTTGGTACCAAAATATTGGTAAAAGAAGGTGACAAAACCAAGGGTGGGCGGACTGTGTTGGCAGAGATCTGAAAAATGATTAAGAAGATACTTTTCGGCTGCGTTCTTGTCCTTATTCTTACTTTTATTTATATGTGGATTGAAATGTCTTCCCGAATTAATGATGAATTTGTTAATTCCAAAGCATTTGAGGTTGATAGATATTGTTATACAAAACCACAGAGTTCACAGAGTCCCACAGAGGATTTTCTCTGTGTCACTCTGGGTTCTCAGCGGTTATAAAATCCTTATAGGTTCCCCTCAACAATCATCACCAACTTCTCCAACCACTCTTTATCCACTTCATCAAAATCATCAAGTTGCTCGCTATCTACATCCAAAATTAAGGTCACCTTTCCTGCTTTACTGATAGGTATCACTATTTCTGATTTAGAAGCGGAGCTACAGGCAATGTGCCCTGGGAATTCGTCCACATTGGGTACTAACAGGGTTTCATTCTTTTCCCACGCAGTCCCACAGACACCTTTTCCCATTCTAATTCTAGTGCAGGCTATTGGTCCCTGAAATGGCCCCAAAACAAGCTCATCCCCTTTTACCATATAAAAACCCACCCAGAAAAATCCCATTCCCTGCTTTAGAGCTGCGGATATATTGGCCAAATTGGCAATCAAATCATCTTCGTACGAAATCAATGCCTCAATCTGTGGAAGCAGGCTCTCATATTTTTCCTTTTTACTTGCTGTCGTGGATATTATTAGTTCTTCTGCCATCTTATGTCTTGCTGTCTTATATCTTGTGTCTTACTACTTGCTACTTGTCACTTACTACTTATTCCTATACACCAACAATTTGTCCTCATTAATAAGTTCTTCTTTGTGTGGCAAAGATATCCTTGCTGCATCTATACCCCCACCAAATATTGTTTCCGATACAAATACACGGGCTTCATCCCACAAATGAGCGTCTAGCAAACTTTTATGAAGAGCTGCACCCCCTTCTACTATTAGCGAGTTTATCCCCCGTTTATTCAAATCGGTAAGTAGGCTTTCCATTAAGATACTCTCACTTACTTTTACCCACTCAATGCCCTCCTTTTTGTCATTCTTATGAAGATTATAGCATATAGTGGGTACTGTACCATCAAATAGGTTTAATGTATCTGATAGCTCTAATTTCTTATCAATCACTACCCTCAAAGGACTTTCCCCTGACCAGTCGCGCACATCCAATCTTGGATTATCATAATGTGCCGTATGTGTGGCAACCATGATCGCATCTTCCTCCGAGCGCCATTTGTGCACAAGTTTCCTGCTTTCCTCCCCACTTATCCATTTAGAATCATAATTTTTACGGGCGATAAACCCATCAGCAGTTTGCGCCCATTTTAGAATAATATAAGGCCTTTTTTTCTCAATGGAAGTGAAGAATCGTTTGTTCAATTCCCTAGCTTCCTCCTCAAGAATCCCTGTAGTCACCCTCACTCCTGCTGCTTTCAATTTTTCAATCCCTTTCCCACCCACTAGCGGGTTCGTATCCACATTGGCAATCTTCACTTCCTTTATATTAAATGAAGCAATCAGATCGGCACAAGGTGGCGTTTTACCGTGGTGGGCACAAGGCTCCAGATTCACATACAGTGCACTTTTGGAAAGCAATGACTTATCGACAACAGAATTGATGGCATTTACTTCGGCATGGGGTTCTCCATATTTTTGATGCCACCCTTCCCCAATGATTCGGTCATTATAAACAATAACGCATCCCACCATTGGGTTTGGGCTCACTGAACTCAGCCCCAACTGGGCAAGTTCCAAGGCTCGTTGCATATATCGTTCATCTTTATTCAACTGTGAATCTTTTAAGTGTGGTTTTTTACTAGTTTTGCAATGTTAGCAAACTTGGCTGATTAACTGCAATGTCCGATAATATTCCTGATTCCTCAAAAAAACTGCTACAGTGGGTTATTGATTACATTGAACTTGATGAATCTGTCAATGAAATTCAAAGCCTGGCTTATATTGTTGTAGAACACATGTTCAGCATCAACAAATCAGAAATCATTACTGACCGGTCAATAAATATAAACTCATCTCAACTTAAAAAGCTTAAAAAGTTTCTTGATAGGATTAATAAGTCAGAACCAATACAGTACATCTTAGGTGAAGCTGAATTTTATGGCCGTCAATATATAGTGAGTCCTGGCATACTCATTCCAAGGAATGAAACTGAGGAATTGGTAAATCTTATCATCCAAGATTACAAAGAGAAGAAAATAAAGGTGCTTGACGTTGGAACAGGCTCAGGCTGTATCCCCATTACGCTAGTTAAGGAATTAAAATTAACAAAAGCCTATGCCATTGATTTTGATCCGAGGGTGATTAAAATTGCACGCCAAAATGCAGCTAAACATCAAGTTGATATTGATTTTCTGATGATCGATATTCTCAAAGAAAAAATCCCCATTCATGGGTTAGATGTAATAGTGAGCAACCCACCATACATAACCCAGAGTGAGAAAAGCGAAATGAAAGCCAATGTACTGGGGTATGAACCCTCTACAGCGCTTTTTGTTACTGATGAAGATCCTTTGATTTTTTATAAACGAATAGCTTTAATCGGTAGGGAAAGCCTTAGAGAGGATGGTAAGCTCTATTTTGAAATCAATGAAAAATTTGGCCAACAGGTAGCTCAGATGCTTGAACAAAATGGCTATAAAAACATAGAATTAATTGCCGATCTAAACGGTAAAGACAGGATAGTAAAAGCATCAAATAGCCTCACCTAGCCAAAAACCATCCTTATTTGTGGCTATAGTAATAAATCCCTCTTCAGGGCAATTACAACTATACTCTGTTTGAGATTTGGATAAAATTATTGGAGTGCCATCCATGGAAATTTCAAGTGCCTTCAGGGTTCTGAAAGCCGCACCTTTAGATACCCATTTTTTGAATGTTTTAGCTTTACAGAAATACCACTTAAATCCATTATCATAAATTACAACATCAATGGCCATTACAAACGACATAATAGACTCAAGCAGATTAGGGTTTATAGATGCCAGTATGTTTACTGCCTTATACTTGCCCGCAGTGAGGAAATATATTAATTGTTGCAGACTATTATCCGAAGCATTTTTACTAAGGAATTTTACTGGTTCCTGATGCTGTAATTTCACCATACAATCACTCATTTCTTCATTATCACCGATAACTACATCAATCTTAAAACCCTCTTCGATTACAAAATCAACCAAATCTGAAGTCACAATTACAGTAGGGCTCCATTCAAGTAGGTTCTTAATTAAGGACACATCGCAATGAGTATCCAGAATCGCCAACGCTGGTTCTTGCGCATCACGAACTATATGGTGGGAAGACATTAGTCTGTTGGATAGTTGTCGATAATATTTTGAGAGAAAATTTTATAAATCGCTGTCAGTGATTCGTCTTTTTCAAGATAGCTCATATGCTCATCCAGTGTTTCAAAATCATGCCTTTTTGCTGGGCCGGTCTGAGCATTTGAAGGACCAATGGCCAACCCCTTCTCTATGGTTTCCAATATCAATGGCTTTAGAATATTGAAATCTATTCCTTTCTCAGAAAGAAGATTTTCTGCAATTGCAAGGCAATGATTGGTGAAATTACTTGCAAAAACTGCCGCCACGTGCAATGCTTTCCTATCCTGACTATTGATACGATAAACCTTTTTGCTAATGTCCTTGGCTACGGACATCAGCAATTTTTCAGCATCAACACTCTCAGACTCAATACAAATTGGAATCTGTTCAAAATTCACATTTTTAGATTTGCTGAAGGTCTGCAATGGGTAAAATACCCCAGTGGCGTCAGCAGCTGTGTAACCCAATATATCGAGCGATTTAGCACCCGAAGTGTGAACCACAATTGCATTGTCAGGAAGTACCAATTCTTGTGAAACTTCCGCAATTGCATCATCAGAAATAGCAATAATAAATATTTGTGACAGACTATCAGAAAAATCCAGATCTTCCTTAATCTCCGCTTGATATAGCCTGTTTACAAGTTCTTTAGCGTTCTTTTTATTACGGCTATATACTTCTCTTATGGCATGTCCAGCATTGTCAAGGGCTGGCGCTAAATGCCATGATAAATTTCCCGAGCCAATGAATGATATATTTTTACCAATGGACATAAAATAAAAATTACTCCAACCCCTTTCGTTTCATTTTCTGAAACTCAGAATAACGCCTTCTTATGGCCACTACAAATCCCACAACAAATACCAATGTACCTAGCCATAGTACGTTTATATATGGTTTTTCCAACGCTTTCAACACCACCCAATTCTTTTGCCTTGTAGTAGCACCTATTGTAAAATTATTCGTTTCAGGATGTACGTTCAGTAAAGTTAGTTTTATACCCAAATCACCTATTTCATCAGAAATCCTGCCCACAAGCCCATTCTTTATAAGGAATACTGGCTCTGCCGTATAGTCTCTTTCTTCACCTTGAACTATTATTTTTGCCTGTATGGCTACGTCATCATCAGTAAGGTCAACTCCTTTTAGGGAAGGTAACCTTTCTATGGTTGCCACATTAGCCACATAGTCATTGACATAAAAATTCTCATTGATGCCCACTTTAAACTCCTCAGGATTGTTCCATTCCACCTCTTCGGTAGGGCTTCTAATCGAGCTTACATGAGTATATAAATCGCTGGTCAATCCACGCTTGATGTCTGGAGATGCCAACAGTCCGCCCATTGCTTCATTAACCTGAGCACGGGGAAAGAGAGAAAATTTGTCCCCATCCTCTGTGGTATATTCAATCTCATAATAAGTATTTTCTGGTGCAATATGAATTGTATCCCCTTTATAATATACTAAGCTACCATTGTCACTAATTTCCCTTTTGGCTGTTACCAAATGTGGTATGGCTGTAAGAGCAATGTCATTCTTATCCACATAAATGCCCTCATCCAATGACTCCACCCTTTCACCCTTATACTTAAGAGTATAATGAAGCATTGTCTTCGGTTCATTAATAAATAATAGTAGGTTTTCATTGTTAAATTCAGCTGATGATTGTTTAGAAATCAACATTCCGGTATTGTTTAACGAAACTACTTTGGAGTATCCTGAAGAAAACAAAACACCTATCAATACAAGACCAATACCAATATGCGTAATCGCTCCACCAGATAATTTTGGGCTTGTTTTTAATAGGCCTATTAATATTTTTAAATTGGCCACAATAGTAAACACACCCGCGACCAACAAAGCTATGTAGGAGGGTTTAGCAACATTAGCCAATAATATAATTATAGCACTTATAATTAAGGTTAGAACCAATGGCCCTGACAAGCTATTTTTAAGTTGCTTTAGCTCAATTTTTTTCCACCAAAAATATTGCCCTACCCCTGAAAGTATCGCTATCAATACGCCAAACCACAACTGGAATTTACTGTAATATTCTATTTGATTAGCTGGTGGAGCTAAATTGCCAACCCCACCAAACATTTCTACAATAGAATTAAATACAGGTATAGAAGTAGGAATCAGTACCTGAAATCCCATAAGGCATAAGGATAGTGCTCCAATAAATATCCAGAACTCCCTTGAATAAGTTTCTGCTTCTTTTTCACTTGTTGGGATATCTTTCCACCTTTTAATAGTAAGGATAACAGCCCCCACTGTAAAGAACAGCAAGTAAATTAGCAGTTGGCCAGAAAGCCCAAGATCCGTAAATGAATGAACTGATGCATTCCCTAAAACTCCACTTCGTGTTAAGAATGTAGAATAAAGAATCAATACAAAAGAAGTAATGATAAGCACTACTGAAGATTTAAGTGCTGTGCTACTATTGCGATAAATGATCATGGTGTGAATGGCAGCCACTAGAATTAACCAAGGTACATATACTGCATTTTCAACAGGATCCCAGTTCCAGTACCCACCAAAATTCAACGTCTCATAGGCCCAATAGGCACCCATTAAAATCCCAATCCCTAAAATTGCAGCGGAGAACAATGCCCAAGGTAAGGCGGGGCGAATCCAATCCCGATATTTTTTCTGCCAAAGCCCTGCGATACAATAAGCAAATGGTATCACTGTGGTAGCAAATCCCAGAAATAAGGTAGGGGGGTGAATAACCATCCAATAATTTTGCAACAAAGGATTCAAACCCGTTCCATCGGTTGGAACAAAATTCGGTTGACTGTCAAATATGGGTGCTGAAATAGCATCTCTCAATAGAATGAACGGTGAACTCCCCAATTTCAGTTCTAGACCTGGAATTACCACACCTAAAATCATAGAAGCTAAAAATGCCTGAACCGTGGCAAACACGGTCATCATTGGTGCCTCCCAATATTTATTGGTGAAAATGATTATGATCCCCAATATGGCATGCCAAAACATCCATAATAAGAAACTACCTTCTTGCCCTTCCCAAAAACATGAAATCATATAATGTGTGGGCAATGTTCTGGAAGAGTGACTCCAGGCATAATGGTATTCGAAATAGTGATTGTAAATAATGAAGAAAAGGCTGAAAATAATTCCGAATACAGCAACGGCATGAATGTAGAAGGCCATCCGCCCATTTAGCTTCCATTGGGTAGCTGTTTCCAAATCTTTTTTTACAGTGGCTTTGTAAAAACAAAAAGCCGCATAAATGGCACTGATAAAGGCCACAATTACAAAAGTGTGACCTAGATCACCAATAAATTCATGGATCATATTTTATGGATTTTCACTACATCTTTGCATTCACTGTAGTCTCTTGGTATTTTGAAGGACATTTCATTAGGATTTTATCCGCAACAAAAAGTTCTCCCTGATAAGAGCCTATTACCACTACTTTTTCCGATCTTTTGAAATCGGATGGCATGGGCTCATTGTAAAAAACTTCTTGCTGTTTTCCTTTTTCGTCACTCATAACAAAACGAAATGAAAGTTTATCGGCTGATGGGTAAATCTGTAATACTTCACCATTTTCATTTTTTGGTAGTTCACCAACAACGTGAATACTATTTGAATCCCCATTTTTGGACATCTCATAAGCTTCACCAAAAGTTACATAGCTACTGGCATCGCCAGCAGTAGAGATTATGATCGCAATTGCGGCAGCAATTAAAACGATGCCTATTATGTGTGATCTTTTCATGGTATTAATCTTTTCAGTTCTAAATTATTCGGTTCGTTCCCCAGATGAATTTATATTTTTTTCCAGCGTACTTACTTTTCTATCGATGGTCACTAAATAGGTAATCATACCGGCTAAAATCACTAAGATTATGCCTGTAAGAACATATATTTTACCCTCTTGCCTTAGGCCATCTGCCATCTCAACGCTACTATTTGTATAGTCACTTTGCTTTATCTCCTTTTTGTCTTGAGCATTTACATTAAGGCTCAACGAAAGAAAAATAATAAAGATTAAATTTTTCATTGTGTTTTGATTTCTAGTTTTCTGATTCTGACTCTTATGGTTGTAATCCAAACTCCCAATAGCGCCCAAGCTATTACTGCAGGATAAAATACCATTCTCAACCTACTATCTAAATCATAAGCATTGAAGCCTGGGTTGCCACCATTCCCTGGATGCAGTGAATCCGTTAACCTAGGTAGAATAAATAGTAGTGGGATCAGGGCAGAAAAAGCAAATATGTTATACACTGCACTAATTCGTGCTCTTTGTTCTTCATTTTCAATAGACCCCCGCAGTACAAAATAAGCCAGATAGATCAACAGGCCAATGGCAGCTGCATTTTGTTTTGGATCACCACTCCACCAGTCTCCCCATGTAAATTGCGCCCAAACCATGCCTGTTAAAATTCCCAACACACCAAAGACAACTCCAATATTTGCAAACTCGATTGCCTTCAGATCATGGTCTGGGTTACTTCCCCTCAAATATTTTATTGAATAAATTACAGATATGGTAAGTAGGATAATCATTCCAAACCACATAGGCACATGGAAGTACAGGGCCCTTATTGTTTCATTAAGAATATTGAGTCTGGGCACTTCAAATAGTAGTCCCCCAATGAAGGTGTATAACAATAAAACTGTGGTTGCGATTTTCCACCAATATTTACGCATATCAACGCTCTTTTATGAACGCCAAAGATACGGGAATAAGAGAAAAGAAACCGCCCCTACTATTATATTAATTGCGCATAAGGTAAGTATTTCATCAAAACTTGCAGATAGTGCCAAACCATCTATCGCATTCTTTGAAATTTTAATCACCATTAACAACATAGGCAGTAAGATTGGAAAGCCCAGCACCGCCATTAAAGTCTGATTACTACCTGCTTTCGAAGCTATGGCAGAAATTAAGGTTAGCGTAGATGAAAAACCAATGGCGGCCAATATTATGTTGATTAGAAACAAAGTTATGTCCTGAATTGGATTCCCTAAAATAAGGCTATAAAACAACACCCCTAGCAAAGCCAAAACAATTAATAATAGTGTATTATAAATGATTCGTGCTGTTATTAAGGCCTGGGGACTGATTATTGTATAATAATAGAGCTGTCTTTCATGCTTTTCTTGAATAAAGCTTTTAGCTACAGCATTTATTGAGGCAAATAAAATGATAATCCAAAAGAGCGCATTCCATGTAACTACTGCGAGTTGATTATTCTTAACGTTGAAGCTCAAGTAGCATATGAAAATCGTACTCACTAAATAGAGCGCAATCCCATTAATGGCATATTTATTACGCCATTCTACTTTAAACTCCTTTTTGATAAATTGATAGATCAAAGTTATGCTGTTGAATATTTACAAGTTTATCAAAAATCGAAGTATTCTGAGCAGAGAAGTTCAATATTGTTAGTTTTGCAAAAAACAAATTATGGGCAAAAGAATTATTGTTACTGGAGGAGCGGGTTTTATTGGATCAAACCTAGTCGAAGCACTTCTTAATGATGCCCGTGTTAATTACGTTCGAGTGATTGACAATTTATCAAACGGATATTGGAGCAATATCTCTGAGTTCGAGAGTAATCCGAAGTTTGATTTTCATAAAGAGGACATTTGTGACTACGATCAAATGCTTCTTCTTACCAAAGGATTTGATGTAATATCACATCAAGCGGCACTTGGATCAGTCCCAAGATCAATAGAAAATCCGATGCTTACCACAAAGGTAAACATTGATGGCACTGTCAACATTCTTCATGCTGCCATTACCAATAAAATAGACCGTGTAATATTGGCCTGTTCATCCAGTACTTACGGTGATAGCCCAACCCTTCCAAAAACGGAAGGCAATATTGGCAATCCATTAAGTCCTTATGCTATTACAAAGTATTCCATCGAACAGTATGCTGAAGTATTCCACAAAACTTTTGGGCTTGATTATATAGGGTTTAGATATTTCAATGTATTTGGGCCAAAGCAAAGCCCAGATAACCCTTATGCAGCGGTTATCCCTATATTTTGTTCAGCCTATTTGAACAATGAAGCACCTACTATTAATGGAGATGGATTTACGTCAAGGGATTTTACTTATGTGGACAATGCCGTGCAAGCCAACATACTTGGTATTTTTACAGATAACAAAGAAGCAAAAAATCAGATTTATAATATGGCTTGTGGTGAGCAAACAAGCCTGAATGAAATGACCGAAGTACTGAAAGGAATATCGGGAAATAATTTATCTCCAAAATACGGCCCGGAGAGAAAAGGAGATGTAAAACATTCAAAGGCGGATATCTCAAAAATAAAAAAGTTGCTTAAATACCAACCTTCTGTTTATTTCAATGAAGGATTGAAATTGGTATTTGAATGGTATAAGTTAAATTCAAAAAAATAATAGTATTGGAAAAAATAGCAATAATAGGGCTTGGTTATGTGGGGCTACCTCTGGCAGTAGAGTTTGGTAAAATAATGCCGACCATTGGATTTGATATCAATAAAAAACGTATCGCTGATCTTGAAAATGGAATAGACTTTACCAAAGAAGTTGATTCTGCCGAATTAAAAAGTGCTGGTCAATTGACTTATACTTCAGAGAGTACCCAGCTTTCAAATGCTAATGTATTCATCGTCACCGTTCCAACTCCTATCGATAAACATAACAATCCTGACCTTACTCCATTGGAAAAGGCAAGTGAGGCCATCGGTAAAATATTAAAAAAGGGGGACATTGTAATTTATGAATCTACGGTTTTTCCTGGATGCACTGAAGATGTTTGCGTACCAATACTTGAAAAATTTAGTAGCTTAAAATTTAATTCTGATTTTTTTTGCGGGTATTCACCAGAAAGGATAAATCCTGGGGATAAAACCCATCGCTTGCCTTCTATCAAAAAAGTAACGAGTGGAAGTACACCGGAGATTGCCGCAAAGGTAGATGCACTTTATAACAAAATAATTACTGCCGGTACCTATAAGGCCTCCAGTATTAAAGTAGCTGAGGCCGCCAAGGTAATAGAAAATTCCCAGAGGGATTTGAATATTGCCTTTGTCAATGAACTCGCAGTTATCTTTGATAGGGTTGGAATTGATACACATGAAGTATTGGAAGCAGCTGGCACAAAATGGAATTTCCTCCCTTTTAAACCCGGACTTGTAGGAGGTCATTGTATTGGGGTAGATCCTTACTATCTTACTTACAAGGCGGAGAGCTTAGGCTACAACCCACAGGTAATTTTAGCAGGCCGTAGGATCAATGACAATATGGGAATGTACATAGCCAATACAATAATTAAGTTGATGGCTAATCATGAAACCCCAATAAAAAATAGTAGAGCTCTTGTGTTGGGAATTACATTTAAGGAGAACTGTCCTGATATAAGAAACAGTAAAGTTATTAGCGTAATCCACGAATTGGAAGGGTTTGGAGTAAATGTAGAAGTATTTGACCCTGAAGCTGACTTTGAAGAAGTGGAACATGAATATGGCGTTAAAATGATCAACAAACCAACTGGCACATATAATGCAATAGTTTTGGCCGTAGGTCATAATCAATTTAAAGAACTGGACCTCACAGCCATTCGGAACAAAAACACGGTTGTTTATGATGTTAAAGGCTTTTTGGATCCAGCAACAGTAACTAAAAGATTATGAAAAATATTCTAGTAACAGGTGGGGCAGGCTACATTGGATCACATACCTGTGTTGAATTAATCAATGCCGGATACAATCCCATAATCGTTGATAATTTCAGCAATTCCGAAAAATTTATTGTTGATCGAATTGAAGAAATAACTGGTCAAAAAATACAATTGATTGAAGGTGATTGTGTTGATGAGCGACTGTTATTGAGTAAGTTAAAAGATATCAAATTAGAGGGCTGTATTCATTTCGCTGCCTATAAAGCAGTTGGTGAATCAGCTCAACAACCACTCAAATACTATCAAAATAATATTGGTTCACTTGTATCCATTTTATCATTATTGGAGAAAATGAAATGCCCAAATATTGTTTTTTCATCTTCGTGCACCGTTTACGGCCAACCAGATCAGCTTCCTGTGGTTGAAAGTACAGCTATGAAACCAGCAGAATCCCCTTACGGTAGAACAAAGCAAATTTGCGAGAACTTACTTGAGGATTATTATAATTCAGGTAAGGGCGTAAAAGCATTAGCCTTGAGATATTTTAACCCAATAGGTGCGCATCCAAGTGCCTTAATTGGCGAATTACCTTTGGGGGTGCCCAATAATCTGGTGCCTTTTATAACTCAAACTGCTGCTGGTTTACGGGAAAAACTAACGGTATTTGGAAATGATTATGATACACCAGACGGCACCTGTATAAGAGATTATATTCACGTAGTGGATTTAGCCAAAGCACATGTAGCATCAATAGATTATTTGCTATCTCAAAATAAATCATTGCTTGACCATGTAAATATTGGTACTGGAAATGGCAATTCCGTCTTAGAAGTGATTGAATCGTTCGAATCAGTAAATGGTGTAAAACTAAATTATGAAATCGGATCAAGACGTGACGGAGATGTGGAAAAGGTGTATGCTGATGCTAGTTATGCTCAAAATTTACTTAACTGGAATACAGAGTTGAGTTTGAAAGATGCATTAAAGGATGCGTGGAAATGGCAAGTTAGTTTGAAATAATAGATCATTTGGCTCACAACCTTTATTTCGACTCATTAAATATTATCTTTACAATTCAAAATTAATCCCTGAATATGAAAGGAATTATATTGGCTGGAGGCTCTGGGACACGCCTTTATCCAGTTACTAAGGCTATATCCAAGCAATTACTGCCTATTTATGATAAGCCCATGATCTATTATCCACTATCGGTATTAATGATGGCTGGTATAAAGGATATTTTGGTAATCTCTACGCCTGAAGATATCAGTCTTTTTGAAAGGCTTTTAGGCGATGGTTCTGATTTAGGTATTACATTTTCATACATAGTTCAACCTTCGCCTGATGGCCTTGCACAAGCATTTATCCTAGGTGAAGATTTTATAGGCCATGATTCTGTGGCATTGGTTTTAGGGGATAACATATTCTACGGATATAATTTTTCAAAGACCTTAAAAGAGGCAGCCAAACAATCTCAAGGGGCAACTGTTTTTGGATACTATGTAAATGATGCCAATCGATATGGAGTAGTTGAGTTTGATGAGAACAAAAAGGTAAAGTCTATTGAAGAAAAACCAGAAAATCCTAAATCCAATTATGCTGTAACAGGACTTTATTTTTATGATAATACTGTTGTAGAAAAAGCCAAACGAATTAAGCCTTCGAAACGCGGAGAACTTGAAATCACTGATCTCAATAACCTATATCTTAAGGAGGGGAAACTACGTGTCGAATTGTTAGGTAGGGGGATAGCCTGGTTAGATACGGGAACCCATCGTACCTTATTGCAAGCTTCGAATTTTGTAGAATCCATCGAGGAAAGGCAAGGATTAAAAATCGCCTGTCTTGAAGAAATTGCTTTTAGAATGGGGTACATTGACAAAGAACAATTGACTGCTCTTGCCCAGCCACTTCTCAAAAATAATTATGGCCAATACCTAATAAAGATTGCCAACCAATAATGAAAAAAGTAGAAACCGGCTTTGAGGGCCTATATATATTAGAGCCTAATGTTTTTGAAGATGATCGGGGGTTCTTTATGGAAAGTTATAATAAGAAGGAACTCAAATCGCTCGGAATTGATTATGCTTTTATACAAGATAATCATTCCAGTTCCAGCTATGGTGTTATTAGAGGACTGCATTTTCAAAATCCTCCATTTGCCCAAACCAAACTAATTCGGGTTCTATTTGGGAAAATCCTTGATATTGTTGTTGATATAAGAAAATCAAGTCCTAATTATGGAAAGGCTTTTTCTATAGAATTATCTTCTGAGAACAAAAAACAATTACTGGTACCTAAGGGCTTTGCTCATGGTTTTGCTACCCTTAGCGAAACAGCTGAGATATTATATAAATGTGACTGCTATTATAACAAGGCCGCTGAAGGAGGCCTAATATTTAACGATCCAACTCTTAATATAAACTGGGGAATAGGTGAAAATAATGTTATAGTATCAGAAAAGGACAAACTACTATCCCCATTTGAGGGTTTTAAAAGTGATTTTGAATAACCATGAATAAAAATATCCTAATTACTGGAGGCGCTGGATTTATAGGCTCCCATGTTGTGCGATTATTTGTTACTAAATATCCCTCGTATAATATTATTAATCTAGATAAACTTACTTATGCTGGGAATCTGGATAATATAAGTGACGTTGAATCAGCCACAAATTACAAATTTGTTAAGGGAGATATTTGTGATTCGGAATTAGTCAATAGCTTGTTTAAAAGTGAAGGGATAACAGATGTCATTCATTTAGCTGCTGAGTCACACGTAGACCGCTCAATTGAAGACCCAATGTGTTTTGTTAAAACCAATGTGTTTGGTACTGTAAATTTATTAAATACAGCTGTAGAGCATTGGAAAAATAATTTAGCTAATCATCTCTTTTATCATATTTCGACTGATGAGGTTTTTGGCTCGTTAGATAATACTGGTTTTTTTACTGAATCAACACCTTACGATCCGAAGTCTCCCTACTCGGCATCAAAAGCAAGTTCGGATCATTTTGTAAGGGCTTACGCAAATACTTATAAATTACCGATAAAAATTTCAAACTGCTCAAACAACTATGGCCCAAACCAATTTCCGGAAAAGTTAATACCTTTAATAATTAATAATATTTTAAACAATAAGGCTCTTCCAGTATATGGTAAAGGTGAGAACATAAGAGACTGGCTATATGTAGAAGATCATGCAAATGCGATTGACTTGATTTTTCATAATGGCAAAGTTGGCGAAACCTACAATGTGGGTGGATTTAATGAATGGAGAAATATCGATATTGTTAAACTTATTTGTAATCTAATGGACAAGAAACTGGGCAGACCTAAGGGTAAATCAGAAAAACTCATTACTTATGTAACGGACAGGGCAGGCCATGATAAAAGATATGCCATTGATGCGTCTAAAATAAAAAATGAGCTTAGCTGGGAGCCCTCTTTACAGTTTGAAGATGGATTGGAGAAAACGATTAGTTGGTATTTGGGTAATATTTCTCGACCACAGAGAAAATTTAGACTAGATTAACAAACGATAGTACTCGCAGAATAATTTAGGCAGGAAAGAAATTAGTATTTAATTGAGCGGGTAAGTCCTTGATTTATTTCTGTATACTATGAATATCAAAATCAGTAACTAAGAATATGACATATAAAGAAATTAAGAAAGAAAAACATATATTCATTTATGGTGTCAATGGAAGATCATCTAGCACTGCTCTTCAACGTATAATCAACTCTTCGGGGGAAATATGTATATGGGGTGAGGCTTGGGGCATTGACCAACCATTTCTGGATTTTATTGAGCAAATTGAAATTAAGAAGAAAGATTTTGATGAAAGACTGCCAAAGGAGCACTACGATTTCCTAAAGGAATCATTTATTACAGGTAAACACGATACATTTTATCCAAATGCCTTTAATGATTTATCTCTTTCAATAGAACATATAAAAAATGCATTTGTCGAAATGATAAAACCTGTTAATGATGTTAAAAGATTCGGGTACAAAGAAATTCGGGTACAAAATCCCACAAATCTAAGTACCTTAATTCGCTTGTTCCCAAATTGCAAAATAATTTTTTTATTTAGAGACCCCAGAAAACAATGGATCAGTGTCAGAGATTCTGGGTGGTTTGGTTTTTCAAATAATATAGAGATGTTTAATTCAGAATATACAAGGATTAGCCGAGTATATCAGGAGGTTTATGAAAAGCATGGTGAAAATTGCCTGTTCATTGAAAATAATATTCTTTATAATGAAAAGAGAGTTAAAAATTTAATTGACATTTTAGACCTCAAATCATTTGATGAATCCTTGATTAACAATATAATATCAACAAAATCCAAGAATGTTCTGAGCAATGAAGAAGAATTGATAATCAATAATTCTTCATTAAACTCCTATTTAGATTTACAAAATTTAGTAGATAATAGAATATGAAATATTTAAACCATAAAAGGATAAAAATTCTTTGTTTTTTTCTGTTAATATTCAATATTACCTATTGGCTATGGTCATTTATCAACTATCCTATCACTCATAATGATATCTTTTTAGCTATTATTTTTCTGTTTTTAATCTTCCTGTTTTACTTCATTGCTACCACATATTTCGTTTATATCAATGATCAAATGGTAAATTATAGATATGATTTAGAAAAGATGAAACAATTAAGCCAAAAGGATACTGTAGATATTAACAATAAGTTACAAAATCTATTATTACAGCAAGCTAGTAACAAAAACTTATTAACTAAAGATATCGAGCAAATCAAATTGGCCAATACTAATAAAGTCAATGATATTAACGTTAGGTTTCTACAGTTTAGAGAGGCAATACATCAAAAATTAGTGAGACTAGATACAAGCATCCACTCAGTATCAGATGCTGCTTTAGCTCAAATCAAAGTTATAGAGGAAAAAACTCCGGATAGGGATTATTTCAAAAAACTATTTGAGAAGTTTCCCAATACAGATTTTATAAAGATGAGATTTGATAAGCTCAATAAATTACCAGATAAGGAATTTATAAATAATCATTTTACTGACCTTCCAAAAATACAATTCATTAAAAACAATTTTGACAAACTGCCGACCGAACAATTTGTCAAGAAGCGTTTTGATGACCTTCCAACGAAACTTTTCATTAAAAACAATTTTGATAAACTACCGAATGAACAATTTGTAAAGAAACATTTTGATGACTTGCCTAAAGGTAAGTTTGTACATAATCAATTTCAACAACTTCCAAAAAAACAAGAGCTAGTAAGTACAATCCAAAATCAAGGTAACAGTTTTAGTTATCAATTAAACCATCAATACAACAGGATTGATGCACTTTTCTCAATTCATAATATAATCAAGCTCAATTATCCTCTTCCAATTATGAATGATTGGGCTATTTCTTCTGACTTTGCTCATGTTTTAGCCACAAAAATAATGAGTAAAGAGAAGCCAACGATTGTTGATGTAGGCTCAGGAATCTCTACATTAATCAGTGGATATATTGCAAAAAAAATAGGAGGGCAAGTTATTTCATTAGAACATAATAAAGATTTTTTTGAACAAACCAATGAAATGATAAGCAATCATGAGTTGCAAGATTATATCAAACTATACTTTTGTCCATTGAAGAAGTATACAATCAACAAGAAGAGTTGGCAGTGGTATGATATCTCTAAAATAAAATTTCCTAATACAATAGACATTTTAACTGTGGATGGCCCACCCGGAAATATTCAAATCAATTCACGCTTTCCTGCAGTTCCTATATTAAATAAGTATATCACCCTAGACACAACAGTTTTATTGGATGATGGTGCCCGAGAAGATGAACAAGAAATAGCTAATATGTGGGTTGCAGGCTTCGGGTTTTCAAGTGAAATGTTAAAAAGTCACAAGGGTATTATTATACTTCAAAAGAAGTAATAAGAATAAAAATCATGTCAGTAAATAAATACTTTGATAACATCTTTATTCTCAATTTGAAACGTGATGAAGATAAACGAAATCGAATAGCGAAACATTTTGAACAACATAATATCACTTATGAGTTTTTTGAAGCATGTAACGGGTATTCAACAGAATATGAACGGGAATGGAATTTCTATAATGAAAGACCCAAATTGACTGACTATGAAAAACGATATAACAAAAAATTTTTAGAAAGTCCGGGGGCACTTGGTTACCTTAAATCAATGTCTGAAATTTTCAAAGTATCACTAAAAAATAAATATAAGCGAATATTAGTATTCGATGATGATGCACTTTTACATAAAGACTTCAAATTAAAATTCGATCAATTTGTGAATCATTTGCCAACAAAATATTGGAAAATAATGTTGTTGGGGGCATCGCAATATAAATGGAATCTCACAATAAAAAATGGTTATTATCTACCTCAAAAACTAAAAACCTTCGGGTCTTTTGCCACAGGTTATGATCATTCTGTATACTTCGAATTAATTGGCGAATGTAAAAAATTAGAATCTCCATTTGATAATATCCCATTAGGTAATTTATATGAAAAGTATATTGAACAATGTTTTGTTTCATATCCAAATATTGTAATTGCTGATGTTAGCCGAAGCCTAATCCGTGCTGAAAGAAATATGGCTGAACATAGTGAAAAAATGAAGTGGGAACTGGATAATTTTTTACAATGAGTAAAGTAACCCTTTCAATAATAATACCTGTTTATAACGTTGAGAAGTATATTCTTCAATGTATAGAATCTATTTATCAATCAACAAATACAGTTTATCTTCAGGATTTTGAAGTTATTGTTGTTGATGATTGCAGCCCGGACAGTTCCATATTAGTAATTGAAGAATGTCTTAATAAATATGAAAACATTAAACTTTTTACTCATGAGGTAAATAAAGGGTTAGGAGGAGCACGTAACACCGGTATTAAAAACTCAAAAGGAAAGTTCGTAACTTTTTTAGACTCAGATGATTTTTACTTTCCCCATGCCATAGAAAAATTGATTGTATGTCTAAAAAACACAAATAAGGATAGTGTACTAATATTTGGTTTCAAGTCAGTGCAGGACAAAATTATAAAATGGCAATATATTCCAAATAATATTAACCAGATAACCGCCAAGGAGGCACTATTGCAACTGTCACAGGACAAAATAACACCAGCAGCATGGAATAAGGTATACCCCAAAAATATTGTTGATAAAATCCACTTTGAACCTCACATTTATTACGAGGATCTTGAATTTACCCCAAGGGCTATTAACAAGTGTACGTCTGTCAAGTTTCTGCCTGAGGCACTCATTAACTATCGATTAGAAGGTAACTCTATTACCAGACAAACAATAGGTCTAAAACATATTGATGACTTTTTAACCGTTTTATATCATCTAAATAAAAACCTATTAGATGAACGAATCTTTAGCAATTTCTTTTTTAATAGGTGGAAACACCTATTAAATATCTGGCAACTTGACGAAGAGCTGCTCAAATACACCTTATCAAAGTTACTCGAGATTTCAACCCAAATTGAGTTAACTAGACCTTCAAAAGAATATCACTCTTTCATGGATGTTCTTATGAGTCAATATTATCGCTACTCCACCAACCCAGAAATCAATGAAATATATGCCAAAATTTTATCCAATCTTGAAGTTTCATACCCTTATTTTAGTATAATTATTCCGGTATTCAATGCCGAGCCTTTCATTGAAAAAGCAATAAGAAATTTTACAAATCAAAAATTCGGCAATTTTGAATTGGTATTAGTTGATGATTGTAGCACAGACAATTCGGTCTCGAAAATAAAATCACTACAATCAGAATTGGACTTCATTAATCTCATTGAGTTAAAATCAAATTCAGGAGCAGGGGCTGCACGGAATATTGGACTAGAAGGATGTAAAGGGAAGTATGTAATATTTAATGATGCTGATGATTGGTTTGACCAAAATGGACTTGAAATTATATATAATCACCTAGTCAAAAATCAATTCCCTGAATTAGTTGTTCATTCATTTTCGGTATATAATGAACATAATAAATTTATATGGGCAAATGAAAAGATAGAATCGCTACCTGATAAGGCCTACACTGGCATTGAAATATTTAAGAAAATGAGTTCCTCAGAAATAAACCCTTCTCCTTGGAATAAAGTATTTCTTAAAGATTTATGGATTAAAAACAATATAAGATTCCCTGAAGATATTCATCATCAAGATTTAGCTGCCATTCCGTTTGCAGCTTATAAAGCCAAAACGGCCTCTGTACTCAGAAAAAGGCTTTATAACTATGTTAAAAACACATCAGGGGTTACCCAAACAGTTTCAGACAAGCATGTTGTATCACCCTTTAAGGCAATTGAGGTTTTATTCAACTTTTTTAAGCAGGATAATACGTTTGAGCTATGGCAAGAAGAATTAATTCAATTAGCATTTGAAACATTTGATTACAATCTAGGGTTGAGAGCAAATAAATTTAATGACGAACAGCTATTGAGCTATCTAGATTTTTTTAATTCATTCTGTTTGAGCTACCATATTGAACCTCACTATTTGTTTAATAGTTTGTCTGCAACCAGCTGTATGAAAAAACTAAATGATGAGGTACTTAAAAGAGGCTTAAATGGGCATTTATTGCCATTTCAAAAGGAAGGCACTTTTGAAAAATTGTTAGCTCATTACATATACATAACCGAGCAACACAAAATGATTCTAAAATATGCTAATAAACCGGTTAAGACCACTCCCAAATTAGTCAAATCTGATAATAATGACTTATTAGTAAAGCAAAATGCTTGGTATTCGAGAACCTACGATCATTTACCAAAATGGTATTTGAAAATCGGGTCTATTTTTAGAAGAATTTAACCTGATAGAGCTTCTTTTGACTTGGCAAAATTTGAAAATGCATATCTTTCATGGTTATAGCTTTCTGTTAAAAAAATTTCAACCTGATCCATATACTCAAAATTAGATTCTAATCTTTCTTTCGTAACCTTTAAAAATTCATCTGGAATTCGCCCAAGTGATTTAGTATAACATTTTGTTACCCATGATGTATTGGCGTTACAAAATAAGGCATTATCCTTAAACCAGTTCGGCTTATTGTAATTTGGAACGGACTGACTAAGAAAATTCATAATATGGCCAAAGTATTGATAATCATCACGGTATCTATTTATCGTTCTTTTATTATTATAGCCATTCCAGTAATCTAGGGTTCTTATCTCTCCGGTATGGACATATTCCCAAAACTCCAGTTCTAGGTTTTTTCTGAAACATTTAGGACATTGATGACATGGCTTCCCCTCATTTTGCTGGCAATATAGTACTTCAGTTGCTAATTTATTGTCATAAATAAGTTTAGATGACAATACCTCCGTCAAACCAGCCACAGGTGAATATTGAAATATTCCCAATTCTTTAAATAAATACAGCCAACTTCGATGTTTCCATTTTTTGTCTACCTCTTTAAATGGTTTATTATATTTTAAAGAATCTGTGTTAAATTTCTTGCCGCTCCCAGACATGTAAGAGGATCCAAATATAGCTCCACTTAGAATAGAATTCATGTTTTTATCAGTAGCTACTAACAATGGCAATAAAAAGCAGCATACCCAGCCTGAAAAACCATATGGCTCACTGATACCGCGTATATTTGTATACTCACTTATCCCACTAAACTCAGGATTTCTATTCGATAGTATTTTGAAATAGTCATGCATTACTCCCCTATGATCAGGTATATCCACTTGATTAACCACTAAGTACTCTGGAAACAACAAACTTAGGCTAGTTGAGTCCATTCCTCCACCAAATGCAATCAGTGCTGAGTACTCTCCTTTATAAGGCTTTTGGGATTCTGAATAATTTCTGACAGCTATTGGATCAGCATCCATTCTTTGGCCATTCTTAGCATAAAATGTAAAAAATTTCTCGAATTCGCTCTTTGCTTTAACAGATATGGGTTCAGGAAATGTAACTCCGTCTGACTTCGTTAAATAAGGATAAAATGCACAATAACAAATCAGTGCTAGTATATCTGGATGAGTTCTTTCTGGAATATAATTAAATTCCAATCGCACCTCATCTGATACCAACTTTATAGGACGAAAACTTCCCTCGAGCATAAAACCACTTGCTTCTTGTATATTTTCAGTGATGGCTCGAATTATAAATTTATTATCTTCGATATTTGTCTTGAAAATCATTCTTAAATACATTTAGAAATTCATTGGAAAACATTAGAATTAATGTCCCAATATTCTATCAAATTAACAAAATATTAAAATGAAAGTCATATACTTCTATCATATTCCAAAATGCGGTGGAACCTTTATTGACACCTATTTACGCGATGTAGCTGATATTCTAAATGGGGTATATAAAAATTTTAATACCCTAAAAAGCAAAGAAATTAATATTGAAAGAGATAATTGGATCAAGAGATCTTTAAAAATGACTCAAAAGAGTGGAAGGGATTATATTTTCATTCATCACCACCATGGATTTCCGGGAATAACAGAATTATACGATCAGTTAGCTAAAATGAAAGCTGAACTTATAAATGACGGGCATGAATTATATATGTTTACTTGTATTCGAAATCCTGTTGATCAATTTGTTTCCAGAGTCAACTTTTTAATTAATACTGGTCAGGATGAGACCTTAAGTATCAGGAGATTATTGGATAATAAAACATTGTCAAATAATATGTATAAATACTTAATGTACAATCACCCCGAAAGATATAGTGAGAATAATGACTTTAGCTATGAATTATTTCATCAGACACTAACACTTTTTGACAAGGTGTTTTTATTAGAAAATATTCAAAGCATACAGGATTGGATAAATTCAATAACAAAAACTAAAGTTGAAATGCCGAAGAAAATAATTAATAAAAGTGAACATCATATAAAACCTACCTTATTAGAAAGAACGGAGATAGAAAAAATTAATTATTTGGATGTGTATTTTTACAATTTAATTTCTAATGGAAGAGTTTAGATTTTTATACATTATGAAATATTCCAAATTCTCATCAGTACCTAGATTCGAAAAAATCAGATTTTAACCCAGATGAAGCATTCTACTATCCAAAAGCAACTGATGGCTCATTTGCGATAGGTGGAATTGCAACAAAAAACTGGACAAATAGTTAAGCGCATTTATCATATTTAGTTTGTAAATTGTTCAGGTGTCAAGTAGCCTAAATAGGCATGTTTTCTTTGTCAGCTATACCAGATTTCAATAAAATCAAACAGGATATGTGTTTATACAACTCCTTCAATTTAAATTATCAAGCTTTCCTGTTATTGACAGTTTTCATTATTCCGAGGCATTGTGTACAACTTTCAACGTATCAAGTGAATTAGAAAGGCTGCCTTTTGCAGATATCATTTTCCAAAAAACTTCAAAGTCATCTGCTATATTCTCAAATACCATTTCTTTTTTATTGGTTTTATTCTTATGGAAATGACGGATATTGTTGTTAACAGTATCGTAGTAATACTTGCAAATCTCCATTCGTTTTTCTATCCTCCAATTCCTCAATGGGTTTCATGAGAATACCCCTCAAAGCTCCCCTAAAAACCAAGATAGTCGATTATTTTAACAATACTTCAATTTATAAATATTGATATTATCATGATTCTAGTTTCCATTTAAAATTGATAGTTTTGAAATAGCTTGAATTGTGACTCAATAAAGAGTTAATTTAAAATAGTAGTTAACTTTGATCGCTTTTTTCAATTATACATTTTACATATCAGTTTGACTTTTACAAGACTCCAAAAATGAATTAATGAATCTTTCAAACCTTAACAACAATTTTGATCAAGTATTTGTAATCAACCTCGAAAAAAGAGTGGACAGAAAGATTCGAATGATCAACAAATTATCTGAACAGCAAATATCTTTTGAGTTTGTTGAAGCAGTGGACGGCTATAGTGATGATTATGTTGCAGAATATTCCAATTATGAAAGACGTAAAATTGGCGGAGAAGGTGCCCACGAACTAGAAATCAAATATGATCGTAAACTCATAACAAGTCCTGGCGCCTGGGGGTACTTAAAAACCTACGAGCAAATACTTAAAACTTCCATTGAGAAAGGTTATAAGAAAATCCTTTGCTTTGATGATGATGTTCTATTTCATAAAAATTTTAAAAATGAATTCGATAAATTCATTTCACGAATAGGCAATGATTGGAAAATATTGTATTTGGGAGCTACACAGCATGTATGGAATATTCCAAATTCTCATCAGTACAGCGATTCGAAAAAAATAGGTTTTGATCCAGATGAAGCATTCTACCATCCTAAAGCAACTGATGGCTCATTTGCAATAGGCATTGATTACAGCGTATTTGATCTTCTGTTACAAGAAATTCAAAAGTTCAATGCCCCTTTTGATTCAGGACCATTAAGAACTGTAAATAAACTATTTCTCACAAAATGTTTCGTTGCTCAACCTAATTTAGTTATTGCAGATGTATCCAATAGTGACATTGGAACAAATAGGAATCAGTATGAACTGGCAGAAAAAGTAAAATGGGATATGGACCTATATAATTATCCAGACAACCAATTTTTGGTGAGCATTATTATTCCTGCCTATAATGCAGAATCTACAATTACCAAAAGTATACAATCAATTCTCAATCAGACTTATCAAAATATTGAAGTAATTGTTGCTGATGATGGCAGTACCGACAATACAGTAGAAACTGTTAAAAAACTTCAATCAAAAGATCCTAGAATTCAACTAATTGAAAATAAAGTGAATCGGGGTTGTTACTATGTACGCAACGATGCTTTGAGACTATCGAAAGGTGAATTCATAGCAATCCAGGATGCAGATGACATCTCAATTCCAGACCGTATAGAGAAACAAATAATACCTATTATTAAAAAAGAGGCCAAATTTACTATCTCAAGGATTTATAGAAGTCGATGTACTATTGATGAAATGGAGATTGATAAACCAGAGCAAATGATTGAACTGGCAGAAAGTAGAAGGAAGAAGAATAAATATGGAGATTATGAGTACCGGGACAGAAAAATTCTTGGCTTTAATAGCTCCATGTTCCATCGGTCATTATTTGAAGATATCGGCCTCTTTTGGGAGTATAGATTTGCAGCCGATGCCGAGTATGCGGAAAGAATACTGTTTCATTATGCTGATATCACACTCTCGGAAAATGAGAACATACATTCCTTATTAATGGATTGTGAGCCAATTGAGGGACTGTATAAAAGAATAGATGAGGTGCTAGTTATATCTACAGACATGGGTGATACTAACATCACAAACAAACATAAGCAACAAGAAAAAAAGGATTTTGAAACTTTATGGAGGCTTAGGCTTATTGGAGAGGTGGAATATAATTACCCCATTTTTGAAGAACACGAAAAATTATTATCACACAAAATTGATAACGAGCTTGATAAGTTGACTGTCAAGCACAATCTTTATAAACAAAAATTAGAAGCCAAACTTTCTGCTAAAGACCAAATGTTAGTTGCTTCAAGAACGCAGATTCAAAATTTACAGAGTGATCTTGCATGGTATTCCCGTACATTCGACCATTTACCCAAATGGTATTTAAAGATTGGAGGAATCTTTAGGAGATGGCCTTTTAACAAAAAAAGCTAAATCTTTTTCTCAAGGCTTCGGTATCGATTAAAATCTGCAAATGCGTAATCATCACAGTCATAATTTTCACAAAGAACAGTATCTTCACTATTCATAAAATCAAAGTCATTCGATAATCTTTCCTTGATAAGTTCTAAATATGGTTTTGGCATTCTTTTTAAAGACTTGGAGTAAACTCGTGTTATCCAAGATGTATTCGCATTACAATAAGTCCCATTTTTAATAAACCAATCCGGCTTATTATTTTTTGGCACAGATTGACTTACAAAATTCATTATGTGTCCAAAATACCTGTAGTTTTCTTTATAGTAATTTATAACCTTTTCATTATTGTACTGATCCCAATATTCTTTAGGCCGGAGCTTGCCTGTATTTATATATTCCCAATATTCAATTTCAAGATTTTTACGAAAACATTTCTCGCATTGATGGCATTGTTTTCCGTCCTTACGCTGACAATATAAACAGTGTTCTGTTAATCCTTTTTCATAAATTAATTTAGCCGTCAAAAGTTCTGATATCCCTGAAACAGGGGAAAAATAATAGAATCCGATTTTCTCAAATAGATGAATCCAATCTCGATGATTAGCATTTTTTTCTAGATTAAAAGGATATCCCCAATTAGTTGAATTTTTATTAAATCGATTACCATTGCCTGACAAATATGCTGATCCAAGTATTGCTCCAGCTAATATTCCATTTGCTTGCCTATCACCAGCTACTAGAAACGGCAACAGAAAAACACACAGCCAGCCTGTAAAACCATAAGGTTTATTTAGACTTCTCATATTTGTAAGCTGAATAGTTGCTTTTAAATTTGGGTTAACATTTTTTAATTTATTAACATAATCCAAAAGTGCTGGCTCTTGTAGATAATTATCCAATTGAGTCACAAGTTCATATTCAGGAAATAATAAGTGTAAACATGATGAGTCCATACCGCCACCAAAAGCAATAACGTTTCTATTTTCTCCTTTATATGGTTTTACTTCGGCAGAATAATTTTTAACCTTAATTGGGTCATGATTTTCAATCTTTCCGTTTGTATTCGAAAAAGTAAGAAATTTTTCAAATTCCGATTTGGCGAGCTCAGAGATATCCATTGGAAAAGTAACAGTATCTGAACGAGTCAAATATGGATAAAACGCACAAAAACAAATAAGAGCAATTACATCCGGATGAATGTTTTCAGGAATATAGCCAAACTCTAAGTCAACAACGTCATCAATAAGTTCAATAGGTCTAAAATTACCTTCAAACATATAGCCATGTTTTTCCTTTGGTGATTCTGTGGCTGCTCTTATAATAAACTTATCATTTTTTGTAAATACAGAAAATATCATAGGCCAAAAGTAAACTTAACGATCATATTTAGATATGATTTATGGATCTTAAAACAATATTTAATTTCTATAGCAGATTTTCTTAATTGTTTCTTATCACAAACCCATCATCAAATTCTATTAACTGAACGCCATCAAGTTCTTTAATCAGTACTTCTGGTTCAACTAGATACCACCTCCAAGTAACATTATTAAGATATACAAGCACACTTTTATTATTCAAAATGAAAGCTTTCATTTTATTCATTTGTTCTTTCAAATCCTCATTTTCCTTCATTGTCTTTGCATCAATAGTAAATGGAATCAGTCTTATAGAATCCTGTCCAATACTACTTTGAAACCCTAAAATATCATTGGCATTTGTATAGATAAATTTCTTCTTTATTTTTCTAGCATAATTTATAACTTGCGAATCCGTCCAAATATCGCTAGTATAACCAGAGCCATATATATAATGAGTTTTCCACAAACTAATTGAGGAAGTGGCCACTGAAACGAACAGAATAAATGTTAGAAAATAGGAGACTATCTTCATTTTAAAATCTTCATTAAATCTCACTATGTATTGACCATAAATGATAACTAGTAAAGGAAAAAGGGGAGAAAGAATTCTGTTATCTAATGGCGTGTGGAAGTCAAAAAAAGAAATAGAGGTCAGTAAAAAAAACAAATATGAAATAATAAGTATACCTGGTAAAAAGGATGATTTTACTTTATTAGTGCTTTGATAAAACTTGTACTGAGCTACTGCTTGAACACAAAATCCAGTGAGTACAAGTAAAGTGATTTTCCAGTTCGGAAAAACCCATGATTTAAGAGTGAGTAATAATTCATTTAACTTTTGTTTTGAAACAAAATGTATTGCAAATTCTCGGAGTGTTCCATTTTCTGAACTCTGGAAATAATTAAAAGAGAACCAAGGAAGGGTCACAATAAGAATTATTGACAGATAAATCAAAACATTAAATATTCGAACTTTTAGAGGGCCTTTAATCAGCGCAAAAATATAAAACGAATACCCCAATATAAATCCAACTGCAGCATACCGTGTTAATAAAAGCAAACCCGATAACAAAGAAACTATCAATAGGTATCTTCTCTTTTGTTGTGATTCCCATTTAAGAAAATATAAGGTGCTTACAGCTAATATTGTAATGAAAAGCGGCTCAGACCAAGCCCACAAAAACACCGTAAATGAAGTGGAAATGATTAGAATTAAACATAAAATTAAGGAATGAAGAGCTTCTACTTTTAGGTAATTGAGTATTGAGTAAAATATCAATGAACAAATGAATACCAAAAAAATATTTAGAAGACTACTGGCTAACAAAGTATCTATTCCAAATACAAATGTAAATGCCCCCAACAAAACAGGGTAAAATGGAGGCCATTGATTTATGAATCTCCCATTGTAATTAACTATACCCCTAAATTCAGATATGTTTTTTGCTAAATCTAAATAGGCAGTGCTGTCTGAAGATACTCCTAAGCCATAATTATTAATAACCATGGCAAATGAGATGGTGACAAGTACCGCTAATATTGCTGGTACATACCATTTCGGTAATGATCTAAATATATTCACAAAAGCAGAGAAATTTTCATTATTACAATTTTAAACAATACATTCGATTCATATGTCATCATATTTCTATATACTTCTATACAATTAGATGATTCAACTTATATATGCACCTAATTTGTCCCCCAAACTTTATATGAAGACCATGGTTCGTCAATATCAGTCCAGAATCTAGATTTTGACGAGAGTCCTAACGGAAGAAACCCACATAGAGATATATACATGCTTCCAGACGAAAGATAGTTTTCCGCCAATTCAGGCTGTTTCCCATTCACCCCAATAGTTAGCCAACCTTTGGTGTTTAAAGTATTTTCAGCTAGTAATGTTTTTGTTAAAACCGCTGTAAGTGCGCCTCTGACAGCTCCATTTGAAAGATTTGCTGGCAGCAAATCGTGAAGCGAGGCAAACGCTAAAGCATGAAAAGCTCCAAATCTATAAGTTATAGACCTCCCCAAAATTGGATAGCTACCATCTGGATTTATTATTTTTTCCTGAAACTCTGAATATTCTTTTAATCTGTCTATCGAAGTATTATAAAATGACATATACTCCTTCGTCACAGAGTTTATGGCTTCTAGAATTTCCAATATGAAAGGATGAATCACATAGCTATTGTAATAGTCATATTTAAATGTCGGGCCATCTGAATAGGTGCCAGCCCCTAAATACCACTGATCCAATTGATTTAAACAGTAATCAATTCGCATTAAATCATACTTTTCGCCTGATTTAGCAAGGAATGCCTCAATAACCCCACTAAATAGTAGCCAATTAGAAAAATTGGGCTTTACTATGCGTGTAGCTTTAAGGCAAGTTATAATTCTGGATTTTACCTTATCTGGTAACTGAAGCCAAATACTGTCCCACGCTCTTAATAATCCAACCGCTAAGAACGCAGCATCAACAAGTGGTTGTTTCCCTGTTTTGAAATTTAAAAAATCACTTTTTGTGCTGTTAGTTGCATTGTCCAATGTAAGCATAACAAGTTGCCTCATTTCTGATTGCATTTGCAATTCTGATTGGTTTATATCATTCTCGAGATTTAGCCATGGCCCAATCCCTGCCAAAGATCTACCTAAGGCTTCCAGGTGTGCATAATCTGATCTAATAGGAATTTTGTTTTTTGGAAATGCGTCAACTTCAAAGACATTTTTAAAATTATCATTTGCAAAATTATGGAACACGGGTCTTGCAATTTTAAGCATTGTTTTGAGCCATAATTCCCTAGTTGCAGGTGTCAATTTCATATTTTCCTATTCTTTATCAAATATTTGTACTAATATGGCAATTAGTTCTTAAAGTATACATTCCCGAGTTAATGAATAATAAGTATATTCTGGCAATAACAACATTCCAACGCAAAAATAGAATAAAATTATTACTCGATAGTTTCGCTAACTTTTCAAGTTATAAAGATCATTTTACCATAATTATTGCGGATGATGGTTCAACCGATGGGACTATTGAATTCCTTGAAAATTTGAAAATATCAGGCATCCCTATTCATCTTATCAAAAATAACCGTCAAGGTATCCACCATCAGTTCAATACAATTGTAAATGAACTCGAAAAAATGGATTTCGATTATTGCTTTAAATGCGATGATGATATTGAATTCATTCAGTTAGGTTGGGAATCTGACTATATTAACGCTATTAAAAATTCTGGTTATGATCATCTTTGTCATTTTGATACCAAATGGCGACCAATTAAGAACTTAAAGAAGCCTATTATACAAGACAATTTAATCAGTTATTGTGAAGCCAAAGATGTTCAAGGAGCTTTTTTTACGCTTACTCCAGCTGTAATCCACAAAGTTGGGTACATGGATACTCAGAGTTTTGGCTTTCGGGGAGTTGGGCATGTGGACTATACAATGCGAGCATGTAGGGCAGGATTTAATGACATCAAAAATCCATTCGATGTTAAAGATAGCGATCAATATATCACCCATCAAAGTGAAAATTACGTTTCCGCTTTAAATAAGCACGTACAGAATGCATTGGAATCTGATCTTGAAACACAAAGAAAGTATGCCCTAATTCAGGACCAAAGCCGAATCTATATTCCATTTTATAAACAGGTCACTTCACTGAGTAGTGATGAAGAAAGAGAGCTTTTATTAAAAAGGTTAGATATCTTGGAAACTGAAAAAACATGGTACGAAAAAACATATGGTCATCAACCACGTTGGTTTATTAGAATAGGTAAAATTTTAAACATTATATCTTCCATCTTTCTTAAATCCGAAAAATGAAGGGCATTCTAAAAGTCTTTAAGTACTTTTGGACTTTTAAACTTATGCAGCATCTCTCAACACGTCATTTAAAAAACTGCCAATTTAAGATTGATAGATACCAAGCCCTTAAGTGCCTTCCATTAGGTGGTAAAATTGCCGAAATAGGCGTATTGGGGGGAGATCTTTCAGATTGGTTTTTGACTAATTTGAAACCCATTGAATTGCACCTTTTTGACCTTTACAACTGCGCTGATTTTCCAGGTAAGGATAGATTCAATAAGCGGCACCACGAAAAATTCATTTTGGATAGATTTGTAGAACAAATTAACAAGGGTCAAGTAGTGATAAAAAAGGGACTCTCATGGGATATGATGGGAACTTACCCGGATAACTATTTTGACATTATTTATATAGACGCAGCTCACGACTATTATTCAGTGCAAAAAGATCTCAATCAAAGTCTTTTAAAAATAAAACCTGAAGGATACATTATAATGAATGATTACATTATGTATGACCATCTTGCTAAATCAAAATATGGGGTGGTGCAAGCCACCAATGAGTTTTGTGTGAAGAACGACTGGGAATTTATCTATTACGCCTTTCATCCTAATTTGTTTTGTGACGTAGTACTGCGTAAAATAGCAGACTAAAATACCTTTATAAATGAACTTTTGGTTGTTAACCACCGAGTACCCTCCTCAAAGTGGTGGTGGAATTAGTACATATTGTTATCATACGGCACGTATGATGGCTCAAAAAGGTCATCAGGTCTTTGTTTTTGTTCCGAGCAATTGTATTAAAAAATTAGAGATTACGCAGCAAGATACTGATATCAAAATATTAAGTTATCCTGTTGAAGACCTTCCTTTTCTTGGATATGAGGCAGCACTAAGTTTTACTCTTTCAAATGTTTTAAAAAGTACTGCTGAACAATTTGGCGATCCCGATTTTATTGAAGCTCAAGAGTATAATGGTTTAGCCTATTATTCATTACAGCGTAAATGGCTTGAAAAGGGGTACCTTGAAAAATCCAGCTTCTTTGTAACAGCACACGCCCCTGGATTTTTGTATCTTGATTACAATCAAGCGCCTACACACAAACTGCCAGCGTTTTGGACAGGCGAAATGGAACGTTCCGTGCTTACTACTGCGGACTTTGTTATTTCACCAAGTCAGTATTTATTAGATATACTAAATATTAATGTGTCAAGTCAAAGGCAAGTGGTTGTACATAACCCCTTTGAATCTCTAAAAAGTACACCATCGACAAGCCACACTACAGGTGACATCGTTTTTTTTGGGAAACTAACTGCACAAAAAGGTGCTTTAAAATTGTTGGAGTATTTAGAAGTAGAATGGAAAAAAGGAGCTAAGTACCGTTTATCTGTTATTGGTGGTGGCGATCACTATTTTTATCCATTAATGATGGATATGGGACAATATGTTAAATATAAATATTCTAATAGAATCAAGGAAGGGCTATTAAAATTTGAAGGTCACATAGCTCCAGAAGATATTAACACTAGGCTTGCTAAAGCACATGTTGTAGTTGTCCCCAGTATAGTTGACAATTTACCCTACACAGTTGTTGAAGCCATGAACCTTGGCAAAATTGTCTTGGCCTCTGTAGACGGTGGACATAAAGAACTCATTGAACGGGGTAGAACAGGATACCTATTTGATCACAATAAAAATGGTGATTTTATTCATCAACTAGATGCCATACTTTCTCTTGAAAATCAAGATATTATAAATATTGGACAAGAGGCGCAGAAGGCCATAATCACCAAATGCAGTTATGAGGTAGTTTATAAACAAAAGATGGATGTTTTAAATAAACTAAAAAGTCCTACAAAACATATATTTCCTGTCGTACGACCTAGATCAAAAACTAAAGTGAGTCATACCCTTCCTATCGATACGGGTAAGCTCTCAGTTATTATACCATATTATAATATGGGAGAGTACGTTGATGAGGCCATCAATTCGATTATAGAAAACAAGTTAACAAATTATGAAATCATACTTGTTAATGATGGAAGTACAGATAAAAAGAGCCAAGATAAACTTCTAGAACTTGACGGCAGAGTAGAGCATTTAACAATACATAATAAAGAGAATACAGGGCTAAGTAATACCCGTAATATAGGAGCCAAAATGGCAAAGGGAGAGTATCTTGCTTTTTTAGATCCTGATGATTTTATTGAACCAGATTATTATTCCAAAGCTCTTTACATCCTTAATAAATATAGTAATATTAGCTTTGTTGGCTGTTGGGCCCAATATTTTGGAATGAAAAATTATATCTGGCCTGCCTTCAATCCAGAGCCCCCATATATCTTAGCCCACAATATGATCAATAGTAGTGCTTTGATAATGAAAAAAGATGATTTCCTTAATTTTGGGACTAATGATCCTACATTTATTTATGGTATGGAAGATTACGATTCTGTTATTAGTATGGTCAAAAATGGGTGCGTGGGAGTGGTTTTGCCAGAATGTCTTTGGAATTATCGCATACGAAAAAATTCATTAGCACAGTCATTTAATAAATACTCAAAAGAATATTTATATAGGCTTTTAACTAGAAAACATGCTGAATTTTATGCTGAATATGCCGAGGAAGTTATCAATTTGATGAATAGCAACGGCTCAAGTATAAATTATGACAATCCCTCAAAACGCCTTGGGTTTTTTCATGATATTAACGTGCCATTTAAAAACTCGAAATGGGTAGAACGAGCGAAAACGAATAAATTTTTGCGTAACATTGCGAAAATCATTCTTAAATACATGAGTAGGTAAATGGCACTAAGCACCTCTAAATTTTATACATCCTGGTTCAAGGAAAACAATAGAGTTGAAAGAATCTGGATGATGGCCAAAATAGAATTTAAACTTAGGTATTATGGGAATAAGCTGGGGTTAATGTGGGCATTAATTAAGCCTATCTCACAGATAGCAATGTACTATGTTGTATTTCAAATTTTAATGAGCCAACGCGTTGAGAATTATGTCATCTATCTTTTTGTTGGCTTGCTTTTGTGGCAGTTTTTTACTGAAACCACCAGCGGAATGGTGAAAATACTAAAAACTAAAAAATACTTATATGAGTACACTAACATGCATAAATTGGAAATCTACATATCTTCATTGATAAGTTCGGTTATTGGTTTGGGTTTTAATTTATTAATATTTCTAGCCGGGGCTTTACTTTCTGGGATTTGGCCAACTTATCATTATGTTTACCTTATTTTTATTCTAATAAACTTATTTATTTTAAGTTTTGGTGTTTCATTGATACTCTCAAACCTTTATCTTTTATTTAAAGACATCCTTCAGATTTGGGGGATTATAGTTGGATTTGGCTTTTTCCTATCACCAATACTCTATAGGGGAGATTTATTTAGTAAAAAATTACCAGCATTAGATTATTTAAACCCGATAGCTGGTATTATAAACAACGCCCGAAACATATTAATGTTTGGTCAAAATCCTAATTGGGAATTACTTGCTTTTGACATCGTTTATGCACTAATTATCTTACTTATTGGTCTATTAATATTAAAGAAAGTATCTCCAAGGGCCTCCGAACTGCTATAAAATGAATCAAAAATCATTAATTCTAAAAAACGTTAGCAAAACGTTTAGGATCAGCGATAAAAAAGTCGACACCTTAAAAGGCCGCCTCTTCAATTTATTCAGCAACGAAAATTTTAAGGAATTTAAAGCGGTTGATAATATTAACCTGGAAATTACTAAAGGTGAGAATTTTGGTATCATCGGACGAAATGGAAGCGGAAAATCTACTTTGGTTAAGTTAATGAGTGGTGCATTTGTTCCTGACGAAGGTGGTCAGATTATTAAGAATGGCACTTCTATGTTGCTTAATTTGGGAGTAGGGATGAGTCATGAGCTAACAGCCAGGGAGAATGTCTATGTTTCAGGCTCTGCACTTGGCTTAAAAATTAAAGAAATAGATAATATATTCAATGAAATTATTGCATTCGCAGAATTAGAAGAATTCGTTGATTCTAAAATCAAATATTTTTCTTCTGGTATGATTCAACGATTGTCTTTTGCTATAGCAATTAACGCTGGTGCAGATATCATGTTTTTGGATGAGGTATTCGCAGTTGGTGATGCTAAATTCAAGAAAAAAGCTATAGAAGTTATGGAGAAAAGTTGGATTGATGGACGGACAATTATTATGGTAAGCCATAGTCTCAGTAATATAGAGCAATATTGTAAAAGAGCTATCTATTTAAAAAAAGGAAAGATAGCTTTTTTAGGTGATGCTAAGGAAGCAATCAAATTATATAAGGAAGACAATAAAAGTTAATCCTTTGTCTTATAATAGGATAGAGATGTTAAAACTGCAAAGGATAGTATTCCTATGTATCTGTTCAACACATTTTCGGTAACAAAGCCCAGCAAAAAAACTAGTAAAATAGCAACAAAGAGGTAATTCTTATTGCTTATGGCGTTAAAAATTAGATGGCCTATAGAAAAAAGAAATATACTTAATCCTAAAAGTCCGAATGATATGGCAATGTTAAGATATTGATTGTGCACTCCAAAATCTTGTTTCATGGCATATAGAAAGTTCTTCTCCTCAATCTTTTCTCTAAACTTGCTATCATAATCACCTGTACCCACCCCTAAGAATGGGTATTCCTCAATAATTTCTAAACTACATTGCCATAACGCTAAACGAAGGGTAAGTCCGTTCCAGTTTTGCTCAGATAGCTGTCCATTAAAGTGATTGACGTCATTTGGGTTATCAAATTTATAATGAAAATTAGAAGTAGCACTTCTAAAACGTTTAGTTGTTTTGGGGAAAATAATGCCTAATAGGATTACTGACCCAATAAGTAAAATAATCATTCCTATTACATTAGAAACCTTTCTGCTTTTTAAATACAAATTATAAAAAACAAAGCCTATAATAATGAGTGATACTAATATGGATACCCTACTAGCAAGCAAAAAAATGAATAACACAAGGTAAATCATTACAAGTAACCACATCGACTTGTTTTCAAACCCTGATTCTTGTAGATACCAATAAATAATAATAAGACATATGTTTAGGTATAAGGCAAAATAGACAGCCTGATTTTTTATTGCCATCACCAAATTATCATTATAAAAATACCCTGAATCATTGGTAATGTAGTAATTATAGCAACTGAAAAGTAACCCAACAATAGAGGCTGCAATACATGAGTAAAGAAATGTGAGTAGTATTTGTATTTTAGTTTTTTTTGAATAATCTGTCGAAACAAAAATTAATGGGATCAGAAGTAAAGTCAATCTCATTTCAATTATCCTCCAAGCGCTTTTAAGGTCTGTCGAATACAGTGTCCCAAATACTGTAAGCAAAAAAATCATTAGCAGCATCCAAGTTGATGTCTTTGCCAGAGAGAGCTTAACTCTTCTTAAAATGCCCTTTGTCAAAAGCCAGTTCAATCCCATGGCAATAACAAATACATTGGCTATAGCATGTTTACCAAACACGTAAAATACAATAGCACAGATTAACGCTATTTTAAAGCGCATCTCACTAGAGTTTATTAATCCCGCTTTAATTTTTTGAAACTTGAGTATATATTGATTCATATTGTTTTGCCGTATTTTTAATATCGAACCATTCCTTACAATAATTGAACGAATTAATTCCAAAATTCTCTAATTGCTCCCTATCTTTAACTAATTCCGTTAATCTACTTACTCCTTCATTTGAATTATCAAATAGATATCCATTATCACCTTGCCTCACTAAATCGCGATTACCCACACAATTAGAAAGAAGTAAACAGCACTGCGTATTCATAGCTTCAAGTACTGCAAAAGGAAGACCCTCCCAAAGGCTACATGACAAATAAATATCGATTTTTTTTAACCATTCTTCTGTCTGACTAGTATCCAACCATCCCGTAACTCTAACATTGGAGGAGTTGAGTTGGCCAACAAGGTGTCCTCCTCCCACCCAAATAAATTCAACGTTGTTATTATCCTCAAAGGCTCGTGCAATCTCATTAAATTGTATCGGATTCTTTTGAAATGTGGCAATCCCAACTGATCCAACTACTATTTTAGAATGTACAATTTTTTCTTTTTTGTCAATGATTGTTCCGTTATTAATATAAGTACAATCAATGCCAATTCTCAAGTACTCAAGGCTTTCTGATTTCGAACAGCAGATAACTTGACCTCCTAATACATTCCCCAATTTTTCTAACCCAACGAAGATTTTTCTCTTAAAAACTGAGATATCCAGTCTTAAAAATGGAGCCCCATTCGGAGTGTATATTACTGGTTTAATCTTTAGCATTTTACATGCCAATCTTCCTAAAAATCCAGCTTTTGCAGAATGTAAATGAACTACATCAAAATTTTTTCTTCTCAATATTTTTATTAATTCAAATAAGGCTCTAAAATCTTGAAATGGATTTATATTTCTGCCTGCACTACGCCAAAGAACAAACTTAACGTTAGGGTCGAATCGCCTTTTAACACTATTAATTTCATCCTCAGTTGTACGTGATCCATGAACAACTATATGTTCATGTCCATTGAGTTCACGAGTCAGGTGAATAATGAAAGTGATAATACCTGATGAAAATGGCTCAACCACATGAAGAATCCTCATTATCTATAGATCAATTGTTTAATCGAAATTATTATTGAATTAGGGACAATTTGCAAGAGCTTAATTTTAATAACTCCAACAATCCATAATATACTTATTTTCGGATTGTCAAGCAGTACTTTTAACCTACTTCTAAGCTGTAACCTCCTGTGGCTTAAAGATATCCCCTCTAAATTACTTTCTACAATAGTTAAAACCTTCTGTAAGTTGGCTGTTTCAAAACTTTCAACAAACCTGTAAAAAAAAGCATAATCTTCGGCAGCTGGGTAATCTGTCGGGTAATACCCTACCTTATCAATTCCTGATACTCGAAACGTAACTGCTGGATGTATGAAGCAAACCTTGTACATCATTTGTTTCCTAATGGTAGAGTGATCTTTTGGTAACTTCAAAGAAAACAATCGTTTGCCTTGTTGAATAAAATCCACCCAACTTCCTAATAAGTATATATTTTTATTTTCGTTTAGGTAAGACACTTGTAATTTCAATCGATCTCGAACCATAATATCTCCACAATCCAATCTGGCTATATATTTTGCATTTTGGGTTTTTAGTATCTCTGAAATTCCCAAATTTAACGCTGCTTCAATCCCCTCATTTTTTTGCAAAAATCTAAGTACAACCGGATAATCCGTTACCTTGGTTAGTTGCTGAAGCACTGGTCGCTCCGTCAGGATACTTCCATCATCCACAACTAGAATCATAATACTTTCCTCATAATAAATACTCCCTAGGCTTTTAATCAGTCCATCGAGATTATTATAATGAGGAATCAAGACCACTACATCATATATTGCTTTTCCTGTATTGTCCATTAATGAGTTAGCATAATTATAGTAATATTTGATGGTGAAATTGGGATTTACGTTTTTTTACTTCAAATTTAGTTATAACTTTGTGTAAAGCCCCAATGTTTTATGCGATATAGGTACTCAGGGTATTTACATACCCTTCTTTTTATCAGTGATCTATTATTACTGAACCTATCCTTTGTGTTAGGGTACTATTTTAGTTTTGGAAAGTTTGATGGTTCTCTATCGTATCCTTTTGTAAACTTATTAATATATAGCAATCTTTCTTGGGTAGTATTATCTATTTTGGGTAAACCATTTGAGATAAGACGTACATCAAGGGTTTCATATGTAGTCCGTCATATTTTAAGATTTGTATTGATCCACCTTCTCTCAGTTTCTGCGTTGATGGTTTTTAACCTTGACGTTAATTACTCAAGGGAAACCATTATCTATAGCTATTCAATATTCCTTGTTTTATTATTGTTGCAACGTCTAGCCTTTATTTATTCCATTCGAATATATCGTAAATATGGCTTCAACTATAGAAATATAATAATTGTAGGTTATGGAGATATCGCTGAAGAAATTAAAAAATTCCTGAGGGTTCATCCAGAGTACGGATATAAATTCTTAGGGTTCTTTGATAATACTAAAATTAAAAATATTACAGAAGGGAGAATCTCTGATATCGAAGAGTTTACTGCTAATAATAGAGTTGATGAAATATACTGCTGCCTTCCTGAACTACGGTATTCACAACTTCAAAAGCTCATTCATTTTGGAGAGAAAAATTTTATAAAAGTTAAGCTGATTGCTGATTTTAGAGGTTTTGAGCATAAGGGACTTGAGATTGAAAGTTATGATAATATACCAGTCTTAAATGTAACCTCATTTCCTCTTGAAGTCCGTAAAAACAAGTTTGTTAAAAGATCCTTTGATATTGCTTTTTCAACAGGCGTTATACTTTTTATATTTAGTTGGTTGTTTCCATTAATAGCTCTTGCAATAAAGATAGATTCAAGAGGCCCTATCTTTTTCAAGCAGAGAAGAACTGGTAAGAGTAATAATGACTTTTGGTGTTGGAAGTTTAGAACAATGGTTGAAAACAAAAAGGCTGATTTACTTCAGGCCACACCTAATGATGAGAGGGTTACTTTTATTGGAAATTTCTTGCGTAAAACTAGCCTTGATGAACTCCCTCAATTTTTCAATGTATTGATTGGAAATATGTCAGTTGTGGGACCAAGACCTCATATGTTACACCACACTAAAGAATATTCAAAAAAAGTAGAACGCTTTATGGCAAGACACTTTGTCAAACCAGGTATAACAGGGCTTGCCCAAGCCAAAGGTTATAGAGGTGAAACAACTGATATTTCTTTTATGAAAAATCGAGTTAAACTGGATAGGTTTTACATTGAAAATTGGTCAATAATCTTAGATTTGAAGATTATCTTATTGACAATCAGTTCATTGCTAAAAGGTGATGAAAACGCCTATTGATATTATCGACTTAATTAAATATTCTCTTACTTCGCTTGTTTTTGCGTATTTCCTGTTTCCAATCGTTATAAAAATATTGGAGTGGAAGCAAATATTGGATACTCCAGATAGTAGGAAAATCCACCATGTTAGAACTCCAAGCATGGGTGGCATTCCCATATTTATAGGTGTTGCTTTTTCATTACTACTTTGGTTGCCCGGATCACATGGAGAAATCAATAAATATCTTTTCAGCTCGTTGAGTTTGTTTTTTATTATCGGGCTTCGGGATGATTTGATCCCTATGCAACCAAAGCTCAAATTACTGAGTCAGCTCATCCCAATTGTAATAATTGTTATTTTAGCCGACCTGAGGTTATTTTCATTTTATGATATTTCCAATTTTCAGTTCAATCCAATTATGTCAATTGTAATAACGATTTTTTCATTGATCGTAATTACGAACTCATTTAACCTAATTGATGGGATTGATGGTTTAGCAGGTACCATCAGCATAATTGCTTTGACAAGTTTTGGTATTTGGTTTTATTTAACTGGGAACTACACACTTAGTTTTATTACCTCGGCATTTGTTGGATCAATAATTTCATTTTTAATATACAATTGGTCTCCATCCAAAATATTTATGGGTGACACAGGCGCTTTACTTATAGGTTTCTTCCTGGCTTGTATTACTATTTACTTCATCAATTTGAATTTCGGACTTGAGTCAACTAGCCCATATAAATTCGAAGCATCAATATCAACTGCCATATGTTTTATTATAGTACCTCTTGTTGACACTTTAAGGGTATTTGTCATCAGATTAACCCATTTCAAATCACCATTTCATGCCGACAATAATCACATCCATCATATTTTAATTCAAGTGGGACTTTCTCATTCAACTGCCACAATCGTCCTTGCCACAATAAATATCCTTTTTATTGTTCTCGCCTATTTCGGACGACATTATTCAGATAAAATTATGTTGTTGATAATTTTCGGAATCGTAATTCTACTTTTAGTTGCCTTAAGATGGTTCCAATTAAGCATTAAATCCCAGACAAAGAAAACTACCATTAAGTAGTTCTTCTTTGTTGAATGTAAATTCCCGATCACCAGTGCCGATATAAACTTTACCGCCTGCGGCATTTACAACCGCCTGACCGGCAGCTATATCCCATTCCATGGTAGGCCCATGGCGATAGTATATATCTGCTTTACCTTCAGCTACCATACAAAATTTCAAAGAGCTCCCTACGGAAATACTATCTACCACATTATATTTGGAAAGAACCCCTTCTTCCTCCTTGCTAGCATGTGACTTACTACGAACAGCTATTCTGTTGGAGTGTTTGTTGTTTACTTTTAACTCCTTCTTTTCACCTCCATTAATTTTATATGCCCCAATGCCCTCAATTCCATAATATAGGTCATCTGAAACTGGAGTGTATATAAAACCGGCCACTGAACGCTTATTAACAATAAGAGCTATATTTACTGTAAATTGACCATTTCGATTGATAAACTCCTTGGTGCCATCCAGAGGATCGACTAACCAATAGATAGAATAATCCTTTCGAATTGAATACTCATGATTTTGCCCCTCCTCAGAAATGATGGGTATCTCAGGATAAAGCTTCTGCAGACCTTTTGTAATTATCTGATGTGAAGCCTCATCAGCCAAAGTTAGTGGTGATTCGTCACCTTTAAAATCGACAACAGAAGATTTTTCAGGATCATTATATATGTTTAAAATAGCATCCCCAGCCTTTTTAGCAATTTCTATTAATTCCTCTGTTTTAATATTGTCTATCATAATTTTTCAAATAAAATTCAAATCTACCAAACTATACAGTTTTCTATAATTTAAACTTATAAATTGTAGTTTTGCACCATCAAAAAATTCAAATAATGGTGGATAATATTCATCCCATATTTAATCAATCTTTACAAGCGGCTGATAAGGAAAAAAAACTGACTCAAAAAGGGCTTGTGATTTGGATGGTGGGTTTATCTGGATCAGGGAAAAGTACACTGGCCACAGGTCTTGAAAATAAGCTGCATGAAGCTGGTTATCATACTATGCTGTTGGATGGAGACAATTTACGTTCTGGGATAAATAGCAATTTATCGTTTAGTGATTCTGATCGCTTAGAAAACATTCGTAGAGCTTCAGAGATAGCTAAATTATTTGCCAATAATGGTACAGTAACTATTTGCTCTCTGATTAGCCCCACTAAACAGATACGGGAATTGGCTTCTTCCATACTAGGAGATAAATACTACGAGGTGTTTGTTAATTGCCCTTTAAAAGTCTGTGAAGAGAGAGATGTTAAAGGCCTTTACGCAAAAGCTAGAAACGGGGAAATTAAAAACTTTACCGGTATTGATTCACCATTTGAGGATCCAGACAATCCTAATTTAGAAATTAAAACCGATCTATTGTCCTTAAATGATTCTTTGGATCTGTTATTTGAGAATATAGTAAGTAAAATAAAATATTAAAATGTCATACAATTTATCACATTTAGACCAACTTGAATCTGAAGCAATATACATTTTCAGGGAAGTCGCAGCTCAATTTGAAAAACCAGTTATTCTTTTTTCTGGTGGAAAAGATTCCATAACTATGGTTCATTTAGCTAAAAAAGCTTTCTGGCCAGCTAAAGTTCCTTTCCCCCTACTTCATATTGATACTGGTCACAACTTCCCTGAAGCGCTTGCCTTTAGGGACAATTTGGCAAAAAAATACAATGTAACATTAGACGTTGGGTTGGTACAAGATTCGATAGACAAAGGGACCGCCAAAGAAGAAAAGGGGCTAAACCCAAGCAGGAACTCACTTCAGTCGATTACGCTGCTGGAAAAATTAGAAGAAGGAGGCTATGATGCTGCATTTGGAGGAGGAAGAAGGGATGAGGAAAAAGCCAGAGCCAAGGAAAGATTTTTTTCACATAGAGACGACTTTGGACAATGGGACCCAAAAAATCAGAGACCTGAATTATGGAATCTGTATAATGGAAAAAAAGCTATTGGTGAGTCTTTTAGGATTTTCCCGATTAGTAACTGGACAGAAATGGACGTTTGGCAATATATTAAGAAGGAAAAAATCGAATTGCCGAGTATCTACTTCTCCCACAAAAGAAGTGTGGTCAATAGAAATGGGGTATGGATTGCAGATTCTCCATACAACACCTTACTTGATAATGAAAAATATGAAGAAAGAATTATAAGATACCGAACCTTGGGATGTATGACCATAACAGGTGCCATCGAATCCACAGCCTCTACCCTTGATGACATCATTGAAGAAGTAGCAGCTGCACGTCAAACCGAACGAGGAAATAGAGCAGATGACAAGCGTTCAGAAGCTGCCATGGAAGATAGAAAAAAACAAGGCTACTTTTAATATAATATTGATTTCGCATAATATATAGACTAAACATGAGCGATAATAAAAACGGTTATATGGATATGGACCTTTTAAGGTTCACAACTGCCGGAAGTGTAGATGACGGAAAAAGCACCTTGATTGGGCGCTTAATGTATGATACAAAATCAATCTTTGAAGATCAAATAGATGCCATTGAGCAATCTAGTCAAAACAGGGGTGATGAACATGTCAACCTTGCGCTACTGACCGATGGATTAAGGGCTGAACGTGAACAAGGTATTACCATAGATGTAGCCTACAGGTATTTTGCTACCCCAAAAAGAAAATTCATTATTGCAGATACCCCTGGTCATATCCAGTATACCCGTAACATGGTTACGGGTGCTTCAAGTGCCAATCTTGCCATCATTCTGATTGATGCGAGAAAAGGAGTAATTGAACAAACCAAACGTCATTCGTTTATAGCTTCATTACTTCAAATCAAGCATGTTGTTGTTTGTATCAACAAAATGGATTTGGTTGATTATTCAGAGGAAGTATTTGAAAAAATAAAAAAAGAATACCTTTCTTTCGAGGCAAAATTAGAAATTCCAGATATCCGATTTATACCAATATCTGCGTTGCACGGAGATAATGTTGTAGACAAATCTAAGAATATGGATTGGTATCAAGGACCTACATTATTATGGTCTTTGGAAAATGTGCAGGTATCATCTGATAGAAATCTGATTGATGGCAGAATGCCAGTACAATGGGTCATTAGGCCGCAGTCTGATAAATATCACGATTTTAGGGGTTTTGCAGGGTTAATTTCTGGTGGTGTATTTAGAAAAGGTGAGGAAGTCGTAATACTACCATCTGGATTTACTACCAAAATAAAAGCTATTGAAACTATGAACGGGGAATTGCAAGAAGCATACCCGCCAATGTCAGTGGCTTTTACTTTAGAAGACGAAATTGACATCAGTAGAGGTGATATGATTGCAAAATTAAACAATCAACCTACAGTAGGGCAGGATATAGAGCTTATGGTGTGCTGGTTAAACCTTACCCCATTAAAAATTGGTGGAAAATACATCATAAAACATACCAGTAACGAAGCAAGGTGTATCATAAAAGAAATTCGATATAAGGTAAATGTCAATACCTTGGAGAAAAACGAAAATGATAAAAATATAGAAGTTAATGACATCGCTAGGGTATTGATAAAGTCGGCAAAACCATTGTTTTATGATTCTTACAGAAAAAATAGAAATACAGGTTCAATAATCCTCATTGACGAATTTTCGAATGAAACAGTCGGTGCTGGAATGATAATTTAATTATGATTGAAAAGGTTAAAGATATATTAAATGATATCGCTGGTTTCAAGGCAAGCACACAACAGGAATTAGAGGAGTTCCGGTTGAAATTCATCAGTAAAAAAAGTGTGGTCTCTGACTTGTTCAACGAGCTTAAAAATATCCCTAATGAACAGAAACGAGAATTAGGCCCAAAGTTAAATGCCGTTAAACAAGCGGCTCAAGATAAATTTAAAGCACTTATTGATGGCTTAAACGACACCCCCTCTTCATCAAGCTCAGATCAGCTAGACCTTACACTCCCTCCTGCCGAAAGTGAGCCTGGTAGTGCTCATCCTTTGAGTATTGTAAGGGCTAAGATTATTGAAATCTTTGAAAGAATTGGTTTTAATGTTTCCGATGGGCCAGAAATTGATGACGATTTCCACAATTTTACTGCATTAAATTTCCCTGAAAATCACCCTGCCCGTGAAATGCAAGATACATTTTTCATCGAAAGAAATCCTGATATTTTACTGAGGACCCATACTTCAAATGTACAGGTTCGATTAATGAAAAATAACAACCCCCCCTTGCGCTCGATAATGCCAGGTCGGGTGTTTAGGAATGAGGCCATCTCCGCAAGGGCACACTGTGTGTTCCATCAGGTAGAAGGACTATATGTAGATGAGAATGTCAGTTTTGCAGACCTGAAACAGACTGTGTATCACTTTGTCAAGGAAATGTTCGGTAAGGATACTCAATTGCGTTTTAGACCGTCCTATTTTCCTTTTACTGAACCAAGTGCGGAGATAGACATCTCTTGTCAAATTTGTAAGGGAGATGGATGTCAACTATGTAAATATACCGGTTGGGTGGAAATAGCTGGATCAGGTATGGTAGACCCGAATGTACTGTCCAATTGTGGTATCGATCCAGAGAAATATACTGGTTTCGCATTTGGTATGGGCATAGAAAGAATTACCCAATTAAAATATAGGGTGAACGACCTCCGTTTATATACTGAAAATGACGTCCGTTTCTTAAAGCAATTTAGAACTGCTCAATGATCGCAACTATTGACGATATAAAATCCATTGCCATTATAGGCGCAGGCACAATGGGCCAGGGAATCGCACAGATTAGCGCCTTAGCTGGATTCAAAACCATGTTGTTTGATATTGATCCAGATGCATTGGCTAATGCCGCTAAACTCATTGAAAGAAGTTTTGGCAAGGGCGTTGAAAAAGGAAAAATATCTGAAGAAGATAAAAAGGCTGCAATTTCTAAAATTGCCTTTATTAAAGAACTGAATCTGGTAAAGGCAGATTTTATTATTGAAGCCGTTGTCGAAAAGCTTGAGGTCAAGCAATCTATATTCAAATCATTAGAAGAGGTAAACAGCAAATCAACAATTCTTGCAAGCAATACTTCGTCCATTCCAATAACTCAAATTGCTGCTGAATTGAGCCGGCCTGAAAACTTTGTGGGGATGCATTTTTTCAACCCAGCCCATATTATGAAGCTTGTAGAAGTAATTTCAGGAGTGGCTACCACCAGCCAGACTGCTGATATTACAAGAAATCTTGCTTTAAAATTGGGTAAGGTGCCTGTTTCCGCAGCAGATTCACCGGGTTTTATTGTTAACAGAGTTGCCCGTCATTTTTACGTTGAAAGTCTAAAAGTGCTTGAAGAAGGGGTAGCCGATGTAGAATCTATAGATAAACTCATTAGGGCAAGTGGATTTAAAATGGGGCCATTTGAATTGATGGATCTAATTGGTGTCGATACCAACTTTTCAGTCACCACCTCAATGTTCAACGCCTTCCATCAAGACTCAAAATTTAGACCTAGCAGAATTCAACAGCAAAAAGTAGCCGCTGGTCACCATGGCAGAAAGTCAGGCAAAGGGTTTTACAACTATGAATAGGATATTCGTTTTATTGCTTTTCATTTCAATGTCTTGTGATAATACCTTCGATGAAGAGCAAATACCGCTTTCTGATTTTCAAGACATAAATATTAATCTCCTACTCCCTGAATACCGTGACCTGAATAGGGATGGTGGTTTTGTGTATATAAATAAAGTGGCCAATAGGGGCATTATCCTTTATCGTGAAAATTCTTCAAGTTATATCGCCTTTGAACGTAACTGTACATTTCAACCAAACGGTGCTTGTGCTACTGTTAAGGTACATAGCCCTAACTTATATATGGTGGACGATTGCTGTGGCTCTACCTTTAATTTCCCTTCAGGCCAACCAACTGGTGGCCCCGCTAGGTATGAATTACGTAGGTATGAAACTACGCTTAGTGGAAATTTCCTGACTATTACGGATAATCCATTGAACTGATATTAAATCAGTTGGTCAATGATCTTATCAATTGACATCCCCTCAGCTTCTGCTTTGAAATTTTTAACCAATCGATGGCGTAAAATTGGCTTGGCTACCGCTACCACATCCTCTATGTCTGGCGAATATTTGCCATTCAACAAAGCATTGCATTTTGCTCCAATTACCAGGTATTGAGACGCCCGGGGGCCCGCTCCCCATTCCAGATAATCATTGGCTATAGTAGAAGCCCTTTTGGTATTTGGCCTTGTTTTATGAACAAGATCTACAGCATATTCAACTACATTGTCGGTTACGGGTACCTTTCTCACCAGGTGCTGGAAATAAACAATTTCGTCACCGTTCAAAATCCTTTCTACCGTAGGCATAGTATCCATAGTTGTGTTTTTCACAATGTCCAGTTCTTGGCCATACTCAGGGTAATCAAGCAATACATTAAACATAAACCGATCTAGTTGTGCCTCTGGCAAAGGATAAGTTCCTTCCTGCTCAATTGGATTCTGTGTGGCTAAAACGAAAAACGGTTTGTCGATAGAATATGTTTGACCTCCAATAGTAACGGCATATTCCTGCATCGCTTCAAGCAGTGCTGCTTGTGTTTTTGGAGGTGTTCGGTTAATTTCATCGGCCAATACGATATTGGCAAATACTGGCCCCTTAATGAATTTAAAATTCCTATCCTTATCCAGTGTTTCAGCGCCAATAATATCTGAAGGCATTAAATCAGGGGTGAATTGTATCCTGTTAAATTTCAAATCCAGAGCCGATGCCATTGTCTGAATCAACAATGTTTTGGCCAATCCAGGAACACCTACTAATAAACAATGTCCTTGGCAAAATACCGAAGTCAATAGTAGTCGAACTACTTCATCCTGGCCAACTACAATTTTTGATATTTCATCCTTCAACGTACCAAAGGCTTTGAATAGGCCATCAGCAGCTTCTACATCGGTATTGAATTCTTTCATAGACAATCAGTTTTGATAAACTTACGAAAAGCAGAACAATTTGTTAATCAATTCATTATCCCACAATAGTCGTATTGTTTGTCAATACTAATGAAAACATCATTTCGGGCCTTATTAAACCACTCATTAAGCACCCGCGATTTCTTTTCATTGAGTGTAGCACTTTGTATTTTCTGCCAATCATCTTTCAGGTTTGCCTGATGTGGGGCTACTTTAGATTTATAATATAATATTCGAACTGCCTCCTTACCATCATCTTGTCTGAAGGTAATTGGCTGGCTAATATCGCCAACATTCATTGAGTCTAGGGTAAAGAAGATAACGGGGTCCAAGTTTTCCACAGAAACTTTTAATCCTCCAGTTTCATCAGTAAAATACCCTCCACTGCCTGCTGTTGCTTTGTCATCAGAATATTCCGCTGCAGCTTTTTGAAAAGATATGCTATCATGCTCAATTAGCGACTTTAGGCTGTCAAGTGATTTCTTTGTTTTGTTTATGTCTTCTTCTTTGGGATCAGGAATAAGAATAATGTGCCGTGAGTTGTATTCATTTCCGCGTCTTTCGAGCAACTGAACAATATGTATCCCAAAGGATGTCTCGAATGGTTCTGATATTTCCATGGGCTTGAGTTTCAAGGCATTGGCTTCAAACTGTGGCGCCATTGCCCCACGTTGGGTAAACCCTAAATTGCCTCCATATTTAGCACTTGGCCCTTGAGAATACTCTTTGGCCAGAGCTTCAAAACTTTCCCCTGCCCTCACCCTGTCGGCAAGCTTGCTAAGTTTTAATTTAAGTTCATTTTTTCGTTCATTGCTGATTGTTGGTTGTTTTACAATTTGCGCCACTTCTACTTCCGTTGAGAAATAAGGTAAACTATCAGTAGGAATATTATTAAAAAACCGTTTAACCTCTGCTGGAGTCACTCTTATTCCTTTCAAAATTTCATCTTGCATCCGCTGTACTACAAGTTGTTCTTTTATGTCGTCACGAATATCATTTTGAATTTCTTCAACCGTTTTGCCGTAATACTGCTCAAGTTGTTCTTCCGATCCCCCATATTGAGAAAGTATTAACTGCATTCTACGATCCAAATTGTTATCCACTTCTTCATCCGAAACAATAACAGAATCAATTTCCGCTTTGGCCACCATCAATTTTCCACTAATAAGCTGTGCCAATATTCGGCATTTGGCTCCCGCACTAGCTTGATTTCCATTAGACAGATAGCTCATATAAGAGCGCTCTAAATCTGACTTCAAAATGATATAATTATCTATTTTAGAGATAATTTCGTCAACAATAACGCGATTTTCCTGTGCCTTGGAGTAACTGCCAGATATGATCATTATTGCCACTAAGGCAATTGTATATTTAATAGATTTCAAATTCTTTATTTTTGGTTGCACGTTTATACACATCGTCTTCAAGTTGCTGAGCCAACTGTACTTTACGTTTGTTGATAATAATATTTTTAATAACCTCTTTCACAAATTCTAACGGTGATATGTTATCCGAAATTCTATATTCATCAATTTTTAAAAAATATTGGAATTGGGCATCCGCGGTTTCAATGTATCTATTTTGCTGTAAAAATTGAATCTTATTGGGGATTTCCGCCAGTGGTGAATTTTTAATGACATCATCAAATACCATCCAAACAGAATCATTAAGCTGGTAAGTAGCTGCAAAACTTAAGGCATACGTCTTAAGCTCTTCCATACTCTCTTTATTAGTGGAATTGATCAGTGTCTTTACTTTATTGATCTTTGGTGCTCCGATAGGTATTTTAATATACTTCCCCCTGATGATATTTTGCTTCAATAAAAAGTTGTCAATATTATCCTTGTAGTAGAGCTCAATTTCTTCATCAGAGACATCCACATTTAGGTTTTGATTTATAAAATAAGATTGATATTCATAACCCATAAGGCTATAACGGTAATCAAGTACCTTTCGCTCAATATCTGCTTCATCAAATTCTATTTTTGTAGAAGCCTCTTTTATCAATAACTGTTTTTTTATCCAATTATTAACAAATCTCATAGTCCGTTCAGTGCTGTCCTCTATAGACATCCCAACAGTTGAAATACCCTCCAAATCATGTGGATAAAGGTATTGATCCCCAACCCGTGCAATTGGATCGACCTTTTCCCCCTCTTCTGCTGGTTCCTCTTTCATCTTGATTAAATCACAGCCTGAAATAACCAAAATAAATGCAATCCCTACAATATTAATTCCTTTCCAAAGATTCATAAACGCTATTTAATACCTTGTCGTTAATATTAACGGTGTATTTCTCTTTTAATTCTTTCAACCAGGCTTTCTCAAGATCACTTTGATAGTCTGAAATCACTGCCCCTTTTGTCTCATTTAGTTCCTTGATTTGAGGAGCTAATATTTCCTTAATCCAAACGAGGTGCTGCATACCCGCCATATTGATAATTTGAACCCCAGGCTTCCATTCACATTGATCCAACACCTGATTGACTCCTTTCTCAAAGTTACCAGAATCTGTCTGTAAAGTTAGTGATGCCCCCGAATTGTACTTCTTATATAGACTTTGTTTCGATAAGAACGTGGTATCATTGCTATTTATGGCCGTTTTAATCTCATCTATTACGTTGTTTTTGGCCGATGAATATATAGTAGCATTTGCCCTTGGTCCCCATTTATAGGTAGATTTATTCGTTTCGTAAAAAGCCTTAAGGCCTACAGTATCTTCCACTGCCTTATTCCAAACTTCCTTTTCCATTAAGTCAAACAAAAGTATCCCCTCTTGATATTCCTTTACAATCATTCGATAATCCAGGTATTTATCACTTAGGTGTGCTTCTTCATAAGCTATTATTTTTTCCTCTTGGAAAGCATCATATAATAACCCCATATAAGTCTTAGGGACATAAGAACTTGGTTTTTCATTACTTACCACATATTTGTAAAAATCATCAGTATTAAATACTTGATCCGCTATTGTAAATAAAGGTTCTACATTAGTGCCAGCACTTTTCCATTTTCCTTGAATCAAAGAACTATCGGCCTGTTGTAGCACAAGATTTTTATTGGCCAAATTTTCACTGAACCCATTTTCTTTCTTCAGCCGTTTTATTAGTGCTTTTTTGTTTAGTTGAGCCCTCATGTCCCTACTGATTCTGGATTTAATAGTAGGTTCCATTTGACTAAAGCTCTCAATTGGCTCTTTCTTAATCAACTTAATTATGTGCCATCCAAAATCGGTCATTATTGGATCAGAGATATCTCCTGGGTTCTGTAATGCAAATGAAGCCTCCTGAAATTGGTATGGCATTTGGCCAATAGTAAATGGATTTAGGGTTCCATTTGTGTTTTTACTGTTTATGTCTTCTGAATACAACTTCACGAGTTCATCCCATGAAACTCCACCATTGGCTTGATCATAAATTTCAAATATTTTATTTTTTACTGCTGCAGAATCACCTTTGATCCTTACCATTATATGTGCTACCTGCACCTTGCCATTGGCTGGCCGCCTATCAAAAACTTTAACAATATGGTACCCAAATTGGGTTTTTACAGGCATGGAAACCTCATCTACATTTGTATTATATGCTGCCGACTCGAAGGGATAAACCATTTGGAAAGAACTGAAATAGCCTAGATTACCATTGTTTTTTTGTGCGGATGGATCGTCTGAGTATTGTTTGGCAAGTGTTCCGAAATCTGTCCCTGATAGGGCCTTGGCCCTAATCTCCATTATCTTTTTATAAGCATTGAGAGTATCTTCAGGGTTTAGTGGGTCTTTGATTTTTACTAAAATATGTGATGCCTTTATTTCTTCTTTATACCGATCGTAAGCTTCTTGAATTAGATGCTCAGTAACTTTACTTTCAGTTAAATATGGTTTCTTAAGTTGTTCAAGATAGCCGTTAAATTCATCCTTAAAAGCTTTGGTTGTGTCCATACCACGACTCTTAGCTTCCTCAATTTTCAATTTAAAGTTTATATATAGATCGAGGTATGCTTTAATATCGCTACGGCTAAATGCACTATCATTATTGATATTATTCTTTTTATAAACGTATTCAAATTCTTCCTGAGAAACTGGTGAGTTATTTACACTAAATAAGATGGCCGATTTTGATTTATCCTTGATAGATTTTAAAGGAGAACCTGACTTGCACCCTAGGGCAATGGCTAATAATACAACTAATAAATTCTTAAACATGTAAATGCACTATTCTTTAAAAACCCTGCAATTTTAACCATTTTATAGCAAAGAAAGTAAGATTGTGCCGGATTAGATGACTTTGATGTTTTTAGTAAGTCGGCAAATATTTTTATGCGGTTCACGGATGATCTCTATGTCATCCATTATTCGTTTCACTAGTATAAGGCCAAGGCCTCCTTTTCGTTGTTTTTTAATGATGTCCTCAAGTTTGGGCTCAACATACTCACTAATATCAAATATTTCCGACTTGTCTATAATATTGAAGATAATCCCAGAATCGCCTTTAACCACCACTTCCAATTCAATGGATTCTTTGGCATTGCAATTATGCGAATGAATAATAAGGTTAGCACAGACCTCATCAATGGCCAGCACAAGGGTACTGGCATCAATCTCTGAGAGACCGTGTTTATCCAGTATCTGCTTTAAAAAACTCCGGATATCCCGAAGTTTTTCCTTCTTGCATGGCACCTTATAGCTGTACTTCATTTCACAATTCCAATTTCGCTTCCTCTTTATCTTTTTTTATGGAAAGCAATTGATCCAATCCTAGTATCTCAAAAACATTGGCCACTTTTTCATTGAGGCCATAAAGCACCAGTTTGACATTATTCTTTTTGATGTCTTCAATATATGACATGAAAACCCCAAGTCCTGCTGAAGATATGTATTCTAATGAGGTGCAATCAACAAGAAATGATTTATGCCCACTGGCCAATGCCTCAGACAGAGCAGTATCAAGTTCAATCGATGAACTGGCATCTACCTCACCAACTATGGTAATTAAATCATAGTTGTTTTCTTGTATCCTTTTGACGTCTACCATAACTCTATTACGTATTGTTATTACTTATGTTTTTAGTGTTATATCTATTTGAATTTTATAACCAATGTAGTGTAGTCATCATCTATTATTGATGATCCTGTAAAATCATAAAGATTATTTATTAACTCTTTCTGTATTTCTTCAGCACTCTTCTTTGCCGCCTTTTCTACTGCCACCTGCAACTGTTCATATCCATATTCTACACCCTTTGCATTTTTCGCTTCTGTAATCCCATCAGTATAAAGTATAATGATATCACCGGGATTGTACGAAAACGTATTTAACTGAATATAGTTTTCAAATCCACTATTGCGGAGTATCCCAAGCCCAAGTCCCTTGTTTTGAAAAAATTGCCATGATTTTGAAGAAGCATTGTAGTATAGGGTTGGGCAATGTCCCGCCCTAGCAAAGTCAACCGTTTTTTTACTGGTATTGATCACAAAATAAGAGGTAGTAATAAAAGATGTTTTATCAAGGCACTTACTTAATGCAACGTTTGCCTTTACCAAAAAGGTTTTGGGATCCAGGTCCAATTGGGCCAAACTGTGGAATACCCCTTTCATTTGTGACATGTGAAAAGCAGCAGACGTTCCTTTGCCAGAAACATCGCTTATAATGATAGCGGTTTTGTTTTCATCTATTGTTAATGCATCGTAATAATCACCACCTACCTCATCTGCTGCTTCAGAAAAGGCCGCCAAAGTGAACTCCTCGTTTTGATCTAAGTTCTTAGGTAAAAGACTACTCTGAACCCTTTTGGCAATTTTCAGCTCTTCCTTATAGCGTTCATTCTGCAAAGCTTCTGTCAGCAACCTGAAATTCTCAATGGAAATACCTGCCTGATTGGCAAAAGAATCAATGATCTTTGCATTCTCTTTGTTAAACCCATCACTCACATCTTTTAATAATGCCAGAGTAGCCTCTTGCTTCCCTTTGACATGAATGGGAAAGGTCATCATAGATCGATAATGAATACCTTTTAATGTAGATAAATATTTACCTAGGTTTTTGGTCCTATCACTCCCTCTATCAAGAATGCCCTTGATGCTGTTATCTTTAAAATGTTGCTTTATTCTAAGAATTTCATCCTCTTCTATATTGTGAGTATGAAAAACAGCTTTTTCTCCATTTTCTATTACCTCTACCCAAGCTGCATCGGCCAACACGGTGCTCAGTGAGCTTTCTAAAAGTATATCATAAACCCTATCTTCACTTTGCTCTGTTTGTATGGACTGACTGAGTCGTTGAAAGTTTACCACCTCCTCCAATTTCTGTTCAAACACTGATGATGTAGGTAGGTTGAATAGTATTACTAGCAAGGAAAAAAGGGCGTAAACAAAAATGAAAATCATCAACGAGATGAAGAATACGCTTTCCCTGAAATCCTGAAAGGCATTGGTTCCTACTGAAATATCTACGGCAAATCCTGTAAGTGTAAATGAAAAATATCCCAGATAGAACATAGCCAGTGCTATCAATAAAATACCCTTCCATTTTTGTTTGAAATTGAGAAATGCTACCCACTTGGTATTGGCTGAAAGAAAAACACCCATTATAACTAAAATAGCTATGTAATAATCATGAAACCAATCAAAGGCAGTCCCTTTAAACATGCTATAAACCAGACTTATAAGTAAAGCATATTCAAACACCTTCCAGACAGTAAGCAAGAACTTCGACTTTTGATATAATATGAGTCGCTTCCAAACAACGAAAGTCGATATAAGAAATGCACAGACAAGCCCCAGGTTTATGAGATAGAGAAAATCTAGGAAAATGAGATTTTCTGAAAGTTTTGTGTTGCCCAGTAGATTAAGTAATAACCTAAAACAGAGCGATACAATGGTAGTCAACAGACCAGTGACAAAAACTTTCCAAAGCAAATCAACAAAGTTGATACTCTCTGCTTTTTCAATTTTGTACTTATAGTAAAGGAATATGGAAATAGTAAAAAGGCTAAGCAATATAGCCGGCACCTCTTCCCCAACACTTGAATCAACACTACTAGTGCTACTATATACTATGGAAAGGTCGGTAAAAACCAAGCTTGCCCACGAGAGGATGGCAAACAATGTGCTTAATCTTATAATCGCCTTTCTACTAAACATATCTATTCAAAAATCGACTTGAAGATAATAAATTATGGATTCAGACCTAGCTGTTAATGCAAAAAGCGGAACTTCTGCCCGCTTTTTTAACTAATAAAAACTTAATAAAATCTAACGACTATAATTTGGAGCCTCTCTTGTGATAAAAATATCATGAGGGTGACTTTCATTGACCCCGGCTGCTGTTATTTTCACAAACGTGGCTTTGCCCAATGCCTCCATATTCTTTGCACCACAATAGCCCATTCCTGCTTTCAATCCGCCCACTAGTTGATATAGCACTTCCGAAACTAGCCCTTTGTAAGGTACACGGCCAACAATCCCCTCAGGCACCAATTTCTTAATATCATCCTCGGCATCCTGAAAATATCTATCTTTAGAACCATGCTCCATGGCTTCCAATGAGCCCATTCCACGGTAAGATTTAAACTTTCGCCCTTCATAAATGATTACTTGTCCAGGGGCCTCTTCAGTACCGGCCAATAATGAACCAACCATTACACTACTGGCCCCTCCGGCCAAAGCTTTTACAATATCTCCTGAAAAACGAACGCCCCCATCGGCAATAACAGGCACTCCTGAGCCTTTGATGGCTTTGGCTGATTCAAATACAGCTGAAAGTTGAGGTACACCTACACCGGCAATAATCCTGGTAGTACATATACTACCTGGTCCTACGCCAACTTTTATGCCATCTGCCCCAGCATCTACCAATGCTTTGGCGGCAGCTCCGGTGGCAATGTTTCCTACTATCACGTCAAGGTTCGGATATGCTTTCTTTACTTCTTTACACATGTCCATTACTCCTTTTGAATGTCCGTGGGCTGTATCAATACTTATAACATCAACCCCGGCATTTTTCAGTACGGTTATCCTATCTAATATATCTGGAGTAACACCAACTGCTGCACCTACCCGTAACCTACCATATTCATCTTTACAGGCAAATGGCTTGTCTCTTTTCTTGAGAATATCTTTATAAGTGATTAATCCTGTAAGCAAACCGGATTTGTTCACAATAGGAAGTTTTTCAATTTTATGTTTTTGAAGTATTCCTTCGGCCTTTTCCAAATTAATGTCCTCTTCAGCAGTAATAAGGTTTTCCTTGGTCATGATGTCCTTGATAGGCGTATTCATGTCTTTATGGAATCGTAAATCCCGATTGGTTATTATCCCGATCAGCTTACCAGATGAATCAATGACCGGAATACCCCCAATTTTGTATTCATGCATGATTTTATCGGCATCATGCACTCTTGAATTGATGTCTAGGGTAATTGGATCCAGGATCATCCCACTTTGAGACCGCTTCACTTTCCTCACCTGTATGGCCTGCTCTTCTTTAGACATATTCTTGTGAATAAACCCGAGGCCGCCCTCTAGGGCCATGGCTATGGCTAATTCAAATTCAGTAACCGTATCCATGGCCGCTGAAACTAATGGTATGTTTAACTTAATGTTTTTTGTTAGCTGGCTTGAAGTATCCGTATCGCGAGGTAAAACTTCTGAATATCCAGGCTGAAGAAGTACATCATCGTAAGTGAGTGCTTCGAAAAGAAATTTGGAATTATCTAAATTGTCTAGTGACATAGCAAATAAGCGTTGGTGTTATTTGCCGTGCAAAGCTACAGCAAAGTCAATAATAATTATTCCTTTTTTTGAAAGTTTTTTTGCCCCTATCGAAGGAGTATTATTGTTATATTTAACCCATTAAAGACAACCTCAATCTAAAAAAACACTACTCCGTATGATTAGAACAATATTTTGCTTGTTTTTTTGTGTAATTGCCACAACCAGCTTTGCTCAAATTCAAGAGGGGAAAGCGTCCTATTATGCTGATAAATTTGAAGGCCGATACACAGCCAATGGGGAGAAATACAAGCATTCGAAACTTACTGCTGCTCATAAAACACTGCCTTTTGGTACTAAAGTAAAAGTGACCAATACCAAAAACAATAAAAGTGTAGAGGTGAGGATCAACGATCGTGGCCCTTATGTTGAAGGCCGGATTATCGATTTATCAAAATCAGCTGCTGAGCACCTGGGCTTTATCAATGATGGTATTGCCAATGTAAAAATAGAAATAGTAGATGCCGGAGATGGAAAAGGGGGTGGCATGATTAAGCCAATCAGTAATGTAACTGTTGATGAAAAAGAATTTTACGAATTTAATGTGGATAGGATCAATCCCCATGGTTTTGGTGTACAGATTGGCAGTTTTAGGGAATTGGCTAATCTTGTTCGACTTTCTGAAAATCTAAAATCCTCGTATCAAAAGGAGGTTACTGTACAGGTAAAGTTGGTCAATGGTGTAAAAGTATACACCATTGTGGTAGGTAGTTTTAAAAACAGGGAAAAGGCCGCTGATTTTAAAGTGAAATTACAAAAAAGATACCCTGATGCGTTCATAGTTGATTTCAATAAATTATAATGAGATTATTTACGCTGTTTTTACTCCTTCTTACTTTCAATTACACCTACAGCCAGGACTCACTGGTTTATTATCAAGATTTAACCTTTAATTCCGAATTTGAACAAAACGTTTTTGAAGAATACTTTATCCAACATAATGCAGACTACTTAGCCCTTTTTATGGCTTTGAGCAAAGAAGTAGATCAGAAAAAATTTGAAGCCACCAAAAGTATATTTGAAGCCAAATATAATAGGCTCAATACGGAAAAATTTAATAATAAGCGTGCTGATAAGAAGGTAAAAATAGTTTATGAAGATATTCACAAAGAGTTTTTTGACCAATATAGAGCCCTGAATGAATTCAGTGAAATATTTGAAACAGGCCGTTATAATTGTGTCTCCGCCTCCGCTTTATATGGAATATTCTTTGAGAAAATGAATATCCCTTACATTATAAAAGAGAAGCCCACTCACGTATATCTACTTGCCTATCCCAAAACTGATAGGATTGTAGTTGAATCCACAGATCCTGCGGGTGGTTATATAAAATACAACTCCTATTACAAGCAACAATTTATTGACCGCCTTGCCAAAGCAAAGCTAATAAGCTCCCTTGAGATCAATTCCGAATCTACCGAAGCACTTTTTGATAAATATTATTTTTTCGATGAGGACATTACCTTACCAGAACTGGTGGGTGTCCAATATATGAATGACGCCCTAAGCAGAATAGAAAATAAAGACATTGAAGGGGCATTTCATCAAATGGAGAAAACCAGAATGTTCTACAAAACAGATAAGATAGCAACGTTAATGCTGGCTTTGTGCTCTGAAGTTTTGGCCAATCAAAAATATGAGGGCCTAAAATACATTGACTATTTGATAAAAATAGCCCGGTTTAAATATTACGGCATTGACAACAATACGATAATAGGTGAATTTACAAGAGTGATTCAAACTCAACTGATTGAAAAAGGTGATGCGCAAAACCTCAAGCTTTTTTACAACAAACTGGATAGCGGCCTTGAAGATCAATCCCTAAAAATAGAGTTGGGTTATTTATACAACTACGAGCAAGGTCGGGCACTTTATAATCAGGGTAAATATCCTGAATCACTTCACTACTTTGAGGCTGCCTATAGTCTAAAACCTAGCAATCTGGACATCAATAATGTATTGATCAATGCACTTTCAAGATCGATGCAGACCTTGTCCAATTTGGAAGTACTCAAAAAACTTGAAAATTATGCTGAAAGTTATCCCGCACTACTTGACAATAATTTATTTAAAAGCTTCTTGACCAACAGTTATTTGATACAGTTTGGAATGGCCTTTGATCTCAAAAATGAAAAAGAAGGCAATAAATACCGCAGTTTGTTTGAAGAGAACTACAAGCCTGAACTCAATCTTGATAAAAATAATTTGGGTAGATCGTATTCACTTGCCGCTGTTTATTATTTTAGAAAGGGCTACACCACAAAAGCCAAATCTATACTAAACGCAGGCCTTAAGATTGATCCTGATAACTATCAATTATTGGTGAGAAAAAATATGATTCGTTAAAATCCCCTGTTTTCCAGCGCAAGATTGTACGTAATATCCGTGACAAATGGATTGCCCAAGATAGTGGTAACAATTGCAGTCATGTGTATTTCCTCCATTAGGAACATTCCGGTAGGAACATCAAACCTTAACTGTGTCACCCCCTTCTCCTGAGAGGACATTGGGTTGATCTTCTCAGTAAAACAGCCACTTTTCGGGAGCGCTAACCCAGGATAATAATCCACTTTCTTACTGTTATCTGAAATTTCAAATCGTAAAATGTAGCTGCCATTTTTTAATATGTTGTCTATTGTCTTTATTACAATTTTGGGGTACTTCTTTTTGACACTTCCATCAAGCAAATACTCTTTAAGGCCCTTACACGGCATATCATTTTGATAGGGTATTTCGGCCATTAACTGACCGTTTTGTCTATATTTTTTCCTAATTCCCGACATACGGCCACTATCATATTGGGTCGATTGATAGATATTGCCATTTTCATAATAAACTATAGCTTCTCCATGTTTAATGTCATTTAGGTAGGTAACTTGATTGTGAATCTTTCCACTTTTATAATATGATTTAGCAATGCCATTCTTTTTACCGTCTTTGAAGGTAATTTCATTTTTCAAAATATGCCCCGCACGATATTGCTTTACAACCCCATCCTTTATCGTTTTGGACTTTTTTTTGGTAGAAGAGTTTTCACAACCAGTTAGTAAAAACAGGAATAATACTATGGGCAAATATTTGATCATTCTATATAAGGTAGGGTGGATACATTTAACTTTTAAGATATAAAAATAGCAAATAATGAATACCTTTGACCCCTTATGCAAGACCTTATCCGTGATAGTTTTGAGTATTTGAAAGGGATAGACACCCTTGAAGCATCAGGGCTTATTTTTGGTCTACTATCAGTATATTTTCTTATTAAAGAAAATATCTGGACTTGGCCATCAGGCATAACTTACATCCTTATCTCATTTGTCATATTTTGGCAGCAGCAGCTTTATGGTGATTTTTTACTTCATGTGTTTTTTCTCATCTTAAATATCTATGGCTGGTATCATTGGCTTTATGGAAGTAAGGAAAACACAAAAGTGCCTATAACGAGACTTAACTTTAAAGAGAATGTCGTATATGGTCTGATTTCGCTCTTAGGTGTGGGTCTTTTTGGCTATTTCCTGAGTAATATTCATCTTGTTTTTACAAACTTAACACCTGCCTCTGTTCCCTATTGGGATGCTGCCACTACTTCTTTAAGCGTAACTGCCATGTGGTTGACCGCCCGAAAAAGAATTGAGAATTGGCATTACTGGTTTATTGTTGATGTTTTAGCTGCGGCTATCTACTTCTATAAAGGAATCTATTTTTACTCACTCCTCTATTTCATTTATATAGCGTTGGCCATTGCTGGTTATCTACAATGGAAAAAGATTATGACCCAACAAACATGAAAAAAGTTGTTATCGTAGGTCCTGAATGTACAGGGAAAAGCACCCTGTCTTCCCTGCTGGCCAAGTATTATAATACAGTTTGGGTTCCAGAGTATGCACGGCAGTATATTGATCGGCTAGATAGACCCTACGAAAAAAATGATCTTTTAACGATTGCTAAAGGTCAACTTGAGTTGGAAGACAGGAAAATTGAAGCTGCAAATAAAGTGCTCATTTGTGATACGGAGCTTAATGTAATCAAAATATGGAGTGAACATAAGTACGGGGACTGTGAGGAAGAAATCCTTCAACTAATGGAGCAAAGAACATATGATCTATACCTGCTAACAGGAATAGATATGCCTTGGGAAGACGACCCTCAGCGTGAGAACCCAGATTTAAGGGAATATTTTTACGATGCTTTTAAAAAAGAACTACTGAGACAAAAGGTCAACTTTATAGAATTATCAGGCAGCTATCATGAGCGAAAAAAGAAAGCCGTGGAGGCTATTGATATACTTTTGGCTCGGGGGTAATGGGCTTTTATTACTCGGATTGTAAATCCTATGATCACAGCTTTGGGATTACAAAACTACTATTCGACATTTGTATGCCAAATGTTACAACAGGTTTTGTAACCCAATTTTATAATTCAGCAATTTTTACCGGATTGTAAATCCGATAATCACAGCTTCAGGATTACAAATCCCAAAGAGGCCGGCATGGTGCCCGAAAAAACTATTGATGCACTTCTTGCTCAGGGGCAATGGGCTCTTCTGTAGGTTGTGCGTCTTCCAGTTTATCCTTTAGGGTATCTTTAATAAAAAACCGCTTTTGAAAGATGAGTATAATAGCCACTCCAATAAATATGGAGGAATCAGCAATATTGAACACCGGACTAAAAAACAAAAAGTAATCCCCACCTAAATAGGGAACCCAATCAGGATAGTAACCATCAAACAAAGGGAAGAAAAGCATGTCTATCACCTGCCCGTGAAACCAAGGAGAGGGAGAACCTGCAGGGGCATTGTCAAATATAACCCCATAAAATGCACTGTCAATAACATTACCAACAGCACCACCTAGGATAAGCCCCATACACCAAAGAAGGCCGCTGTGGGCTTTTTTCTTATATAAATAGTAGATATAATATCCAATCCCAAACATGGCTCCAATCCTAAATAAGGTAAGGGCTAGTTTACCATATTCCATATTGGATTTCAGACCAAAAGCCATCCCCGGATTTAGTAGATAATGCAGTTTAAACCAGTCTCCAATCACATTTATCTCCCCACCACTTCCTAGGGTCATATTATAATGCACCAGTAGTTTCGAGGTCTGATCAATAGCAATGATCGCTAGCGCCAATAAAAAGTATCTCAACAACTTTGTATTTATCTTCATATGCTTAAGCCTCGATTTTTACCATTAGTTTATGCTCATCCATTTCCAACGAAATTCCGTCCTTAACGATGTCAAGGATTTCCAAAGATAAAGCCTGTGTTTCTGTACAAATATATTCTTTATGAGCCTCCAACGCAGAATCAACTAACTCTGTATTTTTCTCAATCTTGATATTGATTTTGTCCTGAACCTCAAGACCCATGTCCTTTCTTAAATTCTGTACCCGATTTACTAAATCACGGGCGATGCCTTCTTTCTTCAGATCATCATCAATGGTGATGTCCAGCGCCACTGTTAAGCGTCCCTCTGTAGCTACGGACCAGCCAGGAATGTCCTGATAGGTGATTTCCACATCTTCTAAAGTAAGCACTACCTTTTGGTCTGCTAGGTTTATCTCAATGGCATTGTCTGATTCCAATTGAGCAATATCATCAGTGCCAAAAGCATTAATTTTTGCTGCTATATCCTTCATTTTAGGGCCATATTCCTGCCCCAGTTTCCTGAAATTTGGCTTCACATTTTTCACCAAGATGCCTGACTCTTCACCTACAAACTCTATGTCTTTGATATTCACTTCCGAGTGAATCAACTCCGCCACTGCCTCCACATGCTCCTTAAATTGGTTGTCAACCACGGGTAGCAATATTTTTGAAAGTGGCTGACGCACTTTGATCATGTGTTTCTTTCGTAGCGAGTGCACCAAAGAGGATATATTTTGCGCCAGTGCCATCCGTATCTCTAAATCCGTATCAATAAATCTGCTGTCGGATTTTGGAAACTCTGACAAATGCACTGATTCAAATTCCTCAAGCCCCGTAACTGCATTTAAGTCCAGATAAAGCCTATCCATATAAAATGGTGCAATTGGAGATGAAAGCTTAGCAATATTTAACAAACAGATATATAATGTCTGATAGGCTGATCGCTTATCTACATTGTATTCCCCTCTCCAAAAACGTTTCCTGTTCAATCGGACATACCAATTGCTGAGGTCATCAATGGTAAAGTCTTGGATCATTCTGGCTGCCTTGGTTGGCTCATACTCATTATAAGCCTCGTCCACCTTAGCAATCAAACTATTGAGTTTACTCAATATCCATCTATCACTTTCTGTACATTGGCTGGCGTCAATTTCCCCCTCATTGAAATTGAACTTATCGAGATTAGCATATAATGCAAAAAAAGAATAGGTGTTGCTCAGCGTACCAAAAAACTTTCGAGACACTTCAGTCACCCCATCATTATTGAATTTGAGGTTATCCCATGGGTTGGCATTTGAAATCATGTACCAGCGTGTAGCATCCGGACCATGTTCGGCAATGGTTTTAAATGGATCAACTGCATTGCCCAATCGTTTTGACATCTTGTTGCCGTTTTTATCCAAAACTAGACCATTGGCAATCACATTTTTAAAGGCTACACTTTTATTGAGCATTACTGCAATCGCATGTAATGTGAAGAACCATCCTCTTGTTTGGTCAACCCCTTCGGCTATAAAATCTGCCGGGAAATTGGCTTTAAATTTATCTTTATTTTCAAATGGATAGTGCCATTGGGCATAAGGCATGGCCCCAGAATCAAACCAAACATCAATAAGATCTGGTTCACGCACCATTCTCTTTCCTGTGCCCGAAACAAGGAATACGTCATCAACATAAGGACGGTGCAAATCAAAATCATCAGGTATCTGACTTGCCATAAATCCAGCCTCAACCGATTTGGCAACCTCTTCCTTTAGTTCTGCAATAGATCCGATGCATTTCTGCTCTGTCTTATCTTCAGACACCCAAATAGGCAATGGTGTGCCCCAAAATCTTGATCGCGATAAATTCCAATCCACTAGATTCTCCAACCAATTGCCAAAGCGACCCGTCCCAGTTGATTCAGGTTTCCAGTTGATCGTTTTATTTAATGCCACAAGGTCATCTTTTACGGCTGTTGTTTTTATAAACCAAGAGTCGAGTGGATAATATAAAACCGGTTTATCCGTACGCCAGCAATGTGGATACGTATGCTCATATTTTTCAACTTTAAAGGCCTTGTTTTCTTCCTTTAACTTGATGGCCAAAAGCACATCCAAAGATTTTTCAGGTGCTTCACCGTCCTTATAATATTCCGATTTTACATAAAGACCGGCAAACTCTCCCATCTCCTTCACATAACGACCCTGGCGGTCCACTATAGGCATTTTATTACCTTCTTCATCTTCCACCATAATGGCCCCAATACCCGCCTGCCTTGCTACACGCTGGTCATCTGCACCAAAAGTAGGTGAAATATGAACGATGCCAGTACCATCTTCAGTACTTACATAATCACCGGGTATCACCTTAAATGCAGGGCCATCAGGCGCAATGTAAGGTAGTAGCTGCTCATATTCCTGCCCAACTAAATCTTTGCCTTGATATTCTTCTATTACTTTGTAAGGAATTACCTTATCCCCAGGCTTGTAATCTTCTATTTTAGCTTCTGCATCCTTAGGGTTAAAATAGGCGGACAATCTATCTTTGGCCAATATCACAAATGCCTTTTCGAAGGTGTATTGGTTAAAGGTTTCCACTTTTATATAAGTGATCTTTTCACCTACCGCTAAGGCTGTGTTTGCTGCTAATGTCCAAGGCGTGGTGGTCCAAGCTAATATATACTCGTTGTCTGTACCTTTCTTTTTAAACTGAGCAGTAACGGTGGTGTCTTTTACATCTCTGTAAGTACCTGGCTGATTTAATTCGTGTGAGCTTAATCCGGTGCCCGCTGCAGGCGAAAATGGTTGAATGGTATATCCCTTATAAAGCAATCCTTTATCATAAAATTGCTTTAAAATGTGCCATATAGATTCTATATAGTCTCTTTCAAATGTAACATAAGGGTCATCCAAATCGACCCAGTAGCCCATTTTTTCTGTAAGGTCATCCCATTGACCTTTGAATTTCATTACCGTTTCACGGCATTTTTTATTGTATTCCTCAACAGAAATGGTCTTACCAATATCCTCCTTGGTAATGCCCAATTCCTTTTCAACTTGAAGTTCTACCGGAAGGCCATGCGTATCCCAGCCTCCTTTACGCTTAACTTGAAATCCTTTAAGTGTTTTATAACGACAGAAAATGTCCTTCACTGCACGCGCCATCACATGGTGAATCCCTGGTGCGCCATTGGCTGAAGGGGGGCCTTCATAGAATGTAAACGTTGGGTTGCCCTCTCTAGTATCTACCGATTTTTGGAATATTGCTTTACTTTTCCAGTTTGCAAGTACGTCATTGGCCATTTCTGCATAATTCAGCCCCTTATACTCTTTGTACTTCACCCTTTTCCTCCTTTATAATTTATTAATTGTTTTCCTCTGATTTTGCATCACTTGACGGCTTCGCCACACGAATCATATCTAGATTTATTTCCTCATCCTCATCTTCCTGATAAAACCCATCTACATATTGCTCAATAAGTGGGTGGGCGTTTTTACTTCTTTTGCCGTTGTCAAATGTCATTAGAAGTGAGGGCAACAGCACTAGATTAGTAATCATTGCTATTAACAAAGTAATTGATGTTAAAACTCCCAAAGCCACTGTCCCGCCAAAATCAGAAAAAACAAATATTACAAACCCAGCAAACAAGATGATCGAAGTGTACATCATACTAGCGCCAGTTTCTTTCAAACTCTTGCTTACCGCAAATGGCACAAAAAAATTGTTGGCAAAAAGCTCCTGCCGATACTTTGCCAGGTAATGAATGGAATCATCCACGGAAATACCGAATACAATACTAAAGATCAGTGCTGTACTTGGCTTTAAATGAATCCCTGCAAAACCCATAATCCCGGCCGTAATCAGCAGTGGGATAACGTTCGGGATAAGAGAAATTACAATCATCCTGAAATTGACAAAAAGCACTGCCATTATGAGTGAAATAATTACGAAGGCCAAACATAAGCTTGTCCACAGGTTGTTTATTAGGAATTTATTGCCTTTGATAAATAACGGTGTGGTCCCCGTCACACTCAATTTAATATCTGTTTTACCAAATATCGAATCTATTTTAGGTTCTACCACCCCCTTGATGAGCGAGTCCATCTTATGAGAACCAATATCGGCTACCTGCATTGATATTCTCATTTTCGTAAGTGTAGAGTCCACGAAAGACTTAAAAAGGCCAGAGCTATCAGACTGATTGCGCATGTAACGCAAAATAAAATTCTTCTCCCTATTGCTTGGCAGGCTGTATAGATTGGGGTTGTTATTGTAATAAGCCTGCTTTGCAGCTTTTACAAAACTTACCACACTCACTGGTTTTGAAATATCATTTTGAGCCCCTAAAAATTGCTCCAGCTCATCTACTTTCTTTAACGTTTTCAGGTCTATTACCCCTCTTCTCTTTTGGGTATCCACCACTATTTCCAGCGGCATGATTCCACTAAAGTGCTTTTCGAAAAACAAAAGGTCTTGCTTTATTTCACTTTTAGCAGGAAGGTCATCAACCATGTAGGACACCGTCTTAATCTTAGTCATACCATAGATCGAAATGGCGATAAGCGTTATAGTTACAATATAAATAATTGGCCTGTGACGGTGAATCAATATGTCCATTTGATTCAGAATGAAATCGACACCTTTAAATTGAAGGTGCTTCAGTTGCTTTCCACCGGGAGAAGGGAGCCACGAGAACACAGCTGGGATAAGTATGATACTCACCACGAACGTAGCCATGATATTGATCCCCGCTACGATCCCGAATTCCCTTAATATGGTAATGTCAGTACTTGCCAATACCAAAAATCCAACGGCTGTAGTAAAATTGGTAATCAAAGTGACAAGGCCGATTTTTCTAATTACCCGGCTTATGGCCATTATTTTATTACCGTGCTTTTCAAACTCCTGATGGTATTTGTTAAGCAGGTACACGCTATTTGGGATACCTATCACAACAATAACTGGAGGTATTAGCCCCGTGAGAATGGTGATTTTATAGCCAAATAGGACCAGGGAGCCCATGACCCAAACCACCACAATGGCTATTATCACCATTGGGAAAACCACTGCATCCCAGGTTCTGAAAAAGAAAAATAAAATCAATGCAGTTACCGCAACGGAGAGCAACAAAAATAGCTGCATTTCATTTTTAACACTGCTTGCCACCACCGATCGTACAAAAGGCAACCCGGCATAGCGAAGTTTTATACCAGTTTGTTTTTCAAAAGTAGTGCCGTAATCTATTATCTTCTGAGTGAGTGCTATCCGTTTAGGGGAATTAAGGACATCAGCACTTATAGAAATGAGTACCAAGGTGGCTCCATTGGTTTCGTTAACCAATTGACCACTGTAAAATTTCTGTTCAAAAGCTAAGTTCAACAAGCTATCGAAATCCTTCTGGTTATCTGGAATGCCGTTGGCAAATATTGGCTCAATGGTAAACTTCTTATTAAGTGTATCTTTTTCCAGCCTTTGTATTAAGGGCAAAGATAATACGCTATTAACCCCCGAAAGCGTATCTAGTTCTTTGCTAAGGGTATAAAGTTTTTTAAAGTTTTGGTATTCATAAATACTGCTGTCCAGCAGCCCCAAGGCAACTAAATTGCCATCCTCACCAAAAAGGCTCCTAAAATTTTCGAGCTCGATCATGTCCGGATCATCGGCTGGTACGGTTTTGGCAAATTCAAAACTCATCTCCACCTTACGTGCATGATAGCCCATGAACACGGTCATGACCACCAAGAGGCTTACTAAAATTAGCCTGTATTTTATGATTATATGGGATAGTTTAGTCCACATGGGAAAATAAAGGCACAAATGTAATGATTTTAGTTTTAAAGAATAGGCTAAATACCCACTACAAACTCACTTGCCAAAATGATCAGGTATTTGGCAATGAAATCCCCTTTATTTTTCTGAATAGTGAGATGGCGTGTCTGTCCGTCATTCCTGAAATAAAGTCTACACAGCACATCAATGCAGCATAAATATTATCCTTGTTTTGATTGATATCAAGTAAAACCTCGGGCGGAAAAAGTCGCAGTATTGTATCGTGTTTCTTTGTATTCGCTTTGCGTATATCAGCGATAATTGCTTCAGTAAACACCTCCATCAAACCAGGTAATACCTCAAAGCCCGCTGCTTCGGTTTCCATTACGTGTTTTGATCGGTAAATATTCTCTATAGATATACCTATTACATCACCCATTACAGATGCTGATGGAATCTCATCAACAAGAGAAATATCAAATTCACCTGTGAGTAGCTCCTTTTCTTTATCAAGGAAGAGTTGGCAGCATTCGTCAATTAACTTGCCCACTGATAATGCCCTCAATGTGCCTATCCTTTCGTTAATGGAATCGATCTTATTGAGTTTAGCTAAATCAAATTTCTCTTTCAGGATATTAGCGAATAGCCCCACTGTCTGCTCATAACTCACAAGTCCCATGCGGCAGCCATCTTCCATGTCGATGAGATGATAACAAATATCATCTGCTGCCTCCACCAAAAAAGCTAGGGGGTGTCTTGACCAACTGTAATCTTCAAATTTTATTAGCCCAGTTTGGCCAGCTATGGCCTCGAAAATATCTTTCTCACTTTGGAAAAACCCATATTTCTTTTGACTTCGTCTGGCAGGGTCTTTTTGCTGGATAATTGACTGTCGGGGGTATTTACTGAAAGCTGCCAAAGTACCAAAAGTAAGTTTCATCCCTTGGTAACGCTCCTTATTAAAAAGTCTGAATCCTTGGGCATTGCCCTCAAATGAAGTGAGGTCAGCCCATTCAAGTTCATTGACTAGTGTTTTATATTGTTGTCCTGCCCCATGATTGAAAAACCAAGAGATAGCGTCCTCACCAGAATGGCCAAAAGGAGGATTGCCTATGTCGTGTGCCAAGGATGCCGCTGCTACAATGGCACCAAAATCATGAAAAGAAAAGCTCTCCTGTAATTCTTTATGTCTATCCAGAATTATCTCACCCACTTTTTTGCCCAATGACCGCCCCACACTTGATACTTCCAAGCTATGGGTAAGCCTGGTGTGTACAAAATCATGCTCTGGCAAAGGATGTACTTGGGTTTTGTCCTGTAGTCTTCTAAAAGGGTGTGAAAAGATTATTCGATCATAGTCTTGCTCAAAAGCACTTCTGCTTTTTTCGTGTTTCAAGGTTTTTTCCAGCGACCGCTGATTTGATAGAAGATCTTCCCAATTCATACTTGTTGGTTTTACTAATTGCTAAAATTATACAATTTCAAAGGATCCTGTCGAAGTAGGGCCGCAATAGTTTGATATAAATCGGGAATTTCAGCGTTTAACTCTACGGGTTTCTCAAAGAAGTATTCCAATGTCACAGCAAAAAACTCGTATTGATTGGTACCAGCATAAGACCTCAATAAATGTCGCCCTCTATTGATTTTAGGTAACTCACGATTGGTAATTTGAGCGAGGCTGCTTAATGCATGTTGATCCAGAAACGCCACTTCATCATTTTTAATTAGATTTTCGAAATGGATAGCATGGGCCATTTCGTGAATAGCAACATTATAGCCGTCATCAAGGTCGCCATACCCCTGAACAAAATGATGCCATGACAAAATAATCATGCCTGCACGAGGGTTCACTTCGCCCAAATGATATTTTTTAGTAATCTGGGAATAATAAGAATCTGCATAGATTAATATTTTATCAAAATTAGAAAGGTAAATCCCGGGAAGAGCAAAGGTTAACTGAATGGCACTAGCAGAAATCAACACTCTCATTTCAGCCGTAACTACTGGAACAGAACGTGCGATGAATCTTTTGGAGTACATAAATCGCTGGATTTTACGCTCAAACTCTGGCTTTTGAGAAGTGTCGAGCCTATTATAATAAGCGCAATACTTTTTGAGAATCCTTAAATGATCTTTTGAAATAGGCTGTCGGATTTTTATCCAATACCTTACCTCCTCAGCAAAATATTTGTAGAAATCATTAAATATTGAATAAAGCCCGAAAAGCAATGCCGCCACCGGAAAAGTTATCAATAATAATAAGACTACTGTATCCAACTACAGTTGTTTCAATAATCGACTCAAGGACACCAAATCAGCCACCCGACTGTGCAATTGGGTGATATCAATCCTTTCCTGTTGCATGGTATCCCTATCCCGTATGGTCACAGTGTTATCTTCCAATGTCTGGTGATCAACGGTGACGCAATAAGGTGTACCAACAGCATCTTGTCTACGGTATCGCTTACCAACGGCATCCTTTTCATCATACTGGCAGCTAAAATCCAATTTAAGCAGGTCAATGATTTCATGTGCTTTTTCAGGTAAGCCATCTTTTTTCACCAAAGGAAAAACAGCCACTTTTGTTGGTGCTAGGGCCGCAGGTAATTTTAATAATGTTCGTTCGCTGCCATCCTCCAAAACCTCTTCTTTATAGGCTGAAGTCATTACTGCCAAAAACATTCTATCTAAACCTATGGAAGTCTCCACCACATAAGGAACATAGCTTTTGTTTTCCTGTGGATCAAAAAATTGTAATTTCTTTCCAGAATGCTCTTCATGTGCTTTCAAATCAAAGTCCGTTCGGCTATGGATCCCCTCAAGCTCCTTGAACCCCATAGGAAAATTAAATTCTATGTCACAGGCGGCATTAGCATAATGAGCAAGGTTCAAATGATCATGGAATCGATAGTTATCTTCACCTAGGCCTAATGTTTTGTGCCATTGGATTCGCTTATTTTTCCAGTGCTCATACCATTCCATTTCATCGCCTGGCTTTACAAAAAATTGCATCTCCATTTGCTCAAATTCACGCATTCTGAAGATAAACTGGCGAGCAATGATCTCATTTCTAAAGGCTTTCCCAATTTGGGCAATTCCGAAAGGTATTTTCATCCTTCCCGACTTTTGTACATTTAAAAAATTAACAAAAATGCCTTGTGCTGTTTCAGGTCTAAGATAAATTTTACTGGCACCATCAGCCACAGAGCCTAGTTCTGTAGAAAACATCAGGTTGAACTGACGTACGTCTGTCCAATTTTTTGAACCCGAAACAGGATCTACTATACCTAAGTCTTCGATTAATTTTTTTACCTCTGCAAGATTCTCCTGCTCTATTGCTTCCTTCATCCTTTTATTGATGGAGGCAATCTCCTCTGCATAACCCATTACCCTTGGGTTTGTAGCCAGATACTGATCTTTATCAAACGAATCACCAAATCTCTTCGCAGCTTTATCTACTTCTTTGTCAATTTTCCCCTCAATTTTGGCTATGTATTCCTCAACCAGAACATCTGCCCGATATCTCTTTTTCGAGTCTTTGTTATCAATCAAAGGATCATTAAAGGCATCCACATGCCCAGATGCTTTCCAGGTAGTTGGGTGCATAAATATGGAGGCATCTATGCCCACAATATTTTCATTCATCTGCACCATGGCTTTCCACCAAAATGATTTGATATTATTTTTAAGCTCCACTCCATTCTGCCCGTAGTCATAAGCAGCTGCTAAGCCATCATATATCTCACTGGAAGGGAATATAAAACCATATTCCTTAGCATGAGAAATTATCTTTTTCAACAAATTATCGTCTTGATTCGCCATAAGGCGCAAAGATAGGAAAATGATCTAATTGCTATGCATCGGCTGTTGGCAATGCTTCATTTTTTGGGATTTCAATTATGAAAGTGGTGCCTTTGCCCTGTTCACTCTTGCAGGTGAGCTGCCCACTCAGTTTTGTGATCATCTCTTTAGCTATGTAAAGGCCAAGCCCTGAACCTTCGGACTTTTCGGTAGCACGGAAAAACATGTCGAAAATCCGATCCTTCAATTTAGGGTCAATGCCTGTTCCATTGTCAGTTATTTTAATGGTTACACTGTCGTTCCCCTCTTCAAAATCGATAACAATTGTAGGGTGAGCTTGTGAATAATTATGGTATTTAATGGCATTGGAAATTAAATTATTGAGCACAATTTTCAATCTCACCAAGTCTGAAACGATCTCAATATCATCCGACAAATTAACCTTAAAGTCAATGGTTTCACTTTTTTCAAAATACCTTAACCCTTCAATAACCCCATCAATAAGTTCTTTTAACTGGAATTTTTCCATATCCAAACCCAAGCGTGTATTTCTGGAGTAGTCGATTATATCACTTATAAAGCCATTTAAGGTATGGATGCTTTTCTCTATCATCCGCATACATTTTGCCAGTTCATTGGGGTCATTGGATAATTCGGCAATTTTCACCAGCCCCAATATGGAACTAAGCGGGGCACGTAGATCATGTGAAGTGCTATATACGAACTTGTCTAATTCATCATTCGTTTTGGCTAGTAGCTTATTTTGCTCATTTACTTTCTTAAATGCATGCTGTCTATCGTCAATGTCAAGAACTGTTCCTACCATCCTCATTGGCTTACCGTTTTCATCCCACTCCGCCTGCCCCGTTAACAATACCCATATATATTGATTCCCCACTTTTCTTAACTTTAGCTCAAGAGAAAATGGCTCTCCTTTGTATAAATGTGCATCCAGTTTTTTATTAAATACTTCTACTTCACTGGGATCCAAAATATTGATAAATCTTTGATAGTTTAAATCAAGGTATTTGTCTCCTTCATAGCCTAACATTAGTGCCAACAATGGGCTTATATAAAGTTCATCTTCAATAATATTCCAGTCCCAAATACCTGCGCTGGACCCTTTAATGGCCAATTCAAAGCGGTTTCTACTTTCTGTAAGTTCATTAGTTAAAGTGATCAACTCTTCCTGTGACTTGTTCATCTTAATTTCATACCTAGCACTGATAGACAGTACATGATAAACCATCGTCATAAGCGCTACGAGACTTATACAAAAATTGATCATTAAGCTTGAATCAATATAATCCTGTGTAAGCTCTAGTGGTTCAAAATAGATCCAATCGGAAAAATTGACTACATAGAATACCCCAATATTTAGCGTACCTATTAATAAAGCACTTAGCATTTCCTCCGCACCAAACAACGTTAATGAAGCCACTGCTACTACCAAGAAATACATAAACACACCCGTTTGGGTAGTTTCCCAAGCTGAAAAAATGCTGAGTACTAACAATCCAGATAGCATTAAACTGACTTTGGCTAGGGTGTGCCGCTTAAACCTTAACAACCCAATACTCAATAGACTACCAAATAATAGGATAAGATAATACGGTAGATAATCGTAATTGCCGGATAGGTAATCGAATACCAGATAGAATAAAGTAATCGCTATCGACAAATAAGCAATTTGCTTTGTCAACGTATTGCGCCTCTCTTTTGACCAAGAACCTATATGATTCATATTTTTATCAACAGACATTTTGTTTTCAGGTATCATTAATCAAAAACAATGATCAAATTAAGGATTATTTTGATTATCTAATCTAGTATTTTATATCAATGATTAATTACTGTTTTTATCAAAGACCGTTGTACTGTCAAATAGTAATGTCATTTTATTGAGACTTTCTTTTGACCCAACCATAGTGATCCAGTCACCTCTTCTAAGCCTTGTATAACCATGTGAAATAATCATTTGGCCTTTTCTCCTCAATGATAAAATGATCACATCTGCTGGTAATCTCAGATCCCTCAGCGGAAGGCCATACAAATCTTTATTCAGCACCTCCAGATCAATAGTATCCTGCCCTTCTTGCATTCCCAGTAGCAATGAAGTGGCTTGTGGCGATCTAACAAAGTGATCAAGCAAACTAACAATTGCTGTAGAGGGATCAACAATTAGTGCCCCGAGCTGGTGGAACTTATCAAAATTATATCGATGATTTAAGCGAACTATCACATCTTTGGTTCCAACCTTTTCATAGATCAATTCACACAGCAAAAGGTTTTCGGTATCTGTAAGCATCAGTATTATCGATTCTGATAGATGAGCATCAAGCATTTTTAAAGATTCCTCATTAAGGTCATCAATGATTCTGATATCAATGTCAGGATACTCAACTTGGTTAAAGTCTTTTTTTCTTGTGGCTAGTTTTTC
>DDIU01000022.1:0-86975 GCA_002338655.1 Flammeovirgaceae bacterium UBA1842 | reverse complement strand
CGTGGCTAGTTTTACAAGCCAGCCATTATCCTTTAATTGCTGGGCTAAGGCAACAGATTGGCTTTCAAAACCAAAAATAATGGCGTCACGCACCCCATCAAATTCAGGTGTTTCTGCTTTTTTTCTGCCCTCGCCCACTATCTCAATTGCCCATTTAAACAATGGTGGCCCTATAATTTGATTGATAACAATAACTGAAATAATCAGTGTAGCAAATTCAGGTCCCCACAGAGGAAAACTAACAGATACTATGGTGGCTAACCCAATACTCACACCGGCCTGAGTAAGATAAGGCATCCAGCCTATTCTATTGTAAAGTGGAGGATCACCTGCAAGACTACCGCCCACAAAAGAACCGATTATCATACTAACCAGACGAATGGTAAAGAACAGTAACGCCACCGGCCAAACTTTCCATAACAAATCAATGGATAGGCTGGCTCCTGCCAATGTAAAAAAGCAGATATATATGATTGGGCCAATATCATCGAGTAACTTAATGAACTCCTGGCGGTACTTGCTGTAGTTTGTTACCATAAAACTACTCATGATGCATATCAACAAGGGCTCAATTAGTACTTCCTTTCCAATCATTTGAAATGAATAATCCTTTATAAAATAATAAAGCAGGTACATGGAATACCCAAGAGCCAAAATGTAAATGGTTTTTGCATATTTATGTATCCGAATGGATAGAATGATGATAATGACCTTGCCTAAAAGGTATCCCAAAAGAAAGGAAATGGCCAGTTCGCCCACGATAATGAGTAAAAACCCAATGTCAAAATCTAAATCCTTGACAAAAATATTGGCCAAGGAAAAATTTATGGCGAATAAAATGATGACCAGAAAATCCTTAACCACAGTAACCCCTATAGCTGTTTGGGTAAATGGCCCTTTGGCTCGCATTTCGTTGATAATAGCAATGGCAGAAGAGGGAGATCGTGCCACAAAGATGGTAGCCGTTAATATTGCTACGGCTATTTTTGCCTCCGAGCTCATCCCTTTCATAAAATGAATATAGTCAGCCATTAAGTACACCACCACGGAGCTTAAAACAAAAGTTACTACCAACTGCCCAAAAGTCATCCATTTGATGCTTTTCATCCTGCTTCGTAGATCTTTGAGGTATAATTCTGCGGCTGCCGCAAAGGCTATAAATGCCAGTGAAATATCAATGACAAACTGAAGGTGAATGCGTGATTCGGATGGGATTAACCCTAAAATAAATGGCCCTGCAATTACCCCTACCAGAAGAAATCCTGTTATTAATGGTAATCTAAGTTTTTGAAATTTTTTGGCAATCTGATTGGCCGCAATAGCCACAATGACAAATCCCGATAATAAAAATATAATTTGTTTGCCGTACTCCATTCAAATTTTACCTCTTGAAACAATTCAGTAAAATAGTGAATCTATTCAACAGAGCGGCATTATAGACAATGAAATTTTAAAACAGTAATTAAGTTATTTAAATATGTTTAAGTCCTCAGGGCTCAATACATCTTATTTTATTACCTCAATTTTTTGGCCTGTTCCCAATACTCATCCATTTCATCGAGCGTCATCTCACCCATTTTTTTTCCATCTTTAGCCGATTCCGACTCCAGATATTGAAACCTCTTCATAAATTTTTTGTTTGTTCGCTCCAGTGCCTCCTCAGGATTGATGTTTACAAACCGGGCATAATTAATCAATGAAAACATTAAGTCACCAAATTCGGCTTGTGCCTTTTCCTGATCAATCACATCATTGGATTCAATATTATATTCTGCCTTAAATTCCTCCATTTCCTCCTCCACTTTTTGCCACACCTGCTTTTTATTATCCCAATCAAAGCCAACCCCACGGGCTTTTTCCTGAATTCTCATGGCTTTGACCATAGCAGGAAGCGATTTTGGCACTCCGCCCAATACGGTTTTTTTCTGTGCCCCTTTTTCACGTAGCTTTATTTTTTCCCAGTTTTCTTTTACGGTTTTTTCATCTGTAGCTACTACGTCTCCATAGATATGTGGATGTCGTTCCACCAGTTTGTCACAAACGGAATTAAGCACATCGGCCATATCGAATTCACCTCGTTCTGAGGCAATTTTGGCATAAAAAGTATTGTGCAACATCAAATCACCCAACTCCTTTTTAACTTCTTGCATATCATTTTCTATGATCGCATCGGTAAGTTCATAGGTCTCCTCAATGGTTAAATGCCGCAAACTTTCCATGGTCTGTTTCATGTCCCAAGGACAATTTTCCCTGAGCTCATCCATAATTGTTAACAATCTGTCAAAAGCTTCCAGTTTAGCTTTTCTATTTATATCTGGTCTTGATTTTATTTTTTTCATGGAAACGAAATAAGAGAAACTTTGAGACCAATGCTTATGTTATAACACTGAATCAGTACTTTTGCATAAAATTAAATAAACATGACTACTTTACTGTTAGGAATCGGATTTGTGGCACTATTCTTCATATTAATGTCGGTAAGGCTGATCTTTTTGAAGAATGGCCAATTTAAAGGAACATGTGCTTCCCAAAGCCCATTTCTGAATAAAGAAGGTGCTACCTGTGGATACTGTGGCAAAACTATGACTGGTGCTGAAGAGTGTGGTAATCCTGACAACGAGGTAGATAAAGTATTGGCAAAATACTCTTAATTACCCCCTATTTACCAAGTAGACGATATAGGCCACATAAACCGCTACAAAAAGAAATCCTTCCCATTTCACAATTTTTGCGCCCTTACCAACGGCCACGGCAAATATCAATAGTGCACTAGCGAAAATAATCATCATGATATCGGCATTGCTAGCCACATCAAACGGCAATGGTCGGATAACCGCACTTACGCCTAATATCCATAACAAATTAAAAATATTGGAACCCACTACGTTTCCTACTGCGATATCAGTATTGTTTTTATAAGCTGCAACTGCTGAGGTAAATAATTCTGGCAAGGAGGTACCAATGGCCACTACAGTGAGGCCGATAAATGTTTCACTTAACCCAAATTGTTCCGCAATAACTATGGCTCCATTTACTACCCATTCCCCACCAAAATAAAGGGCCACTAATCCAATCAGTACATAGATAAGTGATTTATTCATTGTCAGTTGATCTTTATTTTCATCTTGCTTGTGCTCATATAAAGCATGGTCGGATTTAAACACCACATAGATATAGCCCATGAATAGGGTAAAAAACATTAATAAAATGATACCATCAACCCTACTTAATGTCAGTGTCCGTACGTCTGAGAACAATGCCGCATTGGCCAAAAAGCCAACCAGTAATGTTGCCACAAGAGAAAATGGGATTTCGGAAAAATAAATGTTTTTGGTTATCGGCAATGGGCGGATCATAGCACTGATACCTAGTATAAGCAATATATTTGCAATATTACTTCCGAATATATTGCCTATGGCCAGCCCAGGATTACCATTAATGCTGGCAGTTACGTTCACCAGTAATTCCGGCAAGGAAGTTCCAAATGAAACAATGGTAAGCCCAATGATCATTTGTGAAATATTGTATTTGACAGCAATTGATGACGCCCCACTTACTAATAAATCGGCACCTTTGATAAGTAAAACGAAGCCTATAATAAAAAGGAAATAGATCATATGATTTAATACACAACTAAAAGCCAACCAATATATTTATAAAAATGGATACAATCCCAATTTTATTGTAAAAATTAGCTAAATCCGATCAAAAAAATAACCAGTCAGAATCATTGAAAATTTGAAAAGCATTACCTTTGACTTTTTAGGATAAATATTTAACGTGACTTTAATAAAATCAATTTCAGGTATAAGGGGGACCATTGGCGGCAAACCTGGAGAAAATCTAACTCCCTTAGATATCGTAAAATTCAGTGCAGCTTATGGTAAATGGGCTGTTAATAATTCTGGGAAGAGTAAAATAGTTATAGGAAGGGATGCACGCATTTCAGGCCCTATGGTTAATGGATTGGTTACCAATACTTTAATAGGAATGGGTATCGATGTGGTTGACTTAGGATTGTCTACTACCCCTACAGTGGAAATAGCAGTACCTTTAGAAGATGCAGCTGGAGGGATTATAATTACGGCAAGTCATAATCCGATACAGTGGAATGCACTGAAACTATTGAATGATAAGGGTGAGTTTATTTCGGCAAATGATGGTGCTGAGGTATTAAAAATAGCTGATGCTAATGATTATGATTTTGCTGAAGTCTTAGAGCTTGGCAAACTCACTGAAGATAACAGTTATATTGACAAACATATTGCTCAGATACTAGCACTTGAGCTAGTAGATGTAGAGGCCATTCGATCGAAGAACTTTAAGGTGATCGTTGACGCTGTAAATTCAACCGGAGGCATTGCGGTCCCAAAACTATTAGAAGCTTTGGGAGTGTCAGTTACAAAGCTATTTTGTGATCCTACTGGACATTTTCCGCATAATCCCGAGCCATTGCCCGAAAACTTAAATCAAATAAGTGCAGAGATGGAAAAGGGTAAATTCGATCTGGGTATTGTAGTGGATCCTGATGTGGATAGACTTGCCCTTCTCCAGGAAGATGGGACGGCATTTGGTGAAGAATATACCCTTGTGGCCGTTGCAGATTACATTTTATCTCATGTCAAAGGAAGTACTGTTTCAAACCTTTCCTCATCAATGGCACTCAGAGTGGTTACTGAGAAGCATGGCTGTAGTTATTCAGCAGCAGCAGTTGGGGAAGTAAATGTGGTGGAAGAGATGAAACGTACCAATGCCATTATTGGTGGCGAAGGTAACGGGGGCATCATATACCCTGAACTACATTATGGCAGGGACGCATTGGTCGGTATTGCTTTATTTTTATCACATTTGGCCAAATCAGGGTTAAGTTGCTCAAGGCTCAGAAGTACTTATCCTAATTATCACATATCCAAAAATAAAATTGAACTTACTCCTGAAATTGATGTTGATAATATTTTAAGGGAAATAGCCAAACAATATGCCTCTCAAAAAATAAATACCATAGATGGGGTTAAAATTGAATTTGAGAATGAATGGGTACATTTACGTAAGTCAAACACCGAACCAATAATAAGAATCTATTGCGAATCTGACTCTGAATCAACTGCTGATTACCTAGCAAATAAGATCATTTCAGATATTAAAGATATTATCTCAATAAAAGAATAAAGATATGAATGTGTATTTAGATAATGCCGCTACTACACCATTGGACAAAGAGGTTTTTGAAGCCATGAAACCTTATTTGCTCGACCACTATGGAAACCCATCATCAACGCATTCCCATGGGCGAAAAGTTAGGTCGGCTATAGAATACGCCCGAAAAACTGTGGCTGAATTGTTAAATGCAACTCCCGGTGAAATATTTTTTACTTCTGGAGGCACAGAAGCTGACAATACACTTATATGTTCAGGTATCGAAACCTATGGATTAAAACATGCCATTACCTCTAAAATTGAGCATCATGCCGTGTTACATACATTGGAAAATCTTGAAAAATTAGGTAAGATAAAACTAAGCTATGTTGATCTTGATGAAAACGGCAATGTAAACACAAGTCATTTAGCCGAATTATTAAATAGTAATGAAAGATCATTAGTGTCACTCATGCACGCCAATAATGAAATCGGTAACTTGATTGACCTTACCGAGGTGGGTAACATCTGTAAAGATCACCATGCCATTTTTCATTCTGACACAGTTCAGACCATGGGTCATTATAAACATGACCTTCAAGCATTGCCTGTGCACTGTATCACTGGGGCCGCCCATAAGTTCCATGGGCCTAAAGGGGCAGGGTTCATGTACATTGACAAAAACACAAAAATCGCCCCCTTTATTCATGGAGGAGCTCAAGAAAGAAACATGCGGGGAGGTACAGAAAATGTGTATGGCATAATAGGTACGGCAAAGGCATTGGAAATTGCCTACAGGGATATGGATAGCCACATGAAACACATTCAAGGCCTGAAGGATAGAATGATTGCTAAACTCAAAAATGAAATTGAAGGTGTTTCTTTTAATGGGGAATCTGTAAACGCCAATAAGAGCCTGTACACCGTTCTTAACGTTTGCCTCCCATCTTCTCCTGACAATGATATGCTGTTATTCACTTTGGATATCAATGGAGTTTCCGCCTCAGGTGGAAGTGCCTGTTCAAGCGGAGCATCAAAAGGTTCTCATGTATTGGAAGGTATAAAAGCAGACCCTACACGCGGTGCGGTCAGATTCTCTTTTAGTAAATACAACACGGCTGAAGAAATAGATTATGCAGCGGAGAAGCTAGCGGAGTTCTTTCATGTGGAAGCTTAGTACAATATCATCATTTTGCGCCTTCACCCGATAGTTATAATTTTTTGCTTTTTTATAACCAGTAAAAGTTATAGTCAGTATACTGAAAAACAACTCAAACGATTAGATAGAATTGGTATTAGGGCAAATATTTTTGAACAGGAGGTTAATAAATCCATTGTTTTAAAAATCTTGGAAGTTGATAGAAGTCATCCGAAAACATTAATACCTGGGATTATTTTGAGTGCCCTTTCCGCTGGTTTCTTTGTGGGTCTTACCAATTATGACAATGATAATCCAGCTGTTATTGCACCACTTGCCGCTTTTGCGGCTGTAACGGGCGGTGGATCTTTATCTTTGTATACCGTTACAATCGTTAAAAGGACAAGAAGAAATAATCTAATACGGCACTTAAAGAAAAGTACTCAAGAGGTCGGCCACTGAATTTTAGTCAATTATGTTCAATCTCAACAATGGCGGCCACAACAGTACCATTATTAGAATCCCCCTCAAAAGACATATTGCTATCCGACCAGTTAATTGATTCATTCAATAAATCATGTCCGAGTACTTCATTTATTTTATTGTAAAACGTTCCTTTTGCCTGTGTGATTTGCATGACTATCCCCTCAATATCCAGCTCCTCTCTTGAATAAAGTACACATAAAAAATCTGTCCCAGCATTATCATCGAATTCAATAAAATGAGTTTCATCTGGAATGGCTATATGACTTGATTTATATGTCAAGGCTGCACTAATGGTATTATTGTTTGGAAAAAGCAGAAAACATTCCCCCGATAAATCGGAGCCAATTACATAGAGAAAAGCAGGGTCTTCATTGGTTATCTTAACTTGAAATTGGGTACCTGAAGAGTAGGACTCAACAGCCTTAAATTTTCCAGGGGCAGTTATTTTCACTGGCATAGCACTACCGTTAGACAATTCTATCTTAAGATCACCCTTAAGCCTATAACTATTGTCTTTTTCAGCAACATAAACTTCATAACCATACTTTACAAAATCCGCAAAATCTTTATATCTAATCCACATATACCCCTTATTGCCCCAAGATCCTCCCCAACTATTGGCTACCTCAAAAGCTCCTCCATATTTGGAATCATCATAGCCAACAACACATAATGCATGCCCTTGATAATCACCATCTATTGGCTCCTTAGGTTGCCAAAACTCCTTAGCCGTTCTAAACGAGGGTGGAACACGAAATCCTACAACCGCAGGATAACCTTCTGAAATTGTTTTTTTTACGGCTACAATTTTTCTCTCAGAAGATTCAGAAAGCTGAAAAATTTTTGAGTAATCGGTTATGGTATTCATTCTGGCTATTGAATCAATCCGTGGATCGGAAATTCCATTACAGAAATTAACAAATTGCGAAAAAAGTGGCATCCCCTTTTCTTTGGCAACTTTTAGTCCCGATGCCAACGATATACCTTTAGAGCAGTCATTGTCTTCAATTGCATTTTGGTATAAATATGCAGGAGCAAAAATATGTTGAACAATATCATCCATATTGGTCATTTTATTATTTTTTGCATATAGTATGGTGCTTGCCTGCCATGCAATAGCCCAAGCCACCGAAGTACTATAATCAAGTTGATTGCCCGGTCTAGGTGAGTACCTTTTTAGCGAGGCTACTACAGGCACCTTATAATCCCCACGCATTAATTGTGCCTTTATGGGCGAAGAATTATATTCATTGTCATCAAATACTAGGCCTTGTCCATTTAAAAAATTAAAACTAGACAGTAATATTATAGCCAGTAAGTAACGGCACAAAAAGGCTGATATACTAAAAATGCTACGCAATTATTTCGCTACAAACACAAAATCACTTCCAGGCTCATTAGATCCGAATTCATCGAAACGTGGCTCAGGAGTAATTCTACTAACATAATTGGCTATCTCTGATAAGGTTAGAATCCTATCTTGACCACCATAAGATCGAAGCGCTTCTATAAATTTACGAGCAAAAGGTGAGTGTTGACCTGGTCGGCCGTCCGGCACATATTCTTTCCCTCCTGAGGTTAGGTACCTTCTGGTTTTGAATCTAAGCTTTCTTTGTACATACTCTTCTTGAGTAATTTCATCGTAAATAGCATCGAGACCCCTAGAGCCTGCACTGGCAATTGTACGATCAAAGGTGCCTCCAAAACAAACATCCATTGCTAGAAAAATATGCTTTGATGGAATATTATCAATAACGTCCCTTAATACAGAATGAGATAAATAAGAGGTTTTAGCTGGGTCTGATATTTTAGAATTCGAACCTACAATATACCCCGTCTTATATACCTCATCAAACTGTCCGTGACCTGCAAAAAAGATGAATAGCTGATCCCCATCCATATAACTTTTAGTAGCATATTCCCTCAATTTTATTAAAATGTCATCAATCGAATTATTGGTTATTAATTCCACGTTAAAACCATAGTTATCCTCGAGTTCCTTAGCTATTGTTTTAGAGTCATTGATTGGATTTACCAAATCACCCCACTCATCGTATTCGTCAGTTGCGAACAAAACAGCATAATCTCGTCTCGTAGTACTTGCTACAGCTGTATTTTTAAAATCAATTATGCGGCTATCCACTGCAGACCCATCTTGGGTTTCAACCACCACTTTAATCACGTTGTTTCCATCAACAAGGATTAACTTCTTCTCCAAAGTTTTGTCAAAGTTATTCTCGCTTTTTTCAACCACCTTAAATCCCCTGTCCTTCCCAACAGGCAAATCATTCACATAGAGATTTACACTTAGTATTTCTGAAGGTGCATTAATCCCAATTTTTAAATCCAGTTCCTTACTTTGAGCAACAGATTCAGATATTTTAGGAGAAACCCATGCAATAACTATCTCCCCACTATTGGAAGCTTCATTGCCTATGTCAACAAAAATAGTGTTACTTCTGCCACTGATCACCTGAGCATTCAGCGATACAGTAGACACAAAAAAAACGATAAGAATAAATAAACGTTTCATGATGTTTTCTTTAGTTTCCATTTATTTTAATATTATTCGGGAATAGAACTCTTTACGTTCAGTTCCATTTGTTGTCATCTTTATAAGGTAAATACCTTGAACTAGTTTTTGTCCATTGTTACCCCGTCCGTTCCATTCTAAAAAGTGGTAGCCTGGTTCAACATTTTGTTCACTAATAATCTGAAAAACTCGCTTACCGTTAGAATTATATACGGCAACCTCGATATTATACTCCTCAGATTGAACTGACAAATAATAGGGGATAGTAACCAAGTCATCAAAGGGATTTGGATAAGCCTTACCCATACCAATTTCAGAGGGGTTCATTTCTTTATTTATAAAGTCATCGTCTCCATAAAACAATTTGAAATTTCTGTTCTCCTGATTGCTGAATACATAGCTACTCTCCGCCTTCATGTCTATAATTTTATTAGTTGACACATCCAGAAGTTTGAAATTGTTATCCGATTGATTTAAATAATCCATATCCCACTTCAATTCTAAATCCTTTGATCTCATATTAGAACCTGCCTTAAAATTCCAAACATGATTAGGCGCTGAAGGTATAATGTCTTTTGTAAAATCCTTATAGTAATAATCATCATGTTCAATAACAACATCTAAGTATTCAATAAACCTTGGCAGTGCCAATCGATCAAATTGATCCCTATCAATTTTTGCAGCCTCATTCATTCCTATAGCTGAGAGGTCATAGGTAATATCACCGGATATCAATTCAAATGGCAATTCCCAGTTTCGACTATTGAATTCACTTCGATCTTGCTTCCCGTTTTTCGATGTTCTACCACCTTGTGCACCAGAATTCTTTTGGTATGGAATTAATATATTTATTGCAGCCGGAGCTTCTACAAATGCCCCTTTGTACTTCATTAAGCGATCTGAAGAGGTATAGCTGCCATTACTAAAAGTAAAAAGTTCACTTACCTGTGCCGTTGTAATGCCATTGAAATCTAAAACATCCTGCCACAAGACGTTAAATGCATACGGATTTCCTATCTGATTCCATCCTTGGGACAATTGTATCGAAAAGGGTTCGTCATCGGTCAGAGCATTGTCACCTGAACCTGCCTGTAGGGAAGCTGGTGTTGACTTGGCAATGAACCAATATCCTTTGCCTCGATCAATTGATGATAAACCACTTTGAAATTCAACGTTTTTATCACCTTGATAATGAAATACACGCCACTGAGCTTTATCGTAAGCACCGAGCTCACTAAACACTGCCGCCACCCCTGACTGATCTAAATCTAATGGCACGGAAATCATCTGATAGTCCTTGACTTCTGAACCTGCAACTAATCCAGATAAAGTAGCATCAGTATCCTCAAAATCAAGATAAATAAATACAGTATCACTCGAACTTGTGTTCCCTAATATATCCTCTGCCAAAAAATAAGCATTGATCCCTAGTTCATCAAAGTAATCTTCCTTAAGTGTAATTTCATACCGATCATCAGTGGCTACCGCATTGTCCATCATTATCCAACTATCATCGGGGCTTGCAGTTAGTCCTCTGTAAAATCCTTTAACAGATTCAACACCGGAAACATCAGTTATATCTGCCTTGAATAAAACAGCAGCAGCATTCGAAAATGTGTTTGGAACATCTACCAATGTAATCTCTGGGCCACTTGTGTCTTCATAAATTGTTATGAATTGATCTTTGGCAACATTATTTAAAGTTTGGACAGAACCGGAAGGCCAGTAAACAATGAGGTTATCGATTGATGAAGCTCCCCCTAGCCCAAACTCAAGATTAAGACTATTTTGACTACCATATCCTGTTTGTCCGGATACTTCCTGATATTGAGTCATACCGTTTGCTGTAAGTTCCACTTTGGCTCCAATGGCTGATGTATTTGAGGCTGTGCCTACTAATTTTATATTAATATATCCATTGCCAAAATCTCCATTATTCAAATACAGGTCATTACTTAAACCTTGTGTATTTGGGACAATTAGGTCCAAGTACCCATCGTTGTTATAATCACCGAACGATCCCCCTATCGTAAAATCTGAATTCTCTACCAGTGGTTCTCCTACTAACAGAGAAAAAGTCCCATCACCATTATTTGTATAAACTTGATTAAACCCGTATACAGCTACAAATAAGTCTAGCCAGCCATCATTGTTATAATCTCCCCATGAACTTCCGTAAACTGCAAGCTCGTTATCTACAATTATTCCAGAGGTGATTTTTGTAAACGTACCATCGCCATTGTTTTGATATAGTAAATTGGGTAATGTATTTGCGGTACCAACATATAAATCTGGGTCACCATCATTATCATAGTCACCCCAAGATGGTGATCTTGAGTCAGCAAACCCGCTGGTCAATATATTGTCCACCAATGTAAAAGAGCCATCACCATTATTTTGATATAAAAGGTCCTGTTGCCCGTACCTGTTGGCTACAAAAAGATCAGGGTCACCATCTAGGTCATAGTCAGCCCATGCTGCCCCCCAAGAGGTCGCATTATTGTCATCAGGAAATTTGTCTGACGTTACTTTTGAGAAAGTGTTATCTCCATTATTTCTGAATAAATAGTTTGGCTGGCCCGAAAACCCATTTATTCTTCCCACAAATAAATCAACGAATCCATCATTGTCATAATCTGCCCAAGCTGAAGTTTGAAATTGATTATCACCTTCGTCACCGACAGTGGTTTTGGTGAATGTCTTATCTCCATTATTCACAAATAAAAACCCTAAGGTATCTGCACTGGCAACAAACAAATCCAATTCACCGTCATTATTTACATCCGCCCAAGAAGCACTTCTTGATGTAACCGTATCTTCAACAATGTTACTACCTAGTAAGCGGGTAAATGTACCATCTCCATTGTTTTCAAAAAAGAAATTGGGAAAACCCGAAAATGATGGTGTGAACAAATCCAAATCTCCGTCATTGTCATAATCACCCCAAGCTGAACCCTGACCTGAAGTACTTTCTACCAGTTCACCACTAACAATTTTCTGGAATTTAGCTACAATTGGAATTGTGCTTGATTCATCGCTAAATGGAGAGTCTCCCTGTGCATTCGAAGCCCTAACCCTGTAATAATAACGAGTCCCTTCTACCAAATTATTTGCATCTACATATTTAGATGTACTTGCTGAAATGGTGACTAAAAAAGTGAACCCTGAACCGGAAGAGGTGGATCGCTGAATCGTATAAGTATCGGCATTACTAGAAGAAGCCCATTCTAAGCTTACCTGAGAGCCAGATATCCCCTCAGCCACAAGATTACCTGGCTTGGTAGGAAATATTCCGGTGGCGTTAGCCGTCAAGATAGTAACATGGTCAATGTTATTGCCATAATCAGTAAATGGAATCCTTAATGTACTAGTACCTTCGTCATAAGTAATAAGTCCATTTGCCCGAAAACCCCAGCCACTCCCGCCATTCGCTTCCACAAATTGCCCATCGCAGGGACTTGAAAATATAGCTGGTTCGTCAACATCATAACCACATAATAAGTACGATCTTGCAAGTAAATCACTTATACTATATCTACCATCTCCCAAATCTTCAATAACAACTGCATTGTTGACCGCCCCAGGATCATTTCCACAATATGGTGTTTCTGGAACTGCCGTCCAAGTTACATTAGTAGGAATATCAAATGTACAATTTGGATCTAAAATAAAAGCTGAAGCACTATTTGACCTATCAGATTCCACACGCACCTGTAACTGGCCTGTTTCAAAGTCTATAGTTTGGCTAGGTAATGTAATGTCATCAAAATAGAAGGTGTTTGATGCAACTGATCCATAATCCAAATAAAGTGTAATAATGTCGTAAGTATCAGCCGATTCACTGGTAAAATCGAACACCAAGTCTTCCCAAATACTCGCTGATGTTATTGTTTGATCCCTTTCAACAAACTCAGATGGGTTATCAGAGTTTTCAATTTTAAATTTCACAGTAGCACCTCCGAAAGGTGAATAAACTTTAAGCTTAAATGGCGTATCAACATTTAATTTAAAGGGAACCTCAAAATAAAAACCAGAAAGGGGATCGATACTGCGGTCAACTCTTGCCACTTGACTACTGGTATTAATTCCACCTGAAACTGGGTTGGAAACCACTGATGTTATATTTCCATTGACATCATTTACGGTAACATTATCATATCTTATACCATAAACTTCATACTTATAAAATCCGCCTACAGCAACTGAAAAATCCGAAAAGCTCTCGGAGTTCATACCGATAGTAGCTATATCTGCGCCATCTCTAACTACTGTAAATTGTTGTTCCCCATATGCTGCATTGTTGGAATTGTCCGTCCAAGTAAGGTTCACCTGATTATCGCTTATAACTTCGGCAATTAAATTAGTGGGTGGTGAGGGCTTTAATGTCACTTCAATTATCTGATCGTCTTGATAATCATCAACATTGTTGGTTTCATCCAATTCTAAAATATCATCATTCCGATCTACAATTTCTATTAGATAATATGTTCCCTTTGGAGTAGATGGCGGGATTGTTAGTGTTCTTTCAACAAATGTACTTGTCCCAGCAGGCAAATCCTTTTCAAACGAATCAAGTACTATATCACCCCCATCTACGATCACATCTGTTGAAAGTATGTACTGAATATTAACTGCTGTTCCATCGCCCGTTCCATTGTTCAATATACCATCAGAGATTACAAAAGATTGTCCAGGATTTAATTTTTTCATTTCGAAATAAAACTGTGTCACTTCAAAATCTGGTAAATCAAAATCCACAATCTCCAATAATTCAGTTTGAATATTGTCAGTTTCATCCGTTTCTGTAACCAGATTATCATTATCTAAAACAAATAAAATATAATATGTACCAGGTTCCATTGAAGATGGTACAGTAGGAGCCGCTGTGAGGGACCGTATGTTATTAGCAGAAAAGGATGGTAAATCTTGAGCACCCAGGTAAACATCATCATTATCGAACACCTGGTCGGTAGATATATAATATTTTAAAGAAGAAAAATTGGAGCTGAAATCACCATTGTTTCCAACATAGGCGGTTAGATTAAGTCGTGAACCAGCCTTGGCAAATGCATATTGGGAAACTGCATAACCATTATAAAAGTATAAATTAGGCCCTTGTCCCTTTATTGTTAACTTTTGGTTTATCCCAACATTCTGCAAAAGTGTCATTGTTCCATTCGGCCAGAATACGTTTAAGGTAGCTATATTAGTAGCACTCCCCACTCCAAAATGAAGCCGATTTGGACTTTGTCCACGATTGCCAGATTGTGTTGTTGACTGGGTTATATTATAGAAGGTGGAACTTGACGCATCAGTATAATTTAACCTAACCTTTGCCCCAGTACCAAACGGATATTGCTTAATTCCTCGTAGTTCTATATCTAAATAGTTGCCTGAATTATTATTTTGGTATAAATAATTATCTCCAGAGGCATTGGCAACAAATAAGTCTAAGTCTCCATCATTATCATAATCCGCCCAAGCTGTGCCAGTAGTAGTCCCAATATCAGAGGTTGGGTACGACCCAATTATGCTTGTAAATGTGCCCCCATTATTTTTGTAAAGTAAGTTAGCATTAGTATTAGAATTAGAAACATATAGATCGAGCCAGCCATCGTTGTCATAATCGCCCCATGCAGTACCTTCAGAATCAGCTGCGTCAATACCTAAATCACCTGCTACTTCTTTTACAAAAACACCTCCGACATTTTTGTATAGAGAATTTGCTCCACTTTTGTTTGCAACGATTAAATCCAAAAATCCATTATTGTCATAGTCACCCCAACTAGCACTCCATGAAGATTCTACATCTGTAACAATTTCTAAATTACCATTATTGAAATTTGAAAAAGTTCCATCACCCTCATTGACAAAAAGAAAGTTTGCTTCATTATAATTGACAATAAATAAGTCTAAGTCATTATCATTATCAAAATCTACCCAATTTACTCCAACAGAAGCTCCACTTCCAATTTCATTCATGATTTTTGTAAAGGTCCCATCTCCATTATTATGGTACAAAACATTACTCACCATATTATCGGATGTTACCACTAAATCAAGCCACCCATCATTATCATAATCCCCCCAGGCGCATCCTTGATCACCTGCAGAGAGTACCACGCTCTCCGTATCCTTAGTAAATGTGCCATTACCATTATTTATATACAAAAAATTGTCTTGTCCGGAGTTAGTTACAAACAAATCTAAGTCGCGGTCATTGTCAAAATCGCCCCAACTGGCACTGATTGAATGGCCTTGGTCACTAACTATTGCCCCGGTTGTAACCCGTGTGAAAGTACCATCTCCATTATTCTTGTAAAGAAAGTTGTTCTCATTATTGGCATTGGGCACAAATAAATCTACAAAACCATCATTATTATAGTCGCCCCAAATCGCCCCTAGGGATATACCACCATTATTGACTATGTCTCCTGAAAATATTCGAGAGAAATTTTGTCCTATTGATTCAACTGAAATGAGACAAATCAGTATAATATAGATGGATAGGTATTTTTTTATCATAATTCCATTTATTAAGCCAATCATTAATTACCAGGTGTACCAGGTGGGTCAGGTAAATTATTCACTTCCGGATTAATCACTGGCGGTGTTTCACCTCCACCTCCTCCTGTAGCCAAAACACCAACTAAAGCACCAACAACTAATATCGGAGCTACTTTTAATACTAAAGGTATTTTCCGCCCGATTTTAAACTCATGGGTTGTAGCTACATTTGTTTGGTTATCAACAAGTTTAATTTGATATTTCCCCGGTTTTCTAGACATCGGTATTGTCCAGGTGTAATTTTTCTTGCCATCTGTTTTGCCAATGGCTTCCATCTTTACATTATTGCGATAAAGATCCAAATCGAACTTGGGATTATTCTTCCCTCCAGACCAATCAATTTGATATGTTCTGCCACGCCTAAATTGAGTGTCATCAATAGGGTTTTTAAATGTGATCATTGCAGCAACAAGTGTTGCCCTAATTTCGAATGTAATATTGCCCTTGTATTTCTTGAGTTCACTTTTGGCATCCCATTCTATTCGCTTTTGCGTACCTGGCAAAATTTCTTTGCCTACATCCCCTTTTACTAAAGTCAATGGCGCTCTATAATTATTATCTGAACTATAGAGCTCAACATCAAACTTGTGATCCTTTGCTGGGGTAGTTAGGTCATAAGAAATTATAACTTTCTCATCAACAAGCTGTGCTTTAATATTGGTTAAGCTTTGTGCCATTAGTGAGGTAGAACAAATGACCAAAAGTATGATAATAAAATAGTTAATTTTCATTTGACTTCAAGTGAGTAAAACGACATAAATTAAAAAAATAAATGCGCTATTGAAAATAAAAGTAACTATTAATTCTCGATGCTTGTGTTATTGCTATATAGTAAGGTATTTTTCCGATAAAAAAGTCGGATGTATTCTATTTTGAACATGTAAGTTTTATGATGGAATACAAATAAATTAACTCAACACCAACGATTTCAAGCATTGGATCCAGCGTGGGTGCTCATTGAGGCTCTCTACCAACTGTACCTTTTCCCCACCATTTGCTTCAAATATCTCTTGATATTCGTCACCAATCTCAATAATAGTCTCTAAGCAGTCAGCGGTAAATGCAGGTGAAAATATAAGCAGCTTTTTTGCTCCTTGTTTGGCTTTTTCTTCCACCACCTTGTCCGAAAAGGGTTCAATCCAATTCTTATTTAAACGGGATTGAAAACAAACGGTGTATTGCTCAGGCTTAAGTTGTAATTGCGCTGCTATTAACCTTGTAGTTGCGTAGCATGTTGCCTTGTAGCAGTATTGATTTTCTTCCGTAAGTTCATGTTCGCAATCCCTATCGTCACATAGCCCATCGTTATATACTTTATCAACTTGCCTAACGGGCAATCCGTGATATGAAAATAGAATGTGATCATAATCGGATAACGTGTATTTAGAGGCCCGATCGACAATGGCGGCAATAAAATCAGGGTGGTCAAAATACTGACCAACAAATCTGATTTCGGGGATCACCCACCATTTTTTAACAGTATCCATCACCAATTCATAAGCGGAGCCTGTACTTGCTGAAGCATACTGGGGAAACATGGTAAGAACAATTATCCTACTATAGTTTTCCTTTTTCATTTTCCCAAGAACATCAACAATATTCGGGTTCTTGTAGCGCATGGCAAGATGTACATCGTAATCAGCACCCAACTCATTATCAAGTTTTCTAGCTACATTTTCACTTATAAGTAGGAGTGGCGACCCTTCGTCAGTCCATAACTTTTTATAAATTTTTGATGAATTTGGCGCCCTAAAGGGCACGATTATAAAATTTACAAGTAAAAAGCGCAGTAATTTTGGAATGTCTATTACCCTTGGATCATTGAGAAACTGAAACAAATAAGACCTCACGTCACCCACTTTTGGGCTATCGGGAGTTCCCAAATTAATTAACAATACACCTGTTCTTCCTTTCATATCTTTCTAGAAATAGTAAATAGCCACTGAATAGGCTGCAAACCGCAAAAACCTTGTGGAAGATATCAATAGAAACCTACTGAAATTAAACTTTGTAGCCCCTACGAGCATACATATTGCCGAAAAAGGCACCGGGGTTATTGCCCCAATAATAATAAGAAAGCCCCCATATCTGTTGAGAATATTTCTATACTTACGAATATATTTATCAAAGATCGGCTTAAAAAATTCTACACCTCGTAATTGCGAACCTATATAATAACCCAATACCCCTGCCGAGTAGGAGATAATGGCCAATAATGCGACATTTGCGACATAGGTTTCGAATATCCCATGTTTGATTGACCATATCATAAAAAGCTCAGGTGGAATAATGCCAAATATAACTTCAGAAGCAGTAAATACTCCATACACTAATAGTGGCCATCTTGAAATGTTTTCTAGAAACTGATCAAAATGGGTATACTTTTGAACAAAATAATAGCCAATGATAATGACCGCAAGGCTTAAGATACCCTTACCAAGATTCTTTATCAATATTCTCGATCGAATGTTAAATATACTCATTGGATGTTATTGAATAGGACAGCGTTTAAACTCCTTATTTTCATCAAATAGTTTCCTATAGGTAATATGTGTTTTCACTATATCACCACCTACCTGCTCCACTACCCGGATCATCTTAGGGTTAAAATCCCCAATCCAATTCATTTCCAAATTTTCATAACGTTGATAATCCTTTTGAACCATTTGAGCTGTAGCCAATACCAAGGCTCCTTCCACGCCTTTGCCCTGATGTTCTGGTACTATCCCAAAAACGAGACCTAGCATCTTATTACATGATTTTCTCCATTTATGGTAGAGAAATTTGAGCTTCCCGATCAGATCAAGTTTTCCATTTACATGTTTAAAAATCTGATTTACCTCGGGCAAGTTAATATAAAATGCAATTGGCTCATCATTGTGATAACCGAACCATACTATTTTTTCGTCAATAATGGGTTTCATTTGCTTCATTATGGCCTTAGCTTGCAGCGATGACATTTTCGAGACCCCTTTGTGCCTAGCCCATGCTTTGTTATACACCACCATAAAATCTTCGGTGTATTTGTCCAATTTCGAAAGCTCCATATGACGGAACGTGTATCCTGAATCTTTATCGCCTAATATACGCTCCCCTTTTTCCATCAATTTTGATGAGAATGGATCCCTAACTTTTCTGCCAAATGTATATTGCTGGAAATAGTCTTTAAACCCATAACTTTCAAACAGTTGTCGATAATAAGGTGGGTTATAATTACAATTGTAATTTGGTTCTATTTGGAAGCCGTCAACCAATAGCCCCCACCACTTGTCCCTTTCACCAAAATTAATAGGCCCGTCCATGGCCTCCATGCCTTGGCCTATCAACCATTGTTTAGACGTATCAAAAAGTAAATTGGCTGCCTGTTGATCGTTTATACATTCAAAAAAACCAATCCCACCCGTAGGCTGGTCATTATCTTTGTTTACGGTCTTTTCATTTATAAAGGCTGCTATCCTTCCAATTGGAAGATCTGATTCATCAAACAAAATCCAGCGAACACATTTACCGTTGCGGTAAGTCTTGTTCTTTTTAGGGTCAAAAACGGACTCAATGTCATTATCTAAGGGGCGAATCCAATTGGGCTCATTTCTATACAGCCTTACAGGAAGTTTTACAAATTCCTTTGCTAACCTTTTATCACCAACCTCAACAACTTTCATGTTGCAAGTATAAGAGATATGGCTTTTATTTTCCCTGATTAGGCAAAATTATGGTAAAAGTGGTACCTGAATCCTTATTAGTTGCCAAGGATACAGAACCACCAAGCTTTTCTATTGCATTTTTTACAATATATAGCCCAATCCCAGACCCTTCGGATTGTGTAGTTGCCCTATAGAACATGTTGAAAATCTTTGGCATGGATTCCAGATCAATACCTATACCGTTATCTTCTATTGTAATTTTTGCCTCCTTTTTAGTAACCATCACCTCAATATTTACATAGGGGGATTTTTCTTCCGGATTAAGGTATTTGATGGTATTGGATATAAGGTTTCTGAAAATTTCATTGATCCTCCATTTATCGCTATAAAATTCACCTCCTTTTATCAACACCTTTTTAGTAATGATATCCGCCTTAGATAGATAACTAAGGTCATCAAAGCAATTATCAATGATGGTTTTGAATTCAATATGATCAACCGAGACCTCCATTTTAAGGTTTTTAGAATGGCTTAACACATCGTTTATAAAACTGTCAAGTTGTTTTATCCTATTCTCAATAATTGCTATGTATTGACGTATGTCATCTTCATTGTTTTCTAAGCTGGCCAAATTGACAAGGCCTAAAATAGAAGATAATGGCGCGCGAAGATCATGTGATACCTTATAGACAAAGTTGTCCAATTCGTTATTCCTTATTTGAAGCTCTTTCTCCACACTTACACGGTCGGTTATATTTACATAAATGCCATAAATCCCGATGGTTTTGTTGTTATGTGAGACTGGCACTCCATATATGATAACTGGAATTAACGACCCATCTTTATGAGCTCTTTGAGATTCTAAAACCCCAACTGTACCTTGCGTTGTAAGTACGTTAATATCAATTGATTCCTGATTTTTGTCAGCTGGGACAATAATATTATTGAGTTGCTTGCCGATAATATCGGCTTTGGTAAAACCAAACATTTTTTCAAATCCTTGGTTCATCTGAATTACCTTGTGCTCACGATCCAGCAGTACAACGCCCAATGGCGCATTTTCAAATAATTGTGTAAACAGTTGCTCGTTTTGCTTTATAATGTTTTGGGTGATTTTTGAATCATTTATATCGAGTAATGTACCAGAGGCAGATTTAACAACTCCCTTTTTTGTTCGGTCCATTATTTTACCCCGATCCATCACCCAGACCCATTTCCCAGTTTTGGTCTTTATCCGATACTCAGCTTGAAATGTTTCTGTTTCTCCGTTAAAATGAGCATCAATTATTGATTTGGCTTCCGGTAAATCATCTGGGTGAACCAAAGTCTCCCATTGAGAAAATTTTTCTTCAAACTCAGTACTGCTATAGCCATACTTAGATGCCCATGATTTGTTGAGAATAGATTTTCCGTTTTTTAAATCCCATTCCCACAAGCCCAATTCAGCACCTTCGAGTGCCAGTTTTAACCTGTTCTCAGTAATTTTATATTGCCTTTCTACCTCCTTTTTCTCTGTAATATCCAGAAGTAGCCCATAACGTACGATGGTTCCATCACTTAGTTTAGTTGGATTTGATTTGCCTTTGATCCATTTCTCAACTCCATTTATGATAATTCTACCTTGCCATTCCCAGTTTTTTGCTTCAAACTCACTACTCAAAGTGGTGTCCCTGAAACCAAGTACATCTTCAGGATGGATTCTACGTTCTAATAGGCTTGCATCAGCCATGATTTCATCTGGAGTAAACCCAAACATCTCTTCGCAACCCTGACTTATGTACCTAAACTGGTGTGGATTTTCCCCAATTTCCTCATATTCATATATCACACCGGGCAGGCCTTTAGTAAGCATCTGAAATTTCTGATGTGTATCGGATAGAATCTGCTCGGCTTGCTTTTGAAAGGTGATGTCCGTGAGCACCAAAACCACCTCGTCCAATTCACCACCACTGTTTTTTATGGGAAATAAATGGCCTTTGATGTATTTCTTTTCATTCATGCCTAACCCCTTTATAGAAGGTGTGTCGTACGGGTTATAGGCTACTGGAGGAATATCACAAGGCTCTCCTGCAAATCCTTTTTCAATAAAAGCCATGATCCCCAGGTCAACCAATTGCTCATCCTCCAAAATATTGTAGTTTTCGATTGCCCTAGAGGCCATTCCATATTTAGTGCCCCAAATTTCCCCGTGAGCCTTATTGAAATATTTGGGTCTGCCGTCTTTATGGTATATGGCTGTAGCTATCGGGGACTCCTCAACAAGTGGTTTAAATCGGCTCCTTTTGATTTTTCGTGAAGGCAATTCCCTCATTATCACCATGCACCCTAGATCCTGTTCCTCAGGTAATTTAATTGGGGAAACACTTGCCTGACAATTATAAATTTTGCTGGTATGTTCAAATATAAAATTGTTGGAAAGCACACTGCCTTTGTTGTCATATGCTTTTCTTAAACCTTCAAGGAAAAATTGTTGTGAAAAATGAAAAGCCAGTGAATCAATTCCTTTGCCAATAGCAACAGCGGGTTCAATATTGGTGATTTTAGCGATTCTAGCATTCCAAGCTAATACCTTATAATTACTATCCAGAATAAATATCCCATCTACACTTGCCCCAATAAAGTTGGAAATATATAGATTCTCAGCACTCAATTGATTCATTAAAAAATAATTCTGACAATTAAACCTTGCAATATAATGGTTACATGATAACTATCAAGAAGGTATCAATAAATATACTTAAAAATAGGTCTATTGTATCTAACTTGACAAATTGGTAATCCCTAAAACAGTAAATTAGTAACCACTAAAAACAGTTTAATATGAGTTTAATCAAGATTAATTTTAAAAATAAAACTGGACAGTTATTATCCGCTTTATTAGAACAGCCCGTTGATGGTAAACCTAGGGCATTTGCGCTGTTTGCCCATTGTTTTACATGCTCTAAAAACTTAACTGCGGTAACCAATATCAGCAGAACACTCAACCAGTATGGAATAGCGGTACTCCGTTTTGATTTCACTGGGCTTGGAGAAAGTGAAGGGGATTTTTCTGATTCCAATTTTTCATCCAATATTTCAGATTTAATGTCAGCATACGAATTTCTTGATGGCAATTATGAAGCTCCGCAAATTATCATTGGCCATTCTCTGGGCGGTGCTGCCGTTTTGGCTGTAGCTCCGCAAATGGTGGCTGTAAAATCAGTGGTTACGATTGGTGCTCCAGCCGAACCTGCCCATGTAAAGAAACTATTGATTAGTGGTATTGATGAGATAAAAGAAAAAGGGGAAGCCACTGTTTCCATAGGGGGTAGACCATTTAAGATTAAGGAACAATTTATCAAAGACTTAGAGGCGTCTGATTTAAACAGTATCCTTCCCGGCCTTAAGAAATCTATGTTGATACTGCACTCCCCACAAGATGCTATTGTTGACATTGATAATGCTAGAAAAATCTATGTGGCCGCTAAACACCCTAAAAGTTATATTTCATTGGATGGTGCCGATCACCTTCTTTCAAAAAAGGAGGATTCCCAATATGTTGGGGATGTGATTGCAGCATGGGCCAATAGATACATTGCTAAAAAAGAAGAGCAGAAGCTGACCACTGATATGCCCGTAGTAGTGAGAACGGGCCCAATTGGGTACACTACAGAAATAATGGCTGGTGATCATGGCTTTTTAGCGGATGAACCTGAGTCAGTAGGTGGGGCCAATTTGGGACCAACACCATACGATCTGTTATTGGCAAGTTTAGGAACATGTACCAGTATGACTTTGAGAATGTATGCGGATAGAAAAAGTTTTGATTTGCAAGAAGTAAAAGTGCATTTGCAACACAATAGGGTTCATGTAACGGATTGCGAAACATGTGAAACACCAGAGGCTAAAATTGATCAGATAGATAGGGAAATTGAACTGGTAGGAAACCTTACCGATGAACAGCGTAAACGGTTAATGGAAATTGCAGATCGATGCCCAGTTCATAGAACATTATACAATGAAATCAGGGTTAAGACTGTTCTTAAAACATAGATGTAATAAATGTTTTAAAACCTTTAGGTCTATGTTCTTTTATAGCACGAAGACATAATCATCCTATTAAAATATGTTTTTGATACTATACATTGAAAACCGATTTTACTGAAGTATTCCTCAAAGTCAAGTAATCTACCCCCTTCCAAGTTAGTGGTAACCCTAAAAAAGGCATACATAGCCCAAACTAGCATGTCATTGAAAAATTTTCTTGTAAGTACGAAGTCAGTACATAGCCAAATCCCATTAGGTCGCAAAGCCGCGGCCAATTTTATCATAACCGCATTGAGGTTTGGTTCGGTAAAAACATCAAGAAAGAAATTGGTGATAATAACGTCACTGGCTGGAAGCTCCATTTGAAGCACATCAGCGCACACAAACTCGACATTAAGATTGATAATTGGCTGGATGGCCATCGCCCTTTCCATCATTGAGGTTGATAGCTCTACATAGATCACATCCAATTCCAATCCTAATTGATTCAAATCGAGCAATATTTTGCCACTCCCTCCTCCTACTATAACAATTCGTTTTTTCGCCTCTATTTGATTTAAGTGCGATTTTTGAGCGTTTCTTATTGTATTTCCAAAAATGGTTTTGGAAAGCATATCATACATTGGAGCTATTCTATTGAAGTTGTTCTTCACAACAGATACAGAATTGGCAATATGAAAACACCGTCCCCTAAATACCGATAGTTTTCCTTTATAAAACCATTGGTTTTAAACCAATAAATAACTTGAAGGATTAAAAGCATCCCTAATAAAAGGCCCGACTCTTTTCTAAACCCCAATGAATAGATTGAAGTAAGCATCAATACAGCCAGTGCACTTAATATGACTATCAAAATTTTTGACCATTTATCTCCAACTCTTTGAATCAGTGATGGAAAGTTTGCCGTGGAATCAGCATCAGAATCAAATATGGAAAATATAAGAAGGTTGAGCAGAACTATGACAAAAAATGTAGCAATAATCAGCATAAGATATGCCTCAAATACTCCATTAAATACACTTAATGGCCCAACCATGACACCTAATGTATATACTATGGCAATGGTAAGTTCTTTATGGATAATAGATTTCCAATTGATCAGGTACATCGACAAAAAATAGGCTAGGACAATTAAGCCTAAAGCAGTGCCTAAAACCAAGGTTTTAGTTGGTAGTAAAAAAATCAGTCCCCCAATCAAAAGTAAAACCACTAAGATAAATTTGCTCAATTGCCTCTGGTATTTCAAATGAAAAAGATGCCTTTCAGTGGATATTTTCAAGTCTCCCTTCCGTGAATCAAGTAAATGATCAAAAGTATATATACTCCAAACCGTCAACCCAAGTATGGTTATGGTAATCAATGAAGGATTAAGGCCCATTAATCTATATAGGAAAATAGAGCATATTATAGCACCAATGGAGACATCGATACTGAGATTATTAATATGTCGATAGAATGAGCGCGTTGCAATGATTTTTAATACAATCTCAAAATTATATAATATTAAGGATATTGATTCAACCTATTTGTTGTTGTGGAACGAAAAAGCCCGTGCAATGTGCACGGGCTTAAAAACAATAGTAAATTATAAATTACTATATACCTATATTAATTAATAGTTTCAGTCCTTACACCAGTGCCGTAATCGATATCCAAAATGTAAGTTTGACCTGCATTTAGTTTTCTGTTTAGGTATGGGCTACTGCTTGTAGTTCCGTTTACAATAAAATTTCTGTCACTATTAACTTGATTCAAATTGTCCAAAAAGCCAGAGCCTTCGTTGGTAATATTATAGTCATTGCCCCAACTATATTCCCCTGTTGATAAGAATGTGCCACCTCTTAATTCTATTGTAGCACCAGAGCCTGGGGCTCCAACTGCCGAGGGCTCAATGATCACACCAAATCTATCTGTGTAACCACTTCCATTGGTGTTTACATTGATGAATGAAATAGAACCATCATTATTGTCAATAGCACCTGTTGAAATAAAGGCTTCGGCAATATTTGCTTCGTTTCGTATAATTGATGCACGTGGAGCCTCGGCTGAGAAGAAGATTGTTTTGTAATTAGCAGTCTGATCTACCCATTGTATATCTCCACTACCATCGGTTTTCAATAAGTTGCTGAAACTGTTTGAGCTACCTGTTTCAATATTAAAAACATTACTAGTTTGAGACACGCTTCTACTGTTAGCAGATACCTGGTAATACTCCAACTCCATTACAGATGGGAGTAACGGGTAAGGTGTTGTAATTCCAGAATTGTCAACATCAACAGTCCACTGAGTACCAAATTGTAAAACATTCATAACTGCCTGAGTTGTACCTCCACCTCCTGAAAATGTAAATGAAGGATTTGTATAATCATCACCTAAATCTACCATATCTAATGCGTATACTCTTCCAACTGCACTACTTACCGTTACGATTGCATCGGTTGTTGCATCAGTATTAACTAGTCTTAAATTGGAGATATTATCATTAATCTGTTGTAGGTTATTTGCATCAAAGTAGCTAAACCCGTTTGATATAGCATCAGCGAGAGCCGAAGCTACAGCAGAAGATTGAAATACACCTGCTCCATCAGTATCTATATTGATAACGGAAAAAGCCTCTAATTGATCCGTATTAATGTTTCCATCTGCATCAGCTATTTCATCATAATAAAGATCAAAAGCATAAGTTGTACTCGCAGCATAACCAGTACCTGCATCGGTTAATGTCAACCCTGTTATTGCAAATTCTATCCATGCTTCAGCATATGCTCCAGTGCCATTGGCGTCAGTTATAGTAACTGTGGGCGAGGCAATATAACCTGCACCTAAATTGGTAAACTGTGTAACTATATCTGAAGCATCTTCATAAGGTTCTGTAATTGGGTCACCTGCATTCTTGTTCAAACTGAAATTTGGAATTGACCTTCCTATTCTCGAAAAGCCTCCAAATGTAAAACCATCGCCCGGTTCAGCTGGCATATCAAATACAACGCGTGCTCCAATAACTGAAGGTGTATTGAAGTCTGAATTATAAGTATCTCCGAAATTTGTAATAATATCTCGATATTCTGGCCGTGGCAACACCTGATTATTCACTTCATTTACAGCTATTCTTTGCGCAAATTGAACATCCGGTATCAAAACATCAAACTGAACGCCAGCAGGCACGGTCATTGTATAGTCCCCAGTAGTATTATCCACTGTAGCCATACCTACACTTAATGCATTATCATTAGTGGCAAAAAAGTAATTCAAGCTAATAGAAGCTGTTTCAACCAGGTTATCATCAAAATTCGCATATAGAACTACATCCTGTGGTACTTCACTTGTTGTATTGGTTACATCTGTTTCTATTTTAACATTACCCTGAACAGTTGCTGTTGCAGTACCATTTGCAATTACAGTGATTATGGCATTTTCAGTTACTGGAGTAGGTATGATATTGTTATCAATAATTTGATAGTGCTTACCTTCTTCAATTTCACCAAAATTAGCACTTAGTACTGCATCAATTATAGATCCCCCACTTATGTTTACTGAATTGCCACCAATTGCAACTCTATCAAAATAAACAAGTCCAGAAGCATCTGTTGTTAAAGTTTGATTATCTGGTACACCTCCCTCCGATGCAGCTCCCAATGTAACCTCAAGTCCTTCAATACCTGTGCCATCTGTATCAACTACTTTGATTTGAAAACTTACTAGTTCCCCTGCCTTATTTAGTGCTTCAATACTTCTATTCCTTGCTATAGAATCCTGTTTTGCGGCTAAATCATATTGTGCTTGTAATAAATCTTTTTCAGAAAAATCATCTGAACAGGAGAAAATGACCATCGATATTAAGGCCGTCCCCAAAGTAAATTTAATTAAATCTCTAATTTTCATGGATATTATATTTAACAGTTAAAATTAATTTAAAGAATGTTTAAAATTTAAAAATCGTAGTTCCGAAGCCAATGCTTATTGTATTTGTATATATATCTCCCAAATTTCCTCTTCGAGCCAATTCGACTTTGTTTATTTCATTAATCCCTCTTTTATACAATACTTCGATGTATGCCTTTCTACCGTCACTTAAATTAAAATCAAAGCCAAATCCAGCCATATAAGTAAGGTGGTGTTGCTGATAATCACCACTAACATCTTCCTTGTCACCGCTAAATCTTGCATAGGTATTATCGTCAAACTCAAACATTATATCTCTCTTTTCGATAGCCTTTATTGTGTATGAATAGGCTATTCCTGCTGTTAATCGTGGTTTTAAGTCTGCATCCTCAGATCCCGGATAGTAAACACTTACCAAAAGCGGTACAGAAACGTTATGCAATGAAACCCTACGGTCTGTAAATGTCACACTTGTTGTACTTAATGGTTGCTCCAAGCCTTCCAAATCAGGCCTAGCACCGCCCAAACGGTCATATACAATACCTATTCTTCCGTTCAAAAACTTGTAATTATAATCTGCAAATCCTCCCGCCATAAATCCAAAAACCGAACCTGCACTTTCAAATTGATTGTTATTGATAGAAGTCATTAGCCCAACCTGAAGTCCAGAATCCTCTTGGGACCAAACCTGAGTACTGCTTAGAACGAATAATCCAATGGCAAGCGATTTGAAAAACTTTATAGAATTTTTTTTCATATTTAAAATATTAATTATTGGTATATTTTTTCTGTTATAATTTTAGTATGATTTTTAATTAATAATCTAACCCAATAATAATTGGCTTTGCAAGCTTATGCTAATAAATTTATAAAACCTAATTATTCATATAATCTTTATATTTTATGAGAATTTTTATTATTGAATATACAACAATTACTTACATCACATCTCAACTTATCTTAAGTCATTAACATAAACTAGTATGTCCCAATACAATTTATAAGAAAATTATTTATGACATAATCAATCCAATCATACATGTAAAATGAAGATGAACAAAAGTTAGGCACTAATTATTAGTGTTTTTTATTATTAGTTAAATTATATTTTATGAAAATAAAATATTGATACAATCTGCTAAATAAAAAAAGGTGTCAAATGTGACACCTTCCTTCATAGATTATTATATAATTAAAATAGTTTACCCAAGTGCTTCTGCACCCCCAACGATTTCAAGAATCTCTTTGGTAATGGCTGCTTGACGTGTTCTGTTATAGGTAAGTCTAAGTTCCTTAAGCAATTCACCAGCATTGTCCGTTGCTTGATCCATTGCCGTCATACGGGCTCCATGCTCCGCTGCATTTGAATCAAGAATTGCCTTGAACACCTGTACTTTCAATGATTTAGGTATTAAATCCGTAACGATCTCCTCTCTCGATGGCTGGAAAATATAATCTACCTCAAACGAACTGGTGGCACTTTCTTCAGAAGGTGTTACGGGTAAAAATGGTTCCACCTGCAAAAGCTGGGTAGCCACATTTTTAAACTCATTATAAATGATCTCTACTTTATCGTATTTGCCATTACTAAATGACTCCATAGCATATTCTGCTGCTTTGGCACTCGTTTCAAATGAAGTCGGTGAAAACATATCCCAGTAGTCAGAAACAACATTATAATCTCTTTTTGTAAAGTACTCTAATGACTTTTTGCCTATTGGCATAATGTCCACATTTCCAGCCTTCAATTGGCTTTCGTAATTCTTTTGAAGATGCTTTACTGTTGCTTTAAACACATTACTGTTAAAAGCACCACAAAGACCCTTGTCTGAAGTTACCACCATAACAAGGATGTTATTCGCTTCCCTTTGTGCGGTGTACTTACTACCATTATCATCGTCACTATTTTGTGAAGATAAATTCTGTAATAAGCCAGCCAATTTTGCAGCATATGGCCGCATTTGGGTAATATTATTCTGTGCCCGTCTCAACTTTGCAGCAGCCACCATTTTCATGGCTTTGGTAATTTGCTGCGTTGACGTTACCGACTGTATCCTGCTTTTTACTTCTTTTAAACTCGCCATTGAGTGTCGAATTAATAATGTATCAGACTAATTATATTAGTTACTATATTCTTTGCTTAAGTCTTTTGCCACAGAAGCCAATACTTCTATAACGCTATCTTCCAATTTCCCTGCCTTTAGCAGATCAAGGGAATCCCTGTGCTTAGCTTTCAGGATATCAAGGAAGTTTCTTTCAAATTCTTTTACTTTACCAACAGGCACGTTGTCCATCATACCTTTAGTAGATACGTAGATAATGGCCACTTGCTCCTCTACCGGTACGGGTGAAAACTGAGGCTGTTTTAATATCTCTAGGTTTCTTCTTCCTCTTTCGATTGTCAATTTAGTAGCTGCATCAAGATCAGATCCAAATTTGGCAAACGCTTCCAATTCACGGAATTGCGCCTGGTCTAACTTCAATGTACCCGCTACTTTTTTCATTGACTTGATCTGGGCATTACCTCCCACACGGGATACTGATATACCCACGTTAATAGCAGGTCTTATACCTGAGTTAAATAGGTTAGTCTCAAGGAATATCTGACCATCAGTAATAGAAATTACGTTGGTAGGGATATATGCCGAAACGTCACCCGCCTGTGTTTCAATGATTGGCAATGCTGTTAAAGACCCACCACCTTTTACTTTTCCTTTCAAAGAAGGAGGTAAGTCATTCATATTTTCTGCGATATCCTGACTATCTGTTATTTTGGCAGCTCTTTCCAGTAATCTTGAGTGTAAGTAGAACACGTCACCAGGATAAGCTTCACGGCCTGGAGGTCTTCTTAACAACAAAGAAACCTCTCTATAAGCTACTGCTTGTTTAGACAAATCATCATAAACAACAAGCGCTGGTCTTCCGGTATCTCTAAAATATTCACCAATAGCAGCTCCTGTAAATGGTGAATAGAATTGCAATGGTGCTGGATCTGAGGCCGCTGAAGAAACCACAACGGTGTAAGCCATGGCACCTGCCTTTTCAAGGGCCGCCACAACGTTGGCCACTGTAGATGCTTTTTGAGCAACGGCTACATATATACAAAATACAGGTTCACCTTTGTCATAAAATTCTTTCTGATTAATGATAGTATCGATTGCCACTGCTGTTTTACCAGTCTGACGGTCACCAATAATCAATTCCCGTTGTCCCCTCCCAATCGGAATCATGGAGTCAATCGCCTTAATACCTGTCTGTAATGGCTCATTAACCGGCTGTCTGTAGATTACACCGGGGGCTTTTCTTTCCAATGGCATTTCGAAAGTTTCGCCTGCGATTGGGCCTTTACCATCTATGGGCATACCTAGGGTATCCACCACACGGCCAACCATTCCTTCACCTACCTCAATAGAAGCAATTTTACCTGTTCTTTTTACGACATCACCTTCTTTGATCCCCTTTGATTCACCTAAAAGAACGGCTCCTACGTTATCTTCTTCAAGGTTCAATACGAGTGCCTTAAGGCCGTTTTCAAATTCCAAAAGTTCACCTGATTGTGCTTTTGAAAGTCCGTAAATTCTAGCAACACCATCACCTACCTCTAGGACGGTACCTACTTCTTCCAATTCGGCTTCGGTTTTTGCGCCTGAGAGTTGCTCTCTTAATATTGCTGAAACTTCGTCTGGTCTTACGTTTGCCATTATTATTGTATCTTGTTTTTAAAATTCTTTTATATATGGATTCTGACTGAACTTTAGTTCAAGTGCTTTCAATTTACTTTTTAAGGAATCATCAATTTGTTTGTCACCTACCGTTAAAACAAAACCTCCAATAATGTCCTCATTCACCTCTTCTTTCAGTTCTACCTTGTCAAATGCTGATATCTGATTTACGATCTCCTCTACCTTAGACCTTAGGTCTTTATCAAGTGGCACAGCAGTTACCACCTTTGCCAACTGTATGCTTTTGTTAAAATTATATTGCGTATGAAATTCCTTCGCTATTTCAGGCAATACCGATTCCCTGTTCTTTTTAGTTATGATATCAAATATGGCCATCGTGATGGCGTTGACTTTACCTTCAAATACTTTCTTTAAAATTGTCCTTTTCTTATCATGCTTGATAATTGGATTTTTTAGCATTAAGGCAAAATCGCGATTTTCATCACATACCTTGCTGAAACTAACCATGTCATTATGTACCTCTTCCAGCACGCCTTTTTCTACGGCTAGTTCCAATAATGATTTGGCGTATCTTGAAGCTACTCTGTAATTTGACATCTGCTAGTTTAAGTTTATGTCCTTAACAAATTCCTCAATAAGACTTTTTTGAGCTTTATCACTTTCAAGGTTTTTCCTCAACAGTTTTTCAGTAATCTGAAGGGATAATGCTGCTACCTGAGTTTTAACTTCGGCCATTGCGGCTTTCTTTTCTATATTTATCGCCAATCTAGCATCAGTTATCATCTTTTCAGTTTGTTTACTGGCTTCTGCTTTGGCCTCTTCCATTAATACATCAGATACATGCCTGGCTTGCTTAAGAATAGCGTCTCTTTCAACACGAGCCTCCTCTAGTAGCTTTTGATTATCCGAATGCAACTTGGTCATTTCCAATTTTGCATTCTCCGCTGAATCCAAGGCATCCTGAATAGAGTCTTCCCTTATTCTCAAAGATTGCATTATTGGCTTCCAAGCCAATACCCTAAGAAGGATAAACAGCAAACCAAATATGATGATCTGCCAAATAAGCAGTCCGGTACCTGGGGTTAGTAATTCCATTTTATAATATTTTTGTCATTTTTTGTTTAATAGAAAAAGCTTGTAAAGACCTATCGCCTTTACAAGCCTTTAATTTTCTTACGCAATAGCAATAAGTAGGCAGATTACCAACCCAAATAGGGCGGCAACTTCAATAAGTGCTGCAATGATAAGCATAGCACCTTGAATTTTTCCAGCAGCTTCTGGTTGTCTTGCCATGGCTTCCATAGCAGAACCACCAATTCTACCGATACCTAATCCTGCGCCTATCGCAACAAGTCCAGCACCGATTCCAGCTCCCATAACACCTAATGTAGCTTCTAATAAAATTTGTAAAAACATGGTTATATATAATTAATTAAACAAAAATTCTCTTTTAATGATGCTCTTCTGTTGCCATACCAATGTATAGGGCTGAGAACATCGTAAACACATATGCTTGAATAGCCGCTACCAGCAACTCAATTAAGCTTATAAACAATACAATTATTGTTGATCCCACCCCAACAGCATAACTCTGGAATATAAATGCTAGACATATTAAGGCCAACATTACAATATGACCTGCAGTAATGGCTACAAAAAGTCGAATAAGTAGCGCAAATGGTTTGGTAAATACTCCCAGGATTTCCACCGGAACAATGATAAACTTCAAAGGCAATGGTACCCCTGGAGTCCAAAAGATATGCTTCCAATAGTGCTTGTTTCCATTGATATTAGTAATAACAAATGTAAACAAGGCCAAAACTGTAGTTACTGCAATATTTCCAGTTAGGTTAGCCGCTCCAGGCAAAAGTCCCAATATATTTCCAAAAAGAATGAAGAAAAACAATGAAAGCAGAAACGGCATGAACTTCTCATATTTCTTATCACCAATGTTAGGTTTAGCTACCTCATCCCTTACAAATACAATGATAGGCTCAAAGAAAGATTGAATACCTGTTGGTGCTTTTCCGGTATTGGTTTTATACTTTCTAGCAACGGCTATGAATATCAATAGAACCACAACAGCGGTTATCATCAGCATAAAGACCGTCTTAGTAATGGAAAGATCCAAGACAAAGGCATCTGGATTATTCTCCAAGGTGATATGTCCGTGTTCTAATACATATCCCTTGTATGGTTTTAGGTTGTGATCTTCATCATAGAAATTACTTGATGAAAATATATCAAAACCTTTTGCTTCAGAATATAATATAATAGGAAGATGTAAGGTGCCATAGTGACCATCGACAAAGTGCCAAACATGATCGTCCATCACATGGTGCAATATTACTTCACTTGCATTGAATCCTTCCTCCTCACTAGACGAAGCTAAGACACTATTGTATCCAAATCCTGTGAATAATAGCATCACCAAAAATGCTCTAAATACCTTTGTGAATGTGTTATTTGCCTGTTTTGCAGCCATTTATCTAGTTGGTAATAAAGGGTCCTCGAAATTTGACTGCAAATGTAGATTATTAAAGTCCAAAAAAAAAGATTTGTTGGCTTATTTTGACTCTGTCTCTGTATCTACCAATGGTTTTTGTATTAAAAAAAATATGGATGCCGTCTCAAGCAATGTAAATAAAAAATAGGCTGAGAAGAATAACACCACATTGGGCACTGCCTCTTCAGGTGACGAATAAATCATGATAAAATTTAAGATGCCAAATATTAATAATCTTACCACGAAAGAGGCCAGTACTATTGGCATAAAATATGCCTGATCCCAGGCTTTGGCTTTAACTATAAGTATGTACCCTAACAGCGTGATTAAATATAGCACACCAATGATATACATATCGTAGGATGGTTTCGGTAATGAAAAATAAGTGATACTTAAGATATACACTGCACTGAACAATGCGGCAAGTCCGGTAAGGGCTAGTGTAAATTTATTAATACTCAAAATCAATCATTTTTCTAAATCACGGTAAAGCTTATACATTGCGCCACTGAATGTGATTAAAACAAATCCCAACAAGAAGACCGGAAATTTTAAGTTCATCTTTAAATCAATCCAATAGCCAATGGCACCTGCTATTCCTATTGAAGAAATTAATTGAATCCCTAAACTCGAATATTTTAAAAATGAATTAGACGGCTTTGATTCCTTGTGGCTTGAGGGTGGGGTTGTTTTGTCCATTTTCACCAATCTTTATTTCCTTTTGAGACACACCCATTTTACATCCACCATTGAATGTTGCACCTGATTCAACGATTATTTTGTTGGTAATAATGTCGCCATTGATCACAGCGGTAGGTTTTAATATCAGAATATCAGAAACTTCAATTTTCCCTTTTATCTCGCCAGCGACTTCGGCATTTTGGGCAAGAATGTTTCCTTCAACATGAGAAGATTGACCCAAAGCAACTTTAGATTTTGTTTTTACATTTCCAATCACTTTGCCCTCTACTCTAATATTTCCAAAGGTTTCAATATTCCCTTCCAAAATAGTTCCCTTCCCTATGATGTTGCTCGAATTACTAATTTCTTCGGCAACTTTATGATCTTCTTTTGTGGTAAACATTTTTCTAATATTTAAAAAGTTACAAATTCCTCGGGATTTACCGAGTTTCCGTTATACCAGAGTTCAAAATGCAGATGTGGCCCATCTGTAAGCTCACCGGTGTTGCCAATTATAGAGATTATCTCACCGGCATTTACAAAATTACCAACTTTTTTCAACAATTCAGCATTATGCTTATATACTGAGATGAGGTTACCACGGTGCTGAACACTAATAACATAACCTGAATCTTGTGTCCAAGAGGCCATTATTACCGTTCCATCAGCTACACATTTTACCGGCTCATTCTTTTTGGCCACAATATCCACTCCATAATGACCCTCCCTTACATTATAGGCCGCAGACACATATCCGGTTATGGGTGAAAAAAAGAATATCTCCTGTAGCTCATTGTATGAGGCAGATGCAAATTTTAAAAGCGATTGATCGGTTTGTTCAAATTCTTGCCTAAACTGTGAATCCACTGGAGATAACTTAGTAACGTCTATTGAGCTTATTACCTCATTTTCGTTTGTGGGAGTAGTCTCATATGACTGAAAAGCGTCCAATGTATCCCCGCTCAAAACATGTTGAAAATTCCTGATAAACTTATCTTTCTCGTCCACTTCTTGCGCCAATGAATCCACTTTAACTGCCAATTCATAAAGTTTTTTATTGGACTCCATTTGAGCATGTCTTGGATCAAACCATTGGGCAAGTAATGTCTTTACCAGAAATAAACTCAAGGCCATTAGTAAAATAAAGACAGTAACTGTCAATAATATTGCTTTGGCATAAGTAAAACTAAAGGTTGTTTTTTCAGCAAAATTCTCCTCATTTCTAATAATAAGGAGATACCTGTTTACCAACCAGCTTGAAAGTGTCTTTCTAGCTCTCAATTTGAATTTTTCTTTAAATTTGAAGGAGGACAAAAATAGATATTATAAACTATTATTGTATTAATTATCCCGAATTTTACGTTTCATTACAGGTTTAACGAAAACACCGTACATTGTTACATATAAGGCATTTTATATATTTTCTCACCTGTATTGTTATAGCATCATTATTGAATGGCTGTTCTGCTGAACGTAAAAATATTTTTAGTAAGGCCTATCACAATACTACGGCAAGGTATAATGCTTATTATTATGCCAAAAAAAGGCTCAATGAGATTGGAAGCATTCTTAAAGAGAACTATGACAATGACTATAATAAAATATTGGATATCTATCCAAAAATTGACTCCGCCCTAGCGAATTCCTATCAGGAAAAAATTGACGATTGTATAAAAAAAGCATCGATCGCCATTCAACGGCATAAAAATAGTAAATGGGTAGATGACTGTTATATTTTTATTGGAAGGGCCCGACAACTTAGCCTCGATTATGTAAATGCAATAGAAACATACAAATATGTCAATACAAAATCAGAAGATGACAATGCCCGCCATGAAGCACTAATAAGGCTTATCAGAACATTTGTGGATTCGAAGGAATTTGAGAATGCCGTGGCGGTTGAAGACTACATCAAAAAGGAAACACTGAATAAAAAGAACAGTAAACTACTTTATCTAAATAAGGCCTATCATTCCCAAGTTTTGGGTGACTATGATAAAATGGTAGAAAATCTGGTGCTCGCAGCGCCATTATTAAAACGAAAGGATGGTAAAGGAAGAATCTACTTTATTATCGGACAGACTTACCAAAGCCTCGGCTTTGATGCAGAGGCTTTCAATTACTATAAAAAATGTTTAGCCAGTAACCCCGTCTACGAGCTTGATTTCTACACCCGGCTGAACATGGCCCAGGTTACAGAATTAGGAAAATCGAGTGATGTTAAAGCAGCAAGAAAATTGCTAAGGTCATTGCTAAAAGATTCAAAAAACAAGGAATTTAAAGATAAAATCTACTTTGAAATGGCTGAATTCGAGCTCAAACAACACAATGTTGAGAAGGCTCTAGAATATTTCAAATCCTCTGTTGCAAGCAGTACAGGAAACCCGCGACAAAAGGGGCAATCCTATTTAAGGCTTGGTGAGGTATATTATGATAGTTTGAGTAAATATGAATTGGCCCAAGCTTATTATGACAGTGCTGTACAATCATTACCATCAGACTTTGAAAACATAGAAAGCATTAAAGTACGGCAAAAAGTCCTTGGGGATTTTGTCGCACAAATTAATACCATCCAACTACAGGATAGCCTGTTGAATCTGGCGGAGCTTGATACAGCTACATTGTCAGCAAAGCTTAATGCCATAATAGATGAAGCAGCTGCAAAACAAGAGCTGGCCAAAGCAAAAGCAGAAAAAAAGGCACGTAGGGCACAGTTTAATTCCATGTCAGAATCTTCTGGCATCACATACAACTCCTGGTATTTTGGTAATCCATCAGCAGTTGCTCTTGGGCAGTCAGAGTTCACAAGGGTTTGGGGCGATCGAAAGCTCGAAGATAATTGGAGGCGTTCTAATAAAACGCGTGTTCAAAATGTTGCAATAGTAGATGAGCCCCAAAATCAACCTCTGGATGAACCTGTAAGTGAAAATATTGAACAAGTCCAAAATACCAAGGCTTCACAATTCAACGATATGTACAGTCAAATTCCATTTGAAGAAGTTGATAAGTCAGTAGCACTCAATAAAATAAAGGAGGCCTATTATAAGCTAGGAAATATCTACAAGTTTGATTTGGTTGAAGAACAAAATGCCGCTGAAACCTTTACTAAATTGATTACGCGCTTTCCGGGTTCAGAGTATGAAGCTGAGGCACTGTATCAATTATACCTCATCTACAAAAACAAGGAGGACGATAAATATAAGGAGTATGAATCTGCCTTACTTCAAAGCTACCCAAACAGTATCTATGCTAAGCTTATTGCGAACCCAAATTACAAAGAAGAAAGTACTGCATCGAACGAATTACTTAAGAAAATATACGAAAGAGCGTACAAACAATATAGCCTTGAAAATTACGACTCAGCTTTGATATTGCTTGATGATGGGATAAATAATTATGATGAAACAGTTTTTACCTCCCGGCTGAAATTACTAAAGATTTTAATTACCGGAAAAACAGAGGATATCAATCTTTATCAATATCAGTTATCAGTATTTATTGAAAAAAACCCTGATAGTGAAGTAACTCCTTATGCCAATGAACTACTGGATGCATCTAGGAGTTTTCTCGAAAGAAAAAGAAAAAGGCTAGGGACAGAATTTGTAAAGTATCTTCAACAATCACATTATTTTGTTCTGATCTATGAAGTCAATGCCAAGTTAACGGATCTCATATCAGGTACATTGGAAGAGTTTAATGGGAAAAACAATTATACAGATTTAAAAACCAGTAATTTGATCCTTAATGATCAATTTGCAATGACATTAATTTCGGATTTCGAAGGTAAACCCGAAGCCCTTAAATATTATAAGCAGTTTATTAAAGCCGATCCAGTAGTAGAGAGCAAACGCAACTCAAAGTTTTATAAATTTGTGATAACAAAAGACAATTTTAATATCTTCTATCAGAGTCGTGATATTGATGCCTATATTAAGTTTTTTGATAAAAATTATCTGAATGAAAATAATTGACAAACTAAAAGCCCCTAACCGAAAACTAAAAATAGGAGTACGCATTATATGGGGGCTTCTATTTTTGCTGTTAATAGCATTACCACTGTATATATATACGGTAAGTATTGATTTAGGTGGGCTCTACGGTGGAATGCCAAGTTTAAAATCCCTTGAAAATCCTGAGAACGATCTTTCTTCAGAGTTAATTTCCTCAGATAACGTCTCATTAGGAAGATATTATAGGTTCAACAGAAGCCAAGCCTCTTATGACGATCTTTCTCCCCAGCTTGTCAATACCCTATTGTCTTCTGAAGATCACCGATTTTACGAGCATTCAGGTATCGACTTGACCGGGTTATTAAGAGCAGTAACTGGAGTAATCACATTTCAATATGCTGGTGGCGGTAGCACGATCACTATGCAACTGGCTGAAAATTTATTTAAAACCCTTTCGGAAAATGAGGGATATCTATATAGGGTACCTGGATTAAACCAAGTCATCATTAAAACTAAAGAATGGATTATTGCAGCACAGTTGGAAAAGAATTTTACCAAAAAGGAAATTCTTGCGATGTACCTGAACACCGTTTCATTTGGTAGTAATGCTTATGGCATTAAAACTGCCGCTGAAACTTTCTTTGCCAAGTCTACCGACAGTCTCAACTACCAAGAATCGGCTGTACTTATTGGACTGTTACAGGGAACAACAGCCTTTAGTCCAATCTATAACTATGACCGTTCCATCAAAAAACGAAATCAAGTACTTGGCAAAATTTACAGGCATGGATATATTACAAAAGATGTATTGGACTCCTTAAGGAAAACTCCGATTGATATTTCAATGTATGACGTAGCAAATCATAATACGGGACTGGCAACCTATTTTAGGGCCATGATCAAATATGAACTTACACTATGGGCCAATAGTCATGGTTATGACCTTTATGAAGACGGGTTGAAAATATATACTACTATTGATAGTAGAATGCAGCGATATGCTGAAGAAGCCATGAAGGAGCACATGACTGAATTGCAAAAAGTATTTAATGAGCACTGGAAGGGACAAAACCCTTGGCGAGATCTAGAAGGCAAGGAGATACCCAACTTTTTGGTTAACAGGTTCCAAAGGACCCCACATTATAGGCAACTGGTTAAGAAATACGGTAAAGATAGTGACTCGTTAAAAATAATTATGAATAAGCCCAAACCAATGACTGTGTTTTCATGGGCGGGCGAAATTGATACCACACTTAGCCCCTTAGATTCCATAAATTATTATAAGCATTTTTTACAAAGTGGGATGATGTCCATGGATCCACATACGGGCCATATCAAAGCATGGGTAGGTGGAATAAATCACAAATATTTTAAGTATGATCATGTAAGGCAAGGAAAGCGTCAACCTGGGTCTACTTTCAAGCCATTCGTTTACGGTGCCGCTATTGAAAACGGTTATCCCCCATGTTATGAAGTTCCTGACGCTATGGTAACCTTCCAGGTAGTGGGAGACCCCCCAACTTGGTCACCGTCTAACTTCGATGGCACCTATGGTGACGGTAAAAAAATGACGATCCGACAAGGAATGGCCCGTTCAGTAAATACAGTAACTGCTTATCTCATGCAGGTAATCCATCCGGAAAATGTAGTTGATTTTGCACATAGAGTGGGTATCGAAAGTAAATTAGATGCCGTTCCATCATTATGTCTTGGGGTAAGTGACGTTTCCGTTTTTGAAATGGTAGGGGCATATAGCACATTTGCCAATATGGGCATCTCTACTAAGCCGTATTATATTACCAGAATAGAAGATAAGAATGGCAATGTAATTGAAAATTTTGTTCCGAAAACCAAACAAGCCATAAGCCCACAAACAGCATACAAAATGTTATACATGCTTAGGGGAGGAGTAGAAGAAAAAGGAGGTACTTCTCAAGGGTTAAGCCTGGAGCTTAAAATTGACAATGAAATAGGAGGTAAGACAGGAACTACCAATAATGCATCAGATGGATGGTATATGGGGGTAACTAAAGACCTAGTAACAGGAATATGGGTAGGTGGAGATGAACGTAGTATTCATTTTAGAAATTGGGCGTTAGGCCAAGGCTCTAAAACGGCCAGACCCATTTGGGACAAATATATGAGGGACATTTATAATGATCCCAGCCTTGGTTATACCAAGGGCAAATTTCAACAACCCCCAGGGGGAATTGATGTCTCTTTGGACTGTAGTAAGTATGCTTCTGATACTACTTATGTTGAAGAAGAACCATGGGATCCCAATAATATTCAGTAACCATGGATACCCCAGGATATGATATAACACAAAAAACAATCCTCCCTGATTCAGCTGGTGTCTATAAGTTTTTTAATAAAGACCATAAGCTAATTTATGTAGGCAAAGCCAAGAGTTTAAAAAAACGGGTGTACAGCTATTTTAACAAAAGTGCCTCCCACAACAGAAAAACCAACAAATTAGTCAGTGAGATAACAACTTTCGACTTTACTGTTGTAAATAGCGAGTTTGATGCCTTGCTACTTGAAAACAATCTTATCAAGGAAAATCAACCAAAATATAATATCCTTCTTAAAGACGATAAAACCTTCCCGTATATCTGTATACTTAATGAAAGGTTTCCCAGAATTATATCCACCCGAAAATTAAACAAATCAGATGGTGAATACTTTGGGCCGTATTCAAGTGTAGTAGCTATGAAAACGGTGCTGGAATTAATCAGAAAACTTTATACAATCCGAACCTGCAACTTAAATCTATCAGAAAAAAAAGTAAGGAATAATCAATACAAAGTCTGTCTAGAATATCACTTAGGCAATTGCCAAGGCCCGTGCGAAGGACTACAAACGGAAGCATCATATAATGAAGATATCGAGTCGGCTAGGCATATACTAAAGGGAAACATCTCAGAAGTAAAAAACCATTTTAAAAATAGAATGAATATGGCTGCGTCTCAAATGAAATTTGAGCAAGCACAAAAATTCAAGGATAAATTAGATGTTCTATATAAATTTCAATCCAAATCAATCGTAGTAAATCCGAAATTGACTGACCTTAATGTATTTAGTTTAGTTACTGATAAGAATTATGCTATTATCAATCACTTCTATTTAACGAATGGTTCAATTACAAACGCGCATACTTTAGAAGTGAAAAAAGCTTTGGATGAAACGGATAGTGAAATTATGGAGACCGTAGCATTCGACATCCTTAAGAATCAACTTTTTGATAGTATGGAAATACTCAGCAATATTCTTTTCAAAATAGGGGATAATCAGTCTGTAGTTCCCAAAATTGGTGATAAAGACAAACTTGTAAAGCTTTCGTTAAGAAATGCACTTCAGTTTAAAAAGAATAAAATACTAAAGAAGCCTATTCATGATAAATCAGTTCTTATACTGGATAAGGTTCAGAAAGATTTACACCTTACTACCCTTCCAAAACACATAGAATGTTTTGACAACAGCAATATTCAAGGCACAAATCCAGTAGCCTCGATGGTATGCTTTATAAATGGAAAACCGGCCAAGACCAAATACAGACATTACAATATTAAAACAGTAATAGGCCCAGATGATTTTTCCTCCATGTTTGAAATAGTTTCCAGGAGATACAGTCGATTGATAAAGGAAAAACAACCCTTACCCAATTTGATTGTCATTGATGGTGGCAAAGGACAACTGAGTAGCGCATGTGATGCACTAAAATCACTCAATATTTACGGGCAGATTCCTATTATAGGTATTGCTAAAAGACTGGAGGAGATATATTTCCCTGAAGATACATTGCCACTTCATATCAGTAAAAAATCTACGACACTTATGCTCCTTCAGAGAATAAGGGATGAAGCACATAGGTTTGCCATTACTTTTCACAGAAATAAAAGAAGCAATGCGAGTTTAACATCAGAGTTAGAATCTATAGAGGGAATAGGCCCTAAAACAATTACAACACTTCTTCAGCAATTCAAATCCATAAGAAAAATCACTGAAGCAAGCCTAGAAGAAATTCAAAGTACAATTGGTGACTCCAAAGGATTAAAAATTGCAGAACATTTTAAAATAAAAAAGGAGGCTTGAGGCCTCCTTCTTTTTAAGATATATTCACAATCAATATTCCCAAAGATTGTGTTCTTTCTCCATAAGTTTCATTTCCCACCATTCGGCTGCCATTACAGATTCCTTTCTGTTTTTGTACATATCTACGATAGGATCGTCATCAGGATTTTCAAACTTAAATAGGGATGCCCTAAATAATCTTAAAGTGAATGCATCAGCAAAATTCTTGTTTTCTGCGCTATTATATCTGTTAATCCAAATGGCCGATTCAGGATGTGCCTTAAACAATCTATATAAATCCTTGTACTTAAATACCCCAAGTGGTTTTTCAACTTGATCTTGGGTTTCCGAACCGGGCACAAATAATTGTAAGGATTGTATTTGATTATAAAGTCGTGATCTTCTTTTATCAAAAATCACATCCTCCATCATTCTTATAATACTTATCTGACGAGGTAGGAAATAGACTGCCTTACCTGCACCTGGATTTACTTCCCAGTCATCTGGAGTATCTGCAGGTGTTGAATACACTTCATCAAAAATAGCAGTATATACCTTTCCTTCATAAGAAACGCGATCCCCTTCATAGTAGGTAGCGCCAGATTCCCATGCTGGATAAGTAGTCCCTTCTAAATACACCAAACTACTTAAGAATTCATCTTTGCTGATTTTAGTAGTTAAAGAATCATTCTTGTAAATATCAGAAAGCTCACCAGATCTAACTGCATCTAATATAAAAGCTGTAATCTCTCCACCTCTTGCAAAAAATCCTTTATTCTGTTTTTCTTTTAAGTCAATGGTTCTCCACACTCTTTTCTTAAATAAATGCTCATACCTAGCTATTGGATCAATTGAGTTTGGGTTGTACTGTTCCACATCCCCTAATTGAGCCGATACCGGTATCGATAATAATCCAGCTAAGACAACCAATAAACAATTCTTCAACTTAAACATCTTTACTTTAGTTAATTGGAATACTATATATCGTTGTTACTGGCTTTACTCTTTCATTTTCGCCAGTATACGTTCTACGTGTTACATTTTCTACTTTCACAATAAGGTTGTCACCAGGTCTAAACAAGCTTCTCCATGATGCAAGACTGATAGTCTCTGATGAGAAGTCCTCTGCTTTAATCTGACGGCCTGCACGTGCAAGTTTTACATTGATCCTAGATACTCTGTATCGTGCATCTTTAGGTACTTCACGGGCAAAGTTTTCTTCTGCCTCGGCCTTTACCCTTATTTCTGTCAATGCTGCAGCCTTTACACCCCCTTCAAAATCAACTTCCCTACCTCGGGTTGTTATTTCGATGTTGGGTGGTGGCACCTTCTTCACATCAAATGTTTCTGTTCCAAGTGAGCTTCCAGCATTGCTTACAGATAATTTTACCTTACTTCTACCTTTAGGTATTACAGTAATAAGTCCGGCTCTATTTCCTTTTACTATAGTAGCATCACCAGATGAAAACGAAGGATTGTAAGAGGTACCTAACGCTGGCACTTGTACGTCCAATTCATTTCCGCAATTCATATATAATGCGGATAATGCCGCAGACCTAATCTGAATTACTGGCTTAACAACGAAATACTTATGATTTATCTTATAAGTTGAGTCATTTAAAATAATCTGTGCTTCAAATGATTTTTCCGCCATTAGCGTTTTAGGGTCATAGTTACCTGGGGAAGCAGTAAATTCAATCTTACCATACTTAATCCCAACTTCATTCTGGCTTGCCTCTACTTCTTTCTTATCATACATAAAGGTAGGATTCAGGCCAGAAGCCGAAGCTGTAATAAACAACTCAGCCTCAAATTTAGCTCCTGCTGCCACCACATTGGAGACAGGACGAACTAAGGGTACTATTTGATCAAATTCAACATCCTTGGCACCTACTTGTTCAGCTAAAGCACCAAGTGCTCTGGCTTCATAGTTCAGTAACTCTGTTTCGAGATAACTAATAGTGGCCATACCAGCCGCTGTAGGAGTTTTCATGAAATAATATTCCTCGAACGACTTATTTTTTTGATCTGGGTCATTTTTTGCAATATCGATATCTTTAGCATCCCGTGCCAAAGGTACAAAGCTCTCTCCAGTAAGTTCGGTCAACTTCTTGGCGTAATCATTTAGCTTTTTCTTTAATTCCGTCCCTTTACCCTGAGTTACCATGTAACTACTCACAATCTCGTCATCCTTCGCTCCTTTTAGCTGCCCGTTCTCATCACGGTCACCCGTAATTTTAACAAAGTCATCCCGGAGTTGATCCATGTGTTTTTTGACCTCATCAGTCATTTGGCGAACTTGCTTTGCTTTATCCAAAGCCTTTTTATCGTCCGGTCTGTTGCCCTTCTTTTCAACTTCAGCATTAATACTTGACACTAAGCCTGTATTTTTTTGAGCTATTTCCTGGCCTTGCATCCTCAATGCTTCATCGATAAAGACGAACTTCTCTAGAACGGAATTACTTACCTGCAATGCTAACAAGGCAGTTAGCACCAGATACATCATTCCGATCATTTTCTGTCTGGGGGTTTCTTTTCCGCCTGCCATTTTAAATTTGTTTTGTTAATGAATTAAACATTTCTTTTGAATACACTTCTCAATTAACCCTGAGGTTGATTAGAAGATCCACCTCTCATAGCTGTAAGCATGTTGCCATACACCTTATTAAGAGACGTCAGGTTACCTGTTAGTTTATCCAATTCACTAGCAAATTTCTTGGTATTTTCACCTGCACTTGTCATTCCTTCAAGAGCCTGTGCCATGTTAGTATAGAATTTGTTCATTGCTTTCACATGACTGTCAGAATCTTTTAACTCCATTTCGTAAACAGCGTTGAGTGCGCCAAGGTTTTTAGTCACATTCTGTATTTGAGAATGATACTCTTTGGCATCTTTAGAGGCATTGGCCATATCAGCCATTGCATTGGCTGTATTGGCGTATGATTTATTCATTTCCAACAATGATTGTGAGGCGGTTTTAACATTTTTGGAATAGTCATTAGTAGCAACTGCGGCATCTGCCAAATTTGACATTTTAGAAGCTGATTCAGCCATATTCCTCATCCCCTTACCTAAACTATCAATCAGTTCAGGGCCGATTTTAGCTTTGCTGAGCATGTTATCCAATTCTTGAGTTGGCGTAGCTCCTGAAGGTTTGTTAGAGATTCTTGGGGAAGCTGTTGGCCCTTCAAAATCTTCTGAAAGCTCAGGATAAACTTTTGACCAATCTGGCTCTGCATGAGGTGGCTCAAATGCACTTAAGAAGAATATACCTGCTTCAACAGATAACCCTATCATTAGCATTTCATTAGCACCAGGAAGGTGTAAGATTTTAAAAAGTGCCCCGATAATAACAACTGCAGCACCAATACCATATACCTTAGGCATAATGGTCTTATACATAAGTTCTGCAAATCCGCCTTTATTTTTACTCATTGTCTTAAGGTTTTAATTTAATACTTGTTAAGTTTAATCTATTTGGTTAATATAATCAAATTTAAAATTCAGCACCGGACGATCTGCCAAGGTGCGTCATTGCATTTCTAAAGCCAATATAGGCTCTGGTTGAATCTTTAAACTCGAATGTTCTTGTTCCTGTTTCCAGATAATAGGCAACATCTTTCCATGATCCACCCCTTATCACTTTCTTAGGATATATTTTTGGATCATAGTTTGGATTGTTTGGATCAGTCCTTTTTTCAATATACTGTGGGTTCAAATCCCATACTAATGGAACTGAAGCAGGATTAAAGTCATCTAAGCACCATTCTGAAACATTACCAGCCATGTCGTATAGTCCATAGTCATTGGCAAAGTAAGATGCAACGGGAGCTGTATAGGCAAAACCGTCATCGTAAAAATTACCTCTGCCTGGCTTAAAGTTAGCCAGCATACAACCTTTCGAATTTCTTATGTATGGATTACCCCAAGGATATTTAGCCATATCCCTTCCGCCTCTGGCAGCGTATTCCCATTCTGCTTCATTTGGTAGTCTAAATGAAGGCATTGGCACTTCACCTACACTTCTTCTATAATCTGCCCAATAAGCTGTTCTCCATTTTGAAAAGTAAACGGCTGCTTCCCAATTGATTCCCACAACTGGGTAATCATCGTAACCTGGATGCCAATAGTAATAATCCATAACCGGATCACCCATGTGGTGTGCAAAATCTTTAACCCACACCGTAGTATCAGGATAATAATCGTGCATGATTTTATCTTCACCTAGAACACTAATAGAATCTTGAAGGATCAAATCAATAAATTGACGATATTCATTATTAGTAATTTCGGTATCATCCATATAGAATGAACCGATCGTAATTTGTTTGTTAAAATTAATTTGTGTCGATGCAGGATCTTCATCAGCCTGACCCATATGAAATGTTCCAGCCGGAATTGGAACCATCCCGTAAGGTTGTGCCATTACCCAGCCTTCCCTTCCTGGAACCCCTACCAACTCTCCCTGATCACCACCGCCACCACCTAGGCCCAGTAACCCACAACCGCCTAAAAAAGCAGATGAAAGCAATACCAACGAATAGAAGAATCTTCTAATTAATTTATGCATAACACTTTATCTTTAATCCTTTAACTATCATTCAGTTAAAGCCAACTAGTTAAGTTTAAATTTTGAAGCGGAAATATATAAAAAAAAATCTATTTAAATCCCTTGCTTACTGATTTTCAACCTAAGAAATATTAAAATATATTTTACAAATTGAATATTTTATCATTAAAAGCAAAATTTTTCATCGTTAATGTCTGAACCTAGGCGTTCTTACTACCTTTTTACCGGTACCAGGATTAACAGGCAACTGATAACTCAATATTATTTCGTGATTGGTTGCTTGCTTGGCATCCTGATCCTTAATAACATATCCGAATGAGTAGCCAAAGCTCAACGACTTATCCTTTAAAAAATTGTATCCCAATAAAATATTCACGTCATCACCTTGTCTAAATGACACTCCGCCCCACATTGTATCCTTATAATAAGCCAGACCTCCTAATATAAAACTATATTCATTGAAATCTGTTTGGACCAACAAAGAAGGGGAAAGTTTTAAATCAAAGTTAACCTCGTGGATATACCCTATGGTAAAATAGGCATGATTTTCAAGAGCATTACGCACTTCATTAGACCCAAAATCAAATTCGGCCTTTAATAAATGGTTAAAACTTCCACCTACATAATACTTTTCAGATCTAAAATAAACCCCCAGGGCCATATCAGGCCTTACTTGTGATTCCTTACCACTCTTATTTTGAAGTACTACATCATCTGGATCTATAGCTCTATAGATATCAAAATTAATCGATTGCGATATTGCTCCTAAGCGTAACCCGAAGCTCAACTTCGAATTTTTAATACCTAAATGGTAGGCATATGAAAATTGTACTTCTTGATTGGTCAATGGCCCCAGTTTATCATTGACAATATGAAAACCAAACCCACTTCTAAACTTATATATAGGAGTAGTAAAACTGAATACTTGTGTTTGTGGCGCACCCCCATCATCAAATGAAGCTGAATATCCAGCCCATTGGGTTCTATGAAGTAGTGAAACTTGGGTTATCCCTTCAGAACCAGCAAATGCCGGATTGTAGTAAAGCATGTTCTTCATATAATAGGAGAACTGTGCGTCTTGTTGGGCCAGTACAATATTTGCACTTAAAAAAAAGACCCCAAACCATATGTAAAAAATAGACTTGCGCATATATAGAGTCAAAAACAGTCTTAAATATACGGTTTTTTTGATAATACAATCAAACACTTGGCTTTAAATGGTTAATAATCTCTTAAAGTTTTAATACTTGAATGATATTACTTTAACCCGTTGGCCTTTTTGATATATATTTCAATCGCGCCCGTCATTGATGGAGCATTGGGCAAAGGGGCCTCAATATCCAGTAGCATGCCTGCGTCCCTTACTGCCTTGGCAGTGGTAGGGCCAAATGCTGCCATACGTGTATTGTTTTGTTTGAAATCAGGGAAATTTACCAATAGTGAGTTAATACCTGAAGGGCTAAAAAAAGCTAAGATATCATAGTAAACATTTTCCAAATCACTCAGATCACTGGCCACAGTACGGTAAATGATAGCCTCTGAGTATTTGTATCCATTATCTTTAAGGAAGTCTGGAATGTCATCCTTTCGAATATCCGAACACGGGAAAAGGTATTTCTCGTTTTTGTGTTTCTTTAGTATCTCTATAAGATCATCAGCTGTTCTATGACCAGTAAAAATTTTTCTCTTTCTGATTACTATATACTTCTGAAGATAATTTGCAGTTTGTTCTGAAATACAGAAGTACTTCATATCCGCTGGCATTTCCACTTTAAGCTCCTGGCAGATACTAAAAAAATGATCAACGGCATTCCTACTTGTGAAAATAATAGCCGAATGATCTAGTATGTCAATTTTTTGTTTCCTGAATTCATTAATGGTTACAGGATCAACCTGTATGAATGGTCGGAAATCAATTTTGAGGTTGTACTTCTCTGCCAATTTAAAATATGGCGAATTTTCATCTTGGGGTTTCGGCTGGGAAACTAGGATACTTTTCACTTGATGCATCCTCTCTTTCACTTGATCAGTCATATTCGCAGTCAACAATATTAGTCTATTTTTAGGCTAAAGTTAGAATGATACATTCATCCCTAAACTCAGAATAATCACAAAAGGGATCAGTTCTGTGGCGCAAAGGTATGAAAATAAATGCAGATTCTTGAAAGGAGCTGCATTCATTAATTTCAGAAAAATGATAAATGATATTGGTGCCAACGAAATAAGAATATATAATAGCAGTTTTTCAAATGAACTTTGACTAAAATCTAGAAATCCTAATTGAAAAATAAACAGTATCAGCAGCATGGCTGTAGCAGACATTAGACTTAACCTGATGAAATTAAACAAGTGGTTATTGGTAAAACTAGGAATTGCAAATAACCTTGAGAAATATGCAATTAAAGCAAATTTACAAGCAAGTAAGGCTAAAATCATTAAGGTGAGCTCAGCCCAGTTCCAAAGTGCGCCTACAAATGACGTTGGGTAAAATAGGCTTACTTCTGGAAATGAATTAGAAAGATACGCCAGTGACAGGATAATAAAGGAAAGCAGTAGACAGAAAAATATATATACATATATATTAGTACTGTTTAACGGTCTGCTTTTTAATAAATTTTCATCTGATTCCCTAGCTGAGATAGCCCGACCAAAATTATAATATTCGGAAACCACTCTTGGGTAAAAGTTAGACATTACAGCAAAATAAATGGCGAGTATGGTCAACCCCACAATGAAAAAATTAGGGAAGGTACGTGCCGCTCTGGGATTGACAATGACTACTTCATTTTTTAATGGGTCATAATTGGCTGCCAATATTTTAATGGCTTGGGTGCTTAGCGAATAGGGGTTTAATCCCTCTGCATAAATAGTTAGCGATACCACATTGTTCCCCGTTTTGATCTCCTCAAAGTCAACAATTAGTTTTTTACGTGTTACCCGCTGAAGAACGCCATCAACAAACAAAGAAATTTCCTGCGGAGATCGAATGGATAGATACGCCCCATCAAAATCCCTAACATCTACATCAAAACGAATAACATTTCCTTTAAAATCTGACTTACGTACCAATGGAAGGTTCTGGCCATCATTGAAAAATGTCCAAGCATTACTAAAATCCTTAACTACCACTGTGTCTTGCTGGCTAAAGCAAAGGCTGGGTAATAAACAAAAGAATGCAATCAGAAGACTTGATATTTTCAAAACCGTAAATTTTGCTGCTAAGTTAATCAGAATCTTGCTACATAACCGAAGTGAAACTTAGACAGTTTTAAGTCGAAAGACTGATCCTTGGACTTGCCTACACCATAGGCAATATTAATAAGCCCCTTTTGTACCTTAAAAGTAAGTCCTAATCCTACCCCCATAGGGTAGTCACTGATATTGGTTTTAGCTACATCATTGTATAAATAAGCCTGATCATAAAAAACAAACAGATAAGAGTCTGTCTGAAAGTGCAGTTGAAGTTCAAGGTTGGAAAATGCGTAGTCAGAGGCAAAAAAGAAATTTTCGTTAAATCCCCTGATGGAAGTCAACCCCCCAAGACGAAAAAGATCATTGGTAAATAAAAAATCGTTGAATAGTTTTCCCCCTTTAGTTCGTTGATACAATACTAAAAATTTAGATAAAGTTATGTAGGTAGTCCATGAACCACCGATCATATATTGTATGGTATTGAGATCAATGTTTTCATAGGTGTTTTCAGGTAGGTTGCCGTTGTTTTTAATTGATTTGGAACCTACGGCAGCTTCCAAGTCAAAACCAAAACCATTTCTTTTAACATTATGCTGTTTGTAGGTTTTAAAAGAGTATTTACCACCATAATAATTAATCTTGATATCTGCCAAATCATCACGGTTCAACTTTTCTGAAAGCACTGAAGTGTTCTTAGCCCTGTAATATAATTTCCAAGTTTGTTTGGGCTTTTTTAAGATGGCACCCAATTCACCTTCCCTGTTGATAAATATGGTATCTTCTTTAAGCAAATTGAAATTGGCCAATAAATCAATGTTAGATCGAAGGATATTGGGTTGGTTATACTCCAAATCCAATAATTGGGATCTAGGCTTCAAGCTTTGCCATTTAATGTCAATAGTCTTGCCTGAAGAAAACAAATTTGTCAGCCCCAAATAGAATTGCCCTGTAACAAGCATCTTTCCTTGCTGCTCATTGGGTAAAAACCCCACGATCCCATCTATATTATTAGCAGCTACACTTTTCAATGTAAGTACTACCGTAGCTTGTGAGTTTTGAAATGTGATATCAGGTGGCTGATTCATTTCAATAAATGGTAGCTCCCCAAGTTTTGCAGCTATGTTATCAATCGCATTTTGACTAAATAATGATCCTTCCCGGATATTTAGATAACTGGCCAGCCATTCTGGTTTTACTTTATCAGTGCCATTGATTTGAATTTTATCAAAAGTGATTTCTGGGCCTTGGGTGTAGTTAAGTGCCCCTGAGATCTGGTCATCTGTTATTTGAATTGAATCAAGATATATTGAAGCAAATGGATAGCCATTATTCTCGCTTTCCTTAATGATTTTTGTAAACAGTTTTTGTACTTCTGTTTGTTTAAACGGCTTTGCAATAAAAAACCGTTGCCGATAACCTGATTTACTCAAAAGGTAATCAGGGATATTCCCTTGTTTTAATTCGGCCCAGTTAAACCTTGCCCCCACCTCAATGTATATTTGAAATATGGAATCAACCTTTGTGAGGTGGTAAGCAGCCATTAAATACCCTAACCCTTGCGCCTCTTTGATTGCATTATTAACTGATAAAATCAAATTGGCCGAATCCGTAATTGACCCCAACCTTTTTTGATAAGCTGAGATGACTTCCAGATCATTTGGTGTGCCCAATAGTACATTTCTATTTTGAGCTTGCCCAAATTGATAGGAGGTGACGAGTAAAAGAACGAAAACGAAAGCCTTTGTCAAGAAATCAGGTAATTTTGAGGAACTCAAATATAACTACTTGGCAGGTATATACATCCATATTCCATTTTGTAAACAGGCTTGCCACTACTGTGACTTCCATTTTAGTACGAACGTGGTCAGGATGGACCAAATGGTGGAATGCCTGATGAAGGAAATCGATATTCGAAAAAAATATCTCAGAGAGCCAGTCGAAACCATTTATTTTGGCGGGGGTACACCTTCATTGCTAACTTCAGTCCAGCTCTCCAATCTAATTAAAAAGGTTAGGGAAGAATTTGATGTCATCTCTAATTCAGAAATTACATTAGAAGCTAATCCTGACGATTTAAGTAAGGGGAAACTATTGGAATTTAAAAATGCTGGAATAAACAGGTTAAGTATTGGTGTGCAATCATTCGATTCTACAGTCCTTCAGTTTCTCAATAGAGCGCATAATGATAAACAAGCGTCCAATTGCATTGAACTTTCGAAGCAAGAAGGATTTGATAACATTAGCGTTGACCTCATATATGGCATCCCTAACCGATCACATGTACAATGGAAGGAGGATTTAAAGAAACTTATTGCTTTTGATCCAGCACACATTTCAGCCTACTGCCTTACAATAGAACCCAAAACAGCCTTTGGCCATTGGCTTAAGAAAGGAAAATTGAAACCCGTTGAGGATGATTATTCAGCAGAACAATTTGAAATAATGTTGGACTTGCTTGAAAAGGCAGGTTATGAACAATATGAAATTTCAAATTTTAGCAAACCAACATATTACTCCAAACATAATACGGCTTATTGGCAACAAAAGCCCTATCTGGGTATTGGACCAAGCGCTCACTCGTACAACCTGACAAGCAGACAGTACAATGTAAGTAATAACCAAAAATATATGGTGGCTATTGGGCATGGGGAAAGCCCAAGTTCACTTGAAAAGCTCACCCGGGAAGATCAAATAAATGATTATTTGCTAACAACCCTGAGAACAAAGTGGGGTTCAGACCTAACGGTATTACAGCAAATGGGGTACTTGCTTGATCCTCAATATGTGCAGAAATTAATACATGCAGGCCATGCAGTATTAACCAATAATCATTTAGTATTAACAAAAAGAGGCCGTCTTTTAGCAGATCAGATTTCAGCTGACCTATTCATAGTTGACAACTAAATTTATTCCTATATAAAGTTTTGTCAATCAAATTAATTATAAATTAATCGTTTGAATATTTCCCATTTATAAGTGGATTAAGGTAGTTTTTATGAAATAATTTTCTTTTTTTGTGCTAACCTTACACGTATGACCTCAGAAGAAAAAAAAGCATATCTACTCTTAAAATCAGTGATCTTCCATTACCATGGATTGGATGATGAGGAAAGGGAGAACCTAAATGCCACTGCAGAAGAGCTAAAAGGTCATGAGGAGTTAAAATGGGCGAATGAGTTTATTGCCAAAGATTATTTCAATTCATTTGATAGGGCCCGTGAATATCTAAACGATATAATTGGCGATTACCCTAAAAACAAAAGGGTGATGTACATTGATATGGTATGGCAGGCAAATAACCTAAAGGGGTATGTCACAGAGCTAGAGGCCACGGCCATGCTCAAACTTGCCAAAGACTGGAATGTGGAAGCAGAGTTAATAGATCTTGTGAAAAAACAAGCTCAGGGATAAATTAAAGGCTCATCATATCCTTGAACTTTGCAGCCTGCCTGCGACTTACCTCCACTTTATCACCGCCTTTGAGTTTCACCATCAGCCCACCATTAAACCAGGGTTCAATGGTTTCCACCCAACTCAAATTAACAATATGTTTTCGACTGGCCCTGAAAAAACTACGAGGGTCCAATTTTTCATCCAAGGCATTGAGTGATTTATGTATCATAGGCCGATTGGTATCAAAATATACTTTGATATAGTTTCCATCAGATTCAAAAACCCGAACATTTGCCAAGCTAACAAACCAACAGCGGTCGCCATCCTTTACAAATACCTGGTCTTCAAGCCCTAATTTCTTGTCCTTAAAGTCAGTGGATTTCACCTTTCTTTCCACCTCTTGCAATTTGGCAATGCTATCTTTTAATCTGTCGGGTTGAATGGGTTTTAATAAATAATCCAGTGCGTTCACTTCAAAAGCCTTCAATGCAAATTCATCATAGGCTGTGGTAAATATGACTTTGGGTACATCATCAAGTTGCTCAAGCAACTCAAATCCCGTTTTCCCAGGCATCTGGATATCCAAAAATAGCAGATCAGGATTTTGCTCATCTATTATTTCAATTGCCTCGTCTGCATTTGCAGCCTCACCAATGATTTCTATTTGATCATATTCCTCCAGCAGCGTGGTTAATTCCTTTCGTGCCAGTCTTTCATCGTCTATTATTAGTGCTCTCATAGTTGTAGTGTGGAATAATTAATTCTGTTAAAACTATATTTTGACCTTCATTTAGAATACGTAGCGAAGCTGTTTCCCCGTAAAGCAATTCCAGTCTTTGTTTCGTGTTTTTTAAACCAAGTCCGGGTTTGTTTCTGCTGGTTCCGTTCAATTTATAAATACCGCTATTCCTAATTTCAATTTTGAAAGTGTTCTCCGAAACAATGGTTTTTAGTGAAATGAAGCCGCCTTCTTTGAGTTTGGAAATGCCGTGTTTGATACCGTTTTCTACCAAAGTTTGGAGCATTAATGGAGGCACAAAATACATATTTGAATCTGGATGGATCTCAAAATTAGTTTTCAAACGTTCTTCAAACCTAATGGTTTCAAGACCTAAATAATCTTTCACTATTTTTAGCTCTTCGTCAAATCTTGTCAACCTTTTTTTATCTGATACTAATGAGTTTCGCAGAATATTAGACAGCTGCGTAATCGAGTTTTTGGATTTTTTTGGATTTTCGTCAACCAATGCCCGAATGCTATTAAGTGCATTGAATATAAAGTGTGGATTAAGCTGTGATTTTAAGTTATTCAGCTCTATTTCATGAATAGCTGCCTGATGTTTCAACGAAGTGTTATATCGTTCGAAATAGTGGTAAATGAAATACAATACCGACCAAAGGAAAAAAATCAATGCATATACCGTTGACAAGCCCAGCACATTGGAAAAGCTCCATGCTATATTGGGGTTATACATCCCAAGAGGGATAGAAATTATCATTCTTAAAATGTAGACAATCAAGGCCAAGATGAAAACGGATACAACAATACGTGGTATTAGCTTGCTCATATTAAAAGCCAACCAACTATTTACAATAATGAAGTTCCTGAATAGATGGGTAGTAATGAGAAACAATACGGCCTCCAAAAGCCAAAAAGATACCTGATAAAAAGTGAGGCCAACACTTCCTAAAAGCAAGAACCCCAGAATCTGGATAAATGCAAAAGAAAGCCAACCGCCTATTTGTAATGACCAGTATAGTTTTAATTTATTCAAATAATAATCAGATTGAGAATATTAAAATTACCGAATAATAAGATCAAGAAGGATACTTTTTTACAAATGGAGTAAAATTCCCATGGAAGGGGCAAAACCATTCATTATGAGTTCATTACAAAGTAATAACGCACAGTCCGGGTTAAGTATCCGTTCTTGCTAAAAAAAGCAGTAAAAAGCCAGCGATGATAATCAGGGTCCAGGAAATAATGGTCATCGCTTTCTCATGATTTTCGAAAACCTTGTTTTTGACAAGCCCCATGGAAATGAACGCTAACCCTGCTGATAAATACAAAGAGGCTTCCCAAAAATCAGGTTTAGCTAACTGATATAAAGAAAAAAACAGCATTGCGATACCAACTAGGTATTGTGTCGAAAGTTTTTTCATTTTGTCGATTTCTGATTATTGGGAATAAATTTCCGAATTATTAAGCGGGTCCCCTTGTCATAAGTGAAATAATTCCAAACCCAGTTGCTGAATACGATTATCCTATTCCTGAAACCGATAATTGAAATTAGGTGAACAAACATCCAAATAAGCCAGGCAAAAAATCCGCCAAACCTCAAATTGCCCGGCAAATCAACAACGGCTTTATTTCTACCAATTGTAGCCATCGAGCCTTTGTCTTTGTATTTAAATGGTAACAGGGGTTGCTTCTTTATCAGTCTTTTTAAGTTTTTGGCCAGTAGATCACCCTGTTGAATGGCTACTGGTGCCAACATAGGATGCCCTTTGGGGTGTATTTCATCTTGCATTAAAGCTATGTCACCTATGGCAAAAACATTTTCGGTATCTTTTACCTGATTAAAATGATCAACAGAAATCCTTCCATGGCTTATTGCCGTCTCTGGCAGTCCTTTGGGGAAATTGCCTTCTACACCTGCCGCCCAAATAAGGGTGTGAGTAACGATATCGTCCCCTACATTGAGTTTTGCCACATTGCCGTCATAAGATTTTACAAGCGTATTCAATTTTACTTCAACATCGAACTTCTTTAAATATTTAAGTGCCCGGTTTGATGACGATGCTGACATCCCGCCAAGAAGTTTGTCAGCACCCTCCAGTAACGTGATGTGCATCTGATCAAAATCAAGTTCAGGATAGTCGTCAGGCAATACATTTTTCTTTAGCTCCCCTAGTGCGCCTGCCACCTCCACTCCTGTAGGCCCGCCACCAACTATGGCTATATTCATGCGGGATTTCATCTCCACCGGATCAGTGGTAATGGTAGCAGCTTCAAAATTTTGGAGAATGTGGCTTCGTAAGTCCAATGCTTGTGGAATTTGTTTCAATGGAAACGCATTGTCCATAATGGACTGATTGCCAAAATAGTTTGTTTTTGATCCTGTAGCAATGACAAGGTAATCATAGTTGAGTTGGCCAATTTCCGTATCAATGACCTTTAATTTCGTATCTACAGAATATACTTCCCCCATTCTAAAGTAGAAGTATTTCATAAGCTCCAACTGCTTACGCAGTGGGTCGGCTATAGAATCTGGCTCTAGTCCAGCTGTGGCTACCTGATAAAGTAATGGCTGAAAGGTATGGTAATTATTGCGGTCGAAAAGTACAACTTGAATTGGGAGCTTTTTTAAATTTTTGACAAGTTTGACCCCCGCAAATCCGCCACCAATTACAATTACCCTAGGAAGCGATGTCTCTGGTACTGGTATCATTACTTCTTGTTTTTACCCCTTTCTTTGTGCGGTTCGAAGTTACGTACTGCCTCCTTTAATATTCATTATTGCCCCGAAAATTTATTTTGAGATTTGAAATGAACTTTATTGGCTGACTTCTCCGTTATAACATTGAATCTCAAATTCATAGTTGATGAGTTTTTAGGTTTTGGTTTGAGAAGAAAAATGCCCTGATATTCATTGGGGCATTTTTTATTTTAGGGTATCAAAAAACTTCATGGCTGCCTGTCCCAAATTGCTGGAAATTATTTTTTTGTACTCTACACTTTGAAGAAATTCATCAGTCATAAACGAATCAAGTAAAGGAGACCAATCATTGGAAAGCGGCATGATTATGCCAAATTGTTCTGTCTGTTCGTCACCTCCTGGATGTCGCTTAACCGGTTTACGATTTTGTATGGCATCAAAATAATAAGTGAAATCAACATTTGTAAACTTCTTGGGATCTTTGACTATGATATTCATGGCTTGTGCAAAAGAAGGTACGTAATCAATCTTCAAGTCGGGGAAATAACTCTCCTTAATATCCAAAATACGCTTTTCATTTGTAGAGTTTTTAACCGTAACGGCCGTCATTCCTTTAAACTTAGTAGCGATATCCGCCATATTGGTCATTGTAGGCACAGCATTACTGGAAAGGATCATCCCAATATTGGTAATATAAGGAGGACTGAAATTATATGATGATTTTCTAGCTGTTGTAATAGTGGTGTTACTCAAGCCAAATACTCCACCTTTGGCATTTTTCACTTCCTCCAAAAATTTAGTAAAGTCATTTGGGTTCTTGGCTTTGTAGGTCACCGATATTTTGATACCGTCTTTAGCCTCTACATATTCCTTGAATTTGGCCATTAGATCTACGCAAATACCTGTCATCTGGCCGCTTGAATTTTTAGAAACAAAACCTGGGGCTTCAGCATAGGTATATACCCAATTAGCTGTTTTTTTTGCCTTTGCCTGAGCATAGGTGTCACCAGTAAGCTGACCAAAGGAAGGAAAAGAAAACAATACACAAAGAATTGAAAATAGTGAACATTTAATAGTTGATCTAATCATGCCGTGCTTATTAAGATTACATATCGAATTCTTGCGGATAACAAACTGTCACGGTGAGGTTGTAACAGTATCCACTTTTTAAATTAATTAAAATTATATCAATAAAACAGCCTCATGTAATAAACAAAGCGTTTTGTCAATGTAATTCATTAGCTAAAAAGTGTGCTGTATAACTTTTTTTATTTTTAATAATCTGTTCTGGAGAACCCGAACAAACTATAGTCCCTCCTTTATTTCCTCCTTCTGGTCCCAGGTCAACAATGTGGTCGGCCATTTTAATAACATCCATGTTATGCTCAATGATCAAAACGGTATTTCCCTTATCCACTAACCTATTGAGTACATCGAGAAGGTGCCCTATATCCTGAAAGTGCAGTCCGGTTGTTGGTTCGTCTAAAATGTAGAGTGTTTTGCCAGTATCCTTCTTTGAAAGTTCGGTAGCAAGTTTCACCCGCTGTGCCTCACCACCAGAAAGTGTGGTAGCATGTTGACCAAGGGAAATATAACCGAGTCCAACATCATGAAGTGTTTTTATCTTTCGTACAATCCTTGGCAGGTGTTCAAAAAATGTAACGGCCTCCTCAACTGTCATTTCCAGAATATCCGAAATAGACTTGCCTTTAAAACGTACTTCCAGTGTCTCCCGGTTGTATCTTCTGCCTTTGCAGGTTTCACAGGGAATGTGAACATCAGGCAAAAAGTCCATTTCAATCAAACGTAGTCCAGCACCCTCACAAGTCTCACACCGTCCGCCTTTTACATTAAATGAAAAGCGTCCTGGTTTATAGCCTCTAATTTTAGCTTCGGGCAGATCTGAGAACAATGACCTAATTTCAGTAAAAACCCCAGTATAGGTTGCTGGGTTTGAACGTGGCGTCCTTCCTATTGGAGACTGGTCCACTTCAATCACTTTGTCTAAATGCTCTAGGCCTTCTACTTTTTTATAACCTAACGGATCTTTTCTTGATCGAAAGAAGTGTTGATTGAGAATAGGGAATAAGGTATCGTGGATTAAGGTCGACTTACCACTACCAGAAACCCCAGTTACTAAAGTAAGTGTGCCTAGTGGAATCTCTAAGTTTACATTTTTGAGATTATTGCCATTAGCTCCCGTTAGTTTGAGAGAATTTCCTGTTCCTTTTCTCCTTTCTATGGGAACAGCAATCTTTCTTCGACCCTCTAAATAATCAGCTGTGATACTTTTTTGTTTTAAAAACTCTTTCGGGTCCCCAAGAGCTACTATAGACCCCCCATGTCTACCTGCTCCCGGCCCTATGTCAATGATGAAATCCGAAGCGAGCATCATTTCTTGGTCATGCTCCACCACTATTACAGAGTTGCCCAGGTCACGCAAGTCTTTTAATGCCTTGATAAGCTTCACGTTATCCCTTTGATGCAAGCCAATGCTTGGCTCATCCAATATATATAATACGCCTACTAGTTGAGTCCCGATTTGTGTTGCTAACCTTATCCGTTGTGCTTCACCTCCAGACAATGTTTTCAATGGCCTGTTTAGTTGTAAATAGTCAAGACCTACATCCAACAGAAATCCAATTCGCTTTCTTATTTCCTTCAATACCTCAGCGGCAATAAGGTTTTGTTTTTCACTCAAACGTGATTCCAGATTCTCAAACCAATTACCTAAAGAGGTGATATCCAATAGTGCCAGTTCTGCAATATTCTTATTGTCAATAAGGAAATGTAATGACTCCTTTTTTAAACGCATTCCATTGCACTCACTACAGGTTTGTACTATGGTAAAGTCATTTACCCATTGTTGGATTTTATCTGAACCGCCTTCACGTTGCTTCTCAAGAAACTTGATTATGCCTTCAAACTTTGTGTGCCAGTCAGTACCTGGATACTTTACCGAATTTACAGCCACTGGTATATCATCACCATATAAAAGAATATTCAGTACCTCTTCTGGAATATCTTTGATGGGCGTAGTTAGGTTTACTTTATATCTTTTAAGGATCGCCTCAATTTTTTTGAATATCCAAATGTCCCTGAACTCTCCCAATGGGAGTATGCCGCCACGGCTGATACTTAATTTTTTGTTGGGGATAACGGAGTCTTCCGTAATGTCTTCAGTGACCCCAAGGCCGTTGCATTTAGGACAAGAACCATACGGAGAGTTAAATGAGAAGGAATTTGGGGCTGGCTCATCATAAGATAGTCCACTAGAAGGATCCATTAGAAATTTTGAGAAATGATGGACTTTGTCTTCCTCATCCAGTAGCATTATAATACCCTTGCCTTCTTTTAGGGCTGTACCTATAGATTGACTTATTCTATATCGGTCACTTTCGTTCACCACTATGCGATCGATCACTACTTCTATATCGTGGGTCTTGTACCTATCGGCCTGCATTTTTGGTGCTATTTCCATCATCTCACCATCTACCCGCACTTTGGTATAACCAGATTTCCTGACTTGCTGAAACAGCTCACGATAATGTCCCTTTCGCCCTTTTACCAATGGAGCTAATATGGTGAGTTTTTGATTTTCAAAAGCACCAAAAAGGTGATCAAGAATCTGATCTTCGGATTGGCGTACCATTTTCTCACCAGTGACATAGGAAAACGCTTCACCAGCCCTTGCATATAATAATCTAAGAAAATCATAAATTTCCGTGACCGTGCCTACTGTAGATCGTGGGTTGCGCGAGGTTGTCTTTTGCTCAATGGAAATAACTGGGCTTAGCCCATTGATTTTATCAACATCAGGTCTTTCCAAATTGCCAATAAATGATCGGGCATAAGCCGAAAAGCTTTCCATATACCTTCTCTGTCCTTCGGCATAAATAGTATCGAAGGCTAAAGAAGATTTACCACTCCCACTGATACCTGTTATAACCACAAGTTTATTCCTGGGAAATGTTAAGCTTATGTTTTTGAGGTTGTGCTCCCGGGCTCCGATAATCTCTATTTCATCATGCCCAGTATAATCTGTCGCTTTAGTCTCTAAAACCCCTTGTGATTTTGTCATGAATAACCTTCAAAAAAATAAAGCACAAAGTTCGGTCTTTAGTTAGTACTTTACAAAGAGAGGGCAAAGATTAAGAATCCCCGGTACGGATGATTGGCAAATAAACTGTGAAGGTTGTACCCACATCTAATTTAGACTCCACATTTATATATCCCTTGAGCTTTTCAATTGTTTCTTTAACAATATAGAGACCGAGACCTGATCCGGACTTATCGTGTTCGGCCCTATAGAACATTTCAAATATTCGGCCTAAATGTTCCGGTGCAATCCCTCTCCCGTTATCTTCAACCGATATTCTTATTTTGCTCTTTTCTTCCTGCACATTGATTTTCAAATAACCATTTTTATTGTCGTTATAATTTATTGCATTGGCAATCAAATTATGAAGAATGACACTTAACCTGTGCTTGTCAGTATGTACCTTTTCTATGTCACAATTAACCTGAATATTAATTTTCCCACTTCTATCCAGGTATTTTAACTCAGTCAATATCTCATCTATGAACTCCTTTATATCAAAGGTAGAATTACTGATTTCAAGTCTTTGATTTTTGGAGAAATCTATAATTTCAGTAATGAAAACATCCAGTTTATTGATACTTTCATCGATCATGTCAAAGCATTTATTTTTACTGTCGAGTGAATTTTCGATTTTGCCAATGGCTACCAACCCAAGCACCGATGCTAAAGGAGCCCGTAGGTCATGGGAAGCACTATATACAAACCTATCCAACTCCTTATTTACCTTTATTAACTCGGCATTCGATTTTTGAATTCTACTTGTCCTAATTTTAATGAAGTACCAAGTAAACACTACAAGGCAAATTAAAAGTAAAATGTAGAAAAATATGGTTTCATAGAAATAGGGCTCTACAGTAAATTTGACTGTGGCCACATGATCGCTCCAGATGCCATCATTATTGGTGCCAGTAACATTAAAAACATATTGACCTGGACCCAGATTAGTATATTCAAGTTCGTTTCCAAATGTGGTGATCCACTCTTTATCAATACCCTCCAATTTATATTTGTACTGAATCTTTTCCGGAGCAATAAAACTTAAAACTGAGTAATTGAAAGAAAAGCGATGAGCCCCTGGTTCAATGATTACATTGTCATCAATGAATGATGTTCCATCTACCTTAAATTTTGAAATCACTACATTAGGGATGTGTTCGTTTTTGATAATGCTGGAAGGGTTAATCATAGCCACGCCATTTAATGTAGGTACCCATACGGAACCATTGGATGTTTTTAGCGACTTTGTCGCACCGGTACATTCCCTTTGAAGCATCCCATCACTTTCATCAAAAATGGAAGCTTCAACAAATTTGGATTTACCTTCTACAAAATCTCTCATGTCGGTATAACCGACACGCACAATTCCTATGTTGGTCGTCATCCACAAATTGTCATAATCATCCGCCACTATATCAAAATAGGTTTCTGCTTTAAAATCCGAATGGAGTTTTATCTTTTTAAATTTACCATCATGAAAACAAAGTATCCCTACATTAGTGGCGAACCAATAATTGTTTTCCTTGTCAATGTAATTATTGAAATATAATATTCCGGGCATGGAGTCTAAAGAATAATTATAAACTGAATCATTTTTTATGAGATTGATTCCCCCTGAATGTGTCCCCACTACAATATTTTTATTACGGTCCATTTCAATAGACAATATATAATCGGATTTCAGTTTATTGGTGGTATTGAATACTTCCCTTACAGAATCTCCTGACCACTTCATTAGCCCCCCCGTTCTAGTACCTATCCAAAGGTTCCCATCATCATCAGGTAGAATTCTTCTTACATTATTACTTGTAAGGCCATTTGCGGTGTTAAAAATGGATTCCTTCCCATTTTTGTATCTTAATAACCCCTCATAACTTGCTACCCAAATCGAACCATCTTTATCAAAGACCATGTCCCTGATACCCACTTTATTTTTGTGGGGTGATAATTTTAAATCAGTAATCTTATCATTGGTTAATATAGAGATTGCTCCGTCATCTGCTCCAATATAAAAGCTTCCCTTATACTCCTTAACTATATTGATCTTGGGGTAAGGCAGTCCATCAATGTCACTTAGTGTTTTTATAGTACCATTATAAAGTCGTAGCAAACCTGCCTTTTTTGTGGATACCCAAAGACTCCCTTCATGATCGTAAGTGATTTTGGATAGTTGATTGGCGGGTAAGCCAGAAGATTCATCCCACACATCGACTTTACCCGACTTCACAAAATACCTTACCAATCCTTGTTCTGTCGCCAATAAATAAGAGCCCGGTTTTTCATACAGAATGTCATTGATTTGAAATTTAGAAAGCCCACTAGCTTCAAATAATTGATCTGCCACTAAAAAATACAGTCCGTTGGAGGCCCCTATGGACAATGTATCGCTATTAAAACTCAATGTACGTACATCATTGTTGAGTTTATCCAATTGATACTTATGAACTTCCCCTTTGGAGTATTTTAACAATCCATTACTTCCAGTGGCAAACATTATGTTCCCGTCAGCATCTTCATCAATATCATTAATTATCTCATGATCCAGCAGTCTATTCCCGATGGCTTTGATAGTATCATTTTCTAAAACATATACGCCCGAATTATTAGTGCCTATCCAAAGGCTCCCCGATCTTGCTACAAACATTGTTCTTACCGAAATGGAGGGAAAATCCAGCCTTTTACTAAAGTGCTTTCCATCGTATGAAATCAACCCACTACTCTGCGAGCCAAACCATAACTTGCCATCCATTTCCACCACTCCATAAAAAGCATTGGAGGTTAGAACAGGAACATTACTTTTATCAAAAAGGGTGAATTGTTTGCCATCAAACCGATGTGCCCCATTAAATGAAGTGAGCCAAATGAAACCATCGGAAGACTGGGCAACAAAGGTTAAATTGTTGGAGACGAGGCCATCGTCACCAGTCCATTGTTCGATGAGCATCCTTTTCAAGGAATTTTCATCAATGGATTGTGCGGATATACCCAATTGGCACCAAATTATAAAAATGTAAACAAGGAAAGCCCTAATTTGAATCAACCGGTTAACATTCAAGTGATTAATACCCTTAATCTAATAAATTCTAGCGTAATTTTTAGGTGACCCAATAAAGTAAAGGCGATCTATAAAGCTTTAGCAACAGCCTCCACCATCATAAAAGTAGGTAGAATCCGAGATGAATATTTGTTTTTCATCTTCTAAAGCCAAAGCTTCGGCTGTTTTGTCACAAACAGCGAGCGGTTGATTGGGCATCAGCACATGGCCATTATGATCATCAAAATATTCTTTGTCCCCATAATAAATGGCCGTTTTTCCGGTGAACACACATGGTCCATCAGCTGGCATTGGGTCTTTAATGGCACATACCTCCACACTTTCTATATAGATATTGGTATCGGTTGCATAATGACCAGGATCAAGAATGCGATAGGGACGTTTAGCTCGAATTTCTACTGTGCCAAAACCAACATCGGTAATCATTTTTATATAATCTTTTAAAGGCATTGCCCCACTTAAGCATAGTGCGCGTAGTCGCTCGTCATTTTGCAGAGGTTCGGGCATTTCCTGATTACAAATAGGGTCCGACAGTACCAGTCTTCCGTATGGCTTCAATACCCGGTACATTTCAGACAACGCCATTTTTAAGTCATCCTTGGTAAATATGTTAAACAGGCAATTTTGTGCTGCCACATCTATGGAATTGTCTTCGACCGGTAGATGTAAAGCATCCCCTTTTCTAAGATCAACAAACTCTGACTTGAACCAAGGGTTTAATTTTTCAGCTTCTTTAAAATTTTTACGACTGGCATCAATCATTTCGTCCACTACATCAAGGCCTACTACACCCCCTTTTCTCCTGCTGAAATACGAAAATTGCAATAGTTCCATACCTCCGCCAACTCCCACATATAAAATGGTGGGATCATTTACCAAGTCTCTTGGGTTCACCGTACTGCCGCATCCATAATTCATGTCAAGCATTATTTTAGGAATTTCCAAGCCAGGTAATTGCCAAACAGGTGTAGTTGTACAACAAAGACCTACATCCGGTGTTTCTGCTGCTTTTTTATAAACGTCCTTGGTGGTTTCTAAATAGGTTTCCATTTTATATTCTGTTAATAAGTTCTACGTAAAGTTCAGTTAGTTTTATTTCTGCCTTACCGGCAATGGCTATGATCTCCTGAATATCGATTGGCTTGAGCTTGTCAGGATCACAGTCATCGGTAAGTACGGACACGGCACAGCAGGGCAACCCTAAATGATTCGCAACTATCACTTCCGGCACAGTGGACATGCCCACCGCATCTGCCCCAATCGTTTTAAGGAATCTATATTCCGCCCTAGTTTCCAAATTTGGACCAGTGACGGCTACATACACCCCTTCATTAAGGATAATGCCTTTTTCTTTGGCAATCGATTTTAAAAGATTACCCAATTTGACATCATAAGGTCTACTCATATCAGGAAACCTTGGGCCTTGTTCGTCCAAATTTTTTCCTCTTAATGGATTATCTGGAAGCAAATCAATATGATCATCAATCATCATTAATTCCCCTTTATTCCAATCCAAATTCAAGCTTCCTGAAGCATTTGAAAGAAGTAAATAGGAAACCCCCAATTGCTTCATCACCCTGACGGGCAAAGTAATCTGTTGCATACTATAACCTTCATAATAATGAAAGCGGCCTTGCATGGCCATTACTTTTTTGGTGCCTATGGTTCCGAAGATTAGTTTACCATTGTGCGATTCAACAGTGGATACAGGAAAATGAGGGATGTCTTTATACTCCGTCTCAGCAAGTACTTTCATTTTGCCCACAAACCCATTTCCTAAGCCTGTTCCCAGGATTACGCCTATGTCTGGGTTTTCGAACCCTTTGCTTTTTAAAAATTCAGCGGCTTCTTTTATCTGATTTATCATAAACATTCTTTCTGAAACCAGTTTTGACATCATTTTTTAGAAATGGCCAAAAGGCCGTCAAAACTTGTTATTTAATTTTAAATCCTTGGTTTAAAGCTCCAAGAAAATTAGTTTGTTCATTTTATGATACTACTACCGTACCCTGACAACTTGATCCTGCTCCAGCAGTACAGCCATAGCAATGTTGGTTGATAACAATACTTCTTTGCAGGAGTTTTTCAATATCGAAATCCTTGATATGTTGACCTGCCTGTTTTTCTACTTTCAACCCCAACATTTGGTTAAAATCGCAATCAAACATATGTCCGTCATAATCAATGGAAATTGTATTGCGGCACATCACTCCTTTCACCGCACTTGGATTAAATGAAGTCACCAATTTATCCATATAATCTTCATAATTTTCTGTGCGAATCAAAAATTCCAGAAATCGGCTGATTGGGATATTAGTGATGGCAAAAAGGCTATTGAAATCAATGTCATAATTCTTTTTTAGCTCCTTTTTAAAGTCCCTTTCCAATGCGGCCTGATCACCAGGTAAAAAAGCGCCACTTGGATTGTATACCAAGTCTAGCTTCAACCCAGAACCTTCCTGTCCATATCCTGCCGCATTCAACATTTGTAAGGCCTTAATTGATTTCTTGAATACCCCTTGCCCTCGCTGACGGTCAGTCTTGTCGGGTTGATAAAAGGGAAGCGAAGAAACCACATGAACATTGTTTTTCTTAAAAAATTCTGGAAGATCATGGTACTTAGGGTTAGCTAGAATTATGGTAAGATTAGATCTCACAATGATATCTTGCACACCAGCTTTATTTGCCTCTTCCACAAAATACCTGAAGTCTGGATTCATTTCAGGCGCACCTCCTGTAAGGTCAAGGGTATGGATATTGGTCTTGCGAAGAACCTCTAAACATTGGTCTATTGTCTCACGGGTCATTATCTCCCTTCTGTCAGGGCCAGCGTCTACATGGCAGTGATTACACACCTGATTGCACATATAACCCACATTGACCTGAAATATCTCAATTGAATTGGGTTTCAACGGAAATTCACCAAGTGGTTCAAGTTTTTTTCTGAAAGTAGGAAGTTTGCCCTCACCAAAAATACCATTCGACAAGATTTTTAGCTGTGTAGTTTTATCCGCTAAATTATGGTGTTGGGCCAATAATGATTTTGTCATAATACCTTTTTACATCGATAATTTTTTTGCTTTGTTCATCATTTGTACGCCATGAACAAGTGATGCTCCGCCTCTTATGGCAGCAGCAACATGCACTGCTTCCATCATTTGAGTTTCTGTAATGCCCTTTTCCATTGAACCTGATGTGTAGGCATCAATACAATAGGGGCACTGAATAGCATGTGAAACAGCAAGTGCAATGAGTGATTTCTCCCTTGCAGTAAGCTCACCTTCTTTGAAAACATCATTATAGTAATCAAAGAATTTCTTCGCCAATTCTGGTTCAAATTCAGCAATGTCCCCAAATTTTTTAAGGTCTGCAGGATCGTAATAGGTCTTGTCCATAGTTCAAAAGATTGTAAAATGATGAAGTTAATTGATTAAACACCGAAATGGCAAAATAGATTTATTTATTGGAAAATAATGGTGGGCTTGTCGGCTATGAGACGAAACAGATAGAAATTTTAGTGCCAACTCATACTCAATATTATAGAAAAACAAGATAAACTATAAGGACTGGTAGTAATCGGCAGCATATAATTTATATATATTTGGCTCGATGACTATACTCGTTAACTCATGGAGGTACTATAGAGAATCGTTTCAAGGCTTATCCCGTGAAATTTGGTTTCTTGCCATTGCCACATTTATCAATCGTGCAGGAGGAATGGTAGTTCCATTCCTTTCACTCTATTTATCCACCAACCTAGGGTTTTCCCTTCCGCAAGTCGGTTGGATTATGACCAGTTTCGGTGTAGGTGCTTTTGTAGGATCATGGATCGGAGGTCAGTTAACCGATAAAATTGGATTCTATAAAGTAATGATCATTAGCCTTGTGCTCTCAGGCTTGCTCTTCCTTTGGATCAGTACACTTCAGAACCTATGGTGGATCTGTGGCAGTATATTCTTAGTAACCATGGTGACGGATGCCTACAGACCAGCTGCCTATGTAGCTGCAGGTTCGTATAGCGCTGAGAAGAATTATACGCGGGCTATTACACTTATTCGTTTGGCCATCAACCTTGGTTTCTCATTGGGCCCGGCTGTAGGTGGTTTTTTAATTGCTACAGCAGGATATGCAGCCCTCTTCTGGATAGATGGTGGAACTTGCGTGTTGGCAGGTATTGCTATCCTGATATTACTCAAACCAAAAAAAGTGGCTGAAAAAGAAGTTATTACAGTTCCTTTAACTAAGAAAAGTGTTTTTAAAGATATCCCCTATTTAATCTTTCTAGGTGCGGTTTTTCTTTTTGGAATGATCTTCATCCAATACTTTTCTGTTATGCCCGTGTATTATCATACGGTATGGCTATTATCAGAAATCCATATTGGGTGGATATTAGCCTTGAATGGGATTGTTGTTTTCCTGTTTGAAATGCCGTTGATCAAACATTTGGATAAGGATCGAAATTCCATCTTCAAAATCATGATGATCAGTAGTGTATTGCTGGCGATAAGTTTTTTTATCCTCAATATCACCTCATGGGTAGGGGTTTTGGTCATAGGAATGTTATTTGCCACATGGGCGGAGATGATGTGTTTTCCCTTTTCCAATACATTCACATTGAAGCGTGCTGGCAAAGGCAATCAAGGCAAATACATGGGTTATTATACTATGGCGTTTTCATTAGCTCATGTGGTTGGACACAACTTGGGAATGAATTTATCCGCTTCTATAGGGTACACTTGGCTGATGAATTTGATAGGCCTATTGGCCTTATTCTCGGGAGTGTTATTTTGGTTAGTGAAGAGAGCGGATAGGAAAAGGTTGGTTGATAATCAGGCGCAATGACAACGACTTAGCAGAGAGCTAATCAACAAATGTTTCTCGGATTATATCTTTGCAGGATTCAATTTCTTTAGGTGCCAATTTGCCTAAATGTTTGGCTATTCGTTTCTTGTCGATTGTTCTAATTTGATCAATAACAACCCAACCTGTTTGTTTTTTATGCTTTACTTGTAATCTGGTAGGGTAGTCATGTGATTTCGTGGTCATTGGAGCCACAACAACCGTCCTTAAGTTGTCATTCAATTCATTCGGAGAAATAACAACGCAGGGTCGTGTTTTTTTTATTTCGCTACCAATTGTGGGATCGAGATTGACCAATACAATGTCGTATTGCTTTATTCCCATTCGTCAAAATTCTCATCCTCAAAAACATCATTCATTAGTAAATGATCATCTCCTTCCTTGTGCATTTTAGCAAATGCCTTATCCCACCCTTTTCTTGGCTGGCTGATTGGTTTTAAGATGATTCTCCCCTTTTCAAGAATGATCTCGACCTTGTCTTTGATGTTATACCTTTCAAGTAAGTCTTTGCTTAGACGCAGCCCTTTTGAATTTCCTATTGGTATTATTGATACTTCCATAATTGTAAATTTGTAATTACAAAGTTATTACAATTTAGGAGTAAAAAAAGTTCTTGCTAAATAAATACTAATGCAGATAAGTTTATGTCAGGGCACAAAATAACCAGATAAACCCATCATTTATACCTTGTATGGTTCTGGTATATTATTTTATTCATTCCAACACCGGAATAGCAATCCGATAGGTCTTATTTCGACTCACGGTTAACCTATCATCGCGAAGCCATGGGTTATTGAGTTTTAATAATTTATAATTGATGCCTTGCTCCTTTGCGAATTCGACCAAATCCTTGATATCAGAATCTACTTCCACATAACGTAATTCAGGAGCTTGATATAAATGCTCTGGGTTAATTTTAAAGCCATATTTAACAGGGTGCTCAAAAATTTCCTTAATGGCCAAAATCCGGAAAACGTAACGTGAGGTTTCATCATTAAGCATCAGGTCGTAATAAGAGTTTTCCTTTTGGTTGTCCAATGCTCTGCCCAGTCCGGATCTACCTCGATTATAAGAAGCAGCCACGTTGGTCCAGTTTCCAAATTTGTCATAAGCTTTACGCAAGTATCGACATGCTGCTTCGGTAGATTTTATAGGATCGTAACGTTCGTCTACATCTTTGCTTACTTCCAACCCATTTTCCTTGCCCGCATCTTTTAGGAATTGCCAAAATCCAACCGCATTTTTAGGTGAAACTTCATTCATGAAACCACCTTCAATAGCCGCTAAGTACTTAAAATCATCTGGAATGTTATTCTCCTTTAATATTTGTTCCATTTGAGGCAACCACTTATTGGCCCGCTTTAATAGGAATATGGTGCTGCTGTGCCAGTATGTATTGATATGCAACTCCCTATCTAACCTCTCCCTGACATCAGGTATGTCCAAAGGCACAGGCTCCCCTGCAAAAGACAAGCTTTTAGGCAAATCCAATGAAATGTCGTTAATCTGATCACTGTATCCCGCTGAAGGCATCTCCATATCAGGATGGGATTCTGTAAAAAATTCATTTCTTTTCCCCTCATTGTATTGAATATAGGAACATACTATAACGAGGGTAAGTAGGGAAATGGCGTGGGGGAGGTATTTCATACTTTAATAATGTTAATATATTCTTAGTATAACGTAAACAGAGATAAATGTTGTTTGTAAAAAGTGGGGGCGTACTGGAATAAGTTATTAATAAGGTACATTTTACCCCAACCCTAAAGGGAGAATTGAGGTTTCGTTTCTTGTGGGCTGGTTCCCTTTAGGGAATAAAAGGGTGTACGGTGGTATAAACTCAATCATAAAAAATTAGTTGATTAATTCGTTTTACCCCAGCCCTAAAGGGAGAAGTTAGATTTCGTTCAACTTTAGGGATTAAAGGGGGGGTGCGGTGTCATAAATATTAATAAAAACCCAATCAGGATACGTTTTACCCCAGCCCTAAAGGGGGAAATAAGTTCTTCGAAAAAATTTCGTTTCTTAAATTATAAAAACTTCCGATCTAAGAGAATAACGAAGTTTGTTGCCGTGGGCTGGTTCCCTTTAGGGAATAAAAGGGCGCGTGGTGGCATAAACACAATCATAAAAAATTAATTGGTTAATTCGTTTTACCCCAACCCTAAAGGGGGAATTGAGGTTTCGGTTCTTGTGGGCTGGTTCCCTTTAGGGATTAAAAGGGTGTGCGGTGGCTTAAATATTAATACATAACCCAATCAGGATGCGTTTCACCCCAGCCCTAAAGGGAGAAGAGGAGTTTCGGTTCTTGTGAGCTGGTTCCCTTTAGGGATTTAGGGTGTGCGGTGGCTTAAATATTAATACATAACCCAATCAGTTTACGTGTTACCCCGGCCCTAAAGGGGGAAATAAGTTCTTCGAAAAATTTATATTTCATTGATAATAATATCCCCACTTTATGAGAAGAACGTAGTTTTAGTTGCCGTGGGCCGGTTCCCTTTAGGGAATAAAAGGGTGTACGGTGGCATAAATATTAATACATAATCCAATCAGGATACGTTTTACCCCGGCCCTAAAGGGAGAAATAAGTTCTTCAATTATAATAATTACCGATCAAAGAGAGGAATTAAGTTTTAGTTGCTGTGGGCTGGTTCCCTTTAGGGAATAAAAGGGTGTGCGATAGCTGAAAATATTAATGTACAAATTAAATAGGTTAAGTCTTACCCCAACCCTAAAGGGAGGATTTAGATTTCGTGGTGATTGAGAAATTATTTCCTTAATTCAATTTCTTCATTAACCCTTTTCAGTACTTCAGATAGTTCACTACTTATTTCAAAATTAGTGAAACGGAGTACTTTAATCCCCAACTCCATCAAATGGGAGTCTCTTAAAATATCCTTCTCCCTGTGATCTGCTGAATTGTGATTTACACCATCAATTTCAATAACCAGTCTTAAGGAATGAACATAAAAATCTACAACGTAGCTGGCTAGTGGATGTTGCCTTCTAAATTTAAAGCCAAGTTGATTGCCTTTTACAGCATTCCAGAAAATTTGTTCTTCAGTGGTTTGATTATTCCGTAGCATTTTTGCTCGTTCGAATATTTTCGGACTAGCACCAAAGAACATATCCTCCATTATTAAAAAAATTTAAAATAAACCTGACAGGTTTGTCCTCCAATAACGGTTGGAGCAATTAAAAATTCGGTGAAAGTAGATATTTTGCATAGAACTCATCAATGACGTCTACTGCTTCCACTTCATTTTCCACTACCCTGAATAAATCCAAGTCTTTCTCATTGATATTTTTTTCTTTGAGCATAGTACTTTTAATCCAATCTATCAGCCCTCCCCAGTAATCTTTACCTACCAATACAATTGGAAATTTGCCTATTTTCTTAGTCTGAATTAGTGTGATTGCCTCAAAAAGCTCATCTAGCGTACCAAACCCACCTGGCATTACAATAAAGCCTTGGGAGTACTTCACGAACATCACTTTTCTAACAAAGAAATAATCGAAAGTGATCAACTTGTCCAGGTCAATATACTCATTACCTGATTGCTCGAAGGGCAAGATAATATTGAGCCCAACTGATTTTCCTCCTTGTTCTTTGGCTCCCTTATTACCCGCTTCCATAATACCTGGGCCACCACCTGTAACTACACCATAGCCATGTCGAACTAGTTTAGCCGCTATTTCTTCGGCCATTTTATAGTATTTGTGATCGGGCTTGGTCCTGGCCGAACCAAAAATGGAAACACACGGTCCAATCTTAGCCAGCTTTTCGAAGCCTCCTACAAACTCGGACATTACCTTAAATATTACCCAGGAATCATAACTTTTTATCTCATTCCAATCTTTCTCTTCGAAAGCCCGGATTATCTTCTTTTCTTCATCATTCAGGTCAACTTTAGTCCTGATATTGTCGAGTTTTGTTCTCTTCTCTTGCATCGTCTAAAAAATTTTATTCTGGTAAACTTATCGAATTAGGATGGATTTAGGATAATAAATCCGCTAATGCTGGCTGTAAATTAGAGAAGTTAAAATTAAAATTTTGTGCTTCTATTTTCTCAGAAGACACCCGACTCCCTCCCAAAACAAGCGATGCACGTTGACCAAGTATCAATCGAAGAATAAAACCCGGTACGTTGGGTAAAAAATAGGGACGGTTTAATGCGCGGGCTGCCAGCTTTGTCATAGTAGCATTAGTTTCTGGATTAGGCGCCACACCATTAAATACACCGGATAGCTCTTTGTTTTCTATCAAATGAATAAAGATTCTACATAAATCCTCAATATGAATCCAACTCATGAACTGCTCTCCACTGCCTAATGCCGCTGCAAACCCAAATTTGATAGGTTTGATTAATTCAGGCAAGGCACCACCATTTTTACTTAGAATAACCCCAATCCGTATTTTGGCCACTCTAATGTTTAATTTTTCAATTTCATCGGCCTCACTTTCCCATGCTTTGGTTACCGTGGCCAAAAAGTCGTCTCCAAACCTGCTTTCTTCCTTTTTCCAAACACCACCCGTATCCCATCCATAATATCCGATGGCTGATGCGGAAATGAAGGTCTCCACATTGTGTGGAATTCTTTCCAAAGTAGATTTAATCAACTGAGCGGATTTAGTCCGGCTTTCTAAAATCTCTTTTTTGCGTTTTGGTGTCCATTTCTTATCAACTATGCCTGCCCCAGCCAAATGGATGATAGTATCCACATTATCAAATGCCTGATCATCAATGGTTTGTGTAACTACATCCCATTGATAAGATTGTATTCCATTTTTTGTTCCTGGAGTTCTGGAAAGATACTTTATAGTATGGTTATTAGATAGCAATAGTTGGGTTAGGTGGGAACCTAGCATACCCGTTCCTCCGGTGATAAGTATGGTTTTCGACATAGAAGAATTATTAGTAAGTATTTAGATGGAAACGAGGTCAGCCATTTATTGTTCAGAATAATGAAAAATAATAACTAAAGCTACGGCCTAACTTAAAAAAATAGAAAAAGGCCCCTTTGCAGAGGCCTTTGAATATAATAAATGCAAAATACCTATTGTTTAATTGTTAATCGGCACTTTGTTAAGAATTGACTTAACAATATCACTTGTCTTAATGTTATCAGCCTCGGCCTCATAATTAAGGATGATCCTATGGCCCATAACATCGGTTGCTACTTCTTTAATGTCCTCTGGTAACACATAGTCACGGCCTTCAAAATAGGCTGTTGCTTTTGCTGCCAGGTTTAAATTGATTGATGCTCTTGGTGAAACGCCAAACTGGATATACTCAGCTTCATCAGTGAGGTTATATGCTCTAGGGTCACGTGTGGCATAAACGAGCTCGATAATATATTTTTCCAAAGATTCTGAAATGGTGGTTTGATTGATCTCATTTCTTATGTTGAAAATGTCCTGCTTTTCGAGCACCGTATTCACTTTAAAATCAAATGACATATTAGATATCCTTCGCATCACCTCAAGCTCCTCTGACTTAGATGGGTAATCCACATTTACTTTCATCATGAATCTATCTACCTGAGCTTCTGGCAACGGATACGTACCTTCCTGATCTACAGGGTTTTGAGTTGCCAATACTAAAAATGGTCTATCCAGTTGAAAAGTAGTTTCACCAATGGTCACCTGCTTTTCTTGCATGGCTTCCAACAAAGCCGACTGAACTTTAGCAGGAGAACGGTTAATCTCATCGGCTAAAATGATGTTTGAGAAAATCGGTCCTTTTTTAACCTCAAAATTGGCCTGTTTCTGATTATAGATCATAGTACCGATCAAATCGGCTGGCAATAGATCCGGGGTAAACTGTATTCTTTGAAAATCTAGATGAAGCACTTGTGCTAACGTACTTACTGTCAGCGTCTTTGCTATACCAGGTACCCCTTCGAGCAATATGTGGCTTTGTGTAAACAATCCTATTAATAGCCTATTGATCAACGCTTGTTGGCCAACAACTACTTTCCCCATCTCATCAAAAACCTGTTTTATCTTTTCCTGATGATCTTTCCTCTTCTCAATGACTGCTGTTTCTTCCATGTGTATTTTATTCTTTCCAATAAAGCCTAACGTAGGCCAGCCTTATATTGATGTAAAATTACGGCAATAATAAAAAATTAGGCTCAATTATTTGATAAAGGGCAATTCCCTTTTAACAATGGGCTAAGATTTAACATTAATTAACCAAAGGTAGTGTTTGATAAGGGTATTATTTAGATTAATATATTCAAAGACCCATTATTGAAGTCAATATGCGAAGATTTGTGATCGGTGATATACATGGTGCAAACAAGGCATTGGTTCAGTGCTTGCAACGAAGTGATTTTGATAAAAATCAGGATTTACTTATTGTACTCGGAGACGTTAGTGATGGTTGGCCAGAAACGAAAGGTTGCTTTGAGACATTATTGACCCTCAAGAACAAAGTGATCCTACTGGGTAATCACGATTACTGGACACTGGAATGGGCTGAGGGGCTTGAACCAGAAGCAGCATGGCTCGAATTTGGAGGTCAGAATACAATAAATAGTTATCCCGATGGCATGCCAGCAAGCCATTTGCAATTATTGAAAAATGCCTCTTTATATTATGAAATGGACAATAGGCTCTTTGTACATGCAGGGCTTTATCCCAATTATCCCGTCAAGGATCAGGATGCTTCGGTTTTACTTTGGGATCGATCTTTTGCCCAAATGGCCATCAGGCAAAATGAATTGGGGCAACGATTAACCAAGTACAATGAGGTTTTTATCGGGCATACACCCATTCACCGCTATGGCCATGAGCAACCCACAAAATTTTGTGAAGTGTGGATGATGGACACCGGAGCTGGCTGGGGCGAAAAATTATCGATGATGGATATTGATACTTATGAAGTATTTCAAAGCGATAGAGTAGAGACTTTGTATCCTATAGGAAGTGGTAGGGTCTGAATACATCCTCAAGAACCGCTGTTTTCAAGGTTGATATTCGTTCATTGCATTTTAAAGTACCCTCTTGCAAGTCATGCCGTAGGCATATTTGCCACTAACACATATCTCTTTCATTTTGGTGAAAATTCCTCCATTGCATTGCGGAATGACCATTAAATTCATAAAGTGTTAAAAAGTAATACGCTGTTCTTTAAATTAGCAAATCATGCCGTAGGCATCTTTACCAAAAGCCCATATCACTTACATTGAGATGAGGATACCTCCATTGCATTACGGAATGGAGTTCTAACTAAGTTAGATAGTAGGAAGTTGTCTTACTCTTCGACAGGCCTGCCTTGCCGGTAGTCAGGCTCAGAGTGACAACCACTAATTCAGAGTGACAACCCTAGTTTAGCTCAATAATCTCAGCCTGCGGACTATTGATATAACTCTGGATATAATGCGCAATTTCAACTGTGGGCTTATAGGTATCAATCAATAATTTAGCATCGTCTAGATTCGAAATAGGGGCTTCCTTATCACAAAAACCAAAGCCATGGTAAGCCCCTTTTTCTACCAGAATCAACGAACTTTCATCTTCATTGCGTCCATCTCCAATGATGGCATAAGTACGGTCTTCATCATAAAAGGAGTGAATGGCTTCTGTTATTCTGGCGTTGTAATCTGCTACTTCTTCTGCTTGTTCGCAGGCTCCTTTGCAGGTACCCATTTTCACATCAAAACAAGCCCCATCCGATTTTTGAATCCCTGATAGTTTTGGGCAAAGGGTAAACTCCCGTACTTTTTTCATGGTGTAATGAAAAGCATCGGCATGGCTATTAAAATTGATCAACGGCTTCACCCCCTTCACCACTTTACTTACATTGAAACGAATGTATCCATGGCGGTCTTCGTATTGGTAGATACCCCATTGTGTCCCAACGTGTTTTTGCGAACGGTTATACTTTGGCCAAAGCCGTTTGATCTCTTGAGATTCCAGCACTAGGGCGACAAGTTCATTGCCTGTAAGCTCATAATTGATGTGATGTACTTCGTTACGGATTCCCTGGTTTCGATAATCTTTCGCAGTACCTGAAAAGTGACTTGTTATCCTTTTTTTAATGTTAATGGCTTTGCCTACATAAATAACCTCGCCCTGAGCATCTTGAAAATAATATACCCCTGGATATTCCGGTAAGGATAGATATTCTTCCTTAGGCAAATGTGGGGGCAAAGTAGTTTCTTTTGAGTTATGTTTAAGTGCATCCTTCACAGATACTGGGTTCGCCTTAAGCAACATTCCAAATAATATGGCCGTTGCCTGTGCATCGCCCCCCGCCCTATGTCTATTTTCAATCTGGATATTTAGCGACTCACAAAGATTTCCCAGACTATACGATCGATGCCCTGGCAATATTTGGCGGCTAAGCCTTACGGTACATAATTTTTTGGTGCTGAAGTGGTATCCTTCATCTTCAAAGGCCTTTTTTATAAATGAATAGTCGAAATGAACATTGTGTGCCACAAACACTTTGTCTTTCAGCAGGTGGTGGAGTTTTTCTGCAATAGCTGAAAATTGGGGCGCATCCTCCACCATATTTTGGGAGATTCCCGTTAAACCAGTGATATATCTAGGGATTATTTGCTGCGGATTGAGAAGAGTTTCATAGGAGTCAATGACTTTGTTTCCATCATGGATCACCACTGCGATTTCGGTGATTTTGCTTTTACCGGCAAATCCCCCAGTGGTTTCTATATCAACAATGGCATACATGGTTACTAAATTAAGTCAATCACCCTCCTAAATCAACACCTTAGATCATGACTTGAACGAATGTAATTGATATTTTTGTTCATTTTAATTAGAAAACGTATTGCATATTTGAAAGGCTTACTTAAATTTGCACCCACTTGAAGGAAACGCCTTTGAGTAAGCATTATAAGCGAGAGTAGCTCAGCTGGTAGAGCGCAACCTTGCCAAGGTTGAGGTCGCGGGTTCGAACCCCGTCTCCCGCTCAAAAAAATTGGCCACGCTAGCGTGGCTTTCTTTTTGATGCCCGGATGGTGGAATTGGTAGACACGCAGGACTTAAAATCCTGTGACCATTGCGGTCGTGCGGGTTCAAGTCCCGCTCCGGGTACATAAACCCCTGTTAATCGGAAGATTCTCAGGGGTTTTTTGTTTTAAAACCAAATAGTAATTAATATAAAATAATCTTGGACAAGCACACAATACATCCCGAATGAACGAAATCAGAAAGTTTATTGAAAATATCACTCCAATTAACGATTCTGATTGGCAGTTTTTTTCCTCAAAATTGCAAGAGGTAAAACTTAAAAAACATTCTGTTTTATTAAAATTTGGAGAGGTTGAAAACCATTTATCATTTATAACAAAAGGGTTAGTTAGACTTTATGTTCCTAGAGAAGAATCCGATTTAACGTTTGGTTTCTTATTCGAAAATGAATTCGTCACAGGTTATGATTCATTTTTAACTCAATTCCCTTCTGAATACCAAATTGAAACTTTGACGGAAACCACGCTGTGGAAAATTTCCCGCAAAGACTTGCAAGAGGTCTATGCAAGGACAAACAGCGGAAATATTATCGGACGTAAAATGGCCGAAAATATGTTCCTAATAAAATCAAAACGAGAACTTTCCCTATTAAGTAAAACAGCAGAAGAACGATATTTAGACTTATTCTCTGACCGTCCAAAGTTACTCCAGCAAATTCCATTAAAATATATTGCCTCCTACATTGGCGTTACCCCACAAGCATTGAGCAGAATAAGAAGCCGCATTACTTAACTTGGGTTCATGGTTTTCATCTAGGTGTTTTCTGAAATTTGTATTTCAATAATCTAAAAAATCATGAAGCCACTAATTGTACTTATATTAAGTTTTGCAATCTCGATTTTCGTAATTAAGATCCCTAGAAAAAAGTATGATGTTGCCTTATCTGCAAGAATTGCAATGTCAATAATGCTTCTTTTTACAGCTATTGGACATTTTGCCTTTACAAAAGGAATGTCAATGATGATACCTGAATTTATTCCTCTTAAGGAAAGTGTAGTTTACCTAACTGGAATATTTGAAATACTATTAGCATTAGGTTTACTAATTCCTAAATTTCAAACCATATCAGGATGGGCCCTTATTGTTTTTCTCCTGCTAATGTTACCTGCCAATATATATGCTTCTATGCATAATGTGAATTACCAAAAAGGAACATTTGATGGAAATGGTCTTATTTATTTGTGGTTTAGAATCCCCTTGCAATTCCTGTTTATTGTATGGATTTTTATCAGTGCAATCAAAAAATAATAAGGGTTAAGTACTAAACCCAAAGTTAGAGCAAATCCGAAAAGCTCAATACTTCAAAAAGTAACCTGCAATTCCGTGTAAGTGTTATACCATATCTTATCAACAGGGACAACAGGTCTATCATCATAGAGCATTCTATATTGAACACCAAATGCTACATGTTCTGTAATCTGATAGGAAGATCCGGCACTAGCACCTATTCTATAGGCTTCAAACAGATTTTCAAATGCATCTTGGTAATAAAAAGCACCCTCCAGTTTCAACTTCTCCGATATCGTTTGTTTGGCACTTATATAGAAATTGAGCTTGATTAAATCCTTTGCAATCTTTCTCATGTCAGAAGGCAGTCGATCATCGGGTACGCCATCATTATTCCATTCTTCACGTTCATAAAATGGGCCTATACCCACAAATTGGTTTCTTGTATATTTTGTATCGCAAATTACTCCCCACGGCATATTTTTGTTGAAGACCCCGAGCATCCGCCCATTGGTATTGCCCATAGTGCTCAAGAACCCATGGCGCATCAAAAAATGCTTTTAATTTGAGATAAACAAAGCCACCACTAAGGATAGTTTCAGATCCATTTTTAGTGAGTTCAAATTTATTGGCTAGAATAATACTATAATTTTTAAACCGATAGGCGAAATCAGCAGTATTGTTAATTTCTATATAGGTTTCTTTTGGTGTTTTAATTTCAAAGGAGGGGGATATTGATCCTTTGAAATGTCGAGTGGTATCAAGTATGATGGCATAACTTTCCGGATACAGCAATTGCGAAAAGACAGGTGAAGAAAATAATACAATAGCAAATTGTAAGCACTTTTTCATCAACAAAGAATAGCGTAATTCTATTGTGACGAAGACTAAGTGATTAAGTCACTTTTTAATTATAAATGATGGGTGTTTTACTCTTCCGCCCAGGCGGTAATATCTTCTGGAGAAGGGTAGAGTTCTTCAATTTTGGCTTTGTAGGCAGTAGTGAAATTGGACTTATGGAGAATGTAATTTTTGGTTTTAATCAATTGATCTCCCAGGCCATGCTTTACGGCATAGGCATCCGCCTTCCGCTCCGATCTTTTTAAAAATGGGGTGGAAGTGAGGTAGTTAAACCCAAACCTTACCAGATTAATCGAGCTCCGTTCTTTGTAGTCCATGATGTGGCCGAGTTCATGAGCAAACCATCCTACCAAAATATCAAATGGAAGTTGGTCCAATATCATAGTGGTATCTTTCATCAACAGGTTTTTACTCATCATAATCCGATACTGACGGTTTTGCTTATTGGCCAATAGTGTTTTGAACTTTGGTTGAGCTTGCATTACCCTGTTATTCAAGCTTTTTTTGAACACAAAATCTATTTGATAATTATCCAACTCAGGATAAAAACTTAAAGCTTTAGCAGCTGCCAGAGCTACTTCATCTGGAATGTTTTTATTGGTCAGATTCTGAGCTAGAGTAGGAGTGTACAGTAAAAGAAATGCTGTACATATTAGCAGTATGTGTTTCGTTTTTATGCCCAAACTATAGTAATTAATATACTTAATCTGGCAAGATACTAAATAGTAACTGATTTTGCGAAGGTTTAAGCAGCTTCTTTCTTCATCTCAGCGGCCAATTCTTTAGCGTGAGCCTTATTTTTAGAATACTTAATGTGGTTGGGAACCCCCTTCAAATCCCAGATTAGACCTAACCAACTTAGGACCTTCAGTCCATAATAGGTGATATCAATCTCCCACCAAAAAAACCCTTGCCTGGAGGCACTCTCATAATAATGATGGTTGTTATGCCACCCTTCTCCCAGTGTTAACAACGCTAGCCAAAGGCTGTTTTTGGACTCGTCACCGGTAACATACCGTTGTTTTCCAAACTTGTGCATTATGGAGTTGATAGAAAAGGTGCCGTGATAGGTAATTACCGTACTAAGAAAAAATCCAACAAATAAAGCAGAGAACCCATGATGGGTAAACATTAGCATCACGTCCCCGCCATTGAAATACCCGCCCAATGCCATTACTACTATGGCCAAAATTGTTGGCGGAACCAAATAATGCTTATTGAGCCACACCAGTTCTGGGTATTTAGCAAAGTCACCAATAGTTTTGTAGTCAGTTTCTTTATAATCAGGGCCTATTATCCAGCCCACATGTGAATACCAAAAGCCATATAGTTTCATCGAATGCGGATCTTTTGGTGTGTCACTGTGGCGATGATGATGACGGTGATGCGCAGCCCACCACAGTGCCCCTTTTTGAGCTGAAGTCTGCGCCATGAAGGCGATGATAAATTGAAAGAACCTTGAGGTCTTATAAGATTTATGAGCAAAATAACGGTGATAGCCCCCGGTTATCCAGAACATCCGGAATAAATACAGAGCAATACAAAGCATCCAATCAAACAATGTAGCACCTGTCCAAATAGCTGCTAGGGGCAATAGGTGGATTATAGTAAAAGCAATTTCCTGCTTTATAATAGGCTTTCTTCGATTTTCTAATGTTACTGATTCTGCCATGCCACTGATTTTTAGTGCGGTACAAAGTTAAGAATATATTGGAAGTAGCTCCTAAATGTTCAATATCAATAATTTGAAAAACCATTTGATAATGGGGTTTTTACAAATTGAGGCCACTCACATCACAAAAAAAAACCTGCTTTTCACAAATAATTAAGATCAACTGACAAATATCATATTTTAATCGTCTGAATTTTTGTCAATTTATGGATTGTTAGATTAAACTAAATTTATTATCAATTATGAACATCAAAAGTTTTATTTATACACTTACTTTCTTAAGTGTGCTTTTTGGCTGTAGCAGCCCAGAAGATATATTTCAACCTATCGCAAACACTTTAGTAGCTGATGCAGGGGCGAACCAAACCGTAGCCCCCTTTACAGAAGTCACCTTGGACGGTTCCGCATCTACAGGACCAGAAGGATTTAGTTATGAATGGATCTATAACGGAAGTGAGTCCATAAACCTATCAAGTATAAGTGAAGCTATTGTCACTTTTACACCTGAAAAAAATAATATATACACATTCACACTGCGCATTACTTCTAATGGACAATTTGATGAGGCTACGGTTCAAATCACCGTGACTGGTGCTTTGGTCTTGGATGCCAGTTCTTTTACTGGAGATGAACTCAATTTGAAAGATATTGATGGCAATTTTGGAGGGCCTGATTATTTAATTAATGCGGACTTCACCATACCAGCCGGTAAAACACTAAACGTAGAGAGTGGCCAAGATGTAACGATCTCCATTGCTGATGGGGCTGGCATTATTGTTAACGGATCTTTTAACATTAATTCTACTATATTATTACAAGCTAGTGCAGCTGGCTGGAAAGGTCTGTTGGTTGATGGTGGTGTCATTAATGGAAATGTTAATTCCTTAACAATTGACAAGGCAGGAAGTGCGGCTTTTTCTGGACAGGAGGCTGCGGCCATCACCTTTACCAACAGTGGAAATCTCTACTTGAGTGCCTACATGATTATCACCAATACAATAAGTGATTTGGGTATGGTGCTCACACCTACTACTTCAAGTAATTGGGACATATCTGCTGGAGTTGCTACAATTGATGGGAAAATTCCGGTTAAAGCCCCAATTGGATACCTGCCTAAAATGAATAATATTCAGGAGGTAACTGGAAATGAATACATCCATCTTACTACCAGCGGAGCAGGTGTAACGGAAGGTAGTGTTACTGGCACATTTCTCTTTTCTAATCGCAAGTATTTAATTGATGGCGACTTCACAGCAGGCTCACCAATATCTACAAGTTCCGCTACCATCTACATGAAGGAAGGAGCAGGAATAGTTGGCACCGAGATGAGTATCAACAGTACCACCATCGAAGGGTTGAATGGGGCGAGCTGGAAAGGAATAGCAGCTTCTGTCAATGCATTGCTCAATGATGTAACAATTACAGGGGCAGGAAGTGCAACACACGATACTGGCAGTTTCACTACTACCGAAAAAGCAGCAGTTTATGGTGCTTTCTCCACTGCGGTACAGGTTAAAAATTGTGAAATCACTAATAGTGAAGGATATGGAGTGTATTTAGACTCTCAGACGAGTAATGCAGAAGTGTCTGGGACTACATTTACCAACACTACAAACAATGATGTTAGCCTTCCTTTTGGGATGGTAGGCAGTATCATCAAGACTGGTAATACATGGTCAAGTAATACCCCCATAGCATTGAGGCCTTCTACTAACAATGTATCCTCACCTTGGATCGATCTAGGAGATGGCGTTGCATATTTAGTGACGGAGAACCTCACAGTGACTTCGAGTCAGTTAACCCTTAGTCCTGGGGTTCATATTAAATTTCAATCAGGAACAACATTAACCGTAAATACCGGGATTATAGCCGAAGGCACGGTTGCTGACCCCATAGTATTTGAAGGGGAAAACAATGCTCCAGGTTCTTGGAATGGGATAAACCTCCTTGGCACCTATAAAATGTCCTATTGCACTATCAATAATGGTGGTGAAAATGCCTTGTCTGGCGGTGAAAAAACGAATGTATTATTTAATTCCAGTTCAGAATTTGCGGCATACCCTCAGACAAATTATTCGTTTGAAAATAATACTGTAAGCAACAGCGCGGGGTACGGAGTTCAAGTGTTTCTAGGTAAATATGATCCTGTCACATCTAGTACTACTAATACCTATACTAACAATACCGGTGGTGATATTAAATTGCCATAAACTATTGGTTTATATACAGAAAGGGGTTGAATGTACATTCAACCCCTTTTTTATTACTTCTATTTCAATGAATAAGAAATACACGAACTAAAGGAATAATACCTTAAATTTTGTTGAACAGTTTAATAACATCTTCCCGATATGAGGGGCTTATCGGAAGTTCCTTTTGGTTAATAATTACCGAGTTCTGGGTATAACCTTCAATCTTAGATATGTTGACAATGTATGACCTATGGATTCTTATGAAATTAGAATTTTCCACTTTGCTTTCAAAGTTGCGAAGGTTCGTAGAAAGTATATATGACTTTTGCTCAGTGACCACCGTACTGTAACTGCCAGCCGCTTCAATGTATAAAATTTCATTTAACTCTACTCGCTGGTAGAATTCACCATGTTTTACAAAAACAGAAGTTTGAAGTGGTTTGTCCTTAATGGCACTTTCCAATTCCTTTTGATTATAATGGATAAACGCAATTTCTATAGCGGCTTTTAGGTCCTTCTTGTTATATGGTTTAGAAATAAAAGATTGGGGATGACTTTCTATGGCCTGCTTCATTGTAATGGGATCGGTATTGGAAGTCAGATAAATAATGGGTGTAGATGTTTTTTCCTTTAGTTTTTTTGCCACTTCAATTCCATTCATTTCCCCTTTTATTCTGATGTCCATCAGAATTACATCTGGCTGTTCCTTTTCAAATAAAGCAAAGCACTCTTCGTCAGAAATAGCTATATCAGCGACATCAAAACCCATTTCTTTTAAATCAGCGGCTAAATCCTCGGCCACCAACACTTCATCTTCTACTATTAGCACCTTCATTGGATTAAGGAATTAGTTTATAATCGTTGATAGCAATCTTAAAGCATAAGCCGCCCCGTTGCTCTATATCAATAGTCCCCCTTAACTGCCTGGACAAGGAGTTGACCAGTTTCATCCCAAAAGATTCTGATGACTGTACATCCACCACTTCCCCTGTTCCATTATCTTCAACTTCCAGCACGAGTTGATTATTGATTTCTTTAAGCCCTACATTAATTTTAGGCTCTTTGGTGGCTGAATAAGCGTGCTTTAATGCGTTGACAACCAGCTCATTGATTATCAGGCCTAACGGTATAGCGGTATCAACATCCAGATTTATATTTTTGATATCATACTTCAACTCAAAGTCTTCTGGTTTTTTTCCGAATGAGTCTAATAGCCCTGCTATCAGTTTTTCGATATATTCACTCATATTAATCCCGGAAAAATTATTTTGTTGATAGAGCATATTATGGATTAATCCCATCGATTGTACCCGCTCCTTTCCATCCAATATGGCTGCCTTCGTGGTTTTGTCGGTAGTATTTCGCTCTTGCAAACTTAGTAGGCTAGAGATCACCTGCAGATTGTTTTTTACCCGGTGATGGATCTCACCTAGGAGCAGTTCGTTTTCAGTATTCTTGGTTTGAATGATCTGTTTTTGGGTGTTACTGATACGCAGTCTATTCCAGATGATGAAAGAAAAAACAATAATCAAAAGTAAACCAATGGACACCGCCCATATGATAATTTTTTGTTTGTTTGATTCAGCTGCAGCAAGTGCTATCTCTTTCTCTTGCTCATCCAACGCTCTCTGTTTAGCTTCACTTTGATATTTTGCCTCTAATTCTGATATTGACTTTGTATTTATATCATTAATAATGCTGTCTTTTATGTTATTGTATAAAGTTAGGTATTCAATCGATTTTTTATATTCGAAGGTTTCTTCATACACGGCAGCTAAATAGGAATATGCAAATTTTTTGTGTTCTCTGTTCTTTAATGAAATCGCCTTTTCTAGACTTAGTTTCAAATATTTTTCAGCTTGAATAAACTCTTTTTTCTTTCGATACAAATCACCCAAATTCAATAGAATCGTTGTTTCATATACTTCATTTTTTAACTGCCTAAAAAGTGCCAATCCTTTCAGAAAATACTTCTCGGCTTCATCATACTTTCCTGTTTCTGAATAAGTAGCGCCAATATTCGTTGAATTAATTGCTTGCCCCTTCACATTGTTATTTTCTACATAAATAACAAGTGCTTTTTTCAACCAATCCGCTGCTTCATTGTATTTGTCTTCATAATAGCAGACCATGGCTAAATTATTATAACAATCTGCGACATGATTTATAGATCCAAGTTCTCTTAGCTCCTCTGCGGCCTTGGTAAAATTCACTCTTGCTTCCTTATATTTATTTTGTGCTACATACACCAAACCAATATCAACCTTAAGCCTAGCAAGTCCTTGTTTGTCATTAGCATCTTCAGCAAACCTTAATGCTTTTATATAATTTTCTGTGGCTTTTTCATAATCGCCCTGAATCCTATGAACTTCGCCAATTATAGTATACGAATCTCCAAGTCCTTTAAGGTCATTAATTTTATCACGAATAATTATGGCCTTTTCTACAAGAACCAAACTAGAATCATATTTTCCTGAATGTAAGAACATTTCCCCTCGATTGTTTAATGCCATTGCTATCCCATAATCATATTTAAGATTACGTGCATCCTTTAGGGTTGACTTCAGTATAGAATCAGATTTAGAAATATCGCTTATAGAATAATCTAGCCCAATTTTATTCAATGAATCAATTACGAATCGTTGTTGATCCTCAATTTCCTGCGAAAATATGGATTGTGTTAGTAGGAATGATAGGGCTAAAAGGTAGTATTTCAAAATCAATAAAATTGTAGTTGTACATAAACTAACAATTTAAGATTTTTTTTCTATTTATGAGTATGAGGGGAAAATGATATGATTATTCTTTTAAAACCCCTTTGATCTCATTCAGCTTTAACAATGCTTCCACAGGGGAAATGGTATTGATATCTAAAGCTTCCATCATGGCCATTACCGCTTTAAACTTAGGGTCTGCCTCAAAAAGATTCATTTGAAAATTGGCCTTGGGAAGATCTTCTTTCAGCCTTTTTCCAGTATTGTTTTTTTGTTTGTCCTTCTCCAAAAAGTGCATAATCTCATTGGCCCGGATTACCACTTTGTTGGGCATTCCAGCCAATTGAGCTACGTGAATACCAAAGCTATGCTCGCTACCCCCTTCTTTTA